>NZ_CDHO01000002.1:0-1121002 GCF_001006785.1 Hyphomicrobium sp. GJ21 | reverse complement strand
GGGGGAGCGGCGAACCCCGGTAGCCCCCCCCCCCCGACCCCTCCCCGCAAGGGGGAGGGGAAGCCGTTCGTGAGTTTTCGAAGCGAGTCCGACGACGACATCTGCGGATCGGAATTTCAAAAGGACAATGCATGTCGATTTTTTCGGAGGCGCTGACGCGCTGGCTGCCGATGCATCTGCGCGCGCCAGGCAACATGGGCGGTGCGACTGGCGCTTTCGGCCGGCTCCGCGAAGCGGCGTCGGAAGGTGGCACGAAAAGTTCAGATACGTTTCGAGGTGCGGCTGCGCCTTCCGGCCGGCTCCCCGGAGGGGAGTCGGAAGGCGCAAACATAAGAGAAGCAAAAGCCACCGCGACGGGTCCGCTCATTGCCTATCACAATCTCGGCGAGCCGGTGTGGGCGCCGCGCGACTACTCCGCCTTCGCACGCGAAGGCTTCATGCAGAATGCCATCGTCTATCGCTGCGTGCGCATGATAGCGGAGGCCGCCGCCTCGATCCCCTTGCTTCTCTACGAGGGCACGACGGAGATCGAGGATCATCCGCTGATCGGGCTGCTCCGGCGGCCGAGCCTCGATCACACCGGCACCGATTTCCTGGAAGCCTGGTACGGCTTCCTGCTGGTCTCGGGCAACGCCTACGTCGAAGCCGTTGCTCTCGATGGAGAGCTGCGCGAGCTGCACATCCTGCGCCCCGACCGCATGAAGGTGATCCCGGGCGTCGACGGCTGGCCAGAGGGTTACGAATACTCCGTCAGCGGACGGTCTGTGCGTTTCGCCGACGATGTTGTCGAGGGCGTGCGCCCGATCCTGCACTTGAAGCTCTTTCATCCCGTCAATGATCACTACGGCATGAGCCCGATCGAGGCGGCGGCAACCGCGATCGATATTCACAACACGGCAGCGGGCTGGAACAAGGCGCTGCTCGACAACTCCGCGCGGCCGTCCGGCGCTCTCGTTTATGCCGCGTCGAACGGTCAGATGACGGACGATCAGTTCACGCGCCTGAAAAGCGAGCTTGAAACGAACTTCCAGGGCGCGCGCGCCGCCGGACGTCCATTGCTGCTCGAAGGCGGTCTCGACTGGAAGCCGTTGTCGCTGTCGCCGAAGGACATGGACTTCATCGAGGCGAAGAACGCCGCCGCGCGCGAGATCGCGCTGGCGATCGGTGTGCCACCGATGCTGCTCGGCATTCCGGGCGACAATACGTACTCGAACTATCAGGAGGCACAGCGCGCCTTTTGGCGCCAAACGGTTCTGCCACTGGTGAACCGCACGGCTCGGGCGCTGGCGAACTGGCTGGCGCCTGGGTTTGAGAGACACTCGGCGTTCGGAGCCAGGGATGAGTCTTTGTTTGTGCCTCGCGACTCCGCTTCGCGGAGCCGACCGCGAGGCACGGGCTTGTTTCTAGAGTTGAGGCCAGATCTCGACCAGATCGAAGCGCTGGCCCCCGAACGCGACGCGCTGTGGAAACGTCTCGAAGCCGTATCGTTCCTCACTACCGACGAGAAACGGGCTGCGGCGGGATATGATGCGCAGGGCGGCAGCGCGGGCGGATTAAAGGACAACCCGTATCACGACGAGATTGGTCGCTTCACAAACGCAGACGGCGCCACAGCATCAAACGACGCCCAAACGCGTGTGGCACAGGCGCGTCGACCTTCGTCGACTGTCAGAATTGGCGGACAACAGGTTGAAGCGACGCCGGCTGAGATCATGCGTTTGTCGAACGCGACCAGTGCAGCGAACGCTTCAACGGCACGTGTACGAGAAATAGACCCGAACTGGCGCCCGTCGCCGCAGGTCTATGAAACGGTCGAAGGCGCAATATCAGCCCGCGAAGCCGAAGCGCGTCAGGCCGAGGCGCGGTTTCAGGAACTTCGCAGAGATGCGATACCTAATACAAGCGCTGGCTGGGGTGTAAATAGACTGACCAAAGAACTGTATGATCGAGGATTTCGATTGGTTGGGCCGACACGGGCACCCGGTTTGCAATACAGAAATCCTGAAACAGAAGAGCGCGTGCGTATTATGGAGAGCCCCTCTTACAGATACAGGACCGACTCAGATCAAAAACATAATAATGATTTCTATTACCGATATCGAGCAGGTCCGGGAAAAACTGAAGGCAGTCACATCACCATTCCCAATAAACCGCAGAAAGACTGAACTATGATCGACAGTGAAGAGATGAAAAAAAGAATACTCTCGGTTCTTGAGGAAGCTGGCAACGATGATGCCAATCCTTTGCTCAATACCGTAATAGATCCGACAGGCGATCCGCTAGAGCCGGAGATCTTTGAAATGTCTCTGCGCGAACTCTTTTCAGAGGGATTGATCGAGATGGGGATGGTGAGTATTCCGCGCGGTAGAGAAGCACTCACGAGCGAAGAAGGTTTGACCGAAATCGGGAAGTTATCCGCACACTATAAGTTCGATGCCCGCGAAGGCATTTGGTTGGATTCGAGATACGGCGGACCACCCTATAGTCAAATTCCGCAGCCTGAAGTGGTTCTGACGGATGCAGGAACAAAAAAAAGTTTTGAGATCGTGAACCAGTTTGGCAACGACTGGTGGCGACCAAAGCTCTAAGCCCTCGGCTCAGAATGCGACGCGCTGTGGAAACGCCACTCTTTTGATTGCGCCGAGCGACTCTCCTCCGTCGAGCCGGCCGCTCGGCGCGTAAAGAGCCGCGAGCTTCGTCACCACCGACGAGAAAATGAATGAATTTCAGTACCCGGATCAATCGCTTTCGCATCGCGATCCTTAGAATGATGTCAAGCGAACCGCTGCATCGAGATACGGGCAAGACTCTGAGCGAGGTGATCGCTCAGCATCCCATCGAACTCGCCTACGACGCACACGCCCTGATGCATATCGTTCCGGTGGGTCGGGTTTGTTTCGGCCTCAAAGGCGATGCTCTCACCGATTACGTTCGCCGCTCTGTCCGCGCGATGCTCGAATCTGGCGGCGTCCCTGTCACGCACGTTGCGGGCAATGGCTATGATTATACCTATGAGCCGAAATACGGATCGACGATCGACGAGATCACTGAGGGCGTCGTCAAGGAGTGGCTTGCGCTTCCCGATGATCCGCTTGTGCTCGCCGGTGAGGGTGCATGGTTCGCAAGGCCCGATCCCAAGTTTCCGAAATGGGTAAAGACGGACTAGCTCAACCAAATCGAAGCGCTGGCTCCCGAACGCGACGCGCTGGGAAAATCTAGGTCGCCAGTTAGGCGAAACTCATAACTTCAGTTCGCAAACCGACGGAGCGCACATGCACGCGACCGAACACTTTCTGCTGCCCGCTTCGCTGGCGAAACGCAGCCGCGCCTTGCCGTTCGAGGCGAAGTCGCTCGACGACGGCGTGTTCGAGGGCTACGCGAGCCTCTTCAATCGCGAGGATCTCGGGCACGACGTCATTGCGCCGGGTGCGTTTCGCGAAAGTCTCGCGAGCCGCGGTGCCGCGCGCATCAAGATGCTGTTTCAGCACGATCCTGCCGAGCCAATCGGCGTCTGGGATGAAATCCGCGAGGATACGCGCGGTCTCTACGTACGCGGACGATTGATGACTGCTGTCGCGAAAGCGCGGGAGGTCTTGGCGCTCATGCGCGCCGGTGCGCTCGACGGGCTGTCGATCGGTTTCAAGACGGTCAAGGCACGGCGCGATGCGGCGAGTGGCGTGCGGCGTCTGGAAAAGATCGATCTTTGGGAAATATCCGTCGTCACGTTTCCGATGCTGCCTGGCGCGCGCGTGCAAAGCGTAAAGACGCGGCCGTTTGCGACGGCGGCTCCGACGATGAGAGACTTCGAGCGTTGGCTTACGCGTGATGCTGGGCTGACGCGAACGGAAGCGCAGGCGGTTCTCCGCTCGGGCTTTCATGGACTGAAGGCCCTGCGGGATGCGCGCCGCTCAGTCGACGACGATGCCATGCTCGCTTCGCGGTTTCGCGAAGCCGCGCGGCTGATGCAGGTGACTTAACTCTCGCTCCCCGCATGTGGGGACGGCGGTCGGAAGAGGACAGCAACACGTGAACGTGCCGCTGCCCCTCACCCTGACCCTCTCCCCATTCAAGTGCAGCGAATGGGGAGAGGGGATTTCAAACTCACACAGGATATCACATGACCGATACGACTTCCCTCGAAACGAAGGGGGCGGGCGGGGAAACCGCGCGCGCCTTCGAAGAATTCCTCGAAGCCTTCGAAGCCTTCAAGGAATCCAACGATCAACGTCTCGCAGAGATCGAGCAGCGCGGCGCGTCCGATGCGCTCGTCGCCGAGAAGCTTGCGCGGATCGAGGAGACGCTCGACA
Source organism: Hyphomicrobium sp. GJ21 (assembly GCF_001006785.1). NCBI lineage: Bacteria > Pseudomonadati > Pseudomonadota > Alphaproteobacteria > Hyphomicrobiales > Hyphomicrobiaceae > Hyphomicrobium > Hyphomicrobium sp. GJ21. The sequence goes on along the minus strand of NZ_CDHO01000002.1, from coordinate 1,116,695 downwards.
CGACGAAGCGCGTCGCCGACAACCTGGCGCTGAAGTCGGCACGTCCGCATCTGGCCGGAAGCCGCGCAACGCCGGCATCCGAACTTGCGCACAAAGCTGCGTTCGACGGCTACGTTCGCCGCGGCGACGCTTCACGCATCGCGCGGATTGAGGAGAAGGCGCTGTCGGCGGGTTCCGCGCCCGACGGTGGTTATCTCGTCCCGGCCGAAACGGAAGCTGCCGTCAATCGCGCGTTGAAAGCGATCTCGCCGATGCGCGCGATCTCCGGGCTGCGTCAGGTCTCGGGCTCTGTTTACAACCGGCCGTTCGCAACAACCGGCGTCGGCACTGGCTGGGTCGCGGAAACCGCCTCACGCACGCAAACTACGACGCCGACGCTTGCCAACCTGCAGTTCCCGACGATGGAGCTTTATGCGATGCCCGCCGCATCGCAGTCTCTGCTCGACGACACGATCGTCAACATCGACGAGTGGCTGGCGGAAGAAGTGCGCATCGCCTTCGCCGAGCAGGAAGGCACGGCTTTCGTCACGGGCGACGGCACGAACAAGCCGAAAGGCTTCCTCGCCTACGACACCGTCGCCAACGCATCGTGGGTGTGGGGCAAGCTCGGGTTTGTCGCGACGGGCGCAGCGGGGGCGTTCCCTGCGGTTGCTCCGGGCGACAAGCTGCTCGATCTCATCTACGCGACGAAGGCGCCGTATCGCGCCAACGGCACATTCGTCATGAGCCGTTCGACGGTTGCGGCGGTGCGCAAGCTGAAAGACGGCGACGGCAATTATCTCTGGCAGCCGGCGAACGCTCCTGGCGAATGGCCGTCGCTGATGGGCTATCCCGTCGCCGAAAGCGAGGACATGCCCGCCATCGATAGCAATTCGCTGTCGATCGCGTTCGGTGATTTCTCGCGCGGTTATCTGATCGTCGATCGCGCCGGCATTCGCGTGCTACGCGATCCCTACAGCGCCAAGCCGTACGTGCTCTTCTATACGACGAAGCGTGTCGGCGGCGGCGTGCAGGACTTCGACGCGATCAAGCTCCTGAAGTTCGCAGAGTAAGCGTCGCTCGTCATCCTCGGCCGAGCGCATGCGACGGCCGGAGATCCAGCGCAGGACATGTCGAAGACGCAATATCCTGCCTTCGGCGCTTCTCATGCTGGATCCCCGAACGTCCTCGCAGGCTCAGCCGTTCAAGGATGACGTCCATCCCAATTCCTCGCGGGTTCCCTCCCGCCTGCGCGGAATGTGTGCGGGGTCATCGCAAAACGGTGATCCCGCATTTTTGTTTGCACTCGGCGACGCGCGTTCCGCGATCCCCGCCTTCGCGGGGAGGCCGCCGAGTGCGTTTGCTGTTGCTCTGTTCGTGCAACAAGCCCGCCTGACGGCTGGCTCCGCGCAGCGGAGTCGTCAGGCGCAATCAACAAGGAAATGCAATGTCTCTCGTGATGACGAGCCCGCCGGCGGTTGAACCGGTGACGGTTGCTGACGCCAAGGCGCACATGCGCATCGATACCGATGCCGAAGACATCCTGATCGGCAGCCTCGTTCTGACGTCGCGGCTGCACATCGAGACGGCGCTGTCGCTGGCGCTCATCACGCAGTCATGGAAATTCACGCTCGATCGCTGGCCGAAGTCGCGCGAGATCGAGCTGCCACTGGCGCCGTTGCGCTCCGTCGGAGGCGTTCGCGTCATCGACGCGTCCGGGAATGCGACGACCGTTTCGGATCAGAGCTATCTCGTCGATCTCGCATCGCGGCCGCCGCGTCTCATCTGGAACAACAGCGTGCCGCCGCTGCCGGGAGGTGCCGTGAAGGGCATCGAGATCGATTTGACGGCGGGGTTTGGCGATAGCGCGGCGAGCGTTCCTGCGCCGCTGAAGCACGCCATTCTGATGCTGACCGCGCACTGGTACGAGCACCGCGATCCGCGTGAGATCGGGCAGGACGGTGCGCGCATTCCGGATGCCGTCAGCGACCTCATCACTCCGTTTCGGACGATCCGGTTATGAAAGCGCCAGTCAGAGCCGGTGATCTCCGGCATCGCATCGTCATCGAACGGCCGGAGCGGACGAGCGATGGCGCCGGGGGCTCGACGACGGAATGGACGTCCGTCACGGAAGTCTGGGCCGCGATCTGGTCGCGGAGCGCGGACGAAAATTTCACACTCGATCGCGTCGCGGGAACGGCGACGCACGACGTCTGGATTCGCCATCGCGCCGACGTCCGGCCCGAGATGCGCATCCGCCTCGGTGTTCGCATCTTCGACATTCTCGGTGTGATCGATGTCGAGGATCGGGGAGCGTGGTTGAAGTGTCCGGTAGAGGAGCGTGACTTATGAAAATGAGCGTCAGTATCGGTGGAATCGGGACGTCGGCGGCGCGCATGCGGGCCTTGGCGCTTGTGCGCGATCCGATCGCCAAGCGCGAGACGCAAGCTCAAGGCGAAAGGCGCGCAAGCTCCGGCAGTCAAAACGACGATCAGCATCAACACACGCGAGGCAAATGATGTCGAGTGCAGGCTTTGCGCTTCAGAAGGCGATCTTCGAGAAGCTCACGAGTGACGCGCCGACGCTAGCGGCGCTCGGCGGTCCGCGCGTTTACGATGACGCGCCGGCGCGCACGGAGTTTCCATTCGTGACGTTTGGGCAATCGTCCGAGCGCGATTGGTCCACGGGAAGCGATGAAGGTTACGAACATCTGGTGACGTTGCATGTCTGGTCGCGGGCGCGTGGCAGGCGCGAAGCAGAACAAGTGATCGCGGCTGCGCGGGCGGCATTGCACGATCAGGACCTGTCGCTTTCGGGGCATCGGCTGATCAATTTGCGACATGAGTTTTCGGAAGCTCGCCGCGACAGCGACGGCGAAACATTTCACGGCATCGCACGCTTTCGCGCCGTGACGGAAGTTGAGGCGGCGTAAGAAATATTGCGTCTTCGACAAGTCTTGCGCTGGATCCCCGAACGCACTCGCAAGCTCGTTGCGTTCGAGGATGACGGAAATTCGATCACCAAGCCCGTACCCGGCGAGCGGCTCGCGGAGCGCGAGTCTCGGCTTGGCACCTCAGTATCACCAAAGCCCGTGTCCGGTGTGCGGCTCGCGGAGCGGAGTCGCCGGACACAAAACAAAAGAGTCCCCCAACATGGCAGCACAAAAAGGCAAGGACCTTCTTCTGAAGGTCGATACAACCGGCGCAGGCGTTTACGTGACGGTCGCCGGGCTTCGCGCGCGCAGTCTTTCGATCAGCGCAGAGACGGTTGAAATCACCAACACCGAAAGCGCGGGGCAGTGGCGTGAGCTTCTGACCGGCGCGGGCGTGAAGTCGGCGCGGATTACCGGCTCGGGTGTGTTCAAGGACGGCGCGTCCGATGCGACGATCCGCGATTACGCATTCAACGGTACGATCCGCGACTGGCAGATCATCATTCCGGATTTCGGAACGATCCAGGGTGCGTTTCAGATCACGGCGCTGGAATTCAGCGGGCGTCACGATGCTGAAGTGACGTTCGACATTTCGCTCGAAAGCGCGGGCGCGCTGACGTTCGCGGCGGCGTAGCGTCCTCGTCATCCTCGAATGCAACGAGCTTGCTAGTGCGTTCGGGGATCCAGCACAAAACTTGTCGAAGATGCAGTATCGAGCCTTCGGCATTTTTTCGCTGGATCCCCGGCTTTCGGTGGCGCTCGGCCGAGCTGACGAATGAAATGGAAGAACGACCATGGCCAATAGACATCGCGGTGAGATCGAGGCGCGACTGGATGGTGCGGCCGTCAAGCTCGTGCTGACGCTCGGTGCGCTTGCGGAACTCGAAGACGCGTTCGGTCAGAGCGATATGCTCGCGCTCGCGGCGCGCTTTGAGACGGGTCGTCTCTCGGCGCGCGATTGTGTGCGTGTCATCGCGGCGGGGCTCAGAGGCGCGGGACACAGCGCGAGCGATGCCGATGTCGCGGCGATGAAGTGCGAGGGCGGCGCGGCAGGTTACGTCGACATCGTCGCGCGTCTGCTGACAGCGACGTTCGGCGGCGGAGACGCCGAGGTGCAAAGCAAAGCAGCGGAGGCGAGCGGGGAAGCGCGCGACCCTTTCGTTGGGACCTCGTGATGGAAACGGGACTGGGTATGCTCGGACTTGCACCTGCCGTCTTCTGGTCCCTGACGCCACGCGAACTGCAGGCCATCCTGCGCGGCAAATTCGGAGTTTCGAGCGAAGGTGCAGCGCCGACGCGCGTGCAGCTCGATGCCTTGATGCGGCAATACCCAGACAGGGAGGCATGAAACGATGCCGTTGACCGACGAGCAACAGCTCGAGACGTGGAACGTCAAAATTATCGCCGATACGAGCGAGCTTGAGACGAGCCTGGCGACGACGAGCCGCCTTGGACAGCAATTCTCAAGCCGGCTTGCGTCGGCGTTTGGCGATATTGCCATCAAAGGCAAGAACGTCGGCGATGTCTTCAAGTCGCTGGCGCTGAACATTTCCAATCTCGCATTGAAGGCGGCGTTACAGCCGCTGACGACAGGGCTTGCCTCGATGTTTCAGGGCGTGGTCAGCGGTGCGATGCCGTTTGCGAAAGGCGGCGTCATTCAGAATGGCACGCCGGTTCCGTTTGCGAGCGGCGGCGTCATCGCGAGCCCAATCACATTTCCGCTTGCAGGTGGCGCCTCGGGTCTCGCCGGAGAAAAAGGTCCGGAAGCGATCATGCCGCTGACGCGCGGCCCGGATGGACGTCTTGGCATCGCCTCATCGGGCGGCGGCGGTCAGAACATCACGATCAATATTTCAACGCCGGACGCGGCGAGCTTCAACCGCTCGCAGACGCAGATTGCGGCGATGATTGCACGCGCCGCCGCGAATGGTCAGCGCAACCTCTAGAGAAGTGATCTCATGTCGTTTCATGACGTCAGATTTCCGACGGCGATCTCGCGCAATGCGCAGGGCGGGCCGGAACGGCGCACGGATGTCGTCGTGCTAGGCTCCGGATATGAAGAGCGCAATAGCCGATGGGCCGACAGCCGTCGCAGCTATAATGCGGGCTACGGCGTCAAGTCGCTCGACGATCTGCATCAGATCATCGCGTTCTTCGAGGAGCGGCGCGGCCGGCTGCACGCGTTTCGCTGGCGCGATCCGATGGATTGGAAATCGTGCGCGCCGAATGGGAGTGTGTCGGCGCTCGATCAGGGGCTCGGCGACGGCGACGGAACGAAGACTGCGTTTCAGCTGTGCAAAACGTATGGAACTGCGTTTGCGCCCTGGGCACGCGATATCAAAAAGCCGGTTGCGAATATGGTGCGCATCGCCGTCGCTGGTGTCGAGCGTGTGAGCGGGACCGATTTCGCAGTCGATCCATCCACCGGCGTCGTGACGTTTCTCGCAGGACACATCCCGGGTGCGGGACAAAGCGTGACGGCGGGATTCGAATTCGATGTGCCTGTGCGTTTCGATACCGACAAGCTGGAAATCAATCTCTCCGGGTTCACGTCGGGCGCCATTCCGAACATTCCGATCGTGGAGGTGCGTCTATGAAAGCGCTTTCTCCGGAGTTCACTGCGCACCTCGCGTCGGGAGCGACTACGCTCTGCTGGTGCTGGCGCATCGCGCGCCGCGACGGCGTCGTGATGGGGTTCACCGATCACGACAAGACGTTGACGTTCGACGGCACGACCTATGAGGCAGCGAGCGGCTTCACCGCAAGCGACATCAAGGATGGCCTTGGCCTCGCCGTCGACAACCTGGAAGTCTCCGGTGCGCTGTCGTCGGCGACGTTGACGGACGCCGATCTCGCGGCGGGGCGCTATGACGATGCGCGCGTCGAAATCCATCGCGTCAACTGGAGCGACACGAGTCAGCGCGTGCTGATGCGGTCGGGCAGCATCGGCGAAGTCCGTCGCAGCGGGACGAGCTTTGCGGCGGAGCTGCGCGGTCTTGCTCATTACCTACAGCAGCCGAAGGGCCGGCTTTTGCAGCTGACGTGCGACGCCGATCTCGGGGACGCACGCTGCAAGGTCGATCTCTCGTCGCCCGTCTATCGCGGAACGGGAACTGTTGTTTCGGCGACATCAGCACGGCGCTTCACAGTGTCTGGGCTCGGGAGTTTCGCAAGCGGCTTTTTCGCGCGCGGGCTTTTGACGTTTACATCGGGCGCGTCGGACGGATTGAAGTTCGAAGTCAAATCGCATGCGAAGCTCGCAGGCGCCGACGCCATCGAATTGTGGACGGACGCCGAGGGCATCCCGGCTGTGAGCGATCACTTTAGCGTCACCGCCGGATGCGATAAGCGCGTCGAGACGTGCAAAGCGCGCTTTGCGAACGTGATCAATTTTCGTGGCTTTCCGTCGATGCCGGGCAACAAATTCCTGACGCAGGTCGGACGCCGGAGCTGATCGATGCAACCAAGAGCGACGCGCGCAGGCATCGTCGAAGCGGCGCGCCTGTGGATCGGCACCCCTTATCATCATCAGGCGAGCGTTCGTGGTGTCGGAACGGATTGCCTCGGCCTCGTGCGCGGTGTCTGGCGCGATGTCTATGGGTCGGATGCGGAAATGCCGCCCGCCTACAGTCGCGATTGGGCGGAAGCGGGCGGCGAGGAAACGATGCTTGCCGCCGCGTCGCGGCATCTCGAAAGAATTGAACCGTCGGAACTCGCGCCGGGCGATGTCGTCGTGTTTCGGCTGCGTGCAGGCGTCGTTGCGAAGCATGCGGCGATCGTCGCCAGCGCTTTGACGATGATCCACGCGATGGAAGGCGCGCCGGTCTGCGAGGTGTCGTTCTCGCACTGGTGGCGACGGCGCGTGGCCGGCGCGTTCCGGTTTCCAGATTTGAACGAAGGATGTTGAGATATGGCGACGCTTGCCCTGGCCGCTGTCGGAGCTGCGGTCGGCAGCAGCGTGCTTCCCGCTGGCGTGGGCTTCCTCGGCGTGGCGCTGTCCGGCGCGACGATTGGATCGCAGGTCGGCGCGTTCGCGGGAGCTTATGTCGATGCAGCCTTGTTCGGAGCTTCCGGACAGGGCCGCGCCGTCGAAGGCCCGCGCCTCAGCGATCTTCGCGTTACGGCGTCGACAGAGGGTTCGCCGCTGCCGCGCATTTATGGACGCGCGCGTGTCGGCGGCCAGATCATCTGGGCGAGCGATCTCGAAGAGGAGATCGTCAAGACGACAGAGTCGGCGGGCAGCGGCAAAGGCGGCACGGGCGGCGGGGCAACCCTGACGCAATATCGCTATTATGCGAATTTCGCGGTGGCGCTCGGTGAGGGCGTCGTGACGCGCATCGGGCGCATCTGGGCCGACGAGCAGGAACTCGATCTGTCACGCACATCATTTCGTTTGCACACCGGCACAGAGACGCAAGAGCCGGACAGTCTCATCGCTGCGCGTGACGGAACTGCGAACGCGCCAGCGTATCGCGGTGTCGCCTACATTGTCTTTGAGCGTTTGCCACTTGCGGAATTCGGCAATCGCGTGCCGCAGCTTTCGTTCGAAGTGTTCCGCAGCATTTCGAGCGCGGAGAAGGAAGTTCGCGGAGTCGTGATGATTCCGGGCTCCGGCGAGTTCGTCTACGCCACGGAGCCGGTGCACCAGACGTTCGACGACGGCATCTCGCAATCGGAAAACGTCCACCAGTTGATTGGTCCGACCGACTGGCAGGTTGCGGTCGATCAGCTCGAAGCATCGTTGCCCAACGCAAAGTCCGTGTCGCTGATCGTCAGCTGGTTCGGGACCGATTTGCGCGCTGGAAGCTGCACGGTCGAGCCCGGCGTCGAGACGCGGCATAAAAAGACATCGCCGCTGAACTGGTCTGTCGCGGGGCGAAACCGAAACAACGCACATCTGATCAGCTCGCGCGGCGGCAATGCAGCCTATGGCGGTACGCCCTCCGATCAAACCGTGATTGCGGCTATCGCTGATCTCAAGGCGCGCGGACTGAGCGTGACGCTTACTCCGTTTATTCTGATGGACGTTGCGGAGGGCAATACGCTCGCCAATCCTTACGGCGGCAGCAGTCAGCCCGTTTATCCCTGGCGTGGACGCATCACATGTCATCCGGCGCCTGGCGTTTCAGGCACGCCGGACAAGACCGCAACAGCTGCGAGTCAGATCGCGTCGTTTGTCGGGACGGCATCGCGCTCGGACTTCTCGGTGTCGGAGAGCACAGTTCATTACTCAGGACCGGACGAGTGGTCGTATCGGCGCATGGTTCTGCACCAAGCGTATCTCGCGAAAGCTGCGGGTGGCGTCGACGCGTTCGTCATCGGGACGGAGCTGCGCGGCCTGACGCACGTGCGCTCGAGCGCGAACGCTTATCCGTTCGTCAGCGCGCTGATCGCGCTCGCTGCCGACGTCAAGGCGATCCTCGGCGAAGCGACGAAGGTTCTTTATGCCGCCGACTGGTCGGAATACTTCGGGCATCAGCCGGGCGACGGAACGGGCGACGTCTATTTCCATCTCGATCCGTTGTGGGCGTCGACGAATATCGATGCGATCGGCGTCGACGTCTATTGGCCGCTCGCCGATTGGCGCGACGGACGCGATCATCTCGATGCCATCGCAGGCGCGACGTCAATTTATGATGGCGCGTACTTGCGATCGAATGTGGCGGGCGGAGAGGGCTTCGACTGGTATTATGCGTCGGCAGCCGACCGCGACGCGCAGGTTCGTACGCCGATCACCGATGGCGCGGGGAGGCCTTGGGTGTTCCGTTACAAGGACATCCGCTCCTGGTGGAGCAATGCGCACTACAATCGTCCGGGCGGCGTCGAAAGTGCGACGGCGACGGCGTGGGTGCCGCAGTCGAAGCCGTTCTGGTTCATGGAGGTCGGCTGTCCGGCCGTCGATAAGGGTGCGAACCAGCCGAACGTGTTCGTCGATCCGAAAAGCTCGGAGTCGACGCTGCCCTATTATTCGCGCGGCATTCGCGACGACTTCATGCAGACGCGTTTTCTCGAAGCCCTGCGCGACGCATTCGACTGGACCAAGAATGGTTATATTCCGGACCTCAATCCGGTGTCGGAACTCACCGGCGCGCGCATGGTCGATCTCAGCCGCATGCATGTCTATTGCTGGGACGCGCGGCCGTATCCTGCGTTTCCCTATGCGACGACGTATTGGGGCGACGGTGGAAACTGGATGCTCGGCCATTGGCTCAATGGACGGCTGGGCAGCGCGTCGCTCAGCGACCTCGTCGCGCAAATTATGAAGGACAATGACTTCGCGGATTTCGATGCGTCAGGTTTGACAGGAACGGTGCCGGGCTACGTGCTCGACGATACGATGTCGGTGCGCGATGCGTTGCAGCCGCTGAGCCTTGCGTATTTTTTCGACAGCATCGAAAGCGGAGGCAAAATCGTCTTTCGCCATCGCGGGCGCGCGTCGCCCGAGATGACGCTGACGGCGGACGGACTTGTCGAAGAGAGGGCGGGCGATCCCCTTTACGAAGTGACGCGCGCTCAGGAAACCGATCTGCCTGCGAGCGCGAAAGTGCGATACATTTCGAGCGCCGACGTTTATCAGCAAGCGGTCGCGGAGGCGCGACGGCTGACGGGCGCCAGCGGGCGTGTCGCCGAAGCGGATATGCCGATCGTTCTTGACGATGGCCTTGCGGGATCGCTCGTCGAGAGCTGGCTTTACGAGACGTGGGCGGCACGCGAACGCGCGTCGTTTAGTCTGCCGCCTTCGACGCTTGCGCTCGAACCGGGCGATGTCGTTTCCCTCGATATCGCCGGGCGCAATCGCTTGTTGCGCCTCACTGATGTCACGGAGCGCGGCGTTCGCGAGATCGCGGCGCTCAGCATCGACCCTGACGTATACGATCAGATCGACGTGCCATCGCGGACAGCGACCGAACCAGCGCCCGTGCAAGTTGGAGCGCCGGCCGTCATGCTGATGGATTTGCCGTCGTGGACAATGTCCGCCGATGCGCAGTCCGGGTTCGTGGCGGCGATGCAAAAGCCGTGGCCGGGCAGCGTCGCGCTTTACGTCTCGCCGCAGACGACCGCGTATCAGTTGCGCGCGCTCGCGAGTGCGCCGGCGACTTTGGGGGCGACGCTCGATCCGCTGTTCAGTGGTCCGGAAGGGCTAATCGACAATCGGGCACGGGTGCGTGTGCGATTGCCATACGGCACGCTCGCGTCGGCGGATCTGTTGGCGACGCTCGCAGGAGCCAACCTCGCGGCTGTGCGGAACGAGGCGGGCGATTGGGAGATCATCCAGTTTCTCGATGCAACGCTCGTTGATGCGCAGACTTATGAACTAAGCCGGTTGTTGCGCGGGCAGTTCGGCACCGAGGGTGCGATGAGCGATGTGCTCGCTGTGGGTGCGCCATTCGTTCTGCTCGATGGCGCCGTGAGCCGCGTTCCGCTGCAGGACAGCGATTTCAAGCTGGCGCTCAACTGGCGGTATGGTCCTGGTAATCGCGACATCGGAGACGCATCCTACGCGACGTCGTCGTTCGCGTATCAAGGACTTGGCCGACGGCCGTTGTCGCCTGCGCACATCAAGGGCGTGCGTGGGTCCGGCGATCTCAACATCTCGTGGATACGCCGTACGCGGACGGGTGGCGACAACTGGGAGCTTCCCGAGGTGCCGCTCGGAGAAGACGGCGAAACGTATGAGGTCGATATTCTCGACGGCGAGACGGTCAAGCGCACGATCTCCGTGGCGGTGGCGAATGCCGTCTACACAAGCGCCGAACAGATCGCCGACTTCGGCAGCTTGCAGCCGGCAGTTTCGGTGAGGGTCTATCAGACGAACATGCTGTTCGGTCGCGGGGCTCCGCGTGCGGCGGTGGTGTGACGTTGTCGCGACGTTATCGCGATTGATCGTAGAGATCCGCCTGGCTCTTCACCCCACCCCCGACCCCTCCCCGTCAAGGGGAGGGGAGAAGTGAAGCAATGTCGTTGCGTCTCAATCTGGCTCTCTCCCTGTCGAAGGAAGGGAGGCGTGAGGCACATTCGTTGCTCTGTTCATCTCCGCCCTTGCAAGGAGAAGAGTACACGCAATCTGCGCGCTTAATTCCCCTCCTCCTTGCGGGGAGGGGTTGGAGTGGCGGTGATGGATTGAGCGTGATGCAGAGGCGATGACGCAATATTCGCGGGGCTAGCACGATCGCGCTTCGCCCTGGTCTCCAACACGTTGAGCGTGCGCTCAAACTTTCCGGCAACATTGTCTCAGAGGCAAAACATGGATCAGCCGCCGTGGCTTCAAGCCGCGTGGGCCGAATTCGGCGTGCGCGAAATTCCAGGCAAGGAGGATGCGCCCGAAATCCTGCGCTATTTCCGGGATGCTGGTGATACGAACGTTGAAACGGAAGCGACGCCGTGGTGCGCCGCATTTCTCGGCGCCATGCTGAAGCGTGCCGGTTATGCGGGGACGGGATCGCTGCTCGCACGGTCGTATCTCGATTGGGGCGACCGGCTCGATGATGCGCGCTTCGGTGCGGTTGCTGTGCTGTCGCGCGGCGACGATCCGAACGCCGGTCACGTCGGATTCCTGCTCAGTGATACGAACGGCAAGCTCTATCTGCTCGGCGGCAATCAGGGCGATGCGGTGACGGTCGCGAGCTTCGACAAGGCGCGGCTTCTTGGGCTTCGATGGCCGAAAGAAAACGTCGAGTCCGCGAGCAAGGGCGACGACGCGATCTTTTCGAGAGCGCTCGCGCACGTGATCGAGATGGAGGGCGGATTTTCGAATGATCCCTATGATCCTGGAGGGCCGACCAATCGCGGGATCACGCTCGAGGTCTATGCGAAATTCAGGAAAGAAACCGTCGACGACGGAACGCGGGCGCGCCTGATCGCGGAGCTGAAGCGCATCCCCGACGCGACCGTCACCGCAATTTACCGGCAACGGTACTTTGATCCGGCGTCGTGTCCGGTTTTCACCGCGCCGCTGGCACTGATGCATTTCGATGCCGCGGTGAACCACGGTGTCGGCGCCGCGATCCGGATGCTGCAAGGCGTCGCCGGCGTCACGGTCGATGGTGAAATCGGTCCCGAGACGCTGGCGGCGATCGGCGCCAAAAGCCTCGCCGATCTGCTCGACGATTATGCCGAGACACGGCGCACACGCTACCGCGCGCTCCCGCATTTCTGGCGCTTCGGGCGCGGCTGGCTGAAGCGGGTCGACGCAACGCTGGCGCTGGCGCGCACGTGTGCGGCGGCCGATGCCACGAACCGGGGGCTGCTCGAGCCCCACCAAATCGGAAAAGGAGAAAGCAAGATGGGTGAAAAGTCCAAGACAGGAATTTCAAGCGGCGACGACAGCAAATGGTGGCTGAGCTCGAAGACGATGTGGGGTACGCTGATTACTGCGGCCGCGACCGTCATTCCGGTTCTCGGTCCGGCCGTCGGTATTGTTCTACCGGCGGATCTGATCACGAGCTTCGGCGATCAGGTGATGACCGCCGCCCAGGCGCTCGCGGGGCTCTTCGGGACGGCGTTGGCCATTTACGGACGCCTCAAGGCCGACACGCCGCTCGCCCTGCGGAAAAATTAACGGTACGGGCCGTCACGTCGTCGCGGTTCATGACGTTCATGGACCGTTCAACGAGATACCTTTAAATGCGGTCGAACGTCGGGAAGACATGCGTATGACCGGATTTATGGGTGCAGTGGCGGTGACGGCTGCGGCGGCGATGGCGCTGCCCGGCGGCGTGCGCGCGGAAGACTGCCTGACCGACTGGGGCATGGCCGGGCAGATCGTCCGACGGGAAAATCTCATAACCGTCCAGGAAGTCTCGCAGTCGCTCGCCGCCGACGGGATCGGCGAACTGGTAAAAACCACGCTGTGCCGCTCCCCCGACGGATATTTCTATCGCATTGTCGTCCGCGGACCGACGGGACAACTCCGAACCACCATCATCACTGCGAAAGTCCGGTGAAGAGTAGCGGTTGCCGGGGTAGCGAATTTGCTCCAACACCCCTACAACTTGCGGATTCGGGATTGAGGGGAGTGGATCAGCGTGCGCGCGCTCGTCGTTGAGGATGATAAGGATCTCAATCGCCAGCTGGCGGCGGCGCTCGCGGATGCGGGATTTGCCGTCGATACCGCGGCCGATGGGGAAGAAGGCTACTTTCTCGGCGATACCGAACCCTACGATGTCGTGATTTTGGATATCGGCCTGCCGAAGATCGACGGCATTTCAATTCTCGAACAATGGCGCCGCAGCGACCGCAAAATGCCGGTCATCCTGCTGACCGCCCGCGATCGCTGGAGCGACAAGGTCACCGGCATGGATGCGGGGGCCGACGACTACCTCGCCAAGCCCTTCCATATGGAAGAACTGCTCGCGCGCGTCCGGGCGCAGATCCGGCGCGCCTCGGGCCACGTCAAATCCGAAATCGAATGCGGGCCGATCCGTCTCGATACCAAGTCGGCGCGGGTGACGTGCGATGGTCTTCCCGTCAAGTTGACGTCGCACGAATTCCGCCTTCTCGCTTATCTGATGCATCACAACGGCCGCGTCGTCTCGCGGACGGAACTGGTCGAGCATCTTTACGACCAGGACTTCGACCGGGATTCGAACACCATCGAGGTCTTCATCGGCCGCTTGCGAAAAAAAATCCCGGGCGACGTCATTCAGACCGTCCGTGGTCTCGGCTATCGCATGAGCCAAGGACCCGATGAGGCTTAACTCGCTCGCGTTGCGGCTGTTCGCGACCTCGGCGGCCTGGACGCTGCTGGCGCTGCCTCTTGCGGGTTACATCATCTATTCGCTGTATCGCGATGACGTGCAGCTGAGCTTCGACGCGCAGCTGAGGAAACTGCTGACGCAGATCACCGTCGACAGCATGGGCACGAGCGGCGATGTTCCCGTCATTCCTCCGAACCTTTACGAGCCGCTGTTCGAGGTGACGCAGTCCGGCTGGTACTGGCAGATCCGTCCGATCGACGGCGCGCCAGGGCGGACGCTGGTTTCTCCCTCGCTCGCGACCGCCGTGCTTCCCTCTCCCTATGAGCGCAGATTCCCGACCGACACGTCCGGCACGCGCTGGATGAATGTTCCGGGGCCGACGAACTCCACTATCCGCATTCTCGAATTCATCGATTCTCCGGGGCATGACCCTGAGAATACGAAATACTCGATCATTGTCGCGGGCCCTCTCGATTGGTTCGAAGCGACGGTGAAGAAATTCCGCACCCGTCTGACGAGCGCGCTGGCGCTGGTCGGCATCGGGCTTCTGGCGGCGACGGTGTTTCAGGTTCGCTTCGGGCTTTTGCCGTTGCGCCGTATCGAGCGTGGCCTGGCGAGCATCCGGTCCGGCGAGGTTGAACGTCTCGAGGGTCAGCTTCCGGCCGAGATCGAACCGCTGCAGACCGAACTCAACGCGCTCATCGATTCCAATCAGGACATCATTGAACGTGCCCGCACTCAGGTCGGCAATCTGGCACACGCGCTGAAGACGCCGCTTGCGGTGATCACAAACGAGGCGCGCGATGATCGCTCGAAGCTTGGCGATAAAGTCGCCGAGCAGGCGCAATTGATGCGCGATCAGATCAGCCATTATCTCGACCGGGCACGGATGGCTGCGCGGGCAGGCGCCATCGGCCGTGTTACGCCGGTCGACGCCACGGTCGAGCCGCTGGTGCGCGCGATCGAACGTATTCACGGCGAAAAAGGCATCGCGATTTCCTTCTCCGTGCAGCCCGGCGCGCAGTTCCAGGGTGAGAAGCAGGATCTCGAGGAGATGCTCGGCAATCTGCTCGATAATGCCTGCAAGTGGGGCAAAGCCCACGCCTATCTGGCGGCGACCGTCGATGCTCCGGCGAGTGCGCCTCGGCGGAAGCGGCTCAGAATCACGATCGAGGATGACGGACCCGGTCTTTCGGCCGAACAACGCGCCAAGATCGGCAAGCGCGGCCTGCGCCTCGATGAGACCAAGCCCGGCTCGGGACTCGGACTGTCGATCGTCAGCGATCTTGCCACTTCATACCGGGGGAGCCTGGCGTTGGACGCCTCCGAGCATGGGGGCCTCAAAGCCGTTCTCGAGCTTCCGGCGGCCTAAAAGGCAGTTGTTCCGCTATTTGTGCTCGGTTTGTGTGTTGCCGGGCGGCATCATCGACAAGTGTCGTTTGTTCGCCCGAATTGTGGTGGATTTCTGCCTTGTCGCGCGCACAATATCGGTCTAGCCAACATAAGGGACACGCGCCGGATCGGGTCGCCCCATCGGGCATGGCGCGAGGGAAAACGGGAACGAGGTTCGCCATGCGCGTCGTGCGCTTTTCGATTCCGCTGATGGCGGTCGCCATGCTGGCCGGGTGCAGCAATGGCCAGGGCGGCATAGATAATCAGAATACGGGGCTCGTTCTCGGCAGCGTCGCCGGGGGGCTCGTCGGCAATCAGTTCGGCAAGGGTAGCGGTAACGTCGCCGCGACCGTTGCTGGCGCCGTCGTCGGCGGTATCGTCGGCAGCCAGATCGGCAAGAATCTCGACGAACGCGACCGGCGTCTTGCCGAGGAAGCGGAATTTGATGCGCTCGAGCGCGGACAGTCTGGCGTTTCGCGCCAGTGGCGTGATCCCGACACCGGCCATTACGGCGAGGTCGTTCCGAGCCGTCCGTACAAGCGCGGTGTCGCCGACTGCCGCGACTACACGCATACCGTTTATGTCGACGGACGGCCGCAACAGATGCGCGGCACGGCCTGCCGGAGTCAGGATGGGACGTGGCAGGGCGTTGGCTGATGACGCCGCGTGCGCTGCAGAAGTGCGCTGTGGCCACCATCGGGGTTAAGTCAAATCCGCGACAGAAGCGCTGAAACGGGCAGTGCTGGCTTGCCTGCCCGCCGCCGCGATCCTATTCCGTTTCTAAAGTCGAGGAACGCGCGGCGATGGTTTTCTGGATCCTAGTGGCCTGTCTTGTGGCGGTGGTGACTCTTGTCATCACGCGACCGCTGCTCAGAGCTTCGCCGAAAACGGTCGAGGACCCGGACGCCGTCACGGCTGCCGCCGATATTGCGGTCTACAAGGATCAGCTCAAGGAAGTCGCAGCCGATGAGGCAAGCGGCACTCTCGCATCGGAAGAAGCGGAAAGTGCCCGTTCCGAAATCGCGCGGCGCCTGCTTCGCTCGACCGCTGATAAGGACCGGGCGGATACGACTGAGCTTCCGAAGCGGGCGAGCTTTGCGGCCTACGCGTCGATCCTGACGTCAATTGCGCTGCCGATCGTCAGCCTCGGGCTTTATCTCGCCTACGGAGCGCCGGGAATGCCGGGCGATCCGCTGAGCACGCGTCTTGCGCAACGAGAGAACTCCAACAATCCGAACGATCTCGTCGCCAAGGTCGAGGAGCGGCTTCGCGCGCACCCCGAGGACGGTACGGGCTGGGGCGTGATCGCGCCGGTCTATTACGCGATGGGTCGCTATGCCGACGCGGCGAACGCCTACGCCAACGCAATCCGCATCGTCGGCGAATCCCCGGACCGGCTGCAAGGTTTCGCGAACGCGAGAATTCGGCTCGAGAACGGCGTCATTCCGGAAGACGCGCGCAAGACGCTCGAACGTCTGCTGGTGATTGCTCCTGAGAGAAAAGAACCTCGTATCTGGCTGGCGCTCGCAAAGGAGCAGGACGGCAAGCTGGCGGAAGCTGCCGCCGACTATCGCAAGCTGATCGAGGAGGCGCCGACGGATGCGCCCTGGCGGCAAATGCTTGAAGCGCGTCTCGCCAATCTGACGCCCGCGGACGGCAAGCCGCCTTCGGTGCTCGTGCTGCCGAAGAAAGACGCGGGCGACACGTCGCTGCCGCGGCCTCCGGAGGGATCGCCGTCGGCGATCATGTCGATGACACCAGAGCAGCGCCAAGCCTTCATCACGCAAATGGTCGATGGGCTGGCGGCGCGCCTCAAAACCGACGGTACGGACGCGACAGGATGGCTGAAGCTCATTCGCGCCTATCAGGTTCTCGGTCGACAGGACGATGCGGTGAAGGCTCTGTCGGATGCGCGAGCCAATCTCAAAAACGACCAGGTCGGTTTGGCGCGCGTCGATGATCTTGCGCGCGAACTCGGGCTCGGAGGCTGAAGCCCGATGGAAGCGGATATCGAATGACACGGAAACAAAAGCGCGGCGTTCTGATCGGTGGCGGCGTCGCGACGCTCGCGGTCGCGCTGATCCTCGTGCTGTTTGCGCTGAAGGATAGCGTCGTCTTCTTTCATACGCCGAGTGACATCGCCGAAAAAGGCGTACCCAGCGGCCAGCGTATCAGGCTCGGCGGTCTCGTTGAGAACGGTTCGGTCGTGCGCGAGGGAACGACGATCAAATTCAAGGTGACAGACACCTTGAAGGAAATTCCCGTGACATTCACCGGCGTTCTGCCCGATCTGTTCCGGGAAGGACAAGGCGTCGTCGCTGAGGGCGTGCTCGATGGCCACGGTGACTTCAAGGCCGACAGCGTGCTCGCCAAGCACGACGAGAATTACATGCCGCGAGACGTTGCGAAGGCCCTGGAAGAAAGGGGCGTGAAACTTGGTTCCGGCGCGCATCCCTCGGGTGCCAAAACCGAGACGCCTTAAGGAGGCCATGCCATGATCATCGAATTCGGACACTTCGCATTGATCTTGGCGCTGCTCGTCGCCGTGGTCCAGGTCGTTCTGCCGATGGCCGGCGCGTCTCTCAAGGACGAGCGCATGATGCGCGTCGCCGAGCCTGCTGCCGTTTCGCAGTTCATTCTGCTTGCGATCGCGTTCGTCGCATTGATGCACGCTTATGTGACGTCGGACTTCTCGGTCGCGAACGTCGCGGAGAACTCGCATTCGACGAAGCCACTGCTCTACAAGTTGGCTGGCGTCTGGGGCAATCACGAAGGCTCGATGCTGTTGTGGGTGCTGATCCTGGCCCTGTTCGGCGCTGCCGTCGCGCTGTTCGGCACGAACCTTCCGCCGAGTTTGCGCGCACGCGTTCTTTCTGTGCAGGCATCGATCGCCGTTGCGTTTCTGCTGTTCTCGATCCTGACGTCGAACCCGTTTCTGCGTCTCGTTCCGGCGCCATCCGACGGGCGCGGATTGAATCCGATCCTGCAAGACCCCGCGTTGGCGTTTCATCCGCCGTTTCTCTACACCGGCTACGTCGGCTTCTCGATCGCGTTTTCGTTTGCCATTGCCGCGCTGATCGAAGGACGCATCGACGCCGCCTGGGCGCGCTGGGTCAGGCCGTGGACGCTCGCCGCGTGGATGTTTCTGACGATCGGCATTTCGATGGGGTCGTGGTGGGCGTACTACGAACTCGGTTGGGGCGGCTGGTGGTTCTGGGACCCGGTCGAGAACGCGTCCTTCATGCCCTGGCTCGCCGGAACCGCGCTGCTGCATTCCGCGCTCGTGATGGAAAAGCGTGAAGCACTGAAAGTATGGACGGTGCTGCTCGCGATCCTGACGTTCTCGCTGTCGCTGATGGGGACGTTCATCGTGCGCTCCGGCGTGCTGACGTCGGTGCATTCGTTCGCGGTCGATCCGGCGCGCGGCGTGTTCATCCTCGCCATCCTGATTTTCTTCACCGGCGGAGGGCTCGCCTTGTTTGCGCTGCGTGCGAGCGAGATGCAGACCGGCGGCGTCTTCCAGCCGATCAGTCGCGAGGGTAGCCTCGTTCTGAACAACCTGCTCCTTGTCACCGCGACCGCGACTGTTCTCGTCGGCACGCTTTACCCGATGGCGCTCGAAGGTCTGACGGGTGAGAAAATCTCGGTCGGTCCGCCGTTCTTCAATTCGACGTTCGGGCCGCTGATGATCCCGCTGCTGCTGGCGCTTCCGTTCGGTCCGATGCTTGCGTGGAAGCGCGGCGATCTCGCAGGCGTCATGCAGCGTCTGGCTTTCGCCGTGCTGGCCGCGATCGTCGTTATTGTCGCCACCTATGCAGTGGGCCATCGTGGCCCGTGGCTGGCGCCGTTCGGCATCGGTCTCGGCGTTTATGTGATGATGGGAGCGCTCGCGGAATGGGCGAGCCGCATCAAGCTTGCTCAGGCTCCGGTTTCGGAAAGTTTCCGACGCGCTCGTAACCTCCCGCGCTCCGCCTACGGAACGCTGCTTGCGCATTTCGGCGTCGGCATGCTTGTCGTCGGCATTATCGCGACGAGCGCCTATCGCGAAGAACACATCCTCGTCATGAAGCCCGGCCAGACACTCTCAGTGGCGGGCTATGACGTGACGTTCGCAGGCTTTGAAAGCGGACGTGGGCCGAACTATCGCGAAGACTTCGCCGACTTCGATGTCACGCGCAGCGGCACATCGATCGGACGTTTGCGTCCGTCGAAGCGGCTCTACGATGCGCCGCCGCAGCCGACGACGGAAGCCGGCATCCACGCGTCCTGGCGCGGCGACCTCTATCTCGTCATCGGCGATTCACAGCCGGATGGAGGCTATGCGGTGCGCGCGTACTTCAATCCGCTGGTACGCTTCATCTGGCTCGGCACGCTGATTATGTTCCTCGGCGGCGGCATTTCGCTTTCCGACCGGCGGCTGCGGATCGGCGTTCCGGCGGGTCGCGGACGGCGAGCGATCGCCGTTCCTGCGGAGTAACGCGCGATGCGGCGGCTATTTGCGATTGCGATTTTTGTGATGGCGATAATCGCCAACGCTGCGGGCGTGCTGGCCGTTCAGCCCGGTGAAATGCTCTCCGATCCCGCATTGGAAAAGCGTGCGCGAACGATTTCGTCCGAGTTGCGCTGCCTTGTCTGCCAGAATGAATCGATCGATGACAGCGATGCTCCGCTCGCAGCGGATTTGCGTCGTCTCGTGCGCGAACGCCTCGTAGCTCACGACAGCGATGCGCAAGTCATCGATTACGTCGTCGCTCGCTACGGCGAATTCGTGCTGTTGCGGCCGCGCTTTCAGTTATCGACGCTGCTGCTCTGGTTGACGCCCATTCTGGTGTTCATCGCGGGGCTGACGTTGGCGGCGCGGGCCGCGGCGAGACCGAAGGCTGCTCCAAGTGCCGCGCTTTCGGAAGACGAGAAAGCCAAGCTCTCGAAAATCCTTTCCGGCGATCAGAGCTAGCGCGCGCGATCCTTTCGCGCTGTCGACGCTCGCAGCGGGCGGCGTCTTCGCCCGGATGCAGATTACGAACTGTTAACGTGACTGACATCCTGCGGTAATCCCGGCTCCATTACCTGTCATCGGCAAGCCTACAAGGGCCGATTTCAGTTTGGAGATCCAAGGGATGATGTTCCCCAATCGCGCGCCAAAGATTGCTACCTCTCGTATTACGAAAATTGCTCCGTCTTTCGTGGCGCTCGCCGCCGTCGCGACGGCGGGATTTGGCTATTTCATTCCGTCCTACACGGTCCGGGCCGACACCAATGCCGCCCAAACGATCGAAACGCCGATGGGCCGCGCTCCGCTTTCCTTCGCGGATCTCGTCGAGCGCGTGAAGCCGGCGGTCGTGTCGGTGTCGGTCGTCAATGACGGCGGCGCCTCGAAATTGGCCGAGAACAAGAAGAACGATAAATTCGACAAGCGAGGCGGCGGCAACTTCAACATGCCAGACCTTCCTCCAGATCATCCGCTGCACGATTTCTTCAAGAATCTGCCGAAGGATTTCGGTCAGCAGGAAGAGCGTCCGAAGATCGTTCAAGGCCAGGGGTCGGGATTCGTCATCTCGCCCGACGGCTATGTTGTTACGAATAATCACGTGATCGATGGCGCGACGAAGATTGTCATTACCTTCGATAACGATGACACGAAGTATGAAGCGAAGCTCGTCGGAGCCGATCAGCGGACCGACGTTGCGCTGCTCAAAATCGACAGCACAAAGACGTTTCCGGCTGTGAAGTTCTCGACCAAGGCGCCGCGCGTCGGCGATTGGGCACTGGCGGTCGGCAATCCCTTCGGTCTTGGCGGTACGGTGACGGCCGGTATCGTGTCAGCACTGGCGCGCGATATCGGATCGGGACCGTATGACTACATGCAGATCGACGCTGCCGTGAACCGCGGCAACTCGGGCGGTCCGACCTTCAACCTCGATGGCGACGTGATCGGCGTCAATACGGCGATCTTCTCTCCGTCGGGCGGCAACGTCGGCATCGCGTTCGACATTCCTGCCAAGACGGTGTCTGAGGTCGTGACGCAGCTCAAGGCGACCGGAACGGTCAAGCGCGGCTGGCTCGGCGTCAAGATTCAGAATGTCGACGAAGATACGGCTGCGAGCCTTGGCTTGAACGAGGCGCACGGCGCGCTGGTCAGCGAAGTCACTGCGAACGGCCCGGCCGCGGCTGCCGGTATCAAGACGCAGGACGCGATCCTGCAGGTCAACGATGCCAAGGTCGCCGATAGCCGTGATCTGGCACGCAAGATCGCGGAGCTGTCTCCGGACTCGCCCGTCAACATCAAGGTCTGGCGCAACAACGCCGAGAAGGTGATCAACGTCAAACTCGGACTCTTCCCGAAGAACGCTGAAGCTTTGATGGGTGGCGACAACGACCAGAACGACAACAACAGCAACAAGGAAGACAGCAAGCCTTCGCAGACGGAACTGAGCCAGCTTGGCGTGACGCTGATGCCGGCGCGCTCCGGTTCGAACCAGGAGGGTGTTGTCATCGCCGAGGTCGATCCGTCATCGGACGCCGCCGAGAAGGGGCTCAAGGCCGGTGATGTGATCCTCGAGGTCTCCGGCGAAACCGTTAAGACGCCTGACGACGTGTCGGCCGGGGTGAAGAAAGCCCAGGGCCTGCAGCGCAAAGCCGTGCTTCTGCACATCAAATCGTCAGATCAGAAACGGTTTGTGGCCGTTCAGCTGTCCACCAAGAAGGGCTGAGGTTAACGCCATGGCAAGCTCGGGCAGCCCCGTCAACCACACGACGGGGCTGCCTCGACGTTTGGACGCCGGCCAGCTAAACAGTAGTTCGATAGACGGCCAGGATCAGAAAAACGCCATGCGCGTGCTCGTAATCGAAGACGACAGGGAAACGGCGCAGTTCCTTCAGAAGTCTTTGAAAGAGAATGGGCACACAGCCGATCTCGCCGGCGACGGCGAAGCCGGGCTGGCGCTTGCGACGGACGGCGCTTACGACGTGCTGATCGTCGATCGCATGCTGCCGCTTCTCGACGGGCTTTCGGTCATCAAGTCTCTGCGCGCCGAGGGCAACCGCACGCCGGTTCTCATTCTTTCAGCGCTTGGCGAAGTCGACGATCGCGTCAAAGGTCTGCGCGCTGGCGGCGATGATTATCTAACGAAGCCCTACGCCTATTCCGAATTGCTGGCGCGCGTTGAGGCGCTTGGACGGCGCACGGCGCCGGAAGAGCAGCAGACGCGCATTTCCGTCGGCGATCTTGTGCTCGATAGGCTGTCCCATCGCGTGACGCGTAGCGGCGAGCACATTCTTCTGCAGCCGCGCGAATATCGCCTGCTCGAATATCTGATGCAGCACGCGGGGCAGGTCGTGACGCGCACGATGCTGCTCGAGCATGTCTGGGACTATCACTTCGATCCGCAAACGAACGTCATCGACGTGCATGTCTCGCGGCTGCGCGCCAAGATCGACAAGAATTTCGACAAGCCGCTGCTGCACACGGTTCGGGGCGCAGGATATACGATCCGTGACGGCCCTGCTTGAACGCGTCGCGAAGGCGGCATCGACAACGGCATTCGGATTGAGCGCGGCGGCGGTGGCCTTCTTTCTTCTCGCCGCGGCCTTCGTCGTCGGATTCCTGTTCTGGCAGACCAATAATCTTCTGACCAATCAAGTCCTCGGCGTGCTGACGGCCGAAGCCCGGATCATGGCGTCGGAGATGAAAGCCGGTGGCCGACCGAAGCTTGCCGAGACGGTCAGCGCGATGTCACGACTGCAGGGCGCCGGGCTTTATTATCTCTCCGACGAGAACGGCGTGAAGATCGCGGGCAACCTGAACCGCATACCGCCAGAACTGGTCGAAAACGCACGCGGCGGCGTGTTCAATTATCAGCCGGCAGCTGAAACGGGCAATGCGCACGCGCATCTCGCTGTCGCCATTCCGGTCGAACTTGGCCCTGAAGTCCGCCTGATTGTCGGGCGCGATATCGAAGATCAGCGCGCCTTCGCGGATTCGATCCGCGTGGCGTTTCTGCTCGGTTTCGGCATTCTGTCGGTTGCGGGTCTGATCGGCGGATTGGCCGTCAGCCGTCTCATTCTCAACCGCATGGACGCGATTACGGCGACAAGCCGGTCGATCATCGACGGCGATCTCACGCGTCGTATTCCGACGAGCGGCGGAAACGGCGAACTCGATAAGCTGGCCGGAAACCTCAACGAGATGCTCGACCGCATCGAAGGCTTGATGAGCGGGCTGCGTGAAGTTTCCGACAACATCGCGCACGATCTCAAGACGCCGATCAATCGTCTTCGCAACTCGGCAGAGGCGGCGTTGCGCGATCCGCGTGGTGCGGAAGCTTACCGCGAAGGGCTGGAACGCACGATCGAGAAATCGGACGAGCTGATTAAAACGTTCAACGCGCTGCTTCTGATCGCGCGCCTGGAGGCGGGGCCGCTCGAGGACAGCGTCGAGACGTTCGATCTCGGGCGCTTCGTCGAGGACGTGACGGAACTCTACATGCCGGCGGCCGAGGAGGCGGGCTTCGCGTTATCGATCGAAGCCGAGAAGGACGTCTGCGTTCGCGCCAACCGTCAGCTGATCGGGCAGGCGGTGGCCAATCTGATCGACAATGCGATCAAATATTCGCGTGCCGGCGAACCGGGCAGCGCCATCACAGTTCGCGCCTACCGGCAGAACGGCCGGCCGGCGTTTTCGGTTGGGGATCATGGTCCCGGCATCGCGGCTGAGGACCGGGAACGGGCGCTCAAGCGGTTCGTGCGTCTCGAGGCCAGCCGCACGCAGCCGGGAACGGGTCTCGGCCTCAGCCTCGTCGCGGCGGTGGCGCGGTTGCATCATGGAGAAGTTCGGCTCGAGGACAACCATCCTGGCCTCAAGGTCGTGGTGCTGTTGTCCGGGAAATGCTTGACGTCAGTTTTGCCCGGCGGCGTCAGCACGCCTAGTGACGTGGCGGCCGGTGTTGCGGCACAATAAGCGCATGGATCAGCCCATCGAATCGAGCCTCGCCTCCCGCATCGTCGAAGCCCCGGTTTCCGCGCCTGATGGGCGGGGAGCGGAACGTCTGAGCTCGCTCGTGACGGAGGCGGAGGCCAATGCGCCCGCGCTCGCCGCGGTGCTTCGCGATCCGAAGGTCGCTGACTTGCTGCGCGGTACGTTCGATGGCTCGCTATTTTTGACGATGCTGGCGACGTTCGATCTGGAACGGCTCGGCCGCGTGCTGACACAGGCGCCTGAGGATCACTTCGCGGCGATGACGCGAGACCTCGCTCAGACCATGAGCGCGGTGCCAGACATGGCGGCAGCAAAAAAGGTTCTGCGGAAATACAAAACCGAAGTCGCGGTGCTGACGGCGCTTGCCGATCTCGGCGGCGTCTGGCCGGTGATGACGGTCACGCGTGTTTTGTCGGAATGCGCCGACGCAGCCGTCGCGGCCGCGGTTCGTTTCCTGTTTCGCAAGGCGACCGAGCAAGGCGTGTGGCAGCCGCCCGATGCTACCGCCCCCGAGCAGGGGTCCGGTTACTTCGTCCTCGCGATGGGCAAGCTCGGAGCCTTCGAACTCAACTATTCGAGCGATATCGATCTGATCGTTTTCTTCGACCGCGAGAAATCGCGTCTTGCAGGCTCCGGCGACCTGCAATCGTTTTTCGTTCGCCTGACGCGCGACCTCGTCGTGTTGCTCGATGAGCGGACGCCGGACGGCTACGTGTTTCGCACCGACCTTCGCCTGCGGCCCGATGCTGGGGCAACGCAGGTTGCGCTTTCGACGGCGGCCGCGCACGGTTATTACGAGACGGTTGGCCAGAACTGGGAACGCGCCGCGATGATCAAGGCGCGGCCGATAGGCGGCGACATCGACGCGGGCAACGATTTCCTCAGTGAGTTGTCGCCGTTCATCTGGCGCAAATATCTCGACTTCGCATCGATCTCCGACATCCATGCCATGAAGCGTCAGATTCATGCGTATCGCGAGATCGGTGGGATCACTGTTCCGGGGCAAAATCTGAAGCTTGGACGCGGCGGCATCCGCGAGATCGAATTCTTTGTCCAGACGCAGCAATTGATCGCGGGTGGTCGGCAACCGGATTTGCGCGTACGTGCGACGCTCGACGCGCTTGCGGCACTCGAGGAGCGGCGATGGGTGAAGGCGGGCTGCCGAGCCGAACTCGACGAAGCTTACCGCTATCTGCGCCGTCTCGAACATCGCGTGCAGATGGTTGCCGACGAGCAGACTCACGAGTTACCCGCGAACCCCGCGACGCTTGAGGCGTTCGCGCATTTCGCGGGGTATTCCGGCACGAACGAGCTGGCGACCGAGCTGACGGCAAATCTCGAAACGGTGGAACGGCACTATTCCGAACTGTTCGAGGATGCTCCGGCCTTGACCGGAGAAAGCTCGAACATGGTCTTCAGCGGTGCCGAAGACGACCCGCAGACGGCTGCTGAATTGAAGCGCCTTGGCTATTCGCAGCCTGCCCAAGTCCTCGCCATCGTTCGCGGATGGCATCACGGCCGGACCCCGTCGGTCAGGTCGCCGCGTGCCCGCGAGCGTCTGACGGAGGTCCAGCCGCTGCTGATCGCGGCTCTCGCCGATACGGTCGATCCCGATGCCGCGATCGCGAGCTTCGATCGTTTCCTGTCGGAATTGCCGGGCGGCGTGCAGTTCTTTTCGCTGCTCAAGGCGCAGCCGGGTTTGATCCGGCTTTTCGCGGACATCATGGGATCGGCGCCGCGTCTCGCGCATATCCTGTCGAAGCGGCGGCGTCTGCTCGATGCCGTGCTCGATCCGCATGTCCTCGGTAGCCGCCTGGATGAGGACGCGATCGACGAACTGCTGATCCGGTCGTTCGCGACGGCACGCGAGACAAGCACCGGCGATCCGATGCAGGAGGTGCTCGACACCGCACGTATCATCGGCAGCGAACAGAAGTTTCTTATCGGCGTCAGGGCGCTGACGGGAAGCATTTCGGCGGCGGGAGCAGGGCTCGCGTATGCCATCGTTGCGGAACGTCTGATCGCCGGGCTGCTGCGCGAAGTCAGCCGCCAGATGGAGGTCGAATACGGACGTGTGCCCGGCGGCTCCGCGGTCGTGATCGCGATGGGCAAGCTTGGCGGGCGCGAGATGACGGCGTCGTCCGATGTCGATCTCATTCTCGTTTACGATTTCGAGCGTGGCGCGGAACAGTCCGACGGGCCGCGTCCGCTCGCGCCGCAGCATTACTACACGCGACTGACGCAACGGCTGATCACGGCGCTCACCGCGCACACGGCGGAGGGTGCGCTCTATGACGTCGACATGCGTCTCCGGCCGTCGGGCCAGAAGGGTCCCGTCGCGACGCAGCTTTCGAGCTTTGCGAGCTATCAGGCGAATGAGGCGTGGACCTGGGAACACATGGCGCTGACGCGGGCGCGCGTGATCGCCGGTTCGCCGGAATTGTCAGCACGCGTTGAAACGGAAATCCGCAATGTCCTGACGGCGCCGCGCGATCGGGTGCGCATTGCGGGCGATATCCGCGACATGCGGAGCCGGATCGAAGCTGAAAAAGCGACAAGCGACATCTGGGACTTGAAACAGGTGCGCGGCGGGCTCGTCGATCTGGAGTTCATCGTCCAGCATCTGCAACTTGTGTTCGCCGCCAAGCATCCGCGCATTCTCGATCAGACGACGCTGGTGGCGCTGGATGTGGCGGCCTCCGAAGGTTTGATCCCGGTCGAGGAGCATCGCCGGCTGTCGGCGGCCGGGCAGCTTTTACACGATTTGACGCAAATTCTGCGCCTCACGCTCGAGGGGCCGTTTCATCCTGCTTCGGCTCCGAAAGGCTTGAAATCCCTGCTTGTACGGGCCGGCGAGGCCCAGTCTTTCGACGACTTGGAACGTAAGCTGAAAGACGCTCTCGCAGAGATCCGCGGTGCTTTCGACCGTCTGATCGTCTGACCGCCGCGGCAGCGACGGATCGTGCCGCCTATGGCGTTCCTATCATCGAATGATGCAAACTGGCGCCGAACCTTAACCTTGTGCGCCGAGCGGCAGTCGAAAGCCAGGTAGGCAGCGAAAAGCATGTCGAGGGGATACGTGGCGGCGATCAAGACCGACGGCAGCCCAGCCCGTCCGCGACCTGCGGGCGAAACCCGAAACGACGAGGCTGTCCTTGTCGCCGGGGCCGGTCAGGGCGACAGCCAAGCGTTCGGTGTGCTGATGGAAAGGCACCTCGGAACGATGGTGTCGGTGGCACGGCGGATGCTTCGCGACGATGCCGAAGCCGAAGATGTTGCGCAGGAGGCGTTCTTGCGGCTTTGGCGTTCGGGCGCGACGTTGGAGATCGGGCCGGCAGGAATTAGGCCGTGGCTGCGCCGTGTCGTTTCGAATTTGTGCCTCGACCGCGTTCGCGGGCAGGGGCGCGTGAAGGTGGTGGATGAATTGCCGGAGGTGCCGGAGCCGGCCAAGCAATTGGCCGCTCTCGAAAGTCAGGACGTTCAGCATCGCGTCGGCGACGCCATGCAGAAGCTTCCCGAGCGGCAACGTCTGGCGCTGACGCTCTTTCACTTCGAAGGGCTCAGCCAGATCGAGATTGGAAATATCCTCGGCGTTTCGGATGAGGCGGTGGAGTCGCTGCTGAGCCGGGCACGCAGGCAATTGAAGGCGGATTTGAAATCGGATTGGGAATCGCTGCGCAATGACAGCGAGCCCTGATATGCGGGAGACGGTGAGACAATGACACGGAACCTGAAGCCTGCAGGGCTTGATGGACTGGAGGCGGCGCTCGACACGTACGGCGCTGATCGCACGCGTTGGCCTGCGCCTCTCCGGCACGAATTGTCGGCCCTGATCGCCGACAGCAGCGAGGCACGAAAGATGCTTCGCGATGCGGAGCTTTTCGACACGCTCCTGGATCGCGCGCCGCAGTATGATGCCTCGCGTCTCGACGGTCTCAAGGAGCGGATTGCTTCGGCTGCGGCGCATCAGCCGCGCCTTGTCGTCACCCAGCCTCAGGCGTCGACGCCGCGGCCGGTTCCGCACCATCGTCAGGGTTGGGCCGTGACGGCGCTGGCGGCGTCACTTGTTCTTGGAGTTCTGGCGGGACAGTCGAGCGTCGTCAGTTCCCTTCTTGGGACGAATTCAGCGTACGCGTCACGTCAGGTCGCCCAAACCGATGATGCAGAGTTCTTGCTCGACGAGGATATGCTGTGACGGTCGACGGAAATCCGAGTGCTTCCAGACGTTCGCGTCTGCTCTATCCCGCGCTGATTGTCTCGCTGGCGCTGAATCTGCTTTTCATTGGTGGAATGGCTGCGGCGGCCTGGCATTTCAACAAGCGTCACGCGCGCGGCGAATTCGGCCTGCTGGCTTTTGCGCGGCAGTTGCCGCCGGAGCACCAGGACGCTTTCCGTAAGCAGGTTCTGGAAGCTCGCGCCTCACTCAAGGACGAGCGCGAAGCGGTTCGCAGCGCCTGGCTTGATGTCAATGCCATGCTGACCAGCGAGCCCTTCGACAAGGAAAAGCTGAAGACTGCGTTGGCGAAGCTCAGGGAGACTGAAGGTCAATTCAGAGCCGGCCTAAACAACTCGTTCGCAGAGATTGCCGAGAGCGTCACGCCCGAAGAACGCAAGCTCCTGCAGGCATGGCGCGATAAGCGCAAGCCCAACTTTCTCAGGCGCGGCGATATCGAACCTCACAAGGCCGATGGCGACATAAAATCTGACTGAAACCGCACACTTAAAAGCGGCCGCCGTCTCGAAGAGCTTGCCTGCGGTTCAGGCGCGTCCCGAGAACAGGTCATTCTGGGTCGCTGCAATGAATTGCACGGACCAAGAGCGAACACCTTCAGGTGTGTTGCTGATCCGAAGCTCGGCATTCGAGAGCTCGCACAGCGTCCGTGCGAGGATCATGGGGAAGTCGTCGTCGATTGCGGCGCTGGTGCATTCCTGACCAGACAATTTGATTGAGAGTTCGGCGGTGTCGTTCGAGGTTCGCACATCGATGCGGACGACCGCGCCCGAGCAGGCATTGCGCGACGCTTGAGCCAAAAGGTTAATTAGCATCTGCCGAACAGCCTGAGCGTCGCCGATGACAGCGAGGTCGGCATCGACATCACAATCGATCGTGATGGCGCGAGCTTCGAGATCGCAGGCGGCAAACGCGCAGGCCTCATCGACGATGAATTTGAGCTGGCAGGACTGCGGCGTTCCCTTGCGAGAGGGGGCCGTCAGCAGGGCCGTAATGGCTAGGGCGTCTTCCGCCGATTTCAACAGTACGCGGCCGCTGGCATGGATGTCGCGAGCATAGTCGCCGTAGGCGCTCGATCCGAGGGGGCCGAAGACTTCCTTCGACATCAGTTCGGAAAAGCCGAGAACCGCATTCAAGGGGGTGCGAAGTTCGTGGCTCATGTGAGCGGTCAGTTTCGCCCAGGCAGCGCGGTCGAGGCCTGCATTTGACTGAGGCTCGGCAAGGAGTTCGGTGAATCGGGCAGCTTCGGGTTTGTGGGCGGCTTTGATCTGGCCCGTCGAGGCGTCCGACGTCTCTCCGG
The DNA here is from genome assembly GCF_001006785.1 of Hyphomicrobium sp. GJ21. Taxonomy (NCBI): domain Bacteria; kingdom Pseudomonadati; phylum Pseudomonadota; class Alphaproteobacteria; order Hyphomicrobiales; family Hyphomicrobiaceae; genus Hyphomicrobium; species Hyphomicrobium sp. GJ21. The sequence continues at coordinate 1,087,190 of NZ_CDHO01000002.1, read as the reverse complement.
AGCACAGGATGAGTGCACCCGCCAGCCCCGCGCCAGCTACGAGCAGTATTGTTCCCAGCGATTGCGAATCAATGTTCAGGACAGCAATGCCGATCGCCGTCAGCAGAGCGGATACCATCAGCAGCGGGGTGCGCCGGATATCGCGGCGGCTTGCCTGTAGCAGGGCCCGGGGCAGCGCGTGCGCGCGCGTCCGGTCTGCGGTCAAGCTGGCAAAGTTCCCCCGTTGAGGAACGGACCAAGTCCGCGCCATCTTCCAATTCCCCTGCCGAATTTTGTAAGTGCCCCAATCCTGGCCGGAACCGAATCGGTCCCGCGTGCCATTGATTCGACAATCACCGATTTGCGACTCACCTGTCGAGGGAGAAAAAATCGGCAGAGAATCAAATCTCGAAAGCGTGGCATTGAGCAAAATCATGACGCCATGTTTGGCGTCGCGAGTTAGTCCTCAAGCATGCGGGAGACGATCTCGCGGCAGTCACGCGAGAGGTGCGTGGCGTCTGCAACTCGCTTCAAGGCGGCTTTTGCCCGGTTTTTGCGTTTCGGCTCGAGCGAGCGGTAGCTTCGGAATGCCCCGAGCATGCGCGATGCGACCTGCGGATTGAGGGCGTCGATCGCTAAAACTTTCTCGGCGAGGAAATCGTATCCCGCGCCGTCGGCCCTGTTGAATTGCAACGGATTGCCCATCGCGAATGCGCCAATCAATGCTCTGACCTTGTTCGGGGTCGTGATCTTGAAGAGGGGATGCGCGCAAAGGGCTTTGACGTCATCCAGTGTTTCGGCGCGGGGCGACTGCGCCTGCGCTGAGAACCACGTGTCGATCACGAGATGATCGTCTTTCCAGCGCTCGAAGAAGTGCTGAATGACGCTCTCGCGCGCCGGCGCGTCCACCCCGGCGATGAGGACCAGAGCGTGCGCCGCGTCCGTCATGTTCGAGGATTTGCGATAGTGCGTTTCGAGGCGAGCGTAATCTTCGTCCGTTCCGCGCATCGTCATCAGCGACAGTGCTGCGTTCCTCAGTGCACGCCGTCCAGCACTTTTGGCGTCGGGTGAAAATTTTCGACCGTTCGAGGTGCGGGCATAAACGTCGTCCAGCGTGTCGGCGAGCTTTTCGGCAACCGCGCCGCTGAAGGCGCGATGCGCTTCGAAGATCGCGGCGTGATCGACGCGGGCGGCCTTCTCGCGCGATACGTCGGAAACGGAGGGGAGTTTCAGAAGCTCGGCCTTGTAGGCGTCGTCGAGGTCAGGATTGCGAAGTGCGTGCTCCAGCGCTGCGGCGAACTTTGCTGCCTTGGAGGCGACAAGCGGCTTTGGCCGTTTTGCGTCGAGCAAGGTCAGGATGCTCCGCGAGGCGTACTTGTTGCTCGCCTGCCAGCGATTGAAGAGGTCGCTGTCGTGATGCATCGTGAAGGCGAGATCGTCGTCCGAGAGCGCGATCGTGACATTGACCGGCGCCGAGAAATTCCTGAGCAGCGAAGGAACGGGGCGCGAGGTGACGTTGCCAAAACGAAACTTTGTCGTGCGGTCGGTGACGGCGAGAACGCCTGGACGGATTTCCTCACCCTCTTCGACGGTGAAATCCATTTCGTTGCCGTTTTCGCCGAGGAGGGCGATTGCCAGCGGCACGAACTGCGGCTGCTTCTTGGCCTTGCCGTGTGAGGGCTTCAGCGTCTGATGCACAGTGAGCTCGGCGGCTTTCTTGCGGCGGTCGAACGTCAGATCGCAGACAAGTTCGGGCGTGCCGCTTTGCGTGTACCAGCGCATGAATTGTGAAAAGTCGAGATCGCTCACGTCGGCGAAGCACGCGACGAAATCTTCGATGGTGACGGCCTGTCCGTCGTGGCGCTCGAAATAGAGATCCATCCCGGCGCGGAATTTTTCGCGCCCGAGGATCGTCTCGATCATGCGCACGACTTCGGCGCCTTTTTCGTAGACGGTCGCCGTATAGAAATTGTTGATCTCGATGTAGGTGTCCGGTCGCACGGGATGCGAGAGCGGGCCTTGATCCTCAGGGAATTGCAGGGCGCGCAGTTGGCGAACGTCGGTGATGCGCTGAACTGTGCGGCTGCGGCTTTCGGCGGAAAATTCCTGATCGCGATAGACGGTCAGACCTTCCTTGAGACAGAGCTGGAACCAGTCGCGGCACGTGATGCGGTTGCCGGTCCAGTTGTGAAAATACTCGTGCGCGACGACGCTTTCGATCGATTCGTAAGTCGTGTCCGTTGCCGTTTCCGCGGACGCGAGGATCAGGCGGTCGTTGAAGATGTTGAGGCCTTTGTTCTCCATCGCGCCCATGTTGAAATCGGACACGGCGACGATGTTGAAGACGTCGAGATCGTATTCGCGGCCGAAGCGGGTTTCGTCCCACCGCATCGAGCGCTTGAGAGAATCCATCGCCCAATGCGCGCGCGCTTCCTTGCCATGCTCAACGTAGATGCCGAGATCGACCTTGCGGCCCGACTTGGTCGTAAAGGTCGAATCCAGCAGCGCGAGATCGCCGCCGACGATTGCGAACAGGTAAGACGGCTTCGGATGCGGATCGTGCCAAACGGCGTAGTGACGCTTGCGGCCAGGCAGCGTGCCACGCGCGACCGGATTGCCGTTGGCGAGCAGAATTGGCGCGGTTGCGATGTCAGCTTCGAGGCGCACGGTGTAGCGCGCGAGAACATCCGGCCGGTCGAGGAAATAGGTGATGCGGCGGAAGCCCTGCGCTTCGCATTGCGAGCAATAGACGCCGCGCGACAGATAGATTCCCTGGAGCGCCGTGTTTTTCTCGGGATTTACGATCGTCGTCACTTCAAGCGTAAACGGCTCTTTTGGCGGCGACGCGATCGTCAGGCCGGTGTCGTCGATCGCGTAGGCGGGGCGACGCAGCTTCTTGCCGTTGAGCGAAATGCTTTCGAGATGCAGCAATTCGCCGTCGAGTCTCAGCGGCGCTTTAGCGGCGTTTTTCGACTGCGGATTGCGGCGGATCGACAGTTTCGAGACGACGCGCGTTTTTGTCGGATCGAGCGCGATGTCGAGGTTGACGGTATCGATCAGGTATTCGGGCGCGCGGTAATCAGCGAGAAGAACTGGCTTAGGATGTTCTGATTTCATGTGCGCCCCGGCGCCGGCAATTGCTTCGGATTGGGTTCGCCGGACGATCAAGGCGACAATAACTAATCGTCCGGCGAATGGCTATCCCGCGAACTCAGCCGAGGCGGCGACGGAATTCATCGTAGCCGAATGCGCGGAGTACGGTGCACGTGTTATCTTCGTTCAAGACCGCGAGGTCCGGCAAAGGCACGCCGTTGAACGTGTTATTCTTGACGAAGGAATATTGCATCATGTCGGTGAAGACGAGCCGGTCGCCCGGCTTCAGCGGCCGGTCGAAGGAATATTCGCCGATGATGTCTCCGGTCATGCAGGTTTTGCCGCCGAGAATATAGGAGTGCGGTTTTTCGCCGGGTGCACCGGCGCCGACGATCGAGGGTGTGTAGGGGACTTCGAGCACGTCCGGCATATGCGTTGACGCCGAAGCGTCGAGGATCGCGATGTCTTTCTCGTTGTGATGAAGATCGAGGACGGTCGCGACCAGATAGCCCGCATCGACGACGTGACCCGCGCCGGGCTCAAGAATGACCTCGACATTGAACTCGCGCCGGAATGCCTTGATCGCCGCGATCAGTTTCTGGATGTCGTATCCCGGCTTGTTGATGAAATGGCCGCCGCCGAAGTTCACCGCATCGACACGGCGGATATAGTCCGGAAATGCGCGTGCGACGTGTTCGATGAGGCCGACCGATCCGGCGTCGCCGGATTCGCAGAGCGAATGCGCGTGAAGGATACCGACGTGCTCCCAGTGTACGCGGTCGAGCATCTCGTGCGTCGCGCCGAAGCGCGAGTAGGGTGCGCACGGATCGTAAAGCGCGCCGCCGAGCGTGGCGTTGGAGTAGCCGGGATTGATGCGGAGGCCGACGCTGACGTTCGGATGCGCTTTCAAAGTCGCGAGATTTTTTTCGATCTGCTCCGGCGAGTTGAAATAGATGTGCTGCGCCAGCTTTGTCAGACGTTCGACTTCGCCCGGTGCATAGGCCGGCGAATAGACGTGCACTTCCTTGCCGAATTCCTCGTGGCCGAGGCGGGCTTCGTACTCGCCGCTGGCCGTCGTGCCGTCGAGCACTTCGCGCATCACGGGGAAGGCTGCGGGGAGCGCGAAGGCCTTCGTCGCGAGCAAAATCTTGCAACCGGCTTCGCGCTTGATCTCAGCCGCGCGCGCGAGGTTGCGCTTGAGCGCCGCCATGTCGAGCACGTACGACGGCGTTGCGATGCTCTGCACCCAATCCGACGACTGCACCAGAAGCTCTGAGGTCTCTGCCAATCCTGCCACCAATTCGAGTTCGAACTCGCGCTAATTCGTAACGCGAACGGGGCCGGCGGTCGTGCCGGGCCATTTGTAGACGAACGTCAGATACGCGAGCGCCAGATAGATCGCGCCAAACGCCAATGCACCGAGCCCTGCCGACGCTTCGTAAAGGCTCAAGCCGTATAGCCAGGGCGGTCGGACATCTCCGAAATTGTCGATGTCCGTCGCCCGCGCCGCCAACTTCGCCCAGGCGTGATCGGTGCCGATCAGGAGACCGTTCAAGCCTGCCGTCACGGCGCCCATGAAGGCCAAGCCGCACGACAGCAGCGCGAACGCGAGAAGCCGAAGGAACAGCGGCGCTTCGCGCAGAAACAGCCAGAGCCCGGCGATGTAAGCCGAAATCATTCCGAAGCTAACGGACACGACCGAGATGACGAGCCCGGTCACGTCGTTGCGAACGCTGAGAATGTCGGCTTCGCTCATCAGGTCTCGACGGCAAAGAGCTTCTTCTGATCGTGTTTCTCGATCTCTTCCACGTGCCACGGCAGGCCCTGCTTGCCAAGCTCTTCCAGGAACGGCACGGGCGGCAACTGCTCGACGTTGAACACGCCTTTACCCTTCCATTCCTTGCGGAACATCATGATGGCGCCGACGACGGGCGGCACGCCGGTGGTGTAGGACACGGCCTGCGCGCCGACTTCCTTGTTGGTCTCGGCGTGGTCGCAGACGTTCCAGATCATGTAGCGCTTTTTCTTGCCCTTCTTTTCGCCTTTCAGCACGACACCGATCGACGTTTTGCCGGTGTAGTTCTCGGCAAGCGACGACGGCTCCGGCAGGAGCGATTTCAGGAATTCCATCGGAATGACGGGGTTGCCCTTGTACATGACGGGATCGATGCGCGTCATGCCGACGTTCTCGAGCACTTCGAGGTGCTTGATGTAGTTGTCGGAGAACGTCATCCAGAAGCGGATCTGCTCCAGGCCCTTGATGTTCTCGACGAGGCTTTCCTCTTCCTCGTGATAGATCAGGTAAGACTTGACCGGCCCGACTTCCGGATAGTCGATCATTGTCGAAATCGACAGCGGGTCGATCTCGATCCATTCGCCGTTCTTCCAGTATTTGCCGCGCTGGGTCACTTCGCGGAGATTGATCTCCGGATTGAAATTGGTCGCGAAGGCCTTGCCGTGGCTGCCGGCGTTGCAGTCGATGATGTCGATGGTGTGAATCTCGTCGAAGAGCTTTTCCTGCGCATAGGCGCAGAAGATGTTCGTGACGCCGGGATCGAAACCGCAGCCGAGAACGGCCATCAGGCCCTTGGCCTTGAACTTATCGTGGTAAGGCCACTGATATTTGTACGTGAATTTCGCCTCTTCGCGCGGCTCGTAGTTCGCCGTGTCCATGTAGTTGACGCCGGCTTCGAGGCAGGCGTCCATGATCGGCAGATCCTGGTAGGGAAGCGCCATGTTGATCACGAGGTCGGGCTTGACCTTGTTGAGAAGCTCCACCGTCTCCGCGACGTTGTCGGCATCGACCTGCGAGATATCGATCGGCGAGACGCACTCGGCCTTGACCTTCTTGCAGCTTTCGATGCGGCGCGAGGCAAGATGGATCTTCTTGAAAACGTCGCGGTTCATCGCGCATTTTTTCGCAACGACCGAACCCGCCGCGCCAGCCCCGATGATGAGTACGTTGTCCACTCGCCCGCTCCTGTTTTGATCCGCCGCCTGGGCGGCATCGCTGGGGGCCGGAAATAGGGCACGTCGGCGGGTATTTCAATACTAATTCAAAGACGTTAGCCGATTGGGCGAGAGCTGCGGGAGCGTTCCGGCGCGGCGGGCGCCGATTATGACAGTGCAAATGCTTTCGGCGGCTCACTTCTTGGCGTCGATGGGGACGAAACCATTGCGGTTCGGCATCTCAACCTTCGGTAAAGAGAGTGCGTCCATTTCATCGCTTTCTGAGATGATCTTATTGGCCGCGAGAAGATAAGCCGTCAGCGCATACAGTTCATCGGACGACAGAGAGCCCGGGGCCGAAGGCGGCATAGCGCGCCGGACAAAATCGAAGATCGTCGTTGCGTAGGGCCAGTACGATCCGATGGCCTTGTTCGGGTGACCGGCGGTCGGCGGCGTCGGGCCGCTGACGAGGTCTTCCGCCGTTGCGCCTTGACCTTGGTCGCCGTGACAGCTTGCACATTTCTGTAGGTAGAGAACTCGGCCCTCTTTCGCCGTGCCGTGGCCGGGAGGCAAACCGCGGCCGTCCGGAAAGACCGTGATGTCCCATTTGGCAACGTCAGCCTTCGACATCGGCGTTCCGAGTTGTGGCGCTTGCGCGCGACTTTGAGCCTGCGCGTCAGTCGCTATGACCACGCATGCAAGACACATGAAGAGCTTTGTGAGGCTAGGCGTAGACATGGCTGACTGCCCCGTCCTCGTCGACGGCCCAGCTTACGATGGCATTGTAGTGGAAATAGCCGTTGCGCCCGCGTTCCTTGATAAGAACGTCGCGTTCGGGCTGCACGTAGCCGGTTTCATCGGTTGCCCTGCTCTTGAGAATTGCGGGCTGCCCGCTCCAATGCCAAGGCATGCGGAAGCGCGTGAAGCAGCGTGTCATCACCGGCTCATCGAGAAGGGCTTCCGCCCATGACTTACCGGCGTCCGCCGAGACTTCGACTTTGACGATCTTGCCACGTCCGCTCCATGCGAGGCCGCGAATCTGATAGACGTCCGGACCTTCCAGGGTTTGGCCGTGCGACGGCGATGTGATCAGCGATTTCGCGTCCATCACGAATGTGAACATTCGCGCGATGCCTGAGGGAAGCAACTCGGTGTACTTCGCTGTTTCGTTGCGTGTCATGGAGGGCTGGTCGGTGACGTGTAATCGCCGAAGCCATTTGACATTCGTGATGCCCTCCCAGCCCGGCACGATCAGACGGACAGGATAGCCATTTTCTGGCCGCAGACGCTCGCCGTTTTGATAGAGCCCGACGATGGCATCATCCATGAGTTTCGATAGCGGCAGGCTGACGTTTAAAAGATTGGCATCGGCGCCCTCTGCGATGACCCAGGATGCGCCTTCATCGACGCCCGCTTCGTCAAGGAGAATGGACAGCGGTACGCCCGTCCATTCCGAGCACGAGACGAGACCATGAAACGATCCGACGGGGCGCTGTATCGGTTCCTCATGCCAGCCGGCGTTGCTGTTGCCGCCGCATTCGATGAACAAAAACTGCGACCGCATCGGATAACGGAGAAGGTTTTCGATCGTGAACATAAGTTCCCGACGGACGCGGCCGTGGATCACGAGGCGGTGCTGCTTCGGGTCGATATCAGGCACGCCGTTATGGTGGCGCTCGAAATGCAATCCGCTCGGCGTGACGATGCCTTCGAGATCTTCGAGAGGCGTCCAAGAGACGCCATCGCCAGCGGGTTCGCGATTGCCTCCGATGTTGCGCACGACGTATTTTTCGTATTTCGACGGCGTGCCGTAGCTGGTGAACGGGCCACCTGTTCGGTGTAGCCAAGCCGGATCGGCCAAGTCCTCAGCATGCGCCGGTTTCGCGGCGTCTCCTCGCGCGGGTTCGGCGGTCGCCGCCGCGGCGACCGCAAAGAGTGCGCCGCGCTTAAGCAAAAGGCGGCGGTCTAAAAGACCACCGCCTGCAATTGGTGTCAGATCACTGTCTGAAAATTTACCGGTCATGGACCGTGGGCGCGACAGTTACGATTGGCTCGGTGTGGACTTGCCGTTGAAGGCCATGCCCTCGGAATCTTCCGCGTGCACGCTCATCACGTCGGTCGGATTGCCCTGATACGAAAACCGGAAGTGCGGATTCTCGCTGATCGAAATTCCGCCCGTCATCGTGAAGACGAGTTTGTCGCCGGTGCGAACCTCGATCTTGTCGACAAAATGCGCCGGCGTGTAGAGGCCCGTCACCTGATCCATTTGCAATCCGGAATTGTTGGGATGCCGGATCATGACCTCGGCTTCCTGGACGGCTGCCGCTTCAGGATCTTTGAAGGCCGTTCGGATCTTCATCTTGCCCATCGATTTCGCGGCTTCCTCGGCATCTTTCGAAGCCGGCGCCGAGCAGCCGCCCGAGGCCTTCACAAAGCTCGATGTCATGTAGAGCTTGCCGTCGGCCGTCTCGGCGATGGCGCGCACATCGGAATATTGATCGATACGGACGCGTGTCGCGAGAACCCGTTCGCCGGTCCCGGCTGCATCGCCGTAGTTGAATGTTGCGACGATGGGCGAAGGATTCTTGTCGATGACCAACGTCAGCGATTTGACGTCCTTCGCGAACTCGGCAGGGAGGCGGATGGTGATCGGCACCGTCGAGGCGTCTTCGGCGCGATAAGGCGTCTCGAGCTTCACTTTTCCGGCGCCGTCCAGGAGATCGCGGCTGCCGAAGGTGGCGCTTTTAATTCCGTCCCAAATGGCTGTGTCGTCGGCAGCGCGCGAGTTCGGCGCTGCAAACGCCAGCGCCATGCCAAGCAGTGCCAATGTTGCCGACCGGATCGCTATGCTGCGCATGCTACCTCTTTGTCCAGGATAGAGATCGCCAAGCAAACGGTCCTTGGCGTTTGCCAAATCTTCCCAATTCTACACCAGCATGTTGTGCAAGTCATCCGCTACGCAAGATGCGCGCGGCCTCACTGCAATATATAGGTGGTTGCTATACTCGTTCAAAATCAACGGGTTGTGGAATTGCGGCAGGTTTTCTCACGCAATCGTCGGGCTTCGGCGAACTTTTGAGGCCGAAAGGCGAGGCGCTGCCGCCAACAAATTGCGCAGCATCCGGACGAGGCGCGAGGCTGGACCTTTCTTGCCGCACTGAATGTTGATGCGTGCGCCCTCGAACAGTAGAAACACTTCGTCGGCGAGAAGCTCGGGTTCGCGGTAGCGCGCCGACTTGAACAACTTCACCAGATTGGCGCGCTTACGGCTCTTGTAAGCCTCGATTACGGCCCGTGCGGGATGCTCGGCGTCGAGCTCGACGGCCGCATTGGCGATGGCGCAGCCGCGTTCGAGCTTATTGGTCAGGACATCCTCGACGTAATCGACCCAGGCATCAAGGCACTTTTCCGGGTTCCCGGAGTTCTCGGAAATAATGCGCTCCCAGACTTCGTCGCCTTCGTCTGCGAGCCGTTTGATATAGGCGACGATCAAATCGTCCTTTGATTTGAAATGCCTATAGAGCGTCATTTTATTGGTAAGAGCGGTCTCGGCGATGGCATCGACCCCAACGGGGTGGAGGCCGTACCGGTAAAAAAGGTCGCGCGCCGCAACCATGATCCGCTCTCGGGGCGGCAGTTCCGCGAGCTCCGGAGAGCCGTCCATGCGCAATCTGTTGATCTGCAGTGTGTTCATGGCCCCTTGACGAGGATGTTACCGGTCGGTACCTACGCGTTACCGATCGGTAACAAGTATCACGACTCGCAGTTCCTTGTCATTTGCTTCTTTGGCAACGCAGCCCTTGGCCTGCGAGAGTTCACTCCATGCGGCGATAGGTATGGGGCGCCGTCAACGAAAAAAACGCATCTGGCGCTCCGGCAATGATGCAGCCACCGGCAAAGTTAGACAGACGGAGATTCAAGCTGTTTACGAGATCCGCCATCATCGCAACGTCGACGCTGCTGGTCGCCTTCGGTCTGTCCGGATGTGGCGAGGAGAAGTCGAATGCGCAGACGGCCGCCGCTCCCCCCGCGCCCGTCGTGACAGTTGCCAAGCCCGTGAAAAAGCTCGTTTCGGATTACGACGAGTATGTCGGCCGTTTCATTGCTGTCGATTTCGTCGAGGTTCGTGCGCGTGTCTCAGGCTATCTCGATAAAATTCATTTCACCGACGGCCAGATGGTGAAAGCGGGCGATCCGCTGTTCACGATCGATCGCCGCCCATTCCAGGCTGCGCTCGATCAGTCGAAAGCCGCGGTTTCGCAGGCGCAGGCGAACCTTGCCTTCGCGCAAGCCGATTTAAAGCGCGGCGAAAGTCTCGTGCGCGGCACGACGATCACGCAACAGACCTTGGATCAACGCGTGCAAACGATGCGCGTCGCGGAAGCCAACGTGACGGCGCAGGAGGCGGCAACGCGCCAGGCGCAGCTCGATCTCGATTTCACCGAGCTTGCCGCTCCGATTTCGGGGCGCATCGGCGATCGCCGCGTTTCGACGGGCAATCTCGTCAGCGGAGGCTCCGCGGGTACGACGACGCTTCTTGCGACGATCGTTTCCGTCGATCCGATCCGGTTCGAATTCACGATGGATGAGCAGTCCTATCTCCGTTACTTGCGCGCGGCGTCGGGAGCGCAGGCGAACTCCATTGATCGCGGCATGACCCTGCCCGTGTCGCTGAAGCTCATCGACGAGCAGGATTTCAAGCACAACGGCAAGATTGATTTCGTGGACAACGTCATCGACCGAGCGTCGGGGACAATCCGTGGGCGCGCCGTGTTCGCGAACGCCGATGGCAAGCTGACGCCCGGAATGTTCGGCCGCATCCGGCTTTCGGCATCTCCGCCGGCCGAGGCTCTGCTCGTGCCTGATACCGCGATCGGCACCGAACAGGTACGCAAGTATGTTCTCGCTGTCGGCAAGGACGATGTCGCGACGCCGAAGTACGTGACGCTCGGTCCGGTCGTCGATGGCCTCAGGGTCATCACCGCAGGCCTTGCGGCGGATGACACCGTCATCGTCAATGGCCTGATGCGTGTGCGTCCGGGCGTCAAGGTCGCTCCTCAACAGGCGACAGCCGAAGCAGCGACGGCGAAGGACCAGTCGGTCCGCACCAACTGAACAGGCAGACCGAATGCGCATCTCGCATTTCTTCATCGACCGGCCGATCTTTGCGGCCGTCGTCTCGATCGTGATCATGATCCTCGGCGCGGTTTCCGTGACGCGGCTGCCGATCGCGCAGTATCCCGATATCGCGCCGCCCGTCGTGAACGTCACCGGCCAGTATCCGGGTGCCAGCGCCGAGGTGGTGGCCGCGACGGTCGCGACGCCGCTCGAACAGCAGATCAACGGCGTCGAGCGCATGCTGTTCATTTCGTCGAACTCGACGAACGACGGACGCTTCTCGATCTCCATCACGTTCGATATTGGCACCAACCTCGATATTGCGCAGGTTCAGGTTCAGAACCGCGTGGCGATCGCGCAGCCGCGCCTTCCGGCCGACGTCCGCAACATCGGCGTCACGGTGGCGAAGGCATCGCCGGACCTGATGATGGTCGTGCATCTGCTATCGCCGGATAATTCGCGCGACACGCTGTTCATTTCGAACTACGCCAACGTCAATCTCGTCGACACCCTGAGCCGTATTCAAGGCATTGGTTCGATCACGGTGTTCGGCGGCCGCGACTACTCGATGCGCGTGTGGCTCGATCCGGACCGCCTGCAATCTCTGGCGATGACGGCCGGCGACGTCGTGACGGCGTTGCAAGGGCAGAACGTGCAGGTTGCGGCAGGCATCCTCAATCAGCCGCCGATGAAAGATCCGGGCGCGTTTCAAATCACGGTCCAGACGCTTGGTCGTCTCGCCGATCCGAAACAGTTCGGCGAGATCATCGTCAAGCGAAGTGGGGATGCGGTCGTCAGGCTGAAGGATGTCGCGCGAACCGAGCTTGCCGGTCTCGACTACGGCGTGAACTCCTACCTTGATAAAACCGCTGCCGTCGGCCTCGGCATCTTCCAGCTGCCGGGTTCGAACGCCATCGATACGGCGCAGAAGATCAAGGATACGATGGAGGAAATTTCGAAGAATTTCCCGCCGGGTATCAAGTACGACATCATCTACAATCCGACCGATTACATTCAGCAGTCGGTCAACGCGGTCGTTGAAACGATTCTGGAGGCGATCGTTCTGGTCGTCCTTGTCGTCGTTCTTTTCCTGCAGACATGGCGTGCCGCGATCATTCCGATTGTCGCCATTCCCGTGTCGCTCGTCGGCACGTTCTTCATCATGGCGATGTTCGGCTTCTCGCTGAACAACCTGTCCCTGTTCGGTCTGGTGCTCGCAATCGGCATCGTGGTCGACGACGCGATCGTCGTGGTCGAGAACGTCGAGCGTAATATCGCGAACGGATTGAGTCCGCGCGAGGCGTCCTATCGCACGATGGAGGAGGTCGGCACCGCCCTGATCGCCATCGCGCTCGTGCTGACGGCGGTGTTCGTGCCGTCGGCGTTCATCACGGGTATTTCAGGCCAGTTCTATCGTCAGTTCGCGCTGACGATCGCAGGCGCGACGGTCATCTCGCTGATCGTTTCACTGACGCTGTCGCCAGCGCTGTGCGCGCTGTTGCTGAAACCTCATACCGAGACGCATCGCTCCAGTCTGATCATGTGGCCGGTGCATGCGTTCTTCCGATTGTTCAACTGGAGCTTCGACAAGCTTTCGTCGGGCTATAGCTGGTTCGTCGGCAAGATCGTCCGCTTCGCGGTCATCATGCTGGTCGTATATGTCGGCTTGATCGCATTCGGATTGAACGAGTTCCGCAAAACGCCGATCGGGTTCATTCCAGACCAGGACGGCGGTTATCTGATCACTGTCGTGCAATTGCCACCGGCGGCAGCTCTTGATCGGACGGACGCCGTCAACAGGCGCATCGTCGATCTTGCGCTGACGGTGCCGGGCGTCGCCCATGCTGTCAGCATCGTCGGCTTCTCCGGCGCCACGCGTGTCAACGCTTCGAACGCCGGCGCCGTGTTCATCGTGCTGAAGCCATTCGAAGAACGCTCGCGCGATCCGGCGCAGTCAGCAAAGGGCATTCAAAGCGCGCTGCTGGCAAAGTTCTCGGCGATCCAGGAAGGCATGGTTCTCGTCGTCTCGCCGCCGCCGGTTCGCGGTCTCGGCAGTGCGGGCGGTTTCCGCATGATGGTCGAAAACCGTTCCGGCGCATCGTCCAGCGTGCTGCAGGATGCGGTCAACGCGATGATGGGTAAAGCGGCGCAGACGCCGGGCGTGATGCAGGTGTTCTCGCTCTTCGAAACGGCGACGCCGCAGCTTTATCTCGACATCGACCGCGTCAAGGCAGAAATGCTCGGGATCAATATTCCCGACGTGTTTGCGGCGCTGCAGTCGTATCTCGGCTCGATCTACGTCAATGACTTCAACATCATCGGCCGGACGTACCGCGTGACCGCACAGGCGGACAGCGCCTTTCGTCTGACGAGCAAGGATGCGCTTAACATCAGGGTCAGGAACGCCAACGGCGATGCCGTTCCGCTCGGTTCGTTCACGACCATCAGCGATGTCTCCGGCCCGTCACGCGTTCCGCGATACAACCTGTATCCGGCAGCCGAACTCGATGGTTCGGCGGCGCCCGGATTTTCCCAGGGGCAAGCGATCGACATCATGCAGAAGCTTGCGGCCGAAACGCTGCCTCCTGGCTTCAGCTATGAATGGACGGATCTGGCGTTCCAGCAAATTCGCGCCGGCAACACGGCGGTGTTTGCATTCGCGCTGGGTGTTGCATTCGTCTTCCTGGTTCTTGCGGCGCAGTTCGAAAGCCTGACGCTGCCGCTCGCCGTCATTCTGATCGTTCCGATGAGTCTCATCGCGTCTATCACGGGTGTCATCCTGCGCGGCATGGACAACAACATCCTGACGCAGGTCGGCTTCATCGTGCTCATAGGCCTCGCCGCGAAGAATGCGATTCTGATCGTCGAATTCGCGGAGCAACTCGAGGCGCAAGGACGAGACCGGTTCGCGGCCGCAACCGAAGCCGCGCGCCTCAGAATGCGGCCGATTCTCATGACGTCGCTGGCGTTCATTCTCGGCGTCGTGCCGCTGGTTTGGGCGGTCGGTGCGGGTGCCGAGCTTCGTCAGGCGCTCGGAACGGCGGTGTTCTCGGGCATGATCGGCGTCACGGTGTTCGGTTTGATCTTTACGCCCGTGTTCTACGTGGTCTGCCGCTGGCTCGCGGGTCTCGGCCGGCGCCGGCGGGCCGAGCCTGAACTGCACCCCGCAGAATAGTGAAGTCTCCGGCGGTGCGTTCGCCGGAGTTTGTTCACCGCCTTAGGCTCGCAAGCTCCGTGCACGCTGGCGGAGTCATGTCTGGTCCTCGATTGTGCCGAAACGGCTATCATCGAGTGAGCCATGAATCGCAAAGAGCGACGGCGTGCGCAGGCGACGGTCGGCGTAGCGCCTCATCAGATCGATCCCGCGATCGCCGCAGATTATCGCGAGGCGGTGAACTATCTGCAGGCGGGCGAATGGCTAAAATCGGAAACGGCGCACCGGCGCGTTTTGGCGAAAGCGCCGGGCCATCCGCCGACGCTGCATCACCTCGGTCTGATTGCATTCAAGTGCAACGACGGCGCGCGTGCGGTCGACTATATTCGCCAAAGCCTCGCGTCCGATCCGAATTATCATCAGGCGTGGCTGAACCTCGCGATCATTCTTGCCGATCTCAAACGCTCGCAGGAGGCCATAGAAGCCTGCAAGCAGTGCGTCGGCCTGCAGCCTGAAAATTCGGCCGCCTTCGAAGTTCTCGGCAACCTGCTGCGAGTCGCCGAGAGCAACGCGGAGGCGATCGACGCCTATCTGACGTCGCTTCGCTTGAAGCCGGAGCAGCCGCGCGTGCTGGCGCGACTGGCTGAAATGATGCTGCAAAGCGGCAAGTGTTCAGAGGCTTTGACGTATTGCCGGCGGGCGCTCGTGATCGATCCTTCGCTCGACGAGTTGCGGCGGCTGGAGCAGCGGATACTCGCGGCTTCAGGGTCGATCAGCGAAATCGAAGCGGCGCTTTCGGAGCAGACAAAAAGTCCTGAAGAGGTCGCCCAAACCTTAAACGAGCTCGGCGACTATCTGCGGACGCAATGGCGATACGAGGAAGCCATCGACGTCTACAGCCGCGCCGCGCTCACGGACGCGAATTCGGCGGATGCGCTGCTCAACATGGCGCTCGCCTTCACGAGCCTCGGGCGCAAGGAGGAAGCGCTTGCGAGCTATCAGGCGGGCCTCGCGATCGATCCCGATCGTGCCGAAGCTTACGCCAGCGTCGGCAATCTGCTTCGCGGCATGGGTATGGCGGACGGCGCGATCCAAGCCTACGAAAAGGCGATCGAACTCAATTCGACGCTCGCACTCGCGCATTACAATCTTGCGGTGACGCTCAAGGAGCGCGAGCGCCACGACGAGGCACTTGCTGCATTTTCCAGATCCGTCGAGCATGCGCCGGACTCGGTCGCGAACCGCTTCGAGCGGATGAATCTGCGCCGCGTTCTGTGCGACTGGGAGGGGCTCGATCGCGAGGAAGCGGATTGCCTCGATCAGTTCCGGCAGCGCAAGGAACTCGTCGCCCCGTTCCAGTTGATCTCGATTCCATCGACGCGCGCCGATCAGTTGCAAGCGGGACGAAAAAACGCCGCGACGCTGTCAGCTCCGGTCGCGCTGCGCTTCACGCAGCATCGCAACGGCCTCGGAACCGGGCAGCGCATTCGCGTCGGGTTTCTGTCGGCCGACTTTTTCAATCATGCGACGGCGATGCTGCTGGTCGAGGTTCTGGAGAACATCGACCGCAGTCGCTTCGAGCTTTTCGGATACTGCTTCAGTCCGGACGATGGCAGCGACCTGCGCCGTCGCGTCGTGGCCGCGTTCGATCACTATGTGCCGATCGGCAATATGACCGATCGCAATGCGGCGCGCGCAATCCACGACGACGGCATCGATATCCTCGTCGATCTCAAAGGCTATACGCGCGATGGTCGGCCGGAAATTCTCAGCTATCGGCCAGCCCCCATTCAGGTGAACTATCTCGGCTATCCGGGCTCGATGGGCATGGACGGCATCGACTACATCGTGGCCGATCCGATCGTCGCGCCGATGGCGCATCAGGGAGATTATTCCGAGCGCATCGTTCATTTGCCGGATTGCTATCAGCCGAACGATCGCAAGCGAACGATTTCAGAGATGCCCGTGACGCGGGCCGATGCCGGTTTGCCCAGCGACGCCTTTGTCTTCTGTTCGTTCAACAACAGCTACAAGCTGAACGCGGCGATGTTCGACGTCTGGATGTCGCTATTGCGGAACGTTGACGGCTCCGTGCTTTGGCTTCTCGTCCCGACCGTCACATGCCGTGAAAATCTTCGGCGCGAGGCGGCTCAGCGCGGTGTCGATCCGGACCGGCTGGTGTTCGCAAGCCGCAAGCCGATTGCGGAGCATCTCGCGCGGCATCGTCTCGCGGATCTCTTTCTCGACGCGCTTCCCTGCAACGCGCACACGACCGCGAGCGACGCACTTTGGGCCGGCCTGCCGGTTATTACCGCGATGGGCGAGACGTTCTCCGGGCGCGTTGCAGCGAGCCTGCTGACGGCGGTGGGATTGCCGGAGCTCGTCACGAAAAACCTCGAGGACTATGCCGAGCTTGCACTCGCATTGGCGCGAGATAAATCCAAGCTCGCTGCTCTCAGTGCGAAACTTGCAAGGCAGCGGGAAGCCGCGCCGTTGTTCGACAGCATGCGCTACACGAAGAACTTCGAGCGGGCGCTTTCCATGATGTGCGACATCGCACGCGCCGGCGAGCCACCGCGCGCGTTCGCCGTTGCAGGCTGACGGCTAATGGCAGATCGAACGGTACTTCCGTTCTTTCATGTCGAGATGGAAGTGATCGTGGTGCGCGGCGTTGGCGTCGGGGCCTAGAACGGTTCCGAATATCTCGCACGCTTCGTTGTGGGCCACGTGCAGGAATTCGGACGTCGGGTCTTTTTCCGGCTTTTTGGTTTCGTCCGGTTTGGTCTTCGACTTCTCAGTTTCGTCGGTTGCGCCAACCTTCGATGATGCAATCCGAACCGCGACGACGGTCACCGTTTTCGCGCGCCCACCGTGAGCGCCTGCTGGCTTCTTGGCGTCCGCGACCGTTTCCTCCTTCGGCGCGGCCCAAGATTTCGAAATCCGGATGACTTTTCCGTTCTCGAGCACAAAGCCCGAGATATCGATCGCGTTCATATACGCGTGCTCGCTGATGGGTGCGCGTGCCAGCCCATAGCGATTGCGACATGAATACGAACCAGCCAGAACGCGTGCGATGGGCGAGCCGAAGCTTTTCTTGGCAGCGGGCTGCAGCTTATCGGTAATCCACGTGTTGAGCGCTGCGATCATCGGACAGCGGAGCGTCGCCGGTGGTTGGAACTTTACCTTGCTCGCGCCAAGGCTCTGAAGCTCACGCGGCGCCGGCGCTCCGCAGGCGCCTTCATGCGCAGGCGGAAGCGGCTCGGTGACGATCGTCGTCTTATCGAGCAATCGCTCACACTCGGATTTGGCGTCCGCGATTTCGGTTTCGGTCCACTCGGGAACTTTTTGGAGAGCGGGTGGAAGGGGAGCGGCGACTTTGGGATCCGTTGCCGGGGAGGATGGCGCCGCCGGATCCGCTGCCGCTTCCTTTGCTCCGGAGGCAGCACCGGCGTTGGGTTCGTGGGCATCCGGGGCGAGCGGATGCGTCCGAACGATTTCGATCGAGGGCACGGTCGGGCCGCGCTCGGTCAGGTAGGCATGCAACACGGCGAGCAGAACCAGCCCAATGAAAACGGCGCGCGACAGGTTGATCGAAGCGCGAACGAAAAAGCGCACCGCTCTGGCGATCGCCAGAGTCCGCAGGGCCTCGGCGCGCGCCTGCAGCACCTTTGCGCGCGCTTGCAGCGCCCGTGCGCGGATCAGAACTTCGTGCCGGGCGCTCACCATAAGCTCCAACAAAAATCTGGCGGGCATCGCGCCAGCATCGCATATCCTGGTTACGTTTCGATTAGGGCGAGAGGTGGCCGCTCAAGCGATTTCGCCAGCGCGGAGCATATGATGCGGGTGCTGATGAAACGACGACGGGCGGCCGCTGGTTCCGGTGCGGGAGTGGTCCGGCGTATGTGCAAGATAAAGAGTTGTTAAACTCTTGCGCCTGGTTTCTGCGCCTGCGCTCGGTAAGTCCTGGGAGTGAGACCCGTCGTGCTTTTGAAAAGCCGGCCGAAATGCGAGACGTCTCCGAATCCCCACGAGTAAGCAATGTCGCTGATTTGTCGATGCGCCTGAGCCGGGTCGGCTAGCGCATCCTGGCATTTTTCAAGTCTGCGGGTGAACAGCAGACGTTGCAGAGATGTTTCCTCGGCTTCGAGCAGCTGGTTGGCGTAGCGCACCGAAATGCCCGCATCGGCGGCGAGTTCCTCGCACGTCACGTTCGGGTTGGTGAGATTGGCGTCGACGACGGCCTTGAGCCGTAGAAGCGAGATCAGTCGTCCAGACGAGCGCGCGGTCGAGCCGCCGTCGCCTTCGGCGAGCGCCAAGGCGACGAGATCTGTCAGCTGATACGAAATCTGTTTCTGGGCCGTGTCACTGAGCAGCGCCAACTGCACCGGAAGCAACTGGATGAAGTTTGAGACCAGAGCGCCGGCGCCGCTCGCCCCGTCGATGCGCCGTGTGGTGAGTTGTCCGATGCGGCCGAGGCGGGCTTCGCAATTGCGCCGTTCGATTTCGAGCATGAATTTTTTGCACCCTGTCGAACACTCGAAGGTGCTGGCGGCGGCGTTATCGACGAGGGTCAGATCGCCCGCCTTCAGAACCACGTCGCGGCCGTTCTGGCTGATCCTCGTGGATCCGGAAATCTGCGCACAGATGAAGACGGAGTTCTTCGACTGCGCTAGCTGGCGGGAGGTGCGCCAGGTGCTCAGACCGTTGTTGCTGGCGATTGTGAGAAACGCTCCGGCGAACGGCAAGGCCGTGATCTCGCCCTCGAACGTGGAGAGATCACGCGGCCTGCATTCAAACGGAACCATGGCCTTGCAGGCCGCCTCATGCCAGTAGTCGAAGCGGTCTCGCGGGTGGACGGAGGCGGTCGATACGAGGGCCGTCTCAGAGGCGCGGCGCTTCACGATATCACCGGGAGATTGGATGCAATGTGGGCGGGCTCGACATAGGATCACCGTGCGGATAATGCGCGGAATGATAATTTCTATGCTGAGCCGGTCAAATGCAAACTCGGGATATCTGTTGGTATTTTATGTCTTAAAGCGCACATTAAGACCCGGAGTATAATCAGGTCGTTTGCGATCCGAGAATGCTTTTAAGAGTCGATACGAATTGAGCTGCTTCCGCCGAAGAAACTCCAGACAGCAGTTTTTTCTCGATGCGCAAGTATAGGCGATCAGCACCGGCAACGGCTTTAATGCCGCGTTTCGTCAACCTCACGCAATACGCGCGGCCGTCGACCGGCGAGCGGCGGCGTTCCAAAAGCCCCTTGCGGATCAGCCTGCTGACGATGCCGGCAACCGTCGAACGGTCGATGCCGGTGATGGCGACGAGATCGGTCTGACTAAGGTCATCCTCGCGCGAAATCGCGGTCATGATCGCCAACTGCCTGAGCGTCAGGTCGCTGTCGCCTGTTTCGTCAGAGTAAAGTTGGGTCGCGCACTGATCGACGCGACGGAGCAGATGCAAAATTGATCGCTGAAAGTGTGCCGAATTGTTTTGACTCATGTCTCGTCTCCCAGCCCTGGTGGGCATTCATCAGTATGCAAACACTTGTCGAGAAAGCACGAGCCGGCGCGCCAAGTCTCGATTACCGGGGCTATGAAAATAGAACCAAGCGGAGATGGCTTGTTCTGCATCGACGCGAAGTTTGCGCGATCGCTGTGGGGCTAACATGCGGCGCAGGTCCAGCCTGCGGCAACTCAGACAATTTCGTGGGTTCGCATGGTTGGCTGGGATTTGAGCTCCTCGTAGCGTAAGGCCGCGGTTTTAGGGCCACATCCGGCGACCATTCGAGCCCTCAGTCGGTCGTCTGTAATGCCAGGACCGGCTTAGTTGCGGCATCATCTCGCCACCGCCCGGCATCATGATACGCCGCAGGGGATAAGGCCGGTTCGCGCCGCTCATTCAACTAGAAGGTTGGCGATCGCGGGGTGAGAACGGTGCGCGCAACGAGGGGATTATGGCGACCATCATTACAGTGCACGGTACGTTTGCGAAGCCGACGGAGGCGAATGCCGATGGCGGCCCGCAGCTGGACCTCCAATGGTGGGAATCGCACAGCACGTTTGAGAAGGATCTCAATCAACTCGTAGAGGGACGCGACGGCAAGCTCGACGTGAAGCCGTTCGTCTGGTCAGGGGATAACAGCGAGGTCGAGCGCCGCGAGGCTGGTGCGAAGCTCGCGAGGATGATGCAGGATCTCGAGGTACGCAGCGAGCCGTACTGCGTCATCGGCCATAGCCACGGCGGCTCGGTTGTTTCCGCGGCTTTGTTGGAATGCGCGGCGCGCAAGCGATCGCTCCCCAACATGAAACGCTGGATCACCGTCGGCACGCCCTTCATCAACCTGCGGAAAGAACTGTGGCTGCTGACGCGCCTGAGCCTCGTTCGCAAGGTTATATTCGTCGCGTCTATGATGCTCCTGCTGATGCTGCTCATTTATCAAGCGGCAACGATCCTGACCGGCGATCGCCTGTTGTTCGGTAGCCTGTTTCCGCGCGTTCAGTATTGGACGATCGCATTCATGAGCATCCCCGCATTCCTGATTTATTTTCTTTTCAAATATCTCGACGTTCGCTCCATGCTCGATCATCGCCGCCGGGTGACGAAGCGGGCGCGGAACAGTTTCGGTGATCGGTGGCGGGCTTTGGCGCACCCGGAGGATGAAGCCATCCAGGGTCTGGCATTGCTGCCGGATGCACGGCTATCGTTTTTCGACCGATCGTTCGCCGTTTCGACGATCACGCTGACGTCCGTCATCGCGCTGCCGCTGATCTATCTCGCGGTCCTGTTCTCGCCTCCGACGATCGTTGGGCTATCGAACTGGCTCTACACGCATGTTTACGAGGTGAACCTCACGCCCGAGGCCGAAGCGGATATGAAGGCGCTTCGCGAAGAGATGCGCGCCATTCGCCGAAACCGCGAGACCGAAGCGGCCACTCCGGCTTCTGCGGCGGCGCCGAGCGAGCGAACGCAGCAGGAGCGGTCCGCGCTTTGGAAGCAGTTCCGCGAAAAGCGGGCCGCGCTAGAAGCCAAGTATCCCAATTTCTCCGAGATCGAGCGCGCCATGCGGTTTCGCCAGCGCTTTCTCGAGACCAAGGACGGGCAGCCGTGCGAAGGCGGCATCATCTGCGGTGGCGGCCACGACTTGACCTACAACAGCGGACTCCTGCTGCATCTCGTGACGGATGAGCTTTCGTGGTTCCTAGGGGCGAACAACGCGCGCCGCATGAGCAGTCAACGATGGATCTGGTCGCTGGCGGTCCCCATGGTCGTGACGCCGCTGATCTTCGGCATCATCGCGCTCGTGCTGATGGCGACGATCCAAGCGCTGGCGTCGGTGATCAGCGGGGTGTCGAGCAAATTCCTGAACAGCATCACGAACGCGGAGGTGAAGCGCGCCGGGTTCGGCAACGACACCGAAGGCGAGGTCGTGTCGGGCGCTGCCGACCGTCCAGCGTGGCTCGATCGGTCTCAACCGCGTCTGCCCGCTCCTGTCGCCGATCTCGTAACCGACTACAGCAACATGGCCGCAAGCCTTTCGATCGCGAAATTCCGGCAGGCGATAGGTCAGATCCGGTTCGCCGTTCCGCCGCATAGCGCAGACACAGCGATCAGCACGTATTTCACCTGGAAGGAACTGGTGCACGCCTCGTATTTCGATGTGCCGGAATTCCGCAAGCTCGTGGCGCAGGCCGTCAGCCGCGCCGATGGATTTGCTCCGAGCGAACGCTTCCTGGCGGATCCGGATTTCGCGCGCACCGAGCAATGGCTGACGGCAATCGAGCAGTCGCCCGGAACGACAGAAGTGCCAAGTGACAAGGAACCGACAGCCAAGGACGCCAAGGCCGTCGCGGCGGTGGTGACTTCGACGGTGAAAGCAGCGCCGTGATTGCACCGCAGCCGGCCGGGGAGGGGGGCGCTCTCTACTTCGGCTGCGTGCTCTTGGGATCGGATTGAACGGATGGCTGCACAGTCGGATTCGGGAGCGCTGGCGACATCCTGTCGGGTGTCACGCCGTCGCCTGCGGAGCCGCCGATATCGCGATGATGGGCATTGCCGCGGTCGATCGGAACGACGGGCTTCTGCGAGTAAGCTTTCTTGGCTTTCTGTTCGAGCCTGAGACTTTCAGGGACATCGTCGGCAGCCGCCGGAAACGAAAGACCGGCGGTTGAGAGAGTGAGAACTGTAAGGATCAGGCTTGCCGAATTGCCAGAGTGTGATGCCATCGTCGCCTCCGAGTGAACCTTCGGCGCGCCGCCCAAAGCGTTCACATGGTGAGATTCAGTAATTGGCCGGCGTTCGTCAGCAAGCAAACAACGTTCTCAATATTAATAATGGCTGATCAACGCTTATCGCACTTTCCGGATTGATTCAGTTAAATGCTTTTTGCGTGCTTTGTGAAAGCAACCATAGCATTTCTGCGGATTGTCTGAACACCGCAATTCGTCGATCAATTCGAGATTGAGCCGGTCTGAGAAATATGCCGTTTTGAAGGTCGACGGTAATCTTGGTCCAGAGAGGTTGGATCGCTGGCGGACCGGGATGCTTAACGTCTCTCTTCGCGCTATGGGAGACAACCGACCAGCAAACAAAAAGCTGTTCAGTTGAAAAAACACGGTTGCGCACCAAGGAACCTCGAATTGCTCGAAGAGTTGCGCTTCGGTTAGCAGAGGATATTTCCAATGAAAAAAGCAATCATGTCTCTCATCGCATTGAGCTTCGCATTCGGAATCCCGCTGTCAATGATGTCTGCATCTCCGGCTAGCGCATGCTGGTGGAAAGACCGGCGCGGCGAGCCGTAGGATCGCAGCGTTTCCTCAGGGACCCTCGGATTCCGATCCGAGGGTCTTTTCGCAAACATCAGAATTCCAATCGATTTTTGCTTTAATTCGCGTCGAGCAGCGCCTTGCAATATTTTGCAATGGCGAGGCTGGACGTCAGGCCGGGGCTTTCGATGCCGTAAAGCGCGACGAGACGCGGGATGCCGTGCTCCGCTGACGCGTGTATTGCAAAATCCATCCCATCTGCGCTTCCGCTCGCGATCTTTGGGCGAATGCCGGTATAGCCGGGGCTGAGTGCAGCGTCGGGAAGTCCGGGCCAATAGCGGCGGATGGAGCGTTCAAAATCCGCTTGCCGCGTGCCGTGCCGATCGTCGAACCGATAATCGATGCTTTCGATCCAATCCACATCCGGCCCGAAGCGCACGTTACCTTCAAGGTCGAGCGTGAGATGCGTGCCGAGCCCGCCCTCGACCGGTACGGGATAAATCAAATGCTGAAATTCTGATTTGCCGCGATAAGTGAAATAGTGGCCTCGGGCGAATTGGAGTGCCGGCGGGAGATATCGCATTTCGCGTGGCAACACGGGGCCGAGTTTGGCCATTCCAAGACCAGCCGCCGCAATCAGGTTTCGAACCGTAATTTTCGCTGGCGCTCCGCTGCTCACCATATCGATTTCGAAAAGTCCGTCCGCACGGCGAATGACATTCTGAACGTCCGTTTGCAGGACGATAGCGCCGCCGAGGTTTTCGATGTCGTTTGCAAGGGCCTGCATCAGGCCGTGGCTGTCGACGATCCCGGTCGAAGGCGACAACAGAGCTTTGACGCTGCTGATCGCGGGTTCGAGTTTCTGCACGTCGCTCGCGCCGCCCAGCCACTGGAGATCATCGACGCCGCTGGCTTTCGCGCGCTGCGCGATTACGTCGAGAGCTGCGGTTTCCGCTTCCGACGTCGCAACAACGAGTTTCCCGACGCGCCGGGCAGCGACGCCGTGTTCACTGGCGTAAGCGTAGAGCAGGCTCTTGCCTTCAACGCACAGCCGCGCCTTCAGCGATCCCGGCGGGTAATAGATCCCGGCGTGAATCACTTCGCTCGATCGCGAACTGGTTTCCTGTCCGATGGCGGCGTGGCGTTCCAGCACGTAGGTCTGCTGTCCCGCGTTCGCGCATTCTGCTGCGATTGCGAGCCCGATCACGCCTGCGCCGATGACAACTGTTTCGATGTCGGGGGTGGCGGATGTGCCCATGCACGGACCAGAGCGAAAAACGACGGCGTCGTGCAGCCATCTTAAGCCATCAGACGCCGATTATTGAGCGAAACTGCGCGAGGTCATGCGCAAACTCAGCCTGATGCGAATTTGGGAATGTTCCGGCATTGCATCATGGCTCCGCGGGTAGGATTCGAACCTACGACCATCCGATTAACAGTCGGACGCTCTACCACTGAGCTACCGCGGAATGCCGTGCAAAATGCCGGAGAGCGCTCCGCATAGCAGAACGTTTCGTCTCTGGCGAGGCCCTTTATTCTCTTTCTTCACGCGCCCGGGCAGAAGCGCACGACGTGATCGCATTTCAGTGCCGATGCGGCAACTGCGACCACCCGTCCCAGCAGTGATTCCGGCGCGCAATTGCACCGGATTTCCGCACGGGTGGGTCTGGGCAGGATGTGTTTTTTGGAAGATTGGAGGCCACGCCCGGAATTGAACCGGGGTACGCGGATTTGCAGTCCGCTGCGTCACCACTCCGCCACGTGGCCTCAACGCTCAGTCAGCGGCGAGCCGCCTTCGTCGTTTTGCGGAAATCAAGTCGATTTACCGAAGCGAACGGCCGTCTAACATAGAGCGGCGACACCTTACAAGTCGTAACGGCATTTGCCTATCCATGCGACGGCTTTCCAGTCGCGCCGCGCGCTTTGCTCGCGTATAGAACAGGTCTCGAATTCGCGGCCTTCGTTTCGGCGTCAGCCGGGTAACAACAGGCTCTCTTAGCTGGGGACGGCAATGGCAGACATCGCTTTACAACGCAAAAACATGGTTGAGAGCCAAATTCGCCCGAGCGACGTGACGGATCGGCGCGTGACGGCCGCGATGAGCGCGATTCCCCGCGAGGCGTTCGTGCCCTCGAGCCTGGCGAAACTTGCCTATAGCGATGAAGCGCTCCACGTGGGGCCTGATGCTGTGATGTTGCCGCCGACCGTTCTCGCGAGGCTCGTGCAACTCGCCGATATCGATCCCGCCGACTCGGTCCTCGTTATCGGCGGATATGCCGGATACGCGGCGGCAATCGTCGCGCAGATTGCGAAATCCGTCGTCGCGTTGCTGCCAGATAGAGAGACTGCAACGTCTGTCACGGATGCTTGCCGCAGCGTTTCCGTCGACAACGTCACGGCGGTCGCCGGCGCACTGTCGGAAGGGTGGAAAGCTCAGTCACCCTATGACGTCATTATCGTCGAGGGCGGCGTCGAAGCAATTCCCGATGCAGTCAAAGCACAGCTGTCAGACGGCGGCCGTCTCGTTGCGATCGAAGTCGAGCGCGGGCTCGGCCATGCGTTTCTGCTGCAGAAGACGGGCGAATTTTTCGTTCGCCGCGACGCGTTTCAGACGGCTGCGCCGCTGCTGACGGGCTTTGAATCCGCGAAGCCTGCTTTCGTTTTCTAAATCCGGTCTGCTCTCATTCGCTGACGTGTTGAACGCGACGGTTCCATCGCCGCGCCGGCGTTTTTGCGTCCTGCTTTCTAAACTCGAAGTTCGCGCGGAGAGTGTGTTTCGCGCCACGCTCGGCACGAAAATATTAATAAATGCTAGACGGATAGACGTGGCGACCCAAGTTATCCGGTACGTTGTTGCGCGAACGCTTCGCCTTAGTGAAAGCCACTCGAAGCGAATCGGGTAAATGACGTTTCTGCATTTCTGATGGGGAGCGTTCGCTAGTTCGGGGCCGCGAACGCCAGAATGGGTTCATGCAATTGTCGATGATAGCGCAAGCTCAACCGTCACGACTGCGCGCGCGGCTTAGGTCACGCTGCGCGATCTCGGCTCTGCTGGCTCTGGCCGGGGTTTTCGCGATCCCAACATCGGGATCGGCCGAGACGCTCGTCGATGCTCTCTCAGCCGCATATCAATACAGCCCGACGCTCGATGCGGAACGCGCCCGGCAGAGAGCGCGCGACGAAGACATTGCGCGTGCGAATTCCGGCTATCGTCCCGATATCAATCTTTCCGCCAGCGTCGGCCGCCAGGGAACGTGGGCCAAGTCTCCGCTAGGCAATACCAACAACGTGTCGTCTCCGCGCGGTTACGGCGTTGATCTGGTTCAACCCGTCTTTACGGGCTTTCAAGTCACCAATGCCGTGAATGCGGCGGAGGCGACGGACCGGGCCGGGCGTGAAACGCTGCGCAATACGGAACAGCAGGTTCTGCTGGATGCCGTCACGGCCTACGGCGACGTCGTGCGCGATCAGGCGATCGTCAAGCTCAACGAGAACAACTTGAAGTTCCTCGACGCCGAACTGAAGGCGACGCAGGATCGCTTCAACGTCGGCGAAGTGACGAAGACCGACGTTGCGCAGGCTCAGGCCCGGCGTGCAGCGGGGCAGTCGGATCTCGATCAGGCGCGCGCAAACCTGAAGTCCAGTCGCGCCATCTTCGAGCAGGTCGTCGGACATCCGCCGTCGAATTTGATTGAACCCAATCCGAATACGAAGCTCGTTCCTCGCAGCGTCACCGACGCCATCGCGATCGGGACCAAAGAAAATCCACAGGTCGTCCAGGCGCTCTACTCGGAGCAGGCTGGCCGGTTCAGCGTCGATCAGATTCGCGGCGAACTGCTTCCGCAGGCGCAGCTTGAAGCCAACTGGACGGACAGCTTCGACAGTTCGGAACTCATCGACCGGGGCAGCACGGCCTCCGTCGTCGGCCGTGTCAACGTTCCGATCTATCCGGCGGGCGGCGAAGTTTACGCGCGGCTACGGCAGGCCAAGCATACGCACATTTCGCTTTTGCAGCAGATCGAGGAAGCACGCTCGCTGACGCAGTCGCAGGTCGTTCAAGCGTGGGCGCAGCTGCAAGGCTTTAAAGCCCAGTCGGAATCCGATCGCGCGTCCATCACGGCGAACACGACGGCTCTCGAAGGCGTCAAAGAAGAAGAGCGCGTCGGGCAGCGGACATTGCTCGACGTTTTGAACGCGCAACAGGAACTGTTGCAGTCCCAGGTCAATCTCGAGACGACGAAGCGCAACATTCTCGTGGCGTCGTATACGCTGGTGTCATCCATCGGCCGTCTCAGCGTGTCCGAGGTCGGCGCTGCGACCGAAGTTTATCACCCCGAAGTGCACTACGAAGAAGTGCGCCGGAAATGGTGGGGCATCGACATCACGCATGACGATGGCCGTCGTGAGCACATCGACGTCGGCGAGGACGGCAAGCCACTGAAGTAGGCTTGCGCGATCGCGGACCCTCCATGCTCGTCGGCTGGCGGCCTCTGGGCAGCGCAATTTGGCTCGTTTTGGGACGTTTCGCAGCGATTGTGTGCGGTCGCTGCCTTGAGAGTGCCGCGCTCCGGGGATAACTAATACCGGGATCGTTGCCGGGCGCTGCGCAACCTGCCACCATATTTGTCATCGGAGCAGATTATCCGATCGGTATGAGGGCCGGAACTTCGCTAAATCCGTGAAAGTTCACGGTCTCTCAGCCTGGCGTCGCCGTCGCGAGAAGGTACGAGTATGTCGAGATTTGAGCCCAACGTCGAACCGAGCATGGAGGAGATCCTTGCTTCGATCCGCAAGATCATCGCGGAAGACACGTCGGGTTCGAGGACCGTGCCGCCTCCGGCGCCATCGCGCGCACCACAATCGCCTGTCCGTCCCAACGCAGGCGTGAGGCCCGCGGCGCCGCAACAGCGCGGGTTCATGTCGCGCGAAGCTTTCATGAAATCTTCGTCTCCGGCGGATGAGCCGGGCGAACAGCGCTTTTTCACGCCAGTAACGCCGCCGCAAGATCCGGTCACGCCTGAATCCGCTTCGAAGTCGGCGAGCGGGGGCAGCGCTGCGAAAGCGGCGCCTGCACCAGTTCCGGCAGCCGTGAAGGTCGAACCTAAATCCGTTGAGCCGCAGGCTGCCGTCGCGATCAAATCTTCTGAGCCCGAGAAGACGCAAGCTCCGTCGATCAAGCCGGAGACGGAAAAGCCTGCCGACGCATCGATTGCGGCAGAGGTCCAGGCGATCGTCGAGGCCGAGCACAAATCGGCGACGGTCGAAACTTCATCGGAAGCACAGCTGATCGATGCGCAACTCGTCGAGCTCCTCGGCGAGGATCTCAAAGCGTTGCGCGAGGCTGACGAACGTCAGGATTGGAAGAATACGCCGACGCTCGACGCTGCCGCGAGGGTGGCGCCTGGTCCGGCAGTCGCGCCGCCAAAGCCCGCGGAGCCTGCAACCAAAGTCAATGGTGCGGCAGCGAGCATCGTTTCGCCGCCAGCTGCTGCACGTGTCGAGACGCCGGAAACGCCTGCCGTCGCCGATCCTTTCGCGTTCGATCTCGGTCCATCGCCCTTCCTGCCGCGTGCGCTGAACGAGAAACCGGCAGAGCAGCAAATTTCGATTGATCCGCCGCAGGCGCCTCTGCGCGCTAGCGTGCCGCAGCAACCTGACTCCCGGCCATCGCCCGCTGCACAAGGTTGGCCGAAAGCCAATGGCTCGCCCGTTGTGCAGGAAACGGCGCGTCCAGCGGCAGCACCGACACCCACATCGGCGCCGAGAATGGCGGAGCCTCAGCCAGCGCCCGCTGCTGCACGTCCGCAGACCTTCGCCGTGCCGAGCGTTTCGGCGACGCTTGGGCCGCATCGTACGCTCGAGCCGCTGTCAGACTCGTTCAAGCCTGCCGCTCCGGCGCACAGCAAGCCTGCAGAGCCGGACGCGGATCCGTTTCCGTTCCGCGCTCTTCCAAGAAGCGTTGAGACGCCAGCCGAACCGGCACGCCCGCCGCTCGACAACAGACTGCAGCCGGCGCATGTGCCGCCGCTGTCGGCCCTGCCGCCGCTCGACGTCGAAGCCGAGCCGGTCATCGGCGGCGATCGTACGATGGAAGACGCGGTCGCAGACCTTTTGCGCCCGCTGCTCAAGACGTGGCTTGCCGAAAATATGCCAAAGATCGTGGAGCGCGCACTTCGTCGTGAAATGACCGAGCGACTGTTGCCAGGGCACAAGAACAGCCGCGACTAACGATCTGAATTTCAATGCAGAGCATGAGCAAAAGCGGAGGTATCTCCGCTTTTTTTGTATCTGCAGCAAATTTTCCTTGATCGTGACTTCCGCCACACGGTTGCCGCGAGTGGGCCTTAGCAATTTGTCTCAGGCGGGCGACGCCAAGTCACCAGTTGGTGATGCGGTCCGCTCGTGACGTCACTGGGGGGCTGAGCTGCGATCGGAGTGCGCGGCGCTTTCTTTCCAGACAGGACGAACCGGAGGGGCAACGGGGTGCCGACGCGGTTCTGCGAATTCGTATTCGTACGCAGAGAGGAAGCGTCATGAACATGATGAATGGAGCAAGAAACGACGTCGAAGACATACTTGCATCGATCCGCACGAGTATCGCCGATCGATCGCCAGGGTTCGACGCAGACAGGCGGGAGGCGCGCGTGACGACACTAAGAGGTCGCGGAAATATTGCCGACGAGGCATTGGAATTCGAGTTGCCGGCTATTTTCAAGGCTCCGGCGCAACCTCAGGCCGAGCGGCCGAATTTGCTGGGTCGCCTCAGTGAAGCTCTCGGCACGAACGCGCAGCATGCGCAGGAAAGCGAGTGGGGCCGCCGCACTGCGCGGACTGTCATCCCCTTCGAGCCGATCCACGGGCGCATGATCGAGCCGCCGCCGCCGGTCGCGCTCGACACCGTCAAAGAACCGGCACAGGCCGCCACCCAGTCCGCACCGCAGAACGAAGACGTCAAGCGCATCATGCCGTCGTTTTTTGACACGCGTATGAGCCGCATGACGTTCACGGCGCCTACGCCGCAGCCTGAACCGGAGCCCGCTCCTCAGCCAGCGCAGAGGGCCTACGTGCCCGAACCGCCCCGGCTTCCCGATGGCGGCAATTTCGCCAACGGCGGCGTCGAGGATGCGGCAGCGCAGCTTCTGCGGCCGATCCTGCGTCAGTGGCTGACCGAGAATATGCCTAAAATTGTCGAAAAGGCGCTGCGGGACGAAACCGGCAAGCGCTGATTGCAACGCGCCGGAATCCGGCACCTGCATGCGTCGAAGAGGGTGGCAAGGTTGACAGCGTACGAATGTCAGCCTTACCACCGGTGTCGAACAACCGCGGTTGGAAACGACACCCTCTCAGATGCTTGAAAAAACGTTCCGCCCGGCCGAAATCGAGCCGCGCATCAATTCCGAATGGGACAAGTCCGAAGCGTTCAAGGCCGGTCGCGCCGTTACAGGCGGAAAGAACGCGTCCTACTCCATCGTCATCCCGCCGCCGAATGTCACCGGCTCGCTCCATATGGGGCACGCGCTCAACAATACGCTGCAGGACATCCTCGTGCGTTTCGAGCGCATGCGGGGCCGCGATGTGCTCTGGCAGCCCGGCACCGATCATGCCGGCATCGCGACGCAGATGGTCGTCGAGCGTCAGCTTGCAGCCGATAAGCAGCCGTCGCGGCGGGAGCTTGGACGCGAAGAATTCCTGAAGCGCGTCTGGGCGTGGAAAGAGGAATCCGGCGGCACCATCATCAATCAGCTGAAACGCCTCGGCGCGTCATGCGACTGGTCGCGCGAACGCTTCACGATGGACGAGGGGCTGTCGAAGGCGGTCGTGAAGGTCTTCGTGCAGCTCTACAACGAGGGACTGATCTACAAGGACAAGCGTCTCGTCAATTGGGACCCGAAGTTTCAGACCGCGATCTCGGATCTGGAAGTCGTGCAGGTCGAGGCGCGCGGAAAATTCTCGTGGTCGAAGGACGGTGGCGAGCCGTTCGATGCGGCGGCGCTCGGCAAGGTGCTCGCGAAAGATCCGAGCGGGCACATGTATCATTTCCGCTATCCGCTCGCATCGAAGGTCGCTGGCTACGACAAGGATTACATCGTCGTCGCGACGACGCGGCCGGAGACGATGCTCGGCGATACGGGCGTTGCGGTGCATCCCGACGACGAGCGTTACGCGGCGCTGATCAAGGCTGGCGCGACAGTGAAGATGCCGCTTGTCGGGCGCGAGATTCCGATCGTTGCGGATGAATACTCCGATCCCGAGAAGGGAACGGGTGCGGTGAAGATCACGCCTGCGCACGACTTCAACGACTTCGATGTCGGCAAGCGGCACAATCTCGCGCAGATCAACGTGCTCGATGCGTATGGCAAGCTGGTCGACGACGTGCCGGAGGCCTATCGCGGGCTCGATCGCTTCGAGGCGCGGCTGCGCGTCGTCGCCGATATCGATGCGCTGGGCCTGCTCGAAAAGATCGAGCCGACGACGCACACGGTCCCGCACGGCGATCGATCGAATGTCGTCGTCGAACCGTGGCTGACGGATCAGTGGTACGTCAACGCCGCCGAGCTTGCGAAGCCCGCGATGGCGGCGGTCGAGAATGGCAAGACGGTTTTCGTTCCGAAGAACTGGGAGAAGACCTACTTCGAGTGGATGCGGAACATCCAGCCTTGGTGCATCTCGCGTCAGCTGTGGTGGGGCCACCAGATCCCGGCGTGGTATGGGCCGGACGGCAAGTACTTCGTTGCGGCGACGGAAGACGAAGCTCAGGCGCTGGCGCAGGCGTATTACGCGTCTTCTCCCTCTCCCCGCGGGCGGGGAGAGGGTTGGGGTGAGGGGCAGCCTTCATCGTCAGAACAAGCAGCCGCCCCTCACCCTAGCCCTCTCCCCGTTGAAGGAACGGGGAGAGGGGAGCGCATCGCCTTGAAGCGCGACGAGGACGTGCTCGACACCTGGTTCTCATCGGCTTTGTGGCCGTTCTCGACGCTGGGCTGGCCGGACGAGACGCCGGAGCTTGGCCGCTATTATCCGACGAGCGTGCTCGTCACCGGCTTCGACATCATCTTCTTCTGGGTCGCCCGCATGATGATGATGGGCCTGCACTTCATGGACGAAGTGCCGTTCAAGGACGTCTACATCCATGCCCTCGTGCGCGACGAGAAGGGGCAGAAGATGTCGAAGTCGAAGGGCAACGTCATGGACCCGCTCGTCCTGATTGACGAGTTCGGAGCCGACGCGCTGCGCTTCACGCTCGCGGCGATGGCGGCGCAGGGGCGCGACATCAAGCTCGCGAAATCGCGTGTTGAAGGCTATCGCAATTTCGCGACCAAGCTCTGGAACGCCTCGCGCTTCGCGGAAATGAACGAGTGCGTGCGCCAGCGCAATTTCGATCCGAAGTCGGCGACGCAGATATTCAACAAATGGATCATCGGCGAGGCCGAACTGACCGCGAAGGCCGTTACCGAAGCGCTCGAAGGTTATAAATTCAACGAAGCGGCCGCTGCGATCTATGAATTCGTGTGGGGCGAGTTCTGCGATTGGTATCTCGAGCTGATCAAGCCGCTGCTTGCGGGCGATGACGAGGACGCGAAATCCGAGACGCGCGCCGTGACGGCGTGGACGCTCGATCAGATCCTCAAGATGCTGCATCCGTTCATGCCGTTCATCACGGAAGAGCTTTGGGCGCACATGGTCGAGCACGGCGTCAAGCGTGACGATCTTCTGGTGCTCAGCGAGTGGCCGAACCTTGACGGTCTTGTCGAGCGCGACGCCGTCGATGAGGTGAACTGGGTCGTGTCGCTGATTTCGGAAGTGCGCTCGGTGCGTACCGAAATGAGCGTTCCGGCCGGAGCGAAAGTGCCGCTCGTCATCGTCGGCGCCAGCGACGCCATGCGCGAGCGCGTCCATCGCAACGACGAAACGCTGAAGCGGCTGGCGCGTCTCGACGGTATCGACTTCGCCGATATCGCGCCCAAAGGCGCAGCGCTGATCGTTGCAGGCGAGACGACGGCGGCATTGCCGCTCGCAGGCATCATCGACATGGCTGCTGAGAAGCGGCGTCTTGCGAAGGAGATCGACAAGGCGGACGGCGACCTCAAGAAGATGGATGCGAAGCTTTCTAACCCGCAGTTCATGGAGCGGGCGAAGGAAGAAGCCATTGAGGAAGCGAAAGAACGCAAGGCCGAGCTCGAAGCCGAGATCAAGCGGTTCTCGGCGGCGCTAAAACGGCTGGAGGATGTCGGCTGACCTATTAAAGCGCGCCGGCGAAGTTTTGCATCGTGGTCGACGCCGGTTTCAGAAATTCGACGCGCAGTTCTGCGAGCTTCCAGCCGACGCGCGTCAGTTCCAGCTTGCCGAGATAGATCCGCGTTTCGTCGTTCTTGTCCGCCATGTCGATTTCGAAGGTCGTGAAGCCGGTAAACTCGGCGCGCTTCACGCGTGCCCAGGCGCGCGAAACCCGCTCAAGGATCGGGAGCGCGTTCGTGCCGTCATCGCCTGAGACGTAATCGCGATACGTCTTCTGCACCGTGAAGAGCTGCGGCAGGCCTTCGGGCGTTACGTAGGAGTCCACGAGGCTGTCGATGGCGCCCCGGCCCCAATAGGCTTTCGCTCGCTGCCAGAGGCTCGGATTGGTGGGCTCGGTCTGCTCGGCATTCGGCAAGTCGAGCGCGATGCGCGCGATCGAGGGCTTCAGCGTTTCGCGCACGCTCGGCCATTCGATCGCGGTCGTCAGATACGCGGAATTGCCGTTGCGCACGGCTTCGCGAATGTTCCACGCCGTGAGGAACGGCGCGCCGATGTAGCCAACGGCGGCGAGGGCAAACATCCCGACGGCAATCCAGAGCGGCTTTTTCATCGTGGACGGTGGCAACCCTGTGCGGTTCAACTGGCAATCCGCGAATTTACATCCAAATCCGACGATCTTCGGGCCGAGCACAACCGTTGGCCGCATATCAACCGTTATTGTCGGGCTTCGGAGGTTCGATCGTCGTTTTGCAGATCGACTGCAACTCTTGCCAAGACTGTGCATCGAGCGCGGGCGTTGCGGGATAGTCGGGCTGCTGGCGGACGAGCTTCGCGCGCTCGGCGGCTGGAGGATGCGTCCGCAGCCAGTTGAGCGATCCACCGTTCGAGCCGGAGTTGTCCGCCTCCATTTTGGTGACGCGCATGAAAAAATTTCCGAGCCCTTTCGGAGCGATGCCTGCGCCTTTCAGCAGATGCAGAGCGTCGAGATCGGCTTCGCGCTCGGCGCCACGCGAATAGCCGAGCTGCGCCAGCATCAGACCCGCGTTGGCGAGACCGCCGCCGCCGAGCATAATTTCAACGGCCGCCGCGAGACCGACGCTGCGAATGATACCGGTTTCGGGGTGCATTTCGATGCCGTGGCCCATTTCGTGGGCCAGGACGCCCGCGACCTCGTCAGGGCTTTCGGCTTTGTCGATCAAGCCTTTGGTCAGAACGATTTGCCCGCCGGGTACGGCGAATGCGTTCATCAGCGGCCAGTCGTAGACGCGGACGTTGAAGGAGACGCCTTCTGGCGCGGCCTTGGAGAGCCGCTCGGACAATTTCGCAAGCGCCGCGACGCCATTTGCGTCGGCGCATTGCTTGTGGCCTTGCGTCATCGACTCGCGCGCCGAGTCGCCGAGGCGTTGACGCCAGTTATCGGGCAGCGCCGTCGCAAATGATCTGAGCGGACTCCATCCGGCGGCGAAGCTCGCAGCGACCGCCAAGGCGACGAGGGCGGCGACGAGCAGCCCCCATTTCCAATTGCGCCAGCGCGCCGCGCGGGCAGTCAAATGTGGAGCGTGCGATGCCAGATCAGCGGCGAATCGGCCTCCTTGCACGAACAGCGATGCGCCGGGAGCGTCCGGGGACGACAGCAGCACGTCGATCGCATTGGCGCGGACCGGCTCCAGCGTTCGCAGTCTGTCGTAACGCCAAACCTGCGACGGATGGCCGGGTCCGAGATCGATCTCGACGCCGCTGAGCCCGAGCGTCGCCACGCCATCCACAGGGGAGGTCGCCCGCCCGCCAATGAAGCGGCAATAGTACCGGACGGGATCGATATGGGTCGTGTCGGTCAGGGACATGGAGAATTCCGGCATTGAACATGGTCGTGAAAGGCGCGCCGCACCGGCCGTCATCTAAGCATGCGAAAGCCGGAAATGAATGTCTCCGGAGGGACAAAGTCGGGCCGCGGTGATGTCGTACTCGTCGCCTATCCAATCGGTACGCTGACGATGAGGAAGACCCGAACGGCTTCCTGTGCGAGTGAGGCGAAAGACGTCCCTTTACCATGAACGGGGACATGCCACCCAAATGTTGCTTAACAGCAACTCGTTTGCGGTGCAGCGCCACTTTCGAGCCACAAAGCGCGCGCAGGTGCAGAAGCGAGGCCGACGCTTTGGAATAATTCTCATGCAGGTGAGAGCGATTCCTATTCGAGCGTGACGGCCGGCATCCCTGGAACGGAACTCGAGGCAAGTCAGGGGGCCGAAGAGGAAAGTAATGGACGCCAAGACGTTCGATAAGTCGAAGTTGCCCAGCCGCCATGTCACGGAAGGCCCGTCGCGCGCGCCGCATCGCTCCTACTATTACGCGATGGGACTGGAAGAGGCCGACATCAAGCGTCCGTTCGTCGGCGTCGTCTCCTGCTGGAATGAAGCTGCGCCCTGCAACATTTCGCTGATGCGCCAGGCGCAGTCGGCCAAAGCGGGCGTCACGGAAGCTGGCGGTACGCCGCGCGAGTTCTGCACGATCACCGTCACCGATGGCATCGCAATGGGCCATCAGGGCATGAAGTCGAGCCTCGTGTCGCGCGAGGTCATCGCCGATTCGATCGAGCTCACGATGCGCGGGCATTGCTATGATGCGCTCGTCGGCATCGCGGGCTGCGACAAGAGCTTGCCCGGCATCATGATGTCGATGCTGAGGCTCAACGTTCCGAGCGTCTTCATGTACGGCGGCTCGATCCTGCCGGGAAAATTCAAAGGCCGCGACGTCACCGTCGTCGACGTGTTCGAAGGCGTCGGCATGCATTCGGCGGGCAAAATGTCGGCTGCGGAATTGCATGAACTGGAATGCGTCGCGTGTCCGTCGGCGGGCTCGTGCGGTGGACAGTTCACGGCGAACACGATGGCGTGTGTGTCCGAGGCGATCGGGCTTGCGCTGCCAGGATCGGCTGGCGCGCCGGCACCCTATGAAAGCCGCGACGCGTACGCGACCGAAAGCGGGAAGGCCGTCATGCGCCTGATCGCCGATGGCATTCGTCCGCGCGATATCTGCACGAAAAAAGCGTTCGAGAATGCCGCTGTCGTTATCGCCGCGACGGGCGGCTCGACCAATGGCGCGCTGCATCTTCCGGCGATGGCGCACGAGGTCGGGATCGATTTCGATCTTTTCGATGTCGCCGAGATTTTCCGCAGGACGCCGTACATCGCCGACCTGAAGCCCGGTGGTCAGTACGTTGCGAAAGACGTCTACGATATCGGCGGCGTGCCGCAGATCCTGAAAGCGCTGCTCGAAGGCGGCGTTTTGCACGGCGACTGTCTAACTGTGACTGGAAAGACGCTCGCGCAGAATCTCGAAAGCGTGAAATTCAACCGCGATCAGAAAGTCGTATTTCCGGTCTCCAATCCGATCTCGCCAACGGGCGGCGTGGTTGGGCTCAAGGGCTCGCTCGCACCCGATGGCGCGATCGTGAAGGTTGCCGGGCTGAAGACACATCAGTTCCGCGGACCCGCACGCTGCTTCGATTGCGAGGAAGATGCGTTCCAGGCCGTCGAAGACCGCAACTACAAGGACGGCGAGGTGATCGTCATCCGTTACGAGGGGCCGAAGGGCGGCCCGGGCATGCGCGAGATGTTGTCGACGACCGCGGCGCTTTACGGCCAGGGCTCCGGAGACAAGGTCGCGCTGATCACCGACGGACGTTTCTCGGGCGCGACGCGTGGGCTTTGCATCGGCCACGTCGGTCCTGAAGCAGCGGTCGGCGGACCGATCGGACTTCTGAAGGATGGCGACATTATCGTCATCGATACCGAACTCGGCACGCTCGATGTCGAGGTGAGTTCAGAGGAGTTGGAACGGCGGCGCAAGACGTGGAAGGCGCCGGCGAACATGTATCAGTCAGGGGCACTGAGAAAATTTGCAGACCAAGTGGGACCGGCCAGGTATGGCGCCGTAACCCATGCGGGAGGAAAGGCGGAAGTGCACTGCTATGCGGATATCTAAGCTTTCCATTGCGGGTAGTGTTGCAATTTTTTGCACGATGGTCGGTTCGGCGTTTGCAGCCGGCGTGACGTTTCGATCGCCTGACGATGCGATGAAGCAGGGCATCTCGGCGTTCAATGGCGGATATTACGAGCTGGCGCTTCCGGCGTTCGAAGCATTGGAAGCGTCAAAGCCGCAGATCGCGCGCTATTACGAGGCGCGCATCTACGGCGACAACGAAGGCGCTTATACCGATCACGGCAAGGCCTACAAAATTTATGCGCAGCTCGCCGAAGAGCTGAAGGACGTCGATCCCGACGACGAGGAACTCGCGCCGATCGCTGCGAAGGCGTTGACGGCGGTGTCGATGTATCTTCGCGACGGAATTACCGACCAAGGTATCCGTCCGGACGTTGCCGCCGCCGACCAGGCGCTGCAGCGCGCGGCCCTGACATTCAACGATGAAGATGCGCAGTTCGAACTTGCGAAGGTTTTCCTTCGCGGCGAAGGGCCGGAGATGGCCGGCTCCGAAGATCCGTCGAGCAAGATCGAGAATGGCCGTCACTGGCTGTCGCGGCTGTCCCGCTCCGGGCATCCTGGCGCGCAAGCCTTTCTTGCCGACCTCCTCTGGCGCGGCAAGTTCGTGCAGAAGGATCAGGCGGCTGCGCTCAATCTGATCGACGTCGCGGTTTCGAATGCGTCGCCGACGGAGCGTGTCTGGATCGAGGACATCTATCAGAAGATTTTCTGCAACGCGGGCGAAGGCGTTCGTTTGCAGGCGACGGGTAGGGTCGCCGACTGGCACAAGCGTTACGGGCGCAGTCCGCAAGTTCGCGACAATCGGGACGGCCTTGACAGCTTGCCAGCAGAGCCCGTCCGGACATGTGCAAACGGTGAACTCGTACATCCCATGATGGCGACGGATGCTCCGCCTGCGGTTTCAGCGCAGCTGCCAGCGGCAAGCCCGGCAGTCCGGCCGAGCCATCAGGTCACGATCGGAATCGGGATCAGCGCGCCTGGTTTTGCGCCAGCTTCAGGCGTCGGCGGGCCGCCTGTTTCGACAGGATCGTCGGGCGGGTTCGCTCCGGCCGGCGCTTCGTCGCCAGGCGGCGACCGCTAGGCTCGGCTAACCCGCGAGCTTGACCCAAACGGGCACGTGATCGGACGGCTTTTCCTGCGCGCGTGTCGCGCGATCGATGCCTGACGCCACGAGCAGATCGGCGGCCTGGCTCGAGAGTAGGATGTGGTCGATGCGGATGCCGTCGTCCTTCTGGAAGGCGCCGGCCTGATAGTCCCAGAACGTGTAGACTCCGGGACCCGGATGGCAGGCGCGCGTTGCGTCCGTGAAGCCTTCGTTCACCAACGTGCGCCATGCGGCGCGGCTTTCCGGCTGGAACAGCGCGTCGTTGACCCACGCCGCCGGACGCTTGGCGTCGACGGGTTCCGGAATGACGTTGAAGTCGCCTGCGAGGACGAGCGGCATTTCATCATGCAGCAGTTGCTTTGCCCGGAGCCGCATGCGCGCCATCCAGGCCAGCTTGTAGGAGAACTTCTCGGTTCCGATCGGATTGCCGTTCGGCAGATAAAGCGAGACCACGCGGACCATGCGATCGCCGAGCGGAACGGACGCCTCGATCCAGCGCGCGTGCTGATCGGCATCATCGCCCGGAAGGCCGCGCACCACGTCTTCGAGCGGCGACTTCGAGAGAATGGCGACGCCGTTGAAACCCTTCTGGCCGTTGGTCGCGACGTTGTAGCCGATGTCCTGAAACGCCGACGTCGGAAACCCATCGTCGACGGATTTGATCTCCTGGAAGCAGATGACGTCCGGAGACTGCTGGCGCAGGTACGTCAGCGCCGACTCGAGGCGGGCCTTGACGCCGTTGATATTCCACGTGGCGAGGATCATGGCTCACCATGTGCCATCGCACCGCGCATAAATCAATTTGAGATCGGTTCAGACGGAGAAGCTGGTACCGCAGCCGCAGGATGCGGTCGCAACCGGGTTCTTGATCTTGAAGGCGGCACCGATCAGATCGTCGACGAAATCGATCTCGGCGCCTTCCATATACTGCAGCGAGACCGGATCGATGACAACGACAGCGCCAGCCCGTTCGATGACGAAATCGTCGGCGGCGCGCGTGTTGGTCAGATCGAATTTGTACTGGAACCCGGAGCAGCCGCCACCCTCGACGGAAACACGCAGAACGGGCGATCCCGGTTCGCTGCCTGCGATCTCGGAAATTCGTGTTGCGGCTTGTTCGGTTACGGTGACGGTCATCGGTTTCTGGGCTTTTTCCTGATCTGCACCACGAAACTGGGGAGCCTGGCTGGCGCCCCCGGCTCCAAATAGATAGGAAGGCGCGTGAACATATCAAATATCAAGTGCGGCCGCCGATGCCAACCAGGTTAAAGCCCGGTGCCGACCTCGCAGATTACGGCCAGAATCTG
Source organism: Hyphomicrobium sp. GJ21 (assembly GCF_001006785.1). Taxonomy (NCBI): domain Bacteria; kingdom Pseudomonadati; phylum Pseudomonadota; class Alphaproteobacteria; order Hyphomicrobiales; family Hyphomicrobiaceae; genus Hyphomicrobium; species Hyphomicrobium sp. GJ21. The sequence continues at coordinate 1,047,479 of NZ_CDHO01000002.1, read as the reverse complement.
CGACCAGGTGAGCGCGCACCGGCCAATTATGCCGCTAGCGCCGTGCCGTCGCGCGGGCGGCTCGCGGCCGAGCCGGACTGTACAACCCGCAGTCCGTTTCAGCGTGACCGCGATCGCGTGCTGCATTCCTCGGCGTTCCGGCGGCTGGCGTACAAAACGCAGGTCTTCCTGCCGCACGAGGGTGATCATTACCGCACGCGCCTGACGCATACGCTGGAAGTGGCGCAGATCGCACGAACGATGGCGCGGCAGCTGAGGCTTGACGAGGATCTCGCGGAGACGATCGCGCTGGCGCACGATCTTGGACACTCGCCGTTCGGTCATGCGGGCGAACGTGCGCTCGACACCGCCATGACGGATTTCGGCGGCTTCGATCACAACGCGCAGTCGGTTCGCGTCGTCACCAAGCTCGAGCGCAAGTACCTGGCCTTCGACGGGCTCAATCTGACCTGGGAGACGCTCGAAGGGCTGGTGAAGCACAACGGGCCGGTCAAGGGTTCGCGGTCGGCGGTCGCGAAAGTCGTGCGCCAGTTCGACGATTGGCGGCCTCTCGATCTCGACAAGTGGGCGTCGGCGGAAGCGCAGGTCGCGAGCCTTGCCGATGACATCGCGTACCTCTCGCACGACGTCGACGACGGATTACGTGCCGGGTTGATCTCGCTCGGCGCTTTGGCCGAGACGCCGCTTGCCGGTGGCATGGCGCGGGAAGTCATGTCGCTCGGAAAGACGGTCGAGACCAGTCGGGTGATCTACGAAATCACGCGCCGGATGATCACGGTGATGGTCGGTGATGTGATCGACGAAAGCCGCCGCAGACTTGCAGCACTCGCGCCGTCGTCGGCGGACGATATCCGCCATGCGGGCAAGGCGACAGTGGCGTTCTCCGAGGAGATGTTCGCAGACCTCTCTCAACTCCGGAAGTTTCTGTTCAAGTCCGTCTACCACCATCGCAAGGTGCTCGACGTGATGGAACGCGCCGAGCAGATCGTGCGCGATCTGTTTGCCCGCTATAACGCCGATCCCGCGGCGCTCCCGGAGGACTGGCGCGACGCCGCGTTAAGCCTCGATGCCAACGGCCGGGCGCGGCTGGCGTGCGACTTCCTTGCTGGGCAGACGGACCGTTACGCCATCGCCGAATACCGCCGATTGTTTGACGCCACGGCGGAACTGCGATAGGCGCGAGCTTTAATTGGTGCTGGCGACATTCCTTCGTCGTGCCGGCCACCAGCGCTCCGTGGTTTCCGCGGCGTTTTCTCAAGGACTCTTATGAACGTTTTTTCCGAAGTTGAAGCACGGGTCAGAGCTGCGCTCGAGGCGCTGAAGACCGAAGGCGTTCTGCCGTCCGACCTCGCGCTGCCGGAGTTCGATGCCGAGCCGCCGCGCGATGCGAGTCACGGCGACATCGCGGTCAACGCCGCCCTCGTCCTCGCCAAGGCGGCGAAGAAGAAGCCGCGCGATATCGCCGACGCATTGAAAGCGAAGCTCGAAGCGCACGGCGACATCCAGAAGATCGAGGTCGCGGGACCGGGCTTTCTCAACATCACGTTCAAGCCGGAAGTCTGGCACGGTCTCGTGCGTGACATTCTCAGCGAAGGCGGCCGATACGGGGCGGGCTCATCGCGCGGCGACGGCAAGCTCAACGTCGAATACGTGTCGGCCAATCCGACAGGTCCGATGCACGTCGGTCATTGCCGTGGCGCGGTGTTCGGCGATGCGCTCGCCAATCTGCTCGTGTTCGCAGGCTACGATGTCACGCGCGAATATTACATCAACGATGCGGGCGGGCAGGTGAACGTGCTCGCGCGTTCGGCGTTCCTCCGCTACCGCGAGGCGCTGGGCGAAGACATCGGCGCGATCCCTGAAGGGCTCTATCCCGGCGACTATCTGAAGCCGGTCGGCGAAGCGCTTGCCAAAGAGCACGGGCCGTCGCTCATCAACATGCCGGAAGAGCGCTGGCTGCCGATCGTCCGTTCCGTCGCGATCGACAAGATGATGGCGATGATCAAGGACGATCTCGCCGCACTCAACATCCGGCACGATGTCTTCTTCTCGGAAGCCTCGCTGCAGGCGGACGGCAAGGATCAGATCAAGGCGGCGATCGCGGAGCTCGAAAAGAAGGGGCTCATCTACGAAGGCAAGCTCGAAAAGCCGAAGGGGCACGATGACGACGAGTGGGAAGACCGCGTTCAGACTCTCTTCAAATCGACGGACTTCGGGGACGACGAAGATCGCGCTTTGAAGAAGTCGGACGGCAGCTACACGTATTTCGCGGGCGACGTCGCCTATCACTACGACAAGTTGAGCCGCGGCTTCCGTCACCTGATCAACGTCTTCGGAGCCGATCACGTCGGCTACATACCGCGCATCAAGGCGGTCGTCGCCGCACTTTCCGATAAGACGGCTGACCTCGATGTGAAGGTCGTGCAACTCGTCAGGCTCTTCAAAGCGGGTGAGCCCTATAAGATGTCGAAGCGCGCCGGGACATTCGTTACGTTGCGCGACGTCGTGGATGAAGTCGGCCGCGATCCGGTCCGCTACATGATGCTTTACCGGAAGAACCAGGAAACGCTCGATTTCGATTTCGCGAAGGTGACCGAGCAGTCGAAGGACAATCCTGTCTTCTACGTGCAATACGCGCATGCGAGATCGGCAAGCGTACTGCGAAACGCCGTCGAACAGATCACGGGGCTCGATGTATCCGTCGACGCGTTGCGGCGCGCCGACCTGTCGCTGCTGACCGACGCTGGTGAAATCGATCTCATCAAGCGGTTGGCGAGCTTCCCGCGATTGATCGAGGGTGCGTCGTCGGCGCACGAGCCGCATCGGATCGCGTTCTATCTCTACGATCTTGCGAGTGCGCTACATTCGCAGTGGACGCGCGGCAACGATTCGCCACATTTGAGATTTATCCAATCAAATGACGGGGTTGCGACTTCCGCGCGTCTCGCGCTGATTGCCGCCACAAAGACGGTGATAAAATCGGGACTGGATGTCCTTGGCGTCGAGGCGCCCGATGCGATGCGCTAAAGTCTCGAATCGACGATTTGGTGCAGCACGACTCTGCGCCCGATATTGAGGGGTTTCGCGATGTCCTCGCAGAATTCGTTCCAGCGGCCGGCCGGGGGAAGGCCAGCTGCAAATCCTGCCGATCAGGACCGTCTGCGCCAGCCTTCCTGGGTCAATCCTCAAGCTCAATCCGGTTATCCACAGCAGCAGGGCAGCGCGTGGCCGCCGCAGCAGCAGCCGTCGCCACATGATGCCTATGGTCAGCATTCGGGCTTCGGTCAGCCGCAAGCGCCACAGCAGACCGCCGATTACGGCCAGTGGGGCGCGTTGCAGCCGGGCTATCAGAGCGGGCAGAGCCATCAGCCAAGCCCCGCCGCAGCTGATCCGTATGCGCCGCAATTCGAGCCCTACGTCGCCCCCGGCAGCACGCCCTACGGACAGAGCGGTTACGATCAGCAGCCGAACGCGCCGCAATGGCCGGGCCGGGCAGGCGGGGCTTCCGATCCCCGCGGCTTCGACGCGGGGGGCTACGGCAACGCCGGGTACGCGCCGTCGCAAGGCGGTCATGGGGCGGGCTTTGCCGATCCATATCGCCAGGACCATGAGCTGAGCGCCGCCGACTGGGCGGGTCAGCCGAGCGAATTCGATCACGATGCGTATGCGCAGCAGGGCCACGGCAACAACCTCGGCTTTGCGACGGCCGAAGGCGGCGAACTCGATCAGGCCTATGGCGAAGACGACGGCGAGTACGAGGATGAGCCCGCGCCGCGCAGCCGGCGGCCGATGATGGTCATGATGGCGCTGGCGGGCGCAATTCTTATCGGCGGTGGCATGGCGTACGGCTACAAAAAGCTCGGGTCGTCTGGGCCGCAGGGTGAGCCGCCGATCATCAAGAGCGAAGATTTTCCGTCCAAGACCAAGCCTGCGGATGCAGGGGGCAAAACCTTCCCCTATTCGGATACCAAGATTATGGGCAGGCTTGGCGACGGTACATCGTCCGAGCCGGCCGATGCAGCACCGGATCAGTCGCCACCGCCGTCCGATACCGCGCAGTCAGCGCCTGCCGATGAGTCCGCTGCAGGCGGCCCGCGCAAGGTTTCGACGCTGGTCGTCGGGCGGGACGGATCGATTCAATCGCCGCCGCCCGAGGAGCCTGTGCAGCAGGGGGCGTCCGTGCCCGGCACGGCCCTCGTCGACGTCTTTGGGCAGAACGGACACGGCGCGCCGGATCATATCCGCGACGAACCGCAAGCCCGTCCCGCGACGCCGGTCAGCGGCGACGACACGCCGGCTCCGATGAAAAAGGTCGCTGTGACGCCGGTCAAAATCAACGGCGCCTCGGCTTCCAAATCGCCGACCGGCAGCATCGACGGTTCGGCGACACCGGCGCCGCCTAAAAAGCTGAAAAAGGTCGCCAAGGCCGAAACGGCCACCACCTCGGATGCCTATTCCGAAACAGCTGCCCCGGTGACTTCGTCCGGAGGAGGCACGGGATTTGTCGCGGTGCTCGCGTCCGTGCCGCATTCGGCGTCGAGCCGCATCGATGCCTTGAAGCGCTTCGCCGACATGCAGCAGAAGTATTCGACGGCGCTGGCCGGGAAGACGCCTGACATCGCGACGGCCAATCTCGGCGCCAAGGGCAACTTCGATCGTCTGGTCGTCGGGCCGCCCGGTTCGCGGCAGGAAGCCAGCAATGTTTGCGCGCAACTGAAAGCGCAAGGCTATTCGAGCTGCTGGGTCACGTCGTACTGAGCCGCCGGATCGGCCGACTGAAGCTCCGGGCTTTGGCTGAGCCGCGCGTGTGTTCCGCGGCGAGGCGCGCGGGCCATAGTCGGCGCTGCAACCTTTGTCAGGTATGAGCGTACGCCGGTGCAAGGGCTTGCCCCTGTCTGAATCAGTGTAATGTCGGCCGGCAGGTCCCTGACAGGGCGCCGCATCGGGACCAAATCCAGACGCAGATGATCGAATCGATAGGACAAGCCGAGACGGGCGCTGAGGCCGCTGGTTCGCAAGACTGGGAGAGCCCAGGCTTGGACAGCATGCCGGCCGCTGGCGAGGCATTTCTCGTCGATATCGAGGGCTTCGAAGGGCCGCTCGATCTTCTGCTGGCGCTTGCGCGAACGCAGAAGGTCGACCTCGCCAAAATTTCCATTCTGGCGCTGGTCGAGCAGTATCTCGCATTCATCGCTGAAGCGCAGCAGCTGAAGCTCGAGATCGCGGCCGATTATCTCGTCATGGCGGCTTGGCTTGCGTTTCTGAAATCGCGCCTGCTGCTGCCCAAGAACAAGGAAGATCCCCATACGACGTCGGCGGAGGAGATGGCGCAGCGCCTCTCGTTCCGGCTGATGCGGCTCAACGCGATGCGCGATCAGGCGGCGACGCTGCTGACCCGGCATCGGCTGGAGCGTGACGTGTTCGCGCGCGGGCGGCCGGAGCGCATCCAGGTCACGCGCGACACGACCTATACCGCAACGATCTACGATCTTTTGAAGGCTTACTCCGAGCAGCGAAAGCGGACGATCAAGGTCGTTCACGTCGTCAAGGCGCGGCGCGTCTGGTCGATCAAGGAAGCACGGTTCAGGCTTGAACGCCTCGTTGGCGCGACCGCCGGGGACTGGGCGCAGCTGGACATGTTCCTGGACCAGTTTCTCCCGCGCAACGAGGAGGAGCGCACGGCGCTGGCAAGCTCCTTCGGCGCGACGCTCGAAATGGCGCGAGAAGGGTTAATCGAGCTTCGGCAGGACGAGCCGTTCGCCCCGATTTATATGCGCAAACGTGAAGCAGGGGCGGAGTGGGAAAAGATCGGCTAGCGCTGCCGGAAACGCCGTTATAAGGGGGCTAGAAAATCCATGGTTCCGCCGAGACTGAGTGTCGTGTCGGACAATAGCCGCGGGATTGATGTGATGTCGGCAAACGATGATGCCGATAATGCGCATGAACGAACCGTCCCTGACGCGCTGAGCGATCCGGAGGCCGCCGTCGATCGCCTTTCGAAAGCCGCCCGGCGTGAAAAACTTCGCCGTCTGGAAGCGCTGCTCTTTGCGTCCACCGAACCGGTCGACGCAAAATCGCTGATGCGCTGTCTCGATGCTGGCGACGACGTCAACGCGCTGCTCAAGGAATTGCAGGACGACTACAAGGATCGCGGTGTAGCGCTGGTTCGCGTCGCCGGGCGCTGGCAGTTTCGGACAGCGGACGATCTGTCCTATCTGCTCGAGCGGCAGCAGAAAGAAGAGCGCAAGCTGTCGAAGGCAGCGCTCGAAACGCTGGCGATCATCGCCTATCACCAGCCGGTGACGCGCGCCGAGATCGAGGAAATCCGCGGGGTTTCGACGTCGCCCGGCACGCTCGACGTGCTGATGGAGACGGCATGGATTCGCCCGCGCGGCCGCCGTCGCGCGCCCGGGCGTCCGCTGACCTATGGCACGACGGAGACGTTCCTCGTGCATTTCGGGCTCGACACGATCAAGGATCTGCCGGGCCTCGCCGATCTCAAGGCCGCCGGGCTGCTGGACGCCAATCTGCCTCCGAACTTCACGATGCCGGCGCCGACCGATGTCGCAACGCTAATGCCGGATGAATTGCCCCTCTCCGACGACGGAGACGAGGACGCCGAGGAAGAGCAGGCGTCGCTGCCGCTCGATGAGGACGGCGGGGAGGATGAGGATCGCGCCGAGCCGCCGGACAGCGAGGCCGGCTAGGCGCAATTTGGCGCAACCGCCGCGCTCGTCCGCTATAACCTTGTAAACATAGGGGCTACACACTTAAGTGATGTCATCGTAAGACATTGGCCAGACTTTAGGCTATAGTTGGCACTGTCCGCGAGAAAGTGCTTAACTGCGAGCGGCAACCGCCGCCGAGAGGTTACAATGGGTTTTAGTGCACAACACCTGCTGCTGTTCCTGGTCATCGCTTTGCTGCTGTTCGGTCGCGGCAAGATTTCGGAGCTGATGGGCGATGTCGCAAAGGGCATCAAAAGCTTCAAGAAGGGTATGGCCGAAGACGATGAGCCTGCGCGCCCCGCGCCGCGCACGATCGAGAACGAGGCATCCAATCCCGATCGAACGAAGGTCAGCTAAAAGAGCTTCGTGCGGCGCGTTCACGGCTGATGCCGACAAGGTCATCTCATGTTTGACATCAGCTGGAGCGAGCTTCTGATCCTCGGCGTTGTGACGCTGGTTTTTGTCGGCCCGAAAGAACTGCCGACATTGATGCGCACGCTCGGCAAGTACGCAGGCGTCGTTCGCCGCCACGCGAACGAGTTCAAGTTGCAGTTCGACGCCGCGATGCGCGAAGCCGAACTCGAAGCGGTGCGCGAAGAAGTCAACAAAATGCAGGCCTCGATCAATAGCGAGGTGATGCGCGCGACGGAGCACGTCGACGATGCGAGCAAGCTCGCCCGCGTCGAGGCGCCGTCGACGACAAACACGATGGCGCCGGAAACGTCATCCGATACATCGGCGACGCTGGCGCCGCCGATGCCGGCTCCGCCGCGCGGGGAGACCTGAGCGATGCTGGAACGCTTGCCGCCCTCGACGCCGCCGGGTGATGAGCCGTCGCGCGACGGACAGGATGAGATCGATGCCAGCAAGGCGCCGCTGCTCGATCATCTGATCGAACTCAGGCAACGGTTGATCTGGGCGCTGGCCGCATTCGTCGTGATGTTCTTCGGCTGCTTCGCGGTCGCGGGCCATATCTACAACGTGCTTGTCTGGCCGTACATGTGGGCGTCGGGCGATGATCACGTAAAGCTCATCGCGACGCACTTCCTCGAACAGATCATGACGCAAGTGAAGCTCGCCATGTTCGGCGCGGCGTTCCTCGCGTTTCCCGTCATCGCGACGCAGATCTACAAGTTTGTGGCGCCGGGGCTTTATCGCAACGAGCGCCGGGCATTTTTGCCGTACCTGATCGCGACGCCCGTTCTGTTCGTCATCGGCGCGATGGTCGTCTATTTCATCGCGATGCCGGTGCTGATCCGTTTTTCGATCGGATTGACGCAACACAGCGGCGCGGGTGTTCCGACCATCGAGCTGTTGCCGAAGGTTTCGGAATATCTGTCGTTGATCATGACGCTGATCTTCGGCTTCGGCATCGTGTTCCAGCTGCCCGTCATTCTGACACTGCTGGCGCGGACCGGATTCATCACCTCGGCGACGCTGAAAAACGGACGGCGCTATGCGATCGTCGCCATCTTCGCGGCGGCAGCGCTGCTGACGCCGCCGGATGCGCTCAGCATGGTGATCATGGCGCTGCCGACGGTTGCATTGTACGAGCTTTCGATCCTGGCGGTGCGCTTCGTCGAGAAGAAGCATGCCGATCCCGGCGATCCGACGGAGTGATAATCATCGCTCCGGCGCGGCGGCTGGACCGCTTCGCTGGCATCGTATACGACGGCCTTTGACACAGACATCGTGACGAGGCCCGACCGTGTTCGACATCAAGTGGATCAGAGACAACGCTGACGCCTTCGACGCGAGCTTGCAGCGGCGCGGGCTGGCGCCGCAGGCCGCGGCATTGGTGGCGCTCGACGACAAGCGCCGCGCGACGCTGACGGCGCTGCAGGACGCGCAGTCGCGGCGGAATGCGGCCTCGAAAGAGATTGGCAAGGCCAAGGGTGCGAAGGACGAGGCGACGGCAGCGCGGTTGATGGCCGAGGTCGCGGACCTCAAGGACACGATTGCGAAAGGCGAGGACGACGAGCGCAAGCTCGACGCTGAGATCAAAGCTGCTCTCGATGTCATTCCGAACCTGCCGCGTGCGGATGTTCCGGACGGGGCTGACGAAACCGGCAACGTCGAAGTGCGCAGGGTCGGGACGCCCGTGCGGCTCGATTTCGCGCCGAAACAGCATTTCGAGATCGGCGAAGCGCTGGGCTTGATGGACTTCGAGGCGGCGCAGAAGATTTCCGGTGCGCGGTTCGTGGTTCTGAAGGGCGCGCTCGCTCGCCTCGAACGCGCGCTCGCGAGTTTCATGCTCGATCTGCACACGAGCGAATTCGGCTACACGGAAGTCAATCCGCCGATCCTGGTCAAGGATCAGGCCGCGTATGGCACGGCGCAATTGCCGAAGTTCGCGGAAGATCTGTTCAAGACGACGAACGATTTCTGGCTACTTCCGACGGCGGAAATTTCGCTGACGAACCTCGTGCGCGAACAGATCATCGATGAAGCGCAACTGCCGATGCGCGTGACGGCGTGGACGCCATGCTTCCGTTCGGAAGCGGGGGCTGCGGGCAAGGATACGCGCGGCATGATCCGCCAGCACCAATTTTCGAAGGTCGAACTCGTCTCGATCACCACGCCTGACGCGGCGCTCGATGAACACGAGCGCATGACGGCCTGCGCGGAGGAAGTTCTGAAGCGTCTCGGTCTGCCGTTCCGCACGATCGTGCTCTGCACCGGCGACATGGGATTTGCCTCGCAGAAAACCTACGATATCGAGGTCTGGCTTCCGGGACAGAATGCCTATCGCGAAATTTCGTCATGCTCCGTGTGCGGTGATTTCCAGGCGCGGCGCATGGATGCGCGCTTTCGTCCGAAAGACGGCGGTAAGCCGGTCTATGTGCATACGCTGAACGGATCGGGTCTCGCTGTCGGGCGCACGCTGATCGCCGTGCTCGAGAATTATCAACAGGCGGACGGCACCGTCATAATTCCCGATGCGCTGAAGCCGTACATGGGTGGCCTGACAAAGATAACCGCAGCGAAGACCTGATGAGCGAACTCGCAACCTTCGACGTCGTCGTGATCGCGCCAGATTTCGAAGACGAGGAGGTGCGGGGCAAGCGCGGCTATCTCATCGGCGAGGTGACGCCGACGGGGTTGGCTGTTTTCGTCTATGATCTTGAGCGCGTCTGGTGCCTGCATCCGAACGACGTGCGAAAAACGGGCGAGCGGGACATCGAAGCGGAGAGTTATCGCGGACCCGTGATCCGCGTGAACAGTCGAGGCGAGATCGTCGGTTAGCATGCGCATTCTGATCACCAACGATGACGGCATCCACGCCAAGGGGCTCGAAATCCTGAAGGCGATCGCCCTCGGCATTTCGCCGGATGTGTGGACGATCGCGCCAGAGACGAACCAGTCTGGAACCGCGCATTCGATGACGCTGCATACGCCGCTGCGTTTGCGCACCATCGACGAGCGGACGCATGCCGTCACCGGAACGCCGACCGATTGCGTGATCATGGCGGTTCGCCACATCCTCAAGGATCAACCGCCTGAGCTTATTCTGTCCGGCGTCAATCACGGTTCGAACCTCGCTGAGGATGTGACGTATTCGGGAACGGTCGCTGCTGCGATGGAAGGCGCGCTACTCGGCATTCATTCGATTGCGCTGTCGCAGATGATGGGGTTCGAGGACGGCGAGCGTCGCGCCATCTGGGATACGTCGCTCGCGCACGCGCCACAGGTCATCAAGAAGCTGCTTGCGCAAACGTGGAATCCGAATGTGCTGATGAACGTCAACTTTCCGGACACGGCGCCGGAAAACGTCACGGGCATTGCGGTGACCTCACAAGGCGTTCGCGATCAGGCGCTGCTGAATATCGACAGCCGTTCCGATCCGTGGGGGACGCCGTATTTTTGGTTCGGTTTCGAACGGCGCTTGTCGACGCTGGTAGCGGGAACCGATCTTGCTGCGATCGCTGAAAATAAAATTTCGATCACGCCGTTGAGTGTCGATCTGACCGACCGCGACGCGGCCGAGGTTCTTGCCGCGCGGCTCGGCTAGCGCCGCTCGATACAACTCGCATCCGAAAAGTCGCCGGAAAGCCGAAATCTATTCGCGAATAAAGCGCAATTCTCACCTAATGGAATAACCATAGGGCGTCGTTTCATGCGGCGCTTTTCGCTGATCGACTTCCACTATTCATTCCATGCTGAACGTGCGAGGGGCTCGCAAATCAGCATGAACGCATCGCTACTTCTGGATTTGGGGCAAATCTGGCTGGAAGCGTTTACCGCTCGTTAACCTGTTAAAGGTTAATGGATGGTGCGAGTAGAGGTGCGTACCATGATTAATTGTTTTGGCGTTAGCCACGGCGGGCGTTTCAGCCTCAAGTCCGCAGCGGCCGTATCGACCGTCATTGCCGGTCTCGCAATCGGGGGCTGCAGCGCAGACGTGACGCGCTTCGACAGTGCGTCTTTCAATCTTAACGATCCTCCCGACGCTCGTCCCATCCCATCGCAGTCGATCAGAACGAGTTCGCTCAGCGACAGCACCGCGGTCGGGCAACCGCCACGCGGGCCTTATGGAGCAGGGGCGTCGTCGGTTCAGGTCGCGGCGTTGCCAGACGCTGGTCCGAGCTATCAGCCTGCTCCGTCCTATTCGCCGCCGGCGTACAATCCGCCTCCGGCCTATTCGGCTCCGGCGAAATCCTATGAGCCGAAGCCGTTCGGGCGAGCGCGTTCTGACTCCACGCCGAGCGCGCGACCCGCGATGCAGGCGGCGCTCAGCGGCAATGAAATCATCGTGCAGCCGGGGGACACGCTCTATTCGATCTCGCGCGCGCATCATGTCTCGCTCGCCGAGCTGATGTCGGCCAACTCGCTGAGCAATCCGAATGTCCATCCGGGGCAGAAGCTCATTCTGCCGGGTGCTAGCGGAGCGCGTGCGTCGCGTAGCAGCGTTGCCGCTGCGAAGGCGGTTGAATCGGCGCGTCCGGCACCGGCTCCGCTGGCTGAGCCGCCGCACGACGTCGCCGCCAACTATAATTCGACGTACACGGTGAAGGCGGGCGAGTCGCTCTACGGCATTGCACGCGCGCACAACGTGAAGTTCGCGGAACTGCAGCAGGTCAACGGTATCACCGATCCGCGTCGCGTGAAGCCGGGTGTCGTGCTGAAGGTGCCGGGCCGATCAGGCGCTGACGTGCCTGCGTCGCAGCCGGCTCCCGCTGCTCCGGCAAGCGTCGCCGACAATGCTCCGGCGGCGATCGTTCCGCCGCTGGCCGCGACCGAGAAAGGGTCGGATGTTCCTGCCTACGGGCAGTCGCTTTCGACACGTCCGACGATCATCAACAGCGAACGTCGCGTCGCAGCTCTGACCGATGCGGGCAAGGCAACCGATGCGGCTCCGACAGCAGCCGCCGCTCCGGCGCCTTCGATTGCGTCGTCAGAACCTCCGGCCAGCGCGCCGCCTGCTGCTGAGGTAGCTCCGGCGAAGGCCGAGGCGCCGAAGGTCGAGCAGAAGGTTGCACTGGCGGCTCCGGCTGCAGCATCGGCCGTTGCCGACAGCGTCAAGCTGCGATGGCCGACGACGGGCCGCGTCATTGCCGGATTCGGTGGACGTCCCGACGGCACGCACAACGACGGCATCAATCTCGCCGTGCCGCTCGGAACAGAAGTTCATGCTGCCGAGTCGGGCGTCGTCGCGTACTCCGGCAACGAACTCAAAGGCTACGGCAATCTTGTGCTGCTTCGTCACGACAACGGTTGGGTGACGGCCTACGCCCACAACGACGAGTTGCTCGTGAAGCGCGGCGACAAGGTGAAACGCGGTCAGGTCATTTCCAAAGCGGGCAAGACAGGGTCCGTCGATCAGCCGCAGGTGCATTTCGAACTACGTCAAGGATCGAGGCCGGTGGATCCGACACCCTATCTCGAGAAACTCTGACGTTACGATCTAGCGTGGGGACTAAGCGCTGGCACTGAGGGAAACGAGGAGGCCGGATCATCTGATCCGGCTTCTTTTTTATTGGCACTTGGCGACTCCGCTTCGCGCAGCCGGCCGCCAAGTGCATTGGATGGGGGCTCGGCCGCCGAGCGCGGAGCCGTAAAATCAGATTTTGTCGGTTGGGGTTTGGAGACGGCCGGCGAGGTCCTGGACGTATTGCCAGGCAACGCGGCCAGAGCGTGCGCCGCGCGTCGTCGACCATTCGAGCGCGTCGCGCTCGAGTTCCTTGTCGTCGATCTTCAGTTTGAAATGCGTGACGTAGGTTTTGACCATCGTCAGATAGTCATCCTGGCTGGCGTTATGAAAACCGAGCCAGAGGCCGAAGCGGTCCGACAGCGAAACCTTTTCCTCCGTCGCTTCGCCGGGATTGATCGCCGTTGCGCGCTCATTGTCGATCATGTCGCGAGGCATCAGATGCCGGCGGTTCGACGTCGCGTAGAAAAGCACATTCTTCGGCCGGCCCTCGATGCCGCCCTCGAGAACGGCCTTCAAGGATTTGTAACTCGTATCGTCGTGGTCGAACGAAAGGTCGTCGCAGAAGACGATGAAGCGAAAAGGCGCGGCTTTGAGAAACGACAGGCACCGTGGCAGCGAGTCGATGTCCTCACGCTGAATCTCGATCAGTTTGAGTTTGCCGTAGCGGCCCAACGCGTCGGCGTGTGCGGCTTTGACGAGGCTCGATTTGCCCATGCCCCGCGCGCCCCAGAGCAGCGCGTTGTTGGCGGATAGCCCGGCGGCGAACCGGCGGGTGTTGTCGAGCAGGATGCCAGCCGTGTGATCGATCCCCTTGAGAAGGGCGAGCGGCACGCGGTTGACCTCCGGAACCGGCTCGAAGCGGCCGGGCTCGGCGTGCCAGACAAACGCGTCGGCCGCTTCGAAATCGGGAGTTTCTGCGGCTGGCGGCCCGAGACGTTCCAACGCAACGGCGATCCGTTCAAGCAGTGGCCTTATTGCGTCAGTGTCGCTCATCTCAAATCCAGCAGTTATCTATTGGAAACAGCTTGTTTAATCGCTACATCCGCAGATGCCAACGCCAAACGATGGCGCCGCTCTGTGGTTGCAAATAGGATAGCGAACACTATAGTCCGCCCGAATTTGATTGAGCGCTCCCCTGAGCCCGACGGGCCCGGGGCAGGGGTGTTTTTCCAATCTCATCCAGAGGAATCTACCAGCAGATGTTTACGACACCCGCGTACGCTCAAGCCGCTGCAAGCCCCATGGAGCCCTTCGGTGGTCTTCTGATCCCGATGATCCTGATGCTTGGCATCTTTTACTTTTTCCTGATCCGTCCGCAGTCGCAACGAGCCAAGGAACTGCGCGAGCGCGTGAATGCCGTCCGCCGGGGCGACACGGTCGTCACGTCGGGTGGAATGCTCGGCAAGGTGCTGAAAGTCTCCGACTCGAGCGACGAAATCGAGGTTGAGCTCGCTGAAAACCTCCGGGTGCGGGTCGTGAAGGGTACGCTGCTCGAAGTGCGCTCCAAGGGCGAACCTGTCAAAGACGCAACGTGATTTAAGCACCGATTGCGTGTGACTATAGCGTGCGGTCTTCGCACCAAGTTGCCTTGCCCGCATTTTTGAAGATTTGAGATCCTTGCCATGCTGCACTTCACTCGCTGGAAAATCATAGCCACTCTGCTGACCTGCCTTGCCGGTCTGCTCGTGGCGCTGCCGAATTTCTTCTCGAAGGAAACCGTGCAGTCATGGCCGTCCTTCATGCCAAAACAGCAGTTGACGCTCGGTCTCGACCTGCAGGGCGGCGCGCATCTTCTGCTCGCCATGGACCAGGACGAAATCAAAAAGGACTGGATCAACAACCTGCGCGATGAAGCTCGCAAGGAGCTTCGTGACGCGAAGATCGGCTTCACGGGCATCGGCACTCAGGGCTTGACGCAGCTCGTCGTCAAACTTGCGAAGCCGGAGGAACAAGCAGCCGCGCTCAAGGCTCTCAACAAGGTCAGGCAGCCGATCGGCAATGCTCTGCTCGGAGCGGGTGCTTACGACGTTGAGGTGTCGTCGGGAACAGAGCCGGGAACGATCGTCATCAAGGAAAGCGATCAGGGCCTTCGGCAGCGCGTCGCGAATGCGGCGTCGGCATCGATCGAAACGATCAACCGGCGCGTCAACAATCTCGGAACCTCGGAATCGACGATCGTGCGTCAAGGCGCCGACCGCATCCTCATTCAGTTTCCGGGTCTGAAAGACACCACCGATCTCAAGAAGCTCATCGGCGAAACGGCAAAGCTCACCTTCCATGAGGTGCACCCGTCCATGTCCGGCGAGGAAGCCAAAATGACGAAGGTGCCGACGGGCTTCAAGATCTATCCGGGCGACAAGGGCGAGGGCAGCGGCGAGTATCTGCTGCGCGAGCAGCCCGTCGTGCAGGGCGCCGACCTCGCCGATGCGCAGCCGGGCTTCGACAGCCGCAACGGCGAGCCGGTCATCAACTTCCGCTTCAACCAGATCGGCGCACGCAAGTTCGCCAACTTCACCAAAGATCACGTCGGTCGTCCGTTCGCGATCGTTCTCGACGACAAGGTGCTGTCCGCGCCGGTCATTCGCGAGCCCATCCTTGGCGGCTCGGGCCAGATCTCGGGCAGCTTCACGGTCGAAGGCACGAATACGCTCGCCGTTCAGTTGCGCTCCGGTTCGCTGCCGACGAAACTTACGATCGTCGAAGAACGGACAGTCGGTCCCTCGCTTGGTGCAGACTCGATCTCGGCCGGTAAGCTTGCCGGCGTCGTCGGCGGCATCGCGGTCGTTATCCTGACGATCCTCTACTACGGCACGTTCGGCATTTTTGCCTGCGTCGGTCTACTTGTTCACTTGATCCTTACAGTGGCGTTGATGACGATGATCGGAGCGGTGCTGACGCTGCCGGGTATTGCCGGTCTGGTGCTCGGCGTCGCCATGGCCGTCGACGCCAACGTTCTCATCTACGAACGTATTCGCGAAGAATTGCGGCTCGGAAAAATGCCGGTTTCGGCGATCGATGCCGGGTTCCAACGCGCGTACGTGACGATTCTCGACAGTCAGCTGACGACGCTCGCTTGCGCGATCATCATGTTCTGGCTCGGCTCGGGCCCGATCCGCGGTTTCGCCGTGACGCTGACGATCGGCATTCTGACCTCGATTTTCGCATCCGTGACCGTCGTCCGGCTGCTGATCTCGTACTGGCTCAAGGCCCAGCCCAAGGGCCGTGCGATCTACGTTCCCGTCTAGGAGACCTGCGCAGTGCTTATGAGATTGATACCGGTCTTCAAGGGATTCGACTTCTTCCCCCATGACCTGAACTTGCCGTTCATGAAGTTCAAAGGGCCGGCGCTGGCGCTCTCCATCATCGCGATGCTCGTGTCGATCGGGCTGATCGGCGTCAAGGGCCTGAACTATGGCGTCGACTTCAAAGGCGGTTCGCTGATCGAGCTCAAGACGAAGAGCGGCAACGCCGACATCAGCGCATTGCGCGAGAAGCTGAACGGCATCGGCGTCGGCAACGTCCAGATTCAGGAATTCGGCAGTCCCGACGACGTGCTCGTTCGTCTCGAGGAGCAGCCCGGCGGAGAAGCGGCGCAGCAGGCGGCCTTGAAGAAAGTCGTCGATGCCACGTCGGATACCTACGTCGAGCGCCGTGTCGAGGTCGTTGGGCCAGCGGTGTCGAGCGAACTGCGCATGACGGGTTTCATCGCCGTCGCAGCCGGTATTCTGGCGATCGTCGCCTACGTTTGGTTTCGGTTCGAATGGCAATTTGCACTTGGCGCCGTGCTGGCGCTATCGCACGACGTCATCGTGACGGTGGGTATTTTTGCGCTGTTTCAGTTCGAATTCGACCTGTCGACGGTGGCGGCACTGCTTACTATTCTCGGCTATTCCGTGAACGATACCGTCGTCGTGTCGGACCGCATCCGCGAGAACCTGCGCAAGTTCAAGAAAATGGAGCTGAACCAGCTCCTGAACCTGTCGATCAACGAAACGCTGTCTCGCACCATCCTGACCGGCATGACCGCACTTGCTGTGCTTATTTCGCTCTATGTCTTCGGCGGCGAGGTGATCCGAAACTTCAATCTCGCGATGCTGCTGGGCGTCGTGATCGGCACCTACTCCTCGATTTTCATCGCGGCGCCGCTACTCGGCTACCTCGGTGTCAAGCGGGACTGGAGCGACATGGCAGCGAAAGCCGTCGCTGCGTCGAAAACAAAAGCCAAGGCCTGAGGCCGCGACGGGAGCGGTACTGCTCCGATGGAAACAGGTCCACGATATCCGTATGAGACCGCCGTTACCGCTTATGGTAACGGCGGCTTTCGTTTTGCGGACATGAGCCATCGCGGTTCGATCTTGTGCCTGCCGAACGGCATTTTCGCCTGGAACGCGACGGCAGCGGCCGAATTTCGTGTCGCCGATTTTGACTTCGTCCTGAGTTCGCTGGAGCCGCCGATTACGGTCCTGCTCGGCACCGGTGTCGAACAGGTGTGGCCGGCGGCGGAAATTTACGAGGCGTTCGCGAAAGCCAATATCGGGCTCGAACCGATGTCGACGGGCGCCGCCGCTCGGACCTACAACATTCTGGTCGCGGAAAAGCGGCGCATCGCGGCGGCGTTGCTGGCGGTGCCCTAACTCTGAGGTTCAGGAGCTGCCTGTGCGCGAGCCCCGAGAAGCGACCGTCAACGCCGATGCCGTCCGCGCGAGCGCGCGCCTCAACGCCCCGGATCGCTATTACGCGGCGCTGTTTGCTCCGGCGAGCGTCCGGGATGATCTGATTGCGCTGGCGGCGTTCGACGGCGAAATCGCGCGCATCGGTCAGATCGTCAGTGATGCGGCGCTCGGCGAAATCCGCGTGGCGTGGTGGCGCGATGCGCTGCTCGGCAGCGGCGACACGTCCAATCTTTCCGGCAATCCCATTCTCGATCAGTTCGCCGACGTCATGCGGCGCCACGATCTTTCGCTCCCGGCGCTCGATGCCTATTTGGAAGCGCATATGGCGGCGCTTTTCGCCGATCCGCCCGCTGACGATGCGGCGTTGGACGAAGGCTTTCGCGTCATCGATGGAACGCCGCTCGCGTTCGCGCTGCAGATCCTGCACGGCCCGGCCGACGACGCAGGCCCTTTGATCAACGCGGCCAGTCGTGCCAGCGGACTGACGCGCGTCGCTCGCACGTTGCCGAATGCCCTTGCGGCTGGGCGGACACCGCTTCCGGAGGCGCGCATTCCAGTCCCGCCGGACACCGATTGGCGGCCGCAAATCGCATGGCTGGCCCGCGAAGCGCGGTCATCCCTGGCGTTAGTTCAAAGCGATCTCAAGGACAAAACCCGGGCTTTTACGACGGCGCTTTTGCCCCTTGCCCTCATCGAGCCCTATTTTCGCGCTTTGCAGAAGCCTGGATACGATCCGAGCCGTGACATCGTGGATATCGCACCGCTCGCTCGTTTGTGGCGCATTGCACGCGCGCATTGGACCGGAACGCTCTGAGGCGTTCGACTGACGACCAAGCGAAGGGGGCAGATGATTTCTCGCCGGCAAACAGCACCGCGCCGCGTCGTGGTCACGTCGCTTTTGTTTATCGCCCTCGTAGGCTTTGCCGCTGTCGCGGCTCCTCGGCGTGCGGAGGCGACGGCCTCGATTGCCTGGCGCGTCGAAAACCCGTTTCGCTTTTTCACCGATCCGCGCGACACGGAAGTTCACCGGCAGGTTTATCGCGCGCTCGGACCTGACCAGCGTGCGACGCCTGTGCTCTCCGGAGAGCGAGCGCTGCAAAGCACCGATGCCGACGGCTGGGCATCGTCGATGTACCGCAAGACATGCTGGAACAATAATCGCTTCAAGTGCGACACCTACGAAGACTACATCAATCCGACGAGCCATGCGGTCGTCTTTCGCGTCGAAGGCATTGAAGACGCTAAGATGTTGTCGTGCACATGGCTGACCGCACCGCGCGGATCGGAAAAGCCACGCGGTGACGCGCTCACGCAATCTTGCAGCGAACCGGCGCGCTTCGTCGTTCCCTATCCGAAAGGCGCGGTCGTCACGCTCGAGATCGGCGGGCTCGAGGTGGCGAAAGCCGATGTCCGCGTGCGCGATATTCTGGTCGCGGGGATGGGCGATAGTTTTGCGTCCGGCGAAGGCAATCCCGATCTTGCCGTCAGGTTCTCACGCGAGCGCGCGGCCGATTATTCGACCGTCGGCTTTTATAGCGGTTTGACGGGGTATCCGGCGCGTGTCGGCCCCTGGCGCGATCTCGGCGATAAGCAGTTCATCAAGGCGAACGCGCGCTGGCTCGATCAGGCGTGTCATCGCTCGCTCTATTCCGAGCAATTGCGGACCGCGTTGCAATTATCTCTCGAAGACCCGCATCGCGCGGTGACGTTCGTCGGCGTGTCGTGCGCGGGCGCGGAAGTCACCGACGGCTTATTCCTGCGCTACAAAGGCAACGAGTGGGTGCCGGACCCGCCGAGGTATTCGCAGATTTCTGCGCTTGCGGAAGCTCAGTGCGGCGCGAACGCGACGCAACAGGCCGACGTGCCGGAGGCCTATCACATCAACGGGCAGGTGCCGGAGCTTAAGGATCTTATTCTCCGCAAGTGCCCGCAGGAATCGGCGCGCAAGATCGATCTTGCGCTGGTGTCGATCGGCGGCAACGATATTGGCTTCTCGCGTTTGCTGGCGAATGCGGTGCTGTCCAATCAATCGATCCTGCGCGAGCTTGGCGGCTGGCTTGGCGAGGTGCACGGCGAGGCCGAAGCGTCGGCGCAGCTCAAACATCTCGGCGCGCGTTACAAAGCTCTCAATCGTGCGCTGCACAACATTCTCTATCTGCCATGGGATCAAAGCGATCGTATTCTGCTCGTCGCATATCCGGGCATGGCGCTCGCAGGCGACGGCAGCGAGACCTGCGGAAGCGGCAATGCGGGCATGGAATCCGTTCCGGATTTTCAACTCGATGCAGTGAAGCTGAGGTTGGGAACGTGGTTCGCGGATAAGCTGCATCGCCAGATGCGCGACAGCGCTTACGAGTTCGGATGGACGTTCGTCGAGACGCACCGGCGTGCGTTCATAGGCCGTGGCATCTGCGCGGGACTGAGCGTTTCGGGCGTCAGTCAGGTCGACGATCTTCGCCTGCCGCGCAAGATCGACGGCGTGTGGACGCCTTACAATCCCGGCGACTACCTTCCGTATGCCTCTCGTCAACGCTGGTTTCGGACCCCGAACGACGCGTTCATGACGGCGAACTTTCATGTCGCCGCCGGCATGCTGACAAAAGTTTTGAAGATCGAGCCATTCGCGCCGTTCCAGTTGCTGCTCGCGACGACATATTCTGGCGCGTTCCATCCGACCGCGGAAGGTCAGGCGGCGATTGCCGACGCGGTCGTCGCAAAAGCGCGCGCGGTGCTCGCGAAGTACGGCGAAGGGCCGGACGCCGATGCGTCTTATCTTTCATCGATCAAGCCCGACGAGGCGCTGCCGGCTGCGGTCGACGAGCCGGGGCGCGAAATTCCGGACGTCAAGGCGGTGATCACGACGCCCGCGGCGGGTGCTCCGGCATTTGTCGTCGAACCGGAAACCAAAGGGGTGAAAGCTGTCGTTTCGGGACCTGACGACGTGCAGGTTGGCGTCATGCCTCAGACAGCACAGCCGCAGCCGGGCGTGCTGCCACCTGTGACGGGAGCCGCCACGACCGCGCCTTTGCCGGCGGCCGGAGCTGCAGGCGGTGCCAACGTCGTTGGCAGCGAGCCCCTTGCGCCGCCGGTTGGTGTTGCCGCGCCGAACAACACGACACAGCCGGAAACGGGATTGGACGAGGCGAAAGAATTGCTCGCGCCGCCAAAGATCGACGTGCCGTTACCGGTTGCGGGATCGGAAGCTCCGGCACCGGATACGAAGGCTCCGGCGACAGATGCGGCCACCGCGCCCGCACCGACGGCAAGCGGTGATGCGTCGACAGGCGCGTTGCCCGAAACGGCGATCCGTCCGTTCGCACCCGCCTCCGGATCGCCGAACTAGACGGACTGATCGGCGCTTTGCGTGGCGGTTTCGTCGAGCCAGCGCGTGAGGTCGGCGATTGCGCGGCGTGACATCGCGCGCTTTTTCTCGCGACCACGTTCCGGGCCTTTGAGGCGCGCGCCGTTCTGATCGTGCGTCGGCGCCTGCGCGAGATCGGGCAGTAGTCCGTAATTGATATTCATCGGCTGGAACGAGCGCGCCGACGACCGCTCATCGTCGTCGCTGACGAGATGCCCGCCGGTGATGTGGTCGAGTAGCGCACCGAGGGCCGTTGTCGCCGGTGGCGCATCCGTTTCACGGCCAAGCGCCTGCGCAGCGGCGAAACGACCGGCAAGCAAACCCATCGCGGCGCTTTCGACGTAGCCTTCGACGCCGGTGATCTGGCCTGCGAAACGCAAACGCGGGTTTACCTTCAGGCGCAGCGAGCGGTCGAGCAGCTTGGGCGAATTGAGATACGTGTTGCGATGCAGGCCGCCGAGGCGTGCGAACTCGGCGTTCTGCAATCCGGGGATCGTGCGGAATACGCGCACTTGCTCGGCGTGTTTCAGCTTCGTCTGGAAGCCGACCATGTTCCAAAGCGTTGCGAGTGCGTTGTCCTGGCGAAGCTGCACGACGGCATAGGGCCAGCGACCGGTGCGCGGATCGTCGAGGCCGACGGGCTTCATCGGCCCATAGCGTAGCGTGTCGCGTCCGCGCTCGGCCATCACTTCGACCGGCAGGCAGCCGTCGAAGTAGGGTGTCGAGGCTTCCCAGTCCTTGAAGGACGTCTTTTCGCCCGCGAGCAGAGCGTCGATGAAGGCTTCGTACTCAGGCTTCGTCATCGGGCAATTGAGATAGTCCGCTCCGGTGCCTCCGGGTCCCGCCTTGTCGTAGCGCGATTGGAACCATGCGATCGACGTGTCGATGCTGTCGCGATGAATGACCGGCGCGATGGCGTCGAAAAAGGCGAGCGAGTCTTCGCCCGTCAGTGTTGCGATCGCTGAGCTGAGCGCGGGTGAGGTCAACGGACCTGTCGCGATGATGACGCTCGCCCAATCGTCTGGAGGCAGTCCGTCGATTTCGCCACGCACGATCGTCACGAGCGGGTTTTCGGAAAGGCGTGCGGTGACTTCGGCGGAGAAGGCGTCGCGGTCAACGGCGAGGGCGCCGCCTGCCGGTAGTTTGTGCTTGTCGCCCGCGGCCAAGATCAGCGACTCGGCGCGGCGCATTTCCTCGTGCAGCAGACCGACGGCATTGTTCTCCCAATCGTCCGAACGGAACGAGTTCGAGCAGACAAGCTCAGCGAAGCCATCCGTCTTGTGCGCGTCGGTTCCGCGTTCTGGCCGCATCTCGTGCAGCACAACAGGAACGCCCGCGCGCGCGATCTGGTGCGCGGCTTCCGATCCGGCGAGGCCGGCGCCGACGACGTGAATGGCAACGGGGTTGGTCATATGCACAGGACTTCCACAGCTTACGAATCGCTCCGCTGCGTGGCGGTTTGAGGCGAATCGTTCGAATGCTAAGCGAGATCGGAAAGGGGTGGCCAAGCGCTCCCCTACCGGTACTTAAGCGGGGCGGCATGGGCTTGCAACGGGTTCTCTGTATGGTGTCGCTCGCAGCAGCGCTCGGCGCGTGCACGCACGAGCGAAACGGGCCGGTCAGCGATCATTACGCGGATTTCCAGGTCGACGCGCCGAACAAGAATACGGTGTCGGTCTGCCACGCCTATACCTGCAAGATGCGGACGAAGTTCAGATTTACCGACGCCGACATCGACGAACTCCGGGCGATCTTCAAGAAGGTCAAAAAGAGTGACACGGCCGCCGAAGAGCGTCGCGCCGTTGCCTATGCGGTCGGCTGGATGGAAACGCGCGTCGGCAAGGTGATCGGCACGGACAAGGATCGTCCGGGCATGGACTTCGAAGCCTCAGGAGATCCGACGCAGACGGACTGCGTCGATGAGTCGACCAACACGACGAGCTACATGCTCGTCATGCAGAACAACGGTCTGCTGAAGTATCATACCGTCGGAACGCCGTTCTCGAAGGACCAGCTTTGGAAGGGCGTCGCGGGCTGGACGCATTGGACGGCGGTGTTGAAGGAAACGTCGAACAGCCAGCGCTGGGCCGTCGACAGCTGGATCTATGCGAACGGCGAAAACCCGGCCGTCGTCGAGGTCGACAAGTGGTACATCAAGGATCTCGACAGTCTGCCGGTTGCTGCGAAGTAAAACCGGACGAACTCAGGCGCCTGCCACGAAGTCATAGACCAGCTTGGCGTTGAGCGCGATGATCAGCACCGCGATCAGCACGGCGATTGCCGTTAGCCAGCGCGGAGAGACGAGCGCTCCCATTTTCGTCCGGCTCGCCGTGAACTGAACCAGCGGAACGATCGCGAAGGGAAGCTGCAGGCTGAGGACCACCTGAGACAGGATCAGGAGCTTGCCGGTTTCGGCTTCGCCGTAAAGCAACGTCACGCCTGCTGCCGGAACCAACGCCACCATGCGCGTCACGAGGCGGCGCACCCACGGCGCCATCCGGATTTGCAGGAAGCCTTCCATCACGGCTTGACCCGCCAGCGTCGCCGTTACCGTGGAATTCAAGCCGCAGCAAAGAAGTGCGACGCCGAAGAGCGTCGGCGCGATGGCCGAGCCGAGCAGCGGATGCAGGAGCGATTGCGCTTGTCCGAGTTCGGCAACGTCGGTCTGGCCTGTCTTGTAGAATGTCGCGGCTGCGAGGATGAGGATCGAGGCGTTGATGATAAGTGCGAGCGAAAGCGCGATCGTGGAATCCCACGTCGCGAACTTCAGCGCCTCGCGCTTTTCTTCCGTCGTATCGCCATAGGCGCGCGTCTGCACGATGGCTGAGTGCAGGTAGAGATTGTGCGGCATGACCGTCGCGCCGAGAATGCCGAGCGCCAGGTAAAGCATGTCAGGATTGCGGATGATGTCGGTCGTCGGCGCGAAGCCGCGGATGACGGCGCCCCATTCCGGGTCGGCGAGCGCGATCTGAACGGCGAAGCAGATCGTGATGACGCCGAGCATCGTCACGATGAAGGCTTCGAGATAGCGGAAGCCGAGACGCTGCAACAGCAGCACGACGAACACGTCGAGTGCGGTGATCAGCACGCCGATTTCAAGCGGCAGTCCGAAGAGCAGGTTGAGACCGATCGCGGTGCCGATGACTTCGGCGACGTCCGTCGCGATGATCGCGGTTTCCGCGAACAGCCAGAGCGGTAATGACGTCCAGCGCGGATAGCCGTCACGGCACGCCTGGGCGAGGTCGCGGCCTGAACCGATCGCGAGGCGCGCGCAAAGCGCCTGCAGGATGATGGCCATGATGTTGGACAGCAGCGCAACGAACAGCAGCGTGTATCCGAATTTCGATCCACCCGCGATCGATGTCGCCCAGTTGCCCGGGTCCATGTACCCGACGGCGACCATGTAGCCGGGGCCGAGAAATGCAGCGAAACGGCGCCAGGGCGTTCCTTTGCGGGCGACGGCGACCGTGCCGTGGACGTCGGCGAGCGAACGGTCGGCAAGCTCTCTGCGCCAGTCGGCGTTCCACGATGCCGGCGTTTTTGGCGCCGCCGAAGCTTCAGATTTCACGTCCATCGTGGAGGAAGTCCATTTCGCAAATGACAATCATTTGCAACTGAGATTGCCGGAACCGTCGTCGTCCGTCAAGCGGACGCGACAATGCAGCAGAGGAGAAGGGGACATTTTGGCGTGGCCGCGCCGCGCCGTGCGAGCTAGCGGAATTTGGAGGTATCGGCCGTCAGCGTCAGGAATTCGCCGGAAGTCCGTGCCAGGACGGACTGGCCAAATCGCATTTGTCATGGCTTCATTTATGAAGGCTTCATCGCTTCTCGCCTTGACTGTTCAGGGTCGCCCTCGGGATCGATCGCCATGCTTGCGCTCGGGTGACGGGCTAAATGATGTGTACGCTGGATAAGGTTCGACATGTGGGCTCCTTATAAGAAGCGCCTGGAACGTGATCTCGACCGTTGGCAAGCCAATGGTTGGGTGACGCGCGACGGTCACGCGGCAATCCTCTCCGACATTGCAAGCCGTGGCCCGACGGTCAGCCTGGCATCGGCGCTCGCCATCCTCGCCAGCGTCCTGTTCGGATTTGCGGCGATATCGTTCGTGGCGGCGAACTGGGAAGAGGTGCCGCGTCTCGGTCGGCTCGCCTTGCTGTTGGCATCGATCTGGGCAGGCTACGGCATGGCCGGGTGGCTGGCATCGCGCGGACACGCGGCGCTTGCCGACGCAGCGATCCTGTTCGCATTGGGGATGTTCGGCGCGAGCATCATGCTGATCAGCCAGATGTATCACGTCGACGGTAATCCGACGGACGCGGTTTTGATGTGGTGGCTTGCAGCTTTGTTTGCAGGCGTCCTGTTGCGCTCCAATCCGGCCTTGGCTTTGGCGATGATCCTCGTCTGTGTCTGGTCAGGCATGAAAGTCTCGCAGAGCAACGCGGTGCATTGGCCGTTCCTCATCGGCTGGGCGGCTGTCACGGCGGCATTTCTCTGGCAGCGCTGGTTCCCCGGTCTGCACCTTTCGGCGCTGGCGTTGACGATTTTCATCATTTCGCTCGGATATCTGCTCGGACATGGGCACGAGCACATGGCTGTCGCCATCATCGGATTGCTCGCCGCGGCGGCGGCGATCGGTGTCGAAAAGGCCTTGCCGCATTTTGATCACGTCGCGGCGCCGGTCCTTGCGTATGCCATGGTCATCGCGTTCGCGGGACTCTATGCGCTGCAGTTTTTCGAACGCACGTCGCTTGGCACGCTCATCGCCTTGGCAGCGCTGACATTGGTGCTGTTGCTTGGCGCGATCAGCTACGGACTGGCGACGGGAAATCGCGGCGTGCTCTGGCTCGGCTACATCGGATTTTCGCTCGAGGTGCTCTCGGTCTACGGGAAAACCGTCGGCACCATTCTCAACACCTCGCTGTTTTTCCTCGTGGCGGCGTTGCTCGTCGCGGCGCTGGCTTACATGGCGCTCAAGATCGCGCAGCGCGGGCCTAGCCGAACGGAGGCTGCGGCATGAATAGTGCGTCTCGCTATTTCTGGCCGTTGCTGATCTTCGTTGCGCTCGTGCAGACGGCGGCGCTGTTCAAGATCGTCTATGACAAGGATAGCCTGCTCAAGTCGGGCCGGGAGATCACGTTGCCGGTCAAGCCCGTCGATCCGCGGGATATCTTCCGCGGCGATTACGTGACGCTCGGCTACGACATTTCGAGCTTGAACGCGTCGCAGGTGCCGGCCGGAAGTTTCGATAAATTCGCCATTGGTGCGCCGGCGTATGTAACGGTTGCCCCGGACCCGGCAGGCGGCTGGGCCGTCTCGTCCGTCTCGCCTGAGTTCCCGAAGAACGTGTCGCCGGCCGATGTCGTCTTGAAGGCCCGTGTCGATCGCATGTGGCGCGGGCAGTCGGGGTCGGATGGCGTTCTCAGCCTGCGGTATGGCATCGAGACTTACTTTGTGCCGGAGGGAACCGGCCGGGTGCTCGAAAGCAAGGTCCGGGAGCATAAGATCGATGCCATTCTGGCCGTTGGCGCGGACGGAAGCGCGGCGCTGAAAGGCCTCGTTGTCGATGGTGAGCGGCACGTCGACCCGCCCTTGCTTTAGCACTTCTGGCACGCCGCTCCGGCTGCTATGAGCCCCTGAAATTCGATATCAGGGAGAACGAACGTGACAGTCCAACGCTACGAATCTTCAGCGGTTTATTCCAAGGTGACCGAGGCGAACGGCTTCGTCTTCACGGCGGGTGTCATCCCGACCGACCTGTCGCGTGACGTGGAAGGTCAGACCGCTGAAGTTCTGACGGAGATCGACCGGCTTCTGGCGCTCGCAGGCACGGACAAGTCGAAAATCGTCCAGGCAACGGTCTGGCTCAACGACATTCGCAATCGCGACGGCATGAACAAAGCCTGGGGCGCATGGCTCGGCGGCAAGGACGCACCGGCGCGCGCTTGCGTCGAAGCCAAGGTCATCGACCCGCGCATGCTGGTCGAGATCTCGGTCGTCGCCGTCAAATAAAGCGAGCATCCGAACGTCTGATTGCTTTTCAGCCGCCGGGTCGAAAAACCCGGCGGTCGTCTGTGCCCCGATTGCCGCGTCGGAATATTTTTCTCGACTGGATTTGACGAGAACCCTTCGAGCCGACTCTTGAATCTGCAAGAAGTCGCCCCGGGGTTTCTCATAGTCATTTTCGGGGGGTTCGGACAAATGACCAAGACGGGATGTTTTAAACGCGGACTGATCGCCGCTGCGCTGGTTTCTCTTTCCGCGCCGGTGATGGCGCAAGAGGTGGCCGACATTCACGAACAGCGGCGCGAACGGGGCGTCGTCTGCTTCACGGATCACTATCACTACGGGTCGAGTTCGGGCCTTTCGAGCAAGAAGGCCGCGCAAGCCGCCGCGATCAAGTCCTGGGCTGATTTCGTCAATTTTGAATACGGCGGCGCATGGACGAGCTGGGCGCGTTCCGGCAGCAAGAGCATCAAGTGCGATCACGGAGGTCCCGGCGGTGCGTGGAGCTGCGACGTGAACGCGCGTCCTTGCCGCGGCGGACGTTGAGCGCCTACGTCTCCGACTGAAATAGCCTAGGAAGAGCCGGTGCTTTTTGCGCGCGGCTCTTCATTGTTTTTATCGCCCGGTGAAAATGCGCGACAGGAACCGGCGCGCCAGCGATGCGAGCCAGCGGATGAGGAAAAGCTGGATCATCGTTCCGATGACGCCGCGGTTCGATCCGAGAACTTTGCCGAATATCGAGCGGATGATGTCCTCGAGCGATCCGCCGCCGCCGGGAACCTGTTGGCCGCCGCGCCGGATGATGTCGGGCAGCCTCTGGTAGGGATCGTCGTTGTCGTCGGGCTGCGGATAGGAGCGGCCCGATCGGCGGCCGAGACCCGGAATGTTGTCCCCCGGTATAGGCAGCGGCTGTCCGGCATCGATCGGAGCACCCGATGGCCGCCCGGGCGATGATTGCCCAGTACCCGACGACCAGTCGCTTGCCGAACCCGATTGAGGCGGCGCGTCTCCGGGCAGGCCGAGCGGGCTGCCGCCAAATCCTGAAAGCCCGGGAATGCCGCTGACGGCTTTCTGGAGCGCGGGCTGCGATTGTCGTTGCAACTCCGCAACCAGCAAGTTCGCGACGGCAGGCAGCAACTTTTCGACCGTTCCTGTATCGAGGTTAGAACTCGATGCCGTGCGCGCCGCGATTTTGCGGCTGACATGTTTGCTCCCGATGAGCACGTCGAGGATGTGGTTGCCGTTTTCGACAGCGTCGGGCGAGGCGAGCGTCTGCGGTTCGGACAAGGCAGTCCCGGCGGCCGGGTTCGTCACCAGCGCTGCAACGTCTGCGACGCCGGCCCTGTTAAGCATGCGCCGTTGGATGCGCGCCTGCAGTTCGTCGGTCAGTGTGTGAACCGCCTGATCGGCCTTGTCGTCATCAACGCCAAAAGTCTTCGCAACTTGTTCGATAAGACGCTGGCCATCTGCACTGTCCAAGGTCGCGGCAATTGTCATTGAAACCTCCCGCTTGCCGATCGCATGCAAGCGATGCCTAGCATGCGCACTCGTCTCTGACAGCTATGGTCTATCGCGTGATAAGTCCGGCTGCTCTTTCGACCTTCTGCATTCATTAGAGGTTCATACATTCAGGCATTTACTTTGCCGCAATAAGAGGCGGCAATCCGCATCAGCGTCGTGCAACTACGCCTGCATCTGAACGTTAGCGTTCCGTGAGTTGAGCGTCCGTAAGACCGGATGCCTATAGTGGAGATTGTCATGCGCAAACTCGTTTTATCGATGTCCGTTCTTTGCGGACTTCTCTTCGTGGGGACGATGCCTGTTCCCGCGCGCGCGGCGGCCGGTCTGACTCCGTCGCACATCGGTGAATCTTCAAACGTCGCTACGAAGACCGGTTGGCGCCATCGTGGCTGGGGTCATCGCGGCTGGGGTCATCGACATTGGGGCCATCGCCGGTGGGGCTATCGCCGCGGCTGGCGGTTTGGCTTCGGCTGGCCCTATTACGGATACGGCTTCTATTCGCCCCGCTATTATTATTATGGCGACGGATACTATCCTTATCGCGGCTACGGTTGGCGGCACCGCCACTGGCGCCATTATGGCTGGCGCGGCCATCGCGGATGGCGCCATCATCGCGGATGGGGACATCGCGGCTGGGGTCACCATCGCGGATGGGGCGGGCGCCATCGGCGCTAAAGCCTGAGAGTTTCCTCAGGATCACGTTTTAATTAGACGACTTCGAGCGGTTCGCACGGGAATTCCGGTGCGGACCGCTTTTTTCGTGCGAAATGGCTAGAGTGCCCGAGTTGCAACGCAGCAGCACTTTTGGCATGGTCCGCGCGACTTTCAGCAGGCGAGTCTGCCTGGGGAGCGAAGGTGGGTCCGCCATCCCGGCAAGGCCCGCTAGCACAAGCAAAAAGAAGCGGGGCTAAAAGGACCACTCCATGATCAACATACTTTGGGGGATCATCGCCTGCGGCGCGCTGGCGATCCTTTATGCGTTCATAACCTCGAACGCTGTGATGAGTGCAGATCAGGGCAACGCGCGGATGCAGGAAATTGCGTCTGCCGTCCGCGAGGGCGCCCAGGCTTATCTCAGCCGCCAGTATCGCACGATCGCGATCGTCGGCGTCATCATCTTCATTCTCGCGTGGCTGCTTCTCGGACCGCTGCAGGCGTTCGGCTTCCTGATCGGCGCGGTGCTGTCGGGGCTCGCAGGCTTCATCGGCATGAACGTGTCGGTGCGCGCGAACCTCAGGACCGCTCAGGCGGCGACCGTTTCGCTCGCGAAAGGCCTCGACATCGCATTCAAGTCGGGCGCCATCACGGGCATGCTGGTCGCGGGTTTGGCGCTTCTCGGCGTCGCCGGTTATTACATGTTCCTGACGGTGGGCCTCGGCAAAGAAGCCGGCAGCCGTGACGTCGTCGACGCGCTCGTCGCGCTGGGCTTCGGCGCATCGCTGATCTCGATCTTCGCGCGTCTCGGCGGCGGCATCTTCACGAAGGGCGCCGACGTTGGCGGCGACCTCGTCGGCAAGGTCGAAGCCGGCATTCCGGAAGACGATCCGCGCAACCCGGCGACGATTGCCGATAACGTTGGTGACAACGTCGGCGACTGTGCGGGCATGGCGGCCGACTTGTTCGAAACCTACGCCGTGACGGTCGTTGCGACGATGGTGTTGGCGGCGATCTTCTTTGCCGGTCAGCCGAACCTTAGTGTGCTGATGCTCTATCCGCTGGCGATTTGTGCAGCGTGCATCGTGACCTCGATCGTCGGCACGTACTTCGTGCGCCTCGGCGCCAACGGCTCGATCATGGGCGCGCTTTATCGCGGCGTCATTGCCTCGGGCGTCCTCTCGATCGCCGGCCTTTGGGCTGCGACGCAGTACGTTCTCGGCGGTTTCGGCGATGTCGGTACGGCTGCGGGGCAGTCGATCACCGGCTGGAACCTGTTCCTTTGCGGTCTCGTCGGTCTGGCGCTGACCGGTCTGATCGTCTGGATCACCGAGTACTACACGGGTATCGGCTATCGTCCGGTGAAATCGATCAGCCAGGCGTCGGTGACGGGACACGGCACCAACGTCATTCAGGGTCTTGCGGTATCGCTTGAAGCCTGCGCACTGCCGACGCTCGCCATCGTCGCCGGCATCATCACGACGTACCAGCTCGGCGGCCTGTTCGGCACGGCGATCGCGACGACGACGATGCTCGGCCTCGCCGGCATGATCGTGGCGCTCGACGCGTTCGGTCCGGTGACCGACAACGCTGGCGGCATCGCCGAAATGGCCGGCCTTCCGAAGGAAGTCCGCCGTTCGACGGACGCGCTCGACGCCGTCGGCAACACCACCAAGGCGGTGACGAAGGGCTACGCGATCGGTTCGGCCGGTCTCGGCGCGCTCGTTCTCTTCGCGGCGTACAACTACGACCTGCATCACTTCATCGAGGAAGCGAACAAGACCGGAGCGACGGGGTATCAGTTCTTCAAGGACGTTCAGGTGAACTTCGGCCTTGAGAACCCCTACGTCGTTGCGGGTCTGCTGCTCGGCGGCCTTATCCCGTTCCTGTTCGGCGGCCTCGCAATGACGGCCGTCGGACGCGCGGGCGGCGCCATCGTGCTCGAGGTTCGCCGTCAGTTCAAAGCCAAGCCCGGCATCATGAAGGGAACCGAAAAGCCCGACTATGCTGCCGCGGTCGACCTGCTGACGCGCGCCGCGATCAAGGAAATGATCATTCCGTCGCTGCTGCCGGTTCTGTCGCCGATCGTTCTGTTCGTCGTCGTCAACGCCATCGCCGGTAAGGGCGCGGCATTCTCGGCCGTCGGCGCGATGCTGCTCGGCGTCATCGTCACCGGCATCTTCGTCGCCATCTCGATGACCTCGGGCGGCGGCGCATGGGACAACGCCAAGAAGAGCTTTGAAGACGGTTTCGTCGACGTTGACGGCGTCAAGCACGTCAAGGGCTCGGAAGCGCACAAGGCGTCGGTCACGGGCGACACCGTCGGCGATCCCTACAAGGATACGGCTGGTCCGGCGGTCAACCCGGCGATCAAGATCACCAACATCGTTGCGCTGCTGTTGCTCGCTGTGCTCGCGCACTGGTAAGCGACACTCACGCTTTAAACGAAAAGGCTCCGGTTCGTCCGGAGCCTTTTTTTGTTTGGTCGAGCGTCTGGGGCGGAGACGTGTGCTGCGCTTAGCCGACGAGGTTCGGATCCTCGCTGTCGTGCTCATGTCCAATGGCGGTGAGCAGCCGCTTATCGAGGCGATCGGGCCGCAGGATCACCTTCTGGAAGTGAACGTCCTTGACGGCCGTGCGCGGTACGACGAATTCGCCGGCATTTTCGATATAGATGACGATGGATGTGTCGTTGACTTCCCGGACGGCACCGATGCCTTCCTGGCCGTCGCCGAGGAACGCCATAAAGCCTTCTTCGATATTTTCGGTCATCACGCTACCTGCTCATTGAAGCGAGCGAAGCATAGACCGGGATGGCGAAAATTTCGCCCGCCAATTTCGAGGCAACATCCAGCGCGCGCAGCAACCAATTCAGGCGGACGCTGCGCCGAACGCGTTAACCTCCGAATGCGCTGCCGGCGCCGAAGAGCTGCTGCTTTCCGAGGTTGCGGAAGAGCTGGTTCAGGACAGTTTCGTCGCGGCCGCCAGGGGCCGGGGTCTTGCGGCTCACGAAGTCGAAGACTTTGCCGTCCTTCAGGCCGTAGTTGGCGACGTGATCGACCGTGCCGCCTTTGGTGAAATACACGGCAACCACCTGACGGCTTTGCTCAGTCGGCAGGAAGAACGATTGCTGCGTGTCGGTGCTGGAGATGTAATAGAACGCGCGGCCGTCGCCGATGACGGCGGTCGTTGCGGGCGTTCCAAGCGCGGCGCGCACCTGGTCCTGGCTCATGCCGGCCTGGACGGCCTGAAGGTCCGTGTCCTTGAACACCTGACCATGCTTGGTGACCGTTCCGCCGCAGCCTGCGAGCGCCAGAAGAGAGGTAAGGGCGAGCAGACGGCAACCTGCCGCCACTAAACCCGTGGTCTTGTCATGCTGTCGCATTCGACCCTTCATCCCCTCAGAATCGCTTCGCTCTCCGACGCGCTGTGTTTAGAGTGCGCATCAGAAGCGGGCAACGCGAGCCATACGCGCTGCCGCGCACGATCCCCAGACATTTCCCTCGGCTCCCAGGCGGATCAAGGAACCTTACAAGCTATGTTGCACTGGTTCAGGCGACGCGCGGAAGTTCAACGCACAGCAGAAAAGCTTTATGGCAGTGTCGTGGCCGCTGCCCGGAACCCGGGGTTTTATCGGGGTATGGGCGTTCCCGACACACCGGAGGGGCGGTTCGAACTGGTTGCACTGCACCTGTTTCTGATGCTCGAGGGGCTCAAGGGGCAGAACGCCGCCGATCCGGAACTGGCGCAGCGCACAATCGAGGCGTTCGTGACCGACATGGACGACTGCATGCGCGAAATGGGCGTCGGCGACATGGTTGTCGGAAAAAAGGTGAAGCGCGCCGCAGCGGCGTTCTACGAGCGCGCCTCGATCTATCGCGCGGCCCTTGCAGGGCAAGGGTCGGAACTCGAAGCCGGTATTGTGCAGTATGTTTTTGAGGGCGATGGCGCGGCTCGCGATGGGGCGGCCCGGCTCGGACACTACGCGCGTGCCGCGGCAGAGCTTTCGTCGAAAACGCCCTTCGACAAGCTGGTTGCCGACGGAAGCTTTGCGCGGCTGCTGAAGGCCAACGGCGCGGAGGAGGTGTCGTGAGCGAACAACTGAGCGACTGGACCCACAACGTCACAGATATTCCGGCGGGCGGGCTTGATCGCGAACGCGACGCCAGCGAGAGCGAACGCGCGGCCATTGCGGAAGCGCTCAAGCTGATGAAGCTCGATCGTCTGACGACGCGCTATCGCATCAAGCTTCAGGGTGACGGAAGCTACCGCCTGGCGGGTAAGGTCATTGCCGCCGTGGAGCAGGCCTGCGTCGTGACGCTCAATCCCGTGGCCGACGACATCGACGCGGCATTCGACGTCGAATTTCGGCACGAGGTCGATGATCCAGATGAAGACGAGGAGGCGAGCGTACTCGCAGGCCCGGACGTCGAAATTCTCGAACGCGGTGTTATTCCGGTCGGCCGGATCGTTTTCGAGACGGTTTCTGCCTCGCTCGACCCTTATCCACGGAGCGAGGGCGCCGAGTTCGATTGGCAGGACCCGCGTCAGGCCGATCCAAAAGAAACAAGCCCGTTCGCGGCTCTGTCGCAGTTGAAAGACAAAAAATAGCCCGCCTGCGGCAACCGTGCATGAGGCGCGATTTCGCCTTGTTCGCGGGCTTCAAAAGATTATGGTCTCGACGAATTTCGGGGTTAGAACAGGTTTAAGATCGAGTCCGGCGGAATGTTGCGCCGAACGCGGGTCTTGGCCGGTCGGCGAGCATGGCGAGCCAGAAGACAATCGCAATCGACGCAATGGGCGGCGACCACGGACCTGAGGTCCTGGTTCCTGGAGCCGCGCTTTCGCTCGAGCGGCAACCGGCGCTGGGTTTCATTTTTTTCGGCGATAAGGCGCGCATCGATCAGACGCTGGCGCAGCATCCGGCGCTCGCGGCGCGCTCGCGCGTCGTTCATACCGATCACGTCATCTCGATGGATGAGAAGCCGAGCCAAGCACTCCGGCGCGGCAAGGGTTCGAGCATGTGGCTCAGCCTCGAGGCGGTGAAGTCTGGCGAAGCCGACGCTGCCGTCTCGGCTGGAAACACCGGCGCGCTGATGGCAATCTCGAAGCTCGTTCTCCGGCCCATCGCTGGTATCGAGCGTCCGGCGATCGCCGCGCTGTGGCCGACGATCAAATCGGAAAGCATCGTCCTCGATGTCGGCGCCAACATCGGAGCGACGGCGGATCAGCTCACCGTCTATGCGCTGATGGGCGCGGCGATGGCGCGTGCCGTATTTCACGTCGAGCGACCCTCGGTCGGGCTGATGAATGTCGGAACCGAGGAGATGAAGGGCAACGAGGACGTGAAGGCGGCGCACGCGCTGCTCAAGTCCGTCGATGCGCTGCCGCTGGACTACAAGGGTTTCGTCGAAGGCGATCAGATCGGGCAGGGCGCGGTCGATGTCGTCGTCGTCGAAGGCTTTGCCGGCAACATCGCGCTCAAGACCGCGGAAGGCACGGCACGCCAGATCGGCACGTATCTTAAGGCGGCGATGACCAGTTCGTTGATGAGCAAGCTCGGAGCGCTTTTCGCGCAGGGCGGCTTCCGCGTCCTGAAGCAGAAAATGGACCCCCGACGGGTTAACGGCGGCACGTTTCTGGGCCTTAACGGTATCGCGGTTAAAAGCCATGGCGGGACCGACGCCTTCGGATTCGCGAGCGCCGTTGATCTTGCGTACGAAATGGCGGATTCGGGTTTGATCGCGCGGCTGACGGCTGATATCGACGGTTTTCATCATCGGTTGTCGGCGGCCAGTGGCGGCGGTGTTCCGCCCGAGCGTTCCGCCGGCAGCGCGCTCGGAAAGGTCTAGGCGTGGTTGCTGTTCTTCGTTCGGTCATTCGCGGCGTCGGCGCGCATTTGCCCAAGCGTATCGTCTCGAACGAAGATCTGTCGAAGATCGTCGACACGAGCGACGCGTGGATCCGAGAGCGATCGGGCATCGTCAATCGGCACATTGCGGACGAGACTGAAAAGACGTCTGACCTTGGCGCAGCGGCGGCGAAGCAGGCGCTGGTGCGTGCCGGTATCGATCCGATCGACATCGATCTGATCGTCTGCGCGACGGCGACGCCTGACCGTACGTTTCCGGCGACAGCGGTTCGCATCCAGTCGATGCTCGGTGTCACGAAAGGCGCAGCGTTCGACGTGCAGGCCGTCTGCTCTGGGTTCGTCTACGGGCTTACGATCGCGGACAACTTCCTCAAGACGGGGCAATCGAAACGGGCGCTCGTCATCGGCGCGGAGACGTTTTCGCGTATTCTCGACTGGTCGGACCGTTCGACGTGCGTGCTGTTCGGCGACGGCGCCGGTGCGGTCGTTCTCGAAGCTCAGCCGCAGCATGGTACGCGGAACGATCGCGGTATCCTCGCTACGCGGCTGCGATCGGACGGCCGTTACGAAGACCTGCTCTACGTGGATGGCGGCGCCGGTTCGACGAAAACGGTCGGGCATCTGCGGATGAACGGGCGCGAGGTTTTCCGGCACGCCATTCAGAAGATCTCCGGCGTGATTGAGGAAACCCTGGTCGAGACCGGGTACGCGGCGGACGAGATCGATCTCTTCATTCCGCATCAGGCGAA
This sequence comes from Hyphomicrobium sp. GJ21, assembly GCF_001006785.1. Taxonomy (NCBI): domain Bacteria; kingdom Pseudomonadati; phylum Pseudomonadota; class Alphaproteobacteria; order Hyphomicrobiales; family Hyphomicrobiaceae; genus Hyphomicrobium; species Hyphomicrobium sp. GJ21. Next base: position 1,011,983 of record NZ_CDHO01000002.1, on the reverse strand, counting down.
CAAGCGCATTCTCGACGGCATTGCGAAAAAGCTCGGCGTCGCGCCCGAGAAGATCGTCATGACGCTGCACAAGCATGGCAACACCTCGGCGGCGTCAATTCCGCTCGCTCTCAATGAGGCGTTCGAGGCTCATCGCGTCAAGGAAGGCAGCCTCATTTTGATGGAGGCCATGGGCGGTGGCTTCACCTGGGGCGCGGTTCTGGCGCGCTGGTAGCGGCGGTTGCGGTGCCTCTCAGGAAAAATTTCCCGTCCGCAACTTTTTACCTGCTTCTTCAACGCATTACGTTGACCCCGCGACCAACTGCCGCTACCATGATCGGTCTCGGCGTTGATGGGAGAATAAAAAAATGGTCGGCAAGACATTGACGAGGGCGGACCTCGCTGAAGCGGTGGTCTCAAAAGTCGGGTTGCCGCGTAACGAAAGCCAGGACCTGGTGGAGCGCGTGCTCGAGGAAATCTCGGGCAGTCTTGCGGACGGCGACCCCGTCAAGCTCTCGTCGTTCGGCTCGTTCGGCATCCGGCAGAAGGGTGAGCGCGTCGGGCGCAATCCGAAGACCGGCGAAGAAGTCCCGATCACACCGCGCAGGGTTCTGGTGTTTCGGCCTTCCAACATCATGAAGGACCGCATCAACAAAGGCCACGTGAAGGGCTAGCACCGCTTCGGCGTGAACGCGGGTCATGTAGGGCGGGCAACGCTCTCCGACGGATTCTGGAAATTGGAAAGGCAGTTGAGCGATGAACAAATCGGCGGAAGCGTTTCGCACGATCGGAGAAGTCGCTGACGAGCTTGAAATCCCAAAGCACGTGCTGCGCTTTTGGGAAGGCCGTTTTCCGCAAATCAGGCCGATGAAGCGCGGCGGCGGCCGTCGCTATTATCGCCCGGAGGACATGGAGCTTCTGCGCGGCATCCGCACGTTGCTGCACGCCGAGGGCTATACCATTCGCGGCGTCCAGAAGATTTTGCGCGAGCATGGCGTCGATCAGGTGAAGGCGGCCGCGCGCCGTTCCGTCCCAACACAAAGCGCCGCGGACGGGGCATCTCCGCCGCCGACACGCAAGCGCGGGCGCAAACCGATCGTCGCGCCTGCGGCGCGCGTTTCTGCTCCAACGGCTGCATCCGCCGCGCCGGAACTGAAATCTGCGAGCTGCACCATGAACGTGCACGTTCTTGCGGCGGTCCGTGAGCTCCAGATTGCGCGTGCGATCCTGCTCGGACAGCCTGTTCCGCAATCGTCGGCGAGCCGCGCCGAGGATGCGAAGAAGGTCCGCGCGAGTCGGACCTGAGCATGACTGCCGTGCTCAGCCGAGGTGAGCGGCCTGCATGAGCTTGCGCGATCTTGACGTCGTTTTTGTCGATCTCGATGCATCGCGAGCGCTTCTCGAACATGAAGAAGCGAGCACGCCTCGGCTTTCGTCGTCCGATCGCCTTCGCGTTGATCGGCTTTCAGGCGATCCCGTAAGGCAGGCTCGCTGGCGTGCGTCTCGGATTGCAACGCGCATCGTGCTCGAACGTTGGGCCGGTCGGGGCGTGCGCGGTGCGGAGTTCGAAATCGCTACGGGCGGACGTCCGTCTCTCGGGTATGGCCTGCCGCATTTCAACGTCTCGCATGCGGCGGGCGTCGCTCTCATCGCGGTTTGCCGGTCGTTATCGGTCGGTGTCGACATTGAATGTCCGCGCACTCTTTCGATGTCTTCGGAGCGGCGGCGGCGCATCGTAACCGCGGCGGCTGATCTCGCCGCCATCGGAGCGCTCAATCCTGAAAGCGATGTTGACGTGCTGAGGGCATGGGTGCGCCTGGAAGCGATTGCCAAGGCGCGCGGGTCTGGGATCGGTGTTCTGTTGACGGAAGAAGGCGTGATTGGTGGCGCTGAGCGATCTGCGGGCGAAACTGAAAAGCCGTCGCTGGCTTCGGCGGCGCTCGATGTGGGGCCGCCATATATCGCGGCCATCGCGGCGGACACGCTTCCTTCCGCGATCAGCGTTCGATGCTTTCCTGAGCGCGCGGAAGCCTTAGAAGACTTCCTGCACTAGCAAGGGCGAAACGTCGTTGCGCGGTCTCGCACGCGCAACGATCAGGGCTTGTATCCGAAGATCGTATAGGGGTTATAGACGCGCGCCTGTTCCTTGTTGCGGGCGGAATAGCGGACGCGCCGCCGCGGCGGTGTATCGGCCTTGGATTCCCGGATCGCGGGTTTCGCTTCGACGCGGCTTTTGCGCTGAGCGGGCTCGGCGACGGGCTTCTCGGGCGGCAGCACCATCGCGGTGACGGTGCTGTCCTTGACGGCATGCAGCAGGTTCGACTCCATCGGACGCCAGCGATAGCCGAGCCCGAAATCGATCGGTGTCGCGCGACCCTTTCCGAACACGTCATTCAACTGCGCCTGGCGTTGACCGGCGAACAGCGGGATCGGACCGACGTAGCGGCCGTAGGGCTGCAGACGCCACCCCTGCGCGAAGAAGCGGATCGGGATGCCGGAGTCATCCTCCAGGATTGCATCGCTGTGCTTCAGCAAATAATCGCGCACGGTCGAAAACTTGTCTTCGTGCATCAGATACGACGCGCTTTTGATGAAGCTGTCGCCGTGGCTGAACGTGTCGCAGAACTTCATGAAGCCGCTGGCTTCGATGCCGCCGTTCGAAAGGTCGGTGCTGAAGTAATACAGCGTGCGTTTCTTGCCGGTGTTGTCGGAGAAGATGATCTTGGCGGCCTTGGCGGTCGCGTTGGCAATCTTCTCGTCCTCCGGGTGGAGCGTGCCGTCGGCCTGAAGGTCGAACAGCGAGACGTCGTAGATCGTCTTTCCCGAGCGCGCCAGGAACGTCATCAGTACCGGCAGCGTGCCCGTCAACCGGCCGTGACTGAAATCGACGCGCATCGATTTGGTTCGGAAGAAGCTGTAGCTCAACACCGAATTGAGCGAGCCGCGCAGCTCGCGCAAAGCGCCGGGAAGCTCCGCATGCGAGAACTTGCCGAGATCGGGAACGGGACCCGGCGGTTCAAGTCCGGCCATGATGTAGGTGTCGGCCGACGGGAAGAACGCGTCGGCATACAGGAAGTCGGGACCGCTGAAGAAGTAGAACAAGACCGGCTGAGGGTTGGTCAGGTTCTTCGAGACGAACGAGCGGATCTTGCTCAGCTGCCGCTTTTCGAGGCCGCTCCAGGAGTCGTCGAAGCTCTTGGCGTGCTGCTTCCAGAAAGCGTCTCCGGTATATTTCGCGATCGGCGAAAGCGCGGATGGCGGCATGCCCGCGAGGAACCGCGCGGTGTCGTCGGGACTCGTGCTTGCAGCGAACGAAACATTCGCCGTCGACGTCAGTGCAACGATGCAAGCGCCGATGATGGAAGCGAGAAACCGCATTCTTGCCATGAGGTGATCCAATTAGATCCGAGCCGTAAGCGGGCGTGACTGGGACAGTGCGTAAACTCCCAGGCCCGCCAACATGATGGCGAAACCGGCGAGAGACTGTAACGGCCGCTCGGCGATAAGGTGATACATCATAAAACCTGTGACACCGAGGAAGATGAACGGCGTCAAAGGGTAGCCCCAGGTTCGATAAGGCCGCGTCAAGCCGGGCTCTTTCGCTCTCAGCACAATGACGCCGAGCACGGCGAGGAACGAGCACAGCGTCAGACTGAACTGAATGACGTCGAGCACGGCCTCGAAGCTCTGCGTCATGAGCAAGATGGTAACGATCGCAACCTGCACTAGCAGGGCAGTCGTCGGAACGCCGTCGCGCGATGTCTGCGATAGCGGAGCGAGCAGCGGATGATCGATGCCCATCGTCATCGTCACGCGCGGTCCGATCCAGGTCATGGCGCTGATCGAGGAAATCAGCCCGATGCAGATGAGCGCGCCGACGATGCGGCCGCCGACGTCGCCGAAGATGTGCTTGCCCGCGATCAGGCCGATGTCGAGCTGACCGGCCATTGCTTCGATCGGGGTCGTGTAGAGGAACACCGCATTCAGGGCGACGTACAACGCGACGACAATGAGTGTCGCAGCGATGATGGCGCGCGGAAGGCTGGTGGCCGGATCGCGAATTTCTCCGGCGATATAGGTCGCGGCGTTCCAGCCGGAATAGGCGTACATGACAAACACGAGGCTGACCGCGAACGGCGCGCTGGTCATGTAGCTCATGTCGCTCGCCGAAGGCGCGAATGAGATCGGCTGCGGCTCGCCGAACGCCAATCCGGCGATGATCAGTCCCACGATCAGGGCGGCTTTGATCAGGGTTGAGATGTTCTGAAAGTTCGCCGAGTGCTTGACGCCGCTCAGGTGCACGAACGTGATCAGCCACGCGACGGCGAGGCCGAGAAGCAGCGGTGACGTGCCCGGGACAACACCCTTGAAATAGACGCCGAATGCCATTGCGGCGAGCGCGATGGGTGCGGAAAACCCGACCGTCGCGGAAATCCAGCCGGCGAGGAAACCGATGGCAGGATGATAGATCCGGGTGAGGAAATTGTATTCGCCGCCGGAGCGCGGGAACGCAGCCGAAAGCTCGGCATAAGACAGGGCGCCGCAAAGCGCCGCGGCGCCGCCGACGATCCACAGCATCAGCACCGAGAATGCCGACGGAATGTCCTTGACCTGAAAACCGAGGCTCGTGAACACGCCGATGCCGATCATATCGGCGACGGCGAGAGCAACGGCAGTCATGGTCGAAACGGTTCGGATATTGAGAGCGGGTGCCTTGGAAGACGGTGCGCTCGTGCTGGCGGAGCTGGTCATCAGTAAGGCTTTGCCCTAGCAAATTCGGCGACAGTATTGAGTCGCACTAATTCCAACAACGGGCGGCGAGACATGTTCAATTCGCGTTGCCAAAATACACCTGACGCGCCGTTGCAGGCATATTTCCGAGTTCTTGCCCGCAGGCAACTGGAGTTCATGCGTCCTCTTAACTCACGATATGGACAATTTTGGACTTTAACGTCGTGAAAACAGTGTCGGCCGCCAACTGACTATTGTCGGCCAAGGTAAATGGGATTCTAATCTTGGCGCGGCGTACACAGGGACGCGTATGTCGGCAAAATCGCATTTGAAAGCATGAACCACGGGCGACGGGGCTTCCTCGCGGCGGCATTTGGCACGGGGGTGGCGTTAACCGTTGGCAGCGCAGGCGCATTTGCCGCTCGCAAGACCAACGGCCATCGCCAGATCACGCCCTCAAAAACGCAGGTGCGGTCGCGCAGCGCGCCGCTGGCGACGGCGCGAACGGCGCTGGTTCCGTTCGATACGGCGCCGTTTCCCTATCATGGCACGATGCCTGGATCGAACGCGCCGTTTCTGAACGTCACGGAAGGCAGCCGCAAAGGCCACCGCACCGGCAGCGGGCGTGTCTACTGGGAAGATGAGACGTACAACGATAATCGCGTTCTGCTTCACATCCCGAAGGGTTTCGACATCCGCCGTCCGGCGCTGATGATGGTCTTCTTTCACGGCCACGGCGCGACGTTGGAACGTGATGTGCTCGATCGCCAGAAGGTTCCGGCTCAGATTTCCGCCTCGAACGCCAATGTCGTGCTCGTTGCGCCTCAGCTTGCGATCGACGCGCGGGATTCGAGCGCCGGAAAATTCTGGCAACCGGGCGCGTTCGGTCGTTTTGTCGGAGAAGCCGGACAGCAGTTGGCGCGTCTTTTCGGCGAAAAGCGTGCGCTCCGGACCTTCGCCAGCATGCCGATCGTGCTCGTTGCGTATAGCGGCGGATACGTCGCGGCGGCGTCTGCGATCGAGCAGGGCGGCTTGAAGAAGCGCGTTCGCGGCGTGGTGCTGCTCGACTCTCTTTATGGCGATCTCGACAAGTTCGCGCATTGGATCGAGGCTGATCCGTCGGCATTTTTCGTCAGCGTCTATCTCGGATCGACGCGGAACCAGAATGCGCAGCTCGAGGGCATTCTCGCCGCGCACGATGTCGACGTCAGTCCCGAACTCAGCACGCGGCTTGCGACCGGAGGGGTGACGGTCGCCCCTGGTGGGGCGGGGCGTCACCGCGATCTCGTTACCCATGCCTGGGTGGATTATCCAATTATCGACATTCTGAAGCGGCTGCCCGAATACCGGCGTTAAGCTGGTTCGAGCGCGGCAAGACTGAAGGCGTCGACTTGCGCCGGTCCACGCGTGGCAACGCGCCTTGACGGGCGGGAAGCGTTCCTTTACCCAACGCGGACGACCGCGCCGGTGGCCGTGGGCCCGAAGCGGGCTTCCTGACATCGCCGGAACGTCTGGGACGGAGCGTAGCGCAGCCTGGTTAGCGCACCAGTCTGGGGGACTGGGGGTCGGAGGTTCAAATCCTCTCGCTCCGACCAATATTTTCAGAGACTTAACAGTCATCAGCGGCTTGTGACGAGTCCTATAGGATAGGCGCGTAAAGCGCGTTCTGTGGTCCGCCATTCAAGAACATCAAAGCTGATTGTTTTTTTGCGCCACGCAGATTGGGCGCCGGGTGGTGTTTGCGAACTCGACGAGCGCACGTGTGTGTGGTGGGGCATCCAACGATCGAAAGAATGAGCGCGACACAGCGAATTTTCTCCGCTTTGCCGCCATTCTACAGAAGCGCCCGCGTGCGATGAGGCGCGCGGACGGGTCGATCAGCAATCGCGAGCGGTCACCTGGCTTTTGCGCCGAGCATCTGCATGTAGGCGTCAGCGGTTAGAAGTGGTGAAAGATCCGCGTTTTCATCGACACGGATCCGGACAAGCCAACCGGCGCCGTAACAGTCGTCGTTCAACAGGTTGGCCTGTCCTTTGAGACTGCCGTTGACGTCCACAACGACGCCAGACACGGGAGCCAAAAGTTCCGACACGACTTTGAACGACTCGACCGTTCCGAACGGAATGTCCGCCTCGATGCTCGTTCCGGTCTGAGGAAGATCAACGTACATGATCTTGCCAAGCTGTTTCTGTGCAAAGTCCGATAAGCCGACATGGGCTTCGCCGGGTTCGCTGCAGCGTCTCACCCAAAGGTGACAGGGATGGAAGCCAATCTCATCAGATAAGCTGGAGGGCATTTGCGCTCCTTTGGCGGTTCATGGGCTTGTGGGTTGCCTGCCCGATGGCGTCCTCGACAGCTTCAAGGATGCCTTCGGAGATCGTCGGATGCGCGTGGACGGTGCGAAACAGTTCGTTCGCCTTACCGTTACGCTGGATCACCAGCGCGCCCTCATGCACGATCTCCGAAGCATGCGGACCGATGACGTGAAGGCCTATCAGCTCTCCAGAGTGCTTATCGACGACCACCTTTGCCATGCCCGAGATCTCGTCCAAGGCATGAGCCCGTCCGAGGCCGCGCAAATCGAACTTTCCAATTTCGACAGAGAGACCGTCGCCGACGGCTCCGTGCTCCGTCCTGCCGACCCAACCGATTTCCGGGTTCGTGAATACGGCGACAGGAATTGCCCCGTCATCCAGCAAGGAAAACTCGCGGCGTAGCATGTGATCGATGGCGAGCTTGGCCTGCGCCGATGCCGCGTGGGCCAAGCCGGATCGGCCGTTCACGTCGCCCGCGGCGTAGATGTGCGGCACGTTCGTGCGCAGCACGTCATCGACGCAGATTTCGCGCCACTCGTTGGTTCGAATGCCCGCTGCCTCTAGCCCAATGCCGGCAGTATTGGCGCATCGTCCCACAGCCACGAGCGCCCGCTCGGCAGCGCCTACGATTTTATCGTCAGCATATGCGCTGACGCCTTCTGACGTATGTGTAAGCGATTGGATACGGCAGTTCAGCTGAACCTTGATGCCCCGCTTGCGCATCTCCCGTTGCAGCACAGACGAGATGTCCTTGTCGGCATGTGACATCAGACGTGGTCCGCTCGCCAGCACCGTGACATCCACGCCAAGACTGTCGAGAACGAAGGCAAACTCGCAGGCGATGATGCCGGAACCCACGATCAACATCGAGCGCGGCAGGTTTTCCCAGGCGAGCAGATCGTCGGACGTGCCGATCGTTGCGCCATCGATATTGAACTGGGGATCAGCCTGCGGAGTCGAGCCGGTGCAGATCAGAATATGGTCGGCGCGCAGGACCTGATCATTGACGCGAACGCAATGCGCATCGACAAACTCGCCATATCCGCGAAGCAGCGTCACCTCGCGGTCTTCCATCAATCGTTCAATGCCCTGTCCGAGCATCTCGATGATCGATGCCGAACGGCGATTGATCGCGGCCCAATCCCCCGCGACGGAACCCGAGAATTGCAGGCCGAAAGACTCGGCCCGTTTAATCTTTTCGAGAAGACCGCAGCTCTCCACCAAAACTTTCGTCGGAACACATCCTTGGTTGAGGCATGTTCCTCCGAGCGGTTTGGGATCGACCAGAGTGACGCGCGCACCATGCGCTGCGGCGTGGGAAGCGGCGACGTAACCTGCCGGCCCGCCGCCAAGAACAATGATATGGCTCATGCTTAGGCGGTTGCCTCGAGCGCCATCGCCTGGCCGTTGATAACGACGTTACCGGCGACCTCGACGGGAGTCTGAAGCGTGTTGAGCACGGGGCAATGCGCCTCGACGATCTGTGCGAGCTTCTGCAGATCTTCCCGGCTCGCGCTGCTCCGGATTTCCGTTTCGAACATGATCTTCTGGAATCCAGCCGGAACGCCTTCGTCCATGCCGAACAGTCCGCGAAGATCGAGGTATCCGCGCAAATTGCATTTGACGCTTTCAAGTTCGATCCCCAGCACCGACGCGTAAGCCCGGTACACGATCTCCTGGCACGTTCCGAGCGCGACGAGGACGAGTTCGACTGGGTTCGGACCACGATCGCTGCCACCGAGGTCGGCGGGCTCGTCAATGCTCATTGCAGGAAAATCGCGGACTGTACCGGTGCAGTGCATGCCCTCGCCGAGTTGCGTCGAGGCGCGAAAAACGACCTTCGCGGCGGCCGGGTTCTGCTTGACGTTGTCGATCGCTGCGAGAAGCGTTTGCTTGATGTTGTCCTGCGACATGAGCGTTTCTCCCGTGTTTGATATTGTTATGCGCGCAGGCTACGCGCCGGGAGAAGCGCTCCACAATTGGGTGCATCACTGCAATTCTTAGGGATTTTCCCTAACCGGCCGTCGAGGGGGATCGAGCGCTTTTCTGATCCGGAAAAGGCTTCGGCCCTACAAGCACGTTGAGCTTTTGCACCAGATCTACAACGCAATGCGCCGACATCTTGCCCATGACGTTAGCGCGATGAGCCTCAACGGTTTTGCAACTCAGCTCCAACTCGGCAGCTATTAGCTTGTTGGACATTCCACCGAATATGAGCCACGCCACCTCTCGTTCGCGGCACGTCAGCCTGTTGAAGTTCGCATCGACCTCCGAGCGCGAGATTTCGGCTTTATACAGTCCGCGTGCGCGCGCCATTGCCTCTTCAGTTCTGTCGAGCAGCGCCTGATTGTTGAATGGCTTTTGCAGAAAATCGATTGCGCCGTGCCGCATCGCTGTTACCGCCATCGGCACGTCACCGTGACCCGTGACGACAATGGTCGAAAGCGGGGGCTGCCTGCGTTCGAGTTCAAGCAGAAGCTGCAGACCGCTCATGCCCGGCATTCGCACATCGAGGATGAGACATCCCACGCGATCTCCGTAGCCAACGATGAAGTCGTTGGCCGATTGGAATCCGCAGACGCGATAGCCTACCGAGGTGAGAAGGTATTCGAGAGATTCTCGAGCCGCCCGGTCATCATCGACAACAAAGACCCACTCGCTAGTCCGCATTTTCCACTCTCTTCCGAGCGGGAAGCTCGATGATAAACGTTAAGCCGGGGTTCGGCGCATTCGTCTTGACGAGTAGTTGCCCGCCGTGCGCTTCGATAATCGATTTCGATATCGGCAGCCCCATTCCCATTCCCTTCGGCTTTGTGGTGAAAAATGCTTCGAACATTTTTTCAGTATCGATTGCAGGTGCGATGGGACCGCAATCATTGAACGAGACGCGCACCAATCCTGGCTGAGAATATTCCGACGATATTGTCACGGTCCGACCGCGGCCGTTTTCGTCCGTGGCCATGGCCTCAATGGCGTTGCGCACGATGTTGAGTATGACCTGCTCTATCTGGATGGCTTCGCCCATGACCGGTGGGATGGACACCACGCCGCGCGTGCAGAGCTTAACTCCGTGCGCTTGAGCCTCCGGCGCAACAATCCGGATAGCGTCCGAAAGGACTGTGCTGATATCGAGCTGGCGAAACGTGACGTTGCCTTTGGAAAGGAAGCGGCGGACACTCGCGATGATGTCGCCAGCTCTCTCAGCTTGGCTGCACACGTGCTCCATAGCTCTTTTGAGCTCGGCGGACTTGGACCCATTTTCGAGCCGGTAGAGGCAGCCTCGCGAATAGTTGGCAATGGCGGCTAACGGCTGATTGAGTTCGTGTGCGAGCGCTGTCGCCATCTGCCCCATGGAATTGAGGCGCGAAGCGACCGACAGTTCGCGATAGTGCAGGCGCATCTCATCTTCGTAGCGCTTGAGTTCGCTGATATCGCGCGTGATGCCAAGCAGCGCTGTCACTGCGCCATCCTGATCGCGAAGTGGCGCAGCGTGCGTTTCGAGCCAACGCAGAGCCCCCTTCAAGGACAGAATTTTGAACTCCAGCTTGACGCTTTCGCCATTGAATACGCGTTTCGTCATCGCCTCGTAGGCTTCATGGTATTCGGCCGCGACGACGCGGTAGACCGACGTTCCGACGATGTCGTCTGCGTTGTCCGCGTCGACCAGAGAGAGGCCGGCCGGATTCATCTCCAGAATGACGCCGTCGAGAGATTGGATTTTCACGCATTCGGGTTCGGTGGCGATGATCTGGCAAAGCCGTTGCTCTCGATCGGCGAGCCGTTCTTCTGCGGCCAAGCGATTGAACGTTTCCGTTTGGAGCCCGAAACGGGCGCGCCTCAAAGAGGCATACATGCGCGCACTGTAGGCCGATATTGCCACCAGCATCGCGACAAGAGACAGAAGCCCATACTCTATAGGCTGCAGCATTGGACAATGTCCCTCGAGCAAGGTCGATGATTGCCTGGGGCGCTCATAAAATATCGAGCGAATAGTCTATGGGCAGCCCAACGTCGAGGCCATCCACGCCGAGGCTGTCAGTTCATATATTTTGTTTTTAGATAGGTGCATTCGCGTTGTCTATTGATGGCTATCGAGGCCGCGTCCCGATGGACTCCTGGCTTGATTGCAAGGTTGTTCGAGACCATCGTAACGACGATGTTGGAGTTCTCGAAGTCCGCAGGCGCCTGCTTGCCGCTCGCTATCAGAATTGTTTTCAAGCGACTTGCGGCCACCAACCGATGAAGTTCGCTTCTTTGCGTGTTTGATGATTCGGGTCTGCTGATGCCGATCGCGTTTGCTTCGCGTTATCCGTGTCGTTCGAACACCAGACGCTGGCAGTCGAAATAATCAGACGTCATCCGATGATCCCTGCAGATCGAGTTCAGACGATGTCCACCGTTAGCCTGGGCCTGAAACAGAATTGGCGGCAATTCTCCCTGCTGGTTTTGATCAATGCCTTTGTTGGCGGCATGGTCGGCATCGAGCGGACCGTCGTGCCGTTGATCGGTGCCGAGGATTTCCGTATCGAGTCCGCGACGCTCATCACCTCATTCATCGTCAGCTTTGGTCTGGTCAAAGCGTTCGCCAATCTTGTATCCGGCCAGCTGGCTGACCGTTGGGGTCGTAAGCATGTCCTGGTGACCGGTTGGCTGATCGGGCTGCCCGTTCCGTTCATGATTATCGGTGCGCCGAACTGGGAATGGATTATCGCGGCGAACGTTCTGCTCGGATTAAGCCAGGGCTTCGCCTGGTCGATGACCGTTATCATGAAGATCGACCTTGTCGGCCCTAAAAGCCGCGGGCTCGCAGTCGGACTGAACGAGTTCGCTGGCTATTTTGCCGTTGGCGCGACGGCTTTTCTGACGGGCTATCTCGCGAGCCAATACGGACTGCGACCCGTACCGATTTATCTCGGCGTTTTTTACGCCGTTGCAGGCACCTTACTTTCGATTCTGATCGTTCGTGACACGCGCCATCACGTCGAGCTTGAGGCGAAAGGTGCCGCTAAAGATGCGTCTCCACTTTCCTTCCGAGACGTATTTCTGCTGACATCGTTCAAGGATCGCAATCTGTTCGCGGCCAGCCAGGCAGGACTCGTCAACAACCTCAACGACGGAATGAGTTGGGGCATCTTCCCGTTATTCTTTGCCGGGCTCGGACTTGGCGTGGAGCGGATCGGCATCATCAAGGCGATCTATCCGATGGTCTGGGGTATCACCCAGGTCGTGACCGGCCCATTGAGCGACCGATGGGGCAGAAAGGGATTGATCGTCGGAGGGATGTGGGTTCAAGCGGGCGGGCTAATTTTGACGGCCGTCAGCAGCGCGTTCAGCGGCTGGATGATCGCAAGTGTTCTTCTCGGGCTCGGCACCGCGATGGTCTATCCGAGCTTGATCGCCGCCGTCTCCGACGCGGCGCATCCTTCCTGGCGTGCGCGATCTCTCAGCGTCTATCGATTTTGGCGTGATCTCGGTTACGCAATCGGCGCGCTCTCGGCTGGCCTCATCGCAGATCGCTTTGGGTTTGCTTCCGCCATCTACACTATAGGCGCTCTGACATTCGTATCAGGTTGTGTCGTTGCCGCTGTGATGACCGACGATAAACGACGAATGGCTAAGCGGCCTTAAACACGCGAGCCTGCGATAGCGCTGATCGTGTTTTTCTCGTCGCTGCGTGGAGCCGGATGTGTTCTCTCCTCTGCCGCAAATGAAAATGGCCGGCATGAGCGTGATCATGCCGGCCAAGTACTCGGAGCCTGAGACTTCTATGGAGGAAGCGCTATGGCAACGAGAAGACGGTGAGCGAACCGCCCAGGTTGGTGTACTGCCTGAGGCCAGCGTAGCCGCCGACAGCGCCGAGGCCGTCGTTCGGATTCGTCAAGCCAGCAGCAAGACCGATACCGGCCCAGCCACCAACGCCTGAGAACACGGCGACGTACTGTTTGCCGCCATGCGTGTACGTCATCGCATTGCCGATGATGCCCGACGGCGTCTTGAACTTGAACAGCTCCTTGCCATCCTTCTGATCGACGGCTTTGAAGTAGCCCTCGAGCGTGCCGTAGAAGGCAATGCCACCAGCTGTCGTCAACGCGCCTGACCAGACCGAGAACTGCTCCGGCTTCGACCAGACGATCTTGCCCTTCACGCCATCCCAGGCAATGAAGTTACCCATGCCGCCGTGGCTGTCGGGCGCCGGATACATCGACAAGGTTGCGCCGACGTAGGGCTGACCAGCCGTATACGAAACCTTGAAGGGTTCGTAGTCCATGCACACGTGGTTCGTCGGGACATAGAACAAGCCGGTCAGCTTCGAGAACGAAGCCGGCTGCTGGTCCTTGGAGCCGAGAGCCGCAGGGCAGATGCCCTTGTGGTTCACGTCGGTGCCCTTGCCATCCGCGAACGTGGAGTACTTGGCGACGCGGATCGGACGTCCATAGTTCTTGCTGGACTTGTCCATGTCGACGCCGGTGGCCCAGTTCACTTTCGGATCGAACTTTTCGGCGACGAGAAGTTCGCCCGTCGCGCGATCCCAGGTGTAGCCGAAGCCGTTACGGTCAAAGTGCGTGACCGTCTTGCGCTTCGTGCCGCCGAAGTCGAGTTCGGCCAGGATCGGCTCGTTGACGCCGTCATAGTCCCACTCGTCGAACGGCGTCATCTGGTACGCCCACTTGGCGATACCGGTGTCGGCATCGCGAGCAAACATCGTCATCGAGTAGAGCTGATCGATCGGCTTGCCGTCCGGTCCCGCGCGCTGAGCAGGGTTCCAGGTCGAGGGGTTGCCGGTGCCGTAGTACATGAGGTTCAAGTCCGGATCGAAGGCCATGTAGCCCCAGGTCGAACCGCCGCCGATCTTCCACTGATCGCCATTCCAGGTCTTCAAGGACGAGTCCTTGCCGACCGGCTTGCCGAGCACCATGGTCTTCTCGGGGTCGACGAGCACATCGGAGTCGGGACCCATGGAATAAGCACGCCATACGCGCTTGCCACTGTTGATGTCGTAAGCGGTCATCGAACAGCGGACGCCGAATTCGGCGCCGGAGATGCCAACCACAATTTTGTCTTTGATGACCATCGGCGCTTGCGTGCCGGTCTCGCCTCTCTTCGGGTCGCCGTTGACGACCTTCCAGAGTTCCTTGCCGGTCTTCGCGTCGAGAGCGACGAGCGAAGTGTCAGCCTGGTGCAGGAAGATCTTGCCGTCGGCATAAGCGAGGCCGCGGTTGACCGTATCGCAGCACATCACCGGAATAACAGCGGGATCCTGCTTCGGCTCGTACTTCCAGATGATCTTCTGTTCGTCGGCGAGGTTCAGAGCGAACACGATGTTCGGGAACGCCGAATGAAGCCACATGGTGTCGCCGATAACCAGCGGGCCGCCTTCATGGCCGCGCAGGACGCCGGTCGAAAACGTCCAAGCCACTTTGAGCTGGCCGACGTTTTCGGTCGTGATCTGGTCGAGTGTCGAGTAACGCGTACCGGCATAGTCGCCGGACTGGATTGCCCAGTTGTTCGGATCGCTGGTCAACTTGACCACGGATTCGTTGGCCCAACTCGGCCCTGAAAACGCGGCCGTCGCCAGTAATCCCAGTGTAAATGCACTTTTGCGCATTGCGCTTCCTCCAAAGATTGCCACGCGTAAAGTGTTCAGAGCGCCGCTTACCTCAGCATTCAATTCGGCGGGATTTATTCCCGTCTTGGTCCCGAATGCCGGAGGCTTCACCACTTTCCACGGGTGAAAAAGTGGCAATTCTCATGAACACGTCCACTAACTCACTCATGGGTGAGTTTGGCAATACAGCTGGCGGTAATTGCGGCCGCATTTATTGGAAAATATGCAAATAGGAAAATATCTAATTATATGCGGGAATATTTTCCGATTATGTATCGGTATTTTCCTGATTGATTTTGGTCTAATATATTATCGCGTGAGGAATTCGAAGGAATTGCATGCGGCCCGCTCCTCTCAAGATTGCTGTCGCATCGACGTTGCTGTTGGTGCCGATGCTGATTGCTAATGCATCGACTGGGATGGCCAACACACAGGCTCCGCGATGGGAGGTGGGAAGCATCTGCCAGACGGCGAAATCCGTGACGGCGTGTACGCGGAGAGAGGCGTTGAGCCGGGCGACTGTGCTTGATCGATGGCTTGCGACGCCAGATGGAGACCGGCAGTTCTGCCTCGAGGAACTGAAGACGAAAGACGTCGAAAGCTACTGGAGTTTGCTCGACTGTCTGGGGAACCGCGCGATCGCGAACGACGCAAGTTAGTCCATATTTATGTGCGCGTGATTATCTCGTCTTTGTTGGCGCAATCGGTCAACTCCCGTTGCGAGCTTCAGTGTCGGGAAAAATTCTCAGAATAATCAGCGTTGATATTCGAAGATGCGCCGCTAGAACATGCTTGAATTCCGGAAGTTAATCTCAATGGACACCGTGTGAAGCTACTCGTCGTCGAGGACCATCCGATCGTCATCTCAGGATGCAGGGCTCTATTCACTGAGGATGCGGGCGTCACGATGATCGAGGCGCGCACGGCTGCGGCGGCGCGTCTGGCCTTGAAGGATGACGCGCCGGATGTTTCGGTCATCGATATCAATTTGCCCGATGGGTCTGGCCTCGAGCTCACGCGCGAGTTCATTGCTCACGATCCAGAAGCCAAGATTGTCGTCTTCTCTATGAGCGACACGCCGATGCTCGCTATTCAGGCGGTCGAGTGCGGCGCCAAGAGTTATGTCAGCAAAAACGGAAGTCCCAGCGATTTGAAGGACGCTGTTTTCGCCGTGGCGCGCGGCGAAATCTGGATCTCGGATGATCTTATCCAGGAGATGGCGCTGCTGCGCGCGAAAGCCTTCGGAGCGACGACGTTCCTGAGCGAGCGCGAGCATCAGGTCCTGAGAATGTTGGCGCGCGGCCGCAGCATGGCGGAAATCGCCAACGATATCTCAGTGTCATACAAAACCGTTGCGGCCGACTGCGCCATGCTGAGAACGAAGCTCGGCGCGCGAACCTCGTCCGAGCTAATCCGCATCGCCGTCGAGTTGAAACTCGTTTAAGAAGACTCTTATCGGCCGTAAGATCAGATACAACTCTGTGCGGCTTCGCTAGCCTAGATGCAACAGCATCCGGCGTCCAGGCGACGCTGCGGACAATTTCCCTCATGTCAATGGGATAATTTCCCGATTACATCGGGAAATTATCACCTTACTTCGGGAATTCATCCTCATATACCGTGCAATTCGCCTATCGCGCCGGGAATTAATTCTGGCACGGCAGGACGAGAGGCACGGATTGCGGCTGCGCAATCGATAGATCGGAGTTCACACGGATGAAGCTCAAATTGTTAGGCTTGGCCGCTTTGCTGCTGGTTCCGGGATTGGCCACGTCGGCTCATCTCGATAAGGCGATGGCGGCATCGGCATCGTTGACGGCGCTCGATCCGGACAACGACGGCACCGTGGATCTTCAGGAAGCCAAAGCAGCGGCCGCCAAGCTGTTCACGAAGCTTGATCCCGATAACGACGGCACGCTCGATGCAAAAGAGCTGTCGGGCCGTGTGGACGAAGCGGAGCTGAAGGCGGCTGACCCGGACAACGACGGCACGCTGGATCAGAAAGAATACGAAGCCATTGTCGAAGCGCGCTTCAAGGCGGCCAATCCGGACGACGACGGCACGCTCGACGAAAAAGAGCTTTCGACCGATGCCGGGAAAGCATTCCTGCTTCTCGTGGAATAATTTCTCATTACTGCGCTGCCGGGTGGCTTGGCGGATACAACAGCCACGCGTTCGTCTGGTTGCCCGGCAGTGCAGTGATTGATGTTTGCCGAATCTCTCTGCAGCTTTTCAAGAAACGCAGACATCGACGGCGAGGAACTCTCAGGAAGCAGCTCGAATTGATCCCAACCCACTTCGGAGGTTATCCGTGCAACGGTCAGCATCTCCTCTTTTTCTGGGTACTGCTCTGGCGGTCATCGCCGGTTGGTCAATATCAGCTTTCTCCGACGCTCCGACACGCGTGAAGGGCTATTTCTGCGGCGCCAAAAGCGAGCAGGTCGCCTACATGCAGCGCCTTGCTGCCGGCGACAGCGAAGAAATCGCAGCC
Source organism: Hyphomicrobium sp. GJ21 (assembly GCF_001006785.1). Classification (NCBI taxonomy): domain Bacteria; kingdom Pseudomonadati; phylum Pseudomonadota; class Alphaproteobacteria; order Hyphomicrobiales; family Hyphomicrobiaceae; genus Hyphomicrobium; species Hyphomicrobium sp. GJ21. Next base: position 994,861 of record NZ_CDHO01000002.1, on the reverse strand, counting down.
AACACCGTGAACAAATCTGCGGGCAAGCAGACCTGCGCGTATTTTCTTCCCGCCGACGCGATCCCGGTCAAAGATCAGGTCGTCATGAGCGGGGGTCTGGTGTTCAAGGTGCAAAGCTTCGTCTTCCTGCCCGAAAAGGTCGAGCGCTGGACCGGGACGTATTTCGGTTCGATGCACTCGAAATCGAAGTACGGCGACATCTGACGATTGTTTCGCCGCGCCATCACAAGTCTTGTTTCGGACCGTGTTGAGGCAGAACGCCCTCCGGCAGACACGGCTTGCCGATGGCGATGCACTTGAACGTGTTTCGCGGCCCAGCGTGACAATTGACGGCCTTATCCTTGGAGCTCTCCCAGAACTCATAGCCGCGGCCGAGTGCGCCCGCGCGTGACGACCACCAGACGGTCGCGGCTTTTTTGGCCTCATCCTCCGTTGCGGCGGATGCTTCGCCGCTTTCGACTTGTGAGCCGCAGAACCGGCCCTCTGCTGCTGCGGGCATGCTTGCGGCAAGCGTCGCGCACATGAGAACTGCATATCTTACGTCGATGATCTTCAGCATGGGTCGCTCCTGATTGGGTTGTCATTCAATCGCCGTCACGGCGAAGCCGCGCTCGCGCAGCAAAGCGACGAGCCCGCGGGGGCCGAGGTGATGCATCGCGCCAACGGCGATGAAGAGGCTGCCTTGATCGAGCAGCGGCAATGCGCGCTCGAGCATCCGCTCGTTGCGTTTGCTGACAAGCTCCTCGCGCAACGATGCGAGCGTCGCATCGTCCAGACCGGCGTTCGGCGCCAGTTCCCGGGTGAGAGTCCAAGCCGCGTCCATGCGCCGGAAGCGATACAACTCCGACATCGTCTGCGTGACGTCATCGACACGAGGATGAAGCTCGATGCTCGCCTTCAACCAAGTCGCCTGCAAATCGGATGGGATAGATGCGAGCGAACTATATTGCTCGAACGTCGTCTCCAGGCCGACGATGCGCGTGCCGAACGCCTGCGCTCTTTCGATGACGAGCGTATCGATCGGCTTCATGCCGAGGTCCTGTAGCTGTCGCTGACAACGCGAGTCGGCCAGGAACATCGTGACGGCCCAAGGCTTCAAGCCCAACGCCAGCTGCGGCGGATAACCGGCGTCGGCAAGAACTTTTTCGACGACCGCCATTTCATCGTCGGCGAGAATGCGTTGCAGTTCGCGATCGCGCGAAACCATCAACGGCTGCGCTTGCGCCATCGCGTTGGTCAGTGAGGACCGCGACGTCTCGGCGGCTTCAACGGCGACGACCTTCGAGGAGTCGATCGCAGCAAGGGTGGCTTGCGACAGACTCTGCAGGTTCTTATCGATGACATGAACCGTTCCGAACAAGAACGATGCCGGTGCCCCGCCTTTGTCGATCCGCCAAAGAACGGCTTCGCTGTTGGCAACGCGGCTTGCGTCATTGAGAATCTTTTCGAGCTTGCCTCTATCGCGATGGTCGATTTCGTACAGCACGCTCGTCGGCACGCATGGCGTCTCGTCGGCGCCTTTCGATGTCGCTGAGAAGCCAACGTTCGTTGCCATCGCCAACATCAGAATCCACCCGCAGCGGTGTCTAGCGCGGCGAAAAGGCGAGTACGACGCGCGGTCCGTCTGGCGTCTTGATGCGCTTGATCTCCGTGTTGGTTGCGAGATCGATGACCGAAACGGTCGCAGAAAACCAGTTTGCGACATAGGCTTTATTCCCATCCTGGATGGCTGCCAGTCCTTCGGGGTAGCGTCCGACTTTGATTTCGGCGCGTAGTTGCCGCGTGCTTGCGTCGAAAACGGAAACGCTTCCGCTTGCCTGGTTCGCGACGAGAAGCTGCGAACCGCTTTTGGTGACGGCGAGGCCATAAGGCATTTTGCGCGTCTCGGATGAGGAGACGACGGCAAGCGAGGATGTGTCGATGATCGAAAGCGTCGCCGACTGTGCGTTGGCGACGATCAACTTTGTCTGGTCCGACGTCAGCGTCAGCGCAAACGGAGCATGGCCAACGCCGATTTCCTTGATCACATCCTGCTTGCGCATGTCGATGACGGAAATGGAATCGGCTTCGCGGTTCGCAACGAAGAGGCGTGAGCCGTCCTCGGAAATCACCAGATGTGCCGGCGATCGGCCCGTCGGAATGGACTTCGAAATTGCCCCTGACAGCGGATCAACGACGGCGATGCGATCCTTGCTCCAGTCTCCGACGTAGAGCTTGCCGCTGTGATCGATGCCGATGCCGAACGGCTGACCGCCGATATCCAACGTGCGAACCACGTCGTGTGTCTTCAAATCGGCGACGACGATCTTGCCGGTTTCGGGCTGGGTGACGAATGCGTCGCCGGACATCGCATCGATTGCGAATGACGCGGGTTTCCCCGAGAGTTCGATGCGAGCGGAAATCTCATCGACCTGAGTATCGATGACGGCAAGGACGCCTGCATCTTGGCAGAGGACGTACACCGCCTGCTGCGCTTCGGCAGAGTTTGCCGAAGCCGCAGCCAGTGTCAGCGCCAGCACTAGGCCAACGACGCGGGCGATCACTTGCCCTTGCCTTCCGCCTTCGCTTTGATCGCGGCGAGGCCCGCCTGGAAAAAGTCGGTTGTCGCCTTGGTTGCGGCTTCGTCGTTTTTGTCCTCGGGTGGTTCATTCGTCGTGTCGGCACGATAGAAACGCGACGTCCACTCGACCTCGCTGCCGCCGTCCGCAGGACGGACCGAGATCTGATCCGAATAGAAGCTCACCGGAAACGCGTCGACGTTCTCCTTCAGAAGGCGATATTCGATCGACATCTCTTTCTCGTTGTAGGAGTCGAGACTTTCGACGAGGTCGCCACCGCTCTTGAGCGTCAGCGTGCGCGTCGCGCCTTCCTTGTTGCCGCCTTCTGCGGTGACTTTCGCGAGACCAGGGTGCCAATCGCCGATTGCGGCGAATTCCTTGATTACGTCCCACACGGCTGCGGGCGGAGCCGCGACGGAGATCTTTTCGTCGGCCTTCTGTGGTGTCGGTCCGTGCGCACTGGCGGCGCTGAGGCTTGCCGCAAGGACGAAAAGCGAAGCAACGAGAGGTGGAACGAAATTCATGCGTTAAGCTCCAGATTTTGAGGAAAGCAGGCGCGCCAGACGGGCACGATTTGTTAGCCGGGGATCGCCGATGAGCGAGAGCGCGTAGAGAAGGATCAGCGAGAGAAGCGCGAGGGAGGCCGGGATGTACGCCATATTCATCGATGTCGGCACAACGCGCTTTTTTGCCGAAGCCATCAGTTCATTCGCGAGGCCGCCGGATTTCTGAAGCTCGACGTATGTCAGCCCGGTTTTATCGGCGAGATCCGTCAGGTGCGCGGTTTTTACCGACGAAAGATGTTCCTCGCCGGATTCTGGCGGCGCGCCGAACGGAGCATTGCGGGGATTGTAGCCTTCGCGCGTTTCGGCTCCGGGCGGCGCGGCGCCGATGCGGTTGTCTTGCGGAACGTCACTCGGTCCATAAACGCCTGATTGGCGGCCTTCATCGTCGAACTTCGGGATAGGGACTTTCTCCGTGCCACCGACCCCGACGACCAGCCCTTTGACATCGCCGATCTTGCCTTCGAACGGCGGCGTGCCCGTGAACGGCAGTGGCGGCGCTTCCTGTCCATCCGTTAGAAAAATGATATCGGCTTTGAGGCTCGAGGCGATGTCGATCGCGGAATAGAGCCCCTTCGCGATATAGCTATCGCCCTGCCAGGCCATGCGCCAGTCGAGTTCCGACAGTGCGTCTTCCAGACCGTCATAGTTGTTGCAGATCTCGACGGGATTGAAGAGCAGGAACGAAATGCGCTCGGTGAAAACACCGAGGCCCAAACGCGATTGGCAGGGCACGCTTTGAACGAGATCGACCAGCGCGTTACGGGCCGCTTGCAGTCGCGACGCGGAACCCGGTGGGCTCCCCATGTCGCGCGTGTTCATGCTGCCGGTGATGTCGACGACTGCGACCGCATCGACCACGTTCTGGTTGCGGACGACCTGAAATCCGACGAGCGCCGCGATCGTCAACGCCAGTCCTGCGATCAGGAGAAACATGCGGCGATCCCAGGGTATACCGAATGCCGTCATGGCAAGCCTTTCGGAACACCCGGCAGGTCGGTCCACACCTTCTTAGGCGTTGCCTGCTCATCGTCCGGAAGATTTTCCGCCTGCGGGAGATCGCGAACGATGCGCATCGCGATGTCGAGGTTGAATTTCGTGTTCCAGTCGTTCGGATCGAGTTTGAGTGCCAGTCGGTATTCGGATTTCGCGACGTTGATCAAAGCCGCGGCATGATCGAGGTCGCCTTTGCGCACAAACTCCGAACCTCGGCGTGTGCGCTCGTTGGCGATGTTATAAAGCGCGCGGGCACGCACGTGCGGATCGATGTTCGCTTCGCTGCTGCTGAGTAACGCTTGCGCATCCTCGATGCGATCGTGCGTGATCAGCTGATTGACGCGCGCGAGAATGAGTTCCGACGGCGAGTGTTTCGGATCAACGGAGGTGTCCTTATTTGCGGTAAGCGCGGAGATCGTACTGTTTGCGCTTCGTGTCTGCCAAAGCTGCACGGACGTTGCAGCCGTAAAAAGCAGTGCCAGCATGGCGATCATCCAAAGGATCGGTCCGCGCCAGGGCGATAAGAATTTTACCAAGCTAAGCGGCATGAGCGTCCCCCCGCTTCGGCGTTACCGATCGTTCGAAAAATTTCGCGGCGAGCAGCACACCCATGCCAAGTGCAGCGAGGCTGTAGGCCCATCGCGAAAGATCGTATTGAGGAACGCGTTCGCTGTAGACGATGGGCGTCTGCTCGAGTTTGCCGATCTCGGTAATTGCGGCTTTCACGGCTTCAGGGCTTTCAGCCTCGAAGGCGCGATAGGGAACATGCAGCCCCTGCAGGAACATGTTCAGATGGCGTTCGGGCAGAACCTGCGGGATGTCGTCGACGCCGGGCGGCGGCGGCTCAAAAATTCCGTTGGTGCCTTGCGTGCGAAGATAGAGCCAGTAGAGATGGACCGGTTGGCGCGCGAATTCAGCGCGTAGCGATTCCTGAACGCGCCGCGCGATCACGGCGGCTCCATCCGATACGAGTACGATCGCGCGCGACGCCTGTGAAACGTCTTCCTGCGTCATGTCGAGCGCCATCGCAAGGCCGCGGCCGACGTCGGTGAAGGCGAGTCCAGGCCGGTCGATGGCGTCGATCGCTCCGAGAATGAGATTTTTGTGATCGGTGATCGGCAGCACATGAATGGGCGATGTCGAGAACGCGGCGACTCCAAAGCGGTCATGGGCACGCTCGGTCACGAAGTCTTTGAGCAAGCGTTTTGCGGCTGCGGATTTCGATTCTTGCCCGCCGCTCGGCGGTCGTCCCGCGAACGTGTCGTCCATGCTCGAGGAGCGATCGATCAGCAGAACGATATGCGCGCCTTGGCCAAAGCGATCGATCGTCCGTTCGCGAAGCGAAAGCCCTGCGATGCCGAGAATGAGTCCGAGCATCGCCAGCGCACCGGCCAGACGGAGCGCGAGCGCAATGACTTGCGACGTCCGGTCGGCCTCAAAGCCGCTGAGCGACGGGTAGCCTTCCTGGCGTTGCGCGCTGAGCAAAAGCGGCAGGATCGCCAGCGGCAACAAATAGAGCGCCATGGGATTGGTGAAGATCATGCGGCTGCCTTCTCTTCACGTGCAAGATCGGCAGCCAGCTTTCGAACGTCTTCGATGGGAAACTTGCTTTCCGCGGATTGCTTGTTTCCGGAAAAGAAGAAGATGCGCGAGCTTTCGAAGAACTTATGCAACGACTCCTTGAGCGTTGAAAAGCGCTGGCGCTGGCTGAGGAAGGTCGAAAGATCCTCGGCGAACAAGCGCCGGCCATAGGATTCGTCGAACGCGCGATGCAGCGCGATCAATGAATCTCTGTAGCGACTATCGCTTCCTTCTGCGGTTCGCAGCTCTCGAATCCGGCGATCGGCCATTGTGAACGGCCGTCCCTGCCGTTTCGCGAATGGGCCTTTGGCGTAGTGCCAGAGCAGCAGAAGCGCCGAGATTGCCAGGGCAGCAAGTCCAAGTCCGAGGAGCGTCGTCTGTCGCGATGTGCTGATGGCGTGAGCCTTGGCATCGGGCGCCATGATGTCGGCAAGCTCAACCGATTTCCCCGACATGAAATCGCTGACGGCATACTCCCTGAGTGGTGACATGACGATTTGAAACGCGGGGATCGAGGCGACATCTTGGGATGAGGGAATTTCCGTACCCGGTGCGGTGTCCGAAGTTTGCGCGGCAGGAACTGTTCCTGGATTCCGGAATTTGAGCGGATACGCCGGAATTTTGACTTTGACGGCTTCGATCGGCGCATAGAACGTCTGATACTTCAGCGTGATGTCGTGGATCTTGCGCCCTTGTGTTTCGCGGACCTTGTGATCGACGTTGATCAGCTCGAGCCAATAGGTGAGTGGCCCCGGTCGCGGAAGTCCGGCCGTCAGAAGCTCGGTATCACCTGTCGTTACAACCTCGATCCGGCGCTCGAACGTATCGCCGATGAAATAACCGAATGCGCGGGGCTCATAAATATTCACCGCCTCGACGGCCGCTTTGCACGGCGCGACGCCGATGATTAGAAATGCAAGGATCAGCCAGGCGCGCATCAAACGCTTCCGTATAGAAGAAATGACGTGAGCCGCATCCAGTCGATGCGATCGCGGATCGTGAACATTTCGCGCGCTGTCGTATCGAAGACTTGGCGCGTGCGCGCGCGTTGCTCTTGGCGGGCGGCTTGCCAGCGTGCTTTGAGTGACGGCCGCATGGCGACCAGCCTTCGTGAACCTGTTTCCAGGTCGCGAAGATTGAGAAGGCCCCAGTCGGGCAGCTCATCCAGCTGCATGCTGTCGTCGATTTCGACCGGCACGACATCGTGGAAGGCGAGCGCTTCTCCGGCGCGGCGCGCATCTTCTGTCGACCACAGGAAATCCGAAACGAGAAACACGAGTCTTCGAGTTCCGGAGACCGCCGTCGCGGCTTCCAGCACACCGGAGACGCCAGGTTTTTCCGGAGTGAACGCTCGCAGTTTCTCGATGGCTTGCGAGTGGGCAGCGCGCGAGAGCGTTCTCTGCAGGCGCAAATCGTCTCGCAATGTGCTGTCGAACGGAAGGAGCGAGAACGTATCGCCGGCGCGCTCGGCGCAAACGGCGAGCGCTTGCGCCAGGTCTGCCGCGAGCGAAATCTTATTGCAGCGGCCCTCGAATGCCATCGATGTCGAAACGTCGACAAGCACGGCGACATCGATCGCGCTCGGCTGCTCGAAGCGGCGCACGAGAAGGCGTTCGAAGGGATCGTTCAGTGAAGCGCGGATTGCGATTCGCCTCGGATCGGGAAGAGAGAGCAGGGGTACAATATCGCGGAAGCGTCCGCCTCCGCCGTACAAATGACTCCGATGCGCGCCGGCGCGAATGCCGCTCGTTCGCCACGGAATGCTGTAGGCGACATCTCGGAGCTCGTCACTCACGGCGCGGGCACCTTCGCAAAGACGTCGCTGATCAATGCGCGGACGAGTTCTTCGCGCCGCAGCTCATAAACAGGTGCAAGGAAGATGCGGTGCGCCATGCATTCGTAGAAGATGTCACGAATATCTTCCGGAACGACCATGTCGCGGCCGGTCAACCATGCTGACACGCGTGCGGCGCGGATCAGGTAGCTCATGCCGCGAGGGCTCGCGCCGCCCGCGACCAGCTTGCCGACGTCGACGCCCGCAACGTTCAGGCCGGCGCTTGCGGGATTGCGAACCGCATTCCAGAGATCGAGCGTATAGCGTTCGAGCGCGGGGCTGACGGTGATGCTGGACTGAATGACTTTTGCCAGCGCATTGAGCTGCCGATAATCGACGACGCCTTCCTTCAAATTCCCGATCAGCGCGTCGACGTCGTGGAAGCGAGTTTCGAACAGAAGTTGACGGCGTGACTTTTCATCTGGCGGCGTGGCGATGGCAACTTCCATCAGGAAGCGATCGCGCGCGGCTGCGGGAAGCTCGAAGGTCTCTTCGCGTTCGATGCGGTTTCGGTCGGCGAACACCAGAAGATGCGGGAACGAATGTTCGGTGTTGAAAGCCGTAATGCTGCGTTCGGCCATCAAGCGCAGGAGCAGGGAGTGGACTTGCGGACGAGCGCGGTTGATTTCGTTGAAGAAGAAGACCGAAAGATCGCTGCCGTGACGAAGTACCGGGCCGGGCTCGACGCGCGGTTTTCCTTCTTCGTTCAGAAACGTGTAGTAGATCATGTCCGAAGGCATGAGATCGATCGTGCCTTCGACGCGTTCGTAAGCGCCGCCAAGCGTCCGGGCGACGGCTCTGAGCAAGGTGGTTTTGCCGACGCCGACGTCGCCTTCGAGCAGGACGTGGCCGCGCGCGAAGATGGCGATGACCATGAGGCGTATTGCGCGGTCTTGTCCGACCACCGCTTTTGCAACCTCGCTTTCAAGCTCGAGCGCGTGTTGACGCCAGTCCGCGAGGTCCATGCTTTTCAAGGCGGTTTGTTCCTGTTCCAAGCCCGCGATCGCGCCATTCATCGCAGAAATTTCCATGCAGTATGTGTCGGCGAACGCATCCGTTCGTCGCCGAATAAAAAAATGGGGTGCTGCATCTGCAGCACCCCAATGACCTCGGAAGAGGAAGTCTTGTCTTAGCGTGGCAAGATCCCGAGGGTCTTTATGGGGTGCGCGTCTACTGAATCTTCTTTACGTCGTAGACCCACTTGCCCGTTTTCTTGAAGTGCTCTGCGCGCTTCGCGTTGCGTGCTTCTTCGCCCTTGCGAGACTCAACCTGCTTGTTGAGTTCCTTGGGGTCGTGCTTCGGGTCGTATTTCGAACCCGCGATTTTCTCCGGGAAGCCCGGCTTCGGTTCCCAGCAGTTGCCGGGAGCTTTGCAGTGGGTGCCATCGTATGCCAGCGCAGCCGGTGCGGTCGCACCAACGAGACCGGCGGCCATGATCACTGCACCTGCCAAGATCGGGAGTGAACTCTTCTTCATCGGCTTTCCTCCATCTTCTACTTTGCTCAGGCGGCTTCGCCGCCCTTGTTGTTCCGTACCCAGCATGGATCCGCCCGTTTTCAATCGGGACGGCGGCCAGACTAGTTTCCGGAAATCTTGCACTGCGCCTTTTCGGCAGCGGCTTTGCCAGTGGCTTCCCAGGCTTTGATGTCGAAGGGCTTGAAGTTCTTCTTCTGCTCGTCGTTCAGCCATTCCGCATCCGCGACATCGTCTTTTTGGATGTGACGAATCCAGGCGATGAGCTTCAGCATGTTGTCGAGTTCGAGATCCTGGCCGTGCGGACCCATCATGCCGTTGGCACCACCGAAGATCGTTTCGAAGATGCCTTTGTCGGTTTGATTTTTCGGGTACGTCCAATAGGAGTCGTTGAGCCCCGGTCCGACTTTGCCTTCGCCGATGTGACCGTGGCAGCCCGAGCAGGACTCGAGATAGATTTCCTCGCCTTTCGGCAGGCAGCCCGCGACTTCAACGTAGGGGTCGACGCCCGTCTGCATGAACTGCTTGACCGCAGGCGTGTCGCGCCCTTCTTTCGGAGCCTGACCTTCCACGTCGAGCGTTTCGCCGGTCACCGTATTCCGGAAAACTTCCTGTGCGCCGGCGTTTGTACCGAGCCCTGCCAACGCACAGAAAGTCAGGCCCGCTGCCGCCACTGTGAATTTCAACCTTGATTTCAGTCCCACTTGTCCACTTTCCTCGATATTACCGGCGCTTGCCGGACGTTTATTTATTGGATGCCGGCTGAACGAGAGGGATCCCCTCGTCCTTCAGAACATCTTCGATTTTCGATTGCACCTTGGGCAGCGCTTCATCGATTGCTGAGAGCAATGCTTTGTCGTCCTTGCGAACGGCAAACGATTGGTCGAAATGGAATGGAACCTTCATGCCGTCCGAGCGCACGTTGTTGTCGGGGATGACAATCAGCTTCAGCGCATCGTTTGCCTTCACGTAGCGCGCGACTTCCGGAGCAAACGCCACCGCGAGCCCAGCGGTCTCGTTCGCGACCTCACCGACCATGCGATCGGGCGGAATGCGCGTGTAGGCGTTTCTGCGATCTTTGAAGTTCGTCAGCGACGATGCGTAGTTGATGTTGTCGTTATACAGATCTTCTTTTTCCATCATGACCGACGCAGGCGTGCTCGGCACGAAGCCGATCTTGCCGGCCTTCGCCAGATCCGGGCTATCCCAGTTCTCGATCTTCAATGGCGAGTCTTTGCGCACGATGAAAACGTAAGGCGCGCGATAATAGGGTTTCGACGTCAGGACGCGTTCGTCACCGGCATCGGTTCCGACGACCAGGTCACAGAGCTTTTTGTCGAGCTGATCGCGAACTGCGTAGATCGCTGGTTTCGCCGACCACACGAATTCCGCCTTGCGGCCGATTCCCTCGGCGATGATCTTCGCGATTTTATTTTCGAAGCCGTTTTCGTCCTTCGTGGAATACGGCGCTTCGTTTGCAGCTGCGCATACGCGAAGGACGGAGCCGTCGACGGCTGTTTTCGTCGTCGCGTCTTGAGCAAAGGACGGAGTGATCGACATCCAAGCGAGGACGGAAAGTCCGGCGGCGGCGAGCAACGGTCTGGAAACCTTGCCGATGGTGCTATGGCTTCGATCCGTACGGATACTAAGCGGCATGCGCAAAAAGACCTTTCGAATGCTGGTCAGAGTCATCTGACGGCTTGTGATTTTGAGATCCGAAGTCGCCAGTCTCCGGGGCAATCGCGTTGCAAGGAACTCGCGGGACGGCTCGCCATGTAGTGAAGCGGAAATGGCTGCCGCCGCGCGGCCCAGCATCCTCGCAGACGCTAAGCTTGTGAGAGAGGATCGCGGCACCGCTCGATGCCGAGCCGCGATCCATGGCTTTCATCAGCCCTTCTCGTACTCGCCGACGTTGACGTCGTCGTAGGGGTTCTTGCCATCAAGCGAGAACACCTCGAGGCTGCCGCCCATCTGCGTGTAGTTCTGCAGGTTCTTGAATGCGCCAACCGCGCCCAGACCTGCGGTCGGGTCCTGAAGGTCGAACACCAGACCAACGCCCGGCCAACCGCCAACGCCCGACATCACAGCGATGTACTGGACGCCCTTGTGCTCGTACGTCATCGGGTAACCGATCACGCCCGACGGAAGCTTATGCTTCCAGACCAGCTGTCCGGTATCCGAGTTGCGAGCCTTGAGGAAGCCATCGAGCGTTCCGTAGAACACCAGATTGCCTGCGGTCGCGAGCGTGCCGCCCCAGACCGAGAAGCGCTCCATGTGCTGCCACTTGTACTCGTTGGTGATCGCGTTGTAGGCCTTGATCTGACCAAGACCGAGGTAGTTCTGACGATCGCCTTTCGGGCCCGGGTACATCCACAGCGTCGCGCCGACGAAGAACTGGCCGGCACGGTAGGGAAGCATGAATGGCTCCCAGTCCATGCAGATGTGGTTGATGCCCATGAAGAACAGCTGCTTCTGGGGATCGTAGGAGTCGTGACCCTGGTTGTGGTACCCCATGGCCGACGGGCAGATGTCCGTGCCCTTGTGGTCCATACGGGTGCCGTATTCCGGATCGCGAACCGGGAGACCGGTCTTGAGGTCAACCGTCTTGAACACGTTGACGGTATCGTCAAGCTTGTCGGCCGAGATCAGGTCACCGTTTTCACGATCGAGCGTGTAGACGATGCCGTTACGATCGGGATGCGTCAGAAGCTTGCGCTTCTTGCCGGTCTTGTCGGTCTGCTCGGAAAGCATGATGACGTTGACGCCAGCGAAATCCCACTCGTCGTGCGGGGTCTTCTGGTAGCCGAACTTCATCTTGCCGGTGTCGGCGTCGCGAGCCGTGATCGTCATGGTCCACTTGTTGTCGCCAGGACGCATCGTCTCGTTCCACGGAGCCGGGTTGCCGGACCCGTAATAGATCAGGTTGGCAGCCGGATCGTAGGCGTACCAGCCCCAGTTCGTGCCGCCGCCGATCTTCCACGCGTCGCCTTCCCAGGTCGCGGTGCCGAGGCCCTTTTGACCATAGTGCGGGTTGGCGCTGTTGAAGTCGTCAGCAAGACCGATTTCGGCATCGGGACCGGTCGCGTAGTAACGCCAAGCCTGCTCGCCCGTGCGGACGTTGTAGGCTGTCACGTGGCCACGAACGCCGAGTTCGGCGCCTGACGAACCGACGATCGCGAGATCGTGAACGACATAGGGCGCCTGCGTGAGCGTCTGACCGACCTTGATGTCGCCGTTCTCAACCTTCCAGAACTCTTCGCCCGTCTTGGCGTTCAACGCGACGAGATGGCCGTCGAGCTGCGTCTTGATGATCAGCGAAGGTGTCTTGTCATCACCCGGCCAGTAAGCCAAACCGCGGTTCACGAGGTCGCAGCAAGCAACCGAGCGTGCAGCCGGATCCTGCTTCGGGCTGTGCTGCCACAGGATGTGGCCGGGATCGTTGAGATCGAGTGCGAAGGTCTTGTTCGGGAACGAGCTGTGAACGTACATCACGTCGCCGATGACGAGCGGTGCGCCTTCGTGTCCATGCAGCTCGCCGGTCGAGAACGACCAGGCGTGCTTCAGCTGCTTGACGTTGTCGACGTTGATCTGCGTGCTCGTGCTGTAGTTGTTCGAATCGTAGTTTTTGCCCGGCATTACCCAGTTTTCATTGCTGTTCGACAGCTCGATGAGCTTGTCGTTCGCAAGCGCGCTGGTGGCCGCGCCCATCTGCACGGCGGCAGCTAACGCCATGCAGGACGCCGACATCAGCATCGATGTGCTAGCAAGTCTTTTCATGCCAATTTATCCTCGCGTTTCCAATCCCAGCTATTGTTCTGGACGACGAGCGCGTGGCGACAGACGGGAACCCGACGCCACAACATCCGTCCTTTAGTCCGAGGGAAATCTGGGTAATTCCTCCGCCCATCTCTCCGCTCTTCGTAGGCGTACCGCGCGCTCGGATTACTGGTTCTCCGATGACTTCGCGTTCAGCACGGGCGGAACCGTAACAACGTAACTAGCGGGGGTCTTCAGTGTGATCGGCAAATAGCGCCGGGAAGAATCGGCAAAGAACGCTGCAGACGTTGTCCTGGAAGTCTGGCGTTCTCTCTGGCATAGGTCGGGCACAAACGCAGATTGCATCGTGCGGTCTGCGCATCTCACAACTCGCGAGAGCAATGAAATTTCGAACATTCTGGCTGATGGGCGCGTGCGCCCTGCTTTTTGCGGGATGTGATGATAGCAACTCAATAAATCAGCATACGGATCAACGCTCAGGGTTGACGCAATCGCAAGCACAGCCGGGCTGGCTTGATGCGACCTCAGACATTGATCCAGCCGGATGGCTGATCTCGCGCGAGGCGAGCCGGGGCAAGACCGTCAAGGCGGAGGAGGCCGACATCATCAAGGCGTCGATCGCGAACGCAGCCAAGATATTCAAAGAAGATCCGCGCATGATCGCGAACAGGGCCGTTCAGCTCGAGGTGATGCTCGATCCGACCGATGACCGCGAGACAGCGGTCTGGTTGGTCGAGGTGCTGGCGGACGTCGTGCGCGAGCCGGGTAGGGTCGAGGGATTTGGCGCAATCGGCCAACAATACTTCAATTTGCGCAAAGCGGGATTAAACGAGCGTGATGCGCTCGATGATCTCTCGCGGCGCTACAGATCGCGCGGCTAGTTTGATGCTGGACGCTTTGTTTCGGAAAGTTTCGGGGTTTGCCTGGTTCGGACGTTCGATCCGTCACCAGGTTTTGCTTGCAATCTCGTTGATGCTTCTGCTCGCCACCATCGCTGCCGGCACGATTGCTGTCGTCAATGGCCGTAACGCGGTCAACGTCGAGATCAAGGCGTCGATAGATTTCGCAGAGGGCCTGTTGCGCGAGCTGGTTCGGCGCATTGCTGCGGAAAACCAGCTTTCGAACCTCGATTACCTCGTGTCGCGCGAAGTCGACCATATGCGCCATGCGCGCATCTATGTTCAGGACGGAGGCACGCCACCAAAGCTTTTGCGCTCGTCCTCCTCAGACGATGATGGTCCGTCGCCGTTAAGCGAAACGCCCGATTGGTTTGAGAGCCTGATGATGCCGGCGGGCGGCGAGGATCATACACGCGTCATCCGCGTGCCGAATGGCGACCGTCAGATCATTCTCAAAGGCGATCCGGATGATGAAATCGCCGAGAAGTGGCAGCAGCTCTCATCGCTCGCGATCGTTGCTTCGATCTCGATGCTGTTACTCGTCGGAGCTTTCTATTTCGTGCTCGGATGGATACTGACGCCGTTGCAAGCGCTGGCGCGTGGCCTCGTAGCTTTGGAAGCCGGCGAGAACGCGCGGCGTCTCGAAATTCCGCGTGTCGTCGAGATCGCCGACATTTCGCGCAAGTTCAACTCGCTCGCGGCATCGCTCGATCAGACGCGGGCGGAAAATGGCGAGCTATACAAGCAAATCCAATCCGTTCAGGAAGATGAACGGCGCGAAATCGCGCGCGAGCTTCACGACGAAGCAGGCCCCTGCTTGTTCGGCATCACGGCGAGCGCCGAGTCGATCAACAGAATATCGGCAAAGCTCGATGACGAGTCGGCGCGCAGAATCACGACGCGAACGGACGAAATCCTGTCGATCGCCGATCGTCTGAAAGCCATGAATCGTGCGCTGCTCAAAAGATTGCATCCGGTTTCTATCGGCAAGGTGCCGCTACCAGCGTTGATCAAGGATCTCATCAACGATTTCGATCGTCGCCACACGGACGTCCGCATCATTTCGGAGATCGGTCCGTTTGCTCGTGCTTACGCTGAGAAAATCGAGCTGACCGTTTACCGGGCGACGCAAGAGGCTCTGACGAACGCCGTCCGGCACGCGCAGGCCGACAACATTCTCATCGAACTGCGGGAAGAAACGTCTCGCCGCGGAACGAGGGAGCAGGAGCCCGGCATCCTGATCTGCTTGCGGGTGAGCGATGACGGCGTCGGTTTCAAACCTGGCGCCGCTGCCGGTTTTGGTCTCTCGGCCATGCGCGAACGTGTGCTTTCCGCGGGCGGCACGCTTGCCGTCGAAGCGCGAGATCCCCGCGGCACGTCGATCTCTATCAAAATTCCAGCGCAGCCGAGCGACGCCAGCCGCCTGCAGGTACGCGAAGCTTCACGGATGACATCATGACAAAAATTCTTGTGATCGACGACCATCCTGTTGTGCTGCAGGGATGCCGCCGCGTCCTCGAGGATGCCGGCATCGAAAACATCACGCTGGCATCGAACCTGATCGATGGCTTCCGTGCCTATCGGAACGACAAGCCCGACGTCATCATTATCGATCTTGCGATCAAGAAGGGCGTTCTCGTCGGTCTCACATTCATCCGGCGATTGCGTGTGCATGACAAGCATACGCCTATCCTGGTGCTGACGATGCATGAAGATCCGATGATCGCCAGCCAGTCGCTGCGCCTCGGTGCAAACGGCTATATTTTAAAGGACACATCGTCCGTCGATATCGTGAAGGCGCTGCAGGCCGTGCGCCAGGGCAGGCCGTTTCTCAGCCACACGGTCGCATCGGCGATCGCACTGATGGAAACCAAGGGCCGTAGCAATCCGCTGAGCGGCATGACGTTACGCGAGCTCCAAACCTTGGAGCTGATCGCGCAGGGCAAGCAATATGCGGCGATCGCCGAGGAACTGCACGTCAGCTACAAGACCATCGCCAACACATGCTCGCAGATCAAGGCGAAGCTCGGTGTGAAATCCCTTCCGGAGCTCATGCGCATCGCCATCGATCATCTGCCGGAAATGGCAGGACAGCGGACGAAGTGACGGCCGCTGTCGTTGCCGGGAACTATTTCCATCGAAGTATGCCGTGACTTGGAAATCGGTTTCGCGCGATCCATGTGCATCCTTCAGATCCAACCGGTGCGGAGCCCCATGCGTATCATTTTCGCTATCTTTCTGACTTGCCTGTCCGGTTCGGCGTTTGCGGATGTCAGCTGCAAGGACCAAGTCGATGCAGCGTTCGCCAAGCTTCGCGAGGCAGGCAAATTCCGGCTGGAAACGACGATCAAGAACAAGGATGGCACCCTGAAGATGCAGGCGGACTATGTGCTGCCGGATCGCATGCACCAGACGGTGACGCTGGGCGGCGAGGGTGCTGCGATGGAAATGATCGTCGTCGGCAAAAAAGCCTGGTCGAACCAGGGCGGTGGTTGGGCGGAGTTGCCGGAGGCGTTTGCCCAAACGGTGGCCAACCAGATCAAGGATACGGTTGCCGACTCTCCGAAAGTTTCGACCGAGTACAAATGCGTCGGCGATAAGGAGTTCGAGGGCAAAACCTATGCGCTTTATCAGGGCGTTCTGGCGATGCCGTTGCCTGCCGATGCCAAGTCCAAAGGTCCACGCGTTACAGCGCTTAGCGCGCCCAATCTGCAAAACGTCTACGTCGACAAGGTGACAGGGCTGCCAGCGCGCAACATCGTGACGCCGGTCACTGAGCCCGAAAGCCGCGTGTTCGACGGCACTTTCACGATCGTCAAGGATCTGAGCATCGAGCCGCCGAAAGTGGTTCTGCCCAACTAACATCGGCTCGCTACAGCACGGCGCACTCCGGCGTTTGCAAGCGCCGGAGGCGTCAGTTCAGGGTTTGGTCGCGGCGGATTTGTCCGCTTCGCAGGTCTCGCCGAGATATTTTCCATCGACGATCACGCCAAGGTGCGAAACGCCAGCCTGCGGCGGATCGAATGTTATTTTTGTAACGGCTCGATACCAAGTATTGAAATCGCCGGTCAGCAATGTGCTGATCTTTTGCCGGCTATTTCCCGCCGAGCACGTGACATTTACGAATGTTTCATTCGCGATTGTCTTGACGTCGACAGGACCGCAATTTTTTGAATTATCGCCGAGAACGACATTATCGGTCGCGGCGATACACGACCTGATGGTTGTCATTCCAATCGAATCCGAAACCGATGTGAGCTGCCATTGTCCCGATTTTCTTGCCGGAACGTCGGCTGCCAACGTATGTCCGGACGTGCTGAGCAACGCCGCGCCGCATATGTAAATCGTGGAAACTATACGATAGGTCATGGCGCGCTTTCCTGCTTCTGTTCGTAATCGAACACATCAGGCTTGATTAGATAAAATCGTCAAATCATTTATCCGTAATGCGTTGAAGCGCGGAGAAAGTTCGGCGTATTGCCAATTCTCCAGCATCATATTGCTAAACGTGCCATTGCGAAAAATACGAAACAAGGCGCCGCTAGTGGTGTTGCCGCGGGATGGGCTTCGCGCTCGACCGAACGGGACGCAATAAATAATATAGGGAGAAGACGCATGACGAGAGCCATATTCGCGACTGCTGCAATTCTTCTGTTTTCCGGCGCGGCTTATGCTGACGATTGGGCCAGTAAGTTCAAGCAGCTCGACACGGACGGCAACGGGTCGATCAGCCGAACCGAGTGGGAAGCCAACGTTGCGACCCTGAAGCTCGATCCGGCACCGACGTTCACCGCGATGGATCAGGACGTGAATAACAGCGTCGATGCTGACGAATGGGCCGAAGCCGAGAAGATGGCCAAAGCATTTCCCGTAGCCTGCAAGTCGTCGAAGGAATCTTGGTGCCCGAAGCAGTACTGATCTGCTCCTGATGAAGTCCGAAACCCGGTTGCCTCCGGGTTTCGGTCCTAGTGCGCGAGGTTTGTCAGCTCTGTAGATTAGAAGTTTTTTAAAATTAGCCTGAGGCGATCAAAGACCGTCAACGATTGCCTCAGCTTATCAAGCCGTTGTCATAACGGCGTTCTTTTCTCGTCCCGCTAAGTATACTATTTTTGTATTATTTAGCGGAGCTACGATCTCGTGCGCGAATACCAGACTCACGACGGAGACATCTCAGTCTCGGAGATGGCCAGATTGACTGCGAAGTGCATGTCAGTCTCGCGCATAACTGCGAACTCGATCGATGCAGGACAGGTAGACGCGTCTGCGGTGACCGGCCAGGTCGTTCTCAGCATGGTTCAGCCCGGCCTGATTGCTGCCGCTCATCGCTTGAGGGTCAATTACGATAGCAAGGTCGAGTACGAGATCGAGTCCGCGCTAGGGTGCGGAATTCTGATTTCCGGAGATCCTCCCGTCTTCGATATCGAAGGGCATGGACAAGTTCGCCATGAGCTCGGGCGCGCCGTCATCGCGGGCAACGGCAAGCCCGTAAAGGCCTTCACCCACTACAAGGCAAACCAGCACAATGTGATGTCCGGCTTCTATCTGAAGCGGGACTTCTTCGACCGCTTCGGGCCGGATGTGACCGACGATGGTCTGGCGGCGTTGCGCGGGTTGTTGAACGTGGACTATCAGGCCGTCGTTCTTCCCAAGTCCCGCCGGATGGTCGAGATCGCGAAGCGCAGTCTCGCCCATCCCTATTGCGGCGAACTTGCTGAACTCTTTCTCGAGACCAACACGCTCGCCTTCGTCCTCGAAGCGGCATCGATGCTCAAAGAGGCGAACAGGATCGCGAATACGCTCGGCCGAAAAAACTATGATCGAGTGGTGCAGGCGCGTGAGATCATAGATGCCAACCTCGCATCGCCGCCGAAGTCGCTCGATCTCGCCATGCAGGTTGGGCTCAACCTGACGACCTTGCAGGCGCACTTCAAAACTGCGTACGGGACATCCATCTTCGGCTACATCCGCCGCGAACGTCTGGAGTTGTCGCGCGCGATGCTAAGGGACACGGACCTACCTGTCGCAAAAGTCGGCTATCAGGTCGGCTTTTCGAGCCCCGCGGCGTTCACAGCGGCCTATCGCCGTCACTTCGGCGAGCCGCCCACGCGCAAGTTTCCCCGCCGATGAGGCGTTGCATTCCGCGATAGTATTTCGTTGAGCGAGAATAGCCGCCTGTCTGGCGGAGCATTCGCCATCCCAGCTAAAAGATTACTAATTTAGTAAGGATTTGCGGAGGGCACCGAAGGACTACGAGATCGGTGATGAGCGGGCATTGCGGAGAGGTCTCAGGAAACCTGCTTCGCGCCCGATTCTGACGCATCCGGAATTCGGACTGATCGCATGCCGTGCGCGGTCGGGCGTAACGCTTGCGCGTGGAAGGGCACTCGGGCGCGCTCGTGATCAATGCACTTTGTACGGTTCGGAAAATTTCTCCGGGGGGAGAAAGAGTATGTTGGAGGGGAAATTGACTCGTTCGGTAATTGCTTCCGAGGTTGGTACGCGGCGCTCGGTGCGAGCCGGTCATGTCTGGACGCTTGCATTCTTGTTCATGATGACGACGGCGGCCGGTCTGCACCCTGCTGTCGCGCAGGAGCCCGGGACGCCGGCACCGCCAGCTGCCGCGCAATCATCCCCGGAGCAAGCTGCGCCAGCGGCCAATGAGGACGCGACGAGTCCCGGCTCGGCAGCGTTGCCCGAAGTCGTGGTAACAACGGCGCCCAAGTCGAAGACGGTGTCGAAGGCCAAGAAGACGACGAAGCGTGCGGGCACCGCTCAGGCAAGTGCGCCGCAGCCTGCGCCACCCCCTGTCGAAATTACTGAGCAGATCGGCAGTGCGGCTGGAACCGCGACCGAAACGGCGACGGGGCCTGTCGATGGCATCGTCGCGACCAGAACCGCGACCGGCATCAAGACCGACACGCCTTTGATCGAGGTGCCGCGCACGGTCAACGTGGTGACGAAAGATCAGATCGAGCAGCAGAGTGCGCAGACAATCGGTCAGGCGCTCCGCTATACGCCCGGCATCATGCTCGACAAATATACGGCCAGCGGCCTCTTCGACGTGTTCGTCGTTCGCGGGTTCGAAGCGCCGATCTATCTCGACGGCCTGATCTTGCCGAACGAACAGACCCTGACGTTCGCGAAGCCGTTCGTCGATCCGTACATGCTCGAGCGCATCGAAGTGCTCAAGGGTCCGGCCTCGGCGCTCTATGGGCAGGCGCCTCCCGGGGGCTTGATCGACATGGTCAGCAAGCGTCCGACGGAGGAGGCGCAGAACGAGGTCTTCTTCACGTTCGGCAATCACGATTGGGTGCAGGGTGGGTTCGACTTCAGCGGTCCCGTCGACAAGAACGGCAAGCTCTCATATCGCCTCGTCGGAATGGGCAATACCACCGATCTGCAGATGGATTTTACCGATCGGCAGCGCTTCTTCATCGCGCCGAGCCTGACCTATCGGCCCGATACCAGCACCACCCTCACGCTACTTGGAAGCTTCGCAACGACCAACGGGTACGGTCCGCAGCAATATGTGCCGCTGGAGCTGACGAAAAAATCAGCGCCATTCGGGCGTATTCCATACAGCCGTTATCTCGGCGATCCCGACAACGACCATTCGCGTCTCGACGAATATTGGTTCGGCTACGCCTTCGAGCATCGTTTCGACAGCGCCTTGACGTTCCGTCAGAACGTTCGCTTCAGCAGCGTCGATGCGGAGGTGACAGCCGTTCGGACGGAAGGTTTGGCAAGAGATATTAGCGGGCAGATCATCGATTACCGCACTGTCAATCGCACGAACAATTACGTCGCCGGGTATACGAACGACATCGTTCTCGATAACCAGCTCGAGGCGCGCTTCTTCACGGGTGCGCTCGCGCATAAGGCGCTGGTCGGTCTTGATTACCAGTACGGTCAGGGCGCTTCGGACTATCGGTTCGGATCTGCGCCGCCGATCGATGCCTACAACCCAAATTACAATCTGCCTGTTCCGCCTGTGAGTGCGCTGCTGCGTTATCTCGACACGCGCAACCAGCATGATCAGATCGGGGTGTATGCTCAGGATCAGATCAAGCTCGATGGCTGGAATTTCACGTTCGGCGGACGCCACGATTGGGCGCATACCGAGACGAACGGCACGCAATTCAACTTCAACACGTTCGCATATGATCCAGTGAATGTGGCGATCGACGATCAGGCGTGGACCGGTTTTGCGGGTCTGTCGTACGTCTTTGCCAACGGCTTTGCACCCTATGTCAGCTATTCGACATCGTTCATGCCAGCCAGCGGTCTGACGCTGAAAGATGGTTACGGCAATGTACTGAAGCCGACGACGGGCGAAGGCGTCGAGGCGGGCGTCAAATATCAGCCGCTGGGAACGCAAACGATGCTGTCGGCGGCGGTATTCGATCTGAAGCAGCAGAACGTCGCCACGCCAAACGCTTCGAATCCGCCGATCACGATCCAAGCGGGTGAAGTCGAAGTCGCTGGTGTGGAACTCGAGGCTAGGTCGAAGGTCACGGAGAACCTCGATATCATCGCCGCGTACAGTCACTATTTCAAAGCTGAGATCACGGCCGATGCCAATCCGGCGAACATAGGCAACGTCTTTCCGAGCGTTGCGCGCGACAACGCTTCGCTCTGGGCGAAATACACATGGCATGAAGGCCGGATCGCGGGCTTCGGACTTGGCGGCGGCGTTCGATATACCGGCCCGCAGTATGCCGACTCGCGCAACGTCTGGAAGGTGCCGGGCTATACCCTGTTCGATCTCGCAGCGAGCTACGACCTCGGCTATCTGTCGCCGAAATACGAAGGCGCATCGCTGCAACTGAATGTCGCCAATCTGTTCAACACGTACTACGTTGCAACGTGCGTCACGAGCGACGCTTATTGCGGACTTGGCGCGGAGCGCACCATTCTCGCGACGTTGCGCTACAAATGGTGAGCTGAGTTCGGATGACGAATAGTTCTTTGCGCAAATGGGCGTGGGTGCACAAATGGTCGAGCCTCGTCTCGACCATTTTCCTGCTCATGCTTTGCATCACCGGGCTGCCGCTGATCTTCCATCACGAGATCGACGATCTGCTGCACGACTCGGCACATCCGGCCGAGGTCGCGCCGGGCACGCAGCCGGTCAGTCTCGACCAGGTTCTGCAAAACGTGCACGAGCGCTATCCTGGCAAGGTCGTTCAGTTTCTGTCGTGGGATGATGAAAATCCCGGCGTCCTGTTTTTGTCGATCAATGACAGCGTCAGTGCTGATCCGATGACAAACCAGTTCGCGCGTTTTGACGCGAACACGGGCAGCTTTCTGGACGAGCCGGATTTCAATGGCCGGTTCACGATGATCATGTACCGGCTGCATACGGATATGTATGCGGGCCTGTCCGGAAAGCTCTTTCTCGGATTGATGGGCCTCTTCTTTGTTGCGGCGATCGTCTCGGGAATCGTGATCTACGGCCCGTTCATGCGAAAGCTGAAATTTGGCGCGATACGTGTCAGCCGCACGCGCCCTGTTCGCTGGCTCGACTGGCATAATTTTCTCGGGATCGTCGTTATCGCCTGGACGCTCGTCGTCGGCGCGACTGGAGTTGTGAACACTTGGGCCGATCTCGTTGTGAAGGTGTGGCAGTTCACGCAGCTCTCCGAAATGCTCGGGCCGGGCAGGGACCGTCCGGTTCCGACGAAGCTCGCATCCGTGGAAGACGCCATGCAGCTGGCGCGAAGCAAGTTGCCCGATATGGAGCCGCAAACCGTCGCCTTTCCCGGCACGATTTTCGCTGGCCCTGCGCACTACGTCATCTTTTTCAAAGGCAACACGCCGTTGACGTCGCGCTTGCTGAAGCCGGTCGTCATCGATGGAGAAACCGGCGCTTTTACGGATATGCAGGACATGCCGTGGTTCGTGACCACGCTGCTGATTTCGAAGCCGCTGCATTTCGGCGACTACGGCGGGATGACGTTGAAGGTGATCTGGGCGATCCTCGACGTGATCACGATCATCATTCTCATCACGGGGCTCTATCTCTGGATTGCCCGCAGGCGCTTGCCTGCTGAGCAACCGCCGGAGCTGGCGTTGCCATCGGTTGAGCGGTCGCACGCATGAGCCCGCCGATGCTGAGAAAGCCGATCTGGCAGAGAACCTACATTCTTCCGACGGTTGTCGCGGTGGTGAGCGGCGTGGGCTTGATCTTCGCACTGCTGGGCGACGGCATCTGGGATGCGTTGTCCTGGTTAGCGGTCGGTCTGCCGGTCGCGATTGCGGCGTGGGTTTGGTGGCAAGCAACGTCTGTCCGCGGTAAGGCGCGTTAGCCGTTTGCGAGGACAATAAAGTGGAATGGGGCGTATGAGTCCCAAAAGCGCGGCGTCAATCCTTCGGCGCGTCTGGTGATGACGTGCGAGCCGGTGAAAATATCGGCGGCGGCTCGTATCGTATCGGGGAAGCTGCCGATCAGGATGATGGTCACGGCACGCTCTTGATCGGCCGCTTCGGTTACGCGGCGGGCGACCTCGGGCCATAGATCCATCGCGAACGGGTTGTTGAAGAAGAGAAGCAGGTTCCCATCGGGAAAGGTGCACTTCGTGGCGCATTCATTGAGAATGGCGCACGGCGATCGCTCTGGAACAGGGCTTTTATAGCGCGCCACGTTTTCGCGAGCGACGTCGCATGCGAAGCTCGCAAAGTCGACCCCAATGCAGGATTTGAATCCAAGTTCGGAGGCGAGCATGACGGTGCGGCCCTTGCCGCAGCCGATATCCATGTAGCTGTAGTCGTTGCGCTGCGCTGGGAAATATCGCGAGAGATAGGAAAAGACGCTCGGCGGGGTCGATACGATGTCGTAGCCGGACCCAGCGTGATTTCCGACGACCGCGACACGGGAGGCGTTGATGGCCACGCGTCCGCCCGTGTCAACGCCGTGCTGCTGGTCCCATTTGTGAGTGAGATGTTCCGCTACGCGATCGGCTAACCGGCGTTTGAGCGTTCTCGCGGCTGCGATGGCGTCGAATGCGGCGGATCGCGTTTTCGAACCGCGCTGCAATTCAGGTGAGCCGTTCATCGATCTTCACATCCATTGGATCTGCGCGTTGTTGGCGAACCCTGTCGTCAAGACGCGGGATGGAGGCTTGTTCTTGTAACGGTTGAACTGATCTGCGTTTTGGAACGCGGCGGGCGAGATGCCGGGAGAGCGATTTTGCTGTGAAGCCGGCGCCCGCCACGAAGCGTGTGATCGGCCCGAAGCTCATTTCGGACATGGGGCCGATGAAATAGAGACCGCCAACGGACGACTCAAAGTTGATGGACAACTTGGGGGCCTGCTCGATCAGCGTCATTGTTCTCAGAATATCGCCGGACAGGAAGGAGAGGCGGCTCACGTCTTTTTCGTAACCCGTGCCCCATATGATGGCGTCAAAATCCTGTTCGCGCTCGGGCTGATCTTGTTGGCGAATTGTGAGGCTGAGGCCGTGCTCAAGAGTGCGCGCGCCGGTGATCGAACTCGCGACGTGCATCGGAACGACGCCGACGACGCGATCCTTGATCCACCAGGGTGCAGACGGGGGAACGAACGCGCGCAGCAATCTGAGACGCCGAGCTTCGGACAGCAAGTACGGCAGTTGCGGGAAATGCCCGATCAGAAATGGCACCTTGCCGTTTCCGATGGGCGATGACGGCTGCAGGATGCGTTCGCGAAGACTGCGATAGCGCGGCGTCCGATCGTAAATCAGAACATTCGGCTCGCGGATGAATACTTCGGGGAATCCGCCCGCTTCGTGGACCAGTGCGCCCGCTTCGATGGCGGAAGCGCCGCCGCCGACAATCGCGACACGTTTGCCTCGATATTCGGAATAATCGGAGAGATGGAACGTATGCTTCGAAATTTCTTGAGGCAGTTTGTGAAAGTCGGCCGGGATTGCGTCCAGATAGGACAATCCGGTTGCGACGATCACATGCGGCGCGGAGAGTTCGGAGCCGTCATCGAGCGTGATGTGAAAGCCGCGATCCATCTGGGCAATGGCGGTTACTTTCGTTGCCTCGACGTTCGGCACGAAATGCGACTGGATCCAGAGCCCATAGTTGGCGAACGACTCCATCGAGCATGGCTCGTAGTCCTCTAGTCCGCGCTCTCTGCACCATCGGGAAAATGCTACGGGCGTCTTCGGCACCGAAATGTTGGTGCTCGATGCCGGGGATTTGAGATTGATGCCCGTGGGCAAGTCGCGCCAGAAGCCCATCGGGATGCCGAAGATGCGAAAATTCACGCCGCGAGCACGCAGATGCGCAGCGAGGGAAAGCCCGTAGGGGCCGGCTCCGATGATCACGACATCCGGGTTGGGCGCCGAAATGCTCATTTCGTTAGGCAGTCTCTGAAGAACGCTCGTGGGCGACGAAGAATAGAGAAGATTTGCTGCGTGGAATCGATGGCGTAGGGAATGAGATCGTTTTGATCGAACGCGGCTTCTACGATGTTTTTCGAGGACTGCCGCCATGCAGTCCAGCGTCCGGATTCCTCGGGCGACATCGATCCCAAGCCACGACGAAAGCGCGTGATGAGCTGAAATTGGAAGCTGTTGCAAAACGCATAGTTCTGGCCTTTCTCGCGCTTCTCGAAGGCGGCGATCAAGTCATCGACTTTTTCGTCCTGCCCGGTCGCCGCGGCGTAAACCAATCCGGGAATGTCGAGGCCCCGCGCAATTTCCAGGCCAACCTGATTATAGAAGCGGGCGTTGAAATCGATCAGCAGCTTTTTATCGCCAGCCTGAATGAACTCGCATTCAAAAGCACCATAATAGCCAATCCGTTCGCATAGCTCCATGACTTTGCCGGCGAGCGCGGTATCGACGGGGGCTTCCTCGAAGCAAAGGCCGATCCCGAGATTGTGCGGGCGCTGCATCGACTTGACGGCCGCAAGTACGGCGGTTTTCGTTCCGGAGCGGTCGCGAAATCCGGATAGGCTGTAAACGCTGTTGACGGCTTCGGGGTAGAAAGCCTGAAACATCGGAAACATGATTTCCGGATGCGATTTCGCGAAGCTCGGATCGCCCGGTCCGACTGCTGCCATGCGGTCGAACTGCTGCATCAGTGCATCCGGACCGGGCTTTAGAACGGTGCCTTTCACCAAGTTGCGCGCGGCGAGTTGGCATCGCGGCT
This sequence comes from Hyphomicrobium sp. GJ21, assembly GCF_001006785.1. Taxonomy (NCBI): domain Bacteria; kingdom Pseudomonadati; phylum Pseudomonadota; class Alphaproteobacteria; order Hyphomicrobiales; family Hyphomicrobiaceae; genus Hyphomicrobium; species Hyphomicrobium sp. GJ21. Next base: position 969,036 of record NZ_CDHO01000002.1, on the reverse strand, counting down.
TGATGATCAGGCGTTCCGAGATCGCGTTGGCGATTTCCTGCGCATTGGCGCGCGAGGTGGGAAGCCAAGTCGGCGGTGTGTCGATGCCGGTAGCCTGAGCGTGGCGCAGCAGCTGACCCTTGTCGAGCACGCACATCATGGTCTCGAGGTCAGGCTGATATAATAAAAAGAGCTTCTCCAGATCCTGACGGCATTTTGCGAGTGCGTAAGAAACGGCGTCGCTCGTCGCATAGAGGACGCTACCGGCGAATGGCTTGCCGGCATCGAGCAACCACCGTGCAAATCGCGTGGTCTCCTCGAACGGAGGCGATCGCAAATGAGAGATGCAATAGCGAGAATAAGATCCGGCCGAGAGCGGGGAAGGATCGATCGATATTACTGGGATGCCGGCGCGGCCGAGAGAGCGGATCGCTGCCAATGTGCCGTAGTAACCTGCGTTGCAGAGCAGGATGCTCGGTTGCGCTCGTTCAGCGCCCTTATGATCGCCAAAATCCACTAATGCACTGTTTGAAATAAAAAACTGCCCCGCGCCCCAATCTGGAGCACCGTCTTTTATTCACACCCCGCTACTGTCGCGAGTCAAAAGTTATTACTTAATCGCGAATACTTAATATGGCCTATGACAAGCCCGTCCTGCTTGCCGAAGTTTTTGAGCAACTTGGGGCGCTGGCGCTCGATTGCTGGCGGGGGACGCACGGCGCGATCCTGCCTTGTCACTGCGATCGGGGAAGCGTGCGGAAACCGACAATTCGAGGCGTGTTCCGCGCGCGTTTTATGGTGTCAGTATTTCCGGGTCATCCGGCGCCAAAACCTTTTCTCGGCGGTAGAAAAGGATTTCTAGAGACAATTTAGGTTTACATGGATTTTCGGATCGCGACGGCCAAGGTTGACTTGAAACGCGATAGCGTAAAGGCTCATATTTCTTGAGTATGCGAGCGTGTGAAAATAGAGACTTTGGTCGATACAACGCAAAACCGGCTGGTTTACATCGGGTTTGCACGTCACGTTTTCGCATCGCAACGGAAACTCGCCAGCTGGCGGTTGTTCGGTGGTGCTCGGACGCGCCGGTAGAAAGTTTTGGGGTGATGGCTACTCGCTGGGAGAAAATGAACGCCGGACAGTCGAGGGAATGCACGGCATGACGGCATTTCATTTCGGAAGTCGTCGCCGCCGCCTTTTTGGATACTATGAACCGGCACTGGACGAGACTGGCAAAGCGCGTAGCGTTTTGCTCTGCTACCCATTGGGGAACGAGCAGGTCTTCGCCTATCGAACCATGCGGCAGCTAGCGGCACGCTTGGCATCGGGCGGCCATCACGTCTTGCGATTTGATTACTTCGCGACCGGAGACTCTTATGGTGAATCCGGCGAAGGCGATCTCGCAGGTTGGTGCGAGGATATCGAAACGGCCATCGACGAGATCAAGGAGATCAGCGGGGCCGCTACGGTGAACCTCGCGGGGCTGAGGCTTGGCGCAAATCTTGCGGCTCGCGTTGCCGTCAACCGCCGGAAAGACATTAACAAACTCATTCTTTGGGAGCCGCTCGAGGCTGGTGAGATTGCGTCGGCTGGAATTCCGGCTGCATCGAGCGAGCCAACTTCAAAACTCGCCGAGGATTTCGGGAAGGAAGCCATCGCCGGCAAAGCGCAATCGCTGCCGGCCAAAACGATGGTGCTGCTCACGGAGCAATCTCGCGCGCCGTTGGATTTCGGCGCCTTAACCGTCCAGAACGTACCCGACATGTCCGCTTGGGACGAGGAACGTTTGAATTCAGGATCCATCCCGGTCGAAGCGGTTCAACGCATAGTAGATTGGTTACAATGACACGAGGATTTAGCGAACTTGCCGTGCAGTTCGGCCCCTCGGCATCGCTGGTGGGAATTCTATCGCGGCCTCTCCCCGAGTTCGAGGTGCGGCGCACGGCCGTCGTGATCCTCAATACGGGCATCGCGCATCGGATCGGGCATCATCGCATGTACGTGACGATGGCGCGCGATCTGGCGAAGCTCGGACATCTGGTTTTCCGGTTTGATTTTTCCGGCATCGGCGACAGCGCGGGTCGAGATGACAGCCTCAGTCCGACAGATGCGCACCAGGCGGACTTGGCGGATGCACTCGACTGGCTGACCGAGAATTGCGATGTCCAAGATGTCGTGTTGATCGGTCTGTGCGCGGGCGCGGAGATTGCGCTGAGGTACGGTTATAAAGATCAGCGCGTGCTCGGCATGGTGCTGCTCGATCCGACCGTTCCTCCGACGCCTCGTTTCTACGCGCAATATATTGCGCGGCGGTTGGTCAGCCTGCGCAGCTGGTTGTCATTCGCGAGCGGGCGTGGCCGCATCTGGCAAGAGCTGAGCACACGCGCGAAACGGGCGGTTGGTGCGGAGGCGCGGCCGGCACCCGGCACGATGGATGACAAGGTTCGTAATGAGCTCGAGCACCTTTATGGGCAGGCGCTCGACCGCGACTTGAAGCTTCTGATCGTTCTCACGGCCGGAACGCTGGATGGCCGCCAGAACTATCGCGAGCAGCTTTTCGATGCCTTGCCGAATGTTCCGCTGCGCGGGCGAGCGCAGGTCGAATACTACAAGGACGCAGATCACACGTTTACGTCGCCGGTTGCGCGGGAGCGGCTGCAAGACCTTGTTTATGGGTGGGTCGGCGGATTTCAGGATTCCGATCGCGCCGCGGGGCCGGCCGACGATTCAATCGAGAATTCCGAAGAGCGGTCCAGGATGACGGTGTCGCCGACGCGCGAGAGTGCCGCCGGCGACTGAAGGTAACTCGCCTATATGGGCGGGAGCATGGACAGCCAGTTGCCCACGAACATGAGATAGCCGTTCAAAGCCCACGGAAGAAATTTCCGGCCTGGCATATTGTAACGGCAGAAATCGCGCCGGAAATTGCTCCAGTTCGCGGCATTGGCCCCGTTGATCGAAACGGTGATCGAGGGCGAAAGAATGCGCGCGGTATGCCACCAGCCGGACGGCATGAAAAGCGTTTCGCCGGGATGAAGCTTGAAGCGGATGCCCTTGGCGTTGCGGAATTCCGGAAAGCGCGCGGGATCATATTTGTCGACGTCGTTGACGTCCGAAAGGTTCGGCTGACCGTTGCCGCCGTTTCGTACATATAAATATTTGCCCTGATCGGGCGCGAAGCCGATGTATTCCTTCACGCCCTGAATCTGCATCAGGAAGGCATGCGTGTGCAGGCCGTCGTAGTGCATGACGGGAAATTTTGCGCCTTGCCCGCCGATGTAGAGTTCCTTGTAAGTCAGATACGGAGCGCGCACCGTTATCAGCGGATGGTCGAGCCAGTTCGGCTCCGTGCACGCAGGCATCGGCTCGATATCGTCCTGCAGCTCTTTCGGCAAATTCTTGACTGGATAGTTGTGCAGGTACGGTGCGGGTGACTGAGGCGAGGACGTGCGAACTTCGGCGATGAGTTCCGCCATCGACAGGCGGCGACCTTCAATTTCGAGGGGCATATCGCCATACTGGTTCTGGAAATAGTCGAACGTCCATTTGTCTCGCGCGGCCCAGTGGTCCAAACCGCCGGTGATGATGACGGGCTTCAGCGGCAGGACGTAATCGCGCTGATAGCGCTCGGGGCTGAGCTCAGACCATTCCATGCGGTCGATCTTGTCGGAGAACATGGGAGTGTCTGAAATATCTTCGACAGGAAAATCCATTCCCACCACCTGTAAACGGAGTTCAGATATGTGAATTTGAAGCGCGACGTGTGCGGACGTTCGTAAAGCATGACGTCATTTTTCGGGACACTATTCTCCTGCCAGAGAATTGGCAATTTTTAGCTTGTTTGCATTAATTCCGGCGCCTCAAGTGCTTCCGTCACGCTGTTGCGATCGAGCGACCGCGGCTTCCGCCTGGGCCGCTATCTGGCGCAGAGACTGGAAGAACAGGCTCCGGGGGTCCATGCGCCAGCCGATTTTCTTCTGCAGCGCGACTGCCACTTTGATCGCCAGCAGCGAATGACCGCCAAGATTGAAGAAGTTCTCTCCGGCGTTGATCTTCTCGATCCGCAATTCATCGCGCCAGATGCTCGCGAGCAGCTTCTCCATTTCGGTGGAGGGCGGTTCGCTGACGACCGTATCGCTTCTTGCCGACCGGAACGTATTCGGCAAAGCACGGCGATCGACCTTGCCGTTCGCGGTCAGGGGAAGCGCCTGCAGGGTGATGAAGAAAGACGGGATCATGTAATCCGGCAGCACGCTGCGCAGATACCGGCGGATCTCGCTCGCCGTCAGATCATCGCCTTTGACGCCGACGAAATAGGCGACGAGCTTCTTGTCGCCGGGGACGTCTTCGCGCGCGACGACGACAGCGTCGGCGACGCCGGGGCATGATTTGAGCGCGGCTTCGATTTCGCCAAGCTCGATGCGGAAGCCACGGACCTTCACCTGATTGTCGATGCGTCCGAGATGCTGCAAACGCCCGTCAGGCAGCCAGCGGCCGAGATCGCCCGTGCGATAGAGCCTTGCACCGGGATGATCGGTGAAGTGATCGCGCACGAAGCGTTCGGCGGTCATTTCCGGCCGGTTCCGATAGCCGAGTGCAACACCATCGCCACCGATCCAGATTTCACCGGGAACGCCAGCAGAGACGGCTTGGCCTGCGCGGTCGACGATATACATTTGCGTATTGGAGATCGGGCGGCCGATGGAGAGAAGGTCGTCGCCGGGCTCGATCTTTTCAACGCTCGACCAGATCGTCGTTTCGGTCGGACCATAAAGATTCCAGAGTTCCTTGACCCGCGGCAGCAGCACTTTGGCAAGGTCGGCCGTCAGTGCTTCGCCGCCGCTGAACGCGCGCAGACGATCGTTGCCCTGCCATTCCTCGTCGATCAGCATGCGCCACGTGGCGGGCGTTGCCTGCAACGTCGTGACCTTGCTGGCGGCCAGCAATTCCAAAAGCTTGGCGCCATCGACGGCCGTTTCGCGCGGCACGAGTTCGATCCGCGCGCCTACGAGCAAGGGAAGGTACAGTTCGAGCGCCGCGATATCGAACGAGATTGTGGTGATCGCGGCAAAGACGTCGCTATCCGATAAGCCCGGTTTTAGGCGCATTGCGGAGAGCAAATTCACGAGTGCGCGGTGATGAACCACGACGCCTTTCGGCCGTCCGGTCGAACCTGACGTGTAGATGAGGTAGGCGGGATCGTCGGGCGCCGGCGCGACTGCGAGGTTGTCGCGCGAGACTCCATCCAGAGACAGATGGTCAAGATCGAGGATGCTGACGCCATCCAGCTTGTCGAGCGCTGCCGCTGCTTCGCCGGCGGTCAGCAACACCGCCGCGCCGCTATCCTGCACCATGTAGGTCAAGCGCTCGGCCGGGAAGCCCGGATCGAGTGGAAGATACGCCGCGCCGGATTTTTGAATCGCGAGCAGCGAAACCAACAGCTCGAGTGAACGGTCGAGGCACACTCCGACGACCATGCCGCTTTTGGCGCCGTGCTGCAGCAACACGTTGGCGAGCTGGTTCGCTCTGGCGTTCAGTTCATTATAGGTCAGATCCTCGCCGCTGAAAGAAACCGCGATCGCGTCGGGATTTTTCTGAACTTGATCCTCGAACAGCCGAGTGAAGGGCGTTTCGGAAGGATAGCTCGCAGACGTGAGGTTCCAGCTGCGGATCTTGTCCGTCTCTTCCGCTGCCAGCAGCGGAATGTCGTCGATGCAGACGTCGAGGTCCGTCAGCAAGCTGTCGAGAACGCGCTGATACTGCCCGACAAAACGGGCGATCGTGCTCTCGTCGAACAGCTCGCTGTCGTATTCGGCCTTCAGCGAGTTCGACAGGATGCTGTCGATGGTCAGGCCGATCTCGAATTGTGCGGCTTCGAGATCGATCGCATGGTCCTTGCAATCCAGGCCGTCCAACTGAATGCGGCGCGTCGCGGGCGCATTCAACAGATTGAACATGACCTGCGCGAGCGGCGGACGGCTGTTGTCCCGGGCGCCGGGCAATTCTTTCGCCAATTGCTCGAAGGGTGCATCCTGATGCGCGTAGGCATCGAGCGCCACGGCTTCGATGCGTCGTAGAACTTCGCGCAGAGTCGGTCGGCCCTCGAGATCGATCCGGAGAACCAGCGTATTGATGAAGGTTCCGACAAGCGTTTCCGTGGCGGTATGTGTGCGGTTGGCGATCGGCACGGCAATCGTAAAGTCGGATTGGCCCGTCACGCGATGCAGGAGCACGGCATAGGCGGCGAGCAGCGTCATGAACAGCGTGTAGCCTTCGCGGCGGCCGAGTTGCTCGAGCTGGTCGCGCAGATTTTCAGAGAACGGCTGTTCGTAGATTTTTCCTTGGTAGCCGAAGATGTCGGGACGCGGCTTATCCGTTGGAAGCTCGATAGGTTCGATGCCGTCAAGCTTCTTACGCCAGTAAGCGAGCTGCGGTTCGGCGTTCGTATCGAGCCAGTTTCGCTGCCATTGCGCGTAGTCGCTATAGGTCGTTGTCTGCGGCTTGAGGCCGGCAGGTCGTCCCGCGCGGATGTTGTTGTAGGCGGTTGCGAGTTCGCCAGAAAGCAGCCCCAACGACCAGTTGTCGATCGCGATATGGTGGGCCGTCAGCAGCAGCAGGTGACTTTCGTTGCCAAGCCGGAACAGGACGGAGCGCAGCATGACGTCGCGTGCGAGATCGAAATATCTCCCAGCGTGGTCGGTGGCTTGGCGGAGCGCTTCCTTCAAGGCATCCCGGCCGAGGTGGCTCAAATCGATGATTTCGAGCGGCTGTTTGCTCCACGGGTGCACCACCTGCAACGGGCGCGAGCCGTCGAGATGATAGGTCGTCCGCAGCGTTTCGTGGCGCGTGCGCATGGCGTCGATGGCCTGCTCAATCGCCTCGATGTCGAGCGGTCCGCTCAGTTCCAGAGCGACCGGAATGTTATAAGCTTTGCTCTCGGGAGCCAGCTCATGCGTGAGCCACATGCGCTCTTGCGCGACTGACATCGGCGCGGGCTTGTTCGAGTTCCGGGGCGTGATCGCGGGCAACGGCTGAAGCCCTTTCTGTTCGCGCACGACGTCGTCGATGCGGGATGCGAGTGCCTGCACGGTGCGATGCTGAAACAGCTGGGCGACGGGAAGCTCGATCGCGAATGCGTCGCGAATGCGAGAGGCAACCTGCGTCGCGAGCAAGGAGTGTCCGCCGAGTCTGAAGAAGTCGGCAGTGCAGTCGATCGCCTCGCGCCGCAGAACCTTTTGCCAGATGGCGGCGACCGTTGCTTCGGTCTCGGTGGCGGCGGACGTAATTGCGTTCTCAGAGATTGTAGTAGTCGCCTCGGGCGCAGGCAGAGCCTTGCGGTCGAGCTTGCCGTTGGCGTTCAGTGGAAGTTCGTTGAGAACGATAATGTGAGCCGGCACCATGTAAGCAGGCAGGCGTGCCGATAGAGATGCAAACAGTCTGTCGACAAGAGTGGCGTCGGTGCCGCTCGCGACGACGTAGCCGACAAGCCGCTTGTCGCCGGGCACGTCTTCGCGCGCGACGACGACGGTGTCGGTGACGCCAGCGCATGCCTTGAGGGCCGCTTCGATTTCGCCAAGCTCAATTCGGAAGCCGCGAACCTTGACCTGATTGTCGATGCGGCCGAGGTATTCGATATTGCCGTCTGCGCGGAACCGCGCGAGGTCGCCGGTCCGATAGAGACGTGCCCCGGCGTCATGCCGGAACGGATCGACCGTAAAACGTTCAGCGGTCATCTGCGGTTGATGGAGATAGCCACGCGCGACGCCCGCGCCGCCGACATAAATCTCGCCGGGGATACCGAGGGGAACGGGGTTGGCGAAGCGGTCAAGAATGTACGCGCGGCCGTTTGCGATCGGGCGGCCGATCGTTGCCGGTTCGCCGGGTTGACGTAGCGTATACGTCGAATACGTCGTGTCTTCGGTGGGCCCGTACAGATCATAGACGCGCTTCACGGTGCCGGTCGCATAGAGGCTGTCCACCAGGCTCGTCGGCAGGGGTTCGCCTGCGAGATTGACGGTCTCGACGCTCGCGGGAATGCCGCCGATCCGCACCAACTCGGCGCCGGCCGACGGGACGGTGTTCAACAAGGTGACTTCATTGCGTGCTGGCAATTGTGCCAACGCCAATGCGTTCTCCGCGAGGATGATGCGGCCGCCACTCGCCAGAGGAAAGAAGATCTCGAAGATCGACAAGTCGAAGCAGACAGACGTAGCGGCCAAGACGCCGGTGATCTGGCGCTGGTCGTAAATGCTGCGCGCCCACGCGATCAGCGCGGCGGCGTTGCGATGCTCGACGGCGACGCCCTTAGGCTTTCCGGTCGATCCGGATGTGTAGAGGACGTAAGCGAGATCGTTCGCTTGCACGTCGACGTTTAATCTGGCGTCATTCTGAGCGGCGATGGCCGCAGCGTCGGTGTCGATAAGAACGCGAACTTTGTCGTAGGCGGGGAACAGGCGATCGAGCGAAGACACCGTAATGAGGATGTTGGCCTTAGCTTCGCTCAGCATGACGCCGATGCGATCGGCAGGATATGCCGGGTCGAGCGGCACGTAGCATGCGCCGGTCTTCATGACTGCGAGCAGCGTCGCAATCAGATCGGCGTTGCGTGGCAGGCAGACGCCGATGATTTCGCCGGGCTTGGCTCCCTGGCTCTGCAAGTAATGCGCGAGCTTGTTGGCGCGCTGATCGAGGTCGCGATAGGTCAGGCGAACGTCGTCGGCAATGATTGCTTCGGCGTCCGGCGTGAGGTCAACCTGCTGCTCGAACAGGCGATGGACGACTTGGGTCGACGGCAATGGCACGTCGGCTCCGGTACCGACATCGAAAATGCGCCGGCGCTCGTCGTCGCCCAAGATGTCGAGGGCCGCGAGCGACGTTTCGGGATCGCGCGTCAGGGCGCTGAGCAGCGTGTGGAAATGCTCGAGCCAACGGCGAACGGTGTCGGCCTCGAGAATATCGCTGTTATATTCGCATTCGACTGTGAGTTCAGTGCCGTTGTCGACGACGTTGACGTTGAGATCGAATGTCACGAAACGTTTCGGCGTTTCTAAGCGATCGAGCGTCAGATCGCCGAATTCGAACGGCGCGCCGATCCGGTCGATGTTGAAGACGACGGAAACCAGCGTCGGCCGGCTGGGGTCGCGCTCGATGTTCAGCTTCGGCAGCAGGCTGCTGAACGTGACGTCCGGATGTTGTTGTCCGGCGAGGAACGTTCCACGCACGGATTTCAGGAAGTCGCCGAACGTCGCGGCCGGATCGACGTGACAACGTAGCGGCATCGTCGCGACGCAATGGGCGACGAGGTGACTGTTGTCGAGTTCCGACTGTCCGGCGAGCGGGATGCCGAGCACGATGTCGTCCTGCCCCGACAGACGGAACATCAGCACTTCGAAGGCCGCGAGGAGCGTATGAAACAGCGTCGCGCCGCGGCCGGCGCCAACGGTCTTGATGCGCTTGTAGAGATCGGCGTCGACGCGGATGTCCTGGCGCGCACCGCTGCGAGATCTGAGAGCCGGGCGTTGGTGATCGTTCGGCAAGTCGAGGTTCGGCAGTTCTCCCGTGAGCTGTGCGAGCCAATACTCTTCGTCGGCGGTATCGGTGCTCTTATCGACGAGGTCTTGGACGTAAGTCTCGTAGCTCATCGGATCGGTGAGCTGCGGCTCCAGTCCGAAGCAATCGGCCTCGTAGCTTTTGGCGAGGTCGGAGAAAAGAACGGACGACGACCATCCGTCGCAAACGATGTGATGCACGGTCACGACGAGGCGATGAACGTCTGCGGAAAAGCGGAGCACTTTTGCCCGCAGCAGTGGATCGGTCGCGAGATTGAACGCTTCGGTCGCTTCGCGATCGATGATGCGCTCGAACGCAGCTTGCTGCTGCGCTGGGTCAATCGCGCTCAGATCCTCGAAAATTATGGTAACGGCGCGAGACGGGAGTATGCGCTGTTTATCTCCGGATTTGTCGAAGCTCGTCCGTAGAGCGGCGTGGCGCGCAATGACCTGGTCGAGCGCGCTTTGCATCGATGCCAGCGAGAGCGGACCGCGAAGATGCAGGACGAAGCACTGATTGTAAGCGCAGCTGGCATCGTCTCCCATCTGCGATTCAACCCACACTTCCCGCTGCTGCGGCGTAACGGGAAGTGTGGACTGCGGCTCACGATTGGCGGAAACGGACTCAACCGGCACAACATGGAACTCCTTGCGCTCACGCATTGCGTCAGCCTCGAACTTTCTGGGGCGAAGCATTTGCAGCGTACGGCAAATCCGAACCGGCGTGGGGGCGCGGGTCCTGGGCCGGCTCCTTGCTGCCGATCGTCGGGATGTCTCCGAGGCCCGGCAGGAAGCCAGCTTTCTGCATGTCTTCGATCGAACGCCGGAATGCATTCGCGATTACGTCGAGATCGGCGTCGGTATGCGCCAGTGTCAAAAAGCCCGGACGTTCCCACGCGTGGACGCCGTGGTGGCGCATGTAGGCAAAGAGCAGCGACGCGAGCGGCGCATCGGGCGGAAGCTCAAACACAAACCAGGATGCAAAGTGCTGGAGGCTGATCGGCGCGTGCAGCTCTTTCGCGATGGCGCTGAGGCGTTTGACGAACTGCGTGGTGCGCAGATTCAATGCGCGCTGCAACTCAGGACCGTCGTTGCGGATGCGCTGTAGAACGGCGCGCGCTGCGGCGAGAGCGAGCGGATGGCGGACGAACGTTCCGGCAAAGAACGTGACGCCGACTTCCGGCACCGAGTCGTCTCCGAAATGCCATTCGCCGCCGTCGAGCGCATCAAGAAAGCGCGCGTCCCCTGCGATGATTCCGATCGGCAGGCCGCCACCGACGACTTTGCCGTATGTCGCCATATCCGCCTTTACGCCGAATACGGATTGCATGCCTTTGGGGTGCACGCGGAAGCCGGTCACGACCTCATCGAACACCAGCGCGGTGCCCGATTTAGCAGTGATCTCGCGAACCTCGTGCAGGAATTGGCGCGGCTGAAGGTTCGGCCTGCGGCTCTGAATGGGCTCAACGAGAACAGCGGCGAGTTCGTCGGCGCGCGCTCTTAAAATTTCGAGAGCCGAGTCCTGTCCGTATTCGAGCACGATGATGTTGTCAGTCATCGCTTCGGGAATGCCCGGTGCGATCGGCTGGGCGCCCGCAACTCCATTGCGCGTACGGGGCCGCGCGAGCACTTCGTCGAAGATGCCGTGATACGCGCCCGCGAACATCGCGATCTTGTCGCGCCCGGTGACCGTGCGTGCGGTTCGGATTGCAGCCGTGACGGCCTCAGAGCCGGTGTTGCAGAACGCGGCGCGCTCCATACCGACGGCTTCGCAGAAGAGCTGCGCGACCTCGCCTGCAATCGGAGACTGCGGGCCGATCTCGATGCCTGCATCGAGCTGGGCTTTGATGGCCGTGCGAATGAATTCCGGATTGTGGCCGAAGAATATGGAGCCAAACCCATTGACGAGGTCGACGTATTCGTTGCCATCGACGTCCCACAGGCGAGCGCCTTGCGAGCGCTCAGTCGCGATCGGATAGACAAGCTCTTTCCACTGCGGGCGGAAGCCGGCATTCGAACGCGGGTCGGAGAGCTGCTTGCGATTTTTCTCGGCAAGCTGCTTCGACTTTTCGGTGCGGCGGCAATAGAGTTCGATGAAGGAGTCGAGGTTGTGCTGGCGCTCGGCGCTGAGCGTGCTCTTGCCGGTCGTCGGCGGGCGATACGGTCCGAACGCTTGCGTCGGCTGTCGCGTCTCGGCGGACTGCGCAGCGGCGGGAGCGGGTGCCGGAGCTGGTGCCACAGGGGCTGGTGTTGTGGTGACGATCGATGCAGCGGACGCAGCATGTTGAACTGGTGCCGCAGCGGGTGGGGCGCCGAATTCCTGCAGTGCGAGGCGTTGCAGAAGATCGAACTGCCCCGCCATGATCTGAGCGTTCTGGCTGAGCAGGTGAAGAAGTGTCGAGCGATCCGTAGCCGGGAGCGTTTGTCCAATGAATTGCGGAGCCGCAGAATGGAAGACAGGCGTAGACGCAATCTGCATTGCTGGAGGTGGTGGCGTTGCCGCAGCGGGTGCCGCGGATGCGACCGGCTGCGGCGCGATCCGCCCGGCGAGCGAAGCGATGGTGGCGCTGTCGTTCAGAAGCTCGCGGAAATGTATTTTGAGCCCGAATTTCTTATTCAACGCGCCAGCCGCTTGAGTGAGCGCAAGGGAGTCGAGACCGAGTTCGACGAGCGAGACGTTCGGGTCAAGGCTGTCAGGCTCCAGTCCCGACAGATCCGCGAACAACTGGCGAAGGCTCGCGATTTGCGGCCCTGAACTCGACATGGGATTGCTCCACTCAGAAAGGGATGTTGCGGATTGGTTGACCGGTTGCACGTTTGCCGGAGCTTGCGCGATGACCGGCGCGCATGCGGGCTGAAGTGAAATGGGGGTGGGAACCGGCCGTGGATCGTGCACGGGGGCGTCGATCCAGAATCTGGTTTGTTCGAATGCGTATGTCGGCAGTGAGATGCGCCTGCCACCGCGGCCTGCGTTGAATGCGGTCCAATCGACACCGCTGCCCGCGCACCAAAGATCGCCGAGCGTCTGAAGTGTGTGATCCAGTTTGTCTTCAGTTTCGCGATCGGCAGACAGCGAAGTGACGACCGGCGCACCCGACGCGCGCGGACCTTGCTGACGCGCCAATGACGCGAGCGTGCGGCCTGGTCCGACTTCAAGCAGCACCTGCGCGCTATCGTACAAGTGTCGGATGCCTTCGGAGAAGCGGACCGGCTGGCGCATCTGGCGCGCCCAGTAAGCCGGATCGATCCCGTCTTCGTCCGAGATCGGTGCGCCGGTGAGGCAGGAGATCCAGGCTTGCGTTGGCGTTTTCGGTTTTGCTTCGCGGACGAGTTGCTGGAAAGGCTCGACGATTGAATCCATCACAGCTGAATGGAACGCGTGCGATGTTTCGAGCGCGCGATATGCGATGGCGTTCGCGGACAACTCGCGTTCGAACTGGCTGATGGCGTCGTGCGTGCCGCTGACGACGACGGTTCCCGGAGCGTTGTAGGCAGCGACGGAAACGCCTTCTGCGATCAGCGTCGCGATCCGCGCGGGCTGAACTTTCACGGCAAGCATCGCGCCCGTCGGAAGGGCCTGCATGAGCGCGGCGCGTTTTGCGACCAGCCGCAATGCAGCGTCGCGATCGAACGTGCCAGCAATGGTCGCCGCCACGTATTCGCCGAGGCTGTGGCCAATCAAAGCCGTCGGCTTGACACCCCACGACATCCACAAGCGAGCAAGCGCATGCTCGATCACGAACAGAGCCGGTTGCGTGAAACGCGTCTGCTTCAGATCGGCTGCAGCAGCGTCGGCGTTGCTCGGTGCGGGATAGATGAGGTCTCTCAGATCCCGGCCCAAGATCGGGGCAAGCACGTCGCAGGATTCGTCGACCTCGCGACGGAATAGCGGCTCCTGATCGTAGAGGCTACGCGCCATGTTGATGTGCTGAGCGCCCTGTCCGGGGAACAGGAAAGCGACGCCACCGAAATTTCGCGCGGTCCGCGGCGCGTGCTGAGCGTCGGCGGATGCAGCGGATAGGACTTTGCGCGCGTCATCGGAATCGCGGCAGACGAATGCCTGGCGATGGTCGAAGGGGCGACGGCCGGTCTGCAGCGTGACGGCGACATCAGCCAAGTCGAGACCGGTTTCCGTTTCGAGGTGGGCTGCGAGGCGTCGGCGTTGCTCGTCAAGTCCTGCGGCCGTGCGATGCGAAAGCACGAGAAGCTGGCTGGAACGCGCCGTTCCGCTCGCCGGGTTCGCAGGCGCTTCTTCGAGCACGACATGAGCATTCGTGCCGCCGACACCGAACGAACTCACACCGGCGCGGAGAGGGCGGCCGTCGAATTCCCAGGGACGCACTGTCGTGTTCACGAAGAATGGAGAGTTTTCGAGATCGAGCTTGGGATTGGGCGTCTTGAAATTCAATGTGGGCGGCAGAACGCGATGGTGCATCGCCAATGCCGTCTTGATAAGACCGGCCACGCCCGCCGCGGCGTCGAGATGTCCGATGTTGGTTTTCAGCGAACCGATGGGGCAACTACCTTTGCGAACGTCGCCGCCGGCCCGGAACGCCTGCGTCAGGCCCGCGATTTCGATCGGATCGCCGAGGCTCGTGCCGGTGCCGTGCGCTTCGATGTAGGAAATCGTTTCCGGGTCGATGCCCGCGAGCGCCTGCGCCGTCGCGATGACTTGCGTGTGACCTTCGACGCTCGGCGCCGTGAAGCTGACTTTGGCGCTGCCGTCGTTGTTCAACGCCGCGCCTTTGATGACGGCATAGATGCGGTCGTTGGCTTCCAGGGCGTCGGAGAGGCGGCGCAGTGCCACAAGGCCGAGGCCGTTGCTGAAAACGGTGCCGCTTGCGTTAGCATCGAAGGCACGGCAATGGCCGTCGGAAGATGTGATCGCGCCTTCCTGCGAGAGATAGCCACGCTTTTGCGGCAACGCGACCGTGACGCCGCCCGCGAGAGCCATATCGCATTGCCACGTCTGCAAGCTCTGCACGGCGGTCGCGACGGCGACGAGGGACGTGGAGCAGGCGGTGACGATGTTGAGCGCCGGGCCTTTGAGGTCGAGCTTATAGGCGACGCGTGTGGTGAGATAATCCTTCTCGTTGCCCATCATCGTGGTGAGCCAGCCCACGAGATCGGTCACGTCCTTACGGTCGATGAGATTGCGCAGGAAGTAGGTGTTGTTGCTGGAGCCTGCGAAGAGCCCGATCGATCCGGCGAAGGCGCGCGGATCGTAGCCAGCGTCTTCGAGGACTTCCCACGACGCTTCGAGGAACAGGCGTTGTTGCGGATCGAGAACTTCCGCCTCGCGCGGCGTAATGCCGAAGAAGCCCGCGTCGAATTTGTCGACATCGGCAAGGATTCCGCGTGCCGGGACATAAGCCGGGTCCAAACGCGCCGCCATCTCATCAGGATCGGCGGGTTCGAGTTCGTTGGGGCTGAAGTGGCTGATCGTTTCGCGGCCTGCGATCAGGTTCTGCCAAAGCTCGCGAGGCGAGCGCGCGCCCGGAAAACGGCCTGCCAGTCCGATGATGGCAATCCCGTCGTTTGAATCATAATTCTGCGCATAGGACATCGTCAGCCCAGCTTCGTTCTAGAACGCTGTTTTGCGAGGGCAGCGCGCTGCTTCATGGCGCGGTCTGCGGCCTCACCTGCCGGCTGGGAAGCAAATGCAGTGCCATCTCCGCCATCAAGGCTGATAGCCAGCGCCCGGATGGTTGGATGAGCCAGAAGCTTGACGATCTGCACGCGCACGCCGAAGGCTTCTTCTATGAGCTTATGCATGCGCAACAATAAGAGAGATTGGCCGCCGGCGTCGAAGAAATTATCGTCAATGCCGACGTCGGAGCGGCCGAGGAGCTTGCTCCAGATTTCCGCGAGGCGCCGCTCTGTCGAAGTATTGGCGGCTGCGGATGAGGACGTCCTGCCCCTTTGCACAATGGCTGCGCGAGCTGCGGCGGCCTTTCCGCGCCTCTCCGCCGGCAGCCGTCCCATGACATCGGCGAGCGTGGTTTCGGGTCCGCTCGCCGCGAGTGCGGCGAACACGACGGGCAAATCCTTCGCGATGGCGTTAACCGTTTCGCGATCGAGGCGGGTGTTATGCGAGATGAGCCGAAGGATCAGCTCGTCGCCCGGGCTCGCGGCAATCGTCAGAGCATAATTTGTCGCTTCCGGTGTCTGGACGGGGAGCAACTTGGCGTCGCGGCCGAGCTGGCCGATGGCCGCATCGACCTGGTAGTTTTGGAACACGATCAAGCTGTCGAACAGGCGGTTGTTCCAAGATACGTCACTGACGCCCTGAATGGCGTCGAGCGGCGTATACTGATGTTGATTAAGGTCGAGCTGCTGTTTCTGCAGTCGGCCGAGCCAGGCGTGCAGAGCCGTGTCGGCAGGCAATGCAACCCGAACCGGCACGTTCGTGACGCAGGGGCCGATCAGCGTTTCGATGCCCTCGATATGATCCGGACGCCCGGAGAGCGTCGCGCCGAAGACGACATCGCGCGCGTCCGCATAGTGCGAGAGCAGCAGGGCCCAAGCAGCCTGCACAAGGGTGCTCGGCGTGCTTTCCGTCGCGAGCGCCAGAGCGCGCAAGTCCTTGGTCAAGTCGTGCGATACGCGAACGATGATTTCATCGGGCTGCGAAGCTGGCGCGCCCGGCGGTTGCGCCGATGGGCTGGAAAGCGCCAAAGGTGTCGGCTGCGAAATGCCTGCGAGCGCGTTGCGCCAGTAGTCATGCGAACCGGCGGGGTCTTGCTGCGATGTCCATTTCACATATTGGACGAATCCGACCGGGCTTTGCAGCGCCGCAGGCCGCTGGTCCTGCAATGCCGCATAGATCTCCGTGATTTCGCGGAAGAGAAGCGGCCAGGACCAGCCATCGATATAGAGATGGTGCGTGGTCCAAACGAGCTGCCATTCGGTGTCGGCGGTGCGCAGCAATGCGATGCGCATCAGCGGCGGGCGAGCGTGGTCGAACGGCGTTTGTGCGTCTTTTGACAGTGTTTGCTGAAGTGCGTTCTGGCGATCGGCGGAACTGAGGTGACGCCAGTCTTCTTCGCGCCAGGGAAGCGTCGCCTCGGGCAGCACGACCTGGATCGGTTCGCCGTTGGGCAAAGTCGCGAATGCCGACCGCAGGATCGGATGTCGCGCAATGGCTTGTCCGAAGGCCTGACGCAGCAATGCAGGCTCAAGGCCGCCTTCGATCCGGAATTGCCACTGCTCGAGCCCGACCGAAGAACCGGCCTGCTCCATGACATGGAAGAGGCGCTGCATCGGAGTCAGCGGATAGGCATCGCCGAAGCCCGGATAGTTGCCCCAGAGTTCGTCGACTTGATCTTGTGTCAGGCTCAGAAGGGGAAAGTCCGACGGCGTGCGTCCGGCGTTCTGCGGCTCGCGGCAATGGCGAATGATGGCCTTGAGTTGCGCTATGAAATCGGACGCCAACTGCTCGACGGTTGCGCGCGCGATCTGGCTTTCGCCGAAGATCCATTCAACGTTTAGTTTTCCGGACCGGATTTGCGCCAAGACTTCCAGCGCATGCGTGCGTTTGTTCTGAGACGCATGCCAGGGGCCTGCGGATTCAGGAGCGAAGGCGAACAGTGAGGAGTCGCGCGTCACCTGATCGAACTGCCCAAGGTAATTGAACAGAATCTGCGGGCGCTGGGCGCTCGCGAGCTTCTCGCGCACGGTCGCGTCTTCAGCGCTGTAGCGCAGCAGACCATACGAGAGGCCGCGATCTGGGATGGCCCGCGTCTGCTCCTTGATCGCCTTCAGTGTCGGCCCGACCGAGGCATCGGCATTCAGGTCCAGACGCAACGGAAAGAGCGACGTGAACCAGCCGATGCTGCGCGACAGGTCGAGGCCCGCGCCGATGTCCTCGCGGCCGTGGCCCTCCATTTCGATCAGGAACGACGTGCCGCCACTGGTCTGCCGGAGCGCCGAGGCGAGAGCGGTCAGCAGAGCGTCGTTGATCTGTGTTCGGTACGCAGTCGGAACGTCTTGCAGGAGGGCTGTTGTCTCTGCGGGATCAAGCTCGACGGTCAACGAGGTGGCTTCGGCTTCGAGGCTTGCGCCATGCGAGACGACGGGCAATGCCGCGGTGGGCGCGTCCAGCATGCGCAGCCAAGTTGGTGCGGTCGCAGTGACCTGTGGATCGCGCGCATAGGCGGCGAGGCGAGCGGCGTGGGCCTGGAATGAGCTGCTATGGGGAGGGAGGTTTACAGGCCGCCCTTGCGCGAGTGCGCTGTACGCTGCTTCGAGATCTTCCAACAAAATGCGCCAGGAAACGCCGTCGATAGCAAGGTGATGTGCCACGAGCATCAGGCGGCCGGGCTGGTTCTTGCCTAGGACGAAATGCGCGGCGCGTATCAGCGGGCCTTGCGCGATGTCGAGTTTAGCCTGCTCGGTGGCGGAGATGCTTTCGATGTGCGCGCGCTGCGCTTCAACGTCGATGGCCGACAGGTCGTGGCTGATGACGTCGACCTGCGGTGCGCCGTCAGCGAGCCGCGCCGACCAGCTTGCTCCGTCGTTAGCAAAACGCAGACGGAATGCATCGTGATGATCGCAGACCGCGGCTAGCGCTCGCGCGAGGAGAGCGTGATCGAGATCATGCGGCACCTCGAAGACGAATGCCTGGTTCCAGTAATCGGGGGTCGTGAAATTCTGTTCGAAGAACCAGTTTTGGATCGGGGTCAATGAAACGGTGCCCGTGGGCCGTGCCGCAGGCGCGATGTCGCGATGCTCGCGGCTGTCGATGCAGCGGGCCAACGCGGCGACGGTCGGATGCTCGAACAGATCGCGGGTCGTAAAGTTTGTGATGCCAGCCTGACGGCATTTCGCGACGACCTGGATGCTGAGAATTGAATCGCCGCCGAGTGCGAAGAAGTTATCGTCCGCGCCGACGCGTTCGATGCGAAGAACGGCAGCCCAGGCATCTGCGATCTTGCGCTCGGTTTCGGATCGCGGTTCGACGAAGCTCCGCTGATTGTTGTTCTGGCTCTGATCGTCTGCCTGAGGCGCAGGGAGTTTGCCGCGGTCGAGCTTACCGTTGGCGTTGAGCGGCAGCACCGGCACTTTGATGAAGTGCGCCGGGATCATGTACGGAGGCAACGTTTCAGTGAGCGCGTTGCGCAGCGCGAGCGCGTCGAGCGGGCTCGAATCCTTGCCGATGATGTAGGCGGCCAATCTCTTGTCGCCGGGCGTATCTTCGCGCGCGATGACGGCAGCGTCCGCAACGCCGGGGCATTGCTTCAGCCCGGCTTCGATTTCTCCGAGCTCGATGCGGAAGCCGCGTATTTTGACCTGCAAGTCGATGCGCCCGAGGAATTCCAGGTCACCGTCTGGAAGTCTGCGTGCGAGATCGCCGGACCTATAGAGTTTCGTTGCGTGCAACGGATCGAACGGGTCGGTCACGAAGCGCTGGGCGGTCAGTTCGGGGCGGTTGAGATATCCGTCCGCGACGCCCGGGCCGCCGACCCAGATTTCTCCGGGCACGCCGACGGGCACCGGTTGGCCGCGTTCGTCCAGCAGGAGAATGTAAAGATCGGGAATGGGTTCGCCGATGACGCTGCCGGTGCCGGCGTCGATGTCCGCGCGCGTTATGATGCGATAGGTGACATGCACGGTCGTCTCGGTGATGCCGTACATGTTGATCAGGCGCGGCTTCTGATCTCCGTAGCGCTCGACCCACGGTTTGAGCGATTGCAGTTCGAGCGCTTCGCCCGCGAAGATGATTTCGCGCAGCGCAAACTTTGCCGGTGCGTCGGTGAGGTCAGCCTGTATGAGCTGGCGGAATGCGGACGGCGTCTGGCAGAGGATTGTCACCTGCTCTTTCACGAGCAGGTCGCGATAAGCGACGGGATCGCGGCTCACCCAATACGGCACGACGACAATGCTGCCGCCGTGGAGCAGCGCGCCCCACAGTTCCCAGACCGAGACATCGAATGCGTAGGAATGGAAGAGCGTCCAGCGGTCTTTTTCGTTGAAGCCGTACCAGTGGGTCGTCGCACTGAAGAGCCGCGCGACGTTGGCGTGCGTTACAAGCACGCCTTTGGGTTTGCCCGTCGAGCCTGACGTATAGATGACGTATGCGAGATCGTCGGGAGTCGATACGCTCTCGGGATCGGTTTCGGGAAAACCGTTTCCTGCGGTGGCAATGTCGAGGCATTCGGCGTCGAGCTGCAAGGAGTCCGAGACCGTGCTGCTTGCGAGCACGAGGCGGGCATTCGCATCCTCGACGATGAAGGCGAGCCGATCCTTCGGATAATCCGGATCGATCGGCACATAGGCGGCGCCGGCCTTTATGATCGCAAGAATTCCGATCGCGATGTCGGCGTTGCGTTCGACGGCGAGACCGACGAAATCGTTTCGCTTTACCCCCTTCTGCCGGAGCGCGTGCGCGAGCTGATTGGCTTTGGCGTTGAGTTCGCGATAGCTCAACGTCAGATCGCCCGCGACCACGGCTTCCGCATCGGGGGTCAGCCGGACGCGAGCTTCGAACAGGCTTTGCAGGATCGAGACGGCATAGCCGGAACGGCTCACCGGGTCGTTGGCCAAAAGCGCTGCTCGCTCGCCGGCGGGCAGCATCTGCAATCCGTTCAAGTTCGTGGCGTGATCCTGGCCGGCAAGTCTATCTGCGATGCCGGTCAGGAGTTCTTCGAGATAGCGAAGCACGCGCTGCGCGACGTCGTCTTCGAAGCGGTCGCGTGCGTACTCGATGCGCAGCAGAAGGCGCTCCCCGCCGTAGGCGATGAGCGCGAGCGGGAAATTCGTCTGGCCGACGTATTGGAACGAGCGCTGTTGCCAGGCGCCGCCAAGTGCCTTCAACTGCGCATCGAGCGGCATGTGTTCGTAAACGACGAGAGTTTCGAACAGCGGGCGGCCGCGTTCGATGTCGCTCCAGCCTTGAACCCTGACAAGCGGAGTGTGTTCATGCGCCCGCGTGGCAATGCTCTGATCGCGGATCGCGCGCAGCCAGTCTCCGAGGTCTGCGGCGCCATTGACGTTGACGCGCACGGGAAGCGTGTTGATCAGAATGCCGACGATGTCATTAGCGCCTGGAACGCCCGACTTCCGGCAAGCGCGCGTTGCGCCGAAAACAACATCGCGTTCGTTGCTCAGGCGGCTGAGTAAAATCGCCCACGCGCCCTGGAGGAGCGTGTTCATCGTCACGTTTGCGGCAGACGCGGCTTGCCTCAGATTCTTCGTTGCTTCGGGAGACAAACGGCTTTCGACATTGCCGAATGCTTCGCCGCTATCGTTCCGTGGGGCGGTGCCGCCTCGCTCGACCCAGATTTTCAGCGGGGCGCTAAATCCGGCAAGAAGGTCTTTCCAGTACCGTTCGGCGCCCTGATCTTTCTGATCTTTCCGGTCTTTCAGCCATTCGACGTGCTGGCGAAATTCAGGCAGAGCCGCCAGCGCCACTTCTGAAGCTTGCCGCGTATCGGCGACGTCGAAAACATCGCGCAATACGATCGGGAATGAGCGCCCGTCGAGAATGATGTGATGAAACGTCCAAACCATCATGAGTTCGGACGCCGTCCGGATGAACGTCAGCCGCATGAGCGGTGCCTGGCTGAGATCGAAGCCTTGCCGGCGATCGTCAGCGAGGAAGCGTTCCAAACGGTTATTCAATTCCTCAGGAGCAGAGGCGCGCCAATCGAAATGCGAAACCGGCAATTCGGGCGATTTATGAACCCGCTGCATCGGCTCGGGACAATCGAGCCATCGGAATGACGTGCGCAAAACGGGATGGCGTCGTAACGCAAATCGCCAGCCTTCGATAAGGCTTTCAACATCGGTGTCTTTGTCGAGTCTGGCGACAATCTGCTCGATATCGATGCCGCTATCCGGGCGGGTTATCGCATGCAGCAGCATGCCCGCCTGAATGGGGGAAATGCCATAGGCGTCACTGGACTGTTGTAACATTTCGCAATCGCTTGCCGCAAAACGCAAATTTGGCGGCAGCCTCCCTCGTAAACTTGGAGTACTTTAATACGCCTATTTAGGATACGTATTGCTCACTAGTGATTTTAGTAAAAATTTGTGATGTTTCTACGGCCGTGGGCTGATTATCTGTATCAGGTGTAAACGAATGCCGAAACTAAGGGTTGGGGACTTGGTTGTTGTCCGCTCAGCGGATGAAATCTTGCGTACGCTCGATGACAATGGCGCGCTGGATGGCCTTCCTTTTATGCCGGAAATGGTGAGTTGGTGCGGTCAGGCTTTTCGCGTTCAGCGGCAGGTTCATAAAACCTGTGTCGATGGCCATGCGCTGCGGGTTTTTCCGTCGAACGACGTCGTGGTTCTGAGTGGTCCGCGCTGCGATGGCAGCGGGCACGACGGATGTAAACATGGATGCAGAATATATTGGAAGGAGAGTTGGCTTCGGCCAGCCGGCGAGAAAGAGCAAGTCGCGGCCGATCCTAAACTCGATGAATTGCGTGCTCGCCTGAAGATAAAGACGGATGAAACTCATTATTTCTGCCAATCAACGGAATTGTACAAATCGACCCGCGAAGCGACGATCAAAGGAAACTTCAAAAGACTGCGCATCGCGGCGAGTGAGATATTGAGCGGCGATCTTCGCGCGTTTCAGGCTGCGCGCCTGTTCGCGACCTTCTATTGGCAAAAACTGCTGCGGTTTTCAGGCTGTGACGATCGCCTGCGGGGCAATCAGAAGCCAACACCCAAACAATCGTTGAATCTTCAACCCGGCGAAATCGTGCGGGTGAAATCGCAGGCTGAGATCGTCGGCACGCTCGATTACAAAATGTCGAACCGGGGGCTCTCGCTTTGCCACGAGATGATGAGATGCTGTGGACGCGAAGCTGGCGTTAGGGCTCGTGTCGACAGAATGATCAATGAACAAACGGGCGTGATGCGGGAAATCTCAGACACCGTCACGCTCAGCAGTATGATAGGCTGCGGCGGGCTCGGAGAAGAGTGTCTGTGCTACGACGAGCCCGGGGATTGCCCTCGCGGCGAACTGATGTATTGGCGGGAAATCTGGCTTGAACGCGTGAACAAGTGATCGAGAGCATTCGGCATCCGGCTGCGCGCCTCGCGATCGAGGCTGATGATCTCGACGTGTTTGCGGTGAACCTCGATGCGCCGGAGGACGTGCGCGCGAGGTTATGGTCGCATCTTTCGTCGGAAGAACGCCAGAACGCCGAAACGTTTGTCTTTCCCGAGCACCAGCAGCGCTATGTCGTGGGCCGCGGCATGTTGCGAGAGCTACTTGCACCGCGGCTCGGCATTCCGCCGGGTGGAATTGAATTCATTGGGAACGCGTATGGGAAACCAAGGCTTGCCGACGTTCATCGCGCGCCGGAGTTGAATTTCAACGTCTCTCATTCTGGCTCTCTGGCTCTCTATGCCTTCTGCCGCGATCGCGACGTTGGTGTCGATGTCGAGTTGATGCGCGAGATCGAAGACGCGGATGATTTGGCGGAACGCTTCTTTTCGCCAGCCGAGGCGGCAGCGTTGGCGGCATTGCCAGTAGATCAGAAATCGCTGGCGTTTCTCGCTTGCTGGACGCGAAAAGAGGCTTTCATCAAGGCCATTGGGCTTGGGCTCAGCTGTCCGCTTGATGCGTTCGACGTCAGCCTGGAACCCGATGCGCCGGCGCGCCTTCTGCGGATCGATCCCAGCATTGACAGCGTTTCAAGCTGGTCGATGCAAGGCTTTCGCCCACGTGACGGTTACATCGCGGCGGTGGCACATCGCCCGCGCGAGCGGGTCCGGCAGGATCGTCTTGCGGCGTCAAGCGCGGACTAGGGCGCGTACTGAATTCAGTCGCTGCGCTCAGGAATTTCGCGACAGCCGCATGCTGTAATCGCTGATGACAGACAGCGCGAGCGTCAGCGGTTTCGTTACGCGGAAGAGGACAACCGCGATCAGGAAGTAGATGGCGGCGCACAGCAATCCTGAGAGTACGAGCCTTACGATCTCGTTGAAATCGTGGAAGACGTAATGTCGGGCCAGTAGTCCCAACGCGATGGCGGCCAATCCGGCGACGATTTGCGGCGCGACGGCTTTGACGACGTCCGTCGTCGTAATTCCGACCGGGCGGCCCGCGTAGGCCAGTCCCGGAATAAAGAGCAGATAGACGATAATCGTGCCTGTGATCGCGGTGCCGATGACGCCGAAGGGAAGCCCGGCGAACACTGCCGCGATTTGGCAAACGGAACTGAAGAGGCCCCATTTCATCCAGCGTTCGGAGCGTCCCGTCGAGACGTGCAGCCATCCGAGAGTTCGTTCGAACGTTTGCGCGATGCCGCGCACGGCGAAGATGCAAAGGATCGTACCGGCGGGCGCCCACCGTTCGCCGAGAAGGATGACGATGAAGTCGGTGCCGGTGACGGCAAGCAACGCGAAAATCAACGCCGTCACGAAGCTGAGCGTCGATAGCGCGGTCGTCCAGGACTGGCGGAATTCGTGTAGACTGTTGCGGAGCTTGCTCAAGCTCGAGACAGCGATCGGATGCAGGGGATCGGCGAGCAGGCCGAGGACGTTGCCGTAGAACAGCAGCGCGTTTTGATAGTATCCGAGTGCGGAGGCACCATAGAAATAGCCGAGGGCAATTCGGTCGGCGGATTTCGCAAGATTGTCCGTCACGATAAAGCCGGTGACGCCCATTCCGAACCGGAGCGATTTTTTGACTTCCGGCGAATAGCGCGGCCGCATCGGCAACCAGCGGCAGCTGACCCATACGCCGATTGCCGTGACGCATATGGCGCAGACGGTTTTTGTGAGCAGCGCCCAGTAGCCCCAGCCCGTGAGTGCCATCGCGATGCTCAGCACGCTACTGATGACGTTGGCGCAAATATCGATGGCTGCGAGACTTCTGAACTGCATCGCTCTGCGCAGCAGCGCGGAATGCTGGATCGTCAAGCCCGAGGCGATGAACGTGATCGACGTGAAAATGGCGATGCCGGTGAGTTCCGGCTCGCGGTAGAAGGTGGCCAGCGGTCCGCTCAGAGCAATGAGAATGCAGGCCAGCAGCACGCCCATCGTCAGGTTGATCCAGAACAGCGAGCTGATTTCGGCTCGCGAAATGCTCGTCTTCTGGCTCGATGACTCTGACGTTCCAAGGTCGATCAGCATCGGGCCGAAGCTGGTCAGCGAAAATATGATCGCGGCAAGTCCGAAATCGTGCGGGGTGAGGAGGCGCGCCAGGATGATGATCGAAACGACCTGAGACATGAGGCCGACGCCGCGCGCTGCCACGACGATGATGCCGCTGTGAAGCGACGCACGGCCGAGCCCCGCGTTGGGCACGTTTTCCTGGAAGTACTTATCTGTTCGATTGCTCAAAATAATCTTCGCCACTTGCTGGACTGGGCCGTCAAAGTCATGCGCCGCGCCACTGTTCGCATGGGTGGCGATATCTGATTTCAAATAATTTTTGCTTGCCGTAGCATTGTGACATCCGCTTCGCGCCTGCAACGCTCATTGATAAGGGATGCTTAACCGATGCGGCTTCGGGCCATATCGAGGCCAGAGATTGACGATGTGTTGTTCGCTGTTCCGAGTTGACGGTTCGATAAGCTGCGTCAAACGGACTTCATACCTGCAGCGAAAAGGTCGTTCTTACTTGCAACTCGTAATATGGTGGTGACGTCTTGATGCGATCATCGTTTGGAAATTCGTAGAATGGCCCGGACGCATTGAAATGATGCTGCGTCCAACCGAGACTGCTGACGTTTACGATAACGGTCAACTCCTCTTTCCGTGGGATCACGCGCTGATATTGAACGGGAATCCGTTTTGTCCGTCTCGCGGTTGATCGAACGGAATCCAATTTTTAGGGCATGTGTTTGTCGCCATGACTGCTTCGCGCCGGTACCTTCTGGTTTCACCCTGCCGTGACGAGGCGGCGTATCTGCGTCGCACGCTCGACAGTGTCGCGGCGCAAACGGTGCCGCCGGCGCTTTGGATCGTCGTCGACGACGGCTCGACGGATGAAACGCCGGCGATCCTCGCGGAATATGCCCAACGTCTGCCGTACTTGCGCATCGTTCGCCGTGGCGATCGCGGGCGCCGCCGGGTTGGACCGGGCGTCATCGATGCGTTCTATGCCGGCCTGGATACGGTGCAGATCGAAGACTTCGACTACCTCTGCAAGCTCGATATGGATCTCGACTTGCCGGCTCGATATTTCGAACTTCTCATGAAGCGGATGGAGAGCAATCCGCGCATCGGAACGACTTCTGGAAAGCCTTGGTACACGGACCCGCAGAGCGGCGCGCTCGTACCGGAAATCTGCGGCGATGAAATGTCGGTCGGTATGACCAAGTTCTATCGCACCGCTTGCTTCAAGGAAATCGGCGGCTTCGTCCGGCAAGTGATGTGGGACGGTATCGATTGCCATCGGGCGCGCATGCTCGGCTGGATCGCGGAGAGCGTCGATACGGAGGATATTCGTTTCATTCATCTCCGGCCGATGGGATCGAGCGAGAACGGCATCTGGACCGGACGGCTTCGGCACGGTTTTGGTCAGTATTTCATGGGTACGTCGCCGCTCTATTACATGGCGGTCGCGGTTTACAGGCTGCCGGTTTATCCGCGCCTGACGGGCAGCGTTGCGATGCTGTGGGGCTATCTCAGAAGCTGGCTCAAAGGCCTGCCGCGTTACGATGATACGGAATTTCGTCGTTTTCTGCGCACCTACCAGCATAACTGTCTGCGCAAGGGCAAGCGGGCGGCAACGGCCGAACTCAATGACGAGCAGGCGCACATCTGGAATGCAAGTCATCCGGTGAGCGTCGCGGCCGTTTCCGGCCCGGCGTTGTCGAAAGCAAATCATGGCGGGTTCGCAGATGGCAGCGTTCGGTAGAGTGCGGTTTCTCAGCATCGATTTCGACGCGGCCAGCACCGAGAGTGCGGCCGATGACATTCTCGCCGCCGGCAAGCTTCCGTTCCGATATGTCGTGACGCCGAACGTGCATCACGTGGTCAAGCTCCACGAGACGGGTGGCGATGGATTTGTCCGGTACGCCGACGCGTGGAAAGTTTATTGCGATAGCCGCGTCCTGAGCCAGTTGGCTCGTGCGTGCGGGTTGAATTTGCCGGTCGTTACCGGCAGCGACCTGACGGCGGTGCTTGTTCAGCGTGCGTCCGATCTCAATCTCAAAGTCGCGATCGTTGGGCCGAGCGCTGAAGATTGCGCCATTCTTGCCCGGCGCTATCCGGGTCTTGATATTTCTTCGTACACGCCGCCGATGGGTTTTATTAACTCGGAAGCCGAGATCAAGAAATGCATTGATTTTGTCGTGAGCCATCCGGCCGCTCTGACGTTTCTCGCGGTCGGGATGCCACAGCAGGAAATTCTGGCGCAGCGCATCGCCGAGCAGGGAGAGGCGCGTGGCGTTGGCCTGTGCATCGGAGCTTCGATTGATTTCCTGACTTTAAAGCAGCAGCGCGCGCCGCTGTGGGTTCAGCGTTTTGGCCTCGAATGGATGCATCGTCTTCTCTCTGATCCGAAGCGTCTGGCGCGGCGCTATCTGATCGAATGCCCGAGAATCTTTCCGCTGATCATCGCGCATGTTCGCGATACGAGATCGCGGGGCCGATCGCCGGCAGCTTAACGCCGCCGCGTCTTACAGAAGCGATTGTTTCAAGCGTCTTTCGCCGGTGCCGTCACGGCGGACTTCTGCGCGTGCGCCGATCGCAAGGCTGCGAAGGCAGCTTCGCGGACTTCCTTCGACGTCCGCGATTTGGACTGAATGAATGCGGCGATGTCGGTTGGGCGAACATCGCGGACGAGTGCTGCGATGGTGTCCAGGTTCAGCGGCGTGCTTGCCCAGCAAGGCAGGCACAACGCATCATCCGAGGCGAATGAGTTTGCCGGCGGTCCGCATACGTTGTCGGCGAAGACGCCGTAAAGAACGCATTCTGAGAAATCGAGGCGGCCAGCAAGCGCCGTATACCAGGGCTTTCCGGTCACGCTCTCGATCCGCTCAAACATCTGTCGGGCGACGATAGGATTCCACGCCAACGGCGATGAGATGTAGTCGGGAAACGGCGGCTCTTCAGGCGGCAGGCCGAGCAGAGTGTGTGCCACGCGATGCCAAATAATCTGCCGCGGCAGGCGCTCGTCGATCTGGTCCAGCTTGCGGAAGAAGCGTACGGCGCCGTCGCGCACGAATGTGTCGGCGTCGAAGGGGCGGATGAATTCGACGTCCGAGTCCGCCGTCACGACGGCGTCGCAATCGGAATTGGCGACGGCGGCCAGTTTGACGATCTGTTGCTGGATCCAACCGCGCACGGGAGGATATGGCTTGCTGAGATTGACCGTGATGTTGCTGAAAGGAACGTGGACGAAATTTGATGGCAGGAATTCTGCGTCGCAGCGTATACGTGTGCGCGGACCAGCGAGCCGGCTGAATAATTTGAGATCGGATTGCGGAACGATGATGTGGTGTTCGACCGTCGCAGGTGAATTTTCCAGCACTGAACGGTTCAGGGCTGCGCACAGCTCATAATCAGGCGAGAAACTTTTCGTGATCACGGCAATGCGCATAATGCCTCCCAATAATCCGCACATTTCGCATGCTAACAGGCCCGAGCAACGAATATTTTATGATAGTCTTAACTACCTATCGGGCCGTGCAGTTCATGCCAAAATATCAATCTGCCCCACTATGTTAATGATAGTGAATTGCGTTGTATTCGTGCGGTTTCTCGCCTTCTTTCGCGCTCTGTTGTGCGTTGGACATCGTTCGTCTCCCGCCATCGCGAGCATGCTCTTAGCGAGCGCGATCGTGATGGGGAATACCTTTAATGTCGCTGCCCAAAATATCAGCTCCGGCACGTCGAAAGACCTGCAGTCGAGGGTCAGCGAAAGCGAGGCTGCGGACATAATTCCGGCGGATCGGAGGACGACTTGGACTCCGGGTCTCAACGCCGTCGGCGGTATTCCCATTCGGACGGTCGTTTACCGGACGCTCGCACCTCGAGGCGGAACAGGCGACGACACGGCAGCGATCCAGCATGCTCTCGACACTTGTCCGGCCGGGCAGGTAGTGAAGCTTAGCCCCGGGACGTTCCGGATTGAGGGGCAGGGGCTGCGTTTCAGGTCGCCGGACTGCACGTTGCGAGGTTCGGGCACCGGCGCGCTCGGCACCGGGGAGGGCGGAACCCGCCTCATCAAAGCCGACCGCGACAGCAATGTGAATTTTGCCGTGCTTTACGTCGGCAATAGCGCCTCGCATTTCTCGTCGTCCATCAATCTCGCGGCGGATGCGGTCAAGGGCACCAACTCGGTCGTGCTGGCGAGCGCTCCGAGGGTCGTCGCGGGCGAGATTGTCTTGATCGACGAGGTGACGGATGACGATCCGCGGGTGTGGTGGGGTCCGGAACACGATTCACCTGGCGGAGGATCGCGGCGGTGGTTTTCCCGTCAGGACCGGTCCTTGACGCAAATGATGGAGGTGACGGCTGTCGACGGAAACACGGTTACGTTCTCGACGCCGTTCCACATCACGTTCAAGGCCGCGTACGCCGCGCAGATGTCACGCTATCAGGAGCCCGTTCTGCATCGCGTGGGCGTCGAGGATCTTTACGTTTACGGCGGCATGGGCGGCGACGGTCACGGCAATATTTCGGTCAACCTATGCGCCTATTGCTGGGTCAAAGGCGTTGAATCGCACTGGTCCGTCGGCTCGTCGATCGGCTTTTACGGCACGTTTCGCAGCGTGCTCAGGGATTCCTACGTTCATGAAACGCCAGATCCCAATCCCGGCGGCGCGGGATATCTCGTGGCGCTCAATTCCGGCGCATCCGACAATCTCATCGAGAACAACGTCATGTGGAGCGGCAATAAGGATATTGTCGTGCGGGCCACGGGCGGCGGCAACGTCATTGCGTACAACTACATGGATGACGCGTACGGCGGCGGATATCCGAACATGCCGGAAGCCGGTTTGAACGCGGGTCATTACACGACGCCGCATATGGAATTGCTCGAAGGCAATTACAGCCACAATTACAAAGGCGACAGCTTCTGGGGCAATTCGATTTACATCACCGTGTTTCGTAATCATCTTTCCGGGCTTCGCGCGGCGCGGCCGCCGCTGAACGCGTACAAGGTGAATGATTATCCCTACATGGATTTTGGCGCGCGCGCCGCCGTCGATATCCAAGCCCATAGCGACAACACGAATTTGGTCGGTAACGTGCTGGGTTTCAGCGGGCAGCAGCTCTTGAGCTATCGAAGCCCGAGCTATTCCGATTCCCAAAAATCCTGGTCCTACGAAGAACTCTCCGGTTTCACGGATGGGATTGTCAACATGTGGCGCATCGGCTCGCAGCAGGCAGGCGGATGGACTTGGGAACCGAAGACTTATGAAACGCAGCTTCGGGATGGCAATTGGGATTGGGTGACGCGATCGCAGCGGTGGCATGGCATTGGCGGCGCCGTAGGGTCCGGCACGCCGAGGCCGATCCCCAACTCGCTTTACCTGACGGCAAAGCCGGATTTTTTTGGGTCCAATCCGTGGCCGTGGGTCGATCCCGCAACGGGCGCTGTTACTGCGCTTCCGGCCAAGGCCTGCCTCGAGCAAGGCAAAATGCCGACGTGCATGATGGGCAAATGATAGGCCGCCAGCCGATCAGCTACCAGCAGGCGTCGCTATTTGGCGATGTCGATCTCAGGACGCTTGCGTATCCGGTTCGGGCTGGTAGGCCGCCGTAACGAGCGGCCCCTTCGCAGTTTGCCGGCGCGCACGCGGGCGTACGTTTTGCCGGTAATCCGGCACGTATCGCGCTGTGACGGCGGTCGCAAGCAGGAATGTCATCCAGAGCGTATCCTGTCCGTGCATCCACACGGTCTCGAGGAAGTTCTGCAGGATGACGAAGAAGGCAAGCGCCAACAATAAGAGCGCGAGCCGTGCGTTTCGTTTCGCGACATGACCGATTGCGTGCAGCGTCGTCATGATGAAGGCCACGAGCAGCAGCAGGCCCGGATAGCCGAGATCGAGCTGCGTATCCAGATAGCCGTTGTGGCCAGAAGGCATGCCCCTGATCCAGCCGGGCGCTTCGGTGAGGCTCGGCCCATCGGAACCGACCAGCCAAAACGACTGGTAGCCCCAGCCGAGAATTGGCCGTTTGGAAATTTCGTAGTTCACGAAATCCCAGATGAACATACGGCCGGAAAGATCGTAGTTGCCGTAGACGTACCACGATATGCGATTGATGATGTTTCCCATCACCGCTGCCAGGACGGCGTATGTGATCGGGATCGGCAGGATCGTGATGGCGGGTGATGTTCCAAGCCTGCGGCCGATGAACAACGTCGCCCCGGCCATGATGGGGGCGATTATGGCCATGCCGAGTGAGCCTTTCGATTTGCTCACGATCATGAGGAAAACGGCTGCAGCGATGATGACGAGTGCCAGCGCGCGCCGCCAGCCCCGAAACAGCAGTTCGTAAAGCGACAGCAAAAAGGCGATGGCCGCGCATTGGCCGAGTTCACCCTTGAACGAAAAATATCCGGGGTAGCCGATGACCTCGATGCCGTGCCAGCCTTGAACGGAGATCGGAGACTGCATGAAGACAATCGGGATGTTCAGGACGACGGCCGCCGCGAAGCAGAAATAAACGCCGCGCATCACATCTGTGCCGGGACGCGCAATCAACGTCGGAAGGACGATACAGCTTACGATCATCGCCTGAAGCACGAAGCGCGTGAGCGTGAACTCCGGCTTGAACGCCCAAAGGATGCTCAAGCCCGCGAAGCCAAGGTAGGCGAATAGACAAATGATGTTCGCCGGCAGGCGTCTCAGACGCGAGAAATTGCGCGCGACCAGAAACAGTGTGATGAGAGTCAGGAGCGGCCAGACGATCTTGTTCTCCGGGCGCGGCGTCATGAGTATTTCGACCGCTGCTGCCGGTGCAACGCTGATTTCGGAGGACGTTGTGAGCGAGAAATTTAGTAAAGGCGCGAGGATCAAGATGTAGGCAAACGCTGCCATCGGCACGAGCATGCACACGTCAAATGCGGGCGGTGGGAGCTTCTCGGACGTAGCGCGCATTGGGCGCCTTGCGACTCTTGACATAGACGAACTCGATCGAACCCGATGCGGTTGGCTCCTCATTCCCAGGTACTCCGTCCGCCTGCCGCCGTACACCATGCGGTCAAATCTTGATTACTGAGCTTAATGCGCGGTTGCTCAGAAGTATCTTTTGAGATCGAGAAATCTTTTTTCGAAGAGATGATAGCTCGGCACCGCGATGAGCAGAGACAAGCCGACACCGATCAGCATGCGAGCCGCCATCGCCAGCCAAAGGCTTCCGCTCCAGGCTGTGAGCTGGTCGTTAAGATGCGTCTCCATGA
This sequence comes from Hyphomicrobium sp. GJ21, assembly GCF_001006785.1. Classification (NCBI taxonomy): domain Bacteria; kingdom Pseudomonadati; phylum Pseudomonadota; class Alphaproteobacteria; order Hyphomicrobiales; family Hyphomicrobiaceae; genus Hyphomicrobium; species Hyphomicrobium sp. GJ21. The sequence continues at coordinate 937,182 of NZ_CDHO01000002.1, read as the reverse complement.
AATACCACGTTAAAATGCCATGGTAGACGTAGAGACCGTAGCTGTACTTGCCAAAAAAGCCGAGATACGGCCCCTGCAGGATGTACGACACAGCGTTGGACGCGGGTTTGAGCGCCAGCAAAATCAGCGCGCCGAAGAATAGGGCGATGAACGTGCCGCGAACTTGATGGAGAACGTCTTCGGCCAATCCGGTGAACGAGGCGAACGCCATCACAGCAAAGAGCGCCGCGCCCGAAGCAAGTACGGCGTAATTCGAATTCGCCATCCAGCGCGGCCACACGCCCGGTTCGCGCAGCCGAAGCGCAATGAAAGCGCCGACGCAGAGGGCGTCGATGCGGCAGGGCGTCAGGACCGAGATCGACGTTTCGTTAATATCGGCAAGGGCCAATGCGATACGCAAGGCGAGGGCGAATACGATCACACCAATGCATATCTTTTTCAGCGTCGGGGCTGGGAAATAGAACACGACCAGCGGCCAGACGAGATAAAAATGTTCCTCGATCGCAAGCGACCAGAAATGCGCGACGTAATTGAGCGAGTCCCAGGTGCCGGTCCAGGCGATGAAGAAATTGGATGTATAGGTCCAAAGCCAGATCTGATGTGAGCGTGCGGTTTCAAGCAGCGGTGACGGCTTGACCAAAAGCGGCAGTATCAGGAACAGGGCGATCAGGACGGCGTAATAGAGCGGAAAAATTCTCAGCGTGCGTCGCGCATAGAAGTTGCGGAAGTACCTCGGTTTGTTTTTGGACCCGAGCAGAATGCCGGTGATCAGGAAGCCCGAGAGCACGAAGAACAGGTCGACTCCCATCCAGCCGTGGACGGCGGCCTTCACGAAAAACTTCTGCAATGGCGTTTCCGCGACCGCGCCGCCAATGAAGTGGACGGTCATCACCAGAAGAATGGCCAAGCCGCGAATGCCGTCCAGCCCAGGCAGATGGCCACGCAGGTATTGGTCTGCCGCCGAGGCGGGAAGGGTGGTCATCCGGTTGTGCCGCCGTAGGAATGAGTCAGCATCAGGCGCGTGCTTCAAGGATTTGATGATAAAATTTCTCGAGGGAGTCCGCGGCTCCGCCCCAAGAGTATTTCTCGACCGCGAGTTGCCGGGCCGCGTGTCCGATCGCGGACGCCCGATCCGGATTTTTCAGCAACTGAATGACGGCATCGGCGAACGCTTGCGGCTCGTCGGCGATGAGAAGATCGCGGCCAGGTTCGGCCTTGATGCCTTCGGCGCCCAAGGTGGTCGAGACGATCGCTTTTCCCAACGCCATGCCTTCGACGATTTTGAGCCGGGTTCCGCCGCCGAGGCGCAGCGGCACGACCAGCGCTGCGGCTGATGCGAGGTGCGGGCGAAGATCCGGCACAAATCCGGTCAATTCGATACGCGGACCGGCCAGTTCCTTGACCGAAGGATGCGGATTGCTGCCGATGATCTTGAACTTGGCGTCGGGGCAAGCCTCGGCGATGCGAGGCCAGATATCGCGTACAAAATGGATCACGCCGTCGATGTTCGGGACATAGGACATGTGGCCGAAGAAGACGATCGTCTTTCCGTCGGACGGCGGGTCGGAAGGCCGGGGCTGATAGAAGTCGACGTCGGCTGCGTTCGGAATGACGGTCGTGCGGATGCCGGGCACTTGCTGGTGCAGGCGGTCCTCATCGTCGGTGCTGCAAAGATAGACGCCGTCGGCGCCGCCGTAGGTTGCCAGCTCTTCCCGGCGCAGCTTGCGCCAGTTCACACCGGCATAGAAACGGCGCAGCAGACTGCTGCCGGACCGGGCATACTGACGGATCAGCTCGTAGTCGATGTTGTGTGAATCGACCACGACCGCAGGCAGCTTTTCTCCAGGCGGGGCCTGTCGGAAGTTGCAACGTCCCAGAAATGAAAACTCTAAATTTACAATGTCGAACCGATTGGATTGCAAAACCCGATCGAGTGCCTGTTGCATCGCCGGCACCGTGACTTGCTGGCGTTCGAAGCTTTGCGGCGAGGCCAGCGAGCGCAATTGGAGCAAACGTTTGCTCATGCCGTCTTTGCCGTTGGGATTGGGGATCAGAACGACTTCTCGACAATACGCCTGCATGGCTGCGCGGCATTCGTCGGCGTCGAATTCGGCGTCGGCGAGCGACACCGCTGTCAGGTCATGACGGCGGCTCAATTGCGTCATCAGGCCGTTAATGCGGGCTTGGGCGCCGAAACGCGGCGGGCTCGCGGGCATGTGGGACACGTAAAGGATGTTCAGGCGTCGGGGGGCGATCATTCGGACCGTCAGATTCCAGCAGTCGGTGGCGGCATTGGTGGATGGGGTCCAGCTTCAACAGGTTGCCCACGTCGCGATCTTACGGCCGCGACTATCGAGCGAATAATCCATGAGGGGGCAGGTGGGCGACATGTATTCAAAATTATCCATTAATCCCGAGTACTTCGATCATACCCTTCTGCGTGTCGTCATAAGCATGGCATGCATTCTGCACCTAATCGGCTGGGTGCCGTCTTGATATCCAAAATGGTGCTCGGCCGACGACGGACTACGGCTGCCCGCCAGAGGTCTTACGCCGGCCAAGGTGCCATGTTATTGTGAAAGCAATAACAATTAGCGACAGTAGAAATTCCGAGAATTGCAGTATTTCCTAAGAGTGGGTGCGGAATAAAATGGTTGCCATGTCTGAAAATTTTGCAATTCCAGCGGATGATGTTTATCAGTCTACTAACAAAAACAAACTGGGAATGGCCGATATTCCCTGGGTTTTGCGGCGGGGATGGGTATTTCCGGCGCTCGGTGCTTTGCTCGGCCTGACGCTCGCTGGCGCATTTCTTATGACCGTCCCCGCGGTCTACAAGAGCAGCGCTCGAATTCTGATGGACCGCAGCGTTAATCGGTACCTGCAAACCAACAAGATTTCTGAATCTCCCGTGCTCGATGACGCCGACATCGCGGGACAGATCTATGTGCTATCGTCGGACAGTGTCGTCGTTCCGGTGGTCCGAGAACTCAAATTGGATCAAGATCCGGAATTCGTCGGCCGTCCGGGAGAGCCCGGCAAATTCGGTATCAAGCAATTCATCAAGACCGTACGCAATTCGGTTCTTAGCCTGCAGGCTGAGTTTGCGGGATTGGAAGGGTCGCAAATCGATTTGCGTCTCGGCGCCGGAAAGCCGGCCCTGCAACTCGATCCCAGCGTCATCAAGGAACGAACTGCGGTCGACATGCTCCTGCAGCAGTTGAGCGTCTACCGCGAGGATGCGCCGAACGTCATCAATATCGGGTTCTCGTCGCAGGACCCGGTGAAGGCTGCGAATATCGCCAACGCAATCGCGGACAAATACATCTCGACGATCGAAAATCGCAAGCGCAGCTCGAGCAAGATGATCAGTCAGCTGCTCGAGGAGCGGCTGCTGGAACTGAAGCGGCAGAGCGATGATGCCGACCGCGCACTGCAAGATTTCATTTCGGCGCACAACCTCGTTGGAATTACGGTCGGCCGCGTCGTGCAGACTCCGCAGGATGATACCGCGGCGCCGTCGCTGATGCCGTCCTCGACGCCCAACGATCTGATCCTGAAACTGCGCTCGCAGTATGTGGATCTTGAGACGAAGGCCAACGAGCTAGAGCGCCAGCTCGGGCCCTCGCATCTGGCGGTCGTCAAGCTCCGCAACCAGATGGCGGAGATCAAGCGCGCGATGAAGAATGAAGATCAGCGCAACGGTTTGACCGACGCCGATCAGGCCAAGCTTCGCGATCTCGAAAGCTCGGCGGCGACCTTGCACAACCTCTACAACGCGGCGCTACGCAAATCGAACGAGGTCAACCAGATCCAGCCGGACATGGAAGAAGCGCACATCATCTCGCGCGCTTCGCCGCCGCTGTCGAAGAGCTACAAGAAGCCGATGCTGCTGCTTGGCGGCGGCTTGATGTTCGGGCTGCTTTCCGGAGCGGCGCTGGCCCTTGGACGCGAATGGCTCGCGTCAGTGTTCCGCACGCCATCGCAAGTGCGTCAGGCGACGGGTCTCTATTGCGCGGTTCTGCCGAAGGTGGAGCCTGCGCCGGGCCGGAAGGGTATCGAGGATTACGTTCTCGACGCACCGTACACGCGCTTTACCGAAAGCATACGAAACGTGCAGGCGCTGCTGAAATCGGATCAGCGCCGAGCCGGGACCAAAGTCGTCGGCGTGATATCGGCCACGTCCAATGAAGGCAAGACGACGGTGGTGTCGAACTTGGCGACGCTGATGAACTCGCTGCCGCGCGCTCGCACTCTTATCATCGACGGTGATCTGCATCGGCGTACGGTTACGGAACAGCTTACGCCGGGCGTGACCGAGGGGCTGCTGGAAGCGCTCGTCGACCCGTCGCGTCTCAAGGAACTCGTGGTCAAGCGCGAGCGGTCGCGCGTCGACGTTCTTCCTTGTGCAAGGTCCGAGCGGACGCCGCACGCGGCAGAGCTGCTCGGCTCGGTCGAAATGGAAAAGCTGCTGGACGTTGCGCGAGAGTCCTACGACTTCATTATCGTCGAAGTGCCGCCGATCATGTCGGTCGTTGATGTCAAGACGGTGGAGAGATTTATCGACAGCTTCATCTTCGTCATCGAGTGGGGAGAAACGAAGCGCGAGCTTGTCGAGGAAGCTTTCGACGAGGTCGACAACGTCCGCGACCGGATCCTCTGTGTGCTGCTCAACAAGGCCGATCCCGCCGCGCTCAAGATGATCGAGGCCTACAAGGGATCGCGAATCGGCAATTACTATGTGGGTTAAACGATGCGCGAATTGATTCGCGCATTCCGATTCGGATTTACTAGTTTGCTATACGTCGCACACCGAAAGTGGGGTTAGCCACCACTTTCGGTGTTTTTCGGCAACGGACTTCTGAATTGATTTCCGCGCCTTGTTTAATTTAGAAATCCGGGCTCTCCGCTTCGAGTCGAATCACCTATAGGCGAAGTAGGCGCGATCTACGCGCAGCATGCTTTGCCAGGGTGGGGACTTTGGGGGAACTGGTTCCTAAGCGAGTCTTTTCAGACTCCCAATACATAAGCCGTGCGCCGACTCGTGGACGTCGCGCACGCTTCGGCGCTGGTGCCGTGCTCACAGCGCTTTCGCTGGCGGGCTGTTCGCACATGCCCATCAACGGGCCTCAATCTCGCGACATCGACCGGAGTGCCACTGCATCCATCTCCACGCCGCGCGACGCGGTCGTGTATGACTACGCGCTTCTCGATATCAATCCGCTCATTCTGCAAATTCTTGAATCGAATGCGTCCGATTCATTCTATCGGACCTTCGGGGCGCACCGCGGCGGTATTCCGATTGTCAGAATTGGCGTCGGTGACGTGCTGCAAACGTCGATATTCGAGTCGTCTTCGGGCGGATTGTTCGTCGCGGGAGATGCAACTAATCGAAGTGGCAGCTACGTTACGTTGCCGGTGCAGACGGTCAGCGGCAAGGGTACGATTTCGATCCCCTACGCCGGCGCCGTTCGCGCAGCCGGCCGGACAGCCGTCGAAATTCAGCAGGATATCGAGACGAAGCTCGCTAAACGCGCGATCGAGCCTCAAGTCATCGTCAACGTCGTCGAGCAGAACGCAGACTCGGTTACGGTCATCGGCGATGCTGGCGGCAACAAGTTGAAGCTCACCGGTTCGGGTGAGCGCATTCTCGACGTTATTTCGAAAGCTGGCGGTGGTGCTGCCGGTGGCAAGTTTGCAGGTTACGAGTTGCTGGTAACCTTGCAGCGGAAGGGCCGTACGGCGACCGTTCCGTTCACGACCCTCATCAATGAGCCGGCGGAGAACCTCTTCGTGGCGCCGGGCGATGTCGTCTACGTCAAGCGGCAGCCGAAGTCGTTCGTCGCCTTCGGCGCGCTGGCTTCGACTGGTGCTTCGGGAACCGTCTCGGAAGGCGAGACTTCCGCGGTCAGCGCACTGTTCGCTTTCGGTCAGGAGCGGCTATCGCTCAACGAGGCGATCGCAAAGGCTGGCGGTTTGTCCGATGGGCGTTCGAATCCCGCGCAGGTCTTCATTTTCCGTCCGGAAAGCCGCGAGACACTCGAGCGGATGGGCGTCAATCTGAAGAACTTTGCTCCGGATCAGCGCGTCATTCCCACGGTTTACCGCGCCAATTATCGCGATCCGTCGTGCTTCTTCTTCGCCCAGAGATTCCAGATGCGGGATAAGGACGTGATCTACGCATCGAACTCGGATGCGACAGAGGTCCTGAAAGTTCTCGGCTATGTCAACGCTTGGATGACGACGGCGGGTAACGCCTTCATCCAGGGCCGTGCAATCGGTGATATCGCGAGTGGCGCTCATGTCCTTTCGAACGCGTCGACTGTTGTGGTTGCACCTTAAGCGCGGTCGTTCGGAATAGATTTTCGAAATCCGGTGAGGCGGGGTCTGATTACAGAGCCCGCCTCATTCATTTTGGCTTGAGAGGCTCTGTTGGGTTAATCCCTGCGAGTGGAGCGCTTTTCTTCCCGCTGGCGGTCAGGCGCATGGTGTTTGCCGTATTCCGAATTGGACGCCGTCGCGCATTGCCTCCAAGGCGCCCGCTCCCGTATCTAGCTAACGTGCTCAGCCGCCGTGGAGTTCGTTGGTCCGGACGGCCTGGCGTTGCGCCTCGACAACCGGAGGGTTTTGGCTGGTGTGTGGTATCGCTGGGATTATCGGACGGCTGGATGACGCAAATCGCGCTGCGCTGAGCCGCATGAGCGGTGCGCTCGCGCACCGTGGTCCAGATGCCGAAGGAACATGGGCCTCGGAGCCTGACGCGCGCAACTGGGGTGCTCTGCTCGCGCATCGCCGGCTCTCCATTCTCGATCTCTCGCCTGCGGGCGTGCAGCCGATGACCGATCCTGTCACCGGTGACGTCGTTGTCTTCAACGGCGAGATCTATAACTTCGGCGAGCTTCGCGCCCGCCTCGAGGCAGAAGGCCAAACGTTTCAGTCGTCGGGCGATACTGCGGTCATGCTGCGCGCGCTCGGTCTTCACGGACCCAAGGCAGTCAGCTGGCTGCGCGGCATGTTCGCGTTTGCATGTTGGGATCCGAGGACCCGCCGCCTGGTGCTGGCGAGGGATCCGCTCGGCATCAAGCCGCTCTATCTCGCGCGGCCGACGCATGCGAATGCCCATTGGTCGCTCGCTTTCGCATCCGAATTGCGCGCGCTGCTGGCGTCGGGATTGCTGGAAAATCCTCGTCTCGATCCGAGCGGCGTCGCGAGCGTCGTTGCGAACGGGTTCGTGAGCGGCCCCGGTACGATCGTCAAAGATGTCGAACTCGCGTGGCCAGGAGAGCTTCTGGAATTCGACACAGCGGGCGGAAATCCCCGTCGCGAACGCTTCTGGAATATTCCGCGCGGTGCCGGGCAGCCGACGATCAGTGAGCCCGAGCTGGCGCACGTCATGGAGGAGGGGCTAAAGCTTCACCTCGCGAGCGATGTGCCGTTGGCGGTCTTCCTATCTGGCGGCGTCGACTCTTCCGCCATGGCCAATTTAGCGCGCCGCGCCGCTCAGTCTTCCGTCCACACTTTCACATTGGCGTTCGAGGATCAGGAACTGAACGAGGGGCCGATCGCGCGACGCATCAGCGAAGCGATCGGAACCGATCACCACGAGGTCGTCCTGACCGAAGCGGACTTCGCAGCGTCTCTCGACGCAGCGCTGGATAGCCTCGATCAGCCGACGTTCGATGGCCTCAACGCTTACACGATGTCACGCGCGATCCGTTCCGCCGGATACAAAGTTGCGATTTCCGGCACGGGCGGCGATGAACTGTTCGGCGGGTATCGCTCGTTCCGGGAACTGCCATTGCTGCAGAAGCTGTTGCGATCCGCCGCGTTCGTTCCGCGCAGCTGGCAAGCGGGTGGCGCGAGATTGCTGACACAGCGGCTGGGGCGATCCGCAAGCGGATTTCCGGGGCAGACGCGCTGGTCGAAGCTTCCCGATATGCTTCGCCGGGGCGGCGATTTGATCGGGCTCTATCAGCTCGCCTATGCGCTGTTCCTTCCCGAGCTTCAACGCGATCTGCTCGCCGCCGATTTTGCCGAGCCGTTGAGCGACGGTCTGCATCCCGCGATGCGGCAGCGTCTCGATGGCGAAACTCAGGGCTGCTCGCCGTTGACGGCAATCAGCATCATGGAGCAGCGGATTTTCCTCGGCGAACGTCTACTGCGGGACAACGATGCCGCGAGCATGGCGTGCTCGCTGGAACAGCGTGTTCCGCTTGTCGATCAAGTCCTCCTCGAAAACGTCAGCCGCTTGCCAGAAGCGGTGCGTTTCGAGCCGCTCGGACGAAAGGCCATTCTGAGACGCATCGGGCTCCGTGGTCTCGATCCGGCACTGTTTGACCGGCCGAAAAGCGGTTTCGTCATGCCCTTCGATCGCTGGATCCGGCGCGGTTTGAAAAAGGCGATGGATGAGACGCTGCGGGATCCAGGCGCCGTGGCGGCGGCGGGGCTCAATCCGGCGACCGTTGAGCGGTTATGGCAGGCGTTTCTCGATGGCTCGCCGGGCATCTACTGGTCGCGCGTGTGGGCGATCTACGCCCTCGTGCAATGGTGCCATCGCAACCGCGTGTTTCGCTAGCGGTACTCGGGGCCAGCAAGGTTTGGCGCGCCGTCATTTCGACACGCGCGCCAAAGCACTCCAAATATCAAAGTCCGGATCAGTTCGCGCGCCGGTTTAGTACGCGCCGCGCGTGAGCACCAACATCGTGCGCACCATGATCTCGAGATCGAGCCAGATCGACCAGTTGTCGATGTAATAGAGATCGTATTGCAGGCGGTTGAGAATGTCTTTTTCGGTTCTCGTCTCGCCGCGGTGCCCATTGACCTGCGCCCAGCCCGTCAAACCGGGAAGCACGCGACGGCGCTGTGCGAAATGATCCAATTGCTGCTCGAACAGCACGTCGTGCGCCAGCGCATGCGGCCTCGGCCCGACGACGGACATCTCGCCTTTCAGGACGTTGATCAGCTGCGGTAGCTCATCAAGGCTCGTGCGGCGCAGGAACCATCCAATGCGCGTCACTCGCGCGTCGTTGCGCTGGGCCTGCTGAACTTTCTCGCCGTCTTCGGCAACGGTCATGGTTCTGAACTTGAAGATCCTGAAGACCGCGTTGTTCTGGCCGTACCGGCGCTGACGGAAGAAGACCGGTCCCGGGCTGTCGAGCTTGATCGCCAGTGCGATGAGCGCGAGCAACGGCGCCAAAAGCGCGAGCGCAATTCCAGCGACGACAAAATCGATCATCGACTTCAGCAACCGGTTGCGCTCGGAGAGCGGGACAAGATTGACGATACTCGTTCTGAGCTTGCCGAACGTGCGTCCACCCTGAACCGTGACCGGGAAGGGATTGAGATCCGTGCACAGCAGCAGATCGGTCGAGAACGACGCGAGTTCGCGAATGCTCTCATGAATGCCGGCGCCTTCGGATGCGGGAAGGCAAATGATGACCGAGTCGAACTTGCCGCGAGTGATGGCGCTTTTCAGATCGACGAGGTTGCGGACGGCGGCCAGTGCGGATTGATCCGCTTCAGCCGGTTCGCTGATGTAGAAGCTTTCGATTGCGAGCGAATGATCGGCCTTCTGCGCCTCGCTCTTGATGGCGTTGACGTACTCTGGCGATCCGTAAAGCGCCACGCGCTGGAAGAGGCGGCCATTCGCGATCTGCTCGCGCACGCGCGCCATCGCGCTAATTCTGACTGCGATCAGGATGACGCCGCTCAGAGCGAACCACGTCAGGAACCAGCCGCGCGAATACCAGTCCGCGAATTTCAGCACGAAGAGAATGCCGAGAAGCACAAGGAACGACGTTCCGAGCGCGCCCCACAGTTTGCCGTAGGAAACCGTCGGGTCCTTGATCGCTGCGACGTCGTAAAGACCAGCTTGCTTCAGGAAGAGATACTGGATGAGTGCGAGCAAGCCCGCTGGCACGAGATATGGCCACTCAGGTTGTTCGACGTGCAGAAACAGATTGAGATAAAGCCACTTTGCAGCATAAGCGGCCAAGATCACGCCTGTCGCCTCTGCGATGGCGATCAAGGTGATGCAGGTATCAAATCTCGAGAAAAGATTTTGCCACGTGGCCGCGCGCCGAAAGCTGCCGAACTCGGCATTTGCACTGCTGTCAGTCATCTACGCACACAACTTTGATCAAGCCGACACTGGAAATGCTCTTTTCAGCGAAGGCGTCCCGCAATGATACAATCTATTGTCTTTGCAAAAAATTTTTCGTTTTTATTCAACCCATTCTTAATGGGCGTTAAGCTTTTTGCAAGCATTAGCACAAACCGCGCTAGTGCGACAAAGCCAGAAGCAAAAGACGGGCCAAGCAACTCGAAACGTATCTGTACAAGTTTTGCGGTAGCTTCTTGCGAGGCGCGCCACTTCAGATTGCGCAATGAGTGGTGTGTTAATTTTGTTGATGCGCAATTTTTGGTTGTTGCGGATCCGCCGATTAAGCGACTGTTCGCAGGCTGGCGAGCCAAGCGAGAACATCGGCCGGGCCAGTAAACGCGGCTTCCTTTTGGGAGAAGTGTTCGCCGGCGACCTTGAGGCCGTATCCACCCAATTCTTCCGCAGCGTGGAACGCGCCGATGTCGGCGATGTCGTCGCCGATCATCACCGGAATGCGGTTCGTAAATTCGGGCAGACCGGCGAGGGTGCGCAGGGCTCGTCCTTTGGAAAAGCCGACTGGTAGAATTTCGACGACTTTCCGGCCCTCCCAGATCGAGAACTGGCCGGGGTATTTTGGGACGAGGGCTTCGAGCGTGATCAAGAGCGAGTCCCGTAGTTCAGGCGCCAGTCGATAGTGCATCGCGATCCCGGTGCCCTTGTTCTCGGTCACGATGCCCGGCATCGAATCCGCAACCGACCGGATGTCGTTCAGCAGGTCCAAATTGAACGACGGTGTCAGAGGTTTGACCTCTCCCGTCACGGTTGTTCGCATTTCGGCACCGTGAACTCCGGCAGCGATGAACTTCAACGGCTTCAGCAGCGAGTCCGCTTCGGCGATCGGGCGGCCCGTCACGATGGCGACGGCACCGGCAAGGCGTGTCGCGACGACGCCGAGCAATTCCGCGAGCCCGGGTGGAATGCGAACTGTCGTCGGCGTCAGCGCCATGTCGAGCAGCGTGCCGTCGATGTCGAGGAAAAGCCCGATCGGCGTTTGCCTGTGCAGGAGTTCTTCGACGCGATCGCGTGTGGAAGGAGTGCTGCTCAGGTGCGAAGCCTGGATCGCGGGCGAGGGCTTTTCCTTTTTCAAACTGTGCATCTCGTCCTTTCCTAGATCGACCAGCTATGAAGCGACGGCGCAGTCGCTGCGGCGCTTTCGATTTCGGCTTCCAGTGCCTGCAAGGTCAAAAGACCCGATTGCGTGTCGACGAACTTGACGACGCTCGCGGCGTTGAGGGCTGCAGCGCTCAATGCGCGCGCCACGTCGTTCGTCTGAGTTGAATAGCAGGCGAATGTGGCCGAGAACGCATCGCCTGCGCCGGTGGTGGCCGCCGCGACGACGTGCGGAGCTTCGCGAAAATAGAGATCGCTGCCCGTCGCGAGAAATGCGCCGTTCGCGCCGTCAGTCAGTACGACAGTTCCGACGCCAACCTTGATGAGCCCGCCCAAAAACTTGCCAAGGCTCATTTCGTAGCCGCCGTTGCGCAAGCCGCGCTTGGCGAGAACGGGCGTCGCCGCTCCGTCATGGACTGCGAGAGGGGCTCCGCCGTCGCCAAATGATTGCAGAAGCCGGGGCATCAACGCCTGGGCTTCCGAGCGATTGATCGACAGGATGTCGATTTGATCGAGGCTTTCCCAGAAATCGTCGTACCGCGCCGTCAACTGGCGCACGCCGGGGTTTACGGCGAGCTTGGCGCCTGCCGACTTCGCGCGATCGACGATCAACGGATAGCAGTCGGCGGATTGATTGCTGAGGTTGGCGACATAAACGAGATCACGGTGCTCGAATGCGGCTGCCGGGATGTCGGCTGCTTCGAGTTTCGTATTCGCGCCGCGATACGTGAAGACGGCGGCATTGCGTTCGTGCGATGAAACGATGACGGAGGCGCCGGTCGGGGCGGTATCGTCAGTCACGATCCAGCGCAGATCGACACCTTCCTCCGTCAGCCGGTCGAGGACCGTGCGCGCTTTCGAATCCTCGCCAAGCTTGACGATCGTCGATGTCGAGTTTCCGAGCCGTGCGATAGCGACTGCCGCGTTGATCGCACCACCGCCCGTGCTCGTCGAAATCTGATCGGCTTCTGTCTTGATGCCTTCCTCGAGCAATAGATATGAGCTTTCGGCATTGAGCATTTTCATTTGCTCGATTCGGTCGCTCGCGATCGTGACGATGGTGTCGACCATTGCGCCGCCGATGGTGAGGACATTCATGTGCGTTCCCGCGCTTGCGCCATCGCCGGTTGGCGGGGCGCGAACCAGCGGTCCATATCTGCGTGCCAGAGGCGCGCTCCGCCCGCGACGCCCGATGACGGCTGAACGATGGTCGCCCATTGCGGAAGTGCAAACGTGATGCGCCGCGAGTTTCCGCCTCCGAGATAAATGCGATCAGCGTTCGTCAAGGCGTGTACGGCTTGGAGGGCACGCTCCGCACGCGCGTTCCACGCGTCGAGGCCGAGTTCAAGATAGGCGGCGTGGCCGACGTATTGATCGTAGTTCTGATCGTCGCGAGCGTAGTGCTGGCCAAGCTCCAAGCCGCAGAAGATCGTCCCATCGCTGAAAAGTGCGCAGCCCATGCCGGTGCCGAACGTCAGAACGCATTCTCGGCCCGGTCCTTTCGCGACGCCGAGGCCATAGACGATGGCATCGTTTAATATCCGGACCGGCGCGCCGAACGTATCGTGCAGCGTCTGCTCAAGGTCGAAGTTCTTCCAGTGAGCGGTGCCGAGGTTGGGCGCCGTTGAAATGCATTCGCGATGGACGACGCCCGGGAAGCCGACCGAGATCAATCCGAAATCCGGCAGCGGCGCAGCGATGCGGATTATGAGCGCGATGATCGTATCCGGCGTCGCGGGATGCGGTGTTGGCGTTGTCACGAACTCGGAAACGAGCGCTCCGGATTGATCGATTACAGCCGCCTTGATCAGCGTACCACCGATATCGACCGACAAGATATTGGGATTGCCGCCTCGGGCGTCCTGGCGAAGGACATGCTTTTTGTCGCCAATTTCGGGCATCAGCCACCTGCGTGCGCGGTCACCGATTTCTTGGTGATTGCGGTTTTCGGTACTTTGTCGAGGCGCTTCATGGCGGCCCTGACGCGCTGTGACGGTTGTCCTCGCCCGGTTCGCCGCTTTCCGGCTTTGACGAGTGCGTTGAAGAACGTCGAACCCCACGCATCCGAGTCCGATGTCCAGACGACGCTCGCAAGCTTTTCATGGCGGGCAACGCGCTCGTCAATCGGCATTTCGAGAGCGCGGCGGAGGCCCTGCACCATGTCGTTGCGGTCATAAGGGTTGACGAGCACGCCGTCGCTCAACTGTTCCGCAGCGCCAGCGAACTTCGACAGCACGAGCACGCCGGGATCTTCGGGATCTTGCGAGGCGACATACTCCTTCGAAACAAGGTTCATGCCGTCCATCAGCGGCGTTACCCAGCACACGCGTGAGGAACGATACACATCGCGCAACTCGCGTCGCGGAATCGGTCGATGGATGTAATTGATCGGCACCCAATCGAGTTCGCCGAAACGGCCGTTGATCGCGCCCGACAACGATTCAAGCTCTGAACGGATGTCGGCGTAGGCTTCCACGCTTTCGCGCGTCGGCGGCGCAAATTGCGACAGCACGATGCGGCGGCGATGCTCGGGGAATTCCTCCAGGAACTGGCCGAAGGCGCGGAATTTCTGCGGCAGGCCCTTCGTGTAGTCGAGCCGGTCGATCCCGATGATGCGGTTCATCTCTGGATTTTCACTATCGCGCTCGATCGTCGACGTCGCGAAGTCGTTTGTATCGATGCCGACTGGAAAGCATCCGATATCGAGTTCGGAATCGCAGGCACGAATTCGGCCTGACGGTAGCAGGCTGCCGAAAACGCTCTGCTGAAAGAAGTCGATCAGATTGCGAACGTCGCGGTGGGTCTGGAGCCCGATAAGGTCATAGGCGCTGAGCGCGCGCGCGATTTCGCGATGCTCGGGGATCGCGATCAAAGCCTGGGCGGGACCGACCGGAATATGCAGAAAGAATCCGATGGGGTTCTCGATCCCATGCTTGCGCAACTCAAGCGCCAACGGGAACAGGTGGTAGTCGTGAATCCAGATTACGTCGTCCGGTTCGATGAGGGGTGCGAGATGCGCAGCGAACTTCTTGTTCACCGTGACGTAGCGCGAATAATATCCCGCTTCGAACTGCGCGAGATCTAGACGGTTGTGAAAGACGGGCCACAGAACTGAATTGGAATAGCCGAGATAGAAATCGTTGTAATCGGCGGCGGTCAGAGGGATCGTAACCGTGGTGTGATTGCCTTCGCGAGACACGATCGTATCGGGATTTTCATTGTCCTCGACTTGACCATTCCAACCGAACCAGAATCCGCTGTGTCGCGCGAGCGCGTCGTAAATCGCGACACTTACGCCACCAGCCTGCGACGCTGCGCCGAAATCGATGACGCGATTAGAGACCATGACAAGCCGTGACAACGCCTTTTCCTTCCGTGCCGTCGTACTGGTTTACTGATTTAACCCCTGCCGATGCGCGGGATACCAAGGTGCTAAACGTGCGACATCGTTAAGAGTTCCCCTTTGGAAGGCGGAATTCGCTGCTCTGCACAAAATCTATTTTGCTCAGTTTGAACCCTCTGGCGACGACTCGTAATTAACTAACGATCTCAACCGCTAATAGTCGCTTGGTTCGTTTCGCACGACACGCAAGCATGGTAATCTGTCGGCATCAGATGCGGGGCACCACAGTCAGCTGGTGGATCACTTACAACGTCTAATTCAAGAGGAGGCGAGCCGTTCGTGAAGCGGATGGTTCTACTCGTCGATAGTATTGTCGAGCGCGTGTTGCCGAGAATTCGGCGCAGGCCAGCGGTCGCTTATCCGATCGCGGTGGCGATTTTCGTCGCCGCCGCTCTGTTGCGTGTCTTACTGTCGAATTGGCTGCCGATAAGTCTGCCGTTTTTGACTTTTTTTATCGCTGTCCTGCTGGCGACGTTGATCGCAGGAAGCGGACCGGGTCTGCTTGTTGTTGCAGCTTCACTGGCCTTTGCATGGCGGTTCTACTTTTTCGATTCACATCAGTATTCTCAGTTCGAGACGGCACTCGCTCTTTCGGCCTTTGCTTTGATGGCGGGGTTGATCGTAGCGGTCGTGCATCTGCTCAATAGGAAGGTCGAAAGTCTTCTTTATGAGCGCGACCGCAACGAGGGGCTTCTGCAGGACAGCGCGCTTGGCGAGCTGCATCTGGAGCAGCTGAATGTCGAACTACGTCACCGGTTGAAAAATACGTTCGCTGTCATCGCCGGCCTCGTCAGCCAGTCGGCGCGGTACAGTTCGGATGTTCAGAGCTTCGCCAAGTCGCTATCGGGCCGGCTTGCGGCGATGGGTACGGCGATGGATCTCGTCGCGACGCGGAGCTTTCTTGGCGCTTCATTGAACGAATTGATCGTCGATACGCTGAAGCCGCTCGTTCCGCCCGGTGCGGCCCGGATGTCTATCCAGGGCGCGGATGGCATTGTCCCGGGCGAGGTCGCGAATGCGCTGGCACTTACGCTGCACGAGCTTGGGACGAATGCGATCAAATATGGTGCGTGGTCGGGCGACAAGGGGCACGTTCGCGTGTCCTGGACGTTCGACAAGCTGAATGACGATGACGCGCAATTCGAGCTTGTCTGGGAAGAAAGCGGCGGTCCGGCCGTATCTCAACCCGAACGTCGCGGGCTCGGTTCGCTGCTGATCGACAGCGGGTTTCCGAGCGCTAAAGTCGAGCGAGAATTTTCGCCTGATGGTGTCGTTTGCAGGATGAAGGCCGTCGTCAAGCAGACGACGACAGGACGGACACGCGGGCGACGTGCGGTGCCTTCCAAGTCGTGATCAGGCCCGGCGCTGCAGCGTCTCCGCTTGCGGCGTCGTTGACTCGGCACTCTCCAATTGCGCGTGTGGAGGCGGCGCCCAGGCATCATCCCAACGGCGTGACAGGTTCATCGCGGAATTGATCAACCCAGCCATCGAGTAGGTTTGCGGGACATTGCCCCATAGCTGACCCGTCGTAGGATGCAAATCCTCGCTCAGCATTCCGAACGCATTGCGATGGCTGAGAAGCTCGCCGAACAGATCGCGGGCATCCTCTGTCCGGCCGATCGACGAGAGCGCATCGATGTACCAGAACTGGCAGGCTAGGAACGCAGACTCCGGCAGGCCGAAGTCGTCTTCCGCCGCATAACGCAGCATCAGTCCATTGCGCATCAGCTCGCGGCCGATCGTTTCGCAGGTCTTGACGAAGCGCGGATCGTTCGGTGCAACGAGCCCTAGTTCGGCAAGAAGAAGGACGCTCGCATCGAGTTCATTGTTGTCGAACGCACCGGTGAACGCGCCGCGCTTTTCGCTCCAGGCGCGGGTTAGGATTTCGGAGCGAATTTTATCGGCCGATTGTTTCCAATAGACTGCGCGTTCGTGCAGTCCGAGGAGTCCGGCAATTCTGGCCAGGCGATCGCAGGCGACCCAGCACATCGTCGCCGAATGCGTGTGAATGCGTTCGCGTCCGCGATATTCCCAAATTCCTGCGTCGGGCTGGAGATAGAGACGCCGCGCCTGTTGGCCGAGATGTTCAAGCTCGCGGAAGAGGCTTGCGTCGCCCATGCGCGGCAGACGCTGATCGATGAACATCTGCGCCGCGCCGAGAATGACACTGCCGTAAGCATCATGCTGCAGCTGTTTCGACGCGAGATTTCCGACGCGGACAGGCCCCATGCCGAGAAAGCCTTGCAATCCTGGCGCGACGCGTTCCTCGATCGTGTCGTTATGGACAATGCCATACAGCGGCTTCAGTGGGCTTTCGGCGTCGGCGATGATGGTGGTGATATAGCCGAGGTAGTTCTCCATCGATTGCGTCGCGCCTAAGCGGTTCAGCGCACGGATCACGAAATACGCGTCGCGCAGCCAGCAGAAGCGGTAATCCCACGTGCGCGGCGTATTTGGTGCTTCGGGGATCGACGTCGTAAGCGCCGCGGTGATCGCGCCGGTTTCCTCGAACGTGCAGAGCTTCAGTGAGATTGCGGCGCGGATGACGTCGGGCTGCCATTCATAGGCGATGGCGAGGCCGCGGACCCATTGCACCCAGTAGTCGCGCGTCTGGTCAAGAAATTCTCGCGATATTGCGTCGACTGAGCTTTCAATCGGCTCGTCGCTGCCGAGAACGAGCGTGATGGGATGTGTCAGCGCAAACGGCGTCTCATGCACGATGTAGGATACGGCGAGGTCGGTGGTGACGCGTATCGCAGTCGATCCCGGGCTGCTGTAGCGAACGTGATTGGAGCCTTGTGAAGCCGATGCTGCGGACTCGCCGTAGCCAAACGTCGGGCGAATGCGGCAGACGATGCGCGGGAGGCCGTTCAAAGGCTCGATGCGGCGGACGAGTTGCGTCGGATGGAACGAGCGACCGAAACGGACAAAGCGCGGCGCGAAATCCGTGATCTTGACGCGCGCTCCGTTGCTCGCAACGAGTATGGTTTCGAGAATGCAGGTGTTGCGAACGTAGCTCGACGTCGCCGAGATTTGGCCTTCGAGCTGGATATCGCAGAAGCCCTTCTCCTCGTTGCCCGAGAGAAGCCGGCAGAATATCGGATCTCCGTCCAGCCGTGGAAAGCACCACCAGACGATGCGCCCGCCGGGTTCAATGAGTGCTGCGATGCGACCGTTGCCGATGGCCGCCACGTCGAGCGATGATCGGTATGTTGATGCGGATTTTAAAGTCATCCTATCCCCCCGGGGGAAGCAAATCTCTGCTTGTCGAATCTAACGCGTGAGACGGGTCATTCGTTGCGATATTCAGTACAGAGAGCGATGTTGATCGCCGTCCTTTTGCACTGATTGCGTTTGCGTCATGCTACCTGATTTGCATCGTCGCGCGTGTGCTCGACACGTTCGGCGGACTGACGCTGAAGCTTCGCGACGAGATCCTTCACATCGGCCAGACTGTAGGGCTTTGTCAGATGCGGATAGTTACGCAGAGGCGGCGGCATGAAAATCAGGTCGTTGTAGCCCGTTGTGAAGGCAAACGGCACATTGCGGCGATCCAGAATTTCGGCAACCGGCGCGCTATTGTCGGCGCCCAGGTTAATATCGATCAGCGCGATGTCGAACTCGGACTCGGCGGCCGTGCGCAGAGCTTCGGAGAGCTGCGCGATCGGCCCAATGACGGTGTGGCCATCTTCCTCAAGATCGAGTTTCAATTGCATCGCGATCAACGCTTCGTCCTCGATCAGAAGGATTTTGCAGCCCAAAGCGGCGGGCTGTGTAACCGTGGTGGCTGGAACCGCACGCGATTTGATCGAGACATGCCGCTGACTTACCATTTGCGTGCGCGCCGAGAGATCGCCCTCGAAGCTGAACTCGAATCCCTCGGTAGATAAATCCATGTTCGCTTGTCCGCCGCATTCGGACGAGGCGCTGCGAATGACGGTCAGGCCAAAGCCCTTTCTGATCGGCTTGGCGCAGGGCGGGCCGCCACGTTCTTTCCATGCGAACTTGATCTTTTCTCCGTCGGGCGTCGCAACGCGCGACCAGTCGACGGAAACCTTCCCTCCAGATGTCGAGAGTGCGCCGTGCTTCACGGCGTTGGTCGCAAGCTCATGCAGGACGAGCGCCATCGATTGCGCGAACTTCGATGTCAGGCGCACGCGCTCGCCCTCGATCACGATGTCATTGTCGGTCCGCGATCTGAAGGGCTCCAGGGCGCCGGCAACCAGCTTGTGCAGATCGACGCCGGTCCAGCTGCTCTGGCGCAGGAGGTCGTGGGCCGCTGACATTGCGTGAATGCGGCCATCTAGAGCCGATGCGAAGGTATCGATCGACGTCGCGTTCGAACTCGAGAGACGGGCGATCGCGGCGACGTTAGCAAGGATGTTTTTCACGCGGTGATCAAGCTCGGCCATCAGCAACTGCTGGTGACTGTCGGCGGATTTGCGTTCGGTGATGTCGAGCAGAGTTCCGATAACGCGCGGCGCACCAGTGCCAGCGGTCTGGAATGCTCGGGCGCGCGTGAGAACCCAGGTATCGCCGCGCGCGCTGATAACGCGGAATTCCAGCTCGGCGGTCGTCTCGGCAAAGTTCGCCGCCCGGAAATAGCTGCGCACGGCTTCGCGATCATCGGAATGCACGAGATCGATGAAATCATCGAAACGCTGGTGTTCCGGCACCGACACGTGAAGAACATCCGCGATATTTTGCGACCACTGCAAATCCTGCTCGGCCTGGTCGTATTCGAACGTGCCGAGGCGCGCCGCTTCGCTGGCGAGACGCAGCCGCTCCTCGCTCTGCTGGAGCATCGCGTGAGATTGTACGAGCTGCTCGGTGCGCTGCTTCACGCGCTCTTCGAGATCGGCATTGAGGATGTCGAGTTGCCGGCTCTTGCGATGCAATTCGACAAAGATTTGCACCTTGGCCTTGAGAATCTCAGGCACGACCGGAACCGGCACGTAATCGACGGCGCCGGTGCGATAGCCTTTCAAAAGATCGTCGGTTTCGAGCCGAACGGCGGAAATGAAGATGACCGCGGTCTTTTCGTGACGCGGATGGTTGCGGATCATTTCCGCAAGCTCGAAACCGTCAAGGTCGGGCATGCAGACGTCCATCAGAATGACGGCGATGTCGGTTTTGAGCAGCACCGTCAGAGCTTCTTCGGATGTCGTCGCCTTGATGAGATTTGCGTTCACGCCATCCAGGATGGCCTCGTAAGCGAGGAGCTTGCCCGGCTGATCATCGACAAGCAGGATGTTGACTGTTTCATCAAGAATTGTTGAAGCCACGCTCGTCCCCCGTTCACCGATGTAGCCACATGCGCAACGCCGACAACAGTTGCTCCGTATCAACAGGCTTTGCGAGATAGTCGGAGGCGCCGGCTTCAAGGCATTTTTCGCGATCGCCTTTCATCGCCTTCGCTGTCAATGCGATAATGGGCAACCGCTGATGCTTGTCGCTGCCGCGAATGCGCTGCATCGTCTGATAGCCGTCCATCTCCGGCATCATGATATCCATCAGCACGATAGATACATCCGTCGAATTCAGCGTTTCTATGGCCTCGCGCCCCGTCGTCGCCGTCAGAACGTCCATTCCGCGCCGTTCCAGCAGGCTGCTCAGCGCAAAAATATTCCGCGCGTCGTCGTCGACCAGCAGAACCTTGCGGCCTACGAGATAATCGTCGGTTCCATGCAGGCGCGACAGCAATTCGCGCTTCTCTGCCGGAAGTTCGGCGATCACGCGGTGCAAAAACAGGGCCGTTTCATCGAGGAGGCGTTCGGGAGATTCTACGCCTTTGACGACGACGGTGCGGGCCAGCTGTCGGATCTTGTAATCTTCCTCACTCGATAATTCACGGCCCGTGAACACCACAACGGGAATGTCGCGCATGGCGGGAGAACCGCACATCTGCTCGAGGATTTCGAAGCCTGACATGTCGGGGAGCTTCAGATCGAGAACGACGCAATCGATCGGGTTTTCCTTGAGCTGCTTCAGGGCATCGGCGCCGTCGGCGGCGGAGAATATTTCGACATCGTCGTTTTTCAGGAGTTCCGCGATACTCATGCGCTCGGCGGAATCATCATCGACGATGAGAAGGCGTTTGCGAGGTGTTTTAGCAAACTCGGCGATGCGTCTCAGCGCGGATTTCAACGCGTCGGCCTCAAGCGGCTTTGTCAGGTATGAGAACGCGCCGCGCGCGAGGCCGTGGTGGCGATCGTCGTCCAGCGTTACGACCTGCACCGGAATATGGCGCGTCAGCGGATTGTGTTTCAACTGACTGAGAACCGACCAGCCGAGGACGTCGGGCAAATGGATATCGAGTGAAATCGCGGTCGGATTGTAGTCTGTCGCAATAGACAGTGCGTCGACGCCGCGGTAGCAGACGATGGCTTTGAATCCGGTTTCGCGTGCGGCGTCGATGAGAATTTTAGCATAGCGCGGATCATCTTCGACGATCAGCAGAACCTGATCTCCTGCAACGATCTCGTCGCGATCGTCTTGAATCCGCTCAGGCAGCGACGGCTGGACTGGAGCACGCGTCGCGGAAATCTGCTCCGGCTTCGCCCGTGTTTCGAGGGAGGGCGCGGCATAGCGCAATGGGATGTAAAGCGTGAATGTGCTGCCCTTTCCGGGTTCGCTGCGAAGCTGAATCTCACCTCCAAGCAGGTGCGCCAGTTCGCGGCTGATCGCGAGGCCGAGGCCGGTGCCGCCGTACTTACGGCTCGTGCTCGCGTCGGCCTGCTGAAACGCTTCGAAGATGATCTTCTGCTTGTCTAGGGGGATGCCGATGCCCGAGTCGTCGACTTCGAATGCGACGACCGTCTGGGCCTCCGCGAGCGTTGGATGATCCGGCCCCCATTTGATCGCCGCTGGTCTGACGGACAAGCGCACGTAGCCTTCACGTGTGAACTTGAAGGCGTTCGACAGCAGGTTTTTCAGCACTTGTTGCAGACGCTTGGAGTCGGTGAAGAGCGTTCGCCCGAGATCGGCATCGAAGCTCATCTCGAATGCGAGATCGCGGCGCTCGGCCTCGTGCCGGAAGGGACGCGCGATTGCTTCGAGGACGGCATTGAAGCTGACATCTTCGGCGTTGACTGAAACGGTGCCGGACTCGATCTTCGAGAGATCGAGGATGTCGCTGATCAGGTTGAGAAGGTCCGTTCCTGCGCCGTGAATGGTGCGCGCGAACTCGACCTGGCGCTCTGAAAGATTGCGGTCGGGGTTGTCGCTCAGCTGCTGGCCGAGGATCAGGATGCTGTTCAGAGGCGTCCGAAGCTCATGCGACATGTTCGCGAGGAATTCGGATTTATAACGCGACGTCAGTGCAAGCTCGGCGGCCTTTTCTTCGACGGCGCGACGTGCCTGATCGATTTCCTCGTTCTTGCGCTCGACTTCGACGTTGCGTTCGGCAAGCTGCTGCGCTTTTTGCGCCAGCTCTTCGTTGGTTTTCTGTAGCGCCTTCTGTTGTTCCTGAAGCTCGCCGGCGAGTTCTTGCGATTGCGTCAGCAGCTCCTCGGTCTGCATCGTGGCCTCGATACTGTTCAAGACGATGCCGATGCCCATCGTGAGTTGTTCGAGGAACGTCAGATGAGCAGGCTCGAAATCGTGCAGGGAGCTTAGCGAAATGACGGCCTTGATCCGGTCTTCGAACGTGATCGGTAGAACGATGACGCTGCGCGGGATGGCTTTGAAAACTACGGTATCGATCGGAACCGACGTTTCCGGAATTTTGCTCAGCAACCGGCGTTGTTTCTCGAGCGCGCATTGTCCGATAAGGCCCGATCCGAATTCCAGGCGTTCCGGATATCCGGCGCCCATGTCGTCGGCAAAACGTGCAAGCAGCTTCAGCTGGTTTTCCGTCGTCGCATCGAACTGATAGATGACGCCCTGGTGCGCATTGACCAGCGGCACAAGCTCGGAGAGCAGTTTTTTGCCGACCGTTACGAGATCGCGCTGGCCCTGCAACATGCTGGTGAAACGTGCGAGGTTCGTTTTCAGCCAGTCTTCTTCCGTATTGCGCTCCGTTGTCAGGCGGAGGTTGCCGATCATCGTATTGATGTAGTCCTTGAGTTCGGCGACCTCGCCGCGCGCTTCGACCTGAATCGAGCGCGTCAGGTCGCCTTTCGTCACGGCCGTGGTGACCTCGGCGATGGCGCGCACCTGATTGGTGAGGTTGTCGGCGAGCAGGTTGACGTTGCCTGTCAGGTCTTTCCAAGTACCGGCGGCGCCGGGCACGTTGGCCTGTCCGCCGAGGCGGCCCTCGACACCAACCTCGCGCGCCACGGTCGTCACCTGATCCGCGAAAATCGCGAGCGTTTCGGTCATCGCGTTGATTGTGTCGGCGAGCGCTGCAACTTCGCCTTTCGATTTGACAGTGAGCTTGGGTTTGAGATCACCCTCGGCGACCGCGGTCACGACCTTGACGATGCCGCGAACCTGTTCGGTCAAATTGGCGGCCATCACGTTGACGGTATCGGTCAAATCCTTCCACGTGCCGCCCGCGCCCGGCACGGTCGCTTGACCGCCGAGCTTGCCTTCGGTTCCGACCTCGCGGGCGACGCGGGTCACTTCGGACGCAAATCCGTTCAGCTGATCGACCATCGTGTTGATGGTGTTTTTCAGCTCGAGAATTTCGCCTTTGACGTCGACGGTGATTTTGCGCGAGAGGTCGCCGCGTGCGACGGCGGTCGTGACTTCCGCGATGTTGCGGACCTGCGTCGTGAGGTTTGCAGCGAGCAGGTTGACGTTATCCGTCAGGTCTTTCCATGTTCCGCCGACGCCGGGCACGACAGCCTGTCCGCCGAGGCGGCCTTCGGTGCCGACTTCGCGGGCGACGCGTGTAACTTCCGCTGCAAACGAGCGCAGCTGCTCGACCATCGTGTTCAGCGTTTCTTTCAATTGCAGAATCTCGCCGCGCACGTCGACGGTGATCTTTTTCGAAAGGTCACCGGATGCGATGGCGGTTGCAACTTCGGCGATGTTACGCACCTGCGCGGTCAGATTGCCGGCCATGAAGTTGACGTTGTCGGTCAGGTCTTTCCACGTGCCGGCGACACCGGAGACCTGCGCTTGTCCGCCGAGACGGCCTTCGGTGCCGACCTCGCGGGCGACGCGCGTCACCTCAGATGCGAATCCGTTCAGCTGATCGACCATCGTGTTGATGGTGTTTTTCAGCTCGAGAATTTCGCCTTTGACGTCGACCGTGATCTTGCGCGAGAGATCCCCGCGCGCGACAGCCGTCGTCACCTCGGCGATATTGCGGACCTGCGCCGTCAGGTTCGACGCCATCGAGTTGACGTTGTCGGTCAGGTCTTTCCATGTTCCGGCGACGCCCGGCACCTGCGCCTGGCCGCCGAGCTTGCCGTCGGTTCCGACTTCGCGCGCGACGCGCGTCACTTCACCGGCGAATGCGTTCAGCTGGTCGACCATCGTATTGATGGTTTCTTTCAGTTCAAGCACCTCGCCGCGCACGTCGACGTCGATTTTCTTTGAAAGGTCGCCGGATGCAATTGCGGTCGACACCTCGGCAATGTTGCGGACCTGTGTCGTCAAGTTCGACGCCATCGAGTTGACGCTGTCGGTCAGATCTTTCCATGTTCCGGCGACGCCGCGCACGTCGGCCTGACCGCCGAGCTTGCCCTCGGTGCCGACTTCGCGCGCGACGCGGGTCACTTCGGAGGCAAAGCCGTTCAGCTGATCGACCATCGTGTTGATGGTTTCTTTGAGCTGAAGAATTTCGCCGGAGACGTTGACGGTAATCTTTTTCGACAGGTCGCCGCGCGCGATGGCGGTTGCGACGTCGGCGATGTTGCGAACCTGTCCGGTCAGGTTGCCGGCCATCGAGTTGACGTTATCGGTCAAATCCTTCCACGTACCGGCGACGCCTGGCACGGTCGCCTGGCCTCCGAGACGGCCTTCGGTTCCGACCTCGCGCGCAACGCGCGTCACTTCGGATGCAAATCCGTTCAGCTGGTCGACCATCGTGTTGATGGTGTTTTTCAGCTCGAGAATTTCGCCTTTGACGTCGACGGTGATCTTGCGTGAGAGGTCGCCGCGCGCGACGGCGGTCGTGACTTCGGCGATGTTTCGAACCTGCGTCGTAAGATTTGCGGCGAGCAGGTTGACGTTATCCGTCAGGTCTTTCCATGTCCCGCCGACGCCGGGCACGACGGCCTGTCCTCCAAGGCGGCCTTCGGTGCCGACTTCGCGCGCGACGCGTGTCACCTCGGCTGCGAAGGAGCGCAGCTGTTCGACCATCGTGTTGATGGCTTCTTTGAGCTGCAAGATTTCGCCGCGCACGTCGACGGTGATCTTTTTGGAGAGGTCGCCATTTGCGACGGCGATCGTGACTTCGGCGATGTTGCGGACCTGAGCCGTCAGGTTCGACGCCATCGAGTTCACGCTGTCCGTCAAATCCTTCCAGACGCCGGTCACCTCGCGGATTTGTGCCTGGCCGCCGAGCTTGCCGTCCGTGCCGACTTCGCGCGCGACGCGCGTAACTTCGGACGTGAATATCGAGAGCTGCTTGATCATCGTGTTGACGATCGTTGCAGAGCGGAGGAATTCGCCTTTCAAGGGACGGCCGTCGACATCGAGCCGCATCGGTTGCAGTAGATCGCCCTGTGCGACGGCGGCAATCGTCCGGGTGACTTCGGCTGTCGGACGCAAGAGGTCATCAATCAACGAATTGACCGAGTCCTCCATTTCGCCCCAAGCGCCATGGGCCAGGCCGAGCTTGACGCGCTGGTCGGTCAATCCTTCTTTGCCAACCACCTGTCCGACGCGATCGAGCTGGCCGGCCATGCGCTGGTTGGTCGCTACGATATCGTTGAAGACGTCTGCGATTTTTCCGGGCAGGCCGTCCCAGTCGGCGCGGAGCCGCACGCTGAAGTCCCCGCCGCGCACGGCCTGCAAGGCGTGGAGCAATTCGACGAGCACCGCATTCGTTCCGCCTACGATGTGCTCGGCTCCGACCGTGCCGACCTGTTCCGACATCCTTATTTTCCCCTCAGAACCTCAGCCTAAACGTGTCCCAACGCGCAACGGACGGCTTTGGTTCCGCGCGATTTCAGAAACGCTCAATCATGGTATATGTGCGTGACGGTCGGCGCATAGACCGCTCAGAAGGCGGCGATAGCTGGGCCAGATCGATTTTGTGATAAGTACGTCTCGCGGCTTGTTCAGCCTCCGGAACTCTTGGCCGGTGTTGTCGTGCTCTCGCTGCCGTGCTGTTCCGCGACGTCGCCGCCGGTCGTTTGCCCCGATGTCTCGTCGACCAACCGGCTTCGCGCGCGATTGACCCGGCTTTTCATCGTGCCGACGGCGCAACCGCACACGCGTGCAGCGTCTTCGTACGAAAAACCTTCGGCGGTTATCAGTAGCAGAGCTTCGCGATGATCGGGCGACAATCGCATCAGGGCGCGCCGCATATCTTCAAATTCGAGCTGTGTGAGCTGCGTCGGTGGAACGCTGGCGTTAAGTGCGGCGTGATCCTGATCCAACTCTTCACGCTGGGATTTTCTATAGTGCGTAAAGTACGTATTGCGTAAAATTGTGAACAACCAAGCCTTGAGATTGGAGTCCGGGACGAACGACTCTTTGTGCGCCCAGGCTTTGAGCAGCGTTTCCTGGACAAGGTCGTTCGAAAGTTGCCCGTCGCCACAGAGCGAGTGCGCGAATGCCCGTAGATTGGGCATTGCCGCAATCAGAGCGTCTCCAAATCTTGGAGATTCCGTCACTCCGATTCCTCCTTGGCTTCGAGCTGGCGGATCAGGTTGAGCAGTTCGTCCGGAACTGGTTCGCGCACCATCGAGGCGTACATGGAGCGCATGCGTTCGCCGATCAGCTGCGTGGCAACGCCCGGTAGGCGCGTCACGGCATCCCGGTTCTCGGGCTCGGCGGGAGGTTCTGGCTCATAAACGTGATCTGTTTTTCGCATCCGCGTGTCTGGCGCATTGGTGTGTTGTTGCATCATCAGAGACCTGGCATCGTTGAATTTTATTGGCCTCGCTGCAGACAAAGTTTGTTCCCATATTCCGAGGCGCTGCAGATTGGCGAACTCCAGCCTTCAGAATTCGTTCCCCGCTGGAACTAACGAAAGCCACGGGAGTTTAGGTACCGGTGCAGCTTGGCTGCAGGGTCCGCCGGTTGATGTGGCTCCCTGCAATGTCGGCTCGGGAGGTGCAGTGCCATGTCGATTGCCCAGACAATTCGTCCTCATTTGCCGTATCTGCGGCGGTTCGCGCGGTCGCTGACGGGTGCGCAGGAAACAGGCGACGCTTACGTGGCGACGTTGTTGGAAAGTCTCGTTTCAACACCGTCGGATTTTCCGACTGAGGTGCCACCGCGCGTCGCGCTCTATCATCTGTTTTTGAGAGTATGGAATTCAGTTCGCCTTGCCACACCAAATGCGGATGACGTTCAAGCGACCGTCGCCGTCGCGCAGCGGCGGATCAACTCGATCAGCTCGTTGCCCCGGCAGGCGTTTCTTCTCGTTGCGGTGGAAGGTTTCACGGCTGCGGAAGCCGCTACAATCCTGGAAGTCGGAGAAAAAGACATCGAGAGTTTGCTCGACGTTGCCGGCCAGGAAATTGCGCATCAGGTCGCGACGAATGTCCTGATCATCGAGGACGAGCTTTTGATCGCTATGGATCTCGAGACGATCGTCACGAGCCTCGGTCATTCGGTGCAGGATGTTGCGACAACGAAATCGGAAGCGCTCGCAGCCGTCAAACGTCAGAAGCCGGGCCTTATTCTTGCTGACGTCAAACTCGCGGACGGCAGCAGCGGTCTCGACGCGGTGAAGGAAATCGTGGCCGAAGGGGATGTTCCCATCATCTTCATTACCGCTTACCCGGAAAAAGTTTTGACCGGCGCGCGGCCCGAACCGACGTTTCTGATCTCGAAGCCATTCCAGCGGGAAACCGTGATGGCGATCATTAGTCAGGCGCTTTTTTTCGATACGAAGGCGCATCTGCGTCCCGCAGCGGCGTAATCTTGTCCCGTAATTCTTGATCGCTTTTCGTGGCGCTAGGCCATGATGACTTTGGCGCCGCCTCGAGATTCGGTGACGTCGGCGATCACGCTCCGGTATTTTTTCTTGAGGACGAAGTCTGCGGACCCGCCGCCGGCACGCAGGCGGCGGATCGTGATCGCTCCGATGCTCGCGGGAAGGCGCGGAGACTTGAGCGTAATCGTGCGCGACGCGGCATCGATCCGCAGCCCGAGCAGAGAACTCAAAATGTGGAGCATGGAACCGCTTGCCCAGGCTTGCGGGGCGCAGGCGACGGGATAAAGGATCGGCGATCGTCCTGCGCGGCGGCGGAAGCCGCAGAAAAGCTCCGGAAGCCGCTGCTGATCCATGCGCAGCGCCGCGTCCAGCAGCCCGTCAAAGACGGGCTGAATCAGATCGCATAATCCGTATTGTGCGAAGCCTGCGGCGATGATCGCGTTGTCGTGCGGCCAAATCGATCCGTTGTGATAAGACATCGGATTGTATCGGATCTCGGATGCCGAGATTGTGCGAATTCCCCAGCCTGAGAAGAAATTCGGTGAGAGAACCTGCTCGGCGATGCGCGCCGCTCGCTCCGGATCGGCGATGCCGGTGAAGAGTAGGTGTGCGGTGTTGCTCGATCTCACCGCGACTTGTCTTTTCGCGCCATCGAGCGCCAGTGCGTAGCAGCCAATATCCTCGCACCAGAAGTCGCGCTCGAACTTCACGCGCAACGCTTCGGCTTGTTGGAGCAGGCTTTCCGCGCGCGCAACGTCGCCGAGTTCGTTGGCCATGCGCGCGGCCCACACCTTTGCCGCATAAACGTAGGCCTGAACTTCGACGAGCGCGATCGGGCCCTTGGCCAAGCTCCCGTCTCGATGGAAGACCGCGTCCTGGCTGTCTTTCCAACCTTGATTAGAAAGACCGCTATCGGTTTCACGCGCATATTCGACGAAGCCGTCGCCGTCAGGGTCGCCGGGACCGTCGATCCATTCGAGCGCACGTCGAACGGCCGGCCAGATTTCGACAAGAAAATCGCGATCGTCGGTTGCTTGTAGGTATGCGCCAGCGACGAGAACGAAAAGCGGTGTCGAGTCGACGCTGCCGTAGTACCGGCCGAAGGGAATTTCGCGGAGCGCGGCCATTTCGCCCTCGCGCATTTCGTGCAGGATTTTTCCCGGTTGAGCGTCGGCATCGGCGTCGTGAGTTTGCGCCTGAAATCTTGCAAGGCGGCGGAGAACGCCGCGTGCCATGCCGGGATCGAGCCACAGAACCTGCAGCGCCGTAATCAGAGCATCGCGTCCGAAGGTCGTCGAATACCAGGGCGTTCCGGCATAGGGATAGGGCCCGTCCTCCGTCGAGGTCGTCAGCAGCCGGAGGTCCGACGTCGCCCGCTTTATGACGGCGTCGAGTTCGGAATTGGAAACGGAAACCGACGTCGTTTCGTGCTCGGCCCGGCGGAGAGTTCGGTGAGCATCGCGTAGGCCTTTGACGTAAGAGCAGGGCTTGGCCGCATGACGCGATTCAGCGACCGCAGCGAAGTAAAGTTTCGCCGACTGTTTGGGCGCTAAATGCAGATAATAAAGTGCAGCTGTCTCGCCGAGAGAGACTGGTTCGGGATCGAGATGCACGGTCGTTCGCCGTACAACATCGTCCAAACCTTTGTACGCGTAGATCACCGATTGCGGCGATTGGATTTGGCGGTTGACGGTGCCGCGCTTCTCGCGACGCATGCCGCGAACTTCGAAAATGTCGGAAAAATCGCAGTCGAAAACCAGCGAGACGGCAAGCTTCACATCTTCGCTGCTGTGATTGGTGAAGTGTAAGCGCTGTCGTATCGCATTATCGCGCACGTAGCTTGTGCGGTAAATGTGGATCGCATCTTTACGCAACACGAGCGCGCCTTCGGCGTAGACGTCGGGATTGGTGAGGTCCGCGCAGAGTTGAAGGTCGGTTGCATCCGATGCCGAGCCGAGGAGGAGAGGTGCGTTGTGAGCGACGAGCAATTCGAGGCGGGAGAGGTAGCGCGTGTCGTTATGGAAGAAGCCGTTGCCGCGATCGCCGAACGCGCCGATGTCGCCGTGCGTGTCGATGACGGCGAATGCATCGTCGTGTTTCAGAATCTCGTGCGCGCGACCGGACCCGTTCGAAGACGAGATGAGGAAATCTTCTTCTTCGGGCTCGTGATCCTCGTGCTTGTGTGCGTCCGCCTCACGACTGTGCGCGGATCCCATTGCAGTCCTCCCCTGCGGGCGGCCACCCGTTGCCCCGCCCTGATTTCCCATTCTCGATAGCGCGTTGCGTTAGTTTACGGCATTGCCCATTGCAGATGCGACCATCTCTTCGGAATGCACCTTTGGAATGTGTCCGTGAGACGTATAGGCGCGAGCATAGAGCGCTCCGTAGTTTATGGCCATGCGTTCGACGGTGAAGCGGTTTTCAAAGGCTTCACGGATGCGCCGGCGATCGAGGCTCAGCAGGCGCGGGATCGTCGCGATTGCGCTTTCGATATCATCGACGACAAAACCGGTAACGCCGTCGTCGATGACTTCCGGCGCTGCGCCGTGCCTAAATGCGAGCACGGGCGTCCCACACGCCATCGCCTCGATCATCACAAGTCCGAACGGCTCCGGCCAATTGATGGGAAACAGAAGAGCTGACGCTTCGCCAAGGAACTCGGATTTCTCGGCATCCGCAATCTCGCCGATGAATTCGACGCCGTTGCCGTTGAGGAGAGGTTTGATCTTCGCCTCGAAGTAATCGATATCGGCGGCGTCGACTTTTGCTGCGATCTTCAGCGGAAATCCGACTGCGCGCGCAATCTCGATAGCGCGGTCGAGGCGTTTTTCGGGAGAGATGCGTCCGAGAAAGGCCAGATATCCGCCGCGTGGCGAGAACGTCGGCCGATGCAAATTTTCCGGCAAGCCATGATAGACGGTGCCAAGAAAGTTCGCGAACGGGATCGGCTCGCGCTGTGAATCCGAAATCGAAACCAAGCCCATATCGGGGAAAGCGCGATAGAGTTGCTGCAGGTCGGGCAAATCCTGGCGTCCGTGCAGCGTCGTCACAGTCGAGCGGGCGATGCCGCGGAAGAGCGGACAATGAAACTGGTCGATGTGGAAATGCAGCACGTCAAAAGAGGAGGCCATGCGGCGCACGCGGTCCAGCATGATCATGTAATATGGGATCGGGTCGCGCACAGCTGGATTGAGGCGGAGCGCCTTCTCGCAACACGGAATAAGGTTTGCCGAAGTGATGGAATCGCCGCTGGCGAAAAGGGTCACGTCATGGCCTTGCGCGACGAGCTCCTCTGTCAGGTAAGACACAATACGCTCGGTGCCGCCGTAAAATCGAGGTGGAACGCTTTCGATCAGCGGCCCGATTTGTGCAATTTTCATAGATGGAAAACCCTTTGCCGACCTGACAAAGCTAACTTCGCGAACACCAGTTCGTTCCGCATGTTCAGCGGGAAAGCTCTGAGCGCGTTTCGCGAATGCCGGCGCGATCAGTTCGAGCGCAGCATCCGTGAACATCGAGGGATGCAAAGGTCTGCACGTCCTGTTGTGTGCTGGCGACGACGCAAAATCGGGCAACTTCGTGTCTGCAGGTGCGATAACTCGGCACCAAGCCTTGTAAAAACGTCTGAAGACGCTGGCAAAACCGCGCTCGGAATTGCTGCTTGACGACGGTGTGCCTACAAGTTCCAATGCGCGCTGCGCAAAGCGCGGACACGGGGAACACTGACAGAATGAATTGTGCGCGGGGGAATGCTCCGGGCCTGGCGACAGGTTTGGCGTTGCTGTGGGTCGGTCTGCTTGCGTTGGCATTCGCGCCAACGGCTGCGGTTGCGTCTGAGCCGATGTTCGGCGCGTTCGGTCCCGAGGGCGCGCGCATGCGCGAGCAGCTTTGGGTTTTGCCGAGTGGCGATGCGAATTTTCCGATGCGCGCGACGGTGTTTCGTCCGGCGAGCGATCCGTCCGGCGAAGACAAGCAGCGGCCGCTGGTTGTGATCAATCACGGTACGGATGAAGCGACGCGGCTCTCGGTGTCGATGCCGGTTTACTATTATCTCTCACGCTGGTTCGTGGATCGCGGTTACGTGGTGGTGCTGCCGCAACGGCGCGGTCACGGCGCGACGGGCGGTCCGTTGGCGGAGGCGATCGGCAACTGCGCGCATCCCGATCACTACGCATCTGGCAATGTCGCGGCGGATGACATCCAAGCGGCGGTGAAGTTCATGACTGAGCAGCCGTTCGTTGCGCACGATGGCGCGATCGTCGTCGGTGTCTCGACCGGAGGATGGGCGTCGCTGGCGCTTTCGGCGCGCAATCTGCCGCAAGTCCAAGCCATCGTGAATTTCGCTGGAGGCCGCGGTGGTCACGCGTATGGAGAGCTGAACGCAATCTGCGGCAGGGACGCTTTGCTCTCGGCGGCGCGCATGTATGCAACGCATGCGCAAGAGCCGACAATCTGGTTCTATGCGAAGAACGACAGCTACTTTGGTCCCAAGTTCGCAGAAGATCTCGCGCAGACGTGGAGCAGCGCTGGCGGCAGCGTCGAAGAGCACATTCTGCAACCTTACGGCAACGACGGCCATTCCATTGCCGACGATCGGCAGGGCTGGGACATCTGGGGGCCGAGCCTCGACAGTTTTCTGCAGCGCGTTCGCGACGCAGCTCCAAAGAGCGTCGAGATGGCGGACGACCACGGCTCGCGATCGCCCGTGATGATTGAAACGTCCACCATTACGCCGCGCGCGAAGTAAGTCCGCGCGATCGCCCGAACCTTACTTGGGTTGGATTTGCTGGTCGCCGCCGGGTTCTCCGGGTGGGACGATCACGGGCATGCGGTCACCGGTTCCAGGAGGCGGATCCTTGTGGATCTTGGGATCGACGCCGCTGGGCGGCACCAGCACGCCATCGTTTTTATTCAGCTTCTCGCTCAGCGGCTCATCGGTTTTAACTGGTGGTTTTTGCTCAGGCGCGGGGCTGTGCGCGTCCGGTGCGTTCGGCGGCGACGTCTGCGCCGAACTCAACGACGCCGTCGTGAGCATTGCGGCACCCGCGAGCGTGGCAGTCAATACAAAGTGGATTGGATTGCGCATATGCTTAGCTCTTTGGAACGACGCCGCAGGCAATGCGCCCTTTGCCGCCGCCGTTCTCAGGATGATCGGTGTAATTGTCGCCGCCTTCGTGGACCATAAGTGCGCGCCCGCTTACGTCTGCGAGCGTCAGATGTGGAGCCGAGACGACGACGTTGACGCCCTTGTCTGTCGCGGTGAGGAACGGCAAATCGCCCTTGTGTCCCTGACCGGTCGGGCCCTTGTGGCTCTTCGAAGATGTCGGATCATAGTGTGGACCCGCCGCGAGGCCTGCCTGCAGCTTTCCGTCCTTGGTCTGGGCCGCGCAATCGCCGGTGGCGTGCACATGGAAGCCGTGCTCGCCCGGCGTGACGCCTGTCAGATCGACCTTGAATTGAAGTCCGCCGCCGGACTTCTCGGAGATCACAACCGTACCGATCTTGCCGCCGACGCCGTCGGGAGTGATCTTGTTGATATCGACGCTGACGTCGGCGGCATAAGCCGACGCCGACAGTCCGATACCAAAACAGCATCCGGAAACAATATGTAATGCACGGCGTTTCATTGTGGCTCCAATCTCGCGGCAATCGTCCTCCACAATTGAACCAATAAAACAGCGGTGAGTTCCTTCGGGATTTTAGGCAGTTGCTTCCTGCCGTCTTTTTTGACCTGCGATTGAAACCCTCTTGCTTCTCCTCAGTATCGCTTCGACCACAGCTCGCACTCCCCCCCTCAGTGCGACTGCCCCCAACGCTGTGGTGGAAGAAGGAGCGCCCCGGTTTCTCAGAGATCGGGGCCGCTCCGCTTAGCCTTGCCACTATGGAGCGGCCAACTCGGAGGCGTTGCGCAGGTCGCGCACGAAGGCCGCGTAGGCAATCTCGCGCGATTGGTCGTCGGCCTGGCGGAGAAGCGAAGAAGGGTGGACGGTGATGTAGCCACGGAACTCACCGAATTGTGCCGGTCCGCGTGCTCGGCCGATCGTGACCGGTGCGCCGGCGAGCGCCATTGCAGCCGTCGCGCCAAGCGCGACGACGAGATGTGGGTGGACGAATTCGAGTTCTTTCATCAGCCACCAGCGATAGTGTTTGACCTCGCCCACCGTCGGCTTCTGATGCAGCCGCCGCTTGCCACGCTGCTCGTACTTGAAATGTTTGACCGCGTTGGTGACATAGGTTTCGCTCCGCTCGATCCCGGCGGCGTTCAAAGCCTTATCCAGCAGCCGGCCCGCAGGTCCCACGAACGGATGGCCCTGCAAGTCTTCCTGGTCGCCGGGCTGTTCGCCCACCAGAGCGAGGGGGGCACCAATCGGCCCTTCACCTAGGACAGCTTTGATGCCGCCGTGAACAAACGGCTTGGCGGCCGAGATCATTCTATTCAGATCGGCGAGTGTTTCCGGGGCTTCACGGCCTTCCAAATCGAAAGCGGGAAAACTTCCGTGCCGATGTTTGCTGGTGATTGAGTGAGCCATGCCACTCCAACGCGTGGAGAGCGATATCGGTCGCAATTCGAAGTCATTTACGTTTCAGGCGGAATCCGCCCCCCGAAATCGCAGTGTAGGCAACGCAGTTTGCAAGTTTTTCTTGTCACGGAGTAACGCGCTTGTGAAGCTGCGGCCCGGCGCTTTTCCCGTAAGAGCGTCCGGATAGAAAAATGGGAGTGGACCAATGAAGTTTTTCCAAGGGATCGCGGTGGCGGGCGTGGTGGCGCTTGCGGGTGTGTTCGCGGGCTCGGCTGCGAACGCGGCAAGCATCGCGGTCGGCAAGAAGCTCGAACTCAAAGTCGATGCGAAGAAGATGGACGAAGAGCGGACGCGGCTTTGGACAAAGTTCGGCGGTTGGTGCGCCCTGAAGGACTGGCATCCAGCCGTCGCCAATTGCGAGGAAAGCACCGAAGGCGATGCGAAGATCCGCGTTCTGACGCTGAAGGACGGCGGCAAGATCAAAGAGAAGCTTCTCGACGAAAAGCCGAACTTCTATCGCTACGAGATTCTGGAAAGCCCGTTGCCGGTCAAGAATTATCAGGCACAGTTTGCGCTGACGCCGGACGATGACGACGAAGACGAGATCAACTTCGCGTGGTCGGCGACATTCGACGCCGACGGCAAGACGAACAAAGAAGCGCACGACATCATCGAGGGTATTTTCACGGCAGGCCTCGACAATATCAAAGCAACGGCCGGCGCGAAGTAACGAACTGAATCGCAGTGCATTCCGGCGTCCGGCTCCCTTCTGAGTTCCGAAGAGGGAAGCCGGCGCCGGTTTTTTTATGTCAAGTTTTCAGCGTCTCGATCGCGAGGCGGATGAGGTCGGCGGTGCGGTCGACGCCGAGCTTCACCTTCATCTGTGTGCAGATGTTGGCGACGGTCTTATAGGCGATACCGAGGCTTTCCGAGATGGCCGTCATGCTCTTGCCCTGGCCGAGCATGCGCAGAATTTCGACTTCGCGGATCGATAGGGATTGCAGCGGGTCGTCGGTCGAAATCTGGCTGACGGCGATGCGCGAGGCGAGGTCTCGATCGATGTACTGTTCGCCGCCGCGCACCTTTTTGATTGCAGCAATGAGTTCCTCGACGGGAGCGCTTTTGCTGACGTACCCCCTCGCGCCGCCCCGCAATGCGCGGACGGCATAAATCGGCTCATGATGCATGCTGAAGACGACGACGCGTGCGCCGCTGTCGATCGATTGAACGCGCCGAAGTAATTCCAATCCACCCGCACCTTCGAGGTTGAGGTCGAGCACTACGATATCAGGCCGCTCGCGCGCATAGATGGCGAGGCCTTCCTCGATTTCGGCGGCTTCGAGAACCTGCGCATCGAAGTGCGCAACGAACAGCCGCTTCAGGCCTTCGCGCACAACGCCATGATCGTCGACGATAAGGATTTTCATGCTGCACTCGTGGCTTGTTTGTTGTCGCTTGTTTTTGCGCGGCGTTCCGCGGGGAGCGGGATTCTGGCGATCAGCATGACGCCCTTTTCCTCCTTTGAGGTTGTGATTTCCAATGTGCCATCGAGCGCCGCAACGCGTTCTCGCATGCCAACGAGACCGAAGCCGCGCTTGGTGCTGGCGGCGATGCCCGCGCCGTCGTCTGAGACGACAATCCGTAGCGCTGCTTCGGGAGTGCGGTTCGCGCTAAGGCCGATTTTCGACGGTTTGCCGTGCCGAATGGCGTTGCTCGTGCCTTCCTGCATAATTCGAAACGCCGCTTCTTCGATGTGCGCGGGAAAGCGCGCGTCCTCGATGTCGGTCTCAAAAACGATCGCGGGCCGGCGCGTTCGCCAGAACGCCACGAGATGCTCGATGGCGTGGGTCAAGCCCTGGTCGATCAGCATCGCGGGGCGCAGACGGCTGAGGATGCCGCGCAGGTGCACCTGCATATGCTGGACCGATTGTCGGATTGCGCCTGCCCGGCTGTTCACGTCATCGGTGGCATTGCGGGCGAGCATCAGCGGAATGGACTGCGCGTCGACGTCAACCGCGAAGAGAAACGGTCCGATTTCATCGTGCAGGTCGCGCGCGATTTCGGAGCGCTCTTCTTCCTGCACGGTCGACAGCTGTTCGTTGAGGCGCTGGTTCTGTTCTTCGGCCGTGCGCAGCTGATCGGCCATGCGATTGAAGGCCCGATAGATCAGATTGAGATCTTCCGGTCCTTGTTCGGCAACGTGTGCGGAATAATCGCCTTCTCCCACACGCTTCAGTGCGGCGGACAGATCGTCGAGCGGCTTGAGTGCGCGCCCGAGGCTCGCATAAATCAAAGCCAGCACCAGGCCGCAGAAGCCGGAGATGATGATAAACTTCAGCTGCAGGTCTTCCCACACTTCGCCGACCTCGTTGTGCGGATCGGCTTCGAGCGTGATGCTTCCGAGATTTTTGAGCGTGTCTGGAAGCGTGAAGGTTTGCGTGTGTATTTTGCCTTCGAGCAGCTCGTAGAGCCAGGCGGGAGGCGGGTCCACGGGAGCCTTGAGGCGCGACGCCGACTTCAGCGCGCCGTTGGGACCGACGAGGCGAGCGACGAGATGGCGGTCCCCATCGAACGCGCGGACGATGCGGGTGAGTTGCGCCTCCGGATCGCTGCTCTCTTGGATCGTGCTGAGAGCGTCCATGACAGCGCTGCTGCCGACGGCGATGGCCGACGACATTTCGAGTTCAATTTTGCGCAGTCCGGCCCAGTACGTCAGCGCGCCGCCGACGAGAAGGCAAGCCCCCAAGACGAGTGCGACGAGAACGAGGAGGCGGCGTCTCAAAGGCATCGTTCAATGCTCCGCCAGGTAGTGTAACAATGTAACTTCTTGGAGCAGCGGTTTCATTGCGTCAAGGTTTGTGACCGGGCGTGCTGGCGAAAGGCAGAGAACTATGTCCGATATGGACATGCACACGCGTCCGGCGAGGCCAGACGCGCGTTCAGGAGGCTTCGAAGCGTCGCCGGATCGGCGCTTATGCTGGTGCAATAATCCGACCGCGCCCGCGGCGCCATCCGGGAATTTTTCCCGCCAATTTTCTATCCCGGCGAACCGGAGCCGTGCTTTCCGTCGTCCTGATGATGCGAGGCTGACGGCGCGATTGCGGAATGAGCAGCAGCTTTTGCAGCAGAAGCGGACGGCGTTGCTTGAGGCGGCGTGCAGGACGTGTGGTGCGCGGAGCGGCGGCGATCATGCCCCAGACCAATGCCAGCAGCAGATAGAAATGCCGCCAGTGATCGCTGTCGATCAGCACGCCTTCGCAGATGTTTCCGGCAAGTGCCGCGAACGCGACGAGAAACAGCGGCGACGTCGCCGACGTCTTGAAGGCGTGGCGCATTCCGACGATCAGTGTTCCCGCGCACGCGATCAAATAGAGAAGTCCGCCGATCCAGCCGGAATTCAGGAACATGCTGAGGTAGACGTTGTGCACTTCCTCGTGGTGATAGAAGCGCGTGAAATTCGCCGAGCCGATGCCGAGCGGATTATCGAGGATCAGGCCGATGGCCTTCGCTTGTCCGCCGAAGCGCCCGTCGGGACCGACATCGTAAGATTGCGTCAGTGCTGCGCGCTGTTCGAGAAGATCGGAGATGGCGTCCGACTGCAGCGCGGCGATCAAGATCATTCCCAAAGCCGCGATGCCGACCAGCACGAGCGCCGCGAGCTTCACGCGCTCGCGGTTGCTATGCGCGGTAATCATGTAAACGTAGCCGTAGATCGCAAGTCCGATCGCAGCGGCCGCCCAGGCACCTCGCGAGAAGCTGAACAGGATACCGACGGCGAGCAGACCGGCGGCGAGCAACGGCAGTACGCCACGCCGCAACGGCGCGTTGAGCCAGAGGTGCAAGCACATCAAGAGAGGCGCGACGAGGAAAGGTCCGAACACGTTCGGGTCCTTGAACGGGCCTGACGCGCGGCCGTAGCGCGTGAACAGATCGAACGCGCCCGGGAAAAGATTGAGATAGCCCGCGACGCCGCACAGTGCCGCGATAATGCCGGTCAGAACATAGGCGTTGAGGATGAGGCGCGTATGCTTCTCGGGCTCTTTTGCGATGAACGCCGCGAACAGGAAGCAAGCCGCGACGAGGTAGAGCGAAACCGTCATGTGCGACACGGCGATGCCGGTGTCGCGCGCCATCGCCGCGCTGATCTCGCCGCTCGCCGTGATCGCGAGGAGCACGGCGAAGCCTGCCCAAAGCATCGGCCGCGCGTCGACCAGGCCAACGACCGGAAGCAGGAGCATCAAGCCTATCGTCAGCGCGTCGACCGGCGCGGGCTCGGTGAACACAATCGAGCTTGCGACGATCGTCAGCCAGACGAGGGCCAGAGCGATCCGATGCGCGGCGCTTTTGCGATGACCGCCTCGCAGATCGGAAAATTCGAAGGCCGGAGCCGAGGCGGTCATCGTGGACATCTGAACGGCAATTCCATTTCGTCGGGAGCGATGAACGTGAGCGCAGAATCTCAGTACGCGCGGTCCGTATTGAGCAACGCGAACGGCGTTTTCAGCAGAATGTAGAGATCGAGAAACACGCTCCAGTTCTCGATGTAGTAGAGATCGTGCTCGATACGCTTCGTGATCTGCTCTTCGGTGTCGGTTTCGCCGCGCCAGCCGTTGATCTGCGCCCAACCGGTGATGCCGGGCTTCACCTTGTGGCGCGCGAAATATCCATCGACCACTTCGTCATAGAGATGGCCGGCGGCCTTCGCCTGGAGTGCATGCGGGCGCGGACCGACGAGAGACAGGTTGCCTTTGACGACGTTGATCAGCTGCGGCAGCTCATCGAGGCTCGACTTGCGCAGGAAGGCGCCGACGCGGGTGACGCGCGGATCGTTCTTCGTCACGAGCTTGGACGCCGTGGCATCGCAGGCATCGACGTACATCGAGCGGAACTTGTAGACCTCGATCAGCTCGTTGTTGAAGCCATAGCGCTTCTGGCGGAAGAAGACGGGGCCGCGGCTGTCGAGTTTCACGGCCAGCGCGACGAGCAGCATCAGCGGCGCGAGCGCGATCAGCGCGAGTGTGCCGATGACTTTGTCGAACAGCCATTTCGAGACGTAGTCCCAATCAGCGATGGGCTTGTCGAAGAGATCGATCATGGCAACGGATCCTACGTGCGAGTACGTCCGTGGCGAGAAGCGCAGGTCGGTGGCGCGCGCCGGCATCTTCACGTCGGCGGGAAGAACCGAGAGGCGGCCGGCGACGCTCGAGAGGCGGTCTTCGGCAGCGAGCGGCAACGACACGACGACGAGGTCGAGCTGCTTGGTGCGGCTCATGGTGATGAGGTCGTTCAGCCCGCCGACGCGCGGGTAGCCTGCGATCTGATGCGGAGCGCGGGCATCTTTGCGGTCATCGTAGATACCGGCGATGCGGACGATCGAATGACTGTCGGCTTCGAGGTCCTGGATGAAATTTTCGGTGAGGGGGCCTGCGCCGTAAATCGCAACGCGCTGATAGAGGCGGCCCGAGTTCGCGGCATTGCGGACGTACGATCCCGCGACGATGCGGCCGATCATGATGGCAGCGGCGCCTGCGACGAACCAGACGGCGAGCCAGACGCGAGAAATTTCCTCGCCGATCTTCAAGAAGAAGATCGCGGCGATCAAGGTCGCGAATGCGGTCGTCCAGCCGAGCATCGCGGCGGGCAGAGATTTGATCGACGCCGAAAGCGCGCGAAGGCTGTAGAGATCGAGCAGGCCGAACACGAGGATCGTTGCGGTACCAACAAGTGTCGTCGCGAAGAGGTAGGCCGGGTCGCCGACGACGGTCGTCTCTTTCACGTAGAGATGTGCGATCGCGAGCCCAAGGATGGTCGACATCAGAAGTTCGGCGCAGCGAATGCTGCCGCTGACCAGGACCGGCGAGAGCGTGCGTGCATGGTCAGCCCTGTCGGCCAGCTTGCCGCGCATGAACGCCAGCGGGCGTGTGACGACTCCGGAGTCATCAATCTGATCGGCCGGCGAATTCTTCAACTGGAGGGTCAATGGCATGGCTGCTGCGCGTCCCGTTTGGATAACGTGATCGCAGTGCAAGCAGGCTTCATGCCACGCGGGTTAAGCGGCGTTAACCGCGTCGGTCGTGGAGGGCGGGAACCGAGTAGGCGGCGGGCGCGGCCTTCGGAGACGGCGCGGCGTAGAAATCCAGAACGGCGTCGGTCATAGCCGCGACCGTGAATTTCTGCGCAACGGCGCTTTTAAGCCTCGCGGCGCGGGCTTTTGCGACGTCCGGTGCATCGAGGGCTGCGGTCAGAGCCTGCGCCAATTCCTGGACATTGCCAGGCGCGATCAGGCCCGTATCGGTTCCGGCGACGATCTCCGGAATGCCGCCGACGTTGGTTGCGATCAGCGGCAGTTCGGCGGCGGCAGCCTCCAGCACGACATAAGGGAAGCTCTCGGCTCGCGATGGAACAACCATGATGCGGCCGAGCGCGAAAGCGTCCCGAATTGGCAAGGCCCCCGTAAAACGGACGCGGCCGTCAAGCCCGAGCGATGAAGTCAGGGTTCGGAATTTCGCTTCATCGGGACCCGAGCCGACGATCGTTGCGGTGATGCCGCGCTCGTCCAATTCCGCGAGGGCTTCGAGCAGAACGTCCACGCCTTTGAGATCGCGTAATTCGCCGACGAACAGGATGTCGGTTGCGTTGCTGGCGGGCGTTGCCGCCACGAAATCAGATGGCTGAAGCCCGTTCGGGATGATGCGTTGTGGTGCGCCGTCCGCGCTGATGCGGGCGCGATAGGTTCGTGCGGCGTAGGCGCTCTCGAAGATCAGTCCCGTCGTGACTTTCTCGAGTCCACGCTCGACCAGCATCAAGACGCGCTGCTCCGGTCCGGCCTTCAAATTCAAGCTGCCGCCATGCGGCGTATAGAACGTCTTTATGGATCGGCCGCGGATCGAAACGGCGGCCAACCGTGCGTAGGCGCCGCCCTTGGCGCCGTGGCCATGCAACACATCGAGATCGAGTTTCGCAGCGTGGCGGCGAACGTCTCGCACGGCGGCAAGATCGCCGAGACCTGGCTGGCGACGCATCGGAATGCGCGCGATGCCGAGTGT
This sequence comes from Hyphomicrobium sp. GJ21, assembly GCF_001006785.1. Lineage (NCBI taxonomy): Bacteria > Pseudomonadati > Pseudomonadota > Alphaproteobacteria > Hyphomicrobiales > Hyphomicrobiaceae > Hyphomicrobium > Hyphomicrobium sp. GJ21. The sequence goes on along the minus strand of NZ_CDHO01000002.1, from coordinate 895,934 downwards.
CAGTTTTGGCTCAATGGCCGCGAACTTCGACGATGTCAGCCTGTCTTCGGCGTTGCTGTCGGCGAGAATGCCGACGTCGTGTCCGCGTTTGGACTGCTCTTCAGCCAGATCGAGGACGTGGCGGAACAGCCCGCCGACGGGAGCGCGAAGACAGTGGAGGATACGCATTCCGGACCTGTCGGATTTGCCGGCCGGGTGGGCCGAGGAAAGGTCCGATGCTTCTCAGAAATATCTCTCAAACACGTAAACGGTGTCGCCGGGCCGGATCGGCGCGATGCCGGGGGCTTCGATTTCCTGAACGAGGCCGTCGATCTTGCGCGTGATGCGGAAGCTGCGGTCGCTGGCCCGTTCGGTGTAGCCGCCGCCAATCGCGACGGCGGTTTCGACCGTCATGCCCGAGACGTAGGGATATTGGCCGGCGTTGCGGACTTCGCCGAAGATGAAGAAGGGCCGGTTCTGCTGGATGTCGACCGAGACCTGCGGGTCCTTCACGTATTCGGAGCCGAGGCGAGAACGGATGATGCCTTGCAGCTGTGTCGTCGTTTTGCCGCGCGCCGAGATCGTGCCGATCAGGGGCACTGAAATTTTGCCGTCGGGATCGACGATATAAAGGCGTGAGAGGCTCGGCTGGCCATAGACGAAGACGCGAATGCGGTCGCCGGAATCGAGCCGGTATGGGCTGTCTTGCCCGGCGACGGCTTCCGACATCACTGCGGGAATGACGATGGCCGGGCCCCAGTCGCGGGGGCTCGCCGATGCGGTGGTCACGGGCACGGGGTAGCCGTCGACAGCGGGGCCATCGATCTCGGCTTGGATCATAGGACCGAAGCCGGAAGCGCAGCCGCCAAGCATCAGCGACATAGCCGCCGCAGCGAACAAAAGGTGGCGAAGCGACATTGGCGCGAATTCCCGCATGCGAATTGACGCCCGGAGGTTATGTGCGCGGCAGTTAAAAAAGCCTAACGGCACGTCTTTTTTTGATCCGCTTAAGGAGATGCTAACCGCGCCGGGGGATTACTTTACCGTTGGAAACCCTTTGATTTGAGCAAAGTGATGCAGTCACGCGTGCACGCCTCGCCGGACGACATCGACCTCGGGTCGGTGTTTGGCGCCTTCAAACGAAGCCTGCGGTGGCTCATCCCGTTGGCCTTGATGTTCGGCGGCCTGACGTATGGCGTGCTGTCGCTGATCGCGCCGCGGTATCAGAGCGAAGCGGAACTGGCGATTATCGCGAAGGGTGCCGACGGCACGTTCTCCGACCGCAACGCGTCCGGTGGCCCGGACCTCATCACGACGCGCATGGACAAGGAAGCGATCAACACGCATGTCCGCGCGATGCAGTCGCAGGAATTGCTCGAGAAGATTGCGAAGGATCTGAAGCTAGAAGATCGTCCCGAGTTCAACAATGCGCTGGGCCCGGTCGACATGCTCGATGCGATGATGCGGGCGGTGGGTCTCGGCGGTCCGCGCAAGGGCGAGACGACGCGCGACCGGGTGCTCGATGCGCTGCGCGCGCGGCTCGAAGTCTACTCTGCCAAGGAAAGCCGCTTTATCGGCGTGCGCGTGACGTCGAATGATCCGGAACTGGCGGCGAAAATCGCCAACGCTCTTGCCGAAAACTATCGCACGTCGCTCGCCGCGCACGGCGTCACGGAGGTCGACGATCTCCAGTCCGTGCTGCAAGGCAAGGTGCAGAAGTTGACGACGGAAGTCGCGGACGCTGAAACGGCCGTCGATCGCTATCGCGGCAAGATCGACGGGTTCCGTGGCGGCGCGCAGAATACTGGCCTCAACGAACAGCAGATGTCCGAGCTGACGGCCGAGCTGACGAAAGCCAAAGCGGCGCGCGGCGAAGCGGATGTTCGGGCAAAATCGGCGCGCGAGATGATCGCGCTCGGATCGGCCGATCAACTGGCGGACGTGCAGAAGTCGCCGCTCATTCAGAATCTCGTGCAGCAGCGTGTGCGCATCGAGCGGCAGATTTCGGAGCTTTCCGCGACCTTGCTGCCGGGCCACCCGCGCATGCGCCAGCTCAACGCCGATCTCGCCGGGCTCAAAGTTCAGATCGGCAAGGAAATCGCCAAGATCGTCGATAGTCTCGAAAAGGAAGCGGCGGTGGCGAAGGGGCGCGAGGACAGCATCGCGCAGAGCCTCGCCGATATCAAAGCTCGGGTCGTGACCAACGCCCCGGAAGAGGCGCAGCTGCGGCAGCTCGAAGCGACGGCCAAGGCCAAGCGGACGGAACTCGACAACATTCAGGCGCAGCTTGAATCGAACCGCAAGAAACTGGATACGCGTGCGCAGCCAGTCGCGGCGCAGATCATCTCCAACGCGCAGCCGGAAAGCGTTCCAGTGTTCCCGCGCAAGGGTGCGCTGTCGGCGCTCATAGCGCTTGCATCCTTGATGCTTGGCACGGCGTGGGTCGTAACGAAGGCTCTGTTCCAAGGTGCGCGTAGCGGTTCGCAGGCGGCGCTTTCCCGCGGGCGGACGAAGCCTCTCAGCCTGCAGCGGGAGCCGGATTTCCCGCCTTATCGCGAACCGCTGCTGCGTGAGATGGACGATGATGAGATCAGCGCGCCGCAGTATGCGCCGCCGCCTCCACCGCCCTCGCATGAGCCGCAACGGCAAGCGCCAGTTATCGCGACGAGCGCGTCTGATATCGGAGCGCTGGTGTTGCGCCTGATGCAGAAGCGGCCGCAGAGCGGCGGGCATCGCACGATCCTGACCGGCGAGAACGAAAACATCGACGCGTCGAAGGAAGCGCTCGGGCTCGTGAAGGCGTTGGCGCAGAGTGGCGAGCAGGTCATTCTCGTCGATTGGAATCCGGACGGCCAGGATCTGGCATCGTCCATCGGCCTCAATCCCGGCGCGGGCATCAACGATCTGCTGCGGGGCGAAACGAACTTCGGCGAGATCATCCAGCGTCTGCCGGGTTCCGATGCGCACGCGATCGCCAGCGGCACTGCTCTCGAGCATCCGGCTGCCCCCGTCGATCCCGATCACCTCAACCTGGTGCTCGATGCGCTCGACGAGGCGTACGACTTCATCGTCGTTACGGGACGCCACGATGCGGCGCGCGAGCTTTTCGAAACGATCGAAGGCCGTTTCGATACCGGCATCGTCGTGAGCGAGCCGCGTGCGCAGGCGTCCGCGGTTCAGGACCCTGCCGACACGTTCCTCGGGTTCGAAGTCGCCGATATAGATATCGTTCGTTTCGAGCGCCGTGTCGCGGCTTCTTCGCCGGTGCAACAGCGTATCGCGCGCGCGACGGCCGGGCGGACCGCGGAAGCTCCGCATCCGAACTGATCCAGCGTTGTCAACACCAAGGTCTGTTTGATGTCCAGGCGTACGACCAAGGCTTTGCAAGCGGCGCTGTCGGCGCTCCATTATAGCGGCGCCGATCGGCTCGCGGCACCGCTCACGCGCGGCGATGGCGTGATCTTCATGCTGCATCAGGTGATGCCCGGCGCGCGGCGCGGGTTCGATCCGAACGGCATCCTCAAGGTGACGCCGGAATTTCTCGATGGTGTCATTCGTCAGGTGCGCGACAGCGGGTTCGAGATCATCGCACTCGATGATGTCAAAGCCCGCTTGCATCGCGGGAATTCTCGACGCAAGCCGTTCGCGGTCTTTACGCTGGACGACGGCTACAAGGACAATCGCGACTTCGCGTATCCGGTGTTCAAGCGCCGCAACGCGCCGTTCACGATCTATGTGCCGACGGCCTATGCCGACGGGCATGGCGAGCTGTGGTGGCTGGCGTTCGAGGAAGCCTTGCGGCGCCTCCCGCATGTCGACGTCGATTGCGACGGTGTCGTGCGAAGCTATTCGCTTGCGACGGATGCCGAAAAGGGCCGAGCCTTCCACGAACTCTATTGGTGGCTGCGCAAAATTCCTGAAGAGCGTGCGCGCGCCGTGGTGCGCGATCTGGCAAGCAAAGCCGGATTCGAAGTGTCCGCGCTCTGCCGCGATCTGATCATGACCTGGGACGAAATCCGCGCTCTCGCTCAAGACCCTCTGGTTACGATCGCCGCGCATACGACCAATCATTTCGCGCTGGCCAAGCTCCGTCCCGAGGACGCGCGCCGGGAGATCGCCGAGAGCGTCGCGCGTGTCGCGCAGGAGCTCGGCAAGCCCGTCCGGCATTTCAGCTACCCTTACGGCGATGAGGGAAGCGCCGGGGAGCGCGAGTTCGAGATTGCGCGCGATCTCGGCATCGAGACCGCAGTGACGACGCGGAAGGGACTTATCCGAGCGGCGCATGCGGATGCGATGACGGCGCTGCCACGCCTCTCGCTCAACGGCGATTATCAGGATGCGCGTTACGTGAAGGTGCTGCTTTCAGGCTTGCCGTTTGCGCTCCGCGACGGCGTGAAAGCGCTGGTGCGGCAGGTGAAAGGCGGCGCCCGCAACGACCCTGCGCGCGGGGTCAATTATCCGGCTTCTGCATCCACGAGATGAGAAGTCCGGCCGGCAGAACCCAGAGCAGGCCGGCGACCACATAATAGATCAGTTCCGCCAATTTGCTCGCATTCTGTACCTGGAGCACAATGGCGACGCCAACAGCCAGCACGGCATAAACCGCGATCAGCAGAATTAGGGCGATCGTGCCGAGAAGTTTGCGCTGGCGCTGGGTCATGCTGGCTCAGTTAAACGGTCGGATTTCGGCTGGCAACCGCGCCGCAAAGGCGCATTGTTCCGGGCGGGGGAGTGCGTAACACACGACCGCGACATTCGTTTAGGGATATTTGCCGCAATGACGTTGCTCCGCGCCGCAGATGATCGGCAAAGCACACTCTCAGCTCGACATTCTGACGGGAACCGCGCCGTCGCGATCTGGCTCTGGGCCGTCGCGGCGCTCGTCATCGCGATGGTCGTGGTCGGCGGTGCGACGCGTCTGACCGAGAGCGGCCTTTCGATCACGGAATGGCAGCCGCTGCTCGGCGCCATTCCGCCGTTGAGCCACGCCGATTGGCTCGCGGCCTTCGAGAAATACAAGCAGATCCCGCAATACCACATCATGAACCACGGCATGTCGCTCGCCGAGTTCCAGTCGATCTACTGGTGGGAATGGAGCCATCGCTTTCTGGGACGGATCATTGGCGTCGCCTTCGCGGTGCCGCTGATCTTCTTCTGGCTGACCGGGCGTCTGAAGCGTGGGAGCGGTGCGAAGTTTCTCGGCGTGCTGGCGCTTGGCGGCGTGCAGGGCGTCATCGGCTGGTACATGGTGAAATCCGGTCTCGTCGAACGCGTCGACGTCAGCCAGTACCGGCTGGCGCTGCATCTCACGACGGCGTTCGCTATTCTTGGGCTTCTGGTTTGGCTGGCGCTTGAAGAATGGCCCGATGCGGCACGGCGCGCGGCGGGTTCCGTCACGCCGCTGATCCGGCGCATGGGTGCGATTATCGTTGCAGCGGTGATTTTGCAGGTCGTGCTCGGAGCGTTCGTTGCGGGCCTCAAAGCCGGATTCATCTACAACACCTGGCCGACGATGAACGGTCAGTGGTTTCCGAGCGACTATTGGACGACGCCTGCGTATCTGACGTTTTTCGAAAGTCATGCCGCGTCGCAATTCAATCACCGCATGATGGCGTACATCGTCGTGCTGATCGTGCTGACGGAACTCTGGCTGGTGATGCGGTCGCCGGTCGACAGCCGCACGCGGGCGACCGCCGTTCTGCTCGTGCTGGCGGTGTTCGCGCAGGTTGCGCTCGGAATCATGACGCTTCTGGCGCATGTGCCGCTCGAACTCGGAGTCGTGCACCAATTCGGCGGCGCGATCGTATTCGTGCTGGCGGTCGTGCATTTGCATGCAATCCGACGGGCGGTAGTTAGGGAATAGGGACGTTCCCCTCGCCCTTGCGGGGAGGGGAAAGTGTGACGCCGTTAGGCGAGGCCGAGCATCAGTTTGATGTTCTGGACGGCGGCGCCGGCGGCGCCTTTGCCGAGGTTGTCGAGGCGGGCGACGAGCACGGCCTGCTTCAACTCCGGCTTTCCGAAAACGAAGAGCTCCAGCTTGTCCGTGTCGTTCAGCGCTTCCGTTTCAAGACGCGCAATCTTGCCCGCGGATCCGGTGACGACGCTCACAAGCTCCGCCGACTTATAATACTCGGCCAGAACCGCTTCGATATCCGCGAGGCTTGGATTTCCGCTCAGCGTATCGAGGTGGAGCGGCACGGAAACCAGCATGCCTTTGTGATAGTTGCCGACGCTCGGAACGAAAATCGGCCGGCGCGTCAGACCCGTGTATTTCTGCAATTCGGGCACGTGCTTGTGCTCGAGACCGAGACCGTAAAGCTCGAACGACGGCGCGTTTCCGGCCTCGTAAGCTTCGATCATGCTGCGTCCGCCGCCCGAGTATCCCGAGACGGCGTTGATCGTGATCGGATAGTCCGCGGGAATGAGCCCGGCATCGACCAGCGGCCGCAGCAGGGCGATGGCGCCGGTCGGGTAGCAGCCGGGATTGGCGACGCGCGTTGCATGGCGAATGGCGTCGGCCTGTGCCGGCGACAGCTCGGCGAAGCCATACACCCATCCCGGGGCTACGCGATGCGCCGTCGAGGCGTCGACGATTTTCGGCGCGTCCTTGCCGAGCGTGTCGGCCAGCGCCACGGCTTCTTTTGCAGCGTCGTCCGGCAGGCACAGCACGGCGAGGTCGACGCCGCGCATCATGTCGGCGCGCGCCGCCTTGTCCTTCCGCTTGTCGGGATCGATGCTTTTAACGGTGATGGCGTCGATGCCGGCAAGCCGCTCGCGGATTTCGAGGCCGGTGGTGCCAGCCTCGCCGTCGATGAAGACCGTCGCAGTCTTCGCTTTCTGAGCAACACTTGCCGTCATCTCAACCGCCAAATCCGAGCCTGTGCTTGATGCCCTGCCATATCGTTTCCGAGCAGCCGACGCCATACTGGGCGCAGACGATGCGGTGGCTGTCGCGGTAGATCATGTCGAGCGCGACGTAGAGAATGATAAGCAGACCGAACCAGGCGATCCAGGGATAGCGCGCCAAAAGCTTGGCGATATAGGTCGACGCTACGGCCATCAGGAGGATCGCAATCGCGAGGCCAATAACGAGAACGAGTGTGGATTCGCCCGCAGCGCCAGCGACCGCAAGCACGTTATCGAGCGACATCGAAAGATCAGCGAGGATAATCGTCCAGAGCGCCGCCCAGAACGTCGTTTCGTTCGGATGAGATTCGTTTGAAGCGAGGCTTTTCTCGACTTCGTCGATAGAGTGCGCGTCGGCCTCGACGATCTGTTTGTACATCTTCCAGGCAACGAACAGAAGCAAGATGCCGCCTGCTAAGGTCAGGCCGATCACCTGCAGCATCTGCTGGGCAATGCTCGAGAAGATGATCCGCAGGACGACGGCGCCGGCGATGCCCCAGAAGATGACCTTGGCCCGCATCGATGGCTGGACGCGGGCGGCAGCCATGCCGACGACGATGGCGTTGTCGCCCGCGAGCGTCAGGTCGATCATCAGGATGTTGAACAGCGGAACGCTGTGGGTGCGCCACCACTCAGGTGACAGCAGATAGCCGATGTCCAAGACGAGCGTAGATATCAGCTCGTGAAGGCCGTTCAGCAGCCAATCCATATTGTTCTCCGAGTAACCGGCTGCGTGTCGCTAAGGCCGTAGGGCAGGACTAGGCCGGTATTTGGCATCGCGCCCCCGCGTCGACAACCCTTTCGCGGCCACAAGCACAAACAAAAACAGTCCGCCGAAGGGGGCGGACTGTTCGGTGTCTGGCGATTGTTCCAGGCTTAGCGCTTCGAGAACTGGAACGACTTGCGGGCCTTGACCCGGCCGTACTTCTTACGCTCGACGGTGCGGCTGTCGCGCGTCAGGAAGCCCTGCTTCTTCAGTACGCCGCGCAGTTCCGGTTCGTAATACGTCAGAGCCTTCGAGATGCCGTGACGGACGGCGCCGGCCTGACCCGAAAGTCCGCCGCCTGCGACCGAAATACGAATGTCATACTGCGTCGCACGGTTGGCGATGTTCAGCGGCTGCTGCAGCAGCATCTGGAGCACCGGGCGGGCGAAGTAGGCTTTGAAGTCTTTCTTGTTGACCGTGATCACGCCTTTGCCCGGCTTCAGCCAGACGCGGGCGACGGCGTCCTTGCGCTTGCCGGTCGCGTAGGCGCGGCCAAGCTTATCGAGCTTCTGCGTGCGGACGGGCGCTGCCTCGGGCGTTGCGCCCTTGACGGCCGCGAGATCGGCGAGGGTCTTGGTTTCGGTGGTCATTGTCTTAGACCCTCACATTCTTACGGTTGAGTTTCGCAACATCGAGCTTCTCAGGGTTCTGCGCGGTGTGCGGATGCTCGCTGCCTTTGTAGACGCGCAGATTGCGCATGATCTGACGATGCAGCGGGCCGCGCGCGAGCATGCGTTCGACGGCCTTCTCGACGATGCGCTCGGGGTGCTTGCTGTCCAGGATCTGGCGCGGCGTGCGCTCCTTGATCCCGCCCGGGTAGCCGGTGTGCTTGTAGTAGACTTTGTCTTCGCGCTTGGCGCCGGTGAAGACGACTTTCTCGGCATTGATGACGACGATGTTGTCGCCGCAATCGACGTGCGGGGTGTAGATCGCTTTGTGCTTGCCTTTAAGGCGCGTCGCGATGAGAGCGGCGAGGCGGCCGACGACAAGCCCTTCGGCGTCGATCAGCACCCACTTTTTCTCCACCGTGGCCGGCTTGGCGACATAGGTAGACATTGGACTTCAGGCTCCTTGGCGGAATGAATGGCAGGAGACAGCGGCGCGCGCCGTCAGCCTTCGCCTATCCGGAAAGCGCGGTTGATACTGAATTCGGTGTGAGATGGCAAGTTGAATTTCTAATGCTTTAAAAATATCAATGTTTTCATAATATTAGCTCTTGCGGTAATATAGCACCACATCGTGGTATTATGTTACCGCTTGGATTGGGGATAGAAACCGCAAATTTGTTGATTTTTATAACGATAAGATTCACGGTTTGTGCTCGTGGATGGAGGTGATTTGCATGACCATTACGATCAAGGTCGCTGCTGGTGTTTATCCAGCAGAAAAGCGCAAAATGGACCGTCTGAATTTAGGATTTTACTGCAATAAATGCGATGAGTTCTTTGCGATTGCTGTTGCTCCTAAGGGGGCCGACGCAAAAATCCGTCAAACCATCATCGACTTGGATCCAGGAGCGTTGTTCAAGTGTCCGACGTGCGATGAGGTCCAAGAGCGGCAATCGAGCGAGGTAGCTCGAATTCGCCTGACTCCTGGAAAAACACGTAGGCCACCTCCGCCAAAAGACGCGCATTAGCGTTTTCACGGTGGATCCTATTATCCGTCTGGATGAAAGCACCTGTACTTGTGCGGCTGTTCTTCGCGAATGAATTTTATAGGCGGGCGACGGCGGTTATTGTGGCGAGTATTCTGGATTAGGACACTTCCACCAGATATCTCGGTGTTTCCCAGACACGGATCATGGGTTTGGTGCCGGCTTTGGCGGCGATGCGGCTGCGGAGCCAGAGTGCGAGGATTTCGCTCGTCGGATTTTCGAGGCCGGGGATGTCGTTCAAGCAGCGATGGTCGAGTTCGTCGATGATCGGCTGCACGATGCCGTCGAGTTCGGCGTAGTCGAGGACGAAGCCGCGTTCGTCCAGGCCCCCGGTCACGGAGACATCGACGCGATAGTTATGGCCGTGGAGGCGGCGGCATTTGTGCCCGTCGTGGACCTTGGGCAGGAAATGGGCGGCTTCAAACGTATAGGTCGCGGTGATCCGGATCGTCTGCCCGTCCGTGGCGGTTGCGTCGTAGGGTACGGTCACGTCCCAGTCTCCTTTGCCGGCGTGCGAGGCATCGCCGTGTCGCGAAAATCGTCGGTCCAAGGCTCGGCTTTGCGGCTGGCTGCCCTGGGGGTATCCGGGGTCGGGTGACGATCCCCGGATTGTCGCGTAGCAGAGCGGCATTTGCTCCGTCGCATCACGTCGCGCCTCAATTTTTTGAGGCGTTGCGCCTGGCCTGGCTGCTGAACTTATAACGGAGCAGGGAGGGCCGTGGCGCGACCCGGCCGTCACGTGCCGTAGGTTGGCTTGGATTACAATTTCTTATGGCGATTTCATCGGGCGGCCTATCGCTTTTCTTAATCTTGTCTTAGTCGGGGTTGCATGGTCCCGCCGGAATTGGTCGGGGTGCGTTTCAAAGCGGAGAAAGCCGATGCTGGTCTCGATGGCCAAAATGACGGGTCGTGTTGGAGTGGTTCTGTTCGGCCTCTGGGCTGGACTCGCGGTTGCCACCGCGCAGGAAACTCCGGCCCCGCCGGCCGCGGCAACGCAGGATGGAGCCGCACCGAACGCGGACGCCGCTCCCCAGGACAACGTCAAGCAGATCAAGCTGACGGAAGACCAAGTGAAGCGCTTCATCGCCGCGCAGACGGATCTGGCCGCAATCGCCTCGAAGATCCAGGCCGCTGGGGATTCCCCCGATCCGGCGCTGCAGGCGGAACTCGAAGGCATCGCGAAGAAGCACGGATTTGGAAATTTTTCTGAGCTCGACGACGTCGCGGCGAACATCTCGATCGTGATGGCCGGACTCGATTCCGCGACCGGCAACTTCGTCGATCCCGTCGAAGCGTTGAAGAAAGAGCGCGACGACGTGCAGAAGGATTCGAGCATCCCCGAAGCCGACAAAAAACAGCTGCTGGACGAGCTGACGGAAGCCATCGGGACGACGCCGAACCTCGAATACAAGGAAAACATCGAGATCGTGAAGGCGCACAAGGCCGAGATCGAGAAGGCGCTGCAGTAAGCGGCGCTCCGGTCGCGCTTGCGAGGTGCGGCGTCAGGCGATAACAATCCGCTATGCAAGATAGTGTGCCTGATGCTGCCCCGCTTTTGCTCGTCGAAGAGGCGGAACCGGGCGTCGCCCTTCTGACACTCAACCGGCCGCACGCGCGAAATGCGCTGTCGCGCGAGCTGATCGCGGCCGTCCATCGCGAGATCGAGCGCCTGGGCAACGATCCGAAGATCGCCGCGATCGTGCTGGCGGCCAACGGCAAGGTGTTTTCCTCGGGTCACGATCTAAAAGAGCTGACCGCGCATCGCTCCGACGCGGACGGCGGGCTGGCGTTCTTCCGCGATACGATGCAGGCGTGCTCCGCCATGATGCTGGCGATCGTCGCGTGCCCGAAGCCGGTCATCGCGGCTGTCGAAGGCCGCGCCACGGCCGCCGGGTGTCAATTGGTTGCCACGTGCGATCTGGCCGTCGCGTCGGAAGCCGCCGATTTCGCGACTCCGGGCGTCAACATCGGTCTTTTCTGTTCGACGCCGATGGTCGCGCTCTCGCGTAACGTCCCGCGCAAACGAGCAATGGAAATGCTGCTGCTCGGGGAAGCACTCTCGGCTGCCGATGCGGTGAGCTATGGCCTCGTAAACCGGGTGACGCCTGCCGGAGACGTGCGCTCGGAAGCCATCGGGATGGCGCGTGCGATCGCTGCGAAATCGAAGGCGACGGTCGCAATCGGTAAGGCGGCCTTCTATCGGCAAGCCGATATGCCGCTCGGCGATGCCTACGCCTTTGCCAGCGAAGTCATGGTCGAGAACATGATGAAGCTCGATGCCGCCGAAGGGATCTGCGCCTTCATCGAAAAGCGCGCGCCCGATTGGAAGGATGCCTGACTTGGAACCGCGGGTCACATTCATCACCCTCGGTGTTCGAGATATCAGCCGCTCGCGCAAATTCTATGAGGCGCTGGGGTTCAAGGCTTCGTCGGCGAGTCAGCCGAGCGTGACGTTTTTTGATGCGGGCGGCATCGTTCTCGCCCTCTTCGGCCGCGACGCGCTTGCTGAAGATGCTTCGGTTCCGGCGGATGGATCGGGATTTTCCGGCTTTGCATTAGCGCACAACGTCAATTCGGAAGGTGACGTCGATCGAACGCTTCGTGAGGCCGTCGCAGTGGGCGCGAACCTCTTGAAGCCCGGTCAGAAAGTATTCTGGGGCGGGTACTCCGGATATTTCTCCGATCCCGATGGTCACCTCTGGGAGGTGGCATACAACCCTTTCATGCCGCTCGACGGGGATGGTCGTCCAACGCTTCCCGAGCGCGCGGCATGAGTATCGACGGGCTGAGCGATGCCGACATCCGCGCCATTCTTGCGCGCGTGAAAACATTTGCGGTCGTCGGCGCGAGCGCAAACCCCGAGCGTCCGAGCAACGGCGTGATGAGTTTTCTTATTCGTGAGGGATACGCGGTCGCGCCGGTCAATCCCGGCGTCGCAGGCAAGACCATTCACGGGCAAGAGGTTTATGCGCGCCTCGCCGACGTTCCGCCGCCGGTCGATGTCATCGATATTTTCCGCGCGCCGAGCGAAGTGCTGCAGGTCGTGCAGGACGCGATCGCGGTCAAGGACAGGCTCGGTGCGACGGTCATCTGGATGCAGCTCGGCGTGATCAACGAGGCGGCGGCCGCCGAAGCGCGTGCGGCAGGTTTCACCGTCGTCATGGATCGCTGTCCGAAGATCGAGCTCTCTCGGCTTGCGCGAAGTTAAGCCTGGACCCGTATTTTTGCGGGTTTGCCTGCGGCATCCTGACGATATGCTTTCATTCGATGCCGTCGCCATTTATGCTTTTCAACCCATGTCTGGCAGCAGCGGTGGTTTCCCGGTAAACGGGATGACCCGGCGGTCAGGCTTTGCTTTCCCTCGGGCAATGGAGCATATGCTCGGGGAGAAACCCCGGAGCGATTTAACGATGAAGTCGGGTGCCTTGACGTCCGTAAAACTGCCAGCAGACTGGTCGGTGGAGACTATCCTTCCGATCGAATTTCAAGGGCGCGAAATCACGCTCGAGGCCCATGCCTATCAGGGCGAAACGGACGCGGAGCAGATGGTCGTTCTCGTCCATCGCGATCCGGACGTTGCGAATGGTTCGGCTGCGATCCCGGTCGTGCGCATTCACTCCGGCTGCGTGACGGGCGACATTTTCCATTCGCTCCGTTGCGACTGCTATCAGCAACTCCAGGCCGCGTTGAAAGCCATTACCGAGGTTCCGCTCGGCGTCATCGTGTACGCGCCGTATCACGAGGGTCGCGGTATCGGCCTGTTCAAAAAGATCCAGGCCTACGCCCTGCAGGATCAGGGTCTCGATACGGTCGAGGCCAACATCGAGGTCGGAGCGCCGATCGACAGTCGCGATTACAGCCTTGCGGCGCGGGTGCTGCAGGATCTCGGAATGCCCGAGATCAAGCTGCTGTCGAACAATCCGGCGAAGGAACAGGCGCTGAAAGCGCACGGCATTCGCGTTGCAGAGCGCCTGCCGCTGGTCATCAAGCCGAACAAGTTCAACAAGCGCTATCTGGAAACGAAGCGCGCCCGCATGGCGCATAAGCTTTAAGCGCTCGTGCGGCAGCCACCTTCGGACGATTTTGCGCGTCTCCCTGAGCTTGCGGAGGGGTTGCGTCGCGAGCCTCATGGCGATAGGCCGGGTGCCGCAATCAATGAGAAAGTTCCAGGCCGGAGCGTCCGGCCGCCTGCGCGATTGATTATTCTATGTCCAATGAGTTTCCGCTTCGTCCGTTCCTGCCCGCCGATACGATGGCTTTGCGCGATCTCTTCGCCCAAAGCATCGAAGAGTTGACGGCCGACGACTACGACGAGGACCAGCGCCTTGCGTGGGCGGCGAGTGCCGCGGATGCGGATGCGTTCCGCGCGCGGCTCGGCGGGACGCTGACGCTCATCGTTCAGGTCGAAGGCGAGTACCTCGGCTTTGGGTCCCTTAAGGACAATAAAACGATTGATATGCTTTATGTGCATCCGGACTTCGCGGGCGAAGGCGTCGGAAGTGCGATCGCAGATGCTCTCGAAAAGATCGCCGGAGCACGCGGCGCCGAAGCCGTAACGGTCGACGCCAGCGATACGGCGATGCCGTTCTTCGAAGGCCGGGGCTATGCGGCGGTGCAGCGCAACTCGGTGCCGCGCGATGATCAATGGCTTTCGAACACGACCATGATAAAGCCGCTCAAAGACGCGAAAGCGAAAGCAGAGACTTCGGCCAAACCGTCATGAGCAAAGAGCGCCTCTATCTTTTCGACACGACACTGCGCGACGGTGCGCAGACGACGGGCGTCGATTTTTCGCTCGAGGATAAGCGGCGTTTGATGCGCGTGCTCGATGACCTCGGGGTCGATTACATCGAGGGCGGCTACCCCGGCGCGAACGCGACCGATACCGAGCTTTTTACGTCGCGGCCGGACCTGAAATCGGCGCGCTTTACGGCATTCGGAATGACCAAGCGGGCCGGTCGTTCTGTGTCGAACGATCCGGGATTGCAGGCGATCCTGCAATCGGCGGCCGACAGCATCTGTCTCGTCGCGAAGTCGTCCGACTATCAGGTGCGCGTTGCGCTCGGGATATCGAAGGAAGAAAATCTCGACTCCGTCAAGCAGTCGGTCCGCGCCGTCGTCGAGACGCAGCGCGAGGCGATGATCGACTGCGAGCATTTTTTCGACGGCTACAAAAGCAACCGCGAGTACGCGCTTGCCGTCGCGAGAACCGCCTTTGACGCGGGCGCGCGCTGGGTCGTTCTCTGCGACACGAATGGGGGAACGCTGCCCCACGAAATCGAGCGCATCGTCAGTGACGTCGCGAAGCACGTGCCGGGCGCGAACCTCGGCATTCATACGCACAACGATACGGAGAACGCCGTCGCCAACACGCTGATGGCGGTGCGCGCCGGATGCCGACAGATCCAGGGAACGCTCAACGGTCTCGGCGAGCGCTGCGGCAACGCTAATCTGACCTCGATCATTCCGACGCTGCTGCTGAAGAGCGAGTTCGCCGATGCCTTCGCGACCAGCGTCACGCCCGAGAAGCTTCGGACACTGACGCACGCTAGCCGCGTGCTCGATGAAGTTCTGAACGAGGCGCCGGACCGGCATGCGCCTTACGTCGGCGAAAGCGCGTTCGCGACGAAGGCCGGAATTCATGCATCGGCGTTGATCAAGGCGCCCGAAACGTACGAGCACGTGCCGCCTGAAAGCGTCGGCAACGAACGGCGCATCCTGGTGTCGAAGCAGGGCGGGCGGTCGTCGCTCACGGCCGCGCTCGAGCGCTTTGGATTGCCGTCCGACAAGGAAGATGCGCGCGTGCAGGCGCTGCTCGATGAGATCAAGGCGCGCGAGGACCAGGGCTATTCCTACGAGGCTGCGGAAGCTTCGTTCGAACTGCTGGCGCGGCGTTCGCTGGCCAGCGTGCCGCGGTTCTTTTCCGTCGACTCATTCCGCGTGACCGTCGAACGCAACCGGGCTCTGAACGGCAGCGGCACGCATGCTCAGGCGGTCGTCACGGTGTCGATCGCGGGCGAACGCGATCCGCTGGTTTCCGTCGGCGAGGGCAATGGTCCGGTCAACGCCCTCGACAAGGCGTTGCGCAGCGATCTAGGCCGCTACCAGAAGCACATCGATCACGTCGAACTCGTCGACTACAAGGTTCGCATCCTGACGCAAACGCAGAGTGGCGGCACGGATGCGGTGACGCGCGTGCTCGTCGAAAGCCACGACACTGAAACTGGTGAGCGCTGGACGACGGTCGGCGTGTCCACGAACATCATCGATGCGAGCTTCGAGGCGCTTCTGGACAGCATCAATTATAAGCTGCTGAAAGACGACGCGCGCGCCGCCTGATGTCGCCGTCGGCGCTCCTTTCTACATCCAGCTTCTGCCGTCTTCTGCCTGGCATCCCTTCGGAGGCAGCGCGTTGGCGAACGTCGCGTGCAGCTTATCGCAGCCCCATTTTCGGATCGGCGCGGGCATCATGCTGTTCAACTCGATGCCGCTTTCGTCGTAGGGAGTCGTCTTGTTCGTCACGTATGAATACCAGTGCTGCCCGAAGAAGATCGCTCCGGCGACTATAACGATCAGAATCGTGCGAACGGCTCTGCGCATGCGAGGTCCTTCTGTGAGTTTACGCGGGTTCTTGCGCGAGCATTGTTCTTTTGCTGACAAGATCGGGCAGGATTTAACGCCTCGCTTATGTGAGCGCTAGCGGCGCGGTCGCCACCGTCGTGACGCCATGATCGTCGGTCCATGAAAACTCGAACGTGCCCGGTCCCGGCACGCGCATCTGGAAGGCGACGAAGGGATTGGCGGAAATGCCGGTGCCGAATTCAGCGCGAAACACTTCCTGTCCGGCGTATTTTGCGACGAACAGGTTGATGATGTCGCGCGGGATCAGCTTGCCGTACTTGTCGTGACGGTTGCCGGTTTCCATGATGTGCGTGATCAGCGATTTCACCTCAATGATTTCGCCGATCTTGGCGCTCTCGGGGAGTTTGATGCGCGGGTTTGCGGCCATGATTTTGCTCTCAATCTCCACAGCCACCGATGGTGACCCCAACCTTCGTCGTCGACAGCAGCATTTCGCCGCTCGATAGCTCGGCGAGCACGATGACGTCCTGCGTTTTTGCCAGACGCATCCGGCTTTGGACGCGTGCAACCGCGTTCACCGGCGACAAATAAAATGTCGCGACAAGTGCCACGGGGTTGGCGGTCGAAACTATATGAATGGTCTTGACGTAATCCGCATCCGTCATGGGGCTCGCGACCGTCATCGTGATGGGTACGAAATTGCCGTTGTCGGCAAGCTCGGGAAGGTCGACGGTGATCTTTTCTGAGACCGGTGTTACGCCGTGCGTGAGCTTCGCGAAGGTTTCTTCGAATTGCCGGCTGCGCTCGAGAGCCGTTTCGCCATGCGCAGCTTTTGTAATCAGCGGGAGAAGTCCGGCAGCGGCCGTCGCCGACAGCAGAAATTGCCGGCGATCGAATTGCGTTATTCTGGCTTGGTCTCGCATTGCTGCCGCTTTTTGAAGAAACGTCTGGTTACCGATATATAAGATGCCTGCCTTCTGAAATTCCAGTTACATGCGATTGCCTTCCTGCCTAAATCGCGGTGAAAATTCTGCCGGTTAATCCGCACTCGCGCGACGAAATCGAGAAAGAGGTTGCAAGATGACCAAGGTGACGCGTCGCGAATTTTCGCTGATGGCGGCGGGCGCGGTTGCGGCAAGCTCCGGACTGTCGCGACCGGCCTTGGCGGCCGGGCCTGCGAAGATCGTGATTATCGGAGGCGGGCCGGGCGGCGCGGCGGTTGCCAACCGGCTCAGGACCGCAGCTCCCGACCTCGCCATCACCCTCGTCGAGCCCAAGGAAAAATACACCACGTGTTTTTACTCGAACCTCTATATCGGAGGTTTCCGTTCGTTCCGTTCGATCACCTTTGACTACGAGGGCGTCCGGAAGCGTGGCATCACCGTCGTCACCGACGCGGCGACGGCCATCGATACGACGGCGAAAACGGTGACGCTGGCGCGTGGCGCCTCACCGCTCAGCTACGACAGGCTGGTGGTTGCGCCGGGCATCGATATCAAATTCGACAGCATCGAAGGCTATTCGCCCGAGGCTGCGAAAATCATGCCGCACGCATGGCAGGGCGGCGAGCAGACGTGGATCCTGAAGGAAAAGCTGTTGGCGCTGCCCGATGGCGGCCTGGTGGTGATGTCGTCGCCGCCCAATCCTTACCGCTGCCCGCCGGGGCCTTATGAGCGCGCCTGCATGATCGCGCATTTCCTCAAGACGACGAAGCCGAAGTCGAAGATCATCCTGTTCGATGCGAAGCGGTATTATTCCAAGCAGGCCGTGTTCGAGCAGGCGTTCATGGAATTCTACAAGGATATCGTCGAGATCAACCTGACGAACGAGATCGACGACTATTCGGTCGTCAAGGTCAACCCGCAGACGGGCGAAGTGACGACCAAGTCGGGCCAAACGGAGCGCGCCGTTGTCGCCAATATCATTCCGGCGCAGAAGGCGGGCTCCATCGCCGCGAGCGCCGGGTTGACGGAAGGGGACTGGTGCCCGATCAATCCGCAGAACTTTTCGTCGACCAAGGCCCGGGACGTCTACGTGATCGGCGATGCGGCGATCGCGGCGGACATGCCGAAATCGGCGTATTCCGCTGTGAGCCAGGCCGGCGTCGTCGCTGCCGATATCATCGCAGATCTTGCGGGCAAGCCGCGGACGGTCGGGCGATACCGCAATACGTGCTGGTCGATGGTCGCGCCGGGCGACAGCGCCAAGATCGGCGGTGATTACTCCCCTGGTGAAAAAAACGGCAAGCCATTCCTAAAGGGCGAGAATGAGTTCATTTCGCAGCCTGACGACAGTCCGGCGGTGCGGCTTGAAACCAACCAGGAAAGCCAGGACTGGTATCAGACGGTCGTTGCCGATCTCTTCGGAGAAACTCCGCAAATGGCGGGTCCGTAGTATTACGGCGCCGTAACGTTGAGGTGCCGTGGCATCGGGGCTTCGTAAAATTTAGGCTGGGGATCGATGCCGGAAGTTTTGCCAAAATCGGGCGCGATGCCGGATTAGCCGCTGTCGCACAAATGTGTTTAAATACAACTTGGTGCGGCCGGGGCAGGCCGCATCGTTAAGCTGGCGTACACGTCAGCTTACGATACTCGCGTATCCGTCGGAGCCGCTTCGAAGTGCGCCGCGGTTCCAAGTGGAGACCTCGAAATGGCGGCCGTTGTTCTGTTGATTTTGGCCCTCGGCGGATTTCTCCTGCTCGGAATGATCCGTGCACCGCTTTGGGGCTGGGCGGCGGCTGTCGGACTTCTAACGCTTCTGGCCACCTACAATTGCACGAGCGCGCTGGCGTGGCTCGCATGGCTTCCATTCGTGGGGCTCGCGCTGCTGTCGATCCCGGCTCTGCGCCGCCGCTTCATCGTCGCGCCAATCTTTGCGACGGTACGAAAAATTCTACCAAAGGTCTCCGACACCGAGGCGCAGGCGCTTGAGGCCGGAACGGTCGGGTTCGATGCGGAATTGTTTTCCGGCACGCCAGACTGGAGCAAGCTGCAATCCATTCCTCCGATCGAGCTTTCGGCGGAAGAGCGCGCGTTCCTCGATGGCCCGACGGAAGAGCTGTGCCGGATGATCAGCGACTGGCAGGTTCGCCATTCGTTGCGTGAGATCCCGGAGGAGATCTGGAGCTTCGTTAAACACCACGGCTTCCTCGGAATGCTGATTTCGAAGGAGCATGGCGGCCTCGGTTTTTCGGCTCAGGCGCAGTCGCTCATTCTCGGCAAGATCGCGTCGCGGTCGCCCGATGTCGTGACGATCGTCATGGTGCCGAACTCGCTCGGGCCGGGCGAACTCATCGAGAAATACGGCACCGACGAACAGAAGCATTATTATCTGCCGCGTCTCGCGAAGGGCGAGGAAGTTCCGTGCTTCTCGCTGACAGGTCCGACGTCGGGTTCGGATGCCGCCACGATGCGCGACATCGGCCATGTCACGCGCGGCACGCATGAAGGTAAGGAAACGCTCGGCATCCGTTTGTCCTGGGAAAAGCGCTACATCACGCTCGGGCCGAACGCGACGCTCGTCGGCCTCGCGTTCCGTCTGTTCGACAAGGACAACCTGCTCGGCAAAGGCGAGGACGTCGGTATTACGCTGGCGCTCATTCCGGCCGATCATCCGGGCGTCAACATCGGGCGGCGGCATCTGCCGTCGGGTGCTGCGTTCCCGAACGGGCCGAACTGGGGCAACGACGTTTTCATCCCGATCGACTGGGTCATCGGCGGGCAGGCGATGGTTGGCAACGGCTGGCGCATGCTGATGGAATGCCTGTCGGCGGGCCGTGCGATTTCGCTGCCGTCCTCGGCGACGGCGGGCGCAAAAATGATGCTGCGTGTTACGTCGGCCTATGGGCGGATCAGAAAGCAGTTCGGCTTGCCGGTGTCGCGCATGGAAGGCGTCGAGGAGCCGCTGGTCCGCATCATCGAGACGGCCTATGTCAACGAAGCGGCCCGCGCGATGACCGCCGCGATGGTTTCTCGCGGAGAGAAACCGTCGGTGATCTCGGCGCTTATGAAATATCAGACGACGGAGAAGATGCGCCGCGCGGTCAACGACGCGATGGACATTCATGGCGGTCGCGGCATCTGCGATGGGCCGTCGAACTATCTCCAGTCAGCATATCAGATGGTTCCGGTCGGTATTACCGTCGAGGGCGCCAACATTCTGACGCGCACGCTGATCACGTTTGCTCAGGGCGCGCTACGCTCGCATCCGTTTCTCTACAAGGAAGTGCAGGCGGCGCAGGATGCCGACAAGCGGCGCGGGCTCGATGCCTTCGAGACGGCCTTCAACGGCCACATCGCATTCTCGCTGTCGAATGCGACCGGAGCGTTCGTCCATAACATCACCGGCGGCGCGCTGGTTTCGTCGCCTGACGATGCGCTCGGCATGTCGCACTGGTATCGCCAGCTTGCACGTGCCAGCCGTTCGTATGCGTTCGTGGCCGATTTGACCGTGGCCTTGCTTGGCGGCGGTCTGAAGATCAAGCAGAAGATAACCGGGCGCATGGCGGATGCGCTGGCCGAGCTTTACATGCTGTCGGCGACACTGAAGCGGTATCAGGACGACGGCCGTCCGGCAGGCGACGAGCTCGTCGTCGAGCTTGCAGCGCAGAACGGCTTGTGGCGCTTTCAGGAGGCGCTCGGTGGCGTCATCGACAATTTCCCCGTTCGCTGGGCGCGGCCGCTGATGCGCATCGTGGTGTTTCCGCTCGGGCGGCGCTTCAAGCCGGCGTCCGATGTGCTTGGTCATCAGGTTGCGCGGCATGTCCTGCAGCCCGGCGAGGTTCGCGACCGGCTGACGCGCCACATCTTCGTTTCGCGCGACGTCAACGATCCGACGGGCATCCTCGAGGTGACGCTTGAGAAGGTCATCGCAGCCGAGCCGATCGAAAAGAAGCTCGAGAAAGCCATTCGCGACGGGCTCGTTCGGCGCTATCACGGCATCGACTGGTTCGCCGAAGCAGCCGACAAGGGCGTCATCACGGCAGCGGAAGCCGAGCAACTTCGCGAGGTCGAGCAACTCGTCGCGCGCGTCATCGCGGTCGATCATTTCGATCCTGCCGAGGTGAAGCCGAATTACGCAACCCTCGGCCATAATATTCGCGGGTCTGAAAAAGTGGCCTCGGAAAAAGCTATCGCCGGTTTCGGAGTTTGAGGTGTGCCATGAGTGAAGCGACGGCGGACATGAAGGCAGCGCACTTGAAGGATTGGCGCTTCTCAATCGACGGCGAAAACATCGCGTGGGCGGTGTTCGACCGGGAAGGCGAAAGCGCGAATTCGCTCGGCCGCCGGCCGATCGAGGAACTCGACGCCATCATCGAACGCGTCGAAGCGGAAGCGCGGGCGAAGACCGTTCGCGGCCTCGTCATCATCTCGGGGAAGGAGCGCGGCTTCGTCGTCGGCGCCGACATCCGCGAGTTCGAGACGTTTCAGAACGAGCAGGATGTCGTCAACGCGCTGAAGCCGGTCAACGCACTTCTGGATCGCATCGAGAAGCTGCCGGTTCCGGTGGTCGCGGCCATCCACGGCGTCTGCGTCGGCGGCGGGCTGGAGCTGATCCTCGCCTGCCATTACCGGATCGCGACGCGCGATGACTCGACGCGCATCGGCTTTCCTGAGGTCAAGCTCGGCATTTTCCCTGGCTTCAACGGTACTGCGCGTTCGATCAAGCAGGCGGGTCCGATGGCGGCCATGCAGGCAATGCTGACCGGCGGCATGATCCGCGCGACGGTTGCGAAGGCGCAAGGCTTCATCGATCAGCTCGTCGGCAGTCCGGGCGAACTGCATTGGGCTGCGCGGAAAGCTGTGCTGCAGAACCGGCGTTCGCAGTCGGCGGGTCTCGCCAAGATGCTGCTCACCAAATGGCCGGCGCGCGGTTTCCTTGCGGGCAAGATGCGTCAGGAGACCGCCAAAAAGGTTCGCGAAGATCACTATCCCGCGCCCTTCCGTCTGATCGATCTCTTCGAGAAAGAGGGCGGCGATCTCAATCAGATGAAAAAGGCCGAGACGACGGCGTTCGCGCCGTTGATGGTTTCGGAGACGTCGCGCAATCTACGCCGTGTGTTCCGCCTGACGGAGCTGTTGAAGGCGCAAGCGCCGAAGGGCTTCAAATGGCGGCCGACCCGCGTTCACGTCATCGGCGCGGGCACGATGGGTGCCGATATCGCAGGCGTTTGCGTTGCCGCCGGCATGGAAGTGACGCTGCAGGACATTTCGCCGGAGCAGCTTGAAAAGGGCATTAAGGCGCAAGGCAAGCTGTTCGCGCGCAAGTTCAAGACGAAGGCGACGCGCGATGCCGCCAAGACGCGTCTGATCGCCGACCCCGAAGGCAAGGGTGTTGCGCGGGCCGACGTCATCATCGAGGCGATCGTCGAGCGGCTCGACATCAAGCAGAAGCTGTTCGCGGACCTCGAAACAAAGATCAAGCCCGGTGCGGTGCTGGCGACGAACACGTCGTCGTTGAAGCTCGAAGATATTTCCGCGCCGCTGAAGGATCCTGGCCGTCTGATCGGCCTGCACTTCTTCTCACCTGTGCCGCAGATGCCGCTCGTCGAAGTCGTGCGCGGCTCGAAAACGCGCGACGAGGAAGTGAAGAAGGGCGCGACGTTCGTCACGGCTATCGACAAGTTCCCGCTGATCACGAAGGACGTTCCGGGCTTCATGGTCAACAAGGTTCTGACGCCTTACATGTTCGCGGCGATGAAGCGTCTCGAAGAGGGCGAGGACAAGGAGAAGATCGACGAAGCCGTTCGCGCCTTCGGGATGCCGATGGGGCCGATCGAGCTTGCCGACAACGTCGGTCTCGATATCTGCGCACACGTCGCGAAAATCCTCGGTCAGTCGAGCGAGGGCTCGCGGCTTGACCGTCTCGTCGCCTCCGGCCGGCTCGGCAAGAAGACGGGCGAAGGTTTCTATGTCTGGAAAGACGGCAAGCCGGTGAAGTCGGACGCCAAGTTCTCGAAGACCGAACTCGACAAGCTTGGGCGCGAGTTGATCGAGCCGATGATCGCGGAAGCGCAGAAGACGCTCGACGAGGGTGTCGTCGAGAGCGCCGATCTCGTCGATGCGGGCATGATTTTCGGGACGGGCTTTGCGCCGTTCCGCGGCGGGCCGTTGCACTACAAGAAAACGCATCCCGAGACGGAGCCTGCGATCACGTCGCGCGCCGCTGCGGAGTAAGATTATTCTCTCTCCACGTTCTTACGGGCAGAGGGGAAACATTGGAGATCGATATGACACGAGAGCTTCGGCGCGTTGCGGTGATCGGCGGTGTCCGTATCCCGTTCTGCCGGTCCAACACGCTTTATGCCGATCTCTCGAATCTCGAGATGATGGCAGCGGCGCTGAACGGTGTCGTCGACCGGTTCGGGCTCAAAGGCCAGCACATCGACGAAGTCGTTGGCGGCGCGGTCGTCACGCATTCGCGCGATTTCAATCTGGCGCGCGAAGCTGTGCTCTCATCGAAGCTTGCGCCATCGACGCCGGGTGTCACGCTGATCCAAGCGTGTGGAACGTCGTTGCAATCGGCGCTGATGTCGGCGGGCAAGATCGCAACCGGCGAGATCGAAAGCGCGATTGCGGTCGGATCGGACACGACGTCCGATGCGCCGATCGTTTTCTCGAAGAAGTTTTCAAAGCGCCTCGTGCAGGTTGGTCAGAGCAAGACAGCGCTCGACAAGATTCGGGTCTTCAAGGGGCTGTCGCCGTCCGAGCTTGCGCCGCAGCCGCCGGCAGTTTCCGAGCCGCGCACGGGCCTCTCGATGGGGCAGCATTGCGAGCTGATGGCACAGGAATGGAAAATCCCGCGCGCCGCGCAGGACGAGCTTGCCTTCGAGAGTCACAAGAAAGGCGCGGCCGCCTACGACGAAGGCTACATGGACGATTTGATCGTGCCGTGCGCGGGCGTTTATCGCGACAACAACCTTCGTCCCGACATTTCGCTCGATAAGCTTGCGTCGCTGAAGCCTGCGTTCGAGAAATCGGAACGCGGAACTTTGACAGCAGGCAACTCGACGCCGATGACCGATGGCGCGTCGGCTGTGCTTCTTGCCTCTGAAGAGTGGGCGAAAGCGCACAATCTGCCGGTGCTCGCCTATCTCACGTACGGACAGCACATCGCCAACAATTTCGTCGGCGGCGACGGTCTGCTGATGGCGCCGACGATCGCGGTGTCGAAGCTGCTCGACCGTGCCGGGCTGACGCTGCAGGACTTCGATTTCTATGAAATTCACGAAGCCTTCGCGGCCCAGGTTCTCTGTACGCTGAAAGCCTGGGAAGACGCCGATTACTGCAAGAGGGTCCTCGGCAAGGACGCACCGCTCGGTTCGATCGATCGCGCCAAGCTCAATGTCAAAGGCTCTTCTCTGGCGTTCGGTCATCCGTTCGCCGCAACCGGTGCGCGCATCGTCGCCAATCTCGCGAAACTGTTGTCGATAAATGGCGGTCGCGGCCTGATTTCGATCTGCACAGCCGGCGGCATGGGCGTCGCCGCGATTCTGGAAGCGCCGAAATCCATCGAAGCCAGCGTTGCGGCCTGAATAACGCAATCGCAACGCGAGACGCGCGATCCTGAATGAGCTATGCACCTCGCAATAGGTGAAGCTGAGGGGCGTGCGCATGGCAGGTGGTACAGGTCAGGACAGGCAACTCGAAGCGGCGCGCGCGCTGGTGCGCGACGTTGCCGATCGCTTCGATCTCAACGCCTGGGCGCGTCTTTGGGACGGTTCGCGTCTGCCGCTCGGCAAAGCTCCGACCTCGAATTTCGAAATCTCGATCAGTGATCCGGGCGTGATCGGCACGCTGGTTCGCAGTCCGCGTCTCGATACGATCATTCGCCAGTACATTGAGAAGGGGATCGACTTCTCGGGCGGCACGCTGGTCGATTTCGGACGTGATCTGCAGAAGAACGACAAGGCGCCGAAAGTCAAAGGTCGCGATATCGCCAAAGTCGGACGCAATCTGCTGCCGTTTGTCTTTGCGAAGAAGGATGCGCGCGATGCGCACGGCTTCAGCGGTGACGAGTCCGGCGTCAATCGCAAGATTGCCGACAACAAGGACTACATTCAATTCCACTACGATCTATCGAACGACTTCTACGCGCTCTTTCTCGATCCCGAGATGGTCTATTCGTGCGCCTATTACACGGACTGGTCGAACGGTGTCGAACAGGCGCAGCGCGACAAGCTCGAGATGATCTGCCGTAAGCTGCGGCTGAAGCCCGGCGACCGGATGCTCGATATTGGAGCCGGATGGGGCGGTCTTCTCTGCCACGCTGCGCAAGCTTACGGCGTGACCGCGCATGGCATCACGCTCTCCGAGGAACAACTCTCGTTCGCGCGTGAGAAAGCGAATAAGCTCGGCCTCGCTGATCGCGTCACGTTCGAGCTTGCCGACTATCAGAACATCAGCGGCACCTACGACAAGATCGCGTCGATCGGCATGTACGAGCATATAGGGCTCAAGAACATTCCGGGCTACATGAGCAAGGTGCGCTCGCTTCTGAGCGAAGACGGGCTGTTCCTCAATCACGCCATTTCGCATCGTGCGCCGAAGAACGCCAAGAAATGGCTGACGCGGCCGGAGAAGAAAGCGATCGCGAAATACATTTTTCCGGGCGGCGAGCTGGACGACATCGGGCACACGATCAACGCGATGGAACGCGCAGGTTTCGAAGTGCACGACGTCGAAGCGTGGCGGATGCATTACGCGCGCACGTGTCAGCTCTGGTGCGAGCGCCTGACGGCGCGCAAGGATGAAGCGATCGGCTTTGTCGGCGAAGAGAAATACCGGATCTGGGTCGCGTATCTCGCGGGCGTCAGTCTCGCGTTCTCGCGCGGGTCGCTCAGGCTTTATCAGACACTGGCGTCGAAGACGGCGAAGCGTCCGCCGCCGCTGCCGCCGACACGCGCGGATTTGTATCGCTGAGCGCGCGGTCGCGCGGCGTAGAATTCGTTTAGCGTTTGCCGTTTGCGTCGGGCGGGGTTTCGGTGGTTTTCGGCACCGTGAAACCGCCTTCCGCGACGAGACGCGCGAACAGCCCCGTCCCCTGCGCCAGGTCGTCGAAGCGTCCGCGCTCGACGATTTCGCCGTGATCGAGGACGAAGATTTCATCGGCATCGGCAACGGTCGACAGGCGGTGCGCGATCACGAACGTCGTGCGTCCCGTTCTGAGTGTGTCGAGGGCGCGTTTGATCTTGGCTTCGGTTTCGGAATCGAGCGCGCTCGTCGCTTCGTCGAGGATCAGGATCGGTGCGTCTTTCAGAATCGCGCGCGCGATGGCGATGCGCTGGCGTTCGCCGCCTGAGAGCGATAGTCCACGCTCGCCGATCATGAAGCCGTAGCCACCCGGCTTGCGCATGATGAAATCGTGCGCTTCGGCGAGTTTGCTGGCGCGTTCGACCTCGGCGTCGGTTGCGTCCGGTTTGCCGATGCGGATGTTCTCACCGATCGTGCGATTGAAAAGCCCGGCGTCCTGGAAGACGACGGAGATCGCTTGGCGCAGCGACTGTATCGTGACGTCGGCGATGTTCTGGCCGTCGATGGTGATGCGGCCCGACGATGGCGTCTGGAAACGCTGGAGCAGGGCGATCGTCGTCGACTTGCCGGAGCCGGTCGGACCGACGAGGGCGACCGTCTCGCCGGCGTTGGCGGCAAACGTCACATCCGATATGCCCTGCGGGCTGCCGCCATAGCGGAAGTTCACGTGCTCGAAGGCGACGGCGCCTGCGA
The DNA here is from genome assembly GCF_001006785.1 of Hyphomicrobium sp. GJ21. Lineage (NCBI taxonomy): Bacteria > Pseudomonadati > Pseudomonadota > Alphaproteobacteria > Hyphomicrobiales > Hyphomicrobiaceae > Hyphomicrobium > Hyphomicrobium sp. GJ21. The sequence continues at coordinate 869,323 of NZ_CDHO01000002.1, read as the reverse complement.
CGTTCTCCAAGGGCTTGGCGCCGGGCTTGTCCTCGTTGTTGGCCTTTTCGTCCATCAGCTCGAACAGCAAGGTGAGGGTCGGCGCCTGCTGATGAACCTTCACGACGAAGGCTGAAAGCTGATCGAGGCGACTGATCAGCAGCGTTGCGAAGGCAACGAAGCTCACGATCTGGCCGACCGTCAGCTCGCCGCGTCCGACGAGAACGGCGCCCGCGACGAAGATCACGACCATCGTCAGCGTCGCCGCCGAACGCTGCATGACCGTCAGGATGCCCCACCAGGTGACGACCGGAAATTGTGCTGTCAGCAGCTCACGCGACAGGCCGCGCAAAGCCTCCGCTTCGGCCTGCAGTCGGGCGTAGCTCTGCACCACCATGACGTTGCCGATCACGTCGACGACGCGGCCTGAGAGTGCCGTCTCATGCTCTTCGACGGCGGCCTGCCCGTAGGTCGTCTTGCGCATCACGAGGACGTTCATCAGCGTATAGGCGGCAGCCAGCGCAACAAGGATCGTTGCCATGCGCGCGTCCATGCTGATCGCGGTCGGAACGAGCAGGATGATGCCGAACAGTGCTGTGAAATGTTCGCGCATGGCTCCGAGCCAGAGCCAGAAGAGGGCCGTCGTTCCGGCGAGAATGGTTCGGATCGTTGCGCCACTGCCGCGCGTCGCGTGCACGCTCTGCGGCAGGGCCATCGCCTTTTCGAAGACGGTGGCGAGATGCGCGTTCTTCTGGCGATGGGCGAGGCGATCGGAATTGATGCTGACGATCACGCCGGCGATGACGCCGAACAGGCCGAGGACGGCCCACAGGCCGATATAGCCGAATGCGCTTTCGCCCTTGCTGAGTGCGTCGACGACGCGTCCGAACAGAATAGGCTCGGCAAGCTGGATGGCTGCGATGAATATGCTCGCGAGTGCCAAGCCGATCGCGAGATACTTTTCGGACTCGAGCAGCTTCAGGGCGCGGATGTAGATTTGGAAGAGGTTCAGCGGCTTCGACGTCATGCCTGCTTCTCCGGAGCGCCGCAGCCGAGACGGACCGAAGGACTTTCCGAAGCCCCCATGTGCATGCCTGATTGAATTGCCGTTGACCCTGGCCGCTCTATAGCATTCCACGGAGAATAAGCATCAGGGAAAAGGGGCGAATGGCGATCGCCTTGACGGGCGTGCGCGTCTGCTCAATGCTAGGTTCAGGCAGCGTCTGGGAGGCTCGAAAGTCATGGCCCAGGATCCGAAGTATGAGCTTCCGACGTACACGCCGACGGCGCGCGGCCTGCATTGGCTGATCGCGCTTCTGATCCTCATCCAGTTTCCGATCGCCTTCTACATGACCTACCGCGGCTACGAAATGCCGGCGGTGAACGACAAAGGCGAAGCCGTTAAAGGCGTGTTCGACGGCGTCACCGGTTTCTTTTATAGCTGGCACAAGGTGATCGGGCTCACGATCTTTTTCCTGGTTCTGATCCGGCTCGCCTATCGTCTGACGCGCGGCGCGCCGCGGCCGGATCCGTCGGTGCCCAAGCCGCTGACCGGCATCAGCCATCTCGTGCACTGGTTGATTTATGCGTTGCTGATTGCCGTTCCCATCATCGGGTATCGCGGAATTTCCTATGGCCGCTACCTCGATGTTTTCGGCTTTTCTTTGCCGGCGGTAACCGAGAAGAACGAGGATCTCTCGAAAGAGGTTTTCGAATGGCACGAGAGGGCGGCGATCGTGCTGCTTCTGCTCGTGTCGCTGCATATCGCGGCCGCGATCTATCACCGGTTTTTCCGCAAGGATCGCGTCGTTGAGCGGATGTTGCCGAAACGATCTCTCGATGCCTGATTGAGGTCTTGCAACGGTCAGGACGCCGGTGCGGCGAACGTATCGGTATGGCCGACGACGACGCCCGTTCGCGGAACGTTGATCCAATTGACGATGGTTTTGGCATCGACGCCGCCGATCTCTGAAACGGCGACGGCGTGGCCGCGTACGAGTTCTTCGATCAGCATACGATCGCTGCGTTCCAGACGCCAATCGCTGTCGCCTTCGATCACTGAATAGTCGTTGAGACGGAACTGATCCGCGAGATGCGCAGGCGCCATCGGTCCAGCGGCGAGGCCGAGACCTTTGTCGCGCAACTGATGGCGGTGAAAGGCGGACGCCATCTGGTTGTCGGCGGGCCGGTGCGGGGACCAGCGCCGCTGACCGTTGTAGGTGAGCGTTGCGTAGAACGCGATCCGATGTTCAGCCACTGTCTTTGCTAGGGCGCGGATATAGTCTGGCGATGTGAGATCGAAGAATGCGGAAGCCGTGACAAGGTGCAACGGCTGTTCGAGGAGGTGCGCCGTCTCGGATGCCAAGTCGGCAACGACGAATGTGACGTCGATCTCCCGGCCATCCTTGCGCAAGTGGAGGCCGTCGTCTGAGAATTGCGCTGCATCAGCCCAGGCGGCGAGCCGCGCCTTGGCGACCTCCTGCAAACCCGCGTCATGATCGACGAGTTTCCAGCTTTGGCGGTGGGGCAGGAGAGGTGCGGTGGCGCGAAGGTTCGAACCGGTGCCCGATCCGAGATCGAGAACGCTGACGTCGTCGCGCAGGGCGAAGCGGGCGCTGACGGCGTTGGCGACGTCGCTCGATCGTGCGCGCAGGTCGGCGGGCTCGCGCAGGTCGAGCCATTCGGGGGCGAATTCGCTCACGGCCGAAGGCCCAGGATGACGGCGGCGATGCGCCGTGCCGTCTCGTGCCAGGTCGGTAACGTGCGTCCGGCTTCCCATGCCGCGTCCGCCAGACGATCACGCAGTTTTTTGTCGGTGAGGGCTCGCTCGATCGCGATGGTCAGAGCGGGGGCGTTGTCAGCTTCGACATGAAGGGCGGACGACTCGCCCGCCGTCTCGGCAGCCGCGCCACCGGCCGCGATGACCATCGGCAATCCACGCGCCATCGCCTCCGCGAGCACCATGCCGTAGCCCTCGAACAGCGAGGCCGAGACGAAAAGATCGGCGCTTTCGTAGTAGCGGTCGAGCGTCGCCGGGACGACTTTACCCGCGAGCGTCACGCGGTCTTCGAGACCGTTCGACGAGATTGCGTTTTGCACCATCGCAACGGCGTCGGGATGGCGATCGAGCGCGCCTGCGATTGTTAATCGCCAGTCGATGTGCTTCAGCGGCGCCAGCGCCTCGACGAGCACGTGATAGCCTTTGCGCGGCAGTACGGCTCCAACGGCGAGGATCTGAAGCGGCGCGCCGGTTCCCGTGGCGCGTTGAGCCGGATCGGTTCCGGGTTCGGCGATCGTGATCTTCTCCTGCGAGATTCCCATCGTGTCGACGAGGATACGTTTCGTGACGCGGCTCGTGACGACGATGTGGCTCGCGTGCTGAAGCGCGATTTCTTCACTCGCTTTGATTTCGACTTTGCGGCTGTGGGGCAGGCCGGTTTCGAGGAACAGCGGATGATGAACGAGCGCGACGACGCGGCCCGAAAGCGCTTGGAGGACGTCGTCCGTAAAAGCTCCGAAGGCCAAGCCATCGACCATGAGCACTTCGTCACGCGGCTTGGCTTTCAGCAGGCGGGCCGTTTCGGCGAGATCGGTCGCGCTCGGATTGGGGAACGTATCGGCCAGCGGGAGAACCGACACGCGAACGCCGAAGTCGGGCAGCAATTCGATCACGCGCCGATCATAGGCGTAGCCGCCGGTCGTACTTTTCAGATCGCCGGGTATCGCGAAGACGACATCAGCCACTGATCGGCCCCTCGTAGCTGGCTCGTGCAAGATCCGTTTCAGAGAGCGTCACACGGATGCGCGAAAGCCGTTGTCCTTCGGTCCCGAATTTCCCTGACGTAGCAGCTTCGGCCATACGGTCGAAGACATACTTGCAGAGGAACTCAGTCGTCGTCAGATGGCCTTTGAATTGAGGTAAAGCGTCAAGATTTTGATAACCGAGAGGCTTCAGCGTTTCGTTGAGGACGCGAAGGGCCGCCCCGATATCGACAACGACGTTCTCGGCCGTCAGCTTCTCGCGGAAGAACGCGACGTCGACGACATAGGTTGCGCCGTGCAAATTCTGAGCGGGTCCGAAAAACGGATCCGGCAGGGAGTGGGCGATCATGATGCGATCACGGACTTCAACGGAGAACATCGGCACGGCTCATTTCATTTTGAGTCAATAGGAGACGACGGGCGGTAGTCCCGGCGATGACCAGATATCGGAGAGCGATTTCGGCAATTCGGTGAAGGCGACGGTGTCCGCGACCAGGACGTCGAGCGCCGGATCGTCAAGCAGGGCCATCGCGCGCTCGAGCCGGTCGCGATGTTTGATGTGGCCGCGATGGCTTGGGGCGACGTGGCCGACCTGCGAGGATATGATCTGCAGGCGGCGGGAATGGAAGGCCGCGCCGAGATTGATCGTGACCGGCCGCGTTCCGTACCAACTCATCTCGATGACCTTGCCTTCGAAGATGCAGGCGCCGATCGCGGCATTGAGTCCGGCTTCCGTGGCGCTGGTGTGGAACACGATGCGATTGTCGGGCGGAAGATCGTTCGGTGTCGCGAACGCTAGGCCGAGAGCCTTGGCGTAGCTCGCGCGCGCCGGATCGATGTCGACAAGTGTCACGGCGGTCCCTGCGATGCGGCGTGCCAGATAGGCCACCAGCAATCCGACAACGCCTGCGCCGATCACGGCGATGCGGTCACCGGGCGCCGTCCCCGCGTCCCAGTGGGCATTGAGCGCGGTTTCCATGTTTGCGGCGAGTACGGCGCGGCGTGAGGGGATGGCATCAGGGATCGCGACAAGGCTCTCTTCGGCGGCCTGGAAATAATCCTGATGCGGATGCAACGCAAAGACGCGGCGTCCTAGCATGGTGTCTGAACCGGCCGTTACAATACCAGCCGCCGAATAACCGTATTTGACCGGAAAAGAGAAACTTCCCGCCTGCAGCGGCGCGCGCATGCGAGACCATTCGCTTTGCGGCACCTCGCCCTTGGCGACGAGCCGCTCGGTGCCGCGACTGATCGCGGAAAATTCGGTGGCGACGCGTGCTTCTCCGGGAGCGGGCGGGGCCAAACGCTCAGTTCGGAGTTCAGCCTGATCCGGTTTGGTGTACCAAAGCGCGCGTGCGACGACGATCTGGCCCTGGCTGCGACGCATCCGGGGCGGATCGAGATCGGGTGTGCTGCGCTGGTCGTTCATTGTGAGAGACTGAACCCGTCATGACGATCGATTGCGATCGCAAAGTCCTACCCGAGGCCGTCTCCCGGCCAGTGGCGCTGGAGCCATGCCTTACGACACCAGCGGGCTTCGAGGCAATCGCGACGCTCACGCGGCGGCGCCGGATCATGCTCGTTCTCAACGTCGCGACGTGGGCGATGGTTATGCTCTGGGCGTGCGCGGTCCTCTCAAGCGGAGGGTGGACGTGGGTCGATGGTGCGGTTCTCATCTGCCTCGGGCTCGCGGCCCCTTGGCCGGTTCTGGGCTTCTGGAACGCCGCCATTGGGCTCTGGCAGCTCGGCGGCCGGCGCGATCCCGAGATCGTTCCGCCGCTCGAACGCGACACGCATGTGCCCATCACGGTTAAGACTGCCGTAGTGATGACCTTACGCAACGAAGACCCGGCGCGCGCGCTGAGGCGGCTCAAGATCGTTAAGGATAGTCTCGACCGTACGGGCGAAGGCGCTCAGTTTTCCTATTTCGTGCTGAGCGATACGGATCGCCCCGAGATCGCGAGACGTGAAGAAGATGCGATCGCGCTCTGGCGGGCGAACGATGCAGATCGCGAACGGATCGTGTATCGCCGCCGGGATCACAATCTCGGATTCAAAGCGGGCAACGTCCGTGACTTCGCGACGACGGCGGGGCGCGACTTCGAGCTGATGCTGCCGCTCGATGCCGACAGCCTGATGACCGGCGCGGCGATCCTCGACCTCGTGCGGATCATGCAGCGGCATCCGAAGCTCGGCATACTGCAAAGTCTCGTCGTCGGCACGCCGACCGCTTCGGCGTTCGCGCGCATTTTTCAGTTCGGCATGCGGCTTGGCATGCGGACCTATACGATGGGGCAAGCTTGGTGGGTCGGCGACTGCGGGCCGTTCTGGGGCCACAACGCCGTCGTTCGTATCGTGCCGTTCGTCGAGCATTGCAGGCTGCCGATGCTCGGTGGCAGGCCGCCGTTCGGTGGTCAAATCCTGTCGCATGATCAGGTTGAAGCGGCGCTGATGCGCAAGGGCGGGTTTGAAGTCCGCGTGCTGCCCGTCGAAATCGGGTCGTATGAAGACAATCCACCGAATGCCGCCGCATTCGCGGAGCGCGACACGCGCTGGTGCCACGGCAATTTGCAATACCTGAAGCTCATCGGTCTCAAGGGCCTCGAGCCCGTCAGCCGCTATCAGCTCGCCTGGGCGGTGCTGATGTTTATCGGCGTTCCAGCCTGGATCGTGCTTTTCGGATTACTGCCATTCGTTGCGGCCGATGCGGAGACCGTTCCGGATTTTCCCGTTGGCTCCGCGGTCGCGTTGTCTTTGACGCTGTTGGCGATGAACCTCGCGCCAAAGCTTTCGGCAGCGTTGAACGTGATGCTGACGCCCGGTGAGGTTGGGCGGTTCGGCGGCGGGGCGCGATTTGTTCTCGGGGCAGGACTTGAGCTTTTGTTCTCGGTGTTCCTGTCGGCGGCAACGTCGCTTCGGACGATGCTGTTCATGATCGGGCTTCTGTTCGGTCGATCGAATGGATGGACGACCCAGTTGCGAGATAGCGGCGAGCTTCCGTGGGCTGAGGCGGCGTCGCGCTTTTGGCCACATGCTCTGTTCGGGCTCATTCTGAGTTTCGCCTTCGCGATTTTTGCGCCGCATGTGCTGTTCTGGAGTTTGCCGCTGGCTTTCTGCTTCCTCGCTGCGATCCCATTTGCCGTTCTGACGGCCAGTCCTGCCGTGGGAGACTTCCTGCGCCGGCATGGCATTGCGGCGATTCCGGAGGATATTACGCCGCCGCCGGAAATTCGCGCGCTGCAGTCGACAGATGGGGCGTGAGCGATGGTCTCGCGTGCCCTACAAGGCGTGTTTCGCTCGCTCCGAATTTACCAGGGGCCGGATGCGCCGCGCGCTGCGATGGACGCGCTCTATCGCCAATTTATCGAGCCGGGCGATCTCGTGTTCGATGTCGGTGCGCATGTCGGCGACCGCGTCTCGTCTTTTCGGCGTCTCGGCGCGCGTGTCATCGCCATCGAGCCGCAATCGCTGCTGGTCGATGTCCTGACGCACATTCATGGCCGGGACGCGAATGTGATCATCGTGCCGCGCGCGCTGGGTGCCCGGAGCGGGCGACAGGCGTTTCATCTCAATACGGACAATCCGACGGTATCGACGATTTCGGACGCGTTTTTGCAGCGTGCCGAGGATGCTCCGGGCTGGGAAGGGCAGCATTGGGACGACGACGTCGATGTCGATGTGGTGACACTCGATGCGCTGCTCGCGCGCTTCGGCGTTCCCGTCTTCATCAAGATCGACGTCGAAGGCTACGAGGATGCGGTGCTTCGCGGCCTATCGCGTCCGGTGAAAGCTTTGTCATTCGAATTTACGACGATCATGCGAGATACGGCGATCGCGTGCATCGAACGATTGGCGCTGCTCGGCGATTATCGCTACAACTTTGCGCTCGGAGAAACCCAGCGTCTCAGTTTTGAAAATTGGCTTTCGGATGCCGACATGGCGAAGCATCTTTTCAATTTACCGCATGAGGCAAATTCGGGCGACGTCTATGCAAGGCTCGCCTCAGACGTTTAAGACGGTGACACCCTTCCAACCGGAGTACCTAAATGCCGTTGCGCTTACGTTCCCTTCTTCTCTCGTTTCTGCTCGCCGTGCCGCTTCTGACGGCGGCGCAGTCTGCATCTCTCGACGGTCTCGGGGTCGATGTGAAAAACGAGAGCGAACCGGTGCTCTGCGCGGAGAAGGACAACGTCGCCATTTCGTTCGCGAACGAAAACGTCAGCGCGTTCCGCATCGAGGCCGCGCATCCGGTCTATCTGTCTTCCGCCATGCGCAACAATATCGAGCCTGATTGGACGGCGTGCGACATGGCTTCGGACCCGAATTTCAAACCGGCGAGCGAGCCGAGGAAAGTCACGCTGTACGAAGATCCTTCGGTGTGGGTCATCGGATATACGTTCCCGACGTTCTGGCGTCCGGCGACCGCCAAGGTGCGCATCGGCGACCGCGTCGAGGACAACATCCACATGCTGCAGTTCTGGATTCGCGGGACCGACAGCGCGGAAGAAGTTCTCGTGCTCTATCCGCAAGACGGATACTGGCGTCCGCGTCCCATGACGCCCGACAACATCCGCATGACCGCTTATGGCTCCTCGTTCCTGATCGGACCGATCCAACACGATGTCCGTCCGCTGGTGAACATCGAAGACGTGACGATCGATCCCAAGAAGCGATCCTTTCAATTGAAGTTCGTGAAAGGCGGATCGGCGACGCTCAAGATCGCAAACGTCGATATGAACCGCATCGCGCTCGATGTTTCGTTCGATAAGGGAATTTCCGGCGGGCCGTTCGCCATGCTGCGTTCGATGTACGTCACGGAATTCAACAACGATACGGCGCGTATTGCGGTTCGCGAGCACGGCGCGAAAGGCTGGCGCGAAGACAACATCATGAAATTCGATCATGCCCGCGCGAGCGACATCTGGATCGGTCGTCTGACGCCGTCGCAGCACAACACGACGTCACCCGATCTGGTATTCAACAGCTTCTCGGAAGATCAGACGCCGAAGCGGCCGAAGAACGAAGCTCCGCCGCCGCCGGAAGCAACGCCGTAAATAACGGACATAAGGCCGAGCCTGTCGTCTACCAGACGAGCTCGGCCATCGCGCCGATCGCGGGCGGCGAGCCCGGCACGAACAGCTCTTGCAGCCGCTTCGGCGACAAGCTGATCTCATCCATCGTCTCGTGACGATGGATGCCTGACGCGATGAAGAGAGCGTCGCAGCCGAAGTTCTCGGCGCCCTTCATGTCGGTGCGCAAAGAGTCACCGATGACGAGGATTTTCTCGCGCGCCACGTTGCGATCGCGCAGCGCTTCGGCCTTGGCGTGCGCCGTCTCGTAAGCATTGAGATGCGGCTTGCCCGCCCAGAATACCGGGCCGCCCATTTGCGCGTAGAGATCGGCAATGGCGCCGGCGCAATAGAGCAGCGTGCCGCCGACATCGACGACAAAGTCGGGATTGGCGCAAACGAACGGTAGGTTGTGCTGCAATGCCTGCTGCAAGAGCGGACGATAGTCGTCGGGAACTTCGCTGCGATCGAAATTCAATCCCGAGCAGATGATCGCTTCGGCTTCCGCGAGAGGCACGGACCGCGCGGTCAATGCCTGGAACAGGGCGGCGTCGCGATCCTGCGGTCCGATGCAATAGAGGCGCTCAAAGCGCCGCTCGTTGACGTGCGCGAGCGCGATGTCGCCCGAGGACACGATGTCGTCCCATGCCGACGTTGGTACGTTGCGCGTTTCCAATGTTTCGGCGACGCGCTGCTTCGGAACCGGCGCGTTCGAAACGAGAATGACCGTCCCGCCGTTGCCGCGAAATTTCGTGAGCGCGGAGCATGCGCCTTCGAAGGCAGTCAATCCGTTATGAACGACGCCCCAGATGTCACAGAAAATCACGTCGTATCGCGCCAGGAGCGGCGCGGCGTTGGCGAGTGTCGGGGGCGGTGCGACGGTGTTTGCTTGCGACGGCAATAGAGCCTCATTGGCCAGGTCGACTGGCCTCGTCATCGGGTGGTTAAGGGAAAACTGAAGATCAAGCGATCCGCAGCGCGATGGCTGAGGCATTAGCCTCGGTAAGAGGCATTATCAAGCTCGTTTCCCTTTGATTGGAAATGCCGGCGTTGCAGGCATTCTCAATAGCCCGTCAACGCGCCGTTATTTGTGCCCCGTAGGCTCACCGCCGCGATCATCTATTGAAAATTCTGAGACTAACCCGGCTGCGTCAAAAGCTGTGCGGCTGGTCCGGAATTCGCGCTGCCGTGGCGTCGCCGATCTTTATTTTGCCACTAGAATCACGAGTTTTCGTAAGGGGTTCTAGGAGCGAGAAATAAATGACTCGAATACATCAAAATGTTGATGAGATGCTCGTCCGGCTGACGGAAGAAGCACAGGGCGAGATGGAATTGATCCGGGCCCTTGGCGATGCGATCCGTCGCGTCGATGAGCAATTGCTCCGGGAAGTGCGCAACGTGACGATCCAGCACGAAATGCGCCGTGAGGCGATCGTTGGCGAATTGCAGACGCTTGCGACGCGGCTTTGCGCTTTGCCTGCACGGAACGCTGCGCGTGCGACTGTTGCGGCGATCGATCAGCAGCGGCCCTACGAGCATCCCGAGGTCGAGAACACCGCCGGCGGCGCTGACTGGCGCGAGGCGGCGCAGAATATCAATGATGATTTTGAGTTTACGTTTCAGGAGCCGCGGCACTGAGTTCAGCGCCGCGAAGATCTCACCGGTTCGTCATATTCATGAGGGGCGGCGCTTGGCGTCGTCCCCTTTTTTATTGCGCAGACTATGTCAGCGCTGCTGGTGCTCGCCGCACGTCAGCCAGAGCGGATTGAACCAGCGATCGGCGGGGCCGTCATAGGGCAGGCGCGTTACGTCCCAATGGCTGACGTAGCGTGCATAGATGTCCCACACCGGAGGACCGCCGCCGATGAAGACGACGCGGCCGGAATAGTGTTTCAGCGTCTGCTCGGGGTCCATGTGCGAGCGCAGAACTTCAATCGTCCGATCCGCGAATGCAAACTTCGGTACGCTTGCGATGGTTTTAGGGCCTGCAAGGAGAACGTGGCCGCGGGTGATGTCGAAGAAGCGCGCCACGTCGGCGACATACTCCGGTGACGGATTACCCTCCCACGGCAGAACCCCGTCGAGCCCGAGTTGTCCCGATTGGCCGATTGCGCAAATGACCCTGACCACTGTCTGTTCCACGAACTCATCCTTCGATCGAATGGCGTCTATCGCAGCGTTCCTGGACGTTCGCCGGATCGGCTTCTTTTTTGCTGACGTTACAGGAAAGTAAATAGGTAATTCGGAACCAACGTGTCTCAATTTACTTGTGAAGCTGTGACCGGCGCATGCTGCTGGCCGTCTCCCGCTACGTTCGAAAGCCCTCGAATTCGTCTCTCGCACTGTCTCTCAAATTTCCGGCTTCCAGCGCCTGCTCGTCCGTGTTGGTTTCAAGGAGTGATCGGGATGACATCTCATAAGACAGCCCGGCGTGCCGGGGCTCTGCTTGGCGTTCTGCTGGCCTTTACATCGAGCGTCGCCAATGCGGCCATCCCTGCGTCGTCCAAGGCGGTCAAAGACGAGGGTGGGAAGTACTTCGACGCCAAAGGTGACCCGACTTACAAGATTTCTCCGGATGGCAAGGTCGACTGGTATACGTTCTCGGGCTTCCGGCGCTACAACGGGACGTGCGACGTCTGCCACGGGCCGGACGGCGCGGGTTCGAGCTTCGGTCCGGATCTGACGGATGCGCTGAAATCGCTCAGCTACTCGGATTTTCTAGGCATCGTTTCCGGCGGCAAGCAGGACGTCAACACAGCTCAGACGTTGGTCATGCCGGCGTTTGGCACAAACAAAAACGTCATGTGTTATCTCGACGACATTTACATCTATCTGCGCGCCCGTTCGGATGGCGCGCTCGGTCGCGGCAGGCCCCAGTCGCATGAAGACAAATCGAAAGAGGCGACCGATTTCGAAAACAGCTGCATGGGGCCATAAGGGAGACACGGGCCGGGACCGTTCACCAGAGCAGATAGCGGATGGCCATGTCCGTCAGGCGGTTGAATGGCGGACGGAGCAGGCCGCCGAAATTCCAGCGCGACTGAACGAAGATGCCCTTGGCGTGGCTGAAGGATTTGAAGCCTTCCGGCCCGTGATAAGCGCCCATACCGCTGCTGCCAATGCCGCCGAACGGAAGCGCGTTCTGGACGTAATGCATCAGCGTGTCGTTGACCGTCACGTTACCTGAGGTTGTGCGTGTCAGTACGCTGCGGCGCGTCTCTCCGTCGCCGCCGAAGTAATAGAGCGCCAGCGGCCGCGGCCGGTCATTGATGAAAGAGATCGCGGTTTCGATATCGCGATACGTCACGATGGGCAGCAGCGGTCCGAAGATTTCTTCGCGCATCACGGCCATGTCGTCCGTTACGCCGAGGATTGCGACCGGAGCAAGCTTGCGGCTTTGGGCACCGGCGCCGGAGGCCGATGCGACGTCGACGATGCGCGCGCCTTTCTTTTTCGCGTCGGTGATGAGATCGCGCAGCCGTTCGAGATGGCGCATGCTGATCACCGACGTGTAGGTGTCGCTACCGATGCCGTTGGGATAGAGCTTAGCGATGGCTTCGCGATAGGCGCTGAGAAATGCCTCGGCGTGCTCGTCCTTCACGAGAACGTAGTCTGGCGCGATGCAGGTTTGTCCGGCGTTTGCGAGTTTGCCATAGGCGATGCGCGTCGCAGCCGTTTCCAAATCCGCATCCGGGCCGAGAACGACCGGCGATTTTCCGCCGAGTTCAAGCGTGACGGGGACGAGATTTTCCGCGGCCTTTTTCATTACGAACTTGCCGACGGCCGTGCTGCCCGTGAACGCGAGGTGATCGAAGGGAAGGCTTGCGAACGTCGCGCCGACATCGGCGCCACCGGTGACGACAGCGACGCGATCTTCTCCGTAAAGCTCGTCCAGCATTCGCTTCAGAAACGTCGACGTCGCGGGTGCAAGCTCGGACGGTTTCAGCATCACGCGATTGCCGGCTGCAAGGGCTGTCGCGAGAGGGATCAACGCCAGTGAGAGCGGATAATTCCAGGGCGAGATAATTCCAACGACACCGAGCGGCTGTTGCACGACATAGGCGCGGGCGCCGGCGAAATGGATCGCCACGCGGCGACGTTCGGGACGCATCCAGGCTTTGAGATTGCGTCTCAGGTAATTGATAGTCTGGACGATGGGCACCAATTCCATGATGCGCGTTTCATAGGCGGACCGGTTGCCGAAGTCGGCATTCAATGCGGCTTCGATTTCGCTGCTCCGCGCGAGCACGACGGTTTTGAGTTTCTTGAGGTCGGCTTTGCGTTGCGCAAGCGAGGGCGCGCCATCGCGATCGAACGCAGCCCGTTGTCTCGACAAAATCCGGCTCAGCAGGAATTCGTCTTTAACGAGGACTTGGGCTGTCATCAAAAACCTGTCTCCCAAAGCAGGTTAGGTGGGCGGGAAACGCGCCGGGCGATAAGCCATCGTTGGCAGGATCGGTTCCCTCGTGCGCGTGCGCGGCTCGCCCCGCTTTAACCATGCTGATGGTCACAAGCAAGCTGCGGTCAGGCAACAGATTTGTTTGCAGGATTGGCGAAATGACGGCGCTGCGGAAGCAGGCGACGGCGCACGGCTAATGCTCTCAATTTGCATACGCGTGCGGCCGTGACGCACACGTCACGCGAAAGAGTGTCTGGAATTTTCGACGAGCAGGAGAGGCGCTGGTGCGATTATCGTCTCAAGCCGCGATATCGAGGGACCCTAAGACCCACTTCTCATAATCGCTGCTCAGATCCTCGATCCATTCGGACGGGAAAACCGCTGGTTCGCTGTGCTGCGCTGGTTTGGCCGGCAGGATGACATGAATCTGCTTGTAGCCGTTTTGCATCGGGGGCGAGCTGATGCTGCCGCCGAGATGTCCAATGGCGAGCGCTGCCTTCAGGAGGTCGCTCGCATGCTTGGGCGTCACCTGCATGGCGGGCGTAAAGAGCACGGAATCCTGCAGCGCCTTGCCGGGTTCGCAGTTGCGCGTTTCGAGATGGATGGTCGCCTCGCCCTTATCGTTGTGGCTGAGGTTGACCTGCAGAATGCTTCCTGGGGCGGCCCAGCGGCTCGCCGGTTCCATCAACCGCTGCAGGATGGACTGCACGACAAAGGGACTTGTCCCGACGACGATGGATGCCACGTCGCTGAGAATGCGGACGTGGTTTTCGCCGTGCTCTTCGTTGATGCTATCGGCGCAGGCGTTGGCGATGGCGACGATGTCTGCCGTTGCGCCCGCGTCGTTGTTCGCGAACAGCGCGCGGTCCATGAGATCTTCGGTCAGGTTGATGGCGCGCTGCGTCTCATCGACGGGAATGCGCCAATGGTCCTGGACTCTGAGCTGTGACCATTGCTTGCGGACGATCGAGCGCCAGCACGGCTCGGCCAATGCGTCCTTGAGGTAATGGTACATCGTCAGCGGCGCGTTGTTGTAGGGCAGCGTGCCCGCCATGACCGCCAGTCCGTTCATGCGGTCGCGCAGAAGCGTGCGGTGCAGAGCGCTCAGCTTGTCGCGCAGAAGCATGTCGTATTCGTTCTTCAGCAGGAAGAACGTGATCGCTTGATCGATTTCCGCTTCGAGGACGCGCAGGTCCCAGGGCTTCGAAATGTAGCGAAGGATCTCGCCCTTGTTGACCGCGTCGATGGCGCTGTCGAGATCGGCATAGGCCGTCGTCAACATGCGGATGATATCCGGGCGTTCGCTCCGGATGCGGTTGAGCAGGCTGACGCCGCTGCGGCCCGGCATGCGCTGGTCGGTGATCACAAGTCCGATGTTGTGATTGCCGGAAAGAACGAGCGCTTCGGCTTCATCGGCGCTCGTTGCGGTCAAGACGTCGTATTTGGTTCCGAATGCCTTCTTGAAATACTTAACTGCCTGCGGCTCGTCATCGACGATCAATATTTCGACAGGTTGATCAATACGAAACGAGTCCATGAGGGACCTGGTCTTCTTTCTCTGACGAAAGCGGCAGATTGAATCGGAACTCGGTCCAGTCTCCTAGGGAACTCTTAACACTCAATGAACCACCGTGATTCGCGATGATCCGATGGCTGACGGCCAGCCCGAGCCCCATGCCCTCGCCAACGTCCTTCGTCGAGAAGAACGGGTCGAAGATCTGGCTCTGAATCTTGGGATCGATGCCGGTGCCATTGTCGCGAACTGAGACGAACAGTTCTTTTCCTTGAACCCAGGAGCTGATGCGGATCTCGGGTTGGCGCTTCTCTTCCACGGTGCGGACGGCGGCGACCGCGTTGGCGATGAGGTTAACCAGGACCTGCGTGATCGTCGATTGGGAGCCGAACACCATGCCGTTCTCGCTGATGTCTCGCGTTATGTTTATGCCTTTCTGAACGTGTGCCGTGAAACGGAGCGCGTGGTCGATTGCGGACTCGATCGGGAAGGGGCGCGGATGCTCCGGCTTTTGCGGCGCCGTGAAACCGCGGAGGTCGGTCACCACCCGATGGATGCGGTCGTAGCCGGCCTGGATGTCCTTCATCGTATCGGCTGTATCCGGGTCGCCCTGGATCGTCGGATCGCGGGCGGCGAGCTGCAGCGCGGTCCCCATGAAGTTCAGCGGATTGCCGATCTCGTGCAGCAAGCCGGCGGCCATGGTGCCGAGGGCGCTGAGGCGGGCGTTCTGGACGAGGGCCGCTTCGGTCTCGCGCAGCTGTTGCAGGCTGTCCTTCAATTCGACGTTGGTGCGCTGGAGGTCGCGTTCCAGCTGGGCGGCGCGGATGAAGTTGGCGATGCGCGAGCGAACTTCGATGCCGCTGAACGGCTTGATGAGGAAGTCGTCGGCGCCGTTCTTCAAGGCGACGATCTTGGCCTCCTCGTCGGCGCGCGCGGTTAGGACGATGATCTTTATGGCGCGCGTTTCGGTGCGTTCCTTCAAGGAACGACAGACTTCGAGGCCGCTGACGCCGGGCAGCATGACGTCGAGGAGGATGAGGTCAGGGTGGGCCGCGCGGGCCTTCTCGAGGGCGCTGATTCCGTCTTCCGCCTCGATGACGCGGTAGGTTTCCCTCAGCATCGTCACGAGATAGCGGCGCATGTCCGGTTCATCGTCGACGACGAGGAGGAGCGGCAACTCGGTCCGTGTATCGGGTGTCGCCGTGGCGGGGATCGGCGCGTCGCGCTGTGCCGGTTTCGCCGGTTCCTCGCCTGCGAGTGCGCGTGCCGACGCCTTGCGGTCGAATGCGCGCAACGGATCGTTGACGAGGCGGTCGGGAGTGGCTTCGGGCCGGCCGGCAAGTTGTTGGCTTTCGGGTGCGGCCTGCGGGAAACGTAGGACGAATGTCGTACCGCGGCCGGAGTCGCTCGATACCGCCACGTCGCCGCCATGCCGGGTGATCAGCTCGCGCACCAAAGCTAGGCCGAGACCCAGGCCCTGGTGTCGCCGCGTTGCGGAGCCGTCGACCTGATAGAACCGGTCGAAGATGTGCGGCAGCTGCTCGGGCGGGATGCCGATGCCGGTGTCGGCGATGCGAACCGTCACCATGTCGCCTTCGTGTGCGGCAGCGACGTCGATGCGTCCTTCGGGCGGAGTAAACTTGATCGCGTTGGCGATGACGTTGCCGATGATCTTTTCGAGCGCATCGGGATCGGCGTCGATCCGAAGGTCGCCTTGCGGCTCCGAAAGGGTCAGCTCGATGCCCTTCATCGCCGCGAGATGCTTCATCGATGCGGTAGTGTGGCTCAAGAAATGCGCCATATCGATCTGCTTCTTGACGAGCGAGGCGCGACCTTCCTCAAGCCGGATCAGACCGAGAATATCGTTGACGAGACGCAGGAGGCGGAGGGCGTTGTTTTCAATGACTTCGAGCAGCTCGGCAGCAGGGGCGCCCAACGACGCGACATCGTTTTTGAGCTTTTCAACCGGCGCGAGGATAAGCGTCAGCGGCGTGCGCAGCTCATGGCTGACGTTTGCGAAGAATTGAGATTTCAGGCGGTCGAGAGCCGACAGCTCCTGATGCTGCGCCTCGAGTTTGTATTTGAGCTGAAACTCGTTAAAGCGGCGACGATAGTTGAAGTGGACCGCCGTCACGGAAATGATGCACGTGAGCACAAGAAAATAGAGGTTATTGAGCAGCGATTTGACGGTGTTCTCGTGCTCAGGCTGAACCGAACAGCCGATGATGTAGATGATGAGCGTCGCGATACAGAGAAGCGTGGCCTCAAACGGCTGCATCGGCGCCAGGACGCCGACGGCAAAAAGAATGAGAAACAGGCCCGTGTAATATGTCGATGCGGCGCCGTCGGTCATCGCGATGATAAGCGCGATCGAGGCAACGGCAATCAATAGTCCGGCCATTGTGAGATAGCGCACGTACTGTGCTGTCTTATCCCAGAAGTGCAAGGCATAGATGACCGCGATCAGAGCCGCGGCCACCAGTCGAATGGCTACGAGCGATAGCAGCTGGTCGGGATAGGAAATGTAGTCGAGCGTGGTGCCCGCCGGAATCAACACGATGCCCAAAATACAGGCCACCTTCGACTGCCTGAGCCGAAGTTCGTGTTCCTCCGCTTCAAAGGCCTGCCGAAGTCTTAGTGTCTCTTCCATAAGCCTAAGCTATTGGCTTAACGATCTCCAAAAAGACGTTAATGCCGGTATCGTCCGTATAAATTTTTGCCGCATTCGGGTCGGGCGCCAGGCGCAACATATCTGACTCGTCCCGCATCACCAGATGCCATTCCATAATATGCTCCATCAAACCTTTCACAGGGTTTGACGAATGAACATTTGTGACGATCACACGACCGCCCGGTTCGCACCACTCGTAGAAAAGCTTGACGAGCTTGGCGCAGACGCGATCCGAAAGGTAGTCGAACAGGCCCGCGCAGTAGACGATGTCATACGTCGGTGAGTTCGCCGGCATTTCGATGGCTTGCCGCAGAAGGTCCTGCACCGATTTGAGGATGTACGTGATCTTCGGGGCTTCGGCCCGTCCCGCGGTGATCGCCTCGATCTGCCGCTTGGCGTAGGCCAGCGTCTCGGCGTTGAAGTCGAGCAGATCGAACGAGAAACGGTGCGCCGATTTGTTTTTCGAAATGAAAAGCTGGAGTTCCTGTACCGGGCCGCAGCCGACATTCAGAATACGCGGGCACTTGTTGCCTTTGGCGGCCTCGTCGGCAGCCTGCTCGAGCATTTTTTCGAGAAGGAAGATGCGATTGCGATGGGCCTGCGGCGGGCCGCCGTTCAAGAGCCACTCATTGACGATCTGGGCATAGGTCGTCTTTCCGCCCCGCTCCTTGCGGAACATCATGTTGACCATCTCGTAGTCGCCGGCATAGCCGAGCGGCTTGGAATAGACGCGGTTGAAGAAGGGCGAGGCCATCATCAACGGCAGCAGATCGCGCTGCGCCAGCTGCTTGTGGTTTTCGACCTCGTCGGCTTCCAGCTGCCGGCAGGCTTCCTCAAGCTCCATGAACAGCGCCGTCAGGCGCGGCATCACGGGGCCTTTGATCTCCTCGAATTTCGCGGCGTCGAGCGGTGTCGGAGACGTCGCCTGCTCGCCTTCGGCGGCGAGATCGACCTGATCGAGCCAAAAGCTCAGATCGCTCAAAAATGATCTGAGGTCGGCGACCTTGAGCTGATAATTGGGGTCGAGCTTATTGAGGCGTTCCCATTCGTCGACGAAACGAGCGACTTCCGATCTCAACAGGGTCGGTTCTGAATCGAAGGTATCGAGAGCCGTCCAATTGTCGACCAGGGTGGCCGAGACGACCACGAGAATGCTCGTCGTTACGACGCCGGTGACGACGGCATCGCCTTGATACACGAGGTTCTTGCCGCGGCGGACGCACAGGTCGCGCAACACTTCGCTCGTCTGAATCGGTGAGAAAGGATTGTAAATCTCGAAGACGATATTTCGTCGGGAAAGCTTGCTGAGTGTCCCCCTTACGATCGTCCCCTGACTGCTCTTAAAGGAGACCGTGCGGTCGATATCTCTCTCGATACGCAATGTCCGCTCCCATTCCCTGTCGATGTGACCCTGCGGTCGAGCTTAGCACATCGTCCAGTTTTGGGGCGTCAGATTAATATCCCGTTTAGATCGTTTTTTAATGTTTTGTTAATGGCTTGCTCGTGGTGCTTCATCGAGCACGCGCGGAAGGCATATCGACGCAGTTTGCGTGCCATTTCTGTTGTCGCTGGAAAACAACAGCTCGCCACCGAATGCCCAGAGTGCGCTTCTGCTGATGCGTTCGCTGTGGGGGCTGACAACGCCATGTTTTGCGACCGCGGCTGAGGTGATCCTCACCTCGTTGCGATCGCGCCCGCGGACGAACTCGATCCGAATGCCGGAGCGGCCGTCGTGCAGGCTTTCGGTCGCGCTCTGAAGCAGGGACGACAAAACGAACGCCACCACTTGCTTGGGCATGCGGTATTGGAAATCGTGGCGGGCATCGAGTTCGATGATTTTGCGGTTCGAACGCCTGCCGATGTTCTCAAGCGTCTCGGCGGCCGTTTCCGCCATCGAATAGGTCTTCATATTGACCAGGTCGGAGAGGCTTTCGCTGAGCGCGGTGATCGGCTCGGAGAGAGCTTTGCAATATGCGATATCGCGATGCATCTGGTCGGCCGCAGCGGCGAGCTTGCCGTCGCGATATCGCGCGGGCCAATTGGAATTCTGCGACATCCCATGCAGCGAGGTGGGAATAGGCTGCATTCCCGTGAGCGCCGAGATGCTGGTCGCGGCGGATTCGAGCGATTTAAGCGGTCGCGAGAGTTCTCGCGAAAGAACGGCCAACAATTCGACGCTCGCATTGTGAGCATCAGTGCTTTGATCGTTGCCGAGGGAGGGTACGGCTGCCTCACTGATGAAGGCTTCGCCGTGCAGGGCGTCCTTCATTGCGGCGCATAATTCGTCCAGGTCCCAGGGTTTCGGAACGAAGCGGTGGATGGCGGCCCCGTTGATGGCCTGTTCGAGATCGATGTTGGCGTAGGCGCTGGTCAGGATGCGGACCGTCGAGGGCCACGATTTGCGGACGTCGCTCAGGAACGCGACGCCGCTGTCGCGCGGCATGCGCTCGTCGCTGACGACGACGGAAATGTCGTCACCCTTTGTTTCGAGGATCTTCAGCGCGGCTTCCGGCGAGTCCGCCGTCACGACGTTCGCGTATTTGCCGACCGAGGCTTTGAAGTACTTGAGGGAGAGGGGTTCATCGTCGACGAACAGGATCGTTCCGGCGCGGACCGCCTCGTTTGCATGCTTGACGTTCATCGGAATAGCCTTCCGGCGTGTTAGATGCGCGAGCCAAGTTCACTCTCGACCGGTTAAATCGGAGTCTATGCAATAGGGAACAATGCGTCATTGCGGCGGGATTTGTCGGTAATCTGCCGTAAGATTAAATAAAGCTATCACGCTGATCCGCGATGGAGCAGCCGCGCACCCGCAGCTGTCGGCTGGCACCTTAAGCCGGGCGTTGGGATTTAGACGCTCAGGAGCAGGTGTTCGCGTTCCCACGGGCTGATGACACGCATGAATTCCTCGAACTCGCTGCGCTTCAGCGCCAGATAAACGTGCGAGAAGCGCTTGCCCAGAACCTCGTGAAGCTCGTTGCTTTCCTCGAAGGCCGTCAGGGATTCCAGCAGACCGCGTGGCAACTGGCGATCGTTGCGATAGGCGTTGCCGACGACGGCCGCACGCGGCTCGATCGCGTTTTTCATGCCGAGATAGCCGCATGCGAGGCTCGCAGCGAGCGCGAGATAGGGGTTCGAGTCGGCGCCTGCGAGCCGGTTTTCGACGCGGCGTGCGGTGTCGGGGGAAATCGGAATGCGCAATCCGGCGGACCGGTTGTCGTAACCCCATTCGACATTGATCGGGGCCGCACCATTCGGCACGAGGCGACGATAAGAATTCACGTACGGTGCGAACAGGCACATCGCATCCGGCAGGTAGGTCTGCTGGCCGCCGATGAAGTTAAAAAAGAGCTTGCTCGGTTCGCCGTTGCCGAGCGTGAAAATGTTCTTGCCGGTCTTGATGTCCACGATGCTCTGGTGAACGTGCATCGCGCTTCCCGGCTCGTTGGCCAGCGGCTTCGCCATGAACGTCGCGTAGCAGTTGTGCGTGAAGGCGGCTTCGCGGATCGTGCGCTTGAATAGAAAGACCTGGTCGGCAAGATCGACCGGGTCGCCGTGCAGCAGGTTGATCTCGAGCTGCGCCGCGCCGCCTTCCTGAATGATCGTGTCGATCTTCAGATACTGGCGCTCGGCGAATTCATAGATGTCGTCGACGATCTTGTCGTATTCGTCGACCGCGCCAAGGCTGTAGGCTTGGCGGCCCGCGCCGGGTCTGCCGGATCGTCCGGTCGGCGGTTCGAGCGGATAGTCGGGATCGGGGTTCGTCTTCGTGAGATAGAATTCCAGCTCCGGCGCGACGACCGGACGCCAGCCTTCTTTCTCGTAAAGCTCGACGATGTGTTTCAGCACATTGCGCGGCGCGATTTCGACCGGACCGCCGCTCTGCCAGAGCGCGTCGTGGATGACCTGAGCCGTCGGACTCGACGCCCACGGTGCGGGACGGATCGTCGAAAGATCCGGCACCATCATCAGATCGCTTTCGGCGTAAAGCTGCTGGCCGTCTTCCTCGAAGCCGACGTAGTCGCCCGTGATCGTCTGATGAAAGATCGAGATCGGCAGATGCACCGCGTCGAGCTTGACGAATTTCTCCGCTGGCATCGTCTTGCCGCGCGCGACGCCCGCAATGTCGGGAACCGCGCAATCGATTTCTTCGATGCGATGCTGGCGCAGCCAATGGCGCAGAGTCTCGGGCGTCGAGCCGACGCCGAACTCGCCGTCCTCGCTGGGTGTCCCTCCAAGTGGGGCAGTCATGATGGCACCTGGGTGTTTCGATTGGAACGGTGTCGAACGAAGCGGCGTCAATTACGGGCGTCGTCCGAGCCGCCAGGGTACGGATCGCAGAGGAGCATCTCCACGGATCATCGTCCTGTCGACCTTAAGACTAGGACAGCCGGCAGGCTTAACGGAGCCCCTGCCGTCCATTTTCTATAGTCATCATAAACGTGCCGGAAGCTCAAGGCCGGGTGCTATGCAGCGCGTCGACAAAATATGACAGTCTTCCTTCCCGATGCGCTTGACACTTCGAGCGACCTATGTCGCGCGCACTGTGACTTCAGATTAGGCAAAGGCATGTGCATTTTGCTGCGCGGAGGTTGTTGTGCTTCGCATTTTTCCTGCGCAGAATAGTCGGCGTTTAGCATAGGCCGTGCGACGCGCCACCGCCATTCCGCTCGCGGAATGGCCAAGCGGCGGGTCGGCTAGGGCAGACCTGTCCGTGGAGAAAGACCGATGTTGACGTTCGGGAAAGCGGCTCGGCGTGCCGCATGTGTCGCTTTATCTTTCGCAGCCTTGTTCGCCGGAGCGGCCACTCAGGCAGCGGACAAGGAAGTCAGAATCTTCAATTGGTCGGATTACATCGATCCGCAGATTCTTACCGATTTCACCAAGGAAACCGGCATTAAAGTCGTCTATGACGTTTATGACAGCAATGAAGTCCTGGAGACGAAGCTGCTCGCAGGCGGCAGTGGGTACGACGTCGTCGTTCCGACCGGTCCGTTTCTTTCGCGTCAGATCACAGCGGGTGTTTTCCAGAAGCTCGATAAATCCAAGCTGCCCAATCTCGCCAATATGTGGCCGGAGATCATGAAGCAGCTCGCCATTTATGATCCGGGCAACGACTACGCGATCAACTACATGTGGGGCACCACCGGCATCGGCTACAATATCGGCAAGGTCAAGGAGCGCATGGCGGATGCGCCCGTCGATTCCTGGGACCTCGTGTTCAATCCGGAGATCATCGCGAAGTTCAAGGATTGCGGCGTGATGATGCTCGATGCGCCCGACGATATTCTACCGGCGGCGCTCAACTATCTGGGTCTCGATCCCAACAGCAGCAAGCCGGAAGACCTCGAGAAGGCCGGAGCGCTGATGGAAAAGGTGCGCCCGTTCGTTCAGAAATTCCATTCGTCCGAGTACATCAATGCGCTCGCGAACGGCGATATCTGCATCGCGGTCGGATATTCGGGTGATATCCTGCAGGCACGCACGCGTGCGCAGGAAGCCAAGAACGGCCAGGAGATCGGCTATTCGCTGCCGAAGCAGGGCGCGCAGATGTGGTTTGACGAAATGGCCATTCCTGCCGATGCAAAGCATCCGGAAGAAGCGCTCATTTTCCTGAACTACATGATGCGGCCGGAGGTGATCGCGAAGGCGTCGAACTATGTGTCGTACGCGAACGGAAATCTCGCCTCGCAGAAGCTGATCGACGAAACGATCACATCGGACAAATCGATCTACCCCGATCCCGATATGATGAAGCGGCTGTTCGTCAAGACGGCTTACGATCCGAAGACGCAACGCGTCGTGACGAGAACCTGGACGAAAGTCGTCACAGGACAGTAGGCAAATGACACGCAGGGCTCGATCGATGATCGGGCCCTTTTGATTGCGCCGGTTTTCCGCGGCGCGCCGAAACAATCTCAATTCAAAGGAATTCGTCATGACGGTTGGGACGGTCGGAGACGCCAAGCAGGCAGGCGCCGGTCCGCAGCGCGCCGGTCCGCGCACGGCCGCGCCGCAATCCGGGTTTGCGCCGTGGAAGGACCCCAGCAAGTCACCCATCGTCCGCTTCGAGAACGTCACCAAAAAATTCGACGATTTCGTCGCCGTCAATAATGTGACGCTCGATATCTACGAGCGCGAATTCTTTGCGCTGCTCGGGCCGTCCGGCTGCGGCAAGAGCACGTTGCTGCGGATGCTCGCGGGTTTCGAAAGGCCGACAGACGGGCGCACGATCGTTGCCGGTCAGGACATCACGAACCTGCCGCCTTACGAGCGACCGGTGAACATGATGTTCCAATCGTACGCGCTGTTTCCGCATATGACGGTCGAGGGGAATATCGGCTTCGGCCTCCGTCAAGAAGGCATGGCGAAAGACAAGATCGCCGAACGTGTTGACGAAGCGATGGCGATGCTGGAATTGCGTCCCTTTGCCAAGCGCAAGCCGAACCAGCTTTCAGGCGGCCAGCAGCAGCGCGTCGCGCTCGCCCGTGCCATCGCGAAGAAGCCCCGCATCGTGCTGCTCGACGAGCCGTTGGGCGCGCTCGACAAGAAGCTTCGCCAACAGGCGCAGTTCGAACTGATGCGCATTCAGGAAACGACGGGCACGACCTTCATCATCGTGACGCACGATCAGGAAGAAGCGATGACGGTCGCAAGCCGCATCGCCGTCATGGACAAGGGCGAGTTGGTGCAGGTCGCGACGCCGGGCGATATCTACGAAAATCCGAAGACGCGCTACATCGCGGGCTTCATCGGCGACGTGAACGTGTTCGAAGGCAAGGTTTCGGCCGTCTCCGAAGGCTGCGTCGAAATCGATGCCAACGACGGATACAAATTCAAGACGCGCAGCGCCGAGTCCGTCACGGTCGGGCAGCAAGTGTGGCTGGCGCTCCGGCCGGAAAAAATCCGCATCGCGCATGACAAGCCTGCGAGTCCGCTCAACGCCATTCCGGGCAAGGTGGAGGACATCGGCTATCTTGGGTCGATCTCCCATTATCATGTGCGCACCGCACCCGGCGAACGCGTGACCGCTCTGCGGGCCAATGCGGCGCACGCCGTCGAGCGCACGATCAATTGGGAAGAAGATGTGTGGCTCGACTGGCCTGTCGACGCCGGCGTGGTTTTGACGCGGTAGGAGTTTTAGATGGCAAGCGCGAACTCCTCCGGCCTCAAACGATGGTACGTGATTGGGGCGCCGTATTTCTGGCTGTTCCTGTTTTTCCTCGTTCCGTTTTTCATTGTCTTCAAGCTGTCGCTGTCGGATTCGGCCATCGCCATTCCACCGTACACGCCGACGTTCAACTGGAACGACGGTATCAGCGGCTTCCTGTCGAAGCTCGATTTCGAGAACTACAAGTTCATCTTCAGCGACCCGCTGTACGTCAACGCGTATTGGTCGAGCCTCAAGATCGCGACCATTGCGACGCTGTTGACGCTGCTGGTGGCGTATCCGATCGCCTACGGAATGGCGCGAGCGCCGAAGGCTTGGCAGCCAACGCTGATGATGCTCGTCATCCTGCCGTTCTGGACGTCATTCCTGATCCGTATCTATGCCTGGATCGGAATTCTGAAGAAGGAGGGGCTGCTTAACCTGTTCCTGATGCACTTCGGCATTATCAGCGAGCCGCTCAGCATTCTGAACACGACGACGGCCGTCTACATCGGCATCGTCTATTCGTACCTGCCGTTCATGATCTTGCCGCTCTACGCGAGCCTTGAGAAAATCAGCCCGACGCTGCTCGAAGCCGCGGAAGATCTCGGCTCGCGCCCGTGGAAAGCGTTCTGGCAGGTGACCTTCCCGTTGTCGCTGCCTGGCGTGCTCGCGGGCAGTCTGCTGGTCTTCATTCCGGCAGTCGGCGAGTTCGTCATTCCCGATCTCCTCGGCGGGTCGGAAACGCTGATGATCGGGCGCACGCTCTGGAACGAGTTCTTCAACAACCGTGACTGGCCGCTGTCGTCGGCGGTTGCCGTGGTGCTGTTGCTGGTGCTGATCTTGCCGATTGTCTTCTTCCAGAGGCAGCAACAGAACGAGCGGGAGGCGGGCCGATGAAAAACCGGTTCTCTTGGTTCAACGCGACGTCGCTGACTCTGGGCTTCGCGTTCCTCTACATCCCGATCCTGCTGCTCGTCATCTACAGCTTCAACGAGTCGAAGCTGGTTACGGTGTGGGGCGGCTGGTCGACCAAGTGGTATGCGTCGCTGCTCGACAACACGGCGCTGAAGGAAGCGGCGTGGGTCACCCTCCGCGTTGCATTCATCTCGGCGACGATCGCGACCGTGCTCGGCACGCTTGCGGCCATCACTCTGGTGCGCATGGGGCGCTTCCCCGGACGGACGCTGTTTTCGGGCATGATCTTCGCGCCGCTGGTCATGCCGGAAGTGATCACCGGCCTGTCTCTGCTTCTGCTGTTCGTCGCGCTCAACATCGATCGTGGGTTCTGGACCATCACGCTGGCTCACATCACGTTTACGATGTGCTATGCGGCTGTCGTGGTGCAGGCGCGTCTGCAGGATTTCGACAAGTCCGTCGAGGAAGCGGCGATGGATCTCGGCGCGACGCCGGTCAATACGTTCTTCCAGGTGACGCTTCCGATCATCGCGCCGTCGGTGATTTCGGCGTGGCTGCTGTCGTTTACGCTGTCGCTCGACGATCTCGTGGTCGCCAGCTTCACGACGGGGCCGGGCGCCACGACGCTGCCGATGAAAATCTACAGTCAGGTGCGGCTCGGCGTGACGCCGGAAATCAACGCGATCTCGACGATCCTGATCGGCATTGTGACGGTTGGCGTGCTCGCCGCCGCCTATTTCACGAAACGGCAGTCGGAGCGTCAGGAGCGCGAGCGGCGTATCGCTTTCGGTGCGTCGGACTGATGGCGTGTCATAATCGGCCGGCGCGATTTGTGCTCGCGCGCGAAGCAGGGTAATCGTGCTGGCCGTGACGGCTCAGGATCATATCAACTCCTATTACGCGGCGACCGCGAACGACCGGACACGTTATCCGGCGCTCGAAGGCACACTCAAGGCCGACGTGTGCGTGGTCGGCGGTGGCTTTTCCGGTGTCGCGACGGCGCTGACGATGGCCGAGCGCGGGCGTTCCGTCGTGCTGCTCGAAGCCAATCGCATTGGCTGGGGTGCGTCGGGGCGCAACGGCGGCCAGATGATCGGCGGCATCAGCGGCGAAGCGACGATCGAGCGTCAACTCGGCAAGGCGGGTGCCAAGCTCGTCCGTGACATCCGCTATCGCGGGCATGAGATCATCGAAGAGCGCATCGCGAAATACGGCATCGCCTGCGATCTGAAGCACGGTTGGATGGAGGTCGCGGCGCGACCGCGGCACATGCCGGGTCTGCGCGCGCATTACGAAGAGCGCGTGAAGGAGGGCGAGGGCGATCATCTCGAACTTGTCGAGTCTGTCGATCTTCCGCGCGTGCTCGGCACGTCCATTTATCACGGCGGCTTCATCGATCGCCGCAGCGGGCACGTGCACGGGCTCAATCTTTGCCTTGGGGAAGCGCGCGCCGCGGCGGTTCTCGGCGTCAAGATTTTCGAAGACAGTTCAGTGGTGGCGCTTGAAGGCGGTGCGAAGCCGTACGTCAGAACCGAGCGCGGGCGCGTCGAGGCCGGAACGGTTGTCATCGGCGGCGAAATCTTCGATCGGTTTGGTCAGGAGCGGCTTCGCGGTCTGATGCTGCCGACTGGAAGCTACATCATCGCGACGGAGCCGCTGAGCGAGGCGATGGTCGCCGAGATCAATCCGCAGGATCTCGCCGTCTGCGACAGCAATGTCGTGCTCGATTATTATCGCTTGTCGGCGGATCGGCGGATGCTGTTCGGCGGGCGATGCAACTATTCAAACCGCGATCCGAAGGACATCGGCGCCTCGATGCGGCCGCGCATGATCGAGATTTTTCCGCAGCTGAAGGACGCGAAGATCGACTTCGCATGGGGCGGGCGGATCGCGATCGTCATGAACCGGGTGCCGGTGATCGAGCGCCTGGAGCCGAACCTTTATGTTCTGCAGGGCTATTCCGGGCACGGCGTGAACGCAACTCACATCGCAGCGGAGATCGTGTCGGACGCGATTTGCGGCGCGACGGAAAGGTTCGATCTCTTCGATCGCATCCGGCATACGCGACTGCCGCTCAGCGACGTGTTCGGCAATCAGATGCTGGCGCTCGGCATGCTCTATTACCGCGTGCGCGATCTGCTTTAGCGCGGCATCCATAAATTGCGTTGGGAAACGCCGAGCTCTTACGTGCCCCCGACCGCTCTGCGTCAGGGAGGAGAGATGCGGATCGTATCCGGCTACCAGCGCAGGAAGCGCGCGCCGATCACGGCGCCAAGGGCCGCCATCAGCGCGAAGCCGAAGGGATACCAGGCCATGACGAACAATGGGCTGTCGTCGGTGCAGTGGCTGGCATAGAGCGTTGCCGCGATCCCTGCCGATAGAACGCCGCCGACTGCGCCTGCAATCGCAGGGTTCGCCGGAGCCCCGCACTTCAAGGCATAAAGGATCGCCGCGAAGGGCGCCAAAGACAGCAGCGGGATCGTGACCATGCAATAGAACGAGTTGTGGCCGATCATCCGCGCGTGCCAGGCGTCGGCCGGCACCGAGATCATTTCGAGTGCAATTCCGCCGATCAGCAACACGGGGCCAAGCGCCAGCCACCACAGTCGCTTGTCGAGCTTGAAATCGGGGCGCGACAAGCCGCGAACGAGCAGGAAGGCGGGGATAGCGAGGCTCAGCGTCACGACGAACTTGAAGAGGAAGCGGATCGACGTCGATGCCGCTTGCGAGAAATCGGTGCGCATCCCGAGGGTCGCGAGGAAGGCGGCGAGCGACAGCAGGGCCCCAATGCCGACAGCGACCGCGAGCGTGCGCGCAATCGGCTGCTCGACGCTTTTGGCATCGGCCGCCAGGGCTTTGATGAGGTCGTCGGTCTTCATCGGCTCTTCTCTTGGTAGGTATCGGCCAACGCCTTCAGGCTACGATGCAGGGCGACCCGGACGGCCACCTCGGTCATCCCCAAGCGGTCGGCAACGTCACGCGCGGAATGCCCGTCGATGCTGATCGACTGGACGATGTCGCGGTTGCGATCCGACAGCCCATTCAGGATGCGCGCAACATCCTGGGCGTCGATCGAGGCCTGTTGATCGTCGCCTTCGATGTCGAATTGCGTCAGGTCGATCGGGACCTCCGGGCGCCGGCCGCGACGACGCAGATCGTCGATCATCTTGTTGCGCGCGATTGCGAGCACCCAGGGACCCAATGGCATAGCCGCGTCCCAGGTGTGTCGCTTCAAGTGGATCGCCAGCAAAGTGTCCTGCACCACGTCCTCGACATCGTCGCGCGCCACGCCGACGCCGGCAAAGCCGCGCCGCACGGCGCCTCTCAAAAGCCGCGCAAGATCTTCGAGCAACGTGCGGTATGCGGGTTCATTGCCCGCTATTGCGGCGCGCATCAGCGCCGACCACTCCGCGTCTCGTGCCTTTCGGTCCAAGGTTGCGCCTTTAGGATGTTTCGCCAGAGAACGCCGAAACGTTACGGCGGCGGCGTTTTTTGCGGTCGGCAGGTTTGGTTCGCTGCATATGGCAGAGAGATAGCGGGAATCGCAAGGTGGCCGTTTGCTCGTTCAGGTTGACGGGAGCCAGATCCAGAGCAGGGTGACGTAGGTCAGGCCATGAAGAAACTGGTCGAAGCCGAGGGCGCACCAATATTGCCGGTCGGCGAACTTCCAGCCGTAGTGGTGGACGATCTGCTCCTTGGCCCAATCGATATGATAATGAACGAGAAATTCGCCGGCGAGCAGCGCGACCGCGAGACCCGCGCTGCCACCCGGAAACAGGATGAAGACCGGCGCCGTCAGCAGGATATGGATGAGGGCGTGGAGCAGCCCGCCCGGCGCGCCGTAAATCCCTTTCTGGCGATAGATCATCTGCGTCTGCAGAAAGAAATCCGCGACGGCGTGTTTGGCCAGCAGATACGTCATGGCGGCAAGAGCCGCGTGCGCGGGGGACATGGACATCCAGTGCTGAAGCGGCCTCGCTCCGGCATCCTTTTATGAAATGCTCGGCTGCGGCAGAAGAGCGGGCGGCGTCTTTTTTGCCAAGGCGTTGGTTAGCGCAGGTGTCCTGGGGACGTCTGTTACCTGGGGAACAGGCAGCTTAAAAACATAAAGCCGTCCCGGGCGAACATTCGTCGCCCGGAACGGCTTCTGTTTGTGCTCGTCGTCGTGCCGGTCAGTTGACGCGCTGCACCTCGACGAGATTGTCGGAGAACGTCGGGGCACGGCCAAGTCCGCACCAGGCGTCGGATGAAATACAGTTTACCGAGCCGTCGGATCGGTTGAGCGAACGCCAGTATCCGAGCGTCGCCACGACGACGCCGGTGGGCACGTCGTCCGTCACGTGTGCCAGACCTTCGAAATCGCCGCGATCATTATAGACACGGACGGGATCGCCTTCACGGATCGATCGACGCGTCGCGTCATCGGGCGAGATCAGCACGAACTGATCGCCTTGGGCTTTGATCTTGTGCGGTTCGTTGGCGTAGCAGGAATTCAGGAACGCGTGGCTCTTCGGTGAGATGATATTCAGCGAATAGAGCTTGGCGCGTTCTGGATTGGTCTCGGGCCGTTCGCGTGCCGGGATGTAACCTGGCAATGGATCGACCGGCTCGCCCGACTGCTCGCCGTCGTACATCGCGCGGAACGGACCGGCGACGAAGTTCTTGGCGTCGTGCAGCAGGAACTCGACCTTGCCGGACGGTGTCGGGAAGTGCCCCTCGGCGTGCGGTGTGCGCGTGTCGGCGTTTCCGACGTCGATCTTATAGAAGCCGTGCTTCTTGAAATACTCCATGTCGATGCCGCCCATCTTGGGGTCGGACCAATTGATGTATTCCGCGCACAGCTCGCTGTCGGTCATTTTGAAGACGGGATCGTCGAAGCCCATTTCCTTGGCGAGCAGACGCCAGACTTCGCTCGTCGGTTTGCATTCGCCGGGAGGTTCGACGGCTTTCTGATTGTAGGTCATATAGAAATGGCCCCAAGACCACATCATGTCTTCGGCTTCGCCTGCCATCGCGGCGGGCAGGACGATGTCGGCGTATTTCGCCGTGTCGGTCAGGAAATGCTCGGCAACGACGGTGAACAGGTCCTCGCGCTGCAGACCCTGGACGATCTTGTTCGTCTCGGGTGCCTGCGAGACCGGGTTGGTGCAGAACACGAACAGGCTTTTGATCGGCGGATCGAGCGGCATCTCGCCGGTCAGAGCCGCACCGAGCTTCAGGTTGTTGACGACGCGCGTGCCGGGCTTGATCCAGTCGGGGCGTGCGGCCTTGGCCCAATCGATCGGGAAATCCCAGAGCGGCATTTGCAGAAGTCCGCCGCCGACATGGCGCCAGGAGCCGACGAGCGCTGGTAGGCAGCAGGCGGCGCGAATGGCTTGTCCGCCGCCGACGCTTCTTTCGAGTGCAACGCCGAGACGAATGACGGACGGTTGCGCCGTTGCGAACTCACGGGCGAATTTGGCGATGTCGGCCGCTTTGACGCCGGTGACTTTCTCGACATATTCCGGCGTGAATTCCGCGGCGCGTTCCTTAAGCTCCGGATAGCCGTATGTGTACTTGTCGACGTAATCCTGATCGACGAGCCCTTGCTCGATGATCGAATTGATGAAGCCCATTGCCAGCGCGCCGTCGGTGCCGGGGCGGGGGCAGATGTGCCAATCGCCAGCCTTCGCCGTGCGCGAGCGATAAGAGTCGATGACGACGACTTTTGCGCCGCGCTTTTGTGCTTCGAGCACGAAGGGCCAATGATGCAGGTTGGTCGAGATCGAGTTGCACGCCCAGATCACGATATATTTCGCATGGACGAAGCTTTCGGGATCGACCGCGCCGGTGGGTCCGACGGTCAGCAGCCATGCGGTTGACGAGCCGGAGGCGCAGAACGTCTTCTCGTTGACCGTCGATCCGAGCTTGTTGAAAAACGGGTCGCCGGAATTGATGCCCTGCACGAGACCCATGTTGCCCAAATAACTGTAGGGCATGATCGCCTGGCTGCCATACTCGGCGATGATCGCGCGCCAGCGCTTGCCGATCTCGGAAATCGCCTCGTCCCAGGTGATGCGTTCGAACTGCTTAGAGCCTTTCGGCCCAGACCGCCGCATGGGGTACATCAAGCGGTCGGGGTTGGCGTGATGGTCGTGGAAGTCCTTGAGTTTGACGCACAGGCCACCGCGCGTCATCGGGTGCTCTTTATTCCCGCGCACGTAAGACAAGCGGCCCTCGACGACTTCGTAGATCATCGAGCATGTGTCGGGGCAATCATGCGGACACGCCCCGAAAAAGGTGTCACGCTTCAGCTGTTCGTTCATTGTTCCTCCCGCATTTTTGTCGTTGTTCCGTAGGTAATCCTACGCGTTGATTTGCGTCAATTTGGCATTAGACGGTGCCAGTCCCAAGCAAAATCGTTGCTCCGATCGGCATTTCCGCCGCTATAGCGGACGCCCGAATTTGCTGATTTTTCAGGGATAATCTATGCATTGATCATATGAGATCAGCCGGTTGGACCGGCTGATCTGCGTGCGTGGAGCGAATGATCCGTGAGCAAAGCCCTTTATCCTGACCGGCGCGTTCTGTGGATGCCGTTCGGGGACTGGCAGCCGCCATCAACGTCGGCTGTGCATTGCTGCGCTGCAATGGTGAAGGCCCTCGAGTTCGATTGCGATCAGCACATCGATCCGTTCGAATGTGCGGACTCTCTCATCGTCTACAACGAGGCGATGGATGAATACGGGCTCATCATCCATGACGGGAGTGCGTCGTATCTCCTGATCGACCACTGTCCGTGGTGTGGAACGCGACTGCCGGAGAGCGCGCGCGACAGGTGGTTCGATGAAGTCGACGCGCTCAATCTTGCGGACGATGTTGAGCCGCCCGCGAAGTACTTTTCTGGCGAATGGCGGCGGAGCTAGAGCAGTGAGTGGTGATTGGGCCGCTTGGCTTCGGTTCCGCTTGTAGGGGAAGAGATAGAGGCAGCGCGCCGTCAGGGGATGTCGGGTGCGGAGCAGCAGTCGTCGTAGACGTGTTCCTGATCGTGCGCGTCGCGAAGGCGTGTTCTGCCGGAGGGCTCGACGCTCGCATAGGATTCCAGCGGCACCTTGCCGTGCGCGCCGG
Source organism: Hyphomicrobium sp. GJ21 (assembly GCF_001006785.1). Classification (NCBI taxonomy): domain Bacteria; kingdom Pseudomonadati; phylum Pseudomonadota; class Alphaproteobacteria; order Hyphomicrobiales; family Hyphomicrobiaceae; genus Hyphomicrobium; species Hyphomicrobium sp. GJ21. Next base: position 836,755 of record NZ_CDHO01000002.1, on the reverse strand, counting down.
GGAGATCGAGCACATACGTCGGCAGCGCGAGCCCCGAAAGCCGCTTGCGCAATTCGCGCATCAGCTTCTGGCCTTTCGCGATCGTGGTGCGGAAGTGCGCTGTCCCGGGCGCGAGGTCGCCATGATGCAAGTAGTAGGGTTTGACGCGCAGTTCGACGAGAGCGCGCATTAGGTTTTCGAGCGTGTCGGCATCATCGTTGACGCCCTTGAGTAGCACGGTCTGGCTGACGAGCGGAATGCCGGCATCGACGAGCTTTGCAACGGCCGTGCGCGCCGACCCCGTCAATTCGCGCGCGTGATTGGTATGAAGACCGACGAACACGGTCTTGTGCGTGGCTTTCAATGCGGCGATCAACTCATCCGTTACGCGATCGGGATCGACGACCGGCACACGCGTATGCCAGCGCAGGATTTTCACATGCGGAATGGCCGAAAGCATCTCCGTCACCTCGCGAATGCGGCGCGGTGACAGAATGAGCGGATCGCCACCGGTCAGGATGACCTCCCAAACGGCGGGGGTCGCACGGATGTAGGCGACGGCCGCGGTAAGATCATCAGCCGAAAGGGTTTCGCCGTTGGCAGGGCCGACCATTTCGCGGCGGAAGCAGAAGCGGCAATAGACCGGGCAGACGCTGGCGATCTTCAATAACACGCGATCCGGGTAACGATGGACGACGCCGGGCGCTGGGCTCTTGATGCGATCGCCGATCGGGTCGTCGCGTTCGGCGGGGCGGGTTTCAAGCTCGCGCGCATCGGGCACGAATTGCCGTGCGATGGGATCGGCCGTGTCGTTGGGATCGATAAGATCGGCGACGGCGGGCGTGACGGAGATGGCGTACCGCGCGCCGACTTTGTTCAAGGCGTCGCGCGCGGAATCTGGCGCAAGCTCGGCCGCGATCAGGTCGTCGACCGATGTCAATTTTCGTGGGGTGCGTGTCATCGCTTGGGATGCTGCTCCGGCCACTGCGCCGTGTCGTGATCGGGATGCTGATATGACACCACGTCGTGCAAGAACGGTGCGGCATTCGCATCGGCCAGGGTGTGATGGGAAGGCAGCGCGCCGATCGTGTCGACGTATGGCAGCTTGCCCTCGATCCCCCATTGCCGTTTCGGCGCGATATCCGCCGGGTTGTCGAACGCGCCGACCGCGAGTGCGATGCCGTCGGGAGCTTCATAGGTCAGCGGTGTGCCGCATTCGGCGCAGAAGCCGCGCTCGGCGAAATTCGACGAGCGGAATTTTTTCGGCGTGCCGCGCGTCCAGGTGAGCTTGGCGTCGCGGATCGAGACGAGCGGAGCGTAGAAATTGCCGAATGCCTTCTGACACATCCGGCAATGGCAAACCGAGGCGTCGTCCAGGCTTCCTTCGACGCGAAAGCGAACGGCGCCGCACTGGCAGCCGCCGGAATGTGTTTCGTTCGGCATGGCCTGTCTCCATCTTCCCTTTCGCCTGTTCCTGAAGAGGAAGAGGGTTGGAGTGAGGGGGTGCGATCACCCAGCAAGCCGCTGCCCCTCACCCTAACCCTCTCCCCGTAAGGACGGGGAGAGGGGAGCGATTGTTGCGCTCTATGTGCCGCTATCGGGCAGCGGCGTCCAGATGACCTGTTCGATGCGCTCAGCGCCGGATGCGAGCATCACAAGCCGGTCGAAGCCGAGAGCGCACCCGGACGCGGGCGGCATCGCCGCGAGCGCGCTCAGAAAATCTTCATCGATCGGGTATCGTTCCCCGTAGATGCGAGCCTTGTCGGCCATCCATGTTTCGAAGCGGCGGCGTTGTTCGTCGGCATCGGTCAGCTCGCCGAAGCCGTTCGCCAGCTCGACGCCGCACACGTAGAGCTCGAAGCGTTCGGCGACGGCGGGATCGAGTGCCGAAGGGCGGGCGAGCGCAGCCTCGTTGATCGGGTATTCGCACAGGATCTCGGGCCGATGGACTCCGAGCCCCGGCTCGATCTTTTCGACGAGAACCTTGCTGAAGATGTCCGACCACGTATCGTCGTTGGCGACACGAATGCCTTGGGCTTGCGCGTGCGCGGCGAGCCTATCACGATCGACCGACGTCGCGGTCATCGTTTCGTGCAGCGGAATGTCCGCGAATTGCACGAAAGCCTGATAAAGCGTCGTCCAGTCGTAGCCTTTGGTCAAATCGCACGGCTTGCCGCGATACGACCATTGCATCCGCTCGCAGGCGCGGGCGGCGGTATAGAGGATCGATGCGCAGTCGCTCCAGAGCGTGTCGTAGGGCTCGCCCGCGCGGTACCATTCGAGCATGGTGAATTCGGATGCGTGCAGCTTGCCGTGCTCGCGGTTGCGGAAGACCGGGGCGAACGCGAAGATCTTCGTCTCGCCGGCGGCCAGCAGCTTCTTCATCGCGAATTCGGGCGAGGTATGGAGATAGAGGTCGCGGCGCCTCAGATCCGTGCCGACGAGTTCGGTCCGGAAGGCATGCAGATGGGTTTCGTTGCCCGGAGAAACCTGCAGGCAGCCGGGTTCGACCTCAATGAAGCCTTGCGAGGTGAACCAATCTCTTAACGCTGCCTTGATGCGCCCGCGCGCCACAAGAAAGGGCCGGCGATCCGAATGCCGGCCGGGATTCCACCAGGGAGACGCTTGCGACATGGCTGAAAAATGGGCTTTCGCGGTGCCGTTGCCGCACTTGGCGGCCGAAAGGTAAGCAGGTAAGAGGACGCGACAGATTCCCCGAAGGGTTGCCGCCGACCGGCCGCCAATGCGGCGGACGCGGCTATTTTGAATTTGAGAACGGAGACGTTAGGTGGTCAAGGTTATCGCAAGCTCGGTCCGTAAAGGCAATGTGCTCGATCTCGACGGAAAGCTTGCCGTCGTCATGCACGCGGAAAACATCCACCCCGGCAAAGGCACGCCCGTCACCCATCTCGAAATGCGCCGCATCGCCGATGGCGTGAAGGTGACCGAGCGCTACCGCACGACCGATCAGGTCGAGCGCGCCTACCTCGATGAAAAAGACTTCAATTATCTTTACGAAGACGACATGGGGTACAATTTCATGCACCCCGAGACCTTCGATCAGATCACGATCTCGCGGGATGTCGTCGGTGATCAGGGACAGTGGCTGCAGGAAGGCATGACCTGCCTCGTGGCGCTGCATGAAGGCAACCCGATCTCGATCGAGCTTCCGGCGCGTGTCACGCTCGAAATCATCGAAGCCGACCCGGTCGTAAAAGGGCAGACGGCGTCGTCGTCGTACAAGCCCGCGAAGCTTTCGAACGGCGCCCGCGTGATGGTGCCGCCGCACATCGGCACGGGCACGCGCGTCGTCGTGATGACGGCCGATGGGTCGTATGTCGAGCGCGCGAAGGACTGATCGGGTTTAGCTCCGATCTTGCGCCGCGCTGGTAACGTGCGGCGCGATGCTCAGATGTCGAGCTTCAACACTTTTACGGGCGTTCCCGCAGGTTGCGCGGGGGCGTCGATAGGGACCACGATCAGGCAGTCGGCGCGCTGCAGGGCCGTGATCATTCCGCTGTCCTGATTTTTGAACGGAACGGCGCGCGGCGGCGCGGTCGTAAGATCGAGCCGGGCGCGCATGTAATGCTCGCGCGGGCCGTTGGCGGGAAGCGCATCGCCGAGCACGGCGTCGATGGCTTCGAGCGGAACATCGCGGCCGAGCAAGCGCCCGAGCAGCGGAACGAGAAACACGCGCGAGCAAATCAGCGAGGCAACTGGATTGCCCGGCAATCCGAGGCAGTGCTGCTGATTTTTCCCTGCGGTTCGTGATCCGAAGAACAGCGGCTTTCCTGGGCGCATCGCGATCTTGTAGAACGCGAGCTTGGCTCCAGCTTTTTCCAACGCCGGGCGAACGAGATCGTAATCGCCGACCGACGCGCCGCCGATCGTCACCAGAATATCGGCGCCATCGGCACGCCGGATGGCATCGTCCAGAGATTCCAGAGTATCGCGTGCAATCCCGAGGAGGCGTGCTTCGCCGCCTGCCGCTTCGACGACGGCTGCGAGGCCGAAGGCGTTCGACGCGGAAATCTGTCCCGGTCCGAGCGGTGTTCCCGGCTCGACGAGTTCGTCGCCGGTCGCGAGCAATGCGACGATGGGTTTGCGCACGACGGGCAGCGTGCCGTGTCCTGCGGCGGCGGCGAGAAGAATATCGCGCGCGGTCAGGCGCTGGCCTTTTTCAAAAAGCGCGCGGCCTTTGGTGAAGTCCTGGCCTTTCGGGCGGACATTATCTTCGCGATCGGCGGCTTCGCGAAAGGTGATGGCCGCGCCGTCGGCCGCGACGTTTTCCTGAATGACGACAGAGTCCGCGCCGCTCGGCAGTGCCGCACCGGTGAAGATGCGTACAGTCTGACCTTCTGCGACGGTGCCGGAGAATGGCTGGCCGGCTCCGGCTTCGCCGATCAATTTGAGCGTAACCGGAACCTTCGAGACATCCTCGGCGCGGACGGCATATCCGTCCATCGCGGATGCGTCGAACGGCGGATTGTCGACGCGGGCTTCGATCGAACGTGCGAGCGTGCGGCCAAGCGCGTGACGAAGCGAGACGTCTTCCGTTTCGAGAGTGTCTGCAGTTTCCAGAATGTGCTTCAGCGCTTCGGTGACGGGAAGCAGCGCCATGACGTCAACGTCCTTTGGGTCGTGCGGGAGCTTTGAAGGTTCCCGATTTTCCGCCTGTCTTTTCGACGAGGCGAATGTCCTCGATGGTCATCGTTTTGTCGGCCGCTTTCAGCATGTCGTAAAGCGTCAGACATGCGACGGATACGCCCGTCAGAGCTTCCATTTCGACGCCCGTCGGGCCTGAGACCTTGACTTCGGATAAGACGTGAATGCCGGGAGGCGATTTCGATATCTCGAATTCGATCGTCGCCTTGGTGATCGCGAGCGGATGGCAGAGCGGGATCAGCTCGTGCGTTTTCTTCGCGGCCATTATGCCGGCGATGCGCGCGGCGCCGATCACGTCGCCTTTTTTCGCTTCGCCCGCTTCGACGAGGGCGAGCGTTTCCGGCTGCATGCGGATGAAACCCTCGGCGACGGCACGGCGGTCGGTCGCGGCTTTATCGGACACGTCGACCATGCGGGCTTGGCCCTTGGCGTCGATGTGGGAGAGCTTGCTCATCGCGAAGACACGCCGCCGAGCAAGGTTTTCGTCGCGGCCGTCACGTCGGCCTGGCGCATAAGGCTTTCGCCGACGAGATAGGTGTGGACGTGCGCCTTCGCGAGGCGCGCGATATCGGCCGGTGTGAAGATGCCGCTTTCGCCAACGACGATGCGGTCCTTGGGAATTTTCGGCGCGAGACGTTCCGTCGTTTCGAGATTGACCTCGAACGTCTTGAGGTTGCGATTGTTGATGCCGATCAGGCGGCAATCGAGTTTCAGCGCGCGGTCGAGTTCTTCCGCGTCGTGCACCTCGGCGATGGCGTCCATCTCCCAATCCTTGGCCGCGGCCGCGAGATCGCGGGCCGTTGCGTCATCGACTTCGGCGAGGATGATCAGGATGCAATCGGCGCCCCAGGCGCGCGCCTCCGCGACCTGATAGGTGTCGATCATGAAGTCCTTGCGCAGCACCGGCAGATGCGTCGCCGCGCGCGCAGCAGTGAGAAAATCCGGTGCGCCCTGGAACGAGGGCGTGTCGGTCAATACGGAAAGGCACGCCGCGCCGCCCGATTCATAGGCCTTCGCGAGCGTCGGCGGATCGAAGTCTGCGCGGATCAAACCTTTCGACGGCGATGCCTTTTTGATTTCGGCGATCAGCGCAGGTTTGTTGGCTTTGAGCTTTGCTTCGATCGCGCCTGCGAACGGCCGTACGCGCGGCGCGGATCGCGCGTATTCGGAAATGACGCGCAGCGGCTTCAGGGTTTTGGCGCGGGCCACTTCTTCGCGTTTGTAGGCGGTGATTTTGTCGAGGATATCGGCCATCGGTCACACCGTGTCGTTGGTAACGGCGACGAGACGGTCCAGCGCCTGCGCCGCGCGGCCGCTGTCGATGGATGCGGCAGCTTTCGCGATGCCATCCGGCAAACCGTCGGCCTTTCCGGCGACGATCAAAGCGGCGGCAGTGTTCAGCAGAACGATGTCGCGATAGGGGCCTGGTTCGCCCTGCAGAAGCGTGCGGATCGCCGCTGCGTTCGTTGCCGCGTCGCCGCCTTTGAGTGCCGCGATATCGCTGCGGGGAAGGCCCGCGTCTTCCGGCGTCAGGTCGAAAGCAAAGATATCGCCGTTCTTGAGTTCGGCGACGTGCGTCACGCCGGTCGTCGTCAACTCGTCCATGCCGTCGGCACCGTGCACGATCCAGGCATGTTCAGAGCCCAGCTTGCGAAGCACTTCCGCGAGCGGCTGAACGAGCTTCTTGTCGTAGACGCCGAGGATCTGACGCTTGACCTCGGCCGGATTGCACAGAGGTCCGAGCAAATTCAGGATCGTGCGCAGACCGAGATCGGCGCGCACCGGAGCCCATGTCTTCATCGCCGGATGATAAAGCGGCGCCCACAGGAAGCCGACGCCCGCATCGGCGATCGCGCGCGAGACGATGACTGGCGGCACGTCGAGCTTGACGCCGAGCGCTGACAGAACATCGGACGCGCCGGAAAGCGAGGTCACCGCGCGGTTGCCGTGCTTGGCGACGATCGCACCAGCGCCTGCTGCAACGAGGGCAGCGGCGGTCGATACGTTATACGTTCCGCGGCTGTCGCCCCCGGTGCCGACGATATCGATCGATCCGGGCGGCGCATCGACCGTCGTCATGCGGCTGCGCATGAACTTTGCTGCGCCGGTGATTTCTTCCCGTGTTTCTCCGCGCAGGCGCAGCCCCATGAGGAACGCGCCCATCGCGACCGGCGGGGCAATGCCGGACATCAAGAGATCGAAAGCGTCCCGAATGCCGTCTTCGCCCAGCGTCTCGCCGTCGGCGATGCGGTTCATCAGGCGTTTCAGTTCGCGAGCCGGGTTCGCGACGATCGAGGTGTCGGGCACTGTGCTCACTGTCATGCCGCCTTACGGCTTTTCGGCGTGAAACCCGCCAGCGCGAGGAAGTTTGCGAGCAGCGCGTGGCCCTGTTGCGAAGCGATGCTTTCCGGATGGAACTGCACGCCGTGGACGGGATGCGTCTTGTGCTGCAATCCCATGATGATGCCGTCGTCGGTTTCGGCGGTCACCTCGAGGCAATCCGGCAGCGTTGCGCGTTCGACGATCAGCGAATGATAGCGGGTGATGTCGAATTGTTTCGGCAGGCCCTTGAAGATGCCCTTGCCGGTGTTGGTGATCGTCGAAAGCTTGCCGTGCATCGGCACCGGCGCGCGGACGACTTTTCCGCCATAAGCCTGTCCGATGGCCTGATGACCAAGGCAGACGCCGAGCAGCGGAATTTTCGAACCTGCCTTTTTGATGAGGTCGAGGCAAACGCCCGCTTCGTTCGGCGTGCACGGTCCGGGAGAAAGGACGATCGCCTGCGGCTTCTTTTCGAGGACCTCGTCGGCCGAGACCTTGTCGTTCCGGATCACGACGCTTTCAGCGCCAAGCTCGCCTAGATAGTGAACGAGATTGTACGTGAAGCTGTCGTAGTTATCGATCAGAATCAGCATGTTGGCCTTTGTGCGCAGGATGGCTTCAGACGCCCCGCAGCGGGATTTCGAACCTATCTAGCAGACACCCGGCGGGGGGCGACACAAGAATATGGTCGTCCTAAACCCGCGCTTCAAATGCGCGTCAGGCGCGATCGCGCGGGGTGATGAACTGTTCGAGGTATCCGGACGCGGGGCCGACATCGCGCCAGGCCGTTTGCGGGAATGTCAGGATCGCCAGAGAGGCGGTCGGAAATTTGTCTTCGAGACGCGATATCGATTTGGCGTCGCCGCGTCCGGCCAGCTGGAGGGCAAGCTCGTGCAGGCCGGGGTTGTGGCCGACCATCAGGACCGTTTTGGCGGGCGCAGGGACGCGGCGCAGGCGATCGAGAAGGGTTTCTGCGTTCGTTAGATACAACTGATCCTCGAACACAACATCGTCGCGTGGCTCGCTCAATTTGGGATCGATGAGGTGCAGTGTCTCGCGCGTACGTTTGGCCGGAGAACAGAGAATGATCTCGGGTGCGAACGGAAATTCGCGGAGCGCTTCGCCCATGACGGGCGCGGCGGACCGGCCGCGTGCGTTGAGCGGCCTGTCGAAATCATCAAGGTCGCTGGCGTCCCAGCTCGATTTTGCATGACGAAGGAGTGCGAGAGAAAGCATTCTGATCCGGAGCTGGCGTTACGGCAGTTTGGACAAGTCTACAGTACGCCGCTGGTGCCGTTAAGCGGGTTGGTCAAAGTTCGCACTGCCGCGATGAAAGGCTGGTGACAGATGGACTACGTGCTCGCGCCTTTCCTTTGGCTCATCGGAGTTTTGGTTAGCATCGTCCTCTGGATCGTCACGCAGGTCCTATGGATATTGCTGTGGTTGATCCTTCCTCTCCTCGTCATCGCGTTCGTGGCCCTGCGGATCGCTGAGCGCGTACTTGGGCAGGAGAAGGTGCGCGGGTGGGTGCACGCAAGAACGCAAAAATACGGGTCGCAGGCCTCGAAGCGCGCGCAGAGATGGATTTTTGCGTTGGGCGTCGTGCCGGTCCGCGTGCTGTTCTGGTTCGTGCTTTATGCGATCTGGCACAGCATCGTCAGTCTCGTCTGGCGGCCGCACTGGTCGCCGTGGCAGCGCGCGTGGGGCAGGCGCTGGCGAAAAGAGGCGCAGTTGCAGCCGAAGACTTGATCTGAGCGCAGTTGCGTTCGGAACGTCAGCCGAACGCACCGCCGTTGCCGCTGCCGGTTCCGATCTGGCCGGACGTCACGGTGCCCTTCGATGCGAAACGCACCGCTTCCTCGGCGGCTCTGACGACGGCTTTCGCCTTATTGATGCATTCCTGCTGTTCGTTCTCCGGAATGCTGTCGTGCACGATGCCGGCGCCGGACTGCACGTGAATCATGCCGTCCTTCACGATGGCCGTTCTGAGCACGATGCAGGTGTCCATCTCGCCACCAGCGGAGAAGTATCCGACGCATCCCGCGTACGGGCCGCGCTTGGCCTTCTCGAGTTCGGCGATGATTTCCATGGCGCGGACTTTCGGCGCACCCGATACGGTGCCAGCGGGGAAGCCGCCCATCAAAGCGTCGATCGCATCGTGATTGGTTTCGTCGAGTGTGCCGATCACGTTCGAGACGATGTGCATGACGTGGCTGTAGCGCTCGATGACGAACTGGTCGGTGACCGTGACGGTGCCCGGCGTCGCGACGCGGCCGACGTCGTTGCGGCCGAGGTCGAGCAGCATCAGATGCTCGGAGCGTTCCTTCGGATCGGCGAGGAGCGCCGCGGCGAGAGCCTTGTCCTCGGCTTCGTTGGCTCCGCGACGCGCGGTGCCCGCGATCGGGCGGATGGTTACCTCGCCATCGCGCACGCGGACGAGGATTTCGGGCGAGGAGCCGACGAGTTGGAACGAACCGAAGTCGAGGTGGAAGAGAAACGGCGACGGGTTCAATCGCCTGAGGGCGCGGTAAAGCGCAAATGACGGCAACGCAAACGGCGCGGAGAAGCGTTGCGAGAGCACGACCTGGAAGATGTCCCCGGCCTTGATGTACTCCTTCGCTTTCGCGACCATCGCCATGTATTCGGGCGCGCTCGTGTTCGATTGCGGCTCGTGAAGGGTCGCGGGCGCAGCGGCTGCCGACGATCCGTGCTGCAGCGGCACGTCGAGGCTTTCGATTGTCGCGGTCAGACGCGCGATCGCGGCGGCGTAGGCTTCGTCGGCCGAGACTCCGGCAGCGGGACGCGCAGGCGTCACCAGCGTCATCTCATCCTTCACGTTGTCGAAGATGAGCATCAACGTCGGGCGAATGAGGATCGCGTCGGGCACACCCAAGGCATCGGGCGTCATCTCGGGCAGCTGCTCGATCAGGCGAACAGTGTCGTAGCCCATGTAGCCGAAGATCCCGGCAGCCATCGGCGGCAGGGTTTCAGGCAGCGCGATCGCGCTTTCGGCGAGCAGGCGGCGCAGCGACGGCAGCGGCGGTTGATCATCCGGAGTGAACCGGGCCGGATCGGTCATCGGCGTCCGGTTGATGCTCGCCGTGTCGCCGTTGGCGGTCCAGACGAGGTCAGGCGAAAAGCCGATGACGGAGTAGCGCCCGCGCGCCGAGCCGCCCTCGATCGACTCGAGCAGGAAGCTCATCGGGCGGCGGTCGCAAAGTTTCAGGTAGGCTGAAACCGGCGTTTCGAGATCGGCGACGAGGCGCGTCCAGACGACCTGCGCCGTGCCGTTTTCGTAGGCCTTCGCAAAGTCGCTGCGGCTAGGAAATACCTCGGTACCGGCTCCGGCTCCTGCGTCGTTGGCCGACGGCTCTGACGGCAATGTGGTCACCTGATCTACTCTTGCGTGACGCCGACGGCCGAATTCAGCTCGGCCTGATTGACCGAGGCTCCGAAGCGCTTCTTCAAGGCTTCGGTGTATTCGGTGAGCGATTGATTGGCCAACTCGTCTTCGAGGCGGCGGGTCAACTCGTCGGTTTCCGTCAATGTCAGCGCGGCGGCGGGCGTGATTTCTGCGACGCGGAACACGATTTCGGTCGTGTTGTCGCTCGATGGGCCGTGACCGGCTTTGCCTTTTGCAAGTGCGAACGCCTGCGCCACCATCGATTGGCTGATGCTTGGCGGGATCGTCTTGCGCGTAATCGGTTCCGTTTTTTCGACCTTGCCTTTGGCCTCGGCTTCGATGGAGGCAATGGGCTCGCCGGCGTTGACCTTGTCGGTCAGCTTCTTGGCAAGCTCGTCGAGCAGACGGTGATGCTCGGAGGACATGTAGTCCTGCTTCACCGCGTCTTTGACTTCGTCGTACGCCTTCTGCTTCGGTGCGTCCGTCGAAAGCACGTTCACCCATGCGTAGCCGTCGTTCGTGAGATCGATGGCCGAGTCGTCGCTGGTGTCGGGTGCGAAGGCGCGTGCGGTGATTTTGCGAATGTCGGCCGTCTCTAGGACAGGCTTGCCGTCGGGCCCAAGTCCGGTGACGTCGGTTGCCGGGATTTCCTTGTAGGTGAGCTGCAGCTGATCCGCGACCTCTTTCAGCGTTTTGCCGGCGAGACGCGCATCCTCGACGTCGTCGCGTTTGCTCTGCAGATTGCCGTGAACTTTATCGTTCGCGAGCTTGTCGCGCACCTGTTCCTTGACGTCGGCGAGCGTTTTCGTTGTGCCCGGCTCGATCTGAGTGACGCGAACGATAACGGTCGCGAAACGCCCATCGATGACGTCCGAGTACTTGTCTTTCTCGAGTGCAAAGGCAACGTCGGCGACTTTCGGATCGATCAAGGCTTTCTTGGTGATAAGGCCGAGATCGACATCGGTATCCTTGGCGCCTGCCTCTTTCGCGACTTCGGCTAAAGACTTCGTGCCGTCGCGTAGCGCTTTCAGCGCCGTTTCGGCCGTCGCGCGGTCCTTGAATGCGATCTGCTGGACGCGGCGCTGCTCGGGCGTGTTGAAGCTGTCCTTGTCGGCGTCATAGGCCTGGGCGATTTCGTCGTCGGTGATGGTGATGTTCTTCTTGAGATCGTCGGGCGTCAGCATCAGCACCTGCACCTTGCGGTATTCCGGTGTCATGTACTTCGCCTTGTCGTCCTCATAGCGCTTCTTGAGCGTTGCTTCGTCAGGCTCGGCGACGGTGACGGCCGCGGGATCGATTTTCACCCACTCGAGAACGCGCTTCTCCTGATTGTAAGCGTGGATCTCTTCAAGAAGCGGCTTCGGGACCGTCTGGCCTTTGATCAGGGCGCTGACGATCGCACCGCGCAGTTCGTCCTTGCGGCGAAGGTTGAGGAAGCCCTGCTCGCTCATGCCGATCTGCTGCAGCAGGCCTTCAAAACCCTGTTTGTTGAACTTGCCGTCGGTCTGGAAGTTCGGATCGGCCTGAATGCCTTCGGCGAGAGTCTTGTCGGAAATCGCGAGCCCAAGCTGATCGGCGTGCGCCTCGATGGCTGCGCCGGCGATCATCTGAGCCAGCACCTGGCGATCGAGACCGAATGCGTGGCCCTGTTCGGCGCTCAGCCGCTGATTCGACTGGCGCGAAATGCGGTCCAGCTCGTTCTGGTAGGAGCGGCGAAATTCTTCTGCGGAAATTTCGGTGTGGCCGACCTTGGCGACGAAGCCGCGTCCCCAGCCTTGGAAGACGTCCGCCACGCCCCAGATTGCGAAGCTTACGCAAAGAAGTCCGAACAGAAGCTTGGCGACCGGTGTCTGGGCGCCGCGTCTCATTGCGTCGAGCATGGGTATAGAAATTCCCGTTGATGGAAGCGTGACGCTGCCGCGCGGGAGGGCGTAGGGTCAAACGGCTTCGTGGCGGACAGCCCCACGTGACGGGGCGGATCAACATGATATGAAGCGCAGGCTGTCGCAGATTGCAAGGGTGCAGGGTGCCCGAACGCCAATCCGGACAAAGCTGCGAAGAAAACGGCGGGTCCAACATTAAAAAAGGGACACTATGGCAGGGCAAGGACACTCTATTCGGCCGCTCGTTGCCGGCAATTGGAAGATGAACGGTCTGAGAGGGAGCCTCGCCGAAGCCGTGGCCGTTCGGGACGCGCTCGCTGGTCCGTTCGCCTCGATCGTTGCCGACGTCATGATCGCTCCGCCGGCAACGCTCATCGCGCCGCTTGCCGAGATTTCCGCGGGATCTCGTCTGGCGGTCGCGGCGCAAGATTGTCATGCGAAAGCTTCAGGGGCGCATACCGGCGACGTCGCAGCGGAGATGCTCAAGGACGCGGGTGCGACGGCTGTCATCCTCGGCCATTCGGAGCGTCGCGCCGATCACGGCGAGACAAATGCCGAAGTCAAAGCGAAAGCCGCTGCCGCGCATCGCGCGGGCCTGGTTGCGATCGTCTGTATCGGTGAGACGCAGGGCGAGCGGGCTGCCGGGGCGACGCTGAAAGTCGTGTCGCGGCAACTCAAGAATTCGCTGCCCGACGGCGCGACGGCCGCGAATACCGTCATTGCGTACGAACCCGTGTGGGCGATCGGCACTGGGCTGACGCCGACGCCGGCCGACGTCGAACAGGTCCATGCCGCCATCCGGCGCGATCTTTCGGAAGTGGCTGGTGCCGAAGGGGCGAACATCCGCATTCTTTACGGCGGCTCCGTCAAACCGGATAATGCTGCGGAGCTGATGGCGATTCCCAATGTCAACGGCGCGCTCGTCGGCGGGGCGAGTTTGAAAGCCAGTGATTTTCTGGCCATACTTCGGGCTTATGAGGGCCGATGATGCTTTCCGGACGCTTCTGTTGGATGGTCTTCGCCGCTGTTCTCGTTCCGGTTTCCGCGCACGCGACGAAGCCGAAGCTCGATAGCGACACCTGCGTGCAATTGCGCGCGGAGGAGAAGAAATTCCGCCAGTCGGGCATCCTCAACGACATGAGCAAGGGGCCGGAATGGGCGAAGGCTAACCTATCGGCGGCGCGCTTGCGCGAGGTGCAGCACTACATCGAACTCGACGAGCAGGTTCAGTTCGGCTGCCGGGACGCGCGGCTTTCGGTCGATGCCTTGAAAGCGAGTGCGGCCGCCGAACGTATCGAGATCAACTCGGATGCAGATCCGACGATCCCGATCGTCAAGGACCCGGTCAAGCCGGGCGCGGTGCCCGCAGCCGCAGCCAAAAAGCCGCCTGCGGAAAAAAACACCCGCAAAAAGCCCAAGACCGGCGATCCGAAGTCGGGCAGTCTCGAATCGCCTGGGAAGGCGGCTTCAGCGCGCGCGGCGGTATCTCCGTCCGTGCCGCCTTCCGCCGCAGACGGGACGGCGTCAACAAGCGCCTCGACGGCGCCATCTCCGAGCGTTTCCGGGTCCGAAAGCTCCAATCAGCTGATGTTCGGGTTCGGCGAGACTATGGTGATGCCGCATTCGGGCCCATGATTTTAACCGGTCTGGGGCTGGCCGGAACCGGCGCGCTGGTGTATAGCGGCCCGTCGCGGGCGAAACCTGCTCTATTCGACAACGCTAAATTGCTGGATTCGAGACCACTATGGCCACCGTTCTGCTCGTCATTCATCTCATGATTTCCACGGCCCTGGTCGGTGTGGTCTTGCTGCAGAAATCCGAGGGCGGGGCGCTGGGCATCGGCGGTAGCGCTGGTGGCGGCGGCGGATTTCTCACCGGGCGCGGCACGGCGAACCTGCTGACGCGCACGACGGCGGCGCTCGCAGCCGCATTTTTCGTCACCAGCATCTCGTTGACGTTGCTGGCGCGGCATTCCGTGAACGCCGGCTCGGTATTCGATTCGACGCGTCCGGCGGGCGCGCCCGTGACCGCTCCTGCGACGCCTGGCGAAAGCGCTCCGGGCCGTGGCGGCATTCTGGACAAGCTGCAGCCGTCGGGCCCGGCGGTTCCGCAGAACCAGTAAGCGCGACCTGCAAAAGCTTTGTTCATAGCGGCTTTCGTTTCCCGAAGGCCGATGGACCTCTGACGCGTTCCCTGCAAGTATCGCTACGGGCGACGGGTGGGGGACGTGGGTCATGGCAGCGCGCGGTTTGAGCGTTTTGCAGGCGGATGGCGGCTACAGCGCTGTTTCGCGAGGAAAGCGGGCAGTTGCGATCTTAGCGGCGGCCGTTGCCGTCGCAGCGATCGGTGGCTGCAGCGCAAATCTGGTCGACGGCTCGACCGCATCGACCGCCACCTATCAGCCCGCCAGTCTGTTTTCACCGAACGGTTACAGCGTTTCCGCCAACGCCGACGGCAGCTTGCATGTTACGGCCGCCGGGTCTCCGGGCACGCCTGCGTCGCGGCTTGAAAAGATCGCGCTGGCGCGTGCGGCGGAATATGGCGACGAGCAGCGCGCGAAGACCTTCAAAGCGTCGGCACCGCAAACCGGCATCACTTGCGGCAAGACGAAAATCGCTACCAAGGAAGGACAGCTCAACATCCGGCCTCTGGATTACCGGGCTGTCGCGGTCGACGTGACCTACGATCCCAAGGAACAGGGCGCCGACGTCCGCCCGACCCGGCAAACGGCCTCGGCGCTCAAGGCCGAGCTTCAATCCGATTCCGTGCCGCCCGAAGCGCAGGCCGCGGCTGCCCAGGAAGTCGCGCAGCACTGCGGCAGGTAGCTGCAACGTAGCCAAATTCGGCAACGATCCGGGATTGCGACCTTTTCGGTTGGTGACGATGCAAAAAAGCCGCTTCCGAATCCGGGTCGGGCTGTGCGAGAACCAAGGCCCATGCAACGGTATATCTTCATCACCGGCGGCGTGGTCTCCTCCCTTGGAAAAGGTCTCGCTTCCGCCGCCCTCGGCGCGCTTCTTCAAGCGCGCGGCTATTCGGTCCGGCTCAAGAAGCTTGATCCCTACTTGAATGTCGATCCGGGCACGATGAGCCCGTATCAGCATGGGGAGGTTTTCGTCACCGATGACGGTGCCGAGACGGACCTCGACCTCGGCCATTATGAGCGGTTCACGGGCGTTCCGGCCAAAAAGTCGGATAACGTCACGACGGGGCGCATCTATCAGGACATTCTCGCCAAGGAGCGGCGGGGCGATTTTCTCGGCGGCACCGTGCAGGTCATTCCGCACGTCACCGACGCGATCAAAAGCTTCGTGCTCTCGGGCAACGAGGACGTTGATTTCGTGCTTGTCGAAATCGGCGGCACGGTCGGCGACATCGAGGGCCTGCCGTTCTTCGAAGCGATCCGCCAGCTCGGCAATGAGCTTCCGCGCGGCGCGTCGGTGTTCATCCACCTGACGCTGATGCCCTACATTCCGTCCGCGGGCGAATTGAAGACCAAGCCGACGCAGCATTCGGTCAAGGAGCTGCGCTCGATCGGCATCCAGCCCGACATTCTGCTCTGCCGTTCCGATCGTGATATTCCGGTCGGCGAGCGCAAGAAGATCGCGCTGTTCTGCAACGTCCGGCCCGAGGCCGTCATTCAGGCGCTCGACGTCGCGTCGATCTATGACGTGCCGCTGGCATATCACCGCGAAGGGCTCGACCGCGAGGTGCTCGCGGCGTTCGGCATCACAGGTGCTCCGAAACCCGATCTCATGCGGTGGGAGACGATTTCGCGCGGCATCGCGCAGCCCGAGGGCGAGGTCACGATCGCCATCGTCGGCAAGTACACCGGGCTCAAGGACGCTTATAAGTCGCTCAACGAGGCGCTCGTTCACGGCGGCATTGCCAATCGGGTCAAGGTCAACCTCGAGTGGATCGAAAGCGAGATCTTCGAGCGTGAAGATCCGGCGCCTTATCTCGAAGGCCTCAACGGTATTCTCGTGCCGGGCGGGTTCGGCGAACGTGGGTCGGAGGGCAAGGTGCTGGCGGCGAAATTCGCGCGCGAGCGTGGCGTTCCCTACTTCGGCATCTGTTTCGGAATGCAGATGGCGTGCCTCGAAGCGGCGCGAAATCTGGCGAACATCCACGACGCCAGCTCGACGGAGTTCGGTGAAACGAACCAACCCGTCGTCGCAATGATGACGGAATGGATGCGCGGCAACGAACTCGAGGAGCGCCGCCAGGGCGGAGAGCTCGGTGGCACGATGCGCCTTGGCGCTTATGCGGCGGAACTCCAACCGGGCAGTCATATCGCCAAAGTCTACGGATCGACGACGATCTCCGAGCGTCACCGCCACCGCTATGAAGTCAACATGCGCTATCGCGAAGCGCTGGAGCGTGCTGGCTTACGGTTTGCCGGTCTATCGCCGGACGGGCTGCTGCCTGAAACGGTCGAGTATCCGGATCATCCGTGGTTCATCGGCGTGCAGTATCACCCGGAGCTCAAGTCGCGGCCGTTCGATCCGCATCCGCTGTTCGCGAGCTTCATCGCGGCGGCCGTAGAGCAGAGCCGCTTGGTCTAGACCTTCGAGGTCGCCGATAGCGCTCTGCGATCGTTCAAATGAACTCCACAAACGAAAAATCCCGGCTGCGAAGCCGGGATTTTGTCTTTGATCTCCTGAGCCGGGCGTCGACGTTATGGCGTCGTCGGGGCGGGTTCTGCCGGAGCAGCGGCCGGTGCGCTGGTTTCTGCCGGCGTCGTAACGGTTTTGACGTCGAGGCGCAGCGCGCCCGAGTAGAGCAGGCCGCCGAACACGACGGCGAACACAAGCGCCGTTACCACCGCGTTCAAGAAGCGGTTGGAGAAAGAGATCAGATTGCCGATCAGATCGAGAACGAACACGATCACGGCGCCTATCAGAACAGGCTCAATCCAAGGATATTGTTCAAGCATGCTAGTCCCCAAGTCCCTTTTGTTTATGCCGCCTCCCGAGTCGCGGCTTGCAAGCGTTTCTATAGCATAGCGCGGGGAATTTGGCCTATGGCGTTGCACAATAGGGCGGCAGGCGATCGCTGCTCGCCGGGAGTGACGCGAAGCGTGGGCTGATAGTGGGGTGCGTCACCCTCTTCATCGCTTTCGCGGATGAAATGCTATAACAGTTCGCGATTTCGTGATCACGAAAAGTTTGAACGCCGTTAGTGAAAAGAGATTGGTGTTTTATAGGTTAGCTCACTAAGTACATTCGCAACAGGAACAACCTGTCGAATACCGAGGAGGACACACCATGAAAGTCTGGACGAAACCGGCAGTTCGCGAGCAGGAAGTTGGTCTCGAAGTCACGAGCTATCTCCCGGCTGAGATCGATCTGATCTAACGAATTCGAACCACACGGTTCCTAAAGCGGCGGCCCACTGGGCCGCCGTTTTTGTTTGTGCGGGATGACGCGCGCACAGGGCTCGCGGCGCCGCGTCCGGGTCGCTATAAACCTCCCATGACTCATCATGAAACGCTGAAGCCGGCGGCGCAGGTTCGCGCAGGCAACGTGCTCTTCGCCAACGATGCGCCAATTTCGGTGCTCGCCGGGCCTTGCCAAATGGAAAGCCGGGCGCATGCCCTGGAGACGGCGGCGGCGCTGGCCGAGGCTGCAAAGAATCTCGGGATCGGCCTCGTCTACAAATCGTCGTTCGACAAGGCGAACCGGACTTCGCTTTCGGGGCGTCGCGGCATCGGCTTGGATGCGGCGCTTCCGATATTCGCCGAGATCCGCGAGCGTTTCGGATTGCCGGTCGTGACCGACGTGCACGAGACGGAGCAATGCGCGCGCGTTGCGGAAGTCGTCGATGTTCTCCAGATCCCTGCGTTTCTATGCCGGCAGACGGACCTGCTGATCGCCGCCGCCACGACGGGCCGCGTCATCAAGATCAAGAAGGGTCAGTTTCTTGCGCCGTGGGACATGAAGAACGTCGTCGCGAAAGTCACGGGCTCGGGTAATCCAAACGTGCTGGTCACCGAACGTGGCTCGAGCTTCGGCTACAACACGCTCGTCGTCGACATGCGGGCGTTGCCGCAAATGGCTGAGACGGGCGCGCCGGTTATTTTCGATGCGACGCATGCGGTGCAGCAGCCGGGCGGGCAGGGGACATCGTCGGGTGGCGACAGGCGGTTCGTGCCCGTGCTGGCGCGTGCGGCGGTCGCGGCGGGCGTCGCGGGTCTTTTCATCGAGACGCATCCGGATCCGGATCACGCGCCGTCCGATGGACCAAACATGGTGCCGCTAAAGGATTTCGCAGCGCTCATCTCTGAGCTTCAGGCGATCGATCGTGTCGTGAAGAAAAAGAGCGCGAGCCAGGCTTGAGGTCTCGCGCTTGTTTTGTGCCTGAGCGATCGTCTGCACAGGCGATTTAGGTCGTGGCGTGGTTCGTCAGACATTCGCAGCGCTACGAATGCTTTCGGTAATTTTCCCCGCACCAGCTGGAGGTCGTCGCGACCGGCGTGAAGCCGCGACGGCTGGCGCGAGACTTTGGCTTCAGATTTTCGCAGACCAGAACTTGATCGCCAGCCGGTCGACTTGAGACTTGCTGGTGAGGGCATCGAATTGCGCACCGTTCGCGACGACGATGCCGGCGGTGCAGGCATGACCTGAACAGGCGAGCAGCGGCGCGGACTTTCCAACGTTGATGGCAGCAATCGCCATCGACGTCATCAACAGGCTCATTGTCGAGAAGCAGGAAACGTAGGCAAGGGCACGCGAAACAATTTCGTATTGCATCTGTCAACCTCACAAAACGCGAAACAGGGAAGACGACACATCGCTTGCAGTTTCGATCTGGGGGCCGGGAGAGGCGCGGATCGAATGCATTCAAGGTATGTCAACCTTGGTTAAGGGCGCGTTAAGGCTAACGAGGCGTGAAGATTTTTTTCGCGATGGGAGCGTGGATCGAACGCGAGCGCGTCGGCTGTTTGCGGATAGCCACGTCGCGTGGATGGCCGCCTGTGCGGCCATCCACGGCATTGACGGGGAACGCGCGATCAGGCGTGTCGTGCGAAGCAGGAGCTGCGGGATGTGCCGAGGAAGCGCTAGCTCTTCATCTCGGCGCGAATGGCGCGGGCGATCTCGCCTGCACGCTCATCGATCAACTGCGGGATTTCGCAAGCGATCGGAATGTTGGCCTGCTTTTCCTGGAAGGTGCGGATTTCCCACTTGTACTTTTCCGCCGCGTCCGACTCGCGACCGGCAACACCGACGTCAGCTCCCGGATCTTCCGCAGCGGCCTGCTCTTCCGGCTGAATTTCTAACGCTTCCTTCTCGATCGCTTTTGAGCGCTCAACCTGACGCTTATGGAATTTTTCGATGCCGTTCATGACGGTCTTCCGGTCTTCGTTCGTGCGCGTCAGCACGGCGGAGAACAGTTCGGTCAGCTTGGCATCGCGCTGATCTTCGGAAAGTCCCGCCGCGTATTTCTTGATCGCGGTGTCGACTTCATCGATTTTCACCCGGCGCGAAATAAGGAACTGCGAGAGCTTTCGGATCGCGTCGTCCTTGTGCCAGCTCGTCGTATCGGTGATTTCGGGGCCGTCCCAGATCATCGCGGCGGTAAGTTGCGGCACCTTGCGATAGATGCACGGCCACTCGTCTTTTTTGACTTCGGGTTTGGCATCCTCTGCAAACGACGGAGCGGAGATCAGGGCGACGGTCGCCATCGCGGCCAGGCCCGACAACGACCATCCGGCCAATCTCGAAATGAAGTTCGTGATCATATCGCACCTCATCATGCTGGACCGCCCGGTCCGCCCCGGCGAGCAATCAAGCCCTTCGAGGGATTGTAGGCAAACACCGCCGCGCCGAGGAAAATCACCGTGCAGGCGACGACGACGGCAAGCGAAATCGTGTCGATCTGTCCGTACAGCGCGAAGCGGACCAGTTCAACCGCGTAGGTGAAAGGATTGAGGCGGCAGATTTCGTAAAGAAGCGGGCTTGCCTCGCGAATGCGCCAAAGAGGGTAAAGAGCGGACGATGCGAAGAACATCGGGAAGATGACGAAGTTCATCACGCCCGCGAAGTTTTCGAGCTGCTTGATGACTGATGAAATGAACAGCGCCAGGGCGCCGAGCATCAGTCCTCCGAGCACGATCGCAGGGATGACGGCGATGTAGCCGAGGGCGGGCTGAAGGAAGTCCGGAACCGAAAACAGCGTGTAGACGATCGGGTCGCCCATCGCCGGGATCACGTTGCCAGCCCAGCTTGGCGGATCGAAGAAGGTGAAGAGCTTCACTTCCGTAATCGGCGGCGGCTGGATGCCCCACCAATAGGCGACGAACAGGAAGGCAAACGCTTGCAGCAAGGCGACCGATACGCCGCCGAGGAGCTTCGACAGCAGCAAGAACGAACGCGGGAACGGACTGACGAGCAGGGTTCGCATCGTGCCCGTTTCGCGGTCGTAGACCATCGACAGCGACGACTGCATCGCGTTGAAAAGCAGGATCATCGCGATCAAGCCCGGCGCGATGAATTCCTCATAGAGAACGTAAGTTTCATAGGGCGGGATGATCGATACGCCGAGTGTCTGGCGAAACCCGGCTGCGAAAATGAAGAGCCAGATCAGCGGGCGCACGAGCGCCGAGAGGAAGCGTTCGCGCTGGTGCAGGTAACGCAGGATTTCGCGCCAGACGATGCCCTTGAAGCAGGCGACATAGCCGCTGATGCCGAGGCGGCGGCGCGCGGCGAAGTTCGTCTCTGCGAGGCTTTCGGATGCCGCTGTCGAAAAGGCGGGCGTTGCCATCAAGCGGCCTCCTCGATCGGAGCCTTAGTCCCGGTGATGGCGCGAAACGCCTCGCGCACGCTGCTGGTGCCGGTTTGCGAGAGAAGCTGCGGAACACCGCCGCTGAAAAGAACGACGCCTTTGTGCAGAACGATGACCTGATCCGTGCGCAGGACTTCGTCCATGAGGTGCGTCGCCCATAGTACGCCAAGGTGTTCCCTGGCCACGAGATCGCGGACGATTTTGATCACGCCCTCGCGCGAGCCAAGATCGAGGCCGACGGTCGGCTCGTCGAGCAGGAGCAAGTCCGGCCGATGCATCATCGAGCGGGCGATCTCGACGCGGCGGAGCTGGCCGCCCGAGAGTGCGCGGACCTTCTCATTGCCGCGATCGGCGAGGCCGACGAGTTCGAGGGCGAGGCGCGCGCGGTCCGTGGCCTCGCGATTGGAAAAGCCGTGCAGCGCGGCGTGATATTTCAGGTTCTGCGTCAGCGTCAGATCGATGTCGAGCGTGCGGCTTTGAAAGACGACGCCCAAGCGCTGCAAGGCCTGCGAAGGCTTGCGGCGCACGTCGAAGCCGCAGATTTCGATCTCGCCGGTGACGTTGTCGTAGAGGCGCGTGATGAGCGAGAACAGCGTCGATTTTCCGGCGCCGTTCAGTCCCAGAAGCATGACGAACGCGCCGGGCTCCACGGTCAGCGAGACGTTGTCGAGGACCTTCTTGTCGCCGAAGCTATGGCTGACGCCGTTGACGACGAGCGCCGGCGTCCGGCTGGTGTCAGTCGAAGCCGGTTTCGTTTCTGCCGTTGTCGTCGTCATCTGTTCTCGCAATCCGTATGTAAGTCGCGATCAATCGGGTGATACGACGACGCCCCAGGGGTAGCGGCCGACCTTGATCGACTTGATCGCCTTCTGGTTGGCAACGTCGATCACCGTCACATCGTTCGAAGCGCCGTTTGTGGTGAGCAGCTGTTTCCCGTCGGGCGTGAAATACATCTGCCAGACGCGTTGGCCTACCAGAATGTATTTCAAAACTTTGAGAGTGGCAGTGTCGACGACGGCCACGCGGTTAGCCGGGCCGAGCGCGACGAACGCTATTTTGTCGTCCTTGGTGATGCGCACGCCGACCGGCTGGATGGCTTCCTTCGTGATGCCGGGAATTTCGAACGTGACTTTGCCGATGATCTTGCGGTCGGCCGGGTTGATGACCGTGACGGTGCCGCCGACCTCTGAGGACACCCAGAGCTGCGTTTGGGAATGATTGAACATCGCGACGCGCGGGCGGCTATCGACGAGAACGTTGTCGAACGTCTCGTGCTTCGTCGTGTCGATGAAGTGGGCCATGTTCGTCGTTTCCGACGTGTTGACCAGCACTTTGCCGTCGGGGCTCATGCCCATGCCTTCCGGCTCGACGCCGACGGGGATCTCGGTGATGACCTGCGAGGTGTGAATATCGACGACGGTGACGAGATTGTCGTCCTCGTTGGCAATGTAGAGGCGATTGCCGTCGGGATGCAGGGTCAGAAGTTCCGGATCGGGGCCTGATGGCAGCGACTTGACGTATTCGAGCGTCTTGGCGTCGTAGACTTTCACGTCATTGTCGTCGCTCGTGCAGATGATGATCCATTTGCCGTCATTCGACATCACGATGCCGCGCGGGCGCTGGCCGACCTTAACCGTCTTGATGACTTCGAGCTTGTCGGTGTCGATGACGCTGACGCTATTGTCTTTTTCATTCGTGACGTAGGCGGTGTAGGCGTCTGCAGTGCTCGTGCCTGAGGCTATGGCGGCCGCCGACAGGAACGCCGTAAAAATCGCTGAAGATCGCGACATCGCTAGTCTCCGAAGATCACATGAGGGATTGGGCTGCCGTTGCTTACCGGGTTCTGCGGACATCGGCATCATTGCGTGTAGGCTTTGCACTTGGTTTCCGGCTTATCGTATCCGAGCGTGTCCAGGACGCTCGTCTGATGCAGGAAGCCGGCTTGCGGCGAGACGCTGACGGGTAGTTTCGGCGTACCGATAATGAGCGGCTCGCGCAGTTGACCGTTCCAGGTTCGGAAGCTGGTGGCAACGCCCTTGAACGCGGCAACCTCGAAGTCCGGCGACTTGATGAAGGCGCGCAGCGTGTCGAAATCACCGGCGTGCTTGCGAGTTGCGGCTTCGCCGATCGCACGTGTCGCGACCCATGCGTCGTAGTCGATGTTGCGCATCAGGCGGCTGTTCAGCTTGCGGAAGCGATGCTGGAATTGCGTGCCGCCCCAGAACTCGAGCGCCGGATGCCAACTCGCCGCCGTCAATCCGGCAGAGCCAGCGATGGGCCGCGGCACCCAGGTCCGGAAGGGAAAATAATCTGCGAAGAGATGCTTTTCGTCGGCGATAATGATGACGTCGTGATCCTTGGCGTTCTGCAGGAATGTCGGGATCTGTTGCTGAACCTGCTCATAGCCGCCGTCGGCGCGGCGGCTGCCAGTGTCCTGCTTGAACTCGAGTTCCTGGACGATCTTGCCGCCGAACTTCTTGGCTGAGCGCCGGTAGGCGTCAGCCAGGAGCTTGTCTTCCGGCGTTGGCCCGTAAACGAGCAGCCAATTGCGCCATTGCTTCCAGACGAGATATTGCGCGAGCGCGTCGGTCAGCATCGATCGCGTCGGTGCGATGTGAAGGACGTTGGCGCGGCAATCCTCTTCGCGAAGGCGGTCGTCAGGATTGCCGACGTTGAAGATCAGGGCATTCTTGCCCTTCAACGCATCGGCAAACTTCAACAGAGCGTCGGGTTCCATGTCGGCGATGATGAAGTTGTCGCCGGCGTCGATTTTTTCCGTCGCGCCTTTGATCAGATCGTCGACGCTGCCGTTCAGCACGTCGAGCTTGTAGGCCTGGTTGAGGAAGCGGCCTGTGGTATTGTTGTCGGCGATCGCAAGCTTGGCTCCCGCGACGCCGTCGTCGGCGGCCGGGAGATCGAGCATCGAAAGCGGCAGTTCCTCGTCCGTACGATCCTGCTTGGCGTATAGGATGGAGATCGTGACCTTTTTCTTCTCGGAAGCATTGGTGTTGGCGGGTTGCGATTGCGCGGCTGGCTCGGCGGCCGATGGGGCCGGTTGCGGCGCGGCGTCCTGAGCAAAGGCGGTGGAGGTGAGCGCCGCGCATCCGACGAACATGCTGGAGATAGCGGCTGTCCACGGACGCGACCGTTGAGCAGAGCAGACTGGGCGCAAGGGCAATGATCCAACTCCAGTATAGCTTTTGGACAAGCAATCGCGAACCGCACGGCCGACCGGACCGGGTGGTTTCAGGTGTTACTGTATTACTTTAAAAGGGGGTGTCTCACCGGCTTGTCAAGGCAGAGCCGTTTGGCTCGCGCGTTTGTGACCGGGCGTTTTTGCCAAAGTCCGAAGGAACCTCTTGCAATATCACTGAGGTAACGAGCACGTAAGAGATGGCGCGCTTCGGCCGAGCGCAATTGTTCACTCATTGGGCTAGCTTTCGTCGCCGGCTCGCAATCGAAATGGACCGAAACGCCCATGATTCAACGGATTTTGTTTGCTCTCGCCGTCGTGTTTCTGGCGACCCCGGCGATGGCTGCCACCAAGGCTGCGGTGTTCCCGTTTGATTTCCACGATGCGCAGCAGGACGGCGAAATGTTCCCGCAGAATGATCCCGAAGATTTGCGGCGTCTACAACTCGTGGCCGACGAGCTGAAATCGTTGATGCAGAAGGATGAGCGTTTCGACGTCGTCGATCTGTCATCGAAGGCAACGGAAATCGAAGCCGCGTCGCCGTTCTATAAGTGTGACGGCTGCGAAGTGCCGATTGCCAAGGACGCGGGCGCCGATATCGCGGTGACGGGCTACGTCGACAAGCTTTCGAGCGCCTCGCTCAATTTACAGATCATCGTGCGCGACGTGGCGACGGGGCAGCCGACGAAAACCATGTCGGCGGCAATCAGTGGCAACACCGACGATATGTGGCTGCGCGGTGTGCGATATCTTTGGAAGAACCGTTTCAACGCCGAGGCCGAACAGAAATGATCGATCTCACTCGCCGGCAAGCTCTTGGTGCTGGACTTGCGCTGTCCGCGACTTCGATGTTTCCGCGTCTGGCTCGAGCATCGGTGCCCGTGCGGCTGACATCGGTCAAGTTCGGCTCGGTGAGCTGGCTCATCGATACCTTGCGCGCAGAAGGCATCGACAAGAAACACGGGCTCGATCTCGAGGTCGTCGAAGTCGCGAACAATGCGGCGGCGCCGATTGCACTCCTTTCCGGCAGCGCCGACGTGATCGTCAGCGATTGGACCTGGGCGTTGCGGCAGCGCGCCAAGGGTGACGATCTGAAATTCGCTCCTTATTCCGCCGCGCTCGGCAGCCTGATGGTGCCCAAGGACAGTCCGATCAAGTCCTTCGGCGATCTCGTCGGGAAGAAGATCGGCGTCGCGGGGACGGGCATCGACAAGAGCTGGATTTTACTTCGCGCCTATTCGCGCAAAGTGATCGGCAAGGATATCGCAAACGTCGCGGAACCGGTTTTCGGCGCAGCGCCGCTCGTCACCGCCGAGTTCAAGGGCGGACGGTTGGATGCTGTCCTGAACTTCTGGACGTATGCGGCGCGTCTGCGTGCCGATGGCGCGCGAGAAGTTCTTTCGATGGCGGATGTCGTCAAAGGCTTGGGCATCAGTCCGACGCCCGCACTTGTCGGGTTCATTTGGTCTGAAAAGGCGGTGGCGCAAAAGAGCGTGCCCGTTGACGTTCTTTTGAACGCGGTTGCCGATGCGAATGAGGTACTGGCAAAGTCGGACGCCGCATGGGAGCGACTGCGGCCGTTGATCAAACCAGCCTCGGACGCCGAGCTCGTTGCGATTCGCGACTACTACAGGTCCGGAATTACCGGAGCATGGGGACCGGAAGAGACGGCGGCAGCGGAAAAGCTGACCAACCTTCTCATCGAACTTGGAGATGCGGAACTCGTAGGCGATGGCACCCGTTTCGACCAGCACCTCTTCCATACCTAGGCCGGCGCGCGCCCTCGGCTTCAATTCGACAATCGAGCGCTTTGCCTGGATGGCGGGATCGCTGCTGGTTCTCGGTCTTTTCTGGCATGTGCTCGCGGTCGTCCTTCAGAACAGATATCTGCCGACGCCGGTCGCCGTTTTCGACATCATGCTTCGGGAAGCTGAGAGCGGCGAGCTTTGGAAGCATACGTCGGCGACGCTTGCGCGTGTCGCGATCGCCTTCATCTTCTCGATGTTCATCGGAACGGCGATCGGGCTCGCGCTCGGCAAATACAAAACCGCGGACAAGTTTTTCGATGCGTGGCTGACGCTGTTTCTGAACCTGCCGGCGCTCGTAACGATTACGCTCTGCTACATCTGGTTCGGGCTGACGGACGTCGCGGCCATCGTCGCGGTCGCGCTGAACAAGATCCCGAACGTCGCCGTCAACATGCGGGAAGGCGCGCGCAGCCTTTCGAAAGACCTCGCCGAGATGGCGACGATGTACAAGTTCGGAAGCTGGAAGACGCTCCGGCACGTGACGCTGCCGCAGCTGGCGCCGTTCTTTGCCGCCGCCGCGCGGTCGGGCTTGTCGCTCGTTTGGAAGATCGTGCTGGTCGTCGAAGCCTTCGGACGTTCGAATGGCGTTGGCTATCGGCTGGCGATCGCGTTTCAGGAATTCGACGTCGGCACGATCCTGGCCTATGCGCTGGCGTTCATTCTGATTGTGCAGATCATCGAGTTTACGATTTTGCAGCCGCTGCAGGCACGGGTGAGCGCATGGCGGCGATGAACGGACAAGATGCAAGCGGCGCAATCCGCGTCGCGGTCAAGCGCAAGATTTTTCCGGCGGTCGGTGATCGCGAAGCGCAACTCGTTCTGCAGGATATCGCGTTCGAGGTTGCGCCGCGTTCGTTTCTGGTCATCACGGGACCGTCGGGCTGCGGGAAGTCGACGCTGCTCAACATCATTGCAGGTCTCGACAGGGACTACGAAGGCGCGATCGATCTCGGGCCTGCGAAAGACGGTGTGACATTCATCTTTCAGACGCCGCGGCTGCTGCCTTGGCGGACGCTTTACGAGAACATCGCGCTGGCGCTTCCGGACGGCGATCCTCGGCACGCTGAGATCCCCGCGATGCTGGACCGCGTCGGGCTGCGCGAGGCGCAGAACGCCTATCCCGAGATGCTGTCGCTCGGCATGCAGCGGCGCGCGGCGCTGGCGCGGGGGTTCATTCTCGAGCCCAAGATCCTGCTGATGGATGAGCCGTTCGTGTCGCTCGACGATCCGACGGCAGCGAGCCTCAGGGAACTGTTAATGGATCTCTGGCGGCGGCACCCGACGACCGTCATTTTCGTCACCCATGACCGCTCCGAGGCAATACAACTCGGGACGCGCATCTTGCGCCTCGCGCCGGGACAGGCGAGTGTCGCCCAGGATGTGGCCGTGACCCTGACGGATGCTCAGCGCCATGACCGGGCTGCGGTGCTCCAGGAGCAGAGCCGCATCTTCGCCATCTGATCTCCCTCGGATCTGCGATTTCATACTCTCGGACGATCGAATGATTGATATTTTGAAAGGGCGGCGTCCCGCCTTTCTGGCGAGCGTGACGAGCGCCGCTGAGGCGAGCCTGGTGCTTGCCGGTGGCGCCGACGTGATCGATTGCAAGGACCCATCGGCGGGCGCGTTGGGCGCGCTTCCCGAAGCCGTGGTTCGCGAGATCGTGGCTGGCGTCGCGGGCGGGCTGCCGGTTAGTGCGACTGTTGGCGATCTTCCGGCTCAGCCGAGCGTTCTCGTGGACGCCGCTGAGCGCATGGCCGCGACCGGCGTCGAGATCGTGAAAGTCGGATTTTTCGGCGATGAGGATGCGCGACCGGCGATCTCGGCTCTTGGGAAAGCGAAGCTCGGGCGCGCTCGGCTTGTCGCGGTATTGATGGCCGATCAGGCTCCGGACTTCGATCTCATTCCGCATCTCGCTGCGAACAATTTTGCAGGAGTAATGCTCGACACCGCGAACAAGGCGGCCGGGCGTTTGCCGACGGTGTTGCCCGCCAATGAGCTTTCAAAGTTCGTTCTGCTGGCGCGGAAATCGGGATTGATGTCGGGCCTTGCCGGGTCGCTCAGGCTGGAGGACATCGCGCCGCTCGCAAGCCTCGGTTCGGATGTGCTGGGCTTCCGTGGCGCACTGTGCGAAACGGGCCGTTCGAGCAAGCTCGATCCGGCGCGCGTCACCGCTGTCCGGCTTGAAATCAACCGTGTACAAACGATCGAAACGGCACGGGAGAAGTCCGTAGCATGACGGAAAAGAAAAAAGCGGCCAAGCCCGCGCGCGATGACAAGGCGGCAAAGCTCAAGCGTGCGGCCGCCAAAACGCGGCAGATCGGCGACAGTATTTTCGTGCGCGATTTCATCGTCGATTGCAATGTGGGCGTCTACGCCGAGGAGCAGGGCGTCACGCAGCGCGTGCGCTTCACCGTCGACGCGCGATTGGCGCGCGACGTATTCACGGTCGATGACAACATGGCCGACGTGCCGTCTTATGCCGACATCATCGACTTCATCGTGGCGTTGGCGCGTGCGGGGCACATCAATCTTGTCGAAACGTTCGCCGAGCGCATCGCCGAGCACGTTCTTTCCGACAAACGCATCATCGCGGTGCGCGTGATGCTCGAAAAGCTGGAGCGCGGTCCGCTGCGTGGCGTCGAGATCATCCGCCCCGCGACACGGGACGCGGCGCGCGAGTTTGGCCGTGGCTGAGAACTCGGCGGACACTGTCTCGCCGCTTGTCGTGAAAGTGGGTGGAAGTCTCGCTGAAACGGGCCGCATGCCCGCCGCGCTCTCCTTGATCGCAGCGGCGCGTGTTCCTGTTGTCGTTGTCCCGGGCGGCGGTCCGTTTGCCGACAGCATTCGTGCGTTGCAGCCGACGATGAAATTCGGCGAAGCGCTGGCGCATCGATTGGCGATGCTGGCGATGCATCAGATGGCCGAGCTGATCGTCGTGCAGAATGATCGTTTCACCGTTGTGCAATCGCTGTCTGAGATTTCCGATGCGGTGCGCGATGGCAAAGTGCCCGTCTGGGCGCCGCTGCGCATGATTGCTGGCGATGCCGCCGTTCCGGCTGGATGGTCGGCGACATCGGATACGCTCGCCGCCCGGCTTGCGGAGCTTCTGGGCGCGCCTCTCGTGCTTCTCAAATCCGTCGATGTTGAAGAGGTTGCCAGCCTCGACGACTTGGCCGCGCGCGGCGTGGTCGATCCAGTGATGCCGTCGATCGTTGCGCGCGGCAGTCTTTCGTGGTCCATTTTCGGGCCTTCGGACGACGCGCGGTTCTGCGCGCTTCTCGCAGGCGAAGGAGAGCGCTGATGCCGCGCATCGTCGAGACGATCATCACGACAACCGATGCATCGGGCGAAGCGTACATCGCGCCGCTTGGGCTGATCGAGGACGGGGCGCATTGGATCATCGCGCCGTTCAAGCCGTCGCGGACGCTCGAGAATTTGAGAGCCCATCCCTTCGCGGTTGCGAGTCATACCGATGACGTGCGCGTTTTCGCCGGTGGTGTGACAGGGCGGAAGCTCTGGCCGCTCACAGCAGCGACGACGATCAAGGGGCATCGTCTTGCCGACTGCGTGTCGCATTGGGAATTGAAGGTCGAGCGCTTTATCGAAGACGAGCAACGGCCGCGCTTTGCGTGCGCCGTCGTGCATCAAGAGACGCATAAGGTCTGGGAAGGATTCAATCGCGCGCAGGCCGCTGTATTGGAACTGGCGGTACTGACGACGCGGCTCAACATGCTGCCGCCCGAGAAAGTCGAGAACGAGCTCAAGTATCTCGAAATCGCGATCGCGAAGACCGCCGGTCCGCGCGAGGAAGAGGCCTGGGAATGGCTGATGGAAAAAATCAATGCCTGGCGGCAGGCGCGTTTCGATAAGTCACCCGAACCCCGATGACGCGCAAAGATCCCCAGAAAGCCGAGTTCATTGCGGCGCTTGCCGCAGCGCTCGAAGGCAAGACGTTCATCAAGCTAACGCTCGGAAAATTTCGCGGCGAGGGCGAGGCGAGCAAAGCCGTCGCGACGCTCGTTGCCTTGAAGGACGTGCCGCATCTGAAGGTCGTCACGAGTTTCGCGCGCAAGGACGACACCAAGACGTTCTCGATCAACGACGGCATCAATGCCGTCAAGGCGCTCATCGGGGAAACATACCTCAGCGCGACGTTGTTCTCGGCGGAACGCGATATGACGCTGACGTACAGCAAAAAGCGCGAACCGCATCTGACGTCCGGCAAGCCGACGTTGAAGCCGACCAAACCCGCCGCGCATGATCGGAGCAAGTCGTATCTCGTTCCGCCGGATCGGCCGTACCTCGAGGCTCTGCAGGTTTCGGACGCGGAAGGGCGCGTCAAGCCGACGATGCAGGGCAAGTATCGTCAGATCTGCCGGTTCATCGAAATCTTCGATGGGCTTTTGAAGGAAGGCAAACAGGATGGCGCGCAGACGCCGTTATCGATCCTCGATATCGGATCGGGGAAAGGCTACCTGACGTTCGCGCTTTACGATCACCTGACGACGGCGCTTGGACAAGATTGCCGGATGACCGGCATTGAGGTGCGCGGCGATCTCGTCAAGCTGTGCAACGAGCTTGCGCGCGCGTTGAAGTTTTCGTGTCTTTCGTTCGATGCGGTCGAGGCGCAGCAGAAGCGGGCCGCCGCCGATGTCGTCATTGCGCTTCATGCCTGCGATACGGCGACCGACGACGCCTTGGCGCTCGGTATCGGCGCGGAGGCGAAAATGATCCTCGTGGCGCCGTGCTGTCAGCACGAACTCGCGCCGCAGATCAACGATGCGCATGCAGGACTTGCGGGCATCATCAAATATCCGCTGCTGAAGCAGCGTCAGGCCGATCTCGTCACCGACGCTGCGCGCGCGCTTTTGCTCGAAGCGTCAGGATACAAGGTCAAGGTGATCGAGTTTGTCTCGACCGAGCACACCGCAAAAAATATTCTCATTGCCGCGACCAAATCGGCGAGCGTCAATCGCGATCGCGCCAAGCGCCAGTATCAGGAGCTGAAGCGCGCCACGGGGTTCGTTACGCAGCACTTGGTGGCGCAACTTAAGGGTGTCGAATGATCGCAAGTGTACCGATGGGATATTGTCTCACGCCGCGCTTGGGATCATGACTCGGGAACCATGCTGCGCTGCAACGGTTGTCAGTATGCCCTCCCGACCAGAATTTCCAGAAGAAGGTAGAGTTTGATGATTGAAGTCTCTCGCTTTGCGCGCCGGGCATTCGCAGTCGCTGCCATGGCGTTCGCGATGTCGGCCCCCGTTCTCGCGGGCCACGACGTGGTGCGGGACGATCCGGGTGTCGTTTCCGAACGCCTGCATCGCATGGGATTCATTTCCTGGCGCTACGTCAAATGGGATCACGGCTACTGGAAGATCGAAGATGCGCGCCGTGAAAACGGTCATCATTATGATCTGAAGCTGGAAGCCGGCACGTTCGACATCGTGCATTTGAAGCGCGATCGCGACTAAGCGAATCTCGCGCGACTTCATCAGCGGCCGCGGCATTCATTGCTGCGGCCGTTCTTTTCAGCCGGTCTTGCTTTGCAGCAATGCGACGGAAACGGCGGGCGCGCACCGCGTCGCCCAGATGCGACGATCCTCAGGCGCATCGATCAACGTACCGAAATCGGTGACTGGCAAATTCAGCCGTGACGCGATTTGCGCGACAACCGGCGCGCCGATACCCGCAGAGATGACCGCGTTCGTCATGAGGCCTGGACGCGAGAGAACCTGCAGCACGCCGTCGTGGATCGACCGCAGCTGGCGCTCGGCGATATATGCGGCGGACGCGCGCCACGTCGCCAGATGGCGCATGTCGGCATCGCGACCGAAGCCCCGCGAGAACCGCGCAAGACTTTCCGGCACTGATTTGCCGCGCTCATCGGTGGTCGCGTGCAGGTCGACGTCGTCTGCGAGTTCGCCGAGGATGCGCCGCACGTCAGCCATCGTCGCGAAGGTGTCGCGCGCCAGGCCTTGCCACTGTCCCGCGAGCGGCGCACGCGTCGCGACGGAGGGAACCGGCGTTCGCGTCAAGCCGGTGTAAACAAGCTCGCCGGTTTGCAGACGCTCGGCATCGCTCAAGCCCTGCGGGCGCTCGCAAGCGACGATGTCCGTCGTCGTCGAACCGAAATCGATAAGCAATGCGTGCGGCTGCCGCTCGGCGATGAGCCGCGCGGTCGCGAGAAAGTTTGCGGATGCGACGGAGAGCGGATCGCCGCGCGCCGCCTGCACGTCGCTGAAGCCTTTGAGCCCGGTGAAGATCCGGAGTTCACCGGAAATGCGTTGGCGCAGTTGCTCCAGCAGAGTGACGACGCCGTCTTCGCGGCTCGCGAAAATTTCGGTCAGCTCGGCCGTCATCGTGACGGCGTGGATCGTCGCATCGCTGACAATCGGAGCTGCGCTTGCGAGCGCGGCATCGAGTTGATCGAGGCCCTGCCATAGCGGGCATGCGATCTGCCGGACTGCGGCGAGACGGCCGTTTTCGATACGCGCCACTTTCAAGTGTGCGCCACCGACATCATAACCGGCGACAATCGTCATATCGTCTTCACCTCGCCATTCGACCCCGTGATACACTCAATCGGCGAGGAGGCAAGCAGTGGACATCATTCCGGTTATCGACGTGTCGCGAGGCAAGGTCGTACGTGCGATCCAGGGAAAACGCGCGGCATATCTTCCGATCGAAACACCTTTGGCGGCGACGTCCGAGCCCGGCGACGTCGCGCGCGGCTTGAGGTCGCTCTATCCGTTCCGCAGGGCCTATGTCGCCGATCTCGATGGCATCGAAGGGCGCGGGCGGAACACGCATCTCGTTCCGGAACTCAGCCAGGCCTTGCCGAATACCGAGCTTTGGATCGATGCGGGAACGGGATCGCGAAGCGCGGCGCGTGCTGTTCTCGCGGCGCCGGTCGCGACATTGGTCGTCGGCTCAGAAAGCCTCGAGAGCGTCCGCGCGTGGCACGAGATTTCGGCGGAGGCGCCGGGGCGCACCGTGCTGTCGCTCGATTTTCGCGGCGACGAGTTCATGGGACCAGAGGCGCTGTTGGCCGATGCCGCGCTCTGGCCGACGCGCGTGATCGTCATGACGCTCGATCGGATTGCGAGCGAGGGCGGACCGAATATCGCGCTTCTCGAAACGATCGCGGCGCGTGCGGGCGGACGGCGCGTCTATGCGGCGGGCGGCATTCGTCATCTCGAAGATCTGGCGCGCATCGGCAAGGCCGGCGCCGCCGGAGCGCTCGTCGCGTCGATCCTGCATGCGCAAAAAATTTCGGCCGGCGATCTCAAAGAGATCGCCGGCCGGTAGAACTTCGAATTAAGCGGCAGCCGCTCCAGCGAACCTTTAACCGCGGTATGATGCGGCTTCGGTTCTTATCTTAACCGCTGTAACGGCCTGAGAGCAGTCTACCCAATCGCTGCAGCAGACCCCCCTTCATGGGAGGGGCAGAGTTATTATTGTTTTCGACCTGCTGAGGACGGTTTCCGCTTCAAGTCTTCGCACCGAACGGATGCTGAACCGAGTTGCGCTGAGCGGTCGCTTCAGCAGCGGTCGGCTTGCCAGCGACGGCGCGTGCGATCGACTCTTTCACGGCGCGATAGTTGTAGTCCTGGATCTTCGCGTCGTCGGCTGCTTCCCAGTGGATGAAGACGCCAACGGCGATGTAGAGATCGTCGGCTTCAGCGGCCGGGATCACGCCCTCGGCGACCGAGTCCTGAACGGCCTTGGCGACGCCGTACTGTGCCGGTCCGAACATCTGAACGGCCTGACGCGCGTCCTTGATGGTGACCTTGTTGTAAAGGATCGTGTTCGGCTTGCAGGGGAGGTTCGGCGCGATAACGGCGAGAAGCGTCGTGAAGCCGTCCTTGTTGTTGGTCAGCGCGTTGCAGAATGCCGTTTCGGCTGCCGAGCCGCGCGGCCCGATGATGAGATCGATGTGAGCAACTTCGTTGCCGTCGCCGACGAGCGACTCGCCGACCATCACTTTGTTGATTTTGGCCATAAGGGGGGTTCCTCCCACGAATGAAACGATACGAGCTCCAACTCTCCCCCGTCAGATGCCGGGACTTTGCTGAACTGCTCGGGCGATGAATATCCATGAACGTCGGTGCCCAGGTGTCATGAGTACCAGCGCCAGCCGCAATGGATAGGCCCGTAAAGCTTACGGACACGGGCCTGTATTAGCCTCAGGTTATATACCGAGACAAGTCCTTTAGTAGGAGTTTGCGACGTTCACGCAGGTTTCTGGCCGATTAGCCCTGCGACGAAGAGCGTGGCCACCACAAAATCCGCGGTCGTGCCCGGATTGCGGCCCTTTGTTTTCATTTTTGCGTCGAATTCTATTAAAGGCGCCATCGATTTCGCAGACGCAACAGGAGACCAATACGCTTTCAATGCGCGCGCTTCTTCGCGGATTTCCTCCGCAGCGGCTGCTCCATATTTGCGAGATATATGAGTGTCCGGAAATTCCGCAAGCAACGACATATGCAACGTCGTGACCGCAAGATCGGAATCGGTCGCAAGTCGCCGGGCGTCCTGAAAAACAGGTAACGCAAAATCGAAAATGTCGGAGTAGGCGGTGACGTACGCATTGGCGATGCGATCGCGTTCGGCTGCGAGATACATCGCCTTGATTAATGTCAATCGATCGGGCTTATCGCGAACGTCGCCCTCGTCGACTTGTCCGAGCCCGGCAGGATTGGCGATGCGGATCGCCGCGAACGCGTCGGTCGCGTCCTGCTCGTCGAGCGCGGCCAGTATCATATCGAGGCGGCGGCGCAGGCCGATGGCGAATGTCGTTGCGCTTGCTGCTTTGGCGAGCGGCGCGCAGAGAAGCACGATGCCGAGGTTGGTGTTGAGGCCGGTCGCGGCGACGCTCGCTTCGGTCGCGCGCAATATGCGTTTTCCGACGCTCAGGGATGGATCGGCGATTGGTCCGGCGGCAGCTTCGGCGGCGCGTTCGAAATGCGCGACGTCCATGCCGTGCCCGGCCGAGTGTCGATGGACGTTGCCTGGCTTCAGGGCGTCGAGTTCGGCGCGGCAGGCTGCGAGGAACGCGGAGGAAATTTGCTCTGGATTTAAAGCCGTCGTCATGATGCGGCGGCGAGCGAAACCGGCGCGCCAAGGCCGAGCGCCGCGCGATGGGCAATGACGGTTTTCAGGAAGTCTTCGGCGATGGCCCACGCGATGTTGACGTCGGCGACGCTCTGCAATCCGCGCCAGGCGGGATTGGAATTGACTTCGAGAACCTGCAGTTCGCCGTCGGTAGTGCGGATCAGATCGATGCCGGCGTAATCGGCATCGACGGCGCGCATGGCCGCCATCGAGATTGCGGCCATTTCCTCGTCGGGAAGATGCGCGCGCGCCTTGCCGCCCTGATGGATGTTCGTCACCCAGTTCGTGCCGCGCCGGGTCATTGCCGCGATGATGCGATGACGGCTGGCGAGCACGCGCCAGTCTTCGAAGATGCCGTCCTTCGGCGCGATGTAGTCCTGCATGTAGTACATCTGATCGACGGCTTCGGGCGCCGGCAATTCGCTCTGCGAGGAGATCATGCCGATGCCTTTGCCCTGGCTGCCGAACAACGGCTTCATGACCAGCGGGCGATCGAGGCCTTCGGTATATTCGAGCGCATGAGGAAG
Organism: Hyphomicrobium sp. GJ21; assembly: GCF_001006785.1. NCBI lineage: Bacteria > Pseudomonadati > Pseudomonadota > Alphaproteobacteria > Hyphomicrobiales > Hyphomicrobiaceae > Hyphomicrobium > Hyphomicrobium sp. GJ21. The sequence goes on along the minus strand of NZ_CDHO01000002.1, from coordinate 801,071 downwards.
CGTTTCGCAGACGCGCGTTCTGGGCGTCGCGACGCCGTGCTTGTGCAGCAGAAATGTCGTCTGGGATTTGTCGACGCAACGTTCGATGGCACGGGCGTCATTCCAGACGCGGACGCCGCTTTCGCGGAGCGCGTGCAAAAGTCCCAAGCGGAAGGTGATCTGCTCCAGCGTTCCGGCGGAAATCGAGCGAACGAAAACGCCGTCTGGCAAGCGGCCTTTGAAGCCCGGAATATCGATGCCGCTTTCGAGTCCGGTGTCGAACGCGCAATGGGGAAGCGAGGAAACGGTGACGCGCGCGCCCATGGTTTCGAGCGAGCGCACGATGCGGCGCGCGTGCCATTCGCCCCGCCCTTCCTCAATCAGAAGGGCGAGGTGAAGACCATCGCCGGGACCTCCCGAAGGATCAGTCTTTATCTCAGCGGAAGCTCGCATCGACGATCTCCGGCGCCAGCTTGCCCGCGTGGAAAGAGTTACCGGTTTCGACGTTCGAGACGATGACCTGGGCCGGCGAGAACAGCATCGGATCGATCTTGTAGAAGTCACCGTTGACGTCTGCGAAGATCTCGGCGAACGGCTTGCCGTAGGCGCTGCAGGTGTTCGACGGAAGATTGTCGGTGAGGCGCTTGGCGTCGCTGTCCGGGCCTTTGACGAAGAGATGAATGCGGCCACCGTAGATGATGGCGTCGTTCGTGCGGCCCATCGCCTTGACGAAATCGGGGAAGGGCGGAGCGATCGGCGTGGTGCCGGTGCCGTCGAGAATGTTCTCGAGCGGGAAGTGCAGAGCATGTGCCTTGTGGATCGCAACTTCGAGCACGCGCGCGGCGATCTGCACGGTGCCTGCGAGGCTCCATGTCGTTGCGTAGAGGATCGACAGGCCCTTCGGGTCGATGCCGCAGTGCTTCGAGATATTTTCAATGACGGCAGGAGGCGGAGCCTTATCGCCTTCGATGACGAGCGCCGTCTGCGGATTGCTGTCGACGTATCCGAGTTCTTTGTAGAGTTCCTCGACGCGCGAAAGAGCGCGTGCCGGACCGGAGCCGAGTGCGAAGAAGCCCGACGCTTCATCCGTGATCGTCCAGCCTGCGTACTGGCTTCCGAGGCAGGCGATGACCGGATGATTGGAACTGACGACGACGCCAAGCGGCCAATTCGTCAGACCGGAGGATTGCGTGAAGGCGACGGTGCCGAGTCCGCCCATGCAGACTTCGCCGAGGCGGCGGCCGGCTTCCAAACCTCCGACGACGTTGGCGCCGAGATCGATGATGCGTTCGCCGTGGCTTCCGGTTGAAACGGAAATGCGGAGCGCGTCGGCGTCGGCGACCATCGCGTCTACGAGCTTGGCGGCGCGCGCGGACACGCTCGGTTGTTTAGCATGTTGCATTATCGGGATGCTCCGGTCGGCGTAAGAATTAGGAGTGTTCGTATATCAGGTCTTCGAGTTCAGCCAAGCGCGCCCTGGCGAGCGCTTCTGCCGCATCCGCCGTTGCCGCTTCGGCGAAAACGCTGGCAAGCGGCGCGCCTTTAGGGATGTACGTTCCGGGCGGGCCGCGATCGGCGCTCCACACCGGCCACTGTGTTGCTCGAAGCGTTAACGCGCCGCGATCGGCGTGAAGGATCGCCATCGCCCGGGCAGATGTCGGGGCGACCGGCGTGGCACCGGTTTCAGCGACGCCTAGACATGCCGCGACGTGCGCGCGAAACAGCGAGCCTTTATCGTCGTCGAGCACATCGAGGGATGCACCGGGCCGGGGATTGACTTCGAGCAGGTGCGGCGTCCCATCCGAAACGATGAAGTCGAACGATGCCATGCCGACGATGCGGAACGCCGACGCGACGTCGCGCGCAGCGCTTTCGAGTTTGTCGCGAAGCTCGGGAGCGACATCCGGCATCGAGACTGCGCCGCCGAAGCGGAATGCTTGTTCCGGCGACGGCGCGATCCACTGGCGCGATAGAGCGAGACGCGCGCGTTCCGTTCCAAAGACGCCGCCGACCGACAGGCGATCGCCGGAAATCTGCTTCTGGAAATAACGACGGCGGCGTTCGGAGGTCGTCGCGTCGCAAATGCGGATGTGACGTCCGCCGCTACCGCCAATGCGTTTCGTCAGCCAGCCTTCGGGATATGTCGGCGGATTTGAATGCGTCTCGGGGTGCGCGATGCCCAACGCGTCGAGTTTTGCGAAAAAGACGGCTGGGTCTTTGCAGGCTTTGTAGGTGGCGGCGTCGTTGCCGAGCAAAGGATAGCGGCTGGCGAGTGCCGTGATGAGGCGCGGCTTATCTTCAAAGCCCGAGCCGAGAATGAGGCCGACCGGCTTGGTTTCGGAGGACGCGGCCAGTGCGTCGAGGGCTTGGATCAGCGGCTTGGTTCGAAAGCCTGTCGCCATCGCGCCGTCGATGAGATGCACGGCGGCGGCGGCGTTGCGTGTGTCGAGATCGCCGAATGCGTCGGCGAGCAGAGGCCGGTAGCCAGCGCGTCGGGCGGACTGTGCGAGAGCCCGCCCGGAAAACGCCGCGATGAGGACCGGTTCGTCGGTCACATTCTTAGATGCCGACGAGTTCTTTGGCTTTCGCGTAGGCGTGGCGGAAGTCGAGCGCCAGCGGCTTGTCGGAAGTGAGCATCTCTTTGAAGAGGCCGGACTCGCACTTGTACTTGATGTCGCCAATCGCGAGCGGGCCGACGCCGAGTGCATCGCAGCCCGGAAGCTTGTCGCCGTTCATGAACAGCTCCATGCCTTCGACGCCCGCAGGCGGCACGGCGTTGACGTCGGCGATGACCTTCAGATGCTTCGCGAGCTTCTTGTGTTCGCCGGAGACGACCTGCACGCCGGCAGCAGCAGCAGCGAAGATGACATCGGCGTTGGCGATGATGTCGGCTTTCTGCTCCGGCGTTTCACCGGCGACGGCTTCGAGATCGACGCCGAAGCGTTCTTTCGAAACCTTGGCGCTCTTGATGACGCGATCAACGCCACGGTGCGCGACGAGACGGACATCCGCGCCTTCGAGGGCGGAGATGATCGAGGATGCGAATCCAACGACGCCGGTTGCGCCGAACACAGCGACTTTCACGCCCTTCCAGCCGGTGTTGAACTTTTCCTTCAGAACCTTTTCAACGCAGGCGACCATCGCGGCAGCAGTCGTGAACGAGCCGGCCGGATCGGCGAAGACCGAGCATTCGAACGGCGGCACCATCGCCTTCTTCGCAGCTTCGATCATGTCGAGCGCCAGGATCGCGTCCTTGCCGCCCATGAAGAAGCCGGTGCGCACGCCGTAGTTCGGGGGACGCGAGAAGATGGCGTCCTGGATGAGGCCAGCGACTTCGTTCAGCTCAACGTTAATGTAGGGGACGATGACCTTGTAGCCGGCATCCGCGGCCATGTTCACGTCGAAGGGGCTCATGTGCTTCTGCGGCGCGAGCATGTGCAGGATAGGGGTTGCCTCGCTCATGGGTCTTTCAAGCTCCGTTTCTTTGGCTTTAGCTGGCTTCGATGCTGGCGCCGGTGTTTCGGCCTTGCGCAACGAGAATGCTGAGACCGTCGCCTTTAGCCTCTTCGACTAAAGAATCATAGAGGCGTTGTGCTGCATCGGGGCTGTCGACAAATGCGAACCCCGTGGGCCCCCAAGAACTCTGTCCGATGCCCCGTGCGCCGAGGTCGCGCATGCGATGGGCAAGCCGTCCAACGGCGGGGCTCGTCCAGACGCTGCCGCCCTGCTTGCTCGCGAAATAACCGCCGACGATCTCTTGTATTTCCGTCAGCGCAGAGCCGAACGCGGCGAGGTCAGTTTCCTTCAATCCCGGAATAAGTTTCATCAGTACCAGGTGGCAGATGTGCGCTGCCGAGCTTTGCGGAAATTCGGGCAGGTCGGCGAAAGCTGTCGTCTCGGCTTCGCCTGAAACGCCGGCGCTGTCCCTTTCAAAGATCAACATGACGCGCCAGGCGTCAGGGAAGTCGCAGCGCACCGTCAGGGGAGGGGGACGGTCGTCGGCGCCCTTGCCGCCGTCGACGATGAAGCCGCCAGACGCAAACGCTGCGAGGCCGATGCCGGATCGGGCGCCGCGCTCGCCGAGTTGCGCGAGATCGTCGGGAGTGAGCGTCCGGCCTTCCATCCGCGCGATCGCTGCGCCGATCGAGAGTGCGAGCTGCGTGCCGGAGCCCAAGCCTGCATGGGCGGGAATGGCTTTTTGCACGTCGACGGAATATCCCGCGCCTTTCGTGTCGCCTGCGAATTTTTTAACGAGCGCCAGTGCGCGTGCGCTTTCGAACCCGTGGGCCTCGTGCCGTGCGGAACGTTTCAGCGTCAGTTCCGTCTCCGGGTGATCAACGGCCAGTCCGATGCTGCCGAAGCGCCGGCCGATGGCGCCGTTCAAGTCGAGGAAACCAAGGTGCAGCCGAGCCGGAGCCCTGACGCGGATCGTTGCCGAAGACGCGGATGAGAGACTCACGAAGCGGAATTCCTTTCCTTGGCGTTGTCCAAGCAGCTGCATCGGGTTTGCGTTGGCGGGGGAAGGAGCGCTAGGCTCCTAGTCGAGTTGTCCGACAAAAGGAGATTAAGGGCAAGATGAGTGCGGAACGTGAAAAAGCGATGTCTGAAGCCGACGTTAAGGCCTGGTTGGAGGCCAATCTACCGGCGTGGAAGCTTGAGGACGGCTGGATCCGGCGCACCTACAAGACGGCAAGCTGGAAGGGTACGCTGATGGTCGTTAACACGGTCGGGCATCTGGCCGAAGCGGCGTGGCATCATCCGGATATCACCGCGTCTTATGCCTGGGTTGAAGTGCGTTTGGTGACGCATTCGGCAAAGGGCATCACGTCGAAGGATCTCGAACTGGCAAAGAAGATCGAGGACGTGGTGCATTGGCAGCCGGGCAAGGAAGGCAAGGGTCTCGAAGGCACGCCGCATAACGATCAGCGGTTCGCATATATCAAGTACGACTGAGCCGCACGCCAGATGCCGCAAAGTCATTCGCGCCCAGCGACGGAAGTTCCACGCAGCTTGCCGTTCGACGCTGTGCTGGGGCTCGGTTCGAACATCGGCGACAGGGTCGGCAACATCGAAGACGCGATCGCGCGTTTGACGGCGGACGGCGTCGTCAAGCTCGTTGCACGTTCGCGATATTATCGGACCGCGCCGTGGGGCGTGACGGACCAGGATTGGTTCGTCAATGCCTGCATTGCGGTTCAAGCTGACGTCTCAGCGCGAGAGCTGCTGGCGCGATGCCAGGCGGTCGAAAACGGCATGGCGCGCGTTCGCACGCAGCGCTGGGGCCCGCGCAATATCGACGTCGATATCCTAACCTTCCGCGACCAGAAAATCGTTGAGCCTGATCTTGTCGTTCCGCATCCGCGGATCGCCGAGCGAGCGTTCGTGCTCGTGCCGCTCAAGGACGTCGCTCCGGACGTCAGGATCGATGGCGCGTCGATCGACGAGATGTTGTCGCGCCTTGACTCCAGCGACGTGCAACCGCTCGCCGGGCCGTGACGATCGAACGGCAGTATCTTTCCTGCTTAGAAATTATTGTTCTCTGCGTGAACGCAAAACAAAAGCGCCGCAGAACCCCTCTGCGGCGCTTCTGTCGATCGAGCAGGTCGAAGCCTACTTCAGCGTCTTGAGATATTCGATCAGGTTGGCGCGGTCGCCTTCGTCCTTGATCCCTGCGAAAATCATTTTCGTGCCAGGAACGTCTTTCGCCGGTCCCTGCAGCCACTTGTCGAGCGCGGCTTCATCCCAGGTGATGCCGGAATTTTTCAGAGCATCCGAATACTTGTAGTCTTCGAGCGAGCCAGCCTTGCGGCCGAGAAGATTGCCAAGGTGCGGACCGACGGCATTCTTGTCCACCTGGTGGCAGGCTTTGCACTTGTTGAAGACTGTTTTGCCCGCGTCCGCGTCAGCAGCAACGGCTGCGACTGGTACTGCGGTGATCATGGCGGCCGCCAAAATCCACTTGCGCATCTTGAGTTTCCTTCCCGTTTCGCCTTTAGGCAACGACAACGCTGCAACTCATAACTTAGTGCGGCAAGAATGGCATTTTTTTTCTGAATGGCAGCCGAACAGAATTGACGCACGGAAATGATTAATTGTTTGCAGTGCCAAAAACTTGGCCGCTACTCATCCGATGTCGTCTTTGCTGGCCCCATGCGGCGGTAGACGAAAGGCGGTGGCGCGGCTTCGGCGCTCTCCTGCTCGGCGGCCGACACGAAAGCGGCGTGATACGGGGAGAACTTGCACGCGGGATCGGTGTTGTCGGCGTCGCCTGTGAAGGCCATCGCCTGGCAGCGGCAGCCGCCAAAGTCGATTTCGGCGCGGGGGCAGCTGCGGCAGGGCTCTTTCATCCAGCTCGTACCACGATACTTCTGGAAGGCCTGTCCGTTGAGCCAGATGTCGGCCAAGCGCCGATCCTTGACGTTATCGAAAATCAGTCCGGGAATCGTTTCGGAGGCGTGGCAGGGAAGGACCTTGCCCTGCGGGGTGACGTTCATGACCCCGCGGCCCCATCCGCCCATGCACGGCTTGGGTGTTTTTGCGTAGTAGTCGGGAACGACGAAGTCGAAGACGAGAATGCCCTTCAGGCGTTCCTTGGCCTCCTCGACGATCTCGGCGCTCTTGATGACTTGCGCGCGCGTCGGCATCAGGCTCGCCCGGTTCTTCAATGCCCAGGCGTAATACTGAATGTTCGCAACCTCGATACGCCCGGCGCCCATCTCGACGGCGAAGTCGATGATGTTCGGCAGGTTCTCGATATTGAAGCGATGGATCGGCGCATTGATGGTGAGCGGCATGCCGAGCTTGCGCACCCACTTTCCGACTTCGCGCTTTTTCGCGAGGCCGCCTTTATAGGCCGACATGCGCTCGGCGTTGGCGTCGTCGACGTCCTGGATCGACAGCTGAACGTGGTCGAGGCCCAGGTCCTGAAGCTTTTTCAGGCGATCTTCGGTCAGCGTCACGCCCGCCGTGATGAGGTTCGTGTAGAGGCCAGCCTTCGCCGCCACATCGACGATATCCTCGAGATCCTTGCGAAGCGTCGGCTCGCCACCCGAGAGGTGGATCTGCAGAATGCCGAGTTCGGCTGCCTGACGCATGACGTCCTGCCACTCGGCCGTCGTCAATTCCGTGTTGACGCGGTCAAGCTCCAGCGGGTTCGAGCAGTAAGGACACTGAAGCGGGCAGCGATGCGTCAGTTCCGCGAGCAGACCAACAGGGGCGCGTGCGCACACTTCCGCCACTGGGTCTGGCGAAAACTGCTCCAACGGTGCGATTTCGTTCATGACATCGGCTCCGTTCTGTTTCACGCGTCCTAGGCTTTGACCACGCCCTTGTCCGAGAGTTCCTGCAACATGGATATGGTGTCGGCGAGGATCTCTTGCAGCGGTGCATTGTACTCTTTTGCGAGTGCGGTGGCGATTTCCTCAACACTCGTCGCGCCATCACAGCGCTTCAAAATCTCGACAGCTATGGGGTCGGGCTCGAACACGCGTTCGGGAGCAAGCACGTGCCAACGACCGCGGCCGGCGTCGTGGCGCAGCTTGATGTGCGTCGGCAGTCCCGGCTTGGAAGCCGGGACGACCATCGTTCTCGTACGCGGTGCTTCTGCGTTCATACGTAAGCCTCGTTAATTCTCCGGCCGGAAGGCTCCCGGAGGAATGTGTCCGTCGACGTAAGCGTGGTAGAGCGCGTCGAGCTGCACCCAGAGAACATTGCATTTGAAGCGGACCGCGTCGATGCAGGCTTGCTGTTCGTCGCGCGTGCGGGCGTTCTTGAGGATGTAGTTCAGTGCAAAATCGGCGTCGCGCGGAGCCTGCGTCAGGCGGCGTTTGAAATACGCCATCACCTTGTCGTCGATGAAGTTGTAGTTCTCGAGCATGCCGGAGATGCGTTCTTTGTGAATCTTCGGCGCGAACAGCTCGGTCAGCGAGGAGGCAACGGCGATCGTCAGCGGCTGCTCGCGCACGAACGTGACGTAAGCCTCGACGGCGAAGATGGTCGCCGGAAGCGCGCCACGCCGCGAGATGACGTACTCGCGATCGAGTCCGAGGCCGTCCGTCAGCACGAGCCAGCGCTCGATGCCGCCTTCCTCATCAGGAAGCAGACCATCATGGTCGAGAATGCGATGCGTCCACTCGCGGCGAAGCTCGCGATCGTAAACCCGGCTGATGAGTGCTGCGTCCTTGCGCGGAACGGCGGACTGATAGCAGAAGCGATTAAGCGCCCAGGCCTGCACCTGTCCCTTGTTCAGCTTGCCGCCGTGAAGCATGTGATGGAAGGGATGCAGGTCGTGATAGCGCTCGGGACCGACCGCGCGAATGGCTGCTTCGAATTCGGCGACCGGCATCGGCGGCTCGTCTCCGCGAAGCTCTGCTGTTTTCTTTCCAATGCTGACCGGATTCATAAGCGGACCTCCATTCCATCAAAACCAACCTCCCACCCGGCTGTTTCAACAGCTTTTCGAGCTTCCGAATTTTCATCCAGGATCGGGTTTGAGTTGTTGATGTGAACGTAAATTTTTCGGCGAACGTTGAGATGGCTCAAAGCCGCGATAGAGCCTTCGTGACCGGAGACCGAAATATGGCCCATTCGCTTGCCGGTCTTGTTCAACAATCCTTGAGCGATCATTTCGCCGTCTTCGTAAAGCGTGCCGTCGAAGAAAATGACATCGGCTCCGCGGATGCGATCGGCGAGCGCCGCATCGACTTCGGCGCAGCCGGGAATGTAGAAAAACGACTTGCCGGTTTTACGATCCGTCACTTTCAAGCCGATCGTGTCGCCGTCGCGGCTGCCGTAATTTGCGTTGGCGCCGCCTTTCTCCAAAAAGAGCGCAACCTTGCCTGGGACTGGGAAGGCTTCGACCGTCAGTCCGAGATCGACGCCGGCGCCATGCAGTTCGGTCGGCCTGTCGAAGGGGAGTTCCAAGCGCGGCACGATCTCGGGGTTGCAGACGTTGAAAACCGAATTTGCCTTCAACGTCGCGAGGACGAGATCGGAACCGTAGATCGAAAACGGCTGGCCTTCGCGGAGGCCGATCAGTCCGATGATGTGGTCAACGTCGGCGTTGGTGACGACGACGGCCTTGATCGGCGAATTGCGTTTTGCGCCCGTCGATTCAGGGTGCAACTCAGGCGTCTCGTTGATCTGCTGGCGAATGTCGGGCGAGGCGTTGAGCAACACCCAGTTCTTGCCGTCGCTCGAAGCGGCGAGGGACGATTGCAAGCGCGCCTTAAATCCGGCGGCGCCTGAGCGAACCTTTGCCGACTGCATGCCATTGCAGTTCCACTGCGGGAATCCACCCCCAGCGGAGGACCCGAGCACTTTTATGATCATGGATACCGGTGTCGTTGCGCCCGCCGTCTCGCCGAAGAGGCTGCGCAGAAAAGTTTGCAAGGATATGACTACGGCGGCCGATGAACCGCACCGACCGCCGCGCCGTTATCTCACCAGTGTTGTGAGACCGAAGAAATCAATCCTCAGATGAGGTCGATCTCAGCCGGCAGGTAGCTCGTCACTTCGAGACCAACTTCCTGCTCGCGCACAGCGGGCTTCGTCCAGATTTTCATTGTGGTTCCTCCAAAGCGGTAACTGCTTTCCATTCCTGCAAGCCCCGCCGAGGGCCCACCCGATTGGTGCAGGCACGTTTCTTGTGCGCGCCCAATCTGCGGATCGATCGACCAAAGTCAAGATCGTCCGGGTTCGCAGTATCAACATCACGTTGCGATAGAACTTTTCAAATCAACGTCTATCACGTCTGCGTGTGAGCGCTTTCGCGGCGCAACGTAGTTGGTCGGTGATGACGTCGGAATTTTTTCTTGAACCGCACGACCCCACGGCAGGGGATTCGCGCGGCATGGCGGTCGGAACGACCCGAGTGCGGGGCTAGGCCGGGAGTGGAGCGGCCGTCCGAGGTCGGAAATCGGCTAGTATGTTAGAAAATTATTCTTATATTTGGGGTGGAATGCCGCATCGGCGTAGAAAAATCTTCCAATAGGACGTAAAATAAGCTTATACGGATGCGCGGAGGCTTCCTGGCAACCATAAGCCAAAAGGCATCCGCAACCTCATCGCCAACGGTTTGTTTTTCTATCCCGCCGGTAAGCCTCATTAAGTCTTGCTGGCAAAGGGTTTTTCCGATCGCTCGAATGTGCGCTGCGGCGTCGTCGGTAGATCGGCCAAGTGTTACGAGGAGAGCCTTCGGTGACTGCCATTCCACTGCTTCCGCACAACGCTCCGTTTGCGCCGGAAGACATCGATACGCTGAACAAGGTCGTTGCAAAGACAACTCCACAGCAGCGTGCGTGGCTTTCTGGGTTCTTCGCGGGGTTTGAAGCGGCCCAGGGCAGCGGCGCTGTTCAGGCAGGCATTCCGGCCGCCAAGCCGCGGCAGCCTCTGACGATCCTGTATGCGAGCGAGAGCGGGAATACCGAGGCGCTGGCCGGCAAGGCGAAGAAGCTTGCCCAGAAGCACGGTCTCGACGCCAAAGTCTTCGATATGGCGGATGCCGATCTGGCGTTGCTGTCAAAGGCAAAAAACATCGTCGTTTATGCGGCGACCTGGGGCGAGGGCGACCCGCCGAGCCGGGCCGTCGACTTCTATCAGGCTTTGATGAGCGATGCCGCGCCGCGCATCGATGGCGTCCGCTTCGCCGTACTGGCGCTCGGCGATACGGCGTACACGCAGTTCTGCGCGACCGGCAAGGCGATAGATGCGCGGTTGGAGGAACTCGGCGGCGTGCGCGTTGCCGATCGCTCGGACCTCGACCTCGATTACGCAAAGCAGGCCGCCGACTGGACGGAAAAGTCCTTAGCCAAATTTGCGCCGCCTGATGCGGCTGCGGGCGGCACGGTCGTTCACGTCGATTTCGGTGGCGCGATTGCGGCAGGCGGCGATGACGACGAGCCGCGCTATACGGCCGAAAACCCGCTCGAAGCCGAGATCTCTGCCCTCGTCAATCTCAACGGCACGGGATCGTCGCGCGAAACGTGGCATGCTGAGTTTGCCTTCGAAGATCCCGCATTCAGCTATCAGCCCGGCGACGCCATCGGCATCATTCCCGAGAACGATCCGGTTCTTGTCGATGAGTTGCTGAAGGTGGTCGGTCTGTCGTCGGATGCTGCGCTGCTGCTCAAGCTGCAGAAGTCGTACGACGTGACTACGCTGTCACGCGGCGCGGTCGAAAATTATGCCAAGCTCACCGGGCGCAGCGACGTCAAAGCTCTGCTCGAAGGCGAAGCGTATCCGAAGTTCGCCGCCGACCGGCAGCTTGTCGATCTGTTCGAAGCGTACCCGGAAAAGCTGACGGCGGAACAACTCGTCGGGCTGCTCCGTCCGCTGCCGGGACGGCTCTATTCGGTGGCGTCGAGCCTCAAGGCGCATCCCGGCGAAGCGCATCTTCTGGTCGGCGCCGTGCGCTGGACGTCGCATGGCAAGGAGCGCAAGGGCGTGTCGTCGACGTATCTTGGCGAACGCCGCAAGGTCGGATCGACGGCGAGGATCTACGTCAAGCCGAACCGGCACTATCGTCTGCCGCCGGACGGGCACACGCCGATCATCATGATCGGTGCCGGTACGGGCGTCGCACCCTATCGCGGATTTGTCGAAGAGCGGGTTGCAACTGGCGCAAAAGGCAAGAGCTGGCTGTTCTTCGGAGAGCGCAGCTTCACGAACGATTTTCTCTATCAGCTCGAGTGGCAGGACTATCTCTCGTCCGGCGATCTGACCCGGATCGACGTCGCGTTCTCGCGCGATCAGCCGGAGAAAATCTACGTCCAGCATCGCTTGTGGGAGCGCCGGGACGAAATCGCCGGATGGCTCGCGGACGGCGCGCATCTCTATGTCTGCGGCGACGAGAAGGGCATGGCGAAGGACGTAGATCAGACGCTCGTCAAAATTCTCGCTGAAGCCGCCAAGGGCGACGAAGACGCCGGTCGCGCCAAGCTCAAGGAATTGACGAAAGCCGGGCGCTATCAGCGCGACGTTTATTGAGACGGCGATCACACTGCATCAGAGGACTATGCGCGGCAAACTTTGTTCCGCGGGGATCAAATGACAGACGACAAGCCATCGAAGACCGAACACATCAAGGAAGCCAGCGACTTTCTTCGCGGCACGATCCGCGAAGGGCTGGTGCACGTCGAAACCGGCGCGATTTCTGACGACGACACGCAGCTCATCAAGTTCCACGGCTCCTACATGCAGGATGACCGGGACGTGCGCGGGGAGCGCGCGAAGAAGAAGCTCGATAAGGCTTACTCGTTCATGGTGCGCCTGCGCATCCCGGGCGGACTGGTTACGTCTTCGCAGTGGCGTCAGCTCGACGACATCGCGGTGATTTACGGCAACAAGACGCTGCGCATCACGACGCGCGCGACGTTCCAATTTCACGGCGTCATCAAGTCGAACCTGAAGCGCGCCATGCAGGCCATCTATGCGTCGGGCCTGGATTCCATCGCGGCGTGCGGAGACGTGACACGCGGTGTCATGTCGATCGCCAATCCGTACCTTTCAAAAGCGCACCGCGAAGCCTACGAGCTCGCCAAGCGCACCAGCTTACATTTTCTGCCGAAGACGGAAGCCTACAGCGATATTTGGCTCAATGGCGAACCCATTCCCGGCAAGGAAACGACGAAGCCGGAGAAGGAAACGATTTACGGGCAGACGTATCTGCCGCGTAAATTCAAGTTCGTTTTCGCGGTGCCGCCGGACAACGATGTCGATGTCTTCGCGCACGATTGCGGCTTCATCGCCATCGTCGAGAACGGCGAGATCGTTGGCTGGAACGTGACGGCAGGCGGCGGCATGGGCATGACGCATGGCGTGGCGGAAACTTTTCCGCGGCTCGGCGACGTGCTCGGCTATTGCAGTAACGAGAGAGCGATCGAGGTTGCGGAAGCCATCCTCACGATCCAACGCGACTGGGGCAACCGCTCGAACCGCGCGCGAGCGCGTCTCAAGTACACGATTGAGGATCACGGGCTCGAGAATTTCAAGGCCGAGATCAACAAGCGCCTCGGCTACGATCTGGCGCCCGCGCGGCCCTACACGTTCACGCGCAACGGCGATCACATCGGCTGGCGTCAGGGCGAAGACAAGAAGTGGCACCTGACGCTTTACGTCGAAAGCGGACGCATCAAGGACGTGCCGGGCCATCGTCTCCGGAGCGCCATGCGCGCTATCGCCGATCTCGATGTCTGCGATTTCGTTATGACGGCGAACCAGAATCTCATTCTCGCGAACATCAGCGCGCGCAACAAGGCCAAGGTCGAGAAGGTTCTGGCAGATCACGGAGTTGCGCCGAAGTCGCTCTCCGGCGCGCGGCGAAACAGCATCGCATGCGTCGCGCTGCCGACGTGCGCGCTGGCGCTGGCCGAAAGCGAACGCTACCTGCCGCACTTCCTCACGAAGTTCGAAAGCATTCTCGACAAGGCAGGTCTCAAGGACGAAGAAATCGTCGTGCGCATGACGGGATGCCCGAACGGCTGCGGACGTCCGTACCTCGGCGAAATCGGTTTCGTCGGCAGGTCGCCGGGTCTCTACAATCTCTATCTCGGCGCGGCGTTCGATGGCGCGCGCATGAACAAGCTCTACGCGCAGGACGTCGACGAAGAGAGAGCGTTGAAGCTGCTCGAGCCGATCGTGCAGCACTACGCGAAAGACCGTGAGAAGGGCGAGCACTTCGGCGATTTCACGATCCGTGCCGGTTACGTGAAGCCGACGCTCGTCAGCAACCAGTTCCACAACGATGTGAAGCTGGCGTGAGATTGCGGAGGCTCGATCGCCGGGCCTCCGTCGTTTCCCCTACGCGCGTTGATGAGGGCCGCACCAGCCGGGCAGGTATGAGGCGGCAGCGCTCTTGGCGAATGCCAGGGCTTCTTCAAGTGCCGTCTCGGGATCGTTTTTCGCGGTTTTTGAATCGACGCGGCGGCGCAGCGCATCGGCCCAGAGGAATTCGCTGAATGGCGTCGCATCCTTAGCGTAGCCGCCTGCGAAACGCAGCTCACCTGCCAAGCTGCGATAGGGATCGTCTTTCAAGTCGGCAACGGTCTTGGGCAACTCCGAGCGCGATTGCCGGACGCCATCGGCATCGAAGGGATGCATCCAGCCGCGATTGTCGAGAAAGCGCCAGAACTCGTCCTTGTCGAGCGTCCGCAGGTCGGCGAGCGTCGACGTCAGCACCTCTTCGACACCTTCATCGTGCAGGGCGCGCGCAAGATGATGGTGGTCGACGACGTACAACCTGTCTTTCGGCCCGCGCACGACGGGGATCATATGACGGCCGAGGAATCCGGCAGATTTCTTGATGTCGAGGCCGCGCCATGCTTTCCGCTTCTCCTCGACCTCGCGCATGCCGACGGTCATTTGCGTCGGTCGAAGATCGGTGATCGAAACCGTGTGCAGTGTCGGCGACGGGGCGTGTGCTTGAGGCTCAGCCATGATGACCATCCTTACAAATGACTAGGATCGGCGGTTGCGTTCGGCGCGGAGCTTGGCCCAATAATCGAGGCGTTTTTTTATGTCGCGTTCAAAGCCGCGCTCGGGTGGATCGTAATATTTCGGACGCTTCTTGAATTCGTCGGGAAAATAATTCTGGCCGGAAAAGGCTTCCGGCTGATCGTGATCGTAAAGGTAATCGGAGCCGTAGCCTTCTTCCTCCATCAGTTTCGTCGGCGCGTTCAAAATCGTCTTCGGCGGCGACAGCGAGCCGTGCTCCTTTGCGGCGCGCATTGCGGCTTTGAAGGCGACGTAGTTGGCGTTCGATTTCGGCGCGGTCGCCAAGTAGATGACCGCTTCGGCAAGTGCGAGTTCGCCTTCAGGGGAGCCCAGAAAATCGAAGGCTTCCTTCGCGGCGTTCGCGACGACGAGGGCCTGCGGGTCGGCGAGGCCGATGTCTTCGACGGCCATGCGGACGAGGCGGCGGGCGACGAACAGACGATCTTCGCCGCCGTCGAGCATGCGGCAGAAATAATAAAGCGCGGCGTCGGGATCGGAGCCGCGCACGGCTTTATGCAGCGCCGAGATCAGATTGTAATGGCCTTCGCGCGACTTGTCGTAGAGCGGCGCGCGCCGCTGCACGAGCTTGACGAGCGCATCGCGCGCGAGCGCTTTTCCTTTCGGCGCAACCGCCGCGAAGACGTCTTCCGCAAGATTGAGAATGGCGCGGCCATCGCCGTCGGCCATGCCTTTCAAGGCTTCGCGCGCATCCGCATCGAGTGGTAGCTGGCGTCCGACATCCGCTTCGGCGCGCTGTAGCAGCGTTTCGAGCGTCGCGTCATCCAAGCGATTGAGGACGAGCACGCTGGCGCGCGAAAGAACAGCGGCGTTGAGTTCGAACGACGGGTTCTCGGTCGTCGCGCCGACGAGCGTGATCGTGCCGTCTTCCATGTACGGCAGGAAGGAATCCTGCTGCGAGCGGTTGAAGCGATGGATCTCGTCGATGAAGAGCAGCGTGCCCTTACCCTGTTCGCGCATGATCTTGGCGCGCTCGAAGGCTTTCCTCAGATCGGCGACGCCGGAAAAGATCGCCGAGAGTTGCTCGAAGTTGAGATTCGTTTCATTGGCGAGCAGGCGCGCGATCGTCGTCTTTCCGGATCCCGGCGGTCCCCAGAAGATGAGGCTCGGCACGCGGCCGCTTTTCAGCATGCGGGTCAGCGTTCCGTCGGGGCCGACGATGTGATCCTGGCCGGCGACCTCGGGGAGCGTTTTCGGACGCAGGCGATCGGCAAGCGGACGCGGTGCGCTTTTTTCCAGTCCTGCGGCTTCAAAGAGATTGGTCATGACGCGCTTATATAGAGCCGGGCGCGCGCCGATCCAAACGCGAAGGTTCGGCCTTTATCGGCCATCCCCATATCCCGGATTATGACGCGCCATCGGCCCTACTGCCGGACTGCGACATGCACGGTCATCGCAGGGCCGGAGCTGGCGCCCGATGCGTCGGCCACCGACACGTCGAACTGGGCTTTGGTGGCGTCGGAGCCGTCGTGGGAGAAATAAACTTGGCCGCCTTCGAGGTCGGCCTGCGTGAAGCTGGTGACCGGCGTCTTTTGAGCCGCGGCGAACGCCACGAAGCCGCCGCTGGCGTTCGAGACGGAGAAGGTCAGGTCCTCGGGCTTGTCGTCCGGATCGACGGCGTTCAAGTCGGCGAGCGTGATGCGTACCGAGCGGCCCTGGCCGACGGAGAGATCGAGGTCGCCCGCAATTGCCGGCGGGATGTTGCGGACGTGCGCGGAAAGCTCGGCGCCTTCCTCCATCGCGAGGCGGCCATATTTGATCTTGCCTGCCGCGGTGCCGGTGCTTTTCAGAGTGAAGAGCTGCTGAACGCGGACGTCGCCCTGGAGCGTTCCGTAAACTTCGGCGGTGTCGGTTTTGACGTTGCCCAAGACCTTGCCGCCTTCCTGGACCACGAGTTCGGAGGCCGTCACGCCGCCTTCGACGTAGCCCCAGACTTCGACGCGGCGGCCTTGCTTGACCTCGCCTTTCAGCACGGCGCCTTCGCCGAGGATCAAAACGCCTCGCGTATCGGCCATCGGCGCAAACTCCCTAACACACGCAATACAAGCGTCGAACTTCGACCAGGATTTTGTCTCGACCGTGACGGGTGTCGGCGTTAACCCTATGCAAGCTCCGGTGGCGCGCGCCACGGCATCGGACCGGAGCAAAAAGACGTTGATCGCCGATGCGGTCGAGCATGCCACGCTTGACCTCAAGGCGAATTCCGGGCTCTCCCATATCCATGAGCGTCGAGACGATTACAGTTGCGGATGGCGAGGCGGATATGCGCCTCGATCGCTGGTTCCGGGTGCATTTTCCGGAGGTCGGCTACACGTATCTCCAGAAGCTGCTGCGTTCGGGGCAGGTGCGGGTCAATTCCAAGCGGGCGCAGGCCAATGACCGGCTGAGCGCCGGAGCCGAAATCCGTGTCCCGGCCATCGTGCGCGAGCCCAAAAAGCCGAGTCCAACAGGACGGCCGGCGCTTGGTGTCTCGAAGGGCGATCGCGACGCCATCGAGAAGATGATCCTTTTCGAGGACGATCATGTGCTCGTCCTGAACAAGCCGTTCGGTCTCGCGGTGCAGGGCGGGACGGGGACCAAGAAACACATCGACGGCATGCTCGAAGGCATGGCCGACCGTTTCGGCGGCGAGCGGCCGCGCCTGGTCCATCGGCTCGACCGCGACACGACCGGCGTGCTTCTCGTTGCGAAAACGCGTGAGGCGGCTGCGAAACTCGGCCGGACGTTCCAGACGCGTTCGGCGGCCAAGACCTATTGGGCGTTGGTCAAAGGCGTTCCGAAGCCGCCGCAGGGCAAGGTCGAGGCCGCGTTGGTCAAGGCTTCGGGCCCCGACGGCGACCGCGTTCGTAAAGCGCGCCCCGGCGAGCAGGACGCAGCGATGCACGCGACAACGCACTACTCGGTCGTCGACCGCGCTGCGCACAAGGCTGCGTGGGTGTCGTTGAAGCCCGTGACCGGGCGGCAGCACCAGCTCCGCGCGCATATGCACCTCATCGGGCATCCGATCGTCGGCGACAATAAATACGAAGGCGACGTTCACATGCCGGCGGAGAACATCGAGAAGAAGCTGCACCTGCATGCGCGCCGCCTCGTCATTCCGCATCCCAAGGGCGGCAAGACGATCGACGTTACTGCACCGCTGCCCGCGCATATGCTCGCGTCGTGGGACCTGCTCGGATTTGATGCAGACATGTTCGAGGACTGACGCCCGGTGGCCGGGCTCTCGCAACGCACGGAGGTGAGACATGGCTGACCTGATTGCATCCATCATCCGCTTCGTGCTGTCGAACTATTCGCTGACGTTTCTTATCGTCGGGTTTGCGTTCGCAATGGCTGCCATTGCTCGCGCGGAGAAGCCCGTCTCCAGCGCAACCGTCGTCGAGAAGCTGCTCTCCTGGTACGTGTTCTGGTCGATCGGCGTCGGCTATTTCTATAATTTCGTGATGCACGCTTTCTTTGGAGAGATGGTCGCCTCATTCATCGGCTGGCCCGATAGCCCGTTCCAATTCGAGGTTGCCACGGCGAGCCTCGGCTTTTCCGCCGTCGGATTTCTTGCAGCCTTCCGAAGTTTCGATTTGAGGCTCGCCGCGGTTGTCGGCCCGGCGCTGTTCATGCTGGGCGCGGCGGCGGGTCATGCCTATCAGATGGTCGAGCACCGGAATTTCGCGCCGGGCAATGCAGGCGTGGTTTTCTATATGGACATCGCCATTCCGCTCATCGGATTGGGTCTGCTTTGGCTGCAACACCGCTCCGGGCGGCAGAAGATGCCGGGCTAGACCGCCTGCCGCCGTGCGCCGCGACGTGGCGTCGCTCGACGAGATCGAGCATCGCACAGAATTTGCGGCGATATCGGAGCGTGCTAGAACGCAATCATGAAACTCATCGTTTTCGATTGCGACGGCACCATCGTCGACAGCCAGGCGAGCATCGTCCTGTCGATGGAGCACGCCTTCAAATCGCTGCGCATGATCCCGCCGACGCGCGAACAGACGCTCGCCGTCGTCGGCCTGTCGCTGCTCGAAGCGTGCTCGGCATTGGCTCCGGAAGCGGAGTACGGGACGTGCGTCGAACTGAGCGAAGCCTACAAGTCGGCATTTCGCGATCTCGACCGCAATCCGTCGGACGCCGATGTTCTCTTTCCGCTGGCGAAGGAAACGATTGCGCACCTGGCGGCGCGCGACGATCATCTGCTTGCGATCGCGACCGGCAAGTCGCGCCGTGGTGTCGAGCGCATGTGCGAGCGCGAAGGCTGGCAGTCGAGCTTCGTGACCATTCAGACATCCGACGATCACCCATCGAAACCGCATCCGTCGATGCTGCTGCAGGCGATGCGGGAAGCAGGCGTCGAGCCTGGCGATACGGTCATGATCGGCGACACGACGTATGACATCGACATGGCGCGTGCCGCAGGCGTTTCGGCGATCGGCGTCGCGTGGGGTTATCACAGCGTCGCGGAACTGACGAACGCGGGCGCGCACCGGATCATCGAGAGCTTCACCGATCTTCCCGCCGCGATCGACGTCGCGCTTAGCACGAAAAGCTGCGCGGCATGAGCGGTTCGCCTTCCAACGGTAACGGCAACGGTGAAGGCAAGGGCGATCATCGCGCCGATCTGGAGCGTGCATCGGGCGGCCCGCGCGGCACGATCAGCGACAGTCTCGCCAAGCCGCTCGCACGCCGCTTCTATAAGGAAGCGAGCACAGGCGACGTCGCGCCGTTTCAGATTTTGCTCGATGGACGCGCCGTCAAGACGCCGAAGAAGCGGGCCCTCGCCGTTCCGACCAAGGCGTTGGCCCTCGCTATCGCCGACGAGTGGCAGGCGCAGATCGAATTCGTCGATCCGGCGCGTATGCCGCTGACGCGCTTCGCCAACACGGCGATCGATGCCGTCAGCGAAACCTTGGATGCCGTCGCGGCGGACATCGTCGCCTATGCCGGCAGTGATCTCGTCTGCTATCGCGCGGAGACGCCGGAAGAGCTGGTGGCGCTGCAGTCACGCGACTGGAACCCGATCGTCGCCTGGGCGGACGCCACGCTCGATGCGAGGTTCAGGGTCGTGCCGGGTGTGATCCATGTCGAGCAGTCGTCTGAGGCGCTGGCCGCCGTCGGACACGCGCTGACGCCGCACGATGCATTCCGGCTGACGGGGCTGCACGTCCTGACGACGCTGACGGGTTCGGCGCTGCTGGCGCTTGCACTGGAAAGCAAAGCCGTGACCGCGGATGCGGCCTGGAACGCCGCGCACGTCGATGAGGACTACCAGATCTCGCTCTGGGGCAAAGACACGGAAGCTTCCGCTCGACGCCGAGGCCGCCGTGCCGAATTCGACGCGGCATGGCGCTGGCTGGCACTGCTCCGAACCTAAGGGTTGCGCCTGCGGGCCTTGGAAATCCGGTTCGCCAGGACTTTGTCGATGCGGCGGCCGTCGAGATCGACGACTTCGAACCGCCACCCGTCGACTTCGAAATATTCGCCCGTCTTGGGGATGTGCTGGAGCGCGGACAGGACATATCCCGCAACGGTCTCATACGAGCGGTTCGCGGGAAGCGGGACGCCGATCTTGTCCGACATTTCGTCGACGGGCATTGCACCAGAAAGCAGCCACGATCCATCGTCGCGTTCGACCGCGTAGGGATCGAGGCCTTCGGTGTCGGACTTGAAGGTGCCGGCGATGGCTTCGAGGAGGTCGGCTGGCGTCACCAGACCTTCGAAATCGCCATACTCGTCATGGATGAGCGCCATCGGGACTTCCGCATTGCGGAGCACCGCCAGCACAGTTAACGCGTCGCTTGTTTCAGGAATGACGGGCGCTTTGCGGATATAGGAATTGATCTCGAAGGCTTTGCCGGCGAGCAGGCCCGAAAGCAGGGCGCGCGTCTGGATCACTCCGATCAGCTTGTCGACCGATCCTTCTCCCACCGGCAAACGCGAATGCGGTGTCGAAATCAGGCGCGCTTTGATGACGTCGTCGGACGCGGAGATGTCGATCCAATCGACATCCGTGCGCGGTGTCATCAAACCGCCTACGGCCCGGTCGGCCAAGCGCATCACTCCGGAGATCAGGTCTCCTTCGCCACTTTCGAGAACGCCGGCGGTTTCGGCCTCGGCGATGACGGTCTTGATTTCTTCATCCGTGACCCGGATTTCGCTTTGCGGCGAAAGGCCAAGAACACGGAATACAAAACGCGTCGACGTGTCGAGCAGCCAAACGACGGGACGCGCAAAGCCTGCAAAGCCGGTCATGATCGGCGCGACGAGGCACGCGATGCCTTCCGCATTGCGAAGCGCCAACGTCTTCGGGACGAGTTCTCCGACAATGACTGAGAGATAGGTGATGATCGCGACGACGAAGCCGAAACCGAGCGGATGAGCCACCGACGGGCTTAAGCCGAGACCTAAAAGGTATTCTGCCGCGTACTCGCCGAACGTTTCGCCGGAATAGGCACCATTGACGATTCCGATCAGCGTGATGCCGATTTGAACCGCCGAAAGAAACTTGCCGGGATTGTCCGATAGGGCGAGAGCGCTTTTGGCGCCCGGGCGTCCTGACGCTTCTAGGGTCTTCAACCGGGGTCTACGAGCCGAAACAATCGCCAGCTCAGACAGTGCAAATAGGCCGTTAAGGCCTATCAAGATCAGAACAATTAGCAGCTCTATCACGAGATTTCGGCTTCCGGAACCGCGTCCGAGCCACTCCCATCGTTGAGTGAAGGCGAAACATATGGCTCGCCGGTAGCTGGATCAAGAGGTTGTGCCACTGCGCGCCGCCAAGCCTGCAAATGGTGCGCGGCGCTGCGCCAAACGCGTTCGATAGTTGCTATCGCGAAATGATTGACCCAGAGTCGCGCAGATGATTCTCAGAAGCGTAGGCTGATCCAATGCTGCACAGGCCGCGCATTCCGGAACTTGCGCAACGCGACCGCTTCATTCGCCGGGCGGTCAGCGAAGGGCGTGTGCTGACATTCGCTGACGAAGAAACCGCATCCGTTCCGTCGCAGAAGGTCAAAGGCAGGACGGTACAACTTTTCTGGTCGAGCCGGATCGAGGCGACGCGGTGGGCCGAAGCGCTGGCCGGCAATAACGAGCTGCAGGACATTGGCCTCGTCACGTTCGCGGCCGAAATTCTGCCCGGCATCGCCAAGGGCAAGGGCTTCGCTGGAACCGACTGGGTTTCCGATCCGATCGAAGCCGAGGTCGATCCCGTCGATCTGCTCATCCGCCTCAAGACGGAAGCTGTGCCTTATTACGCCTCGGCCGCTACCGGGCGCGGCGAGGTTTTTCTCGTCGCTGACGAAGCCGGGCCGATCCTGACGCCTGCCGGTCCGTGGGCGCCATCCGGTGATCTGCTGCACGTCTTCGCGGCGCGCGCCGAGGCTGAGCGGCATTTGAAGCAGGCGGGCGGCAAGCGGGTGATGGCCGCTTCCATCGCCGATCTGCTTGGCGTGACCCTCCCCTGGGCCGCCACGCGCGCCCATGCCGTCGCGATCGAGCCCATCGCCGGGGCGGGGTTCCTTGAGGTTAAGATCGGTGAGTTCGGGCGCCAACTTGCCGCGGCCCAATCGTCAGCGTAAACGCCACACCCGGCAGCTTTCCGGTATTAAAGACCGTCCGGCCCGGCCCGCGCTGGCCGCCGATTTCTCGACATTTGCGCTCTCGCGAGGCCGTGCTAGAGAGCCAGCGCATTCATCACGGCAAGGCAGGGTGGCTATTTCATGAAAGACATCATCGGGGAGCTTGAGACGCGGCGCGCGAATGCTCGTCTGGGCGGCGGCCAGGCCCGCATCGACTCGCAGCACCAGAAGGGCAAGCTGACGGCGCGCGAACGCATCGAGCTGATGATGGACGAGGGCTCGTTCGAGGAGTTCGACATGTTCGTCGAGCACCGCTGCACCGAGTTCGGCATGGAAAAGACCAAGGTTCCAGGCGACGGCGTCGTGACCGGCTGGGGAACCATCAACGGGCGCACGGTCTATGTCTTCGCCAAGGACTTCACCGTGATGGGTGGATCGCTGAGCGAAACGCACGCCAAGAAGATTACCAAAATCCAAGACATGGCTCTGAAGAACCGCACGCCGATCATCGGTCTGTTCGATGCGGGCGGCGCGCGCATTCAGGAAGGCGTCGACGCGCTCGGCGGCTACGGCGAAGTCTTCCAGCGCAACGTTCTGGCTTCCGGCGTCATTCCGCAGATTTCCGTCATCATGGGGCCGTGCGCGGGCGGCGACGTCTACTCTCCCGCGATGACCGATTTCATCTTCATGGTCAAAGACACGAGCTACATGTTCGTGACCGGCCCCGACGTCGTGAAGACCGTGACGAACGAAACGGTGACGGCGGAAGAACTCGGCGGCGCCAAGGTTCACACGACGAAATCGTCGATCGCCGATCGCGCCTACGAGAACGACGTCGAAGCCCTCCTGCAAATGCGGCGGCTGATGGACTTCCTCCCGTCGAGCAACAAGACGGGCGTTCCAGAGATTCCGACGGAAGACAAGCCCGAGCGCATCGATCATTCGCTCGACACGCTTATTCCGGACAATCCGAACAAGCCGTACGACATCAAGGAGCTGATCCTCAAAGTCGTCGACGAGGCGGACTTCTTCGAAATCCAGGAAGCGTTCGCGAAGAACATCGTGACCGGCTTCGCGCGCATGGAAGGCCGCACCGTCGGCATCGTCGCGAACCAGCCGATGGTGCTCGCAGGCGTGCTCGACAGCGATGCGTCGCGCAAGGCGGCGCGCTTCGTGCGCTTCTGCGACTGCTTCGATATTCCGATCGTCACGTTCGTCGACGTGCCGGGCTTCCTGCCGGGTACGGCGCAGGAATACGGTGGGCTCATCAAGCACGGCGCGAAGCTTCTGTTCGCTTATGCCGAGGCGACCGTTCCGAAAGTCACCGTCATCACGCGCAAAGCCTACGGCGGCGCTTATGACGTGATGAGCTCGAAGCATATTCGCGGCGACGTGAACTACGCTTGGCCGACGGCCGAGATCGCCGTCATGGGCGCGAAGGGCGCGGCCGAGATTCTCTATCGCTCCGAGCTTGGCGACGCGAAAAAGATCGAAGCGCGGATCGAGGAATACAAGAACCGCTTCGCCAATCCGTTCGTCGCCGCCGAGCGCGGCTACATCGACGAGGTCATCAAGCCGTCAACGACGCGCAAGCGCCTCTGCCGGGCGTTGAACATGCTGCGCAACAAGACGCTCGAAAATCCCTGGAAGAAGCACGACAACATTCCTTTGTAATCGATTGCCGTTTCCGACTTCGCTCCGCGGAGCCGGCCGGAAACGGCGGTCGTACCTCGAATGTTTGCCGTTTCCGACTCCACTCCGTGGAGCCGGCCGGAAGCGGCGGTCGCACCTCGAATGTTCGCCGTTCCGGCTGTGCTCCGCACAGCCAGCTGGAAGCGGCAAAGGGCGGGCGTTATCCGCCGGCGAGCGCGCCGACGATCAGGAACGGTTGTGCGCCGGATGCGACCGCGTCGGGTAGCGGCGCGTCGGGTTCATCGTGCGACAGGTCCCGCTGGCACGCGAAGAACCGCACGAATGGTCGGCGCTTGAGCGTGCCCTGTTCGCGGATGGCACCGCGCAAAACCGGATAGTTCGTCTCCAGCGCGTCGAGCAGCGATTTCTGTGTGGCGGGTCCGTCGACGGCGAGCATCACCTCGCCATTGACGTTGGCGTGCATCTTGAGATGTGCCGGGAGCACGACGCGGATCATGCCGGGTTACCTCAAGGTCTGCGCTTCGACCGAGAGCACCGGAGGGAGATCGCGAACGACGGCTTCCCAGGTGTCACCGGAGTCTGACGACGCGTAGACCTGACCGCCGGTCGTTCCGAAATAGATGCCGCAGGACTCGAGCGTATCGATCGACATGGCGTCGCGCAGCACATTCACGTAGCAGTTGGATTGCGGCAGTCCGTTGGTCAGCGCTTCCCAATCTTCGCCGCCCGTGCGGCTGCGCCAGACCTGCAATCGTCCGTCTATCGGAAAGTGCTCTGAATCGCTTTTGATCGGCACCACGTAGATCGTCTCGGGCTCATGTGCGTGAACGTCGATGACGAAACCGAAATCGGTCGGCAGGTTGCCGCTGACTTCGCGCCACGAGTTGCCGCCGTCGTCACTGCGCATCACGTCCCAGTGTTTCTGCATGAAGAGGACATTGGGACGCGACGGGTGCATCGCAAGCCGGTGTACGCAATGGCCGACCTCGGCTTCGGGGTCGGGGATGTACTCCGATTTGAGTCCGCGATTGATCGGCTTCCAGGTTTCGCCGCCGTCTTCGGTGCGAAACGCTCCGGCCGCCGAAATCGCAATGAACATGCGCTTGGCATCGGAGGGATCGATGAGGATCGTGTGCAGACACATGCCGCCGGCTCCGGGTTGCCAGTGTGCGCCCGACCCGTGGCCGCGCAATCCGGGCAATTCATGCCAGGATTTACCGCCGTCGTTCGAACGGAACAGCGCCGCGTCTTCCACTCCAGCGTAAACGGTATCGGCCTCGGTCGTGGATGGCTCGATATGCCAGACGCGCTTGAATTCCCACGGGTGCGGCGTTCCATCATACCACTGATGCGTGCCGGGGACGCCGTCATAGGCGAACGTATTGTCGACAGGTTGCCATGTCTTGCCGCCGTCGTCGGATCGCTGAATTTGCTGGCCGAACCAGCTGCTCGACTGCGAGGCATAGATCCGGTTTTCGTCGATGGGAGAACCTTTGACGTGATAGATTTCCCAGCCCGCGAAATGCGGACCGCTGACGTCCCAGCTTTTGCGGGCCTCGTCCGATGTCAGTACGAAAGCGCCCTTCCGGGTCCCGACCAATAATCTGACGCCAGCCATCGCTGTCTCCCTTGTTTTGCGCCCGGCGTCTCGCGTTCCGCGAACCGTCCGCAGTCGCCATGTCAAGACCACGGCAGGAAGGATTTCAATTCGGCACACCCGATCCCTGCCGATACAAGGACGCGCGTCGGACGGCAGTTCCGACAGGCTCACCAAAAAAGCGGAATTGAACGGTGTGGAGCGACAGCCCAAGTGTCTGATAATCGAAGCTTTCACGATTGGTGGAGTTTCAGCGTAAGACTTTCTCAACCAGTCTGAACGGCGGCGGTCGCGAATAAAAAGTTTTAAATCGTGCGTAACTTTGCGCGCGTACCTTTGGCCCGGAAAATTGTGGGGTATGGGTCCGTGGTTGAGACCGACGTTGCGATCGTTGGGGCGGGGCTGGCTGGCTCTCTAGCCGCGACGATCCTGGGGCGGGCCGGTTATTCGGTGGCGCTGATCGATCCATTCGACCAGGCGCGCCCCGATTTCCGTTGTGAGAAGATTGAAGACCGGCACGCCGACTCCCTCGCCAAAGCTGGTGTTCTCGACGAGATTTTGCCGGCTGCGCGCCGGTATGAGAACGTGTGGGTCGCGCGTCTTGGACGCCTCGCCGAGATCAAACCGATCGTTGAATACGGTCTGGCCTACGGCGACTTCGTCAACTGCATGCGGCGGCTCATCCCGGCGCAGGTTGTTTTCGTGCACAACAAGGTCGCATCGCTGACGCTGAGCCCGGAGCGTCAGACGTTGACGCTGGTCGGCGGCGAGCAGATTTCGACGCGCCTCGTCATCGGAGCGACCGGACTTGGCGCCGGATTTCTCGACCGCATCGACATGCACCGGCGCGAGATTTCAAAGTGCCATTCGCTGTCGATCGGGTTCGATGCCGAGTCCGACGAACTGCCCTTCGATTCCCTGACGTACTTCGGGGAAGATCCGTCGCATCGTGTCGCGTACATCACGCTATTCCCGCTGGCGACGGGGCTCCGCGCCAACGTCTTTTCCTATCACGACCTCGATGATCCGTGGGTGAAACGGCTGCGCATCAGTCCGATGGAAGCGATCGCGGAAGCGTTGCCGCGCCTTGAACGTCTCGCCGGCCGCTTACGTGTTCGCGGTGCGATCAAGATCCGGCCGGTCGATTTGATCGCGACGGAAAATGCGGTGCAGCCGGGAATCGCGCTCGTCGGCGACGCGTTCTCGACAGCCTGTCCGGTGAGCGGCACGGGTGCGAGCAAAGCGCTACTCGATGCCGAACGTCTCTGTAACGTGCATGTCCCGGCGTGGCTGGCGACGCCGGGGATGAGCAGCGACAAGATTTCGACCTTCTATCGCGATCCGCAGAAGACGGCGTGCGACACCCATTCGCTCAAAAGCTCGCTCTTCTCGAAGCGCAGCGTGCTCGGACAGTCGCCCCTCTGGAGCGCCTACCGCTGGGGCTGCTACGCGGGTTCGGTCGGGCGCAATCTCATCGAGCACAAACGCTTTCCGCGTGGTCCGGCGAGCGGCACGATGCAAGGTGGAATGCCCACCAATCACTGACGGGCACGTTTCAAGCTTCTATTTCGAGCCAGCATCCTTCGCCGGTAGGCCTCCGATGGCCGACCAGTCGAGGTTGTCGCCGCCGTTGGCGAGCAGCGTCAGATAACGATCGCGCAGCAAGCTCGCTAAGGGCAGCGGAACGCGGAGATCGTCTCCGGCTGCGAGCGTCAAACGCACGTCCTTCAATCCGAGCGGCGCAGCAAAACCGGGCGGCGAGAACTTTTCGTCGGCGATCAACGTGCCGTATGTCTTGTAAATCGGCGCGCCGAACAGCGTTGACGTCAGTAGTTCCAGATACTGGTGCTTGTCGATGCCGGCCTTGCCGACAAGCGCCATCGCTTCGCCGAGGGACTCGATGACGGAAGCGATCAGGAAGTTGCCGCTGAGCTTTATGATGTTTGCTGCAGGCGCGTCTTCCGAGACCGTGAATGTTCGTTGGCCGATGGCATCGAAAACCGGCATCGCGGTTTTGACGGCTTCGGGCGAGCCGGCCGCAACGATAAACAACTTGGCTGCGGCTGCGGCCTCGGGTCTGCCGAACACGGGCGCGGCGACGTAGCGTTGTCCTCTCTCGGCGTGATGCTCGGCGAGGCGCTTCGAGAGCGCGACGCTGATTGTGCTCGACGAAACATGGATGGCGCCCTTCGACAAGCTCGCGAGCACGCCGCCGTCACCGTAAACTGCGCTTTCGACGGCGTCGTCATTTGAGAGCATCGTGATGACGGCGTCGCCGCGACAGGCATCGGCGATATGATCTGCAACTTTGGCGCCTTCCGATGCGAACGCTTCGGCTTTCGCGCGGGTGCGATTGTAGACGGTCAGTTCGTGTCCGGCTTTGAGCAGATTGGCGGCGATGCCGGTGCCCATCTGTCCCAAGCCGATAAGTCCAATGCGCATTTTGCCGATCCTGCGATTTTTCGATGTTCCGAAGCGTAGCAATTCCGAGCGTGGCGAAGGTATGCGCTTTGGCATACCTCGACGGCGCGGTGCGATGGGGGCGCTGAGTAATCGCCGCTTTCGGGTCTGACCCCGAGACTATAAACTCACAAATTTGCGCACCACCTTGCGGAGGTTTCGAGAATGGAAATGCCACTCTATCCGAGTGTCACAGATATTGCGCTCCGTCTGTTCTTGACGGTGGTTGCGGGAGGGCTGATTGGCATCAACCGGGAAGCCGGCGGACATAGCGCAGGGTTCCGGACGACGGTGCTGGCGGCACTTGCGGCCTCGCTCGCGATGATCCTCGCGAATTCCATTCTCGATGTTGGCGGCAAGACATCCGGCTCATTCGCGACCATGGACCCGATGCGGTTGCCTCTCGGAATTCTGACAGGCATGGGCTTCATCGGCGGTGGCGCGATCCTCAAACAAGGCAACACGATTTCGGGCGTCACGACGGCTGCGACGCTCTGGGCCGTGACGGTCGTCGGTTTGTGTTTCGGCAGCGGCAACCTGATACTCGGCAGCGTTGGTACCGCGATCATCCTGCTTACGCTCATCGGATTCAAATGGGTGGATTTGCGCGTCGCGCGCAGGCGGCGTGCGCACGTGGTGATCGAAGGCGCACGGAATACGCCGACGCTCGCAGAATTTTTTCAAACGCTGCACGCCCAAGGATATGGCGTCACGTTCCTCAGCGAAACGGACGTCGGCGAAGAGCGCAAGCACATGACTTTTGAAGTGCACTGGGAGCAGCCGGAGATCGACGGCAATCCGCCTCCGCTGCTCGATTTTCTGACGAGCAAGTATAATCTTCAGTCGTTCGAGATGGTCGCTGAGGGCTTCCGCTAGGGGCTCGGATAAAACATCGTAGTGCGCGAATTGCGAACGCGCGGGATCGGAGCCGATATGACGTCGCGGTCGCTGACATCCGCGCTGGCGCGAAGAAACGTACACTACGGCTGGGTCGTCGCGGCCGTGACGTTTCTGACGATGCTCATCACGGCTGGAACAATCGGTGCGCCCGGCGTCTTCATCGTTCCGCTCGAACGTGAGTTCGGCTGGACGACGTCGGAGATTTCCTCGGCGCTTGCGCTCCGCTTTTTGCTTTACGGATTGATGGGGCCGTTCGCCGCCGTCCTGATGAACCGCTTCGGTGTCCGACGCATCGTGCTGCTGGCGCTCGGCATCCTGACGGTCACGCTCGTCACGTCCCTGGCGATGACGAGTGTCTCGCAACTGCTCCTGCTCTGGGGTGTCGGACTCGGCATCGGCACGGGACTGACGGCGATGGTGCTCGGAGCGACGGTCGCGACGCAATGGTTCTCTGAGCGGCGTGGCCTTGCAATGGGACTGCTGTCGGCGAGCACCGCGACGGGGCAGCTGGTTTTTCTGCCGCTCCTTGCGAGCCTGACGGAAGCCTACGGCTGGCGCATAGCACTGTGTTTCATCTGTGCGATGCTGGTTCTCGCGACATTGCTCGTCACGCTGTTGATGTGCAATCGCCCGTCCGACATTGGTCTCGCGCCGTATGGGGCGACCGACATCGTTCCTCACGTCCGGCCGAGCGGCGGTCTTGGCGAACTTCTCGCGTCGCCGGTTCTCGTGCTCATGGACGCAATGAAGAGTGGGGCGTTCTGGGTGCTGTTCGGCACGTTTTTCATTTGCGGATTGAGCACCAGCGGCCTCATTCAAACGCATTTCATTGCGCTGTGCGGCGATTTCGGCTTGGCGCCGGTGAAGGCGGCGAGCGTGCTTGCGCTGATGGGTGTGTTCGACTTTTTCGGAACGATCGGATCGGGCTGGCTCTCGGACCGGTTCGACAATCGCTGGCTGCTGTTCTGGTATTATGGCTTGCGCGGACTATCGCTCATCTATCTGCCGTTCACGGATTTCACGTTCTACGGGCTGTCGTTTTTCGCGATGTTCTACGGACTCGATTGGATCGCGACCGTGCCGCCGACGGTGAAACTCACGTCGCGCTATTTCGGCGCCGAGCGCACGAACGTCGTGTTCGGCTGGATCTTCGCGGGGCACCAGCTCGGCGCGGCGGCTGCGGCGTACGGTGCGGGACTGACGCGTACGGAGTGGTCGACGTATCTGCCAGCGTTTTTCATCGCCGGCGCTGCGTGCCTCGTCGCGGCACTGTTCGCGCTGTCGCTCGGCAAACCGAGACGAACGGCCGTTTCTCCAACGGCTGCGTTCGAACCCGATCCCGTGTGACGTTGCGGACTCCGCGTCAGCCGATGTCTGTTGCGCGGAGGCGTAGCGCGTTGCTGATCACGCTCACGGACGACAGCGACATCGCCACGGCGGCAATAATCGGCGACAGCAGAAGTCCGAACGCCGGGTAGAGGACGCCTGCTGCGATCGGCACGCCGGCTGCGTTATAGACAAACGCGAAGAAGAGGTTCTGCCGGATGTTCGCCATCGTCGCTTCCGAGAGGCGGCGGGCGCGCGCGATGCCTTCGAGATCGCCTTTCAAGAGTGTGATGCCTGCGCTTTCGATCGCAACATCGGTTCCGGTTCCCATCGCAATGCCGACATCGGCCGCAGCCAATGCAGGCGCATCGTTGACGCCGTCACCCGCCATGGCGACCGCGTGACCATTGCGGCGAAGTTCCTGCACGATCTTCGCCTTGTCTTCCGGAAGCACGTCGGCTTTGACGTCCGAGATTCCAAGCTTGGCTGCGACGCTCTTCGCCGTCGTCACGTTATCGCCCGTGAGCATGATGATGTGGACACGGCTGTCAGAGAGCTTGCGTAGCGCGGATGCGGTCGTTGCTTTGATCGGATCGGCGACGGCGATCACGCCTGCGGCCTTGCCGTCGAGCGCGACGTATACGGCCGATCCGCCGTCGCTGCGCAGACGTTCGACTTCATGATCGAAGGCGGCCGTATCGATTGCAGCATCGGCCATGATGCGGCGATTGCCGACGACGACGCGGTGTCCTTCGATGACGCCGGATACGCCTTTGCCGGATGGTGCGTCGAAGTCCGAGACAGGAGCCAGAGCAACATTTCGTTCCTTTGCGGCGGCAACGATGGCTGCGCCAAGGGGATGCTCGCTCGCATGTTCGAGGCTCGCCGCGAATTTCAGAAGATCGGTTTCGCTGACGGATGATGCGGTTCGCACCGCCGTCACCTTTGGTTTGCCTTCGGTCAGCGTTCCGGTTTTGTCGATGACGAGCGTGTCGATCTTTTCCATGCGCTCGAGCGCTTCCGCGCTTTTGATCAGCACTCCGGATTGCGCGCCGCGTCCGACGCCCACCATGATCGACATCGGCGTCGCGAGACCGAGCGCGCACGGGCAGGCGATGATCAAAACGGACACTGCTGCGATCAGTGCGTAGGAGAAGCGTGGTTCAGGCCCGAATGTCGCCCAGGCGATGAACGCCAGCGCAGCGGCGGCGATCACGAGCGGCACGAACCAGCTTGCGACCTGATCGGCGAGGCGCTGGATCGGCGCGCGGCTGCGCTGTGCTTCGGCAACCATCTGCACGATGCGCGCGAGCATGGTGTCGCGGCCGACGCCGGTCGCGCGCATGACCAGCGTTCCGCTGCCGTTGATCGTTCCGCCGATGAGCTTCGCGCCGGTTGCCTTGGTGACGGGATTGGATTCGCCGGTCACCATGGACTCGTCGACGAAACTCTTGCCATCGATGAGATCGCCATCGACGGGGATGCGCTCGCCGGGACGCACGCGCAGGCGGTCGCCGACGGTGACCGCATCGATTTCGATTTCCTGCTCGCTGTCTCCGGCAGCAAGACGCCGCGCGGTTTTCGGCGTGAGATTGAGCAGGGCGCGAATGGCGCCACCGGTCTGTTCGCGCGCGCGCAGTTCAAGCACCTGCCCGATCAGCACGAGAACGGTGATGACGGCTGCGGCTTCGAAGTAGACGGGCACCGAGCCGCCGTTCGTGCGCAGTGCGGGTGGAAAAATATCCGGCAGGAAAGTCGCGACGACGCTGTAAGCCCAAGCGACACCGGTGCCGATGGCTATCAGCGTGAACATGTTGAGATTGCGCGTCTGGATCGATTTCCATCCGCGCTCGAAGAATGGCCAGCCCGCCCACAGCACGACCGGCGTCGCGAGAGCAAACTGCAGCAAGTTGGATGTAGCCGGGTTGATCAAATGGTGCAGCCCGAAGAGATGGCTGCCCATCTCCAGAATGAAAACGGGCGTGGCGAGCACGAGGCCGATCCAGAGGCGGCGCGTCATATCCGCGAGCTCGGGATTGGGAGCGGCGTCGGCGGTGATGATGTCGGGCTCGAGCGCCATGCCACAAATCGGGCACGGACCAGGTCCGACTTGCCGGATCTCGGGGTGCATCGGGCAGGTGTAAATCGTGCCTTCCGGTACGGGCTCGGCGGAAGCCTCAGCGGGACTGAGATACTTCGCAGGGTCGGCGATGAATTTCGTGCGGCAACCGGCGCAGCAGAAATAGTACGTGTGCCCGGCGTGCTCGGCGCGATGTTTGGCGGTATGCGGATCGACGTTCATTCCGCAGACCGGATCTTTATTCAGGTGCTCGGACTTTGGTTCGGCTTCAGCTGGATTGAGATATTTCTCAGGATCGGCAAGGAATTTCGTACGGCAGCCGGCGCTGCAAAAATAGTACGCGCGTCCGTCATGCTCGGCGCGATGCTTGGCAGTCAGCGGATCGACGCTCATTCCGCATACGGGGTCTTTTTCCAAATGCTCGGGCTTATGCTCTGCCTTCGCTGGCGTGGGGTTGTGACCGCAGCCGCAGCAACTTTTGCCGTTCTGTGCTTCGCCCGCGTGTCCGTGCGATCCGTCGTGATCCGCTGCCATAGCAAATTCCGTATGCCCTATACCCCATGAGGGTATCTCCGATATTTGACATCTATACCCCCATGGGGTATCGGTCAAGGCATGCACAAACACATGAAAGCATCCTGCCTGAAACGCCTGAACCGTATCGAGGGTCAGGTGCGCGGCCTCGCGAAAATGGTCGAAGACGATCGTTATTGCATCGACGTCGTCACGCAGATTTCAGCGGTGCGCGCGGCGCTCCGCCGTGTCGAAGAGGAGGTGCTGCGCGATCATGTCGCCCATTGCGTCGAGCACGCGATCGCGAGCGGCAACGCTGCGGATCAGCGGCGCAAGGTTGCGGAATTGATGGACGTGCTCGCGCGCGCGTCGCGCTAAACTGCAAGTCTTGCGCGTTCAATTTGTAATGTCGCAGGCGGCGCCATGCCATCGGTTTGCCACGCGAAAGTCTCGTTCGGGCGCGACATACACCCGACGGAACGATAGGCTTGCAGCGTTGTTGTGGGCTCTGTCGGAATGACCATCGCGGGGTCCCATGAAAACATTCATCTCAGCCGTTGCCGCAGTTCTCGTGTCGACGACGTGGTCAACGCTGGCTTCAGCGCAGCAGTGGGATCCGTGGGACGGCGGACGCGGACAAGTCTACAGCGATCCGGACGATGACGATCGCGGCTACGATGACAATCGCTATGGCGGTCCGCGGGTCTACCGGCGCTTCGACGAGAACGAGGATCGGCGCTATGATCCCCGATACAATGGCGGACCCGATACCAGCGACCGGCGCGACGATCGATATGATGGCCGCCGGTATTTCGATGATCGCCGTTACGACGGTCGGGACGACTATGGTGCCTGGGATGCCGCGCCACAGCTGGACGAAGAACAGCAGCTGAGCAAGGCGCCCGGCTCGAATGGCGGAAGCCGGCCTTACATTCAGGCGGTAGCGCCGCCGGTGGTGCCGTTCAGCGGTCCGTATGCTCAGGGTTCGATCGTGATCGATGCGAGCAAGCGCAAACTCTATTACGTGCTCAGCTCAACGTCGGCGTATGCGTATTCGATTGGTGTCGGACGTCAGGGCTTCGGCTGGTCAGGCAAGGAAAAGGTTTCGCGCATCGCGGACTGGCCGGACTGGTATCCGCCTACCGACATGCGCAAGCGCAAGCCGGAATTGCCAACGCGCATGCTGGGTGGCATTCGCAATCCGCTCGGCGCGAAGGCAATCTATCTCGGCAATACGCTTTACCGCATTCACGGCACCAACGAGCCGAAGTCGATCGGGCGTGCGGAATCGTCAGGCTGCTTCCGCATGCTGAACGAAAACGTGCTGCATCTGGCCTCCCTCGTGCGAGTCGGCACCGAGGTGACAGTCGTGCGTTCGCTGGATGGCAAGATCGCGTCGGCCGCGAGTTCCAAGACTTCCGCCATCAAAGCCACGAGCCGACAGCGCCCGCAGCGTTACGAGCGTCGCGACTTCCAGGGCCGTGGTGACGACTATGACGATCCCTACTATTACGAGCCCTGGCGCTGAGCGGTTGGAAACAAAAAAAGCGCCCGCACATTCGCGGGCGCTCAATACGTGGCAATCTCGCTTATGGAGTTGAATTTGGCGGCGGCTCCTTGGGAACATTGACGTCAACGCCCGGCGCCTGAACGCGCGTGCCACTGCCGTCCTTTTCGACATGTGCAAATGGAGCGTCGACTGTGGTCTCGCCGGTGACTTTGTTCGTTTCGACGCGAACCGCCGGGCTATCGACGAGCACTTCCGTTTGCGAGCGCTGGTAGGCGTAAACGCCGCCAACGATCAGAGCGAACAGCACGATGACCAACGCGATGCTGCCGAATCTGGGGCCATTCATTTGCGACCTCGTTTGCTATCAATTCGGTCAGCAAAACGAGTTTCGGGCGCGAAATGTTCCGAATGCCAGTTTTCGGGAGGCTTATAGCGATCAGCGCGACTTGATGTTGATTCCGATCTCGATCGAGATCGCGCCGTTCAAACCGCTTTTCAAAATGTAGCGCTTTCCATTCTCGGGGTTGAAGCGCGCGATTTCGCTTCCCGGCGAGAGAAAGCCAGCCGGCTTCGCGAACGTGATTTCGCCGACGCTGCATGAGCTTTGCGTGATCGTCATGCGCGGTTTGAGATCGCGCGTCTTGCCGAGAAACCGATAGGCGACGATGTCGGCCGAGGTGTTGACGATTTCAAATTTGACGCCTTCACTCGCGGGGCGCCCAAACATTTCGACGGAGATGTACTTCGGCACGGGGTCTGGCGATTTTGCGACGCCGACACCGATCTCGGTCGCCGACGCCATGAGGATATTCGCGCGATGGGGCGCGGAGTTCATCCAGCCAGCGACGGCCTGCATCGCGAGCTGGCCGGTATCGAAGCCCTGGCCCGATCGGTCCATAGCGATGTTTTCGGCAACGGCGCACGGCTTGTAGCCCGCCGTTTCCGCGCGCTTTCCAGGATTGCCGCCGTCGGCGGTGTGGGAAAACTGGCCGCTGCGTGCGAGGCGTTCCGCATACGCGCGTGCAGCCTTGGCGAGCATGGCGTTGATGCGCAGCGCGTTGAGGTTCTGCTCACGCCGGACCTGATTGGTCATCTCGACGATCTGCAGTTCAACCTTGGGTAAATCCGGCACCAGCGCCGCCATCCGCAGCAATCCTGTTATCGTGGCAAATCAATCTGTTGGCAAATGATGTGCTCGCCGTGACACTGGCGCACCATCGCAAAAGCTTGCGCCCAAATAGCACGCTTTTCATAAAGCGGCAGTGCGCGCCCCATGGCGGGCTTGAGAGCCTTGGGGCCGCGCTGTAGGGATGCGCCCATGACGACAAAACCGATTCTTCCTGGCGACGGCCCGATCGAGCCCGTCGAATTCCGTACCGCTCTTGAGGAGCGGTATCTCGCGTACGCGCTGTCGACGATCATGAACCGGGCGCTGCCCGACGTGCGTGACGGTTTGAAGCCCGTCCACAGACGCATTCTCTATGCGATGCGCGAACTCAGGCTCAATCCGGAAGGCGGCTACATCAAGTGCGCGAAGATCGTCGGCGAGGTGATGGGTGACTATCACCCGCACGGCAACCAGGCGATCTACGATGCGCTGGCGCGCCTCGCGCAGGATTTCGCGGTGCGCTATCCGCTGGTCGACGGCCAGGGCAACTTCGGCAACATCGACGGCGATAATCCGGCGGCCGAACGCTACACCGAAGCGCGCATGACGGAAACGGCGGCGCTGATCCTCGAAGGCATCGACGAGGATACGGTCGAGTTCCGTCCGAACTACGACGGCCGCGTCGAGGAGCCGGTGGTTCTGCCCGCGGCGTTTCCGAACCTGCTGGCGAACGGCGCCTCGGGCATCGCGGTCGGCATGGCGACGAACATTCCGCCGCACAACGTCGATGAGCTTTGCGCCGCGCTGCTGCATCTCATCAAGCATCCGAATGCGACGATCGAAAAGCTCGTCGAGATGGTGCCGGGGCCGGACTTCCCGACCGGCGGCGTGATCGTCGAACCGCGCGATGCAATTCTGGAAGCCTATAAGACGGGCCGCGGCGGTTTTCGCGTGCGCGCCCGCTGGAGCAAGGAAGATACGGCACGCGGCGGCTATCAGATCGTCGTGACGGAAATTCCCTACGGCGTCCAGAAGGCCAAGCTCGTCGAGAAAATCGCCGAGCTGATGAGCGACAAGAAGCTGCCGTTCCTTGGCGATGTGCGCGACGAGAGTGCGGAAGAAATTCGCCTCGTGCTGGAGCCGAAAACCCGCGTCGTCGATCCCGTGCTGCTGATGGAGAGCATGTTCCGCGCTTCCGAACTCGAAGTGCGCGTCGGGCTCAACATGAACGTGCTGTCGGCGGGGCAGGTGCCGAACGTGCTCGATCTGCGCGATGTGCTCTGGCAGTGGCTGGAGCACCGAATCGAGGTGCTTGTTCGCCGTTCGACGCATCGCCTGAAGAAGATCGAGCATCGCCTCGAAGTTCTCGACGGCTATCTGATCGCCTATCTCAATATCGATGAAGTCATCCGGATCATTCGTCGCGAAGACGATCCGAAGGCGAAGCTGATCGCGAAATTCAAT
This sequence comes from Hyphomicrobium sp. GJ21, assembly GCF_001006785.1. Taxonomy (NCBI): domain Bacteria; kingdom Pseudomonadati; phylum Pseudomonadota; class Alphaproteobacteria; order Hyphomicrobiales; family Hyphomicrobiaceae; genus Hyphomicrobium; species Hyphomicrobium sp. GJ21. Next base: position 764,402 of record NZ_CDHO01000002.1, on the reverse strand, counting down.
CTCAGCGATGTGCAGGCGGAAGCGATCCTGAACCTACGTCTGCGGTCGCTGTCGCGGCTCGAAGAGGTCGAGATCCGCTCCGAGCACGACAAGCTTTCGAAAGAACGGCGCGAGCTGAAGCAGCTTCTGAAATCGGAAGAGCTGCAATGGGAGCACGTCTCGAACGAGGTCAAGACGACGCGCGAGACGTACTCGAAGAAGACCGCCATCGGCCGCCGCCGTTCGACGTTCGCCGATGCGCCGGAGGTCGAGGTCGATCTTGCTGCTGCCTTGGTCGAGAAGGAGCCGATCACGGTCATCCTGTCGGAAAAGGGCTGGGTGCGCACGCTCAAGGGCCATCAGGACGATCTCTCGAAGCTGGACTTCAAGCAGGGCGATGCTTTGAAGCGCGCCATCAAGGCGTTGACGACCGACAAGCTCGTGCTGCTGACGACGAACGGCAAATTCTTCACGCTCGAAGCGAACGCGCTGCCAGGTGGACGCGGTCACGGCGAGCCCGTGCGGCTGATGATCGATCTCGAAGAGAACCACGACATCGTCGAGGTGTTCGTGCACGATCCGTCGCGCAAGCTGCTCGTCGCTTCGACGGCGGGCTACGGCTTTATCGTGCCGGAACAGGAAGTGATCGCGTCGACGCGCAAGGGCAAGCAGGTCCTGAACGTGTCGGAGCCGGACGAGGCGCGCGTCTGCGTCCCGGCCGAAGGCGATTACGTTGCGACGGTCGGCGACAATCGCAAGCTCCTCGTCTTCAAGATCGACGAGGTTAACGAGATGACGCGCGGCAAGGGTGTCATCCTGCAACGCTTCAAGGACGGCAGCCTGTCCGACGTTCGCGTCTTCAAGAAGTCGAACGGCCTGACGTGGGTCGATAGCGCAGGCCGCGAATTCACCCTCGCGTGGGGCGAGATGCGGGACTGGGTCGGCGAGCGCTCGCAAGCCGGGCGTGTCGTTCCGCGCGGGTTCCCGCGATCGAATTCCTTCGGTCCGCGATTTTGATTGCAGATGTTGACCGGCCGCGCTTGTCGCGGCCGCTCGGCACGGCTACGACCATGTCGCATGGGTGGGACGTTCAAAAAAGCGGCTTGGATCGTGGTGGCGGCGGCGATGATGGGGATCGGGACAACCGATGCCCGGGCGCAAGGCACCGAAACAACATGCCAGAAAGAGGATTTCGAGGCTGTCGTCGAGGCGACGGCGTCGAGCCTGCGCGATCTCAACAGCAAGAACCGACCTGAGTTTCAGGAAAAGCTGCGCGAGTTGAAGTTGAAGCGCAACTGGAACCAGAACGAGTTCATGGAAAAGGCGGCGCCGTTCGTGCGCGACGACAAGACGGCGGTCTACGACAAATCGACGGACGAACTGCTATCGGCAATTTCATCGATGGGGCGCGAGGGTGCGAGCGCGGAGAGTCCGGACTGTGCGATCCTGCTGGAACTCAGAGCCCGGATGAACGTGCTCGTCGATACTCAGACGGCGAAGTGGCAGTACATGTTCGACAAGCTCAATGCCGAGCTTGCGAAGTAAGATCAGCAACCCTGCAGGTCTGCGCTTTTAGAATTCCGTGGCGTCTTCGGCGACGCGCTCCCAGCGATCAGGTCCGAGGCGTTCTTGCGGCTGGAAGCGCGTTTTGTACGCCATCTTCTTCGAGCCCTCGATCCAATAACCGAGGTAGACGTGCGGCAGACCGATGCGCTGCGCGAACGCAATATGCTCCAGGATCATGTACGTGCCGAGGCCTGAGTCGGCGCCATCGGGATCATAGAAGCTGTAGACCATCGAAATGCCGTCGCTCAGCCGGTCGCACAGCGCCACGGCCTTGAGCGGCCAGGAGTCGAATTCGGAATCGGGTGCGCCGTCCGGCCTCTGGCGGTATTCGGTCAGGAACGTGTCGATGACGGTGTCTTCGACCATCATGCGGTAGTCGAGCATCGTCATGTCGGCCATGCCGCCGTCGCTGTGGCGGGCATCGATGTAGGCGCGGAAGAGCTTGAACTGTTCCTGCGTCGGGATCGACGCGGTGCGGCGCGCGGCGAGCTTGGAATTGCGCACCCAGCTGCGGCGCATCGATCGATTGCTTTTGAACTCGTTGACCACGACGCGCACGGACACGCAGGCCTGGCAGCCCTCGCAGTACGGCACGTAGGCGATGTTCTGGCTGCGGCGAAAGCCGGTTGTCAGCAGGCGGTCGATGAGCTCCGGCGGCTTGTCGTGCGTCAGATGCGTGAAGAGTTTGCGTTCAAGCCGGCCGGGCAAATACGGGCAGGGCTGCGGAGCGGTAACGTAGAACTCTGGAAATTTCTTTTGTTGCTCCGTCATTCCGACGCGTCCCTCGGGGCACCAGCCTTCTACGATGATAAAGGGAGGCGCTGGTCAGGATCAAGGCACCGGCGGTTATCCGTAGATAGGATCGGTGAATGGGAGGCAAAAATAGTACGCCGCGCACGCGCGCTGCGCTGCGAAAATGGAACTTATGGAGCCTACGCGCTACAACACGAAGGCGGCGCCGGTGCGCTGGCGCGAAACGACGCGTACGCAGCTGTCAGCGCGTCTCAGACGCCGAGCGGGGAGGTCTGTGTCGTTGCCGCAGGCGTGTTGCCGGATGTCGTCGCCTCAGCGTTGGCCACGATCGCGTAGAGGGCGCATGCCGAGATGATGCCGGCTACGACGATCGCCGCCCAAAGGGCCGATCTTCGCAGAAACCATCCGACTGTCGGAGCCCCGGATTTGGTTTTACCGTCCCACGCCGCACTTTGAGCCGAAGAGGCCCCGTAAGTCGTCATTTGCCGCCCTTATATCTGTCTCGGGACTCGCGCGCCCACTTCTCGCTCTTAACCCTGTCGGTGCACAAGCACGCAGCTGCCTCAATCCGCAGAAAACCGAATCGTTTGTTGTATTTCGATGACTGATTATGCGCGGACGGGCGTTGTGCGAGGCTGAATTGTGGCTTATCGGCTACTTTTGCGGCGAATTTTCGAGCCCAACAAGACACACTCGGATCTTCAAAGCGGCATGAACGCGATTTAGAATTGAGCCGCGCTGGTCGCATTCTTGTGTTCGACCGAAATTCCCACATACTTCGGGAAATAATCTCGACGATAACAAACAGGCATCGGGGAACCGCTCAAGGCAAGCCGGATCACTCTTTCGAGTGATCGTCAGACTAGACCTGGAGGTTCCATGATCGAACTCGTCGTCGCCGTCTGCATGATCGACCAGCCGTCTCGCTGCAAGGACGTGACCCTCAATTTCGAGGGTGAGAGGGTCACCGCCCAGCAATGCGCCATGAACGGCCAGATCGAAATGGCGAAATGGATTGGTGAGCATCCCAATTGGGTAATCCAGAAGTGGCACTGCGGCATCGCCGGCCAGTTCGCCAAGCTTTGAATAGCTTTTGCAGAAAGGCCGGTTGACAGACCGGCCCGCGCTGCGCTCCCTGACGGCGCAAAAAACGCCGCTCAGGAGTTCTCACATGACACAGTCGCCGACGCAAAAGTTTGCGACCCAGGCCGTGCACGCGGGCGCAAGCCCCGATCCCGTCACCGGGGCGCGCGTGACGCCGATCTATCAAACCACGTCCTTCGTGTTCAACGATCCGGACCACCCGGCGGCACTGTTCAATCTCGAAGCGTTCGGAAACATCTACACGCGGATCAACAATCCCACGCAGGCAGTGCTCGAAGCGCGCGTCGCGGCGCTCGAAGACGGCACGGCGGCACTGGCCGTTGCGTCGGGTCACGCCGCGCAATTTCTCGCGCTGCACACTCTGCTCGAGCCGGGGGATGAATTCATCGCGGCGCGTCAGCTCTACGGCGGCTCGATCAATCAGTTCAATCATTCCTACAAGAAGTTCGATTGGAACGTCGTCTGGGCGGACGCGACGGATGCGTCGAGCTTCGAGCGGGCAATAACGCCGAAGACACGCGCGATTTTCTGCGAAAGCATCGCCAATCCGGGGGGCGTCATCAGCGATCTGCCCGGCATCGCGGCCGTCGCCAAGCGCGCCGGCGTTCCATTCATCGTCGATAACACGCTGGCGACTCCCTATCTCTGCCGGCCGAAAGAATTCGGCGCCGATATCGTCGTGCACAGCCTGACAAAGTTCATCGGCGGCCACGGCAACTCGGTCGGCGGCGTGATCGTCGATTGCGGCACGTTCGACTGGCTGAAAAGTCCGCACCGGTACAAATCGCTGGTCGACCCAAATCCGTCCTACAACGGAATGAAGCTCGCGGAGGCTTTCGGCCCTATGGCGTTTGCGATTGCGGCGCGCGTGCTCGGTCTGCGCGACCTCGGTCCGGCGATTTCGCCTTTCAATGCGTTTCTCATTCTGACCGGCGTCGAGACGCTGCCGCTCAGGATCCAGCGTCAGGTCGACAATGCTCGCATCGTGGCGGAATGGCTGGAAAAGCAGCCGGGCGTCGGCTGGGTGAACTATGCCGGGCTGCCCAAGAATCCCAGCTACGCTCTCCACCAAAAGATTTGTCCAAAAGGTGCGGGTTCGGTCTTCACGTTCGGCCTCAAGGGTGGTTATGAAGCGGGCGTGAGGCTGGTCTCGGCCTTGAAGCTCTTCAGTTTCCTTGCCAACATTGGGGACACCCGCAGCCTCGTCATTCATCCGGCGTCGACCACGCACCGGCAGCTTCGCGACGAAGAGCGCGCAGCAGCAGGGGCCGGCCCGGATGTTGTCCGCCTGTCACTCGGTATCGAAGATGTCGACGACCTCATCGCCGATCTCGAGCAGGCGCTTGCCGCGATTTAGAAATGCCGCCAGGAAGGGGCCATGAACTACCAGCTTGTTTTGCAATTTCAGGGCGACGACGAGGATACGCTCGACAAGGTGATCGAACTCGAGGACCGTCTGATAGACGCCCTCGACGGTTCAACGACGGCGGAAGTCGATGGGCATGAGCCTGGCGACGGCGTGATCAATCTCATTCTGCTCGCGAAGAACGCGACGAAGGTCTGGGAAAAGATCGAGCCGATCGTCGAGGGCGCGTCCGACGAACTCGACATCAATGCCGTCGCGTTTCGCGCGCTGGAGGGAGAAGACTTTACGGTCCTCTGGCCCGTCGATTACGAGGGCGAGTTCGAGCTGGCTTGATAAATTGCGCTTTGCGGCTTCCCTACGGGGAGCCGGCCGCAAAGCGCGAAGCTTGTTTAGCTTCCAGGTCTCAACTTGCTTTGACGTAAGAGCCCGGCGCATCCTCGATGACGCCGAGCTTTTTGCCCGGAGCGCGCGCCTCGATCCAGCCTCCGGACTGCTGCGACAGCCATTCAATCCAGTAGGGCCACCAGGACCCCGGCGTGACGGACGCTGACGCCTGCCAGTCGGCAAGGTTCGCCATGTTTGTGCCCTTCGTCCAGAACTGGTATTTGGCCTTGCTCGGCGGATTGATGACGCCGGCAATGTGTCCCGATCCTGCGAGCACGAATTCGACCGGGCCGCCGAGCATCTGCATGCCGCGGAAAACCGATGCTGCGGGCGCGATATGATCCTCGCGCGTCGCGACGGAAAAGATCGGTAGCTTGATCTTGCCGAGGTCGAGCTTGATGCCGCCGACGTCCATTTCGCCCTTGGCAAGACGGTTCTCGTTATAGAACTCGCGCAGATAGAACTTGTGATTGGCGGCGGCCATGCGCGTCGAGTCCTGGTTCCAGAACAGGAGATCGAACGGGAAGGGCTTCTTGCCGAGCATGTAATTGTTGATGACGTACGGCCAGATGAGATCGCGCGGACGCATCATGTTGAAGACGTTGGCCATGCGTGAGCCGTCGAGAAAACCCTTCTCGGTCATCAGGGCGTCGAGGCTGTCGAGCTGGTTGTCGTCGGTGAAGAGGAGGAGATCGCCGGCGAGCGTGAAGTCGACTTGTGTCGTCAGAAGCGTGCAGCTTTTGAACGGCTCTTCGCCACGCTGCGCGAGGTACGCAAGTCCCGTCGCCAGCGCCGTGCCGCCGACGCAATAGCCGAGCACGTTGATTTTCTCGACGCCCGACTCTTGTTTGACGGCGCGGACTGCTTCCAGGATGCCTTCGAGAATGTAGTCCTCGAACGTTTTTTCCGCGAGCTTTTCGTCCGGGTTGACCCACGAGACGACAAAAACCGTGAAGCCCTGATCGACGACGTACTTGATGAAGCTTTTCTGGCTCGTCAGATCGAGGATGTAATATTTGTTGATCCACGGCGGGACCATCAAAATCGGGCGCTCGCGGACTTTATCCGTCGCGGGCACATACTGGATGAGCTGCAGCAACTCATTCTGGAAAACCACCTTGCCGGGCGTGGTGGCGAGGTTGCGGCCGAGTTCGAAAGCGTTGGCGTCGGTCTGACTGATTTTCATCAGATCGCCGGACGACCGCAAATCCTCGGCGAGAAGATTGGCGCCTTCCAGGAGATTGCGCCCGTTCGTCTCGATGGTTTCGCGCAGAACTTCCGGGTTGGTCGCGAGGAAGTTCGTCGGCGAGTAGGCACTCGTCAACTGGCGAAGGTAGAATTCGGCGCGGTGGCGCGCTCGTTCATCGAGACCCGGCGTCGCCGCCAATTGATCCTCGGCCCATTTGCAGGCCAACAGATAGGCCTGCTTGCAAAAATCAAAGAAGGGGTTGGCGCTCCACTCGGGGTCCTTGAAGCGGTTGTCGCTCGAAGCTGGTTCGATCAGCGGGGCGATCGGCATGCCCATGGCGCGCGCCAGGACGTTGTTCCAGAGATTGGCGAACTGGCCGAAGAGGAGCGTCTGCGCCTCCGACAGCTTCACTGGATCGGAGAGCCATGTCCGCGCCAGAGACGTCAGCGTTTCGGTTGCGGCCGAGAACTCGCTCGCAGGGGTATAAGGGCCCGCCTTGGCGTCGGGTCGTTCGGCGAGTTGCGCCAGCGCAAGGCTGCCTCGCTCATAAGCGCGAAGAAGGTTCGAAGCGAACTCTTCGGGGTTGGCGATCAGGTAACGCGACAGGAACGGAGGGATTTCGGGCTTGAAGCTGTCCTGGGGCATGGCGGCGTTTAAAAGCTTTCCAATATGCGGCGCCGACAGTTCAATCTGCTGTCGGCCGCAGCCATTTCACCTTGGGTAGAGTGCCCTTCGGAGGGGGAGCGATCAAGTCGAATCACGGGTGTCCGATATAGCCTCTAAGTAGGTGGCGGGCGGAAAAAATCAAACACGGCTGGGGCCGTTTTTGCGTTGCGAAGGCGCCAATCTCATGACTTCCGCACCGTTTCCCAGGTCGTCGCCCCGCGGCACTGGACGGAGCATGGCGGGCGAGCGTAAACAAGGCGGCGATCGGCGCACGGTCGTCGTTAACCGATCCCGGGTTCATCCCTAGTGCAAAAACGAAATATCTGTGACGCCGGTGACGAGCGGCGTCGAGGGCAAAGTCTGTTGAGCGAAGATTTTCACCGCATCAAGCGCCTGCCGCCATACGTTTTCGCGGAAGTGAACCGTTTGAAAGCCGCCGCGCGTGCGCGTGGCGCCGACATCGTCGATCTCGGCATGGGCAATCCCGATATGCCGACGCCCCAGCACATCGTCGACAAGCTGATCGAGACGATCAACAAACCGCGCACGCATCGATACTCGGCGTCGAAGGGCATCCCCGGTCTGCGCAAGGCGCAGGCGGCCTATTACGAGCGCCGCTTCGGCGTGAAGCTCGATCCGGAAACCGAGATCGTGGCGACGCTCGGCTCGAAGGAAGGGTTCGCGAATATCGCGCAGGCGATTGCCGCGCCGGGCGACGTCGTCCTCGTTCCGAACCCGACTTACCCGATCCATGCGTTCGGCTTCATCATCGCCGGCGCTTCGATCCGGCATCTGCCGGCGAACAACGGCGAAGACTTCCTGCGCGCCATCGATCACGCAGTGAAGCATTCGATCCCGAAGCCGCTGGCGGTCGTCATTTCGTTTCCGTCCAATCCGACCGCGATGGTCGCCGACCTCGAATTCTACAAGGACGCAGTGGCTCTGGCGAAGAAGCACGACATCATTGTGCTCTCGGACATCGCCTATGCCGAACTTTATTATGACGGGGTGCCGCCGCCTTCGATCCTTCAGGTTCCGGGCGCCAAGGATGTGTCGGTCGAGTTCACGTCGCTGTCGAAGACCTACAACATGCCGGGCTGGCGCATGGGCTTCGCGGTCGGCAACGAGCGGCTGATCGGTGCGCTGGCGCGCGTCAAATCCTATCTCGATTATGGTGCGTTCACGCCGATCCAGGTGGCAGCTGCGGCGGCGCTCAACGGCCCGCAGGATTGCGTCGACGAAATCCGCGCGATGTACAAGAGCCGCCGCGATGCCCTGGTCGAAAGCTTCGACCGCGCCGGATTCCACGTTCCCGCGCCTCCGGCAACGATGTTCGCCTGGGCGCCGGTTCCGGAGAAATACAAGCACCTGGGCTCCGTCGAATTCGCCAAACTCCTGATCGAAGAAGCCGATGTCGCAGTTTCACCGGGCGTCGGGTTCGGCGAATATGGCGAAGGCTTCATCCGCATCGCGCTGGTCGAAAACGAGCAGCGTATTCGCCAGGCGGCACGATCGATCAAAAAGCTTTTCTCCGAAACGCCTCAGGCTGATCAGCGCGCCGCTCCCTCTCAGAAATCCGCATCACGATAGTCAGCGAAAATGGAACCCCTTAAACTCGGTATAGCCGGAGTTGGCACGGTCGGTGGCGGCCTGCTGGAACTTCTCACGACGAACGGCGCGCACTTCGCCAACATCGTCGGACGCGAAATCCGCGTCACCGGCATTTCGGCGCGGAGCCGCGACAAGGTTCGCAACATTGCGATCGACGGCTATCAGTGGTTCGACGATCCGGTGGCGCTTGCCAAGGACCCGTCGAACGAAGTCTTCATCGAATTGATCGGCGGCGAGGACGGCGTCGCGAAGGCGGCGGTCGAGGCAGCGCTGCAAGCGAAAAAGCATGTGGTGACGGCCAACAAGGCGCTGCTCGCCAAACATGGCATCGCGCTCGCCAAGCTCGCCGAAAAGAATGGCGTCGCCTTGAACTTCGAGGCGGCGGTCGCGGGCGGCATCCCGATCATCAAGACGTTGCGCGAAGCGCTGGGCGCGAACCGCGTGCGGCGCGTCTACGGTATTCTGAACGGCACCTGCAATTACATCCTGACGCAGATGCAGAACGACAAGCGTCCGTTCGCAGACGTTTTGAAGGAAGCGCAGGCGCTCGGATATGCCGAGGCCGATCCGACGTTCGATATTGGCGGTTTCGATACAGCGCATAAGCTCGCGCTGCTGACCAGCCTTGCCTTCGGCACGAAGGTCGCCTTCGACCAGATCCATGTCGAAGGCATTCAGACGATCACGGAAGCCGACATCGAGGCAGCCGACAGTCTCGGTTATCGCATCAAGCTGCTCGGCGTGGCGTCTGAATCTGAAACGGGCATCGAAGCGCGCGTGTCTCCGGCGCTGGTCTTCAAGGATTCGGCCATCGCGGAAGTCTCGGGCGTCACCAACGCCGTCGCCATCGAGGGTGATTTCTCGGGCAGCGTCCTGCTGGTCGGGGCGGGCGCGGGGGCGAAGCCGACGGCTTCCGCTGTCGCCGGCGACATTCTCGACGTCGCGCGTGGGCTGATCGTGCCGCCGTTCGTTACGCCGGTCGCGAAGCTCAAGGCGCACAAGCGCGCCAAGCTCGATCAGCATTACGGCTCCTATTACGTCCGCCTGGCTCTCTACGATAAGCCGGGCGCGATGGCCGCCGTCGCCAAGAGCATGAGCGATCAGGCGATCTCGCTCGAGAGCATCGTGCAGCATCGGCCGCAGACGCTTCACGCGCCGCGCACCGCTCCGCAGCGATCGAAGGACAAGGCACAGCCGGTCATCATCATCACGCATGAGACGACCGAAGAGGCGATGCGCAAGGCTTTGGCGGCGATCGAGAAGGACGGCAACGTCACCGAAGCTCCGCAGATGATCCGCATTGAAGAGCTGTAGAATTCGAACATTTGGCCAAGCATGGTCCGGAAGGATGAGAATATGAGCAAGACGGAGCAAACGAACGGGCACGGTCCGGGGTTGGAGCGCATCCTCGTTCTGGAACTCGCGCGTGTGACTGAGGCGGCTGCTATCGCAGCGGCGCAGCTCCGCGGACGCGGCAACGAAAAGGCAGCCGACAAGGCCGCCGTCGATGCGATGCGCCGGGAGCTTGGCCGCGTCGAAATCCAAGGCACCGTCGTCATCGGCGAAGGCGAGATGGACGAAGCTCCGATGCTGTACATCGGCGAGAAGGTCGGCACCGGCGAGGGTCCGGAAGTCGATATCGCCGTCGATCCGCTCGAGGGCACGACGATCTGCGCCAAGGCGATGCCGAACGCGCTGGCCGTGCTGGCTATCGCCGAGAAGGGCGGCTTGCTGCACGCGCCGGACATGTACATGAACAAGATCGCCGTCGGACCCGGCTATCCCGACGACATCGTCGATCTCGATGCGACGCCTGCGGACAACCTCAATGCGCTCGCCAAGGCGAAAGGCGTGCCGATTAACGAAATCATGGCCTGCATTCTCGATCGACCGCGTCACGCAGAGCTGATCCGGGCCGTGCGTGAAGCAGGCGCCGGCGTGCAACTCATTCCGGACGGCGATATCGCGGGCGTCATCTGGACGACGGACCCGAAGGAAACCGGCATCGACATCTACATGGGTTCCGGCGGCGCGCCCGAGGGTGTGCTCGCGGCGGCGGCGTTGCGCTGCATCGGCGGACAGATTCAGGGTCGTCTGATCCCGATGAAGGACGAAGAGCGCATTCGCGCCGAGAAGATGGGCATCAGCGATATCAACCGGAAGTTCCGGCTGCAGGACATGGCGTCTGCCGACGTCGTGTTCTCGGCGACCGGCGTCACCGACGGCTCGCTGCTCAAGGGCGTGCGCATTCGCGGGGATTTCGCCGAGACCGAGACGGTCGTCATGCGCTCCAAGACAGGCACGGTCAGGCGGATCAAGTCGACGCTGCGCAACGTCGGCGCACGCTTCATTTAGCCTGTAAGCTGCCGTTTTCTCTGTGTTTGTGCTGTGGGCGATTGCCGCCCGCGGCAGCACGCGCATGCGAATCGACATACAACTTGGCGACGGGAAGCAGAGGGGGCTCCGGTGCGCTCAACAAGTCTGGCGAAGGCGGCAATAGAGAGCCAGGACGACGGCGGCGCTTTTCTCGGCGTGCGCTCGAGTGCGCGCGGCTTCCAATGGCGTGAGCGGCTGCGGCCCGAACTGAAGTCGCTCGCGACGGCGATCGGCCAGCATCACGGCTTGCCCGAAATGATCGGCCGCATTCTTGCGGCGCGTAACGTCGGGTTGGACGCCGTGCCGGGCTTCCTCGATCCGACGCTCAAGTCGCTGATGCCCGACCCGAGCGTGCTCCGCGACATGGACAAGGCGGCGGCGCGCCTCGCGGACGCGATCGAAGCCAAGCAACGCGTCGCGATCTTCGGCGACTATGACGTCGACGGCGCGTGCTCGTCGGCGCTGCTGCATCGCTTTCTTTCGCATCATGACGTGCCGTCGCGCATCTACATTCCGGATCGGCTGTTCGAAGGCTACGGGCCGAACGTCGGCGCCATCGAAACGCTGGTCAACGAAGGTGCGAAGCTGATCGTGACTGTCGATTGCGGCACGACGAGTTTCGAGCCGCTGGCTGCGGCGCGCAAGCTCGGCGCGGACGTCGTCGTCATCGATCACCATCAGGCCGACGAGCGGCTCCCCGACGTCGAAGCGGTCGTCAATCCGAACCGCCAGGACGATATTTCGGGGCAAGGAATGCTTTGCGCCGCCGGCGTCGTATTCCTCGTTCTCGTCGCAGTGATGCGCGAGTTGAGACGGCGCGGCTTCTACACCAACGTGCGCGAGCCGGATCTGCTGGCATCGCTCGATCTCGTGGCGCTCGCGACCGTCGCTGATGTCGTCCCCCTCGTCGGTCTCAATCGCGCATATGTCAAAAAAGGCCTCGCGGTGATGCGTGCCCGCGAGAATGTCGGTTTGACGGCGCTGGCTGACGTTGCGGGGCTAACGACGCCACCGACGCCGTATCACCTCGGATTCATTCTCGGTCCGCGCATCAATGCAGGCGGGCGCATCGGCAATGCGGCCCTCGGCGCGACGCTGCTTTCGACGAGCGACACGGTCGAAGCACAGAAGATCGCCGAGCTTCTCAATCGCCTCAACAAAGAGCGCCGCGACGTCGAAGCGATCATGCTCGAGGAAGCGCTCGCGATCGCCGATCAGCAGGTGGCCGACGATCCGGCGCGCGCGATGGTCATCGTCGCGTCGGAGACGTGGCACAAAGGCATTGTCGGACTTGTCGCCAGCCGCCTAGTCGAACGCTTTCGCAGGCCCGCGTGCGTGATCGCGTGGGAAGCAGAAGCCTCGCGGCCAAACGAGGGGACCGGGTCGCTCAGATCGATCCCGGGCGTTGATCTCGGCGCGGCCGTGCGTGCGGCCGTTTCGGCTGGGCTGCTCGTCAAGGGAGGCGGCCACGCGATGGCTGCCGGATTGACGGTCGGACGGAACAATCTTGCGGCGCTCGAAGCTCATTTCCAGACGCAGCTCAGGACGGCGACCGTCACGGCGAACGAGGCCGCCGGGCTCGATATCGATGCTGCGCTCGTCGCGTCGGGCGCCACGACCGAGCTGATGGATATGATCGAGCGCGTCAGTCCGTTCGGGCAGGGGAATCCTGATCCGCGCTTCGTGTTCCCGGCGCATCGGGTGAAGTTCGCGAAGGTCGTGGGGGATGCGCACGCTCGGGTGCTGATCGAGGGCGGCGACGGCGCGCGTCTCGACGCCATCGCGTTCCGCGCCGCAGGCCAGCCGCTGGGTGATCTGCTGATGTCGGGCGGGGGAATGCCGCTGCACGTCGCCGGGCACCTCCGGCGCGATACCTGGGGCGGGCGCGACCGGGTCGAACTTCAGATCGAGGATGCGGCCGATCCTCGCTGGCAGTCCTAATTTAGGGCCTGATTTGCGGCCTGGTTTCAGACCTGATTTCAGGCCTGATTTTGGGGTCTCGAGCGAACGCCATCCTGTCGCAGGAACGTGCCGATGAGCCGCGCTTGCCAAGGACGCCCGAAGCCGATTATAGGGTTGCCTTTCCAGGCGGTGGCCACGCTCCCTTCGTCTATCGGTTAGGACGTCAGATTTTCAATCTGAAAAGACGGGTTCGACTCCCGTAGGGAGCGCCAAGTCTTTTAACGAGTTGGCGCTGAGCCCCAGGGTGGGCCTCACTGATGGCCAACCTCTCCAAGCATCCCTTGAGAATACCCCTGATGTTGGCTGTCCGGAGCCGGCCTCTGGAGCCAGAGGGCGTTTACGTCAGCGATCCCAGAAACTCATAGACTTCGCGCGCGGGTTCTCCGCCCATCTTGGCGTGAACGATGAGAGGGATGCCGTGCGCACCTAAGGATTTCCGTGCGTAGGGGCATGCCGTCAACGCTGTTTTGACGACGTCCAGCATCCCGAGCATTGCCGCAGCGAATATATCAAGGCGCGCGCCGCGCTCGATCAGCAGCAACGCAATTTCACGGCGCCCTGTGTGTGCCGCCGCTCCAAGACCAGACTCGAAGTCGCCACCGCCCCAATCCCAGCTGGCGTTGACGAGTTTTGGTTCAATCTCCAGCAATTCGCGCACGCGGTCGATATCGCTATGGGCCTTGCGAACAAATTCGCTGACAAGTTCTGGCGCTAGCGGCGGGGATTTTTCCATTTTTGTTTTCTTTGCTTCCGAACTTCCGAGGCGTGAAATCAATCGTCGAACTTAATTGTTCGCTCGCAGAGACTTGGCGGGCGAATGCGATGAAATCGCATAGTTGTTTCCGATATAAATATACAATTTCGTTTTTGGGAGAAGATCGTGCGTTTGGACATGTTGTCCCTGAGCTTCTCCGTCTGCGAGCTTGTTTTTCGAGATGGCCGCTCCGGACGCCGATGGTGGCAAAAGCGGTACGCTCGCCGGGTTCATTACGGGAGCACCCCCTTGCAAGGCACCGATTTTGTTGTCGGGGTTTGCGCGCTCAACTAGCTTCCGCACCGATACGGATCATTTTTGGAGGGGCAAATGCGGTCTCTGAAATTAGGCTTCGCAACGATTGCGGTGGTGTTCGCACTCTCGGCGACGGCTCAGGCGGATTGCGTCAAGATCGGCGCGGTCGGGCAGGCTGTGACCCACGATATCGCCGTGCTGTTCTCGACGCATGGTCTTGCAAACGTCATCTATGGGCAGGGCCGCGTGGGCAAGGGGCCAGTCCATACGAAATGCGACGACGCCTCGACCATGACGACATGCCATTCCTCGCAGATGGCGTGCAAAGTGACGACGCCGAAACCCTGCATCGGCGCTTGGCTCTGCCTATAAGCACGCTCGCCCGTGCAATTCTGGCGAATTAAAAAAAATGCGGCGGCCGTGACAGCCGCCGCAAACGCATTCGATCTATTGCTTGTCCCTCAGATCCGGACTTCGGCGTGCTTGCGCAGGCGCAGTGAGAAGCCGACGAGCAGGAAGCCGTAGATCAGCGCAAAGATGCCGATGGTGAAGGCGAGGCCGAGTGCGCCGGCGCCGGGGAACATCAGGATCAGAACACCGAACAGCACCGAGACGAGACCGCTGGCGATCAACAACCATTCGCCATCGATTTCCTTGCGCAGCCGGATCGCGCCGACGATTTCAAACACACCCGCGGCGATCGCCCAACCGGCGATGAAGTAAAGCAGCACCAGTCCGGTGATGCCAGGCCAAGCCAGCGTGACCGCGCCGGCAAGAATGCCGAGCACGCCGACGAGTGCCAGCCACCAGCGCGGCGTCGGCGTATCGCCCATGATCGCGGCGCCGATCGCGAAACCTCCGTCGAACAGAGCGAACACGCCGTACAGAATGACGAGCGTCAAAAGCGACAGTCCGGGCCACATGATCGTCAGCAGCCCGAAGATGATGGCGCAGATGCCGCGCAACAGAATGAGCCACCAGTTGCGAGCCAAGCCATCAAGCATGGGGCGCATAAGAACAGTGCCGGGAGGATACGTGCGTGTTGCCATGTCAACCTCTCTGAAGCTGGAGCTTGGAAAGGATCAAACTGTGTATTCAGTTTCACGACTGGCCGCGATGCCGTCAATTGCAGAGATGGTCAGGCTGCGGCTGAAACGGACGTTGGTAAATAAAAACGGAAGTACGACGTCGAAATTCAACGAGATATAGCATTGTTTTCGAGAGTCTGGGAGAGCGCGCAGGCAGACGCCCGATCATTGTTGCTTGGCCAGATGCTTGTTTCGCTTTGCGGAGCGCTCCTTTTCTTGTTTCTCAGCGAGTTTCGCTTTCTTTTTCGAAGCCGGAGTTTCGGCTTTCGATTTCTTTGACATCTTTTTCTTGTGACTTTTGGCGCGAGGTTCGTCCTGCGTATCGTCGCTTCTGGACGCCGTTGATTTTGCGGCCGGCGCGTCCGCGCGTTTGTCCGCGTCGCGAGGAGGCGGCATCTCTTCGGCGGACGCTTCCTCGATGAATTTCGGTTGCCGTTGTTTCAGGGCAGCGAAGGTTTGCTCGTTGATCGTGAGCTTTTCGGCTTTGTGAGGAGCGGCGCGCTCCTTATCGGCTTTATCGGCTTTTTTATCTTCGCGCGCTTTCGGCGCAGCGTCGTCGGCTTTCGCGATCTCGGTCCGCTTCTGTTTCGGCTCTTCGGCTTTCTGTTTGGCGGGCGGCTGCTTGCCGGCGTTCTTCGCGGCAAGAATTTCCTGACGCGTCCGCTCCACCTCTGATTTGGAAACTTCGCCGTCGGCGATCAGCGCGTTGAGGCAGGACTTCGAAAGCTTCGGACCAGCGCGCCGCATGCAGATGCGCAGCTCTTTCGATCCGACCTGGAATTGGCTGCAGTAGGCGTAGTAGTCGCTCGCGCAGCTCATCTGGGTCAGAAACCCGATGGCTGAGGCACTGGAGACGGACAGCATCAGGGCTGCCGCTGCTAAGGCGAGTGTTCTGGTCATGGTTCAGAGCTATCTGTACTGCGCAACACCTCACATAGTTCCAGATGTGCCCCTTGAGGCCGTGTCATATGCGCGTAACCGGTTCAGGTCCACTGAATACGGCCCTGAGGCCTGCGCCAGATGGCGAAACCGGCTAAAGTCGAGGCAGCGCCGATCGCTGGTAAACCCAGATTGCGACCAGCACGATGAGCGAGCCGATGACCGCGGCAATCACGTCGCGCAAAGAAATCGAGTACTTATCGAGATCCGGAAAAACGCCAAGGACGCGGAACAGAAAGCCGCCGATCAAAGCGCCGGCCAATCCGAGCGCGAGATTCTTCGCGCGTCCGAAGCCCTCTTTACTCCACGTGCTGAGCGATCCGGCCAAGGCGCCACCGATGAGACCGATGACAAGCCAGACGATGAACTGGTCGAGTGTCGGCATGTTGCGACTCCAGCGTTCGCGCCAGCCGAAATCCTACACCGATTTGCAAACCCAGAATAGTTTACGGCGCATGCCGTCGCCCAATGAGGGTTAACGGGATCGCGCGAGATGTGTGCATTTCGCGCGATGTTACTACGTGATGTGGTCGATCAGCCGAACGTAAAGGCATAAGCGTTGACGCCGGAATCGAGAAACTCGATGGCGAACGTGCGCTCGCGAATATCGCCGCTCTGCCGGACGAGCTGGTAAAGCTTGTCTTCCGTCACAGTTCCACTGCCGTCGGGAGCGACGTCAAAGCCGTGATTGTCGCCGGGCTCTTTGCCGTCGATCGTCACGCGAAAGCGGATGGGTTTCTTGTCGGCACCGGGACCCAGCACAAGATGCAGATCGCGTGCGCGGAAGCGATAGACGATGCTGCCGCCCGCGGTATTGAGCGCGGCATGCTGGGCTGCGATGGTCCAGTTTCCGTTCAAGCTCCATTCGTTCAGCGTTTTCGGTTCGCCGCTGTAGGTGTGCGCCGTGTCGCGTGGCGCGCCGTCGGGAGACACGAAGTTCTCGGCTCGCGCGTAGCCGACGTACGTTTCCGGTGACGCGACGTTCGCGAATACTGAGGCGGCTTCGACGCCCGAGGCCGAGACGCTCACCGTTCCATCGGCGACGTTCGCTTTGCCAGCTTCGGCCAGAAGCTTTTGAATGACGCGCTCCGAAGCTGCGTAGCCGCCTTCGCCGAAGTGATGATGACGAATGTTGCCGTTAGCATCGATGAAGTAGTGCGCGGGCCAATATTGATTTTTGAAAGCGCGCCAGATCGCGAAATTATTGTCGACGGCGACTGGGTAGGCGATCTTGAGATCGGAGATGGCGTTGCGGACATTCGCGATATTTTTCTCGAACGCGAATTCGGGAGAATGCACGCCGACGACAACGAGACCCTGATCTTTGTATTTTTCAGCCCAGGCGCGAACGTAGGGGATGGTTCTGAGACAGTTGATGCAGGAGTACGTCCAGAAGTCGACGAGCACCACCTTGCCCTTCAAATCGTCTGGCGTGAGCGGCTTTGAATTCAGCCAGTCGACGGCCCCGCTCAGTGCAGGCGCGCGACCTTCGATGGGCAACGTTTCCGACGCGGCGGCAAGCTCGCTATCGGTGCCCGCATCCGGCGTGCGGTGAAGCATGTCGATGAGGCGTTGCTCGAGCGGCGCTGTGCTCGCGAGCGACAGTCGTGTCAGCAATCCGGTATCGGCGCCGGCTCCAATCGCGACGACGGCGACGAGAACGGCAACGCCTAGTCCGCGACGAATCCATTCGCCCGCGCCAAGCGAGCCTTTCATCGCGTTGAAGATGCGTCCGCCCGCCAACAGCGCCAGCGCGAGCGATGTCGCGGCTCCGGCTGCGTAGGCCACAAGAAGGAGTGTCGTGTGCGCGCTCGCGCCTTCGAGCGCCGCACCCGTCAAAATCAAACCCAGAACCGGTCCGGCGCAGGGTGCCCAGAGAAGTCCCGTTGCAACGCCGAGTAGCAGCGATGACCAGGGTGACGATTGTTCGCCGTTCGCTTCGGCTTTTTGCGCCAAGCGATTTCCGAGCGCGACGGCAGGGCGCGACAGGCGTTCCGACACTTCCGGAAAGATCAGCGTCAACCCGAAGACCGCCATGATGATGAGCGCGATGATGCGGCCATAATCGTTGGCGGCGACCGCCCAACCTCCGCCGATCGCGGCAAGCGACGCCACCAGTGCGAAGGTTGCCGCCATACCGGCGAGGATCGGTAATCCGCTCCGGAGAAATGGTTGACCGGCGCGCGAAAAGACGAACGGCAGCACGGGTAGAATGCACGGGCTGACGATTGTGAGAATTCCGCCGATATAGGCGAGAAGGATGAGAAGCATGCCGGTTCACCATATCTGCACGCCGAAGCCCCAAGCCTCGCGAGCACAACGTCTACGCGCGCAAGCACGGCGACGTTACGACATTGTCTCGGAGCCTACGCTGCAATCGTCGGTCGCCCTAGTCCGGCGCGCCGGTGCAATGCGATCGCGCAAGTGAACGGTCTGCTGCGTCTGACGTTCTGGCATGGACGGATTAGACCCTTCGGCCAGTGGCGGCGGCCAGCATCCGAGCTTGGCGCGCGAAACACCGTTTGCTAGGCTCTCGCGACTTTGCTCACAACAAGCAGGATCGATAGTCCAAGCGTGATGAAACATTTGAAATCGGCGCTTGGCGCGGTCCTTGCGATTGCGACCGCATTGCTTTCCGGTGGCACGTACGCGGCGAACGACGCCACTCCGGTCGATACAGCGCTCGTCGTCTCCGTCGACGTGTCGAATTCCGTCGACGAGGCGCGCTACAAACTGCAGATGGAGGGCATCGCGAAAGCTCTCGAAGACCCTGGCGTGATCGAGGCGATCACCGGCGGGTCGAGCGGCGGCATCCTGTTCTCGATGGTGTCGTGGGCCGACAAACCGGCGTTCGTCATTCCGTGGATCCGCATCGCGAACAAGGCGGATGCGCTGGCGGCTGCGCAACGCGTTCGCAAGCTGCCGCATCAGGGCGGCGAGTTCACGTGCATGACGCGCATGCTGCGTTCGGCGAACGATAAGATCGTGCCGCAGATTCCGGCCAAAGCCGCGCGCATCGTCATCGACGTATCGGGGGACGGCCCGGACAACTGCAATGCCGATGAGCCGATCGAAAAAGTTCGCGACGAGCTCGTGGCGAACGGCGTGACCATCAATGGCCTGCCGATTTTGCTCGATACGCCGGACGCCGGCGCGCTGTTGCCCAAGGCCGTGCCGGGCGGCAAGCCGCCGCTCGAGCAATGGTACCGCGAGCACGTCATGGCGGGGCCGGGAAGTTTCGTGCTTCCGGCGCTTGGCTATTCAGATTTCGAACGCGCCATTCGCCAGAAATTCGTGATCGAGGTGAGCGGCGTTCTTCCGCCGCCGAATTTGACGGCGGTCGCGAGTGCCGCTCGGTAGCCTCAGATGTCGTCCTCGCTCGTCGAGGCGCAGCGCCAGCGCTTGATTTGCCAGCCGGGGTGATCCTCGTTCCACTGCGCGAAGTAGGGCGGTGCGTCCGTCATGCAGTGCATGGCGTCGATGCCTTCCTTGATCGGGATCTTGTAGTCCCTGCAGATGGACGGCTGATTGGCCATGCAGGCCGACAGGACGATTGCGAGCATTTGGTTCGAAGCCCTCGGAGCGAGCGAAAGATCACGCAATTACGGCGCGATTTCCATGTTCGCCCGCTCACAGAAGGAGCGGTCGCTGCAACTCGCGCCGGGTTTGAAACCCTACTACGTCAACGCCGTCGAGGGTATTACGTGCCAGCCGCGCGCGGATGCGTAGAGTTGCTACGCAGGCAGAAGAATTTCGCCGCGCCCGATGGTGGCCGTGTCGCCGCCAATCTTACGGACAAACAAGGGCATAGGCGCGGGAGCAAGGGCGCCGAGCGTGTCCTTCAGATACTTCGAGATGACGCGCACGATCACGAGATCGTGTTTACCGCAGTCAACGAACGTCGGCAGCAGGCTTTCGACGCTCGGTCCAATCAGGGTGCCGCGCCGCATCATGAAGCCGGGGCGGGGACCGATGCCGCCTTCCGCCCAAATCGTTCCACCGATCATGCGCGAGCCGGCGCCTTCGCCCGTCTTGCCTTTGACGATGATCGTGCCGCGCCGCATCTTGTCGCCCGCGCGGGCGCCGATGTTGCCGCCGATCACTGCCGTACCGCCGAGCATGCCGAAGCGATCGCCAGGAATGAAACCGCCGGCGTTGTCGCCCGCGTTACCCGAGACGTGGATGAAACCGCCGGTCGATCCGGACGCGAGGTAATGTCCGGCGTTGCCGCGAATCTCGAGCTTTCCGCCCTTCATCTTGCGGCCCGCGTAAGAGCCGACGTCGCCGACGACGCGGAGCGTGCCGCTGTCGAGACCGCCGCCGACATAGTCGAGGTTGGCGGTCGCGCCTTCGATCGTGAGCGTTTCGCCGGCGTGTCCGTGCACGTCGAAGGCGTCGGCGAGATCGAGCCCGCCTTTGTCGACGCCGACGTTGATCCGGCCGATTTCGTGCGACGAGAGAGCCGCAAGTCTGGCGGGCGTGATGCCGTCAAGATTGATCCGCGCTGTCGCGGGCGCCTTGAGGCGCAGCGTGAGGCCGCTCATCAGATCAAATCCTTCAGATGGTAGTGGTGCTGACCAAGCTTGCCGCCGTAGTTGCCGGCAGTGATGCGGGTGACGCCGCGTTTGGCGCCGGTGTCCGTTACGGCCTTGAGACCGGCGCGCATCGCGTCGGCAACCGATTTCGAGGTGAGGCCGTCGATGACGATTTCGAGGACGGCGAGCGTGTCGGCGCTGAGTTCGCTTTTGACCGTGCCGCGCAGCGTCGGGCAGAAGGCGTGGTTGGTCGACGCAAACATGCCCGCGTATTTGGCTCCGACCTTACTGCCGGAGCGCACGATGCCGCCGGGGAAGGGCGTGATCACGTCGTCGATCTTGGCGATCGCGTCGACGGCTTCTTCCGCCGTCTGGAGCAGTCCGGCGCGATCGGTGCCGAGGATCAGCATGTTGCCGCCGCCGACGGCTTCCGTCGTAACGCCGGTTTCTTCCTCGATCACGAACTCGCCGTCCATCACCGGAACGCGCCAGTAGCGGCTGTCGCCGAGTTTCTTGGATGTCTGATAGCCGTCACCGAAATAGCGCGGTGCCTTGCCGAGGCCCAGCGATTGGGCGGCTTTCAACCCTGAGAAGCAGGCGGAACCTGGGCTCGTCAGCACGCACTGGCCGATGCGGTTGCGGATTTGAGGCACGAGCGCATCCGGCGAAAAGCCGAAGATCAGAATGCGGACGCCGGGGCGGCCGTCGGGCGTCTCGTCGGGGCTGAGTTCCTTGTCGATGCCGCATTCGGCGCCGCAGCCGATGACGGATGTGCCGAAGCCGGTGGCGACGGTTGCCGCGATGCGCGCCCATTTCAGCGTATCGGCAGTGATGATGATGCCGGTGCCGCTCATGCCGAAGGCTTCGGCGAAGGTATCGTCGATTTCGACACCGTTGACCGTCTTGCTCATGCTAAGCGCGCCTTCGTCGGTTGGATGATAAGGGAGCCGCGGCCATGGTCTAGAATCTCTTCATCCGACAGGCGGAAGTTTTCCATCCGCACGGTGTTGTAGTCGTCGAAGTAGCGCTTCAGCTGGCGTTCGATGCCGCGATCGTATGAGGGGCGTGCGACGTGCGTCGCGCCGTTCACCGCCTTGATGATCTTGCCGTTGCGAACGATCAGCTCGCCGTTCTTGAACAGCATCTCGGGCGTCGCGAACATCGCTTCGCGATCCGGATTGTCGTCATAGACGGTGATGTCCGCGCAGGCGCCGACGCCCAAGTGTCCGCGATCGGCGAGACCGAGGCTGCGCGCCGGTCCGGCACGCGTCATGATCGCGATCTCATAGAGCGTGTACTCGCGATCGAGTGAGGCGAGCGTCGAATACTTCAGCGCGTCCTGGTTGATCGTCTGCATGACGTCCTGGCGGAACGCCTTATCCATCAGCAACCGGATCAAGTGCGGATAGCACGTGAACGGTCCGCCGTTCGGGTGGTCGGTCGTCAGGAACAGACGCCACGGGTCGTTGATCAGCAGGAACAGCTCAAGGCCGATCGCCCACTGCAGCGCGTTCACGAAGCTCTTGTCGCGATATTTGAACGGGACGACGCCGCAGCCGGCATCGCACTCGATGTCCATCACGACCCATTTTTTTGGATAGGCCGAGCGGGTGTTGACGAACTGGCGCATGGCGTCGCCGGAGGCCGTGCACGTCTGGCCGAACATCACCTGGCCGACGTCGCACGAGACGTTCGGATTGGTGTTGACTGCCTCGGCAACCTCAGCGGCGGCAGACGAAAACTTCAAATCGCCTTCGGTACCGTAGCTGTGGAACTGGATGTGCGTCAGATGGATCGGCAACCCTTCGGCACCCTTGATCGTCGCGAGCGTCGTTTCCACGCCGCCCGGAACGCCGAGGTTGCAGCCGTGGATGTGGATCGGGTGGACGACGCCGAGTTCCTTCAGGCCGCGCGCCAGCGCGAGGATGATGTCACGCGGCGTGACGCCGTAATAGACATGCTTCTCGTCGAGATCGAGCTTGCGCTGGTTGAACTTGAAAGCGCTGATGCCGCCGGGATTGACGACCTTGACGGCGATCGCCTGCGTCGCGTGCATCGTCCAGGCGATGTAATCCTTGATCGCCGAGAAATCCTGCTTGCCCGCGAGCTGGCGCAGGAAGAAATCGTCCGACCCGAGCATCGCGAACGCGCCCTTGTCGATGATCGCGGTATCGGCGAGCTCCATGTGAGCCTGGCGCGCGTTTGCCGGTAGCATCGCCGGTTCGAACGCCGCCGTATATCCCATCTCGGCGTAGCGATAGCCGGCCGTCATCGTCGAGGGAATTGCATGGCCGACGCCGGCGCGCGTGATGTCGGTGCGCTCGACCTCCTGGCCGATGTGATCTTCAGGGAGCATCATGCGGGCGATCGTCATCTTGCCGCCGCCGATGTGCGAGTGCGGATCGATGCCGCCCGCCATGATCACGCGCCCGTGCACCGGATATTCGTGCGCGACTTTCGCGTTCGGAGACGGGTCAACGATACGGCCGTTCTCGATGAAGATATCGCGAACCTCGCCATCGATCCCGTTCGCAGGATCGTAGATGCGGCCGCCGGTTAGCTTGATGAGCATTCTTGATCTCGAATGTTGGCCTTAGAGGGCGGCTTGGATGGAGGCGAGAACGTCCATGGCGGACGGCAGCTTGGACTGGCGAAGCTTGCGCAATGGCAGCGAAACGACGTTGTCGACCCGGATCATTCGGCCGGCATGATCGACGCCGGGCGTACCAATCGGAATGAAGACTTTCGGTTTGCGGCTGAGCTTCAATCCGGGCGTGCCGAGAACGATCGTCGTTACATCGGTCTCGGGCGGGACGAGATCGTCGCCGATCGATGCGAGCCAGACGAGCAAATCGCTTTCCTTGGCCGCCAGCATACGATCAGCATCGTAGAGTTCGGGGTCGTATTCGGGCTTGCCATTCGCGTAGGAGACACGGAGCGGGTAACCCGACTGCCAGGCGCATACCGAGACGGCAGAGGGCGCGCCTTCATTGCCGCCAAGCGACAATCCGGCGGAACGTGTCGTGAGATTGGCTTCCTTGATGAATTCGCAGATAGCCTGCACGGTCAGATCGCCACCGGCGAAATCGAAGCACGCCGGGTTCCAGACGACGACGCTGTAGGTCGCCGCCTTGAAGCGAGCGAACAGGTCTTCAACGGTTGCGCGCGGGACGCCGCCGATAGTTTCATCGGTGATGATAGCGCCCTTCTGCATCGCACGCATTGTGTCGAGGATTTCGCCGACGCGATCCGTCTTGCACGGGATCGTCACGACTTCGCCGACGCGCGGGCCTTTAGCCGCCGACTGATCCAGGCCTTCACCGAGGAAAACGACGGTCCGCTTCGGCGGATTGTCGGAGAACATCGATGCTTCGTTGCAGACGATGCGCTCGAAGAAGCGCGGATTGCTCGTGTGCACGTCGCTGCCGGCGATGATGAAAAGATCGGCGCGGTTGCGGGCTTCGGTCAATGATGTCGTCAGCCATCCGCTCGATTGCAGGATGCGGGTGTTGCGATAGCTCGCTGTGCTCAAGGCATGATCGACGACGCCACCGCCAGCTTCAGCCAGCGCCATGACGGCGCGCACGCCTTCAACGCCCGTTCCGAGGCCGCTGAAGATTGGCAGGCGGCTCTCGCGGATCAGCTTGGCAGCCGTCGCAACCGCTTCTTCAAGAGAAACGCTTTTGCCATCGACCTCGGGGCTGGGTTCAACCAGGGGGCGCTCAAACCCGGCGACGGACCGGGCGCAGCCGTTCTTGAGTACCTTCAGGCCGCCGCTGCCGGATGGGCCGATCTCGAGGTCGTCACAAGCGATACCGCAGAAGGGACACGCTATATTCTCGAAATGATTTACGCCGTTCCTCGACTTTTCGGATTCCAATCCATCACCTCTCAGAGCCAAGGACGCTACCCACCGGGATTCGACATTCGTACAATTCGGGAGGTAAACCAACTCTCACCCTGGCGGTCAAGCGTGCTAAGGGGCTTCGGCACGGTGCGATACAATTTGCCGTCTCGGGTGAAATCTGGCGCGCCTGCCGTCCGCGGTCAGCCGAAAGGCCCACATCGGACTCTTGCAACTGAAGTCTCCGGAGGAATTGCATGTTGAAACGCTTGGCGATCGCGGCCGCGATCTTGAGTTCTCTGCCGATCGTGGCCTGGGCTCATGGTCCGTCGCGCCAGAAAGTTACGGAATCCATTGAAATCAATGCGCCTGCTGAGAAAGTCTGGGCCCTCGTCGGCAACTTCCAGGATGCAAGCTGGATCCCGGCCGTCGCCAAGACCGAAGGCACCGGCGACAACAAGCCGGCGAGCGGAACGGGCAATGACGGCGCGAAACGCACGCTGACGCTCAAGAACGGCGGCATCGTCGAAGAGGCGCTCGATGCGTATGACGCCAAGGAAATGACCTTCAGCTATGAGATCACCAAGGTCGACGTAAAGGTTCTGCCGGTTAACGATTATTCGTCACACGTGACGGTGACGGCGAACGGCGCGGACAAGTCGACGCTGGAGTGGAAGGGCGCGTTCTATCGCGGCTTCATGAATAACGATCCACCGCCGGAGTTGAGCGACGAGGCGTCGAAGAAAGCGGTTACCGATCTCTACAAGAGCACGCTCGAAGCCGTGAAGTCCAAGCTCGAAGGCGGCAAGTAGTGCTGCATCGCATTCGCGCCGGCGTGGCGGTTGCTGTTCTCGCCCTGTGCGGACAGCAACCGGTCGCGCTGGCGGCCGAAGCGTTGACGACCAATCAACCGGCCGACAGCCTGTCGTTCGTCGATCTCGCGACGATGAAAAGCGTCGCGACCCTCGCGATCGGCGGCAAGCCGGCCGGCATCGCGCTTTCGCCAGACCGGACGAAGGCCTACGTCACGGCGCCCGACAGCAAGGAACTCGTCGAGGTCGACGCTGTCTCGCGCGTCGTGACACGGCGGCTGGCCTTGGGAGGCGGGCCGCTTGGCATTGCCGCCCATCCCTCGCTGCCCGAAGTTTATGTCGCCGACTGGTTCTCGCACCGGGTGATCGTCATCGACGCGCAATCTCTGACGGTTACCGGATCGATCGAGGTCGGCCAATCGCCGTCCGGCCTTGCCGTGACGCCGGACGGGCGTCTGCTTCTCTCAGCTGATCGCGACAGCGACTCCGTCTCGATCATCGACATCGCGACCCGTACCCGCGTGGCGTCGATACCGGCGGGTCAGCGCCCCTTCGGAGTCACGATCGATGCAAAAGGCGAGCGCGCTTATATCGCCAACGTCAAAAGCAACGACGTCAGCGTCATTGATATCGCCGCCCGGCGTCTTATCGGCACAATCCCGACCGGACGCAGGCCATATGCTGTCGCGCTGGCGCGGGGCCGTGGTTTCTCGACGGACCAGTACGGTGGCGGCATCACCGTATTCGATCTCGGAACATTATCGCCGATCAAGACCGTCCGGCTCTGCGATCACCCGGAAGGGATCGAGGCCGACGCATCGGGCAGCGATGTGTACGTGGCGTGCTGGGGTGACAACGTGCTGATCCGGCTCGATGCAGACACGCTCAAGGTTACCGGCAAGGCTGATGTCGGCGACGGACCGCGCGCGTTCGGGAAATTCCTGCGCTAGCGCGAGGTTACGCGGTTTTAAGTTCCGCGCGGGGGCTTCTTCCGGCATCTTGCTGCCAAACTTACCCAACCGCCCGGCCGCCGCAGTTACCGGATCTTCCGACGATAGCTGGTCAATCCGCGGAGCTACGGCTAAAGAGCGGGAAAAACAAGCAAGTTTGGACGCCTGGAGGAACCCGTGACATTGAGAATTCCCGTTGTTGCACTCGCATTGTTTGCCATGCTCGTTCCCGCCGCGGCGGGCGCCTCCGATCTGCCGAAGCCGACCGATCTTCTTTTCAATACCCCGCATATCTCAAATCTTACCGCTGGCACGGTGCTCGACTACAAATTCAATCGCAAACCGTCCAACGAGCAGATGCTCGGCGCCGGCTACACCGACGACATCACGGTAACCGTTGAAAGCGACGCGACGGAGGGGAAGAAAAACGTCATCGTGCAGATGTACAGCGGCGATCGCGCGCGCGATCCGCAGCGCATTACCGGTATGGACGGCAACCCGATGATGGTCGTGTGCCTCGACAACGCCGTTTCGCACTTCCGCCAGCTTGCGGGTGGCGACAGCGCGTATCTGAAGAACACTTTCAGCCGCTATCTGGCGGAGCGTGCAACGATTGCCCCGGTCAAGATCTTGTATAAGGGCGCGGAGGTCGACGGCTATGAGATCACCGCGACGCCTTATGCGGATGACCCCTCGAAGTCGAAGATGGGCGGATTTGAAAACTCGACGTTCAAGATCGCCCTCTCAGATAAAATTCCGGGACATCTGGCGCGGGTGATCGCAGATATCAGCAATTCGGACAAAGCCGCGCCGACGCTTCTCGAAACGACGACGCTCGAGGGTGTAGGAGACGTAAAATGACAAAGACTGGCAAGCACACACTCTTTGCACTGATATTCGCAGCCGCAACTCCGGTAGCGGGCTTAGCGGTAGCGCAGGAACTGCCGGGGAACGATTATCCGACGGTCGCGCGCGCCGACTATGTTTACGCGTGCATGGCCGTCAACGGTCAGACGCGCGACGTGCTTGAGAAGTGCTCGTGTTCGATCGATCAGATTGCGTCGCTTCTTCCCTACACGGAGTATGAAGAAGCCGAGACGCTGCTGTCTGTCGGATTGAAGGGCGGTGAAAACGTCGCCTGGACGAAAATTCCGCAGATGCAGGAGAAGATCAAAAACATGCGGCGCGCGCAGGTCGAAGGCGAGTTGCGCTGCTTTTAGTGTGGCGTTTGGCGACTCTCCTTCGGAGAGCCGGCCGCCAAACGCGAAGTCCTAATTGCGTCCGGTGAGCTTGTTTGGTTTGCGTCCGGCGACTCCCCTGCGGGGAGCCGGCCGCCGGACGCGGATACTACAGGCGCTGGCGGCTCCCCTGTGGGAGGCAGCCGCCAAGCGCATCATTCCCACTCGAGTTCGGTGAAGGCGGCGGTGACGTTCATGCCGTTGAGTTCGGCGAAGAGTTGCCAGTTGTCACGCTCGGACTGACCGGCCGTTTTGAGCGCCTGCTCGAGCGTCGCGCCGTCCTTGATCAAGGTGCGGACATCGCGTGCGATCGTTTCGAGATAGCGCTGCTCCGGCAGCATCGCGTCGGGCCACGGCATCGATTTCGGCCCGTGGCCGGGAATCGCGCGCTGGGCTTTTTCGTTCATCAGTTCCGGGATCAGCTTCAGCCATCCGACGATAGAGCCGTCGAGCGTCGGAATGTGTCCGGAGAAGAGCAGATCGCCTAGCACGAACGTCCCTGTCGTGCTGTCGAACACCGTCAGGTCATTGTCGGTATGCGCGGTCGCCCGCGCCTTGAGCGTCAGACTGCGGCCTCCGAGATCGAGATCCAACGTATCGCTGACGAGCTTCGTCGGAATGACGATTTTCGTTCCAGCGAAGCCGGTTTCTCCGAGCCTCGTCTGCGCAGTCCGCAGATAGCTTTCCGCCCGGGCCGAAAGGGCAGCCGGGAGCTTGGCGTGCCCGACGAATTCCGCACCGATACCGTCGAAAGCGGCGTTTCCGAGCACATGATCGGGGTGCATGTGCGTGTTGATGACGTAGCGGATCGGCTTGCTGGTCACCCTGGCGGCGGCAGCCCGCAGGGCCTTGCCGACGAGGTACGAGCCGCCGGTATCGACAACCGCGACGGCATCGTTACCGACAATGATGCATGAATTGGATATGTCGCCGTGGTTGGTCGGTTCGACGAGTTCGTAGGGCGCGACGTGAACGAAAACGCCAGGCGCGACTTCCGACACTTCAGCTTCAGAGGCCGCAGCCGTTAAAATTTGCGGAAACAGCGGCAAAAGCGCTGCCGAAGCAGCACCTCGTAGGAATTCTTTGCGCGTCGGACGGGAGAAAATGCGGGATTTTTCTGTCATGGCTATGTCTCTGCAATAAGCGGAAAATCCCGATCGTTGCAAAGTCTGAATTGCGCTCGCATTTGATCACGAACTCGCGATTTCGCGTGATCGCCTGACATAATTTTCCCGACCGTCACAAGTAGTCGTGCGCTGCAGCATTTGTGGTGCAGCGCGAAGAAAGCCTTTGTTTTCTGAGGTTTTTTTGGTCAGAGACATTGTCCTAATTTGCCACATGCGCACCGGCGTCGCACTTCGTGTTGCGGACACTGGGAAAAAATGTCTACATGCCGACCGTTCACGAGGAGCTACCGGTTCTACACGGTTCCGTGAAGAAACCCACGAAGTTGAGATTAAGACGGGAAAAAATCCCGCAAAATCCTCGGCTTCGTGGCGGAAAAATCGGAAGGTTCTCGGGATCGACTTGCAAGCGTGGCAAGACTTTTCTCAAAATGGAGGAAGCGCAATGCGCAAAAGTGCATTCGCATGTGGGTTACTAGCGACAGTCGCGTTTTCGGGGCCGACGTGGGCCAACGAATCCGTGATCAAAGCCACTAGTGATCCGAATAACTGGGCAATCCAGTCCGGCGACTATGCTGGTACGCGTTACTCGACGCTCGACCAGATCACGACCGAAAACGTCGGCCAGCTCAAAGTGGCTTGGACGTTCTCGACCGGCGTTCTTCGTGGTCACGAAGGCGGCCCGCTGGTCGTCGGCGACACCATGTGGCTTCACTCGGCGTTCCCGAACATCGTGTTCGCTCTGAACCTCGCCGATGAACAGAAGATCATCTGGAAGTATGAACCGAAGCAGGACCCGTCGGTCATTCCGGTGATGTGCTGCGATACGGTCAACCGCGGCCTCGCTTACGCCGACGGTAAGATCTTCCTGCACCAGGCTGACACTTCGCTCGTCGCTCTCGACGCGAAGACCGGCAAGGAACTCTGGAAGGTCGTCGACGGCGACCCGAAGAAGGGCGAGACCGGAACTCAGGCTCCGATGGTCGTCAAGGACAAGGTCGTTATCGGTATTTCGGGCGCTGAATTCGGCGTTCGCTGCCACATGACCGCTTACGACATCAACAGCGGCAAGAAGGTCTGGCGCGCCTACTCGATGGGCCCGGATTCGGACATTCTCGTCGACCCCGAGAAGACCACGATGCTCGGCAAGCCGGTTGGCAAGGACTCGTCCTTGAAGACCTGGAATGGCGATCAGTGGAAGATCGGTGGCGGTTCGACCTGGGGCTACATGGCCTACGATCCGGACCTCAACCTGATGTACTACGGCACCGGCAACCCCTCGACCTGGAACCCTGCTCAGCGCGCGGGACCGGACGGCAAGCCGATCGATCAGCTCTACTCGATGACGATGTTCGCTCGTGACGTCGACACTGGTGTTGCCAAGTGGGCATACCAGATGACGCCGTTCGACGAGTGGGACTATGACGGCATCAACGAGCCGATCCTGGCCGAGCTCGACTTCAACGGCACGAAGCGCGCGATCGCAACGCACTTCGACCGTAACGGCTTCGGCTACACCTGGGATCGCGCTACGGGCGAGCTTCTCGTCGCTGAGAAGTATGACCCGGCCGTGAACTGGGCAACTGGCGTCGACATGGACAAGTCCAGCAAGAACTATGGACGTCCGATCCGCGTCGCCAAGTACTCGACGTTCAAGGACGGCAAGGGCGCCGACGTCAACACGAAGGGCGTCTGCCCTGCGGCTCTCGGCTCCAAGGACCAGCAGCCGGCTTCGTTCTCGAAGCTGACCGGCTTGTTCTATGTCCCGACGAACCACGTGTGCATGGACTACGAACCCTTCAAGGTTTCGTACACGGCTGGTCAGCCCTACGTGGGCGCCACGCTCTCCATGTTCCCGGCTCCGGACAGCCATGGCGGCATGGGCAACTTCATTGCCTGGGATGGCGTGAAGGGCAAGATCGTCTGGTCGAAGCCTGAGCAGTTCTCGGTCTGGTCGGGTGCTCTGACCACGGCTGGCGGCGTTGCCTTCTACGGCACGCTCGAGGGCTACTTCAAAGCCGTCGACCAGAAGGATGGCAAGGAACTGTTCAAGTTCAAGACGCCGTCGGGCATCATCGGCAACGCTATGACTTACTCGCATGGCGGTAAGCAGTACGTCGCCGTGTTCTCGGGCGTCGGTGGCTGGGCCGGTATCGGTCTTGCTGCTGGCTTGACGAACCCGACCGATGGTCTGGGTGCAGTCGGTGGCTACGCTGGCCTCAGGCAGTACACCAACCTTGGTGGCTCGCTCACCGTCTTCGCTCTCCCATAGGAGTGAAGGTCACGATTTGGGGGTCGGCGTGGGTTAACCTGCGCCGGCTCCTTTTTACGTTTTACGACCGTCGGTCGACGCGATTTCGAGAGTTTTGCCCAAATGGGCAAAATCAAGAGACCTCCCGGGAAATCTGCTAGGAATTCTCCCGCTGCTGCGCCCTCATGTACCGGATAAACAAGCAAATGGGGTATTGAGCGCGGCGCGTAAGTTCCATACCAAAACAAAGAAGATGGGATACAACGAACCCATCCGGCGTTTTAGAGAAGACACAACGACAAGAGGAAACTCGTGGGAAAGTTCAGTAAAAAAATTGCGGTGGCAGTCATGTCCTGCGCCGCCCTAATGACGACGGTCTCCATTCCCGTGATTGCTGAGGACGCTGCACCGACCGACATCAAGGATCGCACGTCTCCGCCCGATCCGGTTTCGGAACTCGCCAAGCAGGAAGGCTACAAGTTCGAGGATGGCCGGTATCGCAATAAGGACGGCGACCCGCAGCCTATCGCGACCAAGGACTACATGGTCGACTGGGGCACATGGAACGGTTTCCGCCGCTATCATGACGCTTGCCACGTCTGCCACGGTCCGAATGCGTTGGGCAGCACGTTCGCACCAGCATTGGCCGACTCGCTGAAGACGATGGACTACAGCACGTTCGTCGGCATCGTTTCTGGCGGCAAGAAAGAGAATAGAGGAGGCACGATGTTCGTCATGCCGTCGTTCGGCGAAGACAAGAACATCATGTGTTACCTCGACGACATCTACACCTACATCAAAGCGCGATCGCTCGGCATCATGCCTCCGGGCCGTCCTAACGGACGCGAAGATATCTCGGACGAAGCGAAAAAAGCAGCTGATGAGTGCACTGGCTGAGGGACCGGAATTTCCCAAGCTCACTAAAGTTTGATGCGTCTTGCGCTCTCGGCGTTGCGGAAGACACCCAATATCCGTTCGACAGATTTACTGTGGGGGCAGGTCGTGATCCGGCTTGCCCCTTTTCGTAACGGATCGTTCGAACCACGTCGCAAAATAAAAAAGGGTCACCGCTGTGAGGAAGCAAGCTATCGCAAACACGCTATCGCCTGTGCCTGTCCTGGCATTCGCTCTCGCTGGGGTGATCTCAGCGTT
Source organism: Hyphomicrobium sp. GJ21 (assembly GCF_001006785.1). Classification (NCBI taxonomy): domain Bacteria; kingdom Pseudomonadati; phylum Pseudomonadota; class Alphaproteobacteria; order Hyphomicrobiales; family Hyphomicrobiaceae; genus Hyphomicrobium; species Hyphomicrobium sp. GJ21. Next base: position 732,504 of record NZ_CDHO01000002.1, on the reverse strand, counting down.
GGCGTTTACAAGTTCGGCGCACGCTGCCGACGTTCCGCGCGCAGATCTGGTCAACCGCAAGGAACTCAGAGTCTGCGCTGACCCTTCGGATATGCCGTTCTCCAATCAGAAAGGCGAGGGGTTCGAAAACAAGATCGCCGACATCATCGCCGATGAACTGAAGGTGCCCGTCGTCTACACATGGTATCCGAAGTCGCTCGGTTTCATCCGCATGACGCTGGCGGCGAAGCGCTGTGACCTCGTGATCGGATGGGGACAGGGCGACGATATCGTCCTCAACACCAACGCCATCTATCGATCGACGTCGGTTCTTCTCTACAAGAAGGGTACGGGCCTCGACGGAATAGAGACGTTCGCTGATCCCCGTCTCAAGGGTAAGCGGATCGGCGTCGAGCAGGGGACGCCGGGCGGCAATGTCGTGGCAGCCAACGGTCTCATGAGCAATGTCCGCGGTTACCGGATGAACGTCGACCGGCGATACTTCAATCCGGCGGAAGAGATGATCAACGACATCCGCAAGGGCGAAGTCGATGCCGGTGTTCTTTGGGGCCCGATCGGCGCCTATTGGGCGACGCGCGGCGGTGAGCCGCTGGTTGTCGTTCCGCTTTTGAAAGAAAAGGTCGGCGGCAAGATCGCGTTCCGCATCACGATGGGCGTGCGCAACGGCGACGATGCGTGGAAGCGCCAGCTGAACGAAATCATTCGCAAGCGCCAGGGCGACATCGACAAGGTGCTGCTCGACTACGGCGTGCCGCTGCTCGTCGACGATGATACGTCGATGGAGATGGTGACGAAGCCGCGTACGACCGCAGCAGCGGAAGGGTCGGCTGCGCCTGCGGCAGCGGCAGCAACGCCGGAGCAGCCCGCAACCGCCGCTCCCTGATTTTTGCGACTTCCTGATCTCGTGGGCGAGCGCACGTCATCGTGCGCTCGCCCTTATAGCTTCCGCGCAATCTCAAATAATGCCAGAAAGTTCCGGGTTGATGTGCCGGAAGCCTGCGATGAAATCATCACGACGGATGCGATTGCGATACGTTGGCCTGGGCATCATCGGCGTCGCCAGTGCTCTGTTCGCAGCGGTCGCGATGGCGTCCTCACCTTCAGGCGCAGTAGACGGCGCTGACGTCGCCATCACATCGCCCACGCCTTCGACACCGCGCACGCCGCCTCCTGAACCCGACACCTATCGAACCGACAATTATCGCTCTCCGGTGCCGCTGACGCTGAAGGGCGCAACCGTCCTGTCCAATCGCGATGCGACGGAACTCTGGCAAACGAAGAGCGCCGTCTTTATCGACGTCTATCCGCATCCGCCGAAACCGCCGAATTTGCCGGCCGGAACGCTGTGGCGCGAGACGACGCATCAATCCATCGAGAACGCCATCTGGCTTCCGAACGTGGGTTACGGAGTGCTTTCGGAAGCGAACGACACCTACTTTCGGCGCAGTCTCGCTGAGCTGAGCGGCGGCGACACATCGAAACGGCTCGTCTTCTTCTGCCTCCGGGACTGCTGGATGAGTTGGAACGCCGCGAAGCGCGCCTTGACTTACGGCTATCGTAACGTCGACTGGTACCGCGACGGCTCGGACGGCTGGCAGGAGGAGGGCGGGTTGCTGGAAGAGGTTCATCCGCGCCGCTAGCAGTCAGTGCGTCAGCGCATGCCAGGGTTGCTCGATCGCGGATTATGCAGGCTCGTGCATTGACGCGTCCGGCATATTCAGCCTTTTTTCCGAAGTGCTTCGGATGCCTCGGCAATTTACGATCGCTGAAACTGCAAGTTTGCCCGAAATAAGCCCGGCTTATTGCTTCACGGTTCGCCCGGATTCGTGCACCCGCCGATCCTGTAGTATTTCGCGTACTGACTTCAAAATCCTTGCCCCAGAAGATGAGGAACGAGCGTGACTCTCCATGAACTCGCGATTCTGCTCGCGGCCCTGGCACTCGCCGCACCGCTCGCGCGCTGGCTCGGAATAGCGGCCGTCCTCGGTTATCTGGTCGCTGGCGTGATGCTCGGCCCTTTCGGAGCGGGCGCCCTTTTTTCCGAGCAGGATGCAGAGCAGGTTCTGCATTTTGCCGAGTTCGGCGTCGTGCTTCTGCTGTTCTTGATCGGTCTTGAACTCAGGCCGAAGCGTTTATGGGCGATGCGCCAGGCTGTGTTCGGTCTCGGATCGGCGCAGGTCGTAATGACGGCGATCGCGCTCGGTTTCGTCGGGATGCTGTTCTTCGACACGCAATGGCAGCCGGCGCTGTTCGCCGGAGCGGCGCTGGCGTTGTCCTCGACGGCGTTCGCGCTGCAGGTGATGGAGGAGAACGGCGAACTGCAGGCGCGTCACGGGCGTCTCGGATTTTCCGTGCTGCTCTTTCAGGACATCGCCGCAATTCCGCTGATCGCGCTCGCGCCATACTTCGCCGTGAGCGCCACGCAGCAGGTTCCGCACATCGATTATCTGGCGTTCGGGAAAGGCCTGGCGACGATCGCGGCGGTCGTCTTCGTCGGCCGCTACGTGCTCGATTTCTTGCTGCGCGTCGTCGCGCTTTCGAAGGTCAAGGAGGCCATGACGGCGGCGGCGCTGCTGACGGTCGTCGGCGTGACGCTGATCATGGAGGCGGTTGGTCTTTCCGCATCTCTCGGCGCATTCATCGCCGGCGCGCTGCTGGCCGAGAGCAGCTATCGTCACGAACTCGAAGCCGACATCGCGCCGTTCGAAGGATTGCTGCTCGGCATATTCTTCACCGCAATCGGCATGTCGCTAAACCTGAAATTGCTCGTCTCGGAGCCAGTGCTGATCGCGCTGCTGACGATCTCACTGATCGCCGTAAAATCGGTCATTCTTTTCGGACTCGGGCGCTGGCAGGGGCTCGAAGCCGGACCTGCGCGGCGTTTGGCCTTCGCACTGTCGCAAGGCGGAGAATTCGCATTCGTGCTGCTTTCGGTCGGTCGCGCAGCAGGCGTGCTCGGCACGCGCCCGTCTGAAATCCTGGCGGTCGTCGTCACACTGTCGATGGCGATGACGCCGCTGCTGTTGATGCTCGAGCGCGTGCTGTTCAAGAAGCAGGCGCCGCAGCGTGCGTTCGATCCGATCCCAGAGAAAGACGGGCATGTCGTGATCGCGGGCTTCTGCCGCTTCGGTCAGATCACGGCGCGCGTGTTGCGGGCCAAGGGCATTCCGTTCACCGCGCTCGATATCAGCGCGGAGCAGATCGAGTTCGTCAAGCGCTTCGGCAACAAGGCGTTCTTCGGAGACGTCAGCCGTCCGGAAGTTCTCGAAGCGGCGCAGATCGGAAAGGCGCGGGCGTTTGTCCTCGCAATCGACGACGTCGAAGCTTCGATGCGCGCGGCGGAAATCGTCAAGACGCGGTACCCGCATGTGCCGGTCTATGCGCGGGCCCGAGATCGTATGCATGCGATGCGATTGCTCGATCTCGGCGTCGCGGAACTGAGGCGCGAAACCTTCCTGGCCTCTCTCGACCTGACGCGCCTGTTGTTGCTTGGGCTCGGTTATTCGCAGCGGGTTGCGGAACGCGCCGTCAATACCTTCCGGGATCACGACGAGCGACGCCTGAACGAGGACTACAAGCTCACCTCGGACGCCGACAAGCTGATCGAACGCGCGCGCTCGTCCCAAGCAATGCTCGAAAAGCTGTTCCAGGAGGATGAGATCGAAGAGGCCTCGCTTGCCCGTTCCGAGGCGACGCCCCGCGAGGCGAAGTCGAAATCCCGGGCTGGTGCGGCGTGACACTTGGTCATTGGTTGTCAAGTGCTCGAAAAGCCAGCCTTAATTCCCTTGACAGGGGTTAACCGCGGTAGACGGCCCCCCGTTCGCCCGGTAAATGTCCGTCAAAGTTTCATGACGGTGCGCGAGGCGCCACAAGACGGGATCGACCAATAAATGACCAAAGCCCAGACGAAGGCGGTGACGTCGCCGGCCCCCAGCGTTCGCGACATGGCCAACGCCATCCGCGCGCTCGCCATGGATGCTGTTCAGGCCGCGAATTCCGGGCATCCGGGCATGCCGATGGGCATGGCCGACGTTGCGACCGTTCTGTTCACCGAAGCGCTGAAGTTCGACCCGGCGGTTCCGGGCTGGGCCAATCGCGACCGTTTCGTTCTATCCGCCGGTCACGGTTCGATGCTGCTCTATGCGCTGCTGCATCTGACCGGCTATCCCGGCATGACGATCGAGGAGTTGAAGAACTTCCGTCAGTTCGGCTCCAAGACGGCTGGACATCCGGAATATGGCCACGCGCCTGGCATCGAGACGACCACCGGTCCGCTCGGGCAGGGCCTCGCCAACGCCGTCGGCATCGCGCTGTCGGAGCGCTTGCTTGCGGCGCGCGTCGGCAACGATCTCATCGATTATCACACCTATGTCATCGCCGGTGACGGCTGCCTCATGGAAGGCATCAGCCAAGAAGCGATTTCGCTCGCAGGGCATCTGAAGCTCGGCAAGCTGATCGTTCTCTGGGACGACAACTCGATTTCGATCGACGGCGCGACGAGCCTCGCCGTCTCCGACAACGAGCTTGAGCGCTTCGCGGCGTCGGGTTGGAACACCGCGCGCGTGGACGGTCATGATCCGGCGGCGATCGCTGCCGCGATCAAGGCGGCGAAGGGCGATAGTTCGCGTCCGTGGCTGATCGCTTGCAAAACGGTCATCGGTTACGGCGCACCGAACAAGGCCGGCAAATCCTCCGCACATGGCGAACCGCTCGGCGGGGAAGAAATCAAGGCGACGCGCGAGCGTCTCGACTGGCCGTATCAGCCGTTCGACGTGCCCGATCACATTCTGTCGGCATGGCGCGCGGTTGGAAGCCGCGGCGCGAAAACATATGCCGATTGGGCGAAGCGTCTTTCGGGCGCCAACGCCGAAGCGAAGGCGCTGATCAGCGGGCGAAAACTCGAAACGGCGCTTGCGTCCGCGATCGCGGCTGCAAAGACCGCATTCGCCGCCGACGCGACGAAGCGTGCAACGCGTGTCTGGTCGCAATTGACGCTGGAACATCTGGTTCCGGCGCTGCCTGAACTCGTCGGCGGCTCAGCCGATCTCACCGGATCGAACCTCACCAAGACGAAGGCTCAAGTCTCGATCACGCCCGAGAACTTTGCGGGCAATTACGTGCACTACGGCGTGCGCGAGCACGGCATGGCGGCGGCGATGAACGGCATCGCGCTGTCGGGGTCTTTCATTCCCTACGGCGGCACGTTCCTCGTCTTCACCGACTATTGCCGCCCTTCGATCCGCCTGTCGGCATTGATGGAGCAGCGCGTCGTCTATGTCATGACGCACGATTCCATCGGCCTCGGCGAAGATGGTCCGACGCATCAGCCGGTCGAGCACCTGAGCGCGTTGCGCGCCATTCCGAACCTCAACGTATTCCGCCCCGCAGACGCCATCGAAACGGCTGAGTGCTGGGAGCTTGCGATCGCCGCGAAGAAGACGCCGTCGATCCTGGCGTTGTCGCGGCAGGCCGTTCCGAACCTGCGGAGCGACGGGCCGGAGAACCAGAGCGCGAAAGGCGCCTACGTCGTCAAGGCGTCCGAAGGCGCGCGCGACGTGACGCTCATCGCAACGGGATCGGAAGTCGGCGTTGCGATCGAGGCGGCGGCGGCGCTCGCGAAGAACGGAGTTTCGGCTGCGGTGGTCTCGATGCCGTCGTTCGAATTGTTCCGCGCCCAGTCTGAGAGCTACCGCAACAGCGTGCTCGGAGATGTACCGCGCGTCGCCATCGAAGCGGGCGTTGCGCAATCCTGGTACGAGTGGCTGAGGCCCTCGGACAAATTCGTTGGAATGCCGGGATTCGGCGCGTCGGCTCCGGCTGCGAAGCTGTTCCAGCATTTCGGCATCACCGCCGCGCACGTTGCCGACGTCGCGCAGGCGCTCGCCAAAAAAGCGAACTAGGTGCGGCGCGTGACGCGCGCTGCTGCTCAAAGGTACCGGTGCAAGGCATGAATCTGGACAAGCTGAAGACTACGGACGGCATCGACGTCGCGGGAAAACGTGTGATCGTGCGCGCCGATCTCAACGTGCCGATCAAGAACGGCAAGGTGACCGATGCGACGCGTCTCGAACGTGTCGTGCCGGGCCTCAAAGCGCTGAGCGATCGCGGCGCGAAGGTCATCGTGATCTCGCATTTCGGACGGCCCAAGGGCGTTGATCCGGAGCTGTCGCTTCGCCCCGTTGCGCAGACGCTGCAGTACCTGCTCGGGCGGCCGGTGAAATTCGGCGAGGATTCCATTGGCGCGGCCGCCGAAGCGGCAGTTCAATCGCTGTCGAATGGCGACATCGCCGTGCTCGAGAACCTTCGCTTTCATAAGGGCGAGGAAAAGAACGATCCTGAATTCGCGAGCGCGCTTGCGAAGCTCGGCGATGTGTTCGTCGGCGACGCGTTCTCGTGCGCCCATCGCGCACACGCCTCGACCGAGGGCATTACGCATCATCTTCCGTCCTACGCCGGGCCGCTGCTGATGGAAGAGATCAACGCGCTGCGCACGGCGCTCGAAAAGCCGCAGCGTCCGACGGCGGCGCTCGTCGGCGGAGCCAAGGTTTCGACGAAAATTCCGGTGCTGACGAACCTTGTCGCGAAGGTCGACAAGCTGATCATCGGCGGAGGTATGGCCAACACATTCCTGCAGGCGGCCGGCACCAACGTCGGCAAATCGCTTGCGGAGCCCGAGTTTGCGGAAACGGCTCGCGAAATTCTCGCGAAGGCCAAGGAGAAGGGCTGCGAGATCATCCTGCCCGTCGATGTCGTGATCGCGCGCGAGTTCAAGGAAGGCGCGGCGAGCGAGGTCGTTGCCATCGACGATGTGCCGGCGGACGCGATGATTTTGGATGTCGGACCGAAATCGGTCGCGCATGTAACGGACATGCTCACCGGAACGAAGACCTTGCTCTGGAATGGTCCGATGGGAGCGTTCGAGATTGCGCCTTTCGGCGAGGGGACGTTTGCCGTTGCGCGCGCGGCTGCATCGCTGACGAAGGCGGGCAAACTTGTTTCGGTTGCGGGCGGCGGGGACACCGTCGCGGCGCTTAACGCCGCAAATGTCACGGACGAGTTTACGTACGTCTCCACGGCCGGTGGCGCGTTCCTCGAATGGCTCGAAGGACGAGAGTTGCCAGGTATCGCAGCGCTGGCGCGCTGACCAAAGCAGAGCGAACTGCACGGCGAGGTAGATCGATAGAATGTTTGCAGATGCGCACATCTACATTGGCGTTGCTCTTGCCGGGCTCGCAAGTTTCCTGTCGCCGTGCGTGCTGCCGCTTGTCCCGCCCTACCTCGGATATATCGGCGGCACGACGCTCGATCAGCTGACGGGAGAGGATGAGGTCGACCGCCGCGTGTGGGGCAGGGTCGTCGTATCTTCGATGTTTTTCGTTCTGGGGTTCACGACCGTCTTCGTGGCTCTTGGCGCGGGAGCCAGCACGGTCGGACAGGTGATGCTGTCCTATCGCGCCGAGCTCGGAACGATCGCGGGTATCATCATCCTGCTGTTCGGATTGCATTTCCTCGGTGTGTTCCGAATTCCGCTGCTCTACAGCGAGGCGCGCTATTCGCACGCCGCGGAAGAAGCGAGTTTCATCAGCGCCTACGTCATGGGCCTCGCGTTCGCGTTCGGATGGACACCGTGCATCGGTCCGGTGCTTGCAACGGTGCTGACGCTGGCTGCGAGCGAGACGAGCCTCTGGGCCGGTGTGAAACTGCTGTTCGCCTACTCGCTGGGTCTCGGCGTGCCGTTCGTTCTTGCGGCCATCGCGATCCGGCCGTTCCTCGGCTTCATGAAGCGCTTCAAGAAGCACTTCACGACGCTGGAGAGGATCATGGGTCTGCTGCTGATCGCGATGGGCCTGCTTTTCATTTTCGGCGCGCAGAACTGGTTCAGCCAGTGGATGATCGAAAACTTCCCGGGCCTCGCCAAAATTGAATCGCTCGTCACGCCGGCCGGTCTCGAAGGCCAGATCCTTCAGAAAGGAACGCCCTGAGCGCGGAGCCTACAGCACCAATGGCACCCGCAGCGACGCCGATCGCGCTTACCATTGCGGGTTCCGATCCGTCGGGCGGCGCGGGCATTCAGGCTGATCTGAAAACCTTTTCGGCGTTCGGCGTTTACGGGGCGTCGGTCATCACCGCACTCACGGCGCAGAACACGACAGGCGTTTCGGGCGTGCTCGGGATCGCGCCAGATTTCATCGCCGCTCAGTTCCGCTCTGTCGCTTCGGATCTTTCTGTTTCAGCCGCCAAGACCGGCATGCTGGGCGATGCGGCAACGGTCGAGATCGTGACGAGGCTGCTTTCCGAAATCCCGTCCGTACCGGTGGTCGTCGATCCGGTGATGGTCGCGACGAGTGGAGACGTTCTGCTCGCGCCGGACGCGATCGATGCCGTCCGGCAGTTGCTCATTCCGCGCGCGTTCCTGATCACGCCGAACATTCCCGAGGCCGCGAAACTGCTCGGAGGCTCGGACGCCGAAACGGAAGCTGACATGCGCCGGGACGCCGAGAAGCTGATGCAATTCGGATGCGGCGCCGTTTTGCTCAAAGGCGGCCATGCGAACAGCGCGGAAGCAGTCGACATTCTTTTCGATGGCGCGACGCATCATGTTTTGCGGCGGCCGTGGATCGGAACGCGCAACACGCACGGCACGGGTTGCACGCTGTCGGCGGCGATCGTCGCCAATCTCGCGCTTGGACGCCGGCTCGAAGAGTGCGTTGCGCGCGCCAAGTCGTTCGTCTGGGAGGCGCTCGATGCCGGTCAACATCAGCGCATTGGTGCAGGCAACGGCCCGGTCGATCATCACTTTGCACTCAGAACGCACCGGCACAATCATTGATCGGCGATGCACTCTACGCCGGTAATCGTTGCTGCATCGCAGCGGTTGCTGTGGCGTCAGAGCATCGTAGAGACAGACTCGTTTTCCTGATTTGTCGTCAAGGCTTGCGATGCCGCCTTCACTTTGGCAGCTTGCGCGCGGCTCCGGCACTTGTGGCCGGAAATTATCTCCGGGGGGAGCGCTAGGCTCGATCCAGAATCTTGGAACGGAGCTTAGCAAAACCGGTCCGCCGATGGCGGGCCGGTTTTTTGTTGCGCTGCTGGCACACGGGCAAACTATCTTGCCAGTTTGATTCGCGGCTGTTGGAAAGATGCCTGCGCGAGTGGCGCGGTTCACGTATTGTGGCAGAATACGGAGGGCGCCTTGAAGCGCGTCCGAGGGGGCCCAATCACGATGCCGATCACGCGCGACATCCGAAAATTTTCCTATGCAGGAGGTTTTGCTCTCCTGACGCTGGGCTTGGGGGCTTCGGCCGCATCCGCCGGCGGTTTCGATATTCACGAGCAGTCGACCGTGTTCATGGGCTCGGCTTCAGCCGGCTCGGCCGCAGGCGGCAGCCTTGGTTCGATGTTCTGGAACTCGGCGGCGACGGCACAATTCCCTGGGCTCAATACGGAATCGTCCTACACGCTCGTTCTGCCCTACGGAAATATCGACATCACCGGATCGCCCGGTCTCGGGACGGGAAGCAGCGGCAACATCGGCATCGATGCGACCACCAGTTCAAGCTACGGCGCGTATCAGGTCGGGCGCGATCTCTGGGTCGGCATGGCGATCACCTCGCCCTTCGGTTTGGCAACGAAGCCTGAGGATACACTCTACCCCGGCTCATACCTGGGCGTGACCACCAAGCTGCTGACGGTCAACGCCAACCCGACGGTCGCCTACCGCATCGCGCCCGGCATCACTGTCGGCGCCGGTGTGCAGATCGAATGGGCGCAAGGCAAACTGCAATTCCGCGATTCCCCAGATACCATCGCACAGTTCGGCGGGACCGACTGGGCATTCGGCGGGACCGCCGGCATTACGCTCCAGCCAACCGAAGGAACGACGATCGGTCTCGGCTATCGGTCGCAGATGACGCACGATCTCGATGGCAAGTTCCATTCGCTCGGCACCGGCACTCTGCCCGCCATCGGGACGGTCAACCTACCGGATATCGTGACGCTGAGCTTGCGGCAGGTCGTGACGCCCACCACGCGGCTGCTTGGCACTGCCCAGTGGTCGAACTGGAGCCGCTTCAAGGATCTGTCGCTTTCGACGCCTTTTGGGCCGGGGCCTTCCGTTGCCGCGAACTGGAATGACGGCTGGTTCTTCTCCGTGGGCGGCGAGTACGATTATTCGTCAAGGCTCACGCTGCGCAGCGGTGTTGCCTACGAGATTTCGCCCATTAACGATGCATCGAAGCGTCTGGTTCAGATCCCGGACAACAACCGCGTTTGGCTGAGCATCGGTGCCAGCTATCAATGGAGCGACTCCATCACGCTCGATGCTGCGTACTCGCACATCTTCATCCAGGATGGCGGCATCAATCTTTATACCGCGAGCCCTGCGAACGTCGGGCCATTTACCGGCAACGTCGAAGCTTCCGTCGACCTGTTTTCGGTCGGTATGCGGACGCGGTGGTAGGCGCGCGTTCGTCATATGATGACAATAAAAAACCGGGCATCACGCCCGGTTTTTTTTTATGTGCAGGTGTCTAACGCTTACGCGCCGTCATCAACCTTCAGCTCATGGAGCACGCTTTCGAGGACGCCCTCGAGCTTCGTCGCGGCGGTATCCAACGCATTGGAGGCGGCGACGGCGCGGTGCGATTGCGCCGCCTGCGACTGGCTCATCGCGTAAAGCTTGCCAGCGTTGCGGGCGATTTCCTCGCATCCTTTCGGATCGAACGGATTGGCCTGCAGCGACCACGCGATGTCGTGAATATCTTCCGCGGCCTTGAGGATGGCGTGGGTCGGCAGAATGCTTTCATCGACGGTCGGCCGGGCCATCAGCCTGGCGCGCGTCTCGGCGAGGTCAGCCTTGACGGTTTCGATTTCGGCTTTGAGCTGTCCCAGAAGCGCGGGCGGTTCGCGCAACGAGTTCTGCAGGCGCGTGATCGCATCTTCGAGAAGATTGCTGTCGAGACGCCGGGCGCGGCGGCCATGCTCGGCGAGAAACCAGCGGCCGCGCGCGGTTTCGAGAAGCGTCGCTTCGATCGCGCGATATTCGGTTTCCGCATCCTCGGCGACCGGTAGAGACAAAGACTGCATCGTCGTTTTGTGCTCCGCAAAAAACACTCAACGCATAAGCGATTCTCGTGCCATGAGCAGACTGTGCCTCCCCCGTTCCTAGGGATAAGCGGCGGCGCACAAGACGCCGTCGTAATTTCGCATCGCCGCTCTATGGTTGAATCGCGTCTGAGTATTTCGGGGATCCGTTGTGTCCGTCATCGAAGATAAAGCCGGCGCCTTCGCACTGCCCGTCGCGCTTTTCTACGGCGCGCTGTTCGTCGTCTACGGCATGTACGTGCCGTTCATGCCGGTCTGGCTCGATTGGAAGGGGCTGACAGCGGGCGAGATCAGCGCGGTCATTGCTGCTCCGCTGTTCGTGCGCGTGCTTATCACGCCGGCCGTGGCGGTTATCGCCGATCGCAGCGGTGTGCGTCGCCGTCATCTGATTGCGCTCGCATGGGCGGCGCTGGCATTCGTGCTCGTGCTGGCAATCGCACCGTCATACTGGGCGATCCTGATTTTCGCGGTCCTTCTGATGGTCAGCAATTCGACGATCATGCCGTTGATCGACACGATCGCGGTGCAGGGGGCGCGTGCGCGCGGACTCGATTATGGACGGCTCAGGCTCTGGGGATCGCTGAGCTTCGTCGCGGCGAGTTTCGCCGGAGGCGTCGCGATTACCGAGTTCGGAGGCGGGGCAGGGATCTGGCTGATTGCGTTCGGCTGCGCACTGACGTTGATCGCGGCGTATCAGGTGCCGAGCGTCGGCGGCGCGCCGGGCCCATCCGCCAACGCTGCGCAACCGTTCTGGAAAATCGCGGAGCCGCGCGAACTTCTGGCGCGACGCGAGTTCCGGCTGTTTCTGATTGCGGCGGGCCTCGCGCAGGCTGCGCACGCGACCTTCTTCACGTTCGGCACGATCATCTGGCAGAAGCAGGGGCTATCGGCTGCGTGGTGTGGAACGCTCTGGGCGATCGGCGTTTTCGCGGAAGTTTTGCTTTTCACGTTTTCGGGGCGCGTCGCGGCGAAATTCGGCGCCGCCCGGCTGATCGCGATTGCTGGGCTCGCATCCATTGTGCGGTGGCTGACGCTGGCCAGCGATCCGTCGCTCGCGATCCTCGTGCCGCTGCAACTCCTGCACGGTGTGACCTACGGCGCGTCGCATATCGGCGCGATGCACTTCATTCACGACGCCGTTCCACGCGACAGAGCCGCGAGTGCGCAGGCTCTTTATGCGACGGTATCCGCGGGAGTCGCGATGGGGATCGCAACGCTGATCGCGGGATATTTCTACGCCGAGGCCGGTCCGCTTTCCTATGTCGCGATGGCGGTGATCGCGGCGGTGTCTCTCGGTGCAGCTGTGCGGCTGATGCAAACGTGGAATGGCGGTGTGCTGATCGTGCGCGAGGCGTCGTAAGCGTCAGCCCCAGAGCGCCCGATCGGGCGGCGCAATGCGTCCGTTCTCGATGTGAATTGGCGTATCGCGATCGCGCGCCAGAAGCAGCGGGCCGTCGAGATCGACCCAATCGGCGTTGCGTGCGAGCAGCATCGCAGGCGCGACGGCGAGGGAGGTCGCGACCATCGATCCGATCATCACCTTCAAGCCGAGTTCCTGGGCGGCCTTCTCCAACGCGATCGCGCCGGTGAGGCCACCGGCCTTGTCGAGCTTGATATTGACCGCGTCATAGAGGCCGTTGAGGCGCGCCAGATCGGCGGCCGTGTGCACGCTTTCATCGGCGCAGATCGGGACGAGGTGCGTGACCGAGGCGAGTGCTTCGTCCGCACCGGCGGGCAGCGGCTGCTCGATGACCTCGACGTTGCATTCGGCGGCGACCGCGAGCAGGCCCGGCAGCAATTCCGGAGACCAGGCTTCATTGGCATCGACCAGCAGCCGCGCGTCGAGTCTTGCCGTGCGCACCGCGCGCATGCGATCGGCATCGCCCGCACCGCCGAGCTTCAGTTTCAAGATCGGGAGGCTCAGAGCTGCCACGGCCTTCGCCGCCATCGTCTCCGGCGTGTCGAGGCTGATCGTGTAGGCCGTGTCGACCGCTTCGGGCTCGGGCAAGTCTGCGAGCGCTGCGACGGTGCGGCCTGTGCGTTTCGCTTCGAGATCCCAGAACGCGCAATCGAGAGCGTTGAGCGCCGCGCCGGGTTTCAAAATTCGAGCGAGGTCAGCGTGAGCCTTGATGCTCGATGCCGCGTCGTTGATTTGCGCGAGCACGCTTTCCACCGTCTCGCCGTAGCGCGCGTAGGGCACGGCTTCGCCGCGGCCCGAGACTTGGCCGTCGCGAACGGTCGCGACGACGACGTGAGCGGATGTTTTTGCGCCGCGCGAGATCGTGAAGGCTTCCTTCAGCGGCCAGACTTCGCTTCGGACTTCAATGGCGAGCGAGGACATCAGTGACAGCCGAGGTTGCGGAGTTGAGACGCAGGTCCGCAGCAATCGCGCTTCGGCGCGATCAGCGGATGCGCCCTGCGGCATGGGCTAGGAACAGATAAACGCGGCCGGTATCCGACACGAGATGGTTCTGCGCGGCGCGTCCGCTCGGGTCGCGGGCTTCGGCATCCTTGATGATGCGCTCGAAGTCGGTCAGGTAGCGGAAAATCGACTGTTCGAGATCGCGGTCGACGCGGATGCGGTTGGTAATCTGGTCGAAGAGAGCGCGCGCTTCCGGCGCGTAGATGCTGCGCACGAGGACGTTGCGCTGTCCGGCGCGGATGCGGCCCCAGATGGCCGAGGCGGTCGACGGATCGAGTGCTCTCGCGATCGTCGCGATGTCGAGGCGAGCAGGCGAGGCAGTCGGCGGCGGCGGTGCGCTCGGTGCCTGAGCATGGGCGTGCGCGTGGGCGCTCTGGGCTTCGTCCTCATGCGAGGCGCGCGCCAGCAAATCGCCGAGCGACCAGGATTCGCGTCCGTCCGGAGATCCTGACGGTTTGCCCCGGCCTGCGCCTGATCCCTGCTGGCTCAGCGCCGAGGTCAGTGATACCGGCGAGCGCGCGCCGGACGGCAGCTCCGGCCGGACGACATCGCGGGGCGCGTTGGCGCGCTGCGAAATCTGATTGAGTTGCTCGATGGCGCGCAGCTGATCCTGCAGAGCGCGACGCATCGATTCCGCCGTCTCGCGGGTCGAAGCGGGAAGACGCGCGGCTTCCTCCCGAATGCGCGCTTGCTCGCGGGCGAGCGTCGCGGCGGCCTCGGCGGCACGTTCACGCGTTTCGTCGGAGGCGGACGCCAGCCGCGAGGAAAGCTCCTCGAATTCGCGCGACAGGTCGCCCGACACGCTCTGGAAGCGCGTGCGCAGATCGGCGATGGCGCGATCGCTATGGGCTTCGGTCTCGTTCTTGACGCGGTCGAGTTCGGCCATCAGCACGCGCGACTTGCTTTCGGCGCCGTCGCGAAGCTCGTCGGCGATGGCTCGGGCGCGGAGTTCGATGTTCGACAGCGAGCCTTCGAGATCGGTCGAGTATCCGGCGAGCGTACGGCCGAACTCGTCGGCCTTGCCGGAGAAGCGATCGAGCGTGCTGCTGAGTTCAGCGTGGCGCGACTGCAGCGTCGACTCGATGCGGAGATTGGCGGTGTCGAGGACGTTCGCGGCTTTCAGGATCTGCTCGCCGTGGCTTTCGAAGCGATCGGTCACGCCATGAATTTGCGAAAACAGGTTCTCGGCGACGTTCTGGAGTGCGCCCGACTGCTTGGCGAGGCCGTCGATGGCCTTCATCGTTTGGCGGGTGATGTTCTCGCTGGTGCGGCGGACGGCGCTGATACCGTTCATCACCGAGTCGTCGAGGTCGGCGGCCTGGCGCGAAATCGTCTCGCGGAACGAATGCGCGTGAAGCTCGAGCGCGTTGGTCAGCAGCGACGCCTTTTCGCTGACGGCAGTGTCGATGGCCGTCGTCGAGCGCATGATCTGATCGTCGAACAGCTCGAGGCGCTTCGAGAAGGCTTCGTCGAGCGAGCGCGTGCGTTCGACCAGCTGGATATCGAGCGCTTGAGCCCGGTTCGAGAGCGTCGTGTCGAGAGCGCGCGCATATTCCTCGAATACCGTCTGCAGGTTCTCGGTGCGATTGCCGAGCGTCGTATCGAGGGTCTGCATGTAACCGTCGAACGTCAGACGCATCTGCTCGGTGCGCGCGCCGAGCGCGGTTGCAAAGGCTGCGGTGTAGTCTTCGAGAACGGTCTGAAGCTGCTGTGTCCGCGCGCCAACCGTGCCCTCGAAGCGGCCGGTTGCGGTCGCGAGCGAGCCTTCGAGATTGGCGAGGTTTTCGCCGGCGCCGGAGATGATCTGCGAGAGGGTCACCTGCTGCGTCGAAAGCTTTTCGATCAGCATCGGGATTTCGGTGCCGAGCGTCCTCAGCGTATCGGTGACACTGGTCGAGGTATCGACGAGAGCGTGACGTTCGCCGCTCAGCTCCTTGATCAGGTCGCGGATGCGTTGCTCGTTCTGCTCGTAAGAGCGTTCGAGTTCGGCGATCTGGTTGTGAACGAGCGCCTCGAGTTCGCCCGCGCGGCCGAGGGCGCGCGAGACGGCGTCGTTCATGAAGGAGACCTGGCGGCGCACGGCCTGGCCGAGGCTAGCGATCGATTGTTCGGCGGTGCGGTCGGGCTCGGCGAGGCGGATCGCGACTTCGCTCATCGTCGAGGATTTGAGCGCCAGCGAGGCGACGTGCCAGCTCAGCAACGCGAGCAGCCAGATGATGCCGATCGGGGCGATGATTGCCGTCGCCGTATAGAACGTCGTCGGCTGCGCCAGGAGCGTCGCGATCGAGGCGCCTTCCTGCCACTGCGGTGCGAGCGTCAAGGCGCCGATCGCCAGCCCGCCGATGGCCCAGACGATGCTGCCGATGGTGGCGAGGCGAAAAACCTTGCTCGAGGGTTTCTGCTCGAGCGCGTAGATCAGACCGCCGATGCTCGGCACATCGTCATTGGCGGCGATCTTGCCGCGAACCGGGCCTGCGGGTCGGCGGCGCGCGACGCGCCGGGCCGGTGGCTCTTCCGCCATCGGCGCAGGCTTTTCAGGCTTCGGCTGATCGGACGGCGAGGGTGCGCCCAACAGAGGTGGGGGTAGCGCCAGCGCGGGCATCGGTACGGAAGCCGGAGATGTTGATGGTTCGTCGGTTGCTGCTGGCTGGCCAAGCGTTGGCTCGACCGGCGTCGCCGTTGCAGGCGCCCTCCCGGCGATAGCCATCAGCTTCGCAATTTGATCTTGCGACATTGCGCAACGCCCCCCACTCGATCCGGCAACCGCTAACGATACCCCGTGCGCCCGGGGCAGCCGGAAACTCTCTTTGCACACTATCGGACTTTATAGGCGTCCGCAAAACACAAAGACATATCCCTTGATAAGAAATGCCTATGCATCACTGGCACTTAGCAGCCTACAGCGACGTTTGCGGCTGGATTACGGCGAAACCCAAAACGTAACGATGCAGCCGACCACGTGAAGCGGATGAACAAGCTTTCCTAAGTAATCCCTACCGGGACACTTCGAAATAGACACTTCAACTTTACCCAGAGTTATTCCGCATTTGCCACAATTACGAGAGGCGAGCCCTCGCCGCACGGGGAAGAAGTCGCGATCTGGGGAGATGGAATGCATAGAGCGCCAAGCTCGACAATCGGGCCGGAAGCCGTTCCGGCGTTCGTCGAGGCCGATGCAAAACTGTCCGATCCGGTCGATTTCCAGCACCTTCGCCGTTATACCTTCGGCGATCAGGCGCTCGAGAAGGAAATCCTCTCCCTGTTCCTGGGACAGCTGCCTGAGACGATCGCCACGCTGCGCTCCGCAACCAGCCAGAAAGACTGGAAAGTGGCCGCCCATACGCTCAAGGGCTCCTGCCGGGCGGTCGGGGCGTTCCGGCTCGGCGACATCGCCCAGGCGGCTGAAAGGCTGGATTTTGCTGCAGAATCCGAGGCCTGCGCGGACGCTATTCTCAGCATCGAGAGCGGCGCGGCCGAAGCCGGCGCGTTTATTCGTGACACCTACCAAATCGCCTGATCGGCCGGTTCTTTAGCCTCTCCCTCTGCCGCCCCAAAAGCACGCATGGCCGAGCGTTTGGCTTGAAATGCCGCAACGGTGCCTCTAAGTGTGCGCGCTATCGTAACTTCCAAATCAGCAGCGACATGCAAGCCCACCTTAGGGATTGCGAAATAGCGACAGGACGCGCACGGACCCATGACGAAGATCACGTTCATCCAGCCTGACGGCGAAGGCCAGACGGTGGAGGCGGAAAACGGACTGACCGTCATGGAAGCCGCCAAGCTGAACGACATCGCCGGTATCGAGGCGGAATGCGGCGGGGCATGCGCCTGTGCAACCTGCCATGTCTATGTCGACCAAGCCTGGCGTGAGAAAGCCGGCAAGCCGTCGGAAATGGAAGAGGACATGCTCGATTTCGCCTTCGACGTGCGCGAGGAGAGCCGGCTGTCCTGCCAGATCAAAATCAGCGACGCGCTGGACGGGCTGATCGTTCGCGTCCCTGAGAAGCAGTTCTGACAACACTTACGCATTGGGCATTGGAATGACCGTGACCGCGCCGGCGCAAGAGGCAACGACGACAGCCGAGATCATCGAGACCGATGCCGTCGTCATCGGCGCCGGACCTTGCGGCCTGTTCGCGATCTTCGAACTCGGGCTTCTCGATATCAAGGCGCACGTGGTCGACATTCTCGATCGGCCGGGCGGACAGTGCGCCGAGCTTTATCCTGAAAAACCGATCTACGACGTTCCGGCGCTGCCGACCGTCACGGGGCAGGAGCTGACCGACCGGCTGATGGAGCAGATCAAGCCGTTCGGGGCGACATTTCATTTCAGCGAACAGATCAACACGCTCAAACGCGAGGCGGACGGTCGCTTTCGTCTGACGACGGATGCAGGAAGCGAATTCCTGACCAAGGTCGTGGTGATCGCCGCGGGCGGCGGTTCGTTCACGCCGAAGCGTCCACCGCTTGCAGGGATCGAAGACTACGAAGGAAAATCGGTCTTCTATTCGGTGCGCAAAATGGAGCAGATGCGCGGCAAGGACGTCGTCATTGTCGGCGGCGGCGACAGCGCGCTCGACTGGACGCTGAACCTTGCGCCCGTCGCCAAGAGCCTGACGCTGGTGCATCGCCGCGATGAATTTCGCGGCGCTCCGCATTCCGTCGACAAGATGCGCAAGCTGGTCGCGGACGGCAATATCCGTCTGTTGATCGGGCAGGTGACGACGCTCGAAGGCGCAGGCGGCGAACTTTCAAGCGTTCAGATCAAGACTGCGAGCGGCGTCGAAAGCGTTCCATGCACCGCCATGCTGCCCTTCTTCGGACTGACGATGAAGCTCGGTCCGGTCGCGGACTGGGGTCTCAATCTTCATGAGAACCTCATCAACGTCGATACAGAACGCTTCGAGACGAGTGAGCCGGGCATCTTCGCCATTGGCGATATCAACTGGTATCCCGGGAAGCTGAAGCTCATCCTGTCGGGTTTCCACGAGGCGGCGCTGATGGCGCAGGCGGCGCATCACATCGTCTATCCCAATAAGAAGCTGATGTTCCAGTACACGACGTCGTCGTCGAACCTGCAGAAGAAGCTCGGCGTCAAATAGAGCGTCGCTCAGACGATAATTTGATTATCCCTGCGCCGAAGCGCCCGTGAGCCCCTGCCGCATCAAACGGCGCAGAGGTTTTGGTGCGGCCTTGAGCGCCGACTTCAAGCGCGGGCGCAGAAATTCGAGATAGACGCGCGCGTAGAGGTAGCCCTTCGCGCTCGAGGGGATCACCCAATCGATGACCGGCTCGGACTTAGCGCACCAATCCATTTTGTAGGCGTCGCCTGGCGCCATCATGTCGTAGACGTCGAGCTTTTCGGCGTAGCCCTGTTTCAGGCTCTGTTCGAGCAGCAGCACGCCGACGCCGGCTTTTTCGAATGCGAGTTCGAACGCCATCACATGCACGACAAGACGGCCCTTGCAGGTGAAGGAAATCTCATAAGCGGCCGCGTCTCCGCACGTCTTCAGAATTGAGACGACGCATGCGACCGGTTTGGCTTTGCTTTCGGCGACGTCACGGAAAAAACGAACCGTGCGTTCGTCGTTCAAGGCGCTCGATACAAGTCCGCGATCCTTGAGCCAACGATTTTTGGCAGTGATTGCGTTTGCGGCGAACGCGCCAGCCTCGGCGCCGCCGCGCAGGCGCAGGAATTCAAGCGGGCCTTTTTCTTCCAGGCGTTTCGTCAGCCGCCGGCGGTTGCGGCGCATCTTGGTCGAGAAGCTCTGCTCTTCGAACGCTGCGAAATCCTTCGCGCTTGAGAGGTCCATATACGGCGCGATTTGCGTGTCGGCGATTTGAGCGCCGATGTCGCTCATCAGGCGCGCGACGTTAGCGTCAGCGCGGACACGTCTCAGGCGCAGAACATCCGACGACAGATTTTTGCGGATGTACTCCAGACCGGCGCGCAGGATTTCGGACGAGACGCTGCCGGCGTCGATCAAGGCGTCACCGTATTGCGCGACGGGCTCGCCCATCCAATAGACTTCAGTGATGCCGTTTGCGCGTTCGGAGACGAGCGGCCAGATCATCACGAGGCGACCGTTCTGACGACCGGTCAGGATCGCAAGGCGAGGTCCTGCTTTGGCGCCGTCTTTGGCGAGGAAGCCGTTGGCCCAGTGCCAGCAGAAATTGAAGGATTGGAAGACGTGGATGGATCGCGCCGAGCGTTCGAACAGATCGTTCCACTCCGGCTCGAGAGCGTCGAACGCGCTTCGCTCGGTGATGAGTTCGAGATCGATGCGGGGGCCGATCCCGTCGCGCGTCACAGTTCGCGATGCCGTGTCCGGCGATGACGGTGTCAGCGAGGCGACCGAACGGGCGGCGACGTGCATGTTCGATTGTTCCATAAGAAATCGTGGCGCGAGCGAGGTTAAGCGCGCGACCGGCAATTCTTTCTAGAGGGCAATCGTTAGGCGACGGTTACGGGGCGCGACTGAAGCGTTCGTTTACACGTGTGCGATTTCGAGAAACGCCAACGCCAACAGGGAAATGGCGACCGCTACGGCGACGAGCTTGCCGCGTCGCGAGGGGGCCGCCGTGCCCATGATGAGCGGGGTGATGAGTGCGGCAGCGGTTGCGAAATTAATGGCGATCAGCCCACCCGGTCCGATCGCGCCACGCGCGGAGGGGAATTGCAATCCGATCCAGACGCCCGCGGCAATTCCAAGCGTCATGGCTCCAACCAACCTTGGCCAAAAGCCGGTGCTCGGACGTTCGAGGCCAAGCAATGCGAGCGTCGTCAGCGGGGCTAGAAACAGCAACGCGCCCGAAATGGCTTTGACGAAAATTTCCGCCCACAGAATTTGCTGCACGCTATCGCATCCGGTCTTTCGGATTGGAGTTCGGTGCGGTCACGAGCGCGGTCCGCACGCGGCTTACCGCATCATGTCCTGCATGTTGGCGCCTTGATTGCCGGACGATGACGACGACGAGGATTTACCCCAGCCTCCGAACAGACTGTCGTCTTCAACGGCTTCAGGCGGCGACGGTGTAAAGTCGCCTGCGAGATGGCGGTTCAACGCCAGCTTGATGCGCGCCGTCTTTTCCGCCGAGCAATAATCCGGTTTGCTGACGAGCGCCTTCGAGACCGTATTGAAGGATGCGTCGTAGATCTGCGTCAGCTTCGGCAGATCGGTGGGATTCGCAGCCGACTGGGTCGTGAGGAAATTGTTCTTCAGCTTCGCGGGATCGAAATTATAGCCGCACTTGATGGCGCGGGCCGACGTGGCAGCCACATCCATCGTGCGCGTCGCAGGGTCGTTGTCGCGGTCGATCGGGTTTTCCGGCTTTGCGCCAAAGAGCGAGCCGGTCGACAATTTCGGCAAGCTGGCGCCGCAGCCGGCAAGGCTCGCCGTCATCAGGCCCACGAACAGAATTCGTGCGATCTTCATCTGGGAATATCCCCGTTCCCCCGAACCCTCATGACATGGCGCAGGACCGGGGGCGGGTCAACCTCCCGAGGCCAGCTCGTTCCTTGCTTTTCACCGCATTAACTCAGGGCGAGCACCCGTTCGCCGGCGCGTGGTGCGTCAGCGCATCAGTTCGCGGGTCGCGGCGTCGAGACCTTCGAGCGTCAGCGGGAACATGCGGCCGCCCAGCAGGGTCCGGACCATGTTGATCGACGGCGTCCAGTTCCAGTGGCGCTCGTCGATCGGGTTCAGCCAGACCGCGTGCTTGTAGATGTCCGTGACGCGCGTCAGCCAGAAGGCGCCGGGCTCCTCGTTCATATGCTCGACGGAGCCGCCCGGCACCGAAATTTCATAGGGGCTCATGGAGGCATCACCGACGAAGATGACTTTGTAGTCGGCGGGGAAGGTGTTCAGCACCTGCCAGGTCGGGGTCTTGTCTGTGTAGCGGCGGGCGTTGTCCTTCCAGACGCTCTCGTAGAGGCAGTTGTGGAAGTAGAAATATTCGAGGTGCTTGAACTCCGTGCGCGCCGCGGAGAATAGCTCTTCGACTTCCTTGATGTGGTCGTCCATCGAGCCGCCGATGTCGAAGAACATCAGGAGCTTTACGGCGTTGTGGCGCTCGGCGCGCATGCGGACGTCGAGATAGCCTTTTTCGGCGGTGCCGCGGATCGTGCCGTCGAGATCGAGTTCGGACGCAGCGCCCGTACGCGCGAACTGACGGAGGCGGCGCAGCGCGACCTTGATCGTGCGTGTGCCGATCTCGGCGGTGCCGTCGAGATCCTTGAACTCGCGCTTATCCCACACCTTGATCGCGCGGCGATGGCGGCTTTCGTGCTGGCCGATACGGATGCCTGCCGGGTTATAGCCGTAAGCGCCGAACGGCGACGTGCCGCCGGTTCCGATCCATTTGTTGCCGCCCTGGTGGCGCTCCTTCTGCTCGGCGAGGCGCTTCTTCAGCTCCTCCATGATTTTGTCCCAGCCGCCGAGCTCCGCGATACGCTTCTTATCCTCGTCGGAGAGATGCAGCGTAGCGATGCGGCGGAGCCATTCCTCGGGGATTTCGGCTTCGATCGCTTCGGCCGTCGACTCGAGGCCTTTGAACACGTGGCCGAAGACCTGATCGAAGCGATCGAGGTTGCGCTCGTCCTTCACCAGCGCGGCGCGCGACAGATAATAGAAATCCTCGACACGCGTGCCTGCCGCGCCCGCCGCGACGGCTTCGAGCAGCGTCAGGTATTCCTTCAGTGTCACCGGGATTTTGGCCGAGCGCAGCTCGGTGAAGAAGGTTTCGAACATGGGCGTGAGTTTAGACCGGCCGCCTCCTGGCGTCACCGGCACCTATGTCGCTCAGAACTCGGGCTGGACAGGGCAGCGGCTTGCCGTGGATGGCCGCCTGCGCGGCCATGACTGCGGAATGGGATAAGCACGAACGGCTGCCGCGAACGTGGATAAGCACGGGTGCGACGGATGAATGGAGGAGCGGTGGAACAGTGCGGCCTTCGGAGGATGTTGGGACGTGAGCAAACGATGCCTCGCAGCCCAAACGAAAGAAGCCGCCCGGTGAGGGGCGGCTTCGATATTCACGGGTTCTGATCGAATTAGAAGTTGATCAGAGCACCGAAGGTAACTTCCTGGAAGCTGTCGGAGGAGAAGCTTCCAACATCGCTATCTGCGTCGGCGCTAAATTTGCCCTGCGTATTGCGATACTTGAGCCAGAGCGACATTGCAGCAGCGTCGATTTCTTGGACAACACCCAGACCCCACATTCTGACCGAAGACGTGCCGGAGAAGTCGAGATCTTCAATCTCTCCACGCAGCTGACCAGAATTGTCACCGTGCTGATACTCGCCGTAGAACACCGTGTGGCCCAGCGGGTTCAAACGTTTACGGAGACCGCCCTTGATATAGTAGGTGTCTTCCGAGTCACGGTTGCCGTAGCTATCCGAGAAGTAATCGAGGTGGCCGTAAGCACCGTAAAGGAAGAGGCCGGTCGGCACGTGCTCAGCATAGGCACCGATCTGGAAGTAGCCCGTATCAGGCGCCTGCAGCGTGTTACCAAAGGGGAAGGTTGCGCTAAGCGAAGAATTCGTCTGGCTGTAAGCCGCGGCGACCGACACCTTTACGCTGTTCCATTCGCCAGCATAGCGAGCGGCGACGTCCCAGAAGTCGTCTTCACCCCACGATGCCGAAACCGAGAAGCCAGCAAACGTCGGCGAGTCGTAACGGACCGAGTTCGTCGGAAGACCGTTGACGTCACCCCAACGACCCGTGCCTGCGATTGTAGTCAGAGGTGTTCCGTCTTTTGCGCGGAGGAAGAAGCTGAAGGAGTCGAACGGAACCCAGTTGGCCGGAACGAGCGAGCCCGAACCGTCGACGAGGATGGCCGTGTTGTCCGAAGCCTGCGACTGCTTACCAACCGAGATCTTACCCAGCTGATCGCTCTTGATGAACCAGAACGACTGCAGAGTACCAACGCCGTTCGACGTACCCGTCAGGATCGACTTGCCGTCAGGAACACCCTGGCTCGTCGTCAAGCTGTCCGAGCCAACCGCTTCCAAGTGCAGCACGTAACCGGCTGTCCAGCCCGGCATGATCTGCGCCTGGCCCGTGAACATCACGTGGCTGGCGAGCGTCGTGCCGAGATCGGTCACGTAAACGTTCGAATCGTGACCGTCATCCCACCAGGTGACCTGCTGGCCAACCCAACCGGAAACCGTCAGCGAGACTTTGCGATTGCCCTTGCGCGCCGTCGTGGCTTCGAGTTCCGCGATGCGTTCTTCGAGGTCCGCGCAGCAATTGCCGCCCAGGTCCGCAGCAGAGGCGCTCGTGGCGAATCCGCCAGCGAGAACGCCTGCAGCGACCAGTGCGCCTAGGCTATATTTCATCATTCTACCTTCTCCCGTCTTCATCACTTCTAGTGGTGGACGCGGTACTTGGCGTTCGCCGTTATTTAGAACTGCGCGACTACGCAGTTCACGGCGGTACACCTGCCAAGTGACGTCGCCGCTTGAGGGGGAAGCTCTGTGATTCGTCCCTTTGCAACAATTACGGTTTGCAAATTCGCCGTGACGAATCCCGCGTTGTGGCGAGAGGGCAACTAATGGAACAACGTCCGCGCCTGTGGCCGGACTGCATAAATAATTGAATTCGCTAAGCTAAAAGCGATTGATTGCGGTGTGTCCGTGCAAAATGAGTTTTCCACGCATCACATGAGGACAAGCTGTGCATGACGCAAAAGAAAAGGCCGCCTCGATGGGCGGCCTTCGCTTTTTTCGATTTTTAGAGGCTTCTGATTAGAAGTTGATCAGAGCGCCGAAGGTGACTTCCTGGATGTTGTCAGTCGCAAGACCACCGTCACCACCCTCGATTTCAACGTTTTTGAAGCTGGCATCGATGTTGCGGTACTTCAGCCAGAGAGACATCGCGGCTGAGTCGATTTCCTGGACAACGCCAGCACCCCAGAGGCGAGCCGAGGCCCGGCCGTAGGTGTAGAGCGGATTGTCCGGATCGCCCACTTCTTCCGGCGTGGTGCCGTTAGCGTAGATCGATCCACCGTTACGGTTCTCGACGTGCTCGTACTCACCGTAAAGAACAGTGTGGCCAAGCGGGTTCCAACGCTGACGGATACCGGCCTTGCCGTACCATGTCTGGTTGCTGCTAGCGGACGAGTCGTGGAAGTTGAGGTTTCCATACGCGCCGTAGGCGAACAGGCCCGTCGGCATGTGCTCGACATATGCGCCGACCTGGAAGTAGCCCGTATCGAACGGCTGCAGCACGTTGGCGCTGTTGCCCGAAGAACTGTTGGTCTGGCTGTAAGCCGCAGCAGCCGCGACCTTGAAGTCAGCCCATTCGCCCGCATAGCGAGCGGCGACGTCCCAGAAATCGTCCTCACCCCACGATGCCGACACCGAGAAGCCACCAAACGACGGCGAGTCGTAACGGACCGAGTTCGTCGGCGCACCGTTGACGTCGCCCCAGGTGCCTACGCCGCCCCAGGTCGTATCGGTCAAGACGCCGTTCTTCTGTCTAATGAAGAACGAGTTGAAGTCGAACGGAACCCAGTTGGCCGGAACGAGCGAGCCCGAACCGTCAACGAGGATGGCCGTGTTATCCGAAGCCTGCGACTGCTTACCAACCGAGACCTTACCCAGCTGGTCGCTCTTGATGAACCAGAACGACTGCAGCGTGCTGACGCCGTTGGCGCTGCCCGTCAGAAGATTCGGGCCATCCGGCACGCCCTGCGTCGTCGTCAGGGAGTCGGAGCCGATCGCCTCGAGGTGGAGGACATAACCTGCGGTCCAACCCGGCAGGATCTGCGCCTGACCGGTGAATTTCACGTGGCTGGCGAGCGTCGAACCGAGATCCGTCACGTAGACGTTCGACTGGCCGCCGTCATCCCACCAGGTGACCTGCTGGCCAACCCAGCCGGAAACCGTCAGCGAGACCTTGCGATTGCCCTTGCGGGCCGTCGTGGCTTCGAGTTCTGCGATGCGTTCCTCAAGGTCCGCGCAGCAGTTCCCCCCAAGGTCGGCCGCCGATGCGCTGTTGACCGACATCCCGCCTGCCAGCAGGCCTGCCGCCACCAGGGCACTCAGACTATACTTGCTCATGAACCTACTCCCGTCTGCTTCGACTGAGGAATGACGGACGGAACGAACTGTTCAGCCCAACACTCTTCTTATTCGATGGTCTTTTGTTAAACCCGTCGTCAAACCCGTCTTCCGCGGCTCCACGGGTTGCCCCCCGAATCACCGCTCAGGGCGATGTTTAAATCAGATTAGATTCGACCGCGAAACACCTTTGGGCAAAGCACCTGTGGAATTGCGGGAGTTTGTGACACAAAAGTCACGAGCGGAAGTAGTCAAACGAGAGCATATCAACGCTCCGTTGTGAGGATGGGTCTGGCTTCCAGGGTTCGCTACGGCGACGCCTGATTCCGCAGTTGCTCGTGGTGCGGCGTTGGCTTGCGCCGGGAGGTAAAGGCTTATCAGGAAACCGAATTCAGCTTATCGAAGCGAAAACTTATCATTCTCCGGAGTAAAAAGGCTTCACTGGCGAGATCAGATGTCCTGCTGCAGACTGGTGGCAAGGTCGCGAATTACTCCCGCCGGTACGCCGCCGATGCGTGCGTGTTGCGTTGGCCGGTTGATCATGCACGCAGAGGTTTTTGCGGCCGTTAACGGGCTCGCAACGATTGACGAGAAAGTCACACCCAGGATGGTCCGCCGTGGAAAAACTGCCACAATCGTCATTTAGCAAAACTCTTATTGCTAATTGGTGGGCGCTTGGCGGGAGCGTACACCAGACCATCAGTCGCTCACCGCTCGGGCAAGCAGAAATTCGAACATGACAGGCAAACTACTCGATCGGCGGTCGGTTCTCGGGCAGGCTGCAATGGGAACCTTTGCCCTCGCAGCCGCCAAACTGGCGCTTGCTACGAATATTGCGCAGGCGGCGGGCGAGTCGTCGTCACCGCCGACGCCGTTCAGTACCTCGAACGTCAACGCCGAGGCGAAGCGTCTCGCAGATCAGCCCTTCGCGAAGCCGGCGCTCGATCTGCCGCCGCCGTTCAACAAACTCAATTACGATCAGTATCGCGACATTCGCTTTCGTTCCGAGAAGGCGATCTGGAAGGGCGAGCATCTCAACTTCGAGATCCAGCCGTTCGCCATGGGCTGGCTGTACGACATGCCGGTCGATCTCTGGGTGGTCGACAACGGAGCAGCGTCGAGGCTGGTCGCAAATGGCAAGCTGTTCAGCTTCGGTCCGCTGATAGGCCCAGGGCCCGACGACGCGCCGTACGGGTTCTCGGGATTTCGCGTTCACGGACCAATCAACCGCTCGGACACGTTCGACGAGTATGCCGTATTTCAGGGCGCGAGCTATTTCCGCGCCGTCGGGCGTGGCGAAGGCTATGGCGCCTCGGCGCGCGGGCTGGCGCTGAACACGGCGCGTCCCGGCGGGGAGGAGTTTCCCTTCTTCAGGACGTTCTGGCTCGAAAAGCCGAAGCCCGGTGCAACTCAAGTCACGCTCTATGCGTTGCTCGACAGTCCGTCGACGACCGGCGCGTATCGGTTTGTCATTGAGCCGGGAGAAACGACCACCATGGATGTGTCGGCGACGCTATATCCTCGCGTCGCGCTGCCCCATGTCGGGATTGCGCCTCTGACGAGCATGTTTCTCAACGGCAACGCGACTCCGCGGCGGACACGGGATTTCCGCCCCGAGGTTCACGACAGCGAGGGGCTTGCGATCATCAACGGCAGCGAGGAACGCCTCTGGCGGCCGCTCAACAATCCCAAAACCCTGCAAGTCAGCGCCTTCATGGATAAGGACCCGCGCGGCTTCGGGCTATGGCAGCGCGACCGGGCCTTCCGCAGCTATGAAGATCTCGAAGCTCACTATGAGCAGAGACCGAGCGTTTGGGTGCAACCCAAGGGACAGTGGGGCGAGGGCTACATCGAGCTGGTCGAAATTCCGGTCGAGAACGAAATCCACGACAACGTCGTCGCCTATTGGCATCCCGGGAAGCCGCTGACACCCGGCGGACCGCACGTCTTCAACTACAAGCTCAGCTGGGGCAGGGATATCCCGGCGTCGTGGTCGGGCGCCCGCGTCGCGAAGACGCGCGTCGGCACCGGCAAGAAACCGGAAAACCTTCTTTTCGTCATCGATTTGACAGGTCCTGCGGTGAAGGATGCGAAGGATCTGCCAGTCGCCGACGTTACAGCCAGCGCCGGCCAGATCTCGAACGTCGCCGTTCAACGCAATCTTGAGATTTCTGGTGTTCGAGTGACGTTTGAACTGACGCCCGGCGACGCCGAGCTCGCGGAATTGCGGTGCATCTTGAAGGCCGGCGATCAGGCCGTCTCGGAGACTTGGCTCTATCGATGGACGAAGCCGTAAACGAAAACTTCAAAGGCGATTTTCCGCTCGACCCTGCGCAGCCCGTCGTGGCGCGTGACGCGGGTCCCTGGTGGCATTTGCCGGCGGCGGCGCCGCTCGACATGCCGGAGCAGGATTTCAGCGCGAAGATCGCTCGTATCGCCGAGCCGCGGCGGCGCGGCTATTGGGTGCCTCGCACCGCGATCTTTGCAGGCGCGGCGGCGCTGACTGCAGCCTTCGCGCATGAGCTGTTCAGCATCCTGGCGTTCGTCATGATCACGCCGGTGCAGTTTCTCTTTCTCATCCTGTCGACGATTGCGTTCGGTTGGATCGCGATTGGCAGCCTGAGCGCGGCGCTCGGCTTTCTGCCGCTGTTCGCCGGCGAGCGCGCCGACACGATTACGCCTCCGCAACCGACCGAACCTTTGTCATCGCGTATCGCGCTGCTCTTTCCCGTCTACCACGAAGAGCCAACGCGGATCGCCGGTGCGATCGAAGCGATGGCGCGCGAACTCGACGGCCTGGGCCGCGCCCGCAACTTCGATGTTTTCATTCTCTCCGACACGCGGGGCGACGATGACGGCGGACGGGAAGCCGACGTCTATCGCGCGCTGACGCAGGAAATCGCGCCGTTCGTTTCCGTCTACTACCGCCGGCGCATGCAGAATACCGCCCGCAAGGCCGGCAACATCGCCGACTGGGTCAGCCGCTTCGGCGGTGGCTACGAGTCCTTCATCATTCTGGATGGCGACAGCGTCATGGACGGGCGCACGCTGGTCTCGCTGGCGCTTGCGATGGAAGCCGATCCGAAGGCCGGGCTCATCCAAACCGTGCCACGGATCGTCGGCGGCGAAACGCTGCTCCAGCGTTTGCAGCAGTTCGCTTGCAACACCTACGGTCCCGCAGTGTCGTCTGGTCTTGCCTTCTGGCATCGGGACCAGGGCAACTACTGGGGCCACAACGCCATCATCCGGACGGCCGCGTTCGCGTCGGCTGCAGGACTTCCTGACCTGCCGGGCCGGAAGCCGTTCGGCGGCCACATCATGAGCCACGACTTCGTCGAAGCGGTTCTGCTGCAACGCGCCGGTTACGGCGTGCACATGATGCCGTCGCTCGAGGGGTCGTACGAGGGCATGCCGCCCAACATCGTCGACATCGTCGCCCGCGACCGCCGCTGGGCGCAGGGAAACCTTCAGCATCTCGCCATCGTATCGCAAAGCGGCCTGACGCCGATGGGGCGCCTGCATCTCGGAATGGGCGCTGCATCGTATCTCATCTCGGCGGTCTGGGCTCTGTCGCTCGTCGTCGGCATCATCCTGGCCCTGCAAGGCCAGCAGATGATCCCGAGCTATTTCCGTGACGCCAAGACGCTCTTTCCGATCTGGCCGATCATCGATCCCGGCGCGGCTCTCAGGCTTTTCCTGGCGACGCT
The DNA here is from genome assembly GCF_001006785.1 of Hyphomicrobium sp. GJ21. Taxonomy (NCBI): domain Bacteria; kingdom Pseudomonadati; phylum Pseudomonadota; class Alphaproteobacteria; order Hyphomicrobiales; family Hyphomicrobiaceae; genus Hyphomicrobium; species Hyphomicrobium sp. GJ21. The sequence continues at coordinate 703,208 of NZ_CDHO01000002.1, read as the reverse complement.
GGTCGTCGTCCTTCTGCCGAAGTTTCTCGGGCTCTTCCTCGCGTGGAAGGAAGCGCGTGCCCGGCATGATCTTCTGGGAGCGGTGCGCGTAACGGTCGGCGTCTTCGTCGAGACGATCTACTCGATGCTGATCGCGCCGATCTTCATGGTGACGCAGACAGTCGCCTCAGCCGAAATTCTGGCAGGCCTCGATTCCGGATGGAAGCCGCAGAACCGCAATGACGGCGCGCTGTCGTTCGATGACGCGATGTGGTTTGCGCGCTGGCACACGTTGATCGGCCTGATCGCGGGCGGCATCGCGTGGACGGTTTCGCCGGGCCTTCTCATGTGGATGGCGCCAGTCATTCTCGGCCTTGTACTCGCGGGGCCGGTGAGCTGGATCACGTCGCTGCGCGCCGGTCCGCTCGAACGCTGGGCGCTTGCAACCAACGTCGATCTGTCGCCGCCATCGGTTTTGATCGATGCCGGACACTGCTCGAATACGTGGGCGCGACGCGCCGCGACACCGGGCGGGTTGAATGCCGAGCCAGAAGCAGCGGCAGCGTAAGAGCGCCGTTTTTTATTGCGGCTTGTCGGTTTTTTCCGAACCTCTGAGCGAGCGTATCAGCTCGCTGAAGATTTCGCGCACGCGCAAGGGTTCCGCGTCGAGATAGGGCAGCGGACGCGTGACCTCGACGGCGACGACTCCGAGCCGCGCGGTCAAGGCTCCGTTGAATGCGCCTTCGCCGAGGCGACGGGACAGTCTGCGAAGGACGTCCTGTCCCACGAACTGCCCCAGCAGATCATCCGTCATCGCGATGCCGCCGGTCGCGATCACGTGACCGACGACGAGACGCGCGAGGCGCAAAGCACCAAGCACGCCGGGCCGGCCGCCATACAACCCGGCGATCGCGCGAAACATCCGGACGTTCTCGACGAGCACGAACGCCATCGCAATCCACATGATCGGCGACAGCGCCGAGACTGTCGCAACGCGCTTGCCGGACTTGAGGATGACGCGACGGGCTTCTCCGTCGATCGGATGCAGCAGCTCGCGGTCGGCAAGGCGCAGCAGCTCAGTCGGCTCCAGAACGTCGCCCAGATGATCGCGCACGCGAGCGAGACCCCAAGCGAGGTCGGCGCGCCCGCGATAATGCGAGAGCAACGCATTGACCGCCGCGTGTTCGCTGGCGCGCTCAGGCTTTGCAACGGCGGCTTTGACGAGCGCTCTGAGCTTGGAGAGGCGGGCGAGCCTGCGGAAGCCGATCAATTCCCGGAGCACGATGCCGAGCAGGGCGATGACGATGATCGACATCAGCGCGAACGCCAGCCATCCCACCCAATCCTGGCGTTCGAGCGCAACTGAGACGAAGCGGACGAACCAAAGCCCCGCCGCCAGGGAGGCCAACGCGGCAACCGCTGAGAAAATGATGCTGCCGAAACGGAAGCCGCGATTGATGTCGGTTACCGTCAGGTGACGGGTTGGAACGCGCGCCGCGCGCCGTGCCGTTACCGCGCCGCCTTCGCGCGCGATGTCGTCGGCTTGCGTCTCGGCGGCAACGTCGTCGGGCTTGAAGACGCGCGGCTTGCGCGGCGGCGGGACATCGTTCTCGAACGTCATGCGAGATAATCCGATACAAGGAAATCGAGCGCGCGATCCAATCTGATGTGCGGAAATGCAGCCGGCTTTCCGTCGGGCAGCGTATCGATGAGCTTCGGCGGCGCGAAACGGACAAGCTCGAGCGACGCCGTCTTGGCGCTGCGCGCGGCGCTCAACGCGGCTGCGGCGTCGATCGGCAGGTCGCCCGGAAAAATCGCGGCTTCGGTTGCGCCATCGAACGTCACGCCGCCGATCGTTTCGCCCTGGATCGGCGTGCCGCGCAGGCAGGGGAGGATTTCGCCACCCTGTTTCGCGGTCGTCTCTCGCGTGGCGCGCAGGGCTGCGAGAGCGATCGCACTGACGCCTGCGCCTTCGGTCTCGGCGCGCGAGATCGCCTCGTCGACGATGAGCTTCAGAATGGCTTCCAGGCGATCGTGGCTCGACGCGGGCAAGTGATCGGCCTTGGTCGCGGCAAACAGAATGCGGTCGATCTTGCGTCCGATCAGCAGCGACAGCCACGAATTGGCGCCGGGGCGAAAAGCCTTGAGGATCGCGGTCATCGCGCGTTCGAGATCGCCGACCGCTGCCGCTCCGCGGTTCAAGGCGCCGAGCACGTCGACGAGCACGATCTGCCGGTCGAGGCGTGCGAAGTGGTCGTTGAAGAACGGTTTGACGACGGTCGATTTGTAGCTTTCGAAACGGCGCATCATCATCGCGGCGAGCGACGAGCGCGGCGGGCGTTCGCCGGATGCGAGCGGCATCGGAAAGAACGTCAGCAGCGGCGAGCCTTCGAGATCGCCGGGAAGAAGAAAGCGCCCTGGCGCGAGCGTCGATTGCGCGCCGCTCTCACGCATGCGGCGGAGATAGTCGGTGAACAGCTTGGCGCCGGTCATCGCGATCTGTTCGTCCTCGATCCCGGCAGGATCGGTTCCGGCAAGGAAGGACAGAAAGGGCTTAGCGATTTCGGCACGTTCCGGCGCGGCGGCGAGCGCCAGCGCTTCCGCCGAGAAGCTTCGGTAGTCCTGATCGAGCAGCGGCAGGTCGATCAGCCACTCGCCCGGATAGTCGACGATATCGACGTGCAGTTTCGAGAGGCCGACAAAGCGCTTCAGCAGCGACGTCGACTGGTATTCGATCGTAACTCTCAGTTCCGAAATGCGGCGCGTGCTGTCAGGCCAGGACGGCGGCACGGAAAGCAAATCACGGAGATGCGCCTCGTAGTCGAAACGCGGGACGCTGTCGTCAGGCTGCGGTTCGAGGTAGGCGCGCACGATCCTGTGTTCCGCATCGGCTGAAAAGAACGGCAGGCGTCCGCCCGACACGAGGTTGCGCACGAGCGCCGTGATGAAAACGGTCTTGCCGGCGCGCGACAGCCCGGTGACGCCGAGGCGGACGCACGGCGTCAGATAGTTGCCGAGCCGCGTCTGCGCGTCTCTGATGAGATCGGAGTAGGTGAGGTCAGTCAAATCGCGCCGCGCATTTCGCAAGGATAAAGGGACCGTTCAGGACCCCTTAAGTGGCGTAACTCTCCCCATCCGACAAGATCGGATCGCGCGGCGGTCTCAGCACGGGCGCAGCTTCAGCCGTAGAAAACGACGGCGCATCCTGCGGCGACCACGACGGCGGCCATCAGCATCAAAGCTCCAGAACGAAAGAATTCAGCCATGCACCTCTCCTCGCATTGCGCGTTTCGCCTCCCATCGTGGAGAGACCTAGCGCATGGCGGTTGAACGAGGGCTGACGCGCGGGTTCACGAGACGTTCATCCGCGTCGCGGAGGGAGCGTCGGAGGCGTCTAGGCGTCGTGCGCCTTTTTGACCTCGAAGATCTCCATGATGCGGCAGCCGCGGTGCGGCCCGTCGACGACGAACGTCCATTTGCCTTCGGTGAAGGTGTCGCACATCTTGACGCCCTTCACGAGAATCCAATGGCCTTCCTTGCCCTTATGGATTGCGAGAATGTAATAGGCCCACGCGTTGCGCGGTTTCTGCATCCAGGTCCAGAGCGTCGGACGTTCCTTGCGGGCGCGGTGAAGGTGCGTTTCCTTCAGCACCATGCGGTAGCCGAAATGGGCGAGGGCGGATTCCACCTCGTCGGCATACGTTCCCTTGACGACGGGCTTGCGATGCGGCGGCAGCTCGCGCCCCTCGCGGATCACGTCCTCGATCTTGGAAATGCCGAAGCCGGTAATCGCGGAGAGCACGTAGGGTCCGCAAAATGCCACGCGTCCGGTGTCGTTGTTGGCGGCGTCGAGGCTCGATGCCGGCCGGCCGCTGGAAAGGCGATCGCTCATGTCGCATATGCCCTATACAAGTAGGCGAACAATGCTCGGCCTATACGGTTAAGCAAAAGTTAATGCGGGGTTCCGGCTGCAATGGGTGAACGCGTGAACGTCTCGTTTTTCCAGGAGCTGATGAATTCGATTGCCGAGCAGGGCCGGGCGTTGTTGCCGAAGGCGCTGTTCGGAACCGTCGGCGGAGACTCGATCGAGGTTCTGGCGCGGGCGCTGATGTCGGGGCGCGGCGAAGCGTCGGGCGTCGCGATCGCGCGACAGCTTCTGCTACAACTCAAGAAGGCGTCCACTGACGAGCGTCTGCAGTTCTACCGGTTCCTCGCGGATGAGCTCCAACCGGATGCGGCGGAGGTCGCCGACGCGGCGCGCGGCTATCTCGATCAGCCGTCAGAAAAGAGCCTCGCGCGATTGCAGAGCGCTTCCTACAGCCCGCGCATGGAGTTCTTTCGGCGGCTCAACCTCGCGCCGGGAGCGACGGCGGAGATCGTCGCGCTCAGAGCCGATCTCTTGCGGCATCTCAAAGCGGACGAAGCGCTCGCGGCGGTCGACCGCGATCTGCAGCGCTTGCTGACGTCGTGGTTCAATCGCGGCTTCCTGGTTCTCAGGCGCATCGACTGGCAGACGCCGGCGGCAATTCTGGAAAAAATCATCGCTTACGAAGCCGTGCATGAAATCCGCGGCTGGGATGACTTGCGCCGGCGGCTCGATCCAAAAGACCGGCGGTGCTTCGCCTTCTTCCATCCGGCGCTGGTCGATGAGCCGCTGATCTTCGTCGAAGTTGCGTTGATGCGGGAAATTCCGGGAACGATCTCAGCCGTTCTCGATGCGCACCGCGACGACCACGATGTGCCGCCGACGACGGCCGTCTTCTATTCGATCTCGAACTGCCAGGAAGGTCTCAAGGGCATCTCGTTCGGCAATTTTCTGCTAAAGCAGGTGGTCGAGGATCTCGTTCGTGACACTCCGAGCCTCAAGACATTTGTGACATTGTCTCCGGTGCCGAGCTTCGCGCGCTGGCTCGACCGCGTGCTTGCGATCGACGGCGAAACGGGGCTCGATCCGGAGGAGCGCGCAACTCTGGCGCGGCTCAACGATCCGCGCTGGGTCGATGACGTTGCCAAAGGCGCGCCGGGAAGCGAGGAGCTGAAGCCGGTGCTGCTGTCGCTCGCGGCGCAGTATTTTCTCGCCGTGCGCTCGGCGGACGAGCGGCCCGTTGATCCCGTGGCGCGCTTTCATCTCGGCAATGGCGCACGGCTCGAGCGGGTCAACTGGCTCGCCGACACGTCCGAGCGGGGCCTCAGGGAAGCGCACGGCCTGATGGTCAATTACCGGTACGATCTCGGCGAGATCGAGCGCAACCACGAAGCCTATGCGCAAGACGGCACGGTTGTGGCTTCGCGCAGCGTCCGCGCCTTACTCAAGTCCGGCACCCAAATTACGGATCTTGCGGCGACTTCCGGTCTGCTTGCTTTGCCGAGCGCGGCGTCGGCAAAACGGGCGCGCTCGATGGGCTCCGATTGAACCGGTTTTTCGCTGCCAGACACGTAAACGAAGCCCTTGTCTTACCTACTTCCACGTGCAGTATGGCGCGGCTGGCGTTATGGAGCGCACGTCAATTTCTGCGGCGCTGTTTGATCCCGTAACGCGTACCTCAACTATAGGGCCGCCATGCGCTACGACGAGAACGACCGAGAAAGTTCGAATGTTGAAGATCGCCGCGGCCAAGGCGGCGGAGGCCTGCAATTTCCTGGCGGCGGAATGCGCATTCCGATCGGTGGCGGCGGGTTCAGCATCACGACGCTGCTGATCATCGGCGCGCTCATGATGTTCATGGGCATCAATCCGCTCGACGTGCTGTTTGGATCGGGCGGCCAGATCAACATGCCTCAGCTGCCGCAATCAGAGCGTCCGGCGCAGCGCGCACCGGGTAATAACATTCCGGGATTGCCGGGCTCGCCGCAGACGCAGACGGCCGGCAACGACGACGAAAAGGCCTTCATCAGCCGCGTGCTCGCCGACACCGAAGACGTTTGGACTTCCGTGTTCAAAAGCTTCGGCCGCAAATATCCTGACCCGCTGCTTGTCATCTATTCCGGCATCACGCGAACGGCATGCGGCGCCGGTCAGGCCGCAATGGGACCGTTCTATTGTCCGCTCGATCAGAAAGTTTACGTCGACCTCGCGTTCTATGATGAGCTGAAGCGCAAGTTCAACGTCAGCGGCGACTTCGCACAGGCTTACGTCATCGCGCACGAAGTCGGCCATCATGTGCAAAAGCAGCTCGGCATTCTCGATAAGGTGCAGGAACTGAAGCAGCGCGCCGACGACGAAGTCACGGCCAACCAGATCCAAGTGCGGACCGAATTGCAGGCTGACTGTCTGGCGGGCGTCTGGGCGAACCTCAACGATCAGATGAAAAAACGCCTGCAGCCGGGCGACATCGAGGAAGCGTTGAACGCGGCCTCGCAGATCGGCGACGACATGATCCAGAAGAAGATGACGGGTCGCGTCGTTCCGGATGCCTTCACGCACGGCTCAGCAGCCCAGCGCGTGCACTGGTTCAAGGCGGGCTTCGAATCCGGCCGCATGGACGCGTGCGATACGTTCAACACGTCGAGCTACTGAGACCGGCTCGCCCGTCTCGGTTCATTCAGACATAAAAAAACCGGCGTGCCACGTGGCCCGCCGGTTTTTTGTTCTCAGCGTCGCGCTGGTTCGTCTTACAGCGCGTTGCCGGTGAAGTCTTCGACCGAGCAGGACACCGCCTGCGCTTGCAGATCGTTGCAGAGCTTCACCGCCTCAGCCTTCGACTTCACGGGGCCTGCGATCAGATTGAAGCTCGGGTTCGCCGGATCACCGTTGGTCGTATAGCGGGCCTTCAACCGTTTCAGCTTGTCGCCATGCTGCTGCGCGAGCTGGCTCCAATTTAGACGGAGGCCTTCGACGCTGGCGCTCGATGCGAGCGCGATGCCGATCGGCTTTTTCACCGGCTTCACGACTGCGGGACCGAAGCTGATCTCATCGCTGTTGGCGGCGCTTGCTTTCGGCTTCGCCTGCGCAGGCGCTTTGTCGACGCTGCCGGTGACAATCTGTGATCTCTCGGGCGACGCGTTGATGATCTTGGTCTGCGGCCGCGCCTGATTTTCGGACAGATCGAGGCCGGCCGGCGTATCGTCGACCGCGCCGATCACGTCGGTCCCTGTGTGCTGCTGCGGAGCGGATGCCGTCGCGGTTGCCGGCGGGGCTTCAGCCAAGCGCATCTTGTCTTCGAGTGCGTTCACTTGGGAACCCAGCGCCTGCGTCTGCTGCGCCTGGGTATCCAGCGTCGATTTCACGCCCGAGACGTCGATTTGCAGGTTGGCCATCGACGACTTCAGGCTGTCCACGTCAGCGCTGAGCTTCATGAGCGAGGACTGCGTCTCGGCGCTGTGCTCGAGGCGGGCGCTGGGCGGCGTCAGGCTGCTAAGCCAGTCGGGCTGAAAAACCGCGACGCCGAGATAGACCAGGCCGAGTGTCCCGAGGGTCGACCAGAGAGCGGCGTAGGGCGTCAAAATCGCGTTCCTACGGACCGGCTTATCAATGGCGGGCTTGGTCATGAGGTGTGGTGTCCTAGTTTCCGAAAGGGTCCCGAATGCTGCGCGGCGGGATTTCTCAGGCGAATCAATTCCGCCGCATTGAGAACGTTGGGTCTCTGGGAAGGTGTTCGCAATGGCCGGTCAGCTCGTGTTGCATCGAAGTTGTGGATGGTGGCATCGAAGTCCTTCCCTTAGCCATCGCCTAGAAACATTTGAGCAAAATGGGCCTTACCAGCGCAGCAACGTGCCCATGACGTGTGGTGTCCCGCCATTTTGTGTGCCTCCCTTGCGGCGGGGGGATTTCGAGCGCTATGGCTTGGCGCCGCTGACGGGCCAGTCACCTGCCCGGCACGGATGAAAAAAGCCCACGGCCGGACGCGGCCAAGCCCCAAGGTTTGTCATGAGCGCATCGCCCCCGTTGTTTGTCGTTCTCGCCGCCGGCAAGGGCACGCGCATGAAATCGAGCGAGCCGAAAGTGCTGCACAAGGTCGCCGGTCAGTCGATGTTGGCGCACGTGCTTGCGACCGTGTCGGATGTCCAGGGCGACGTCGCCGTGGTCGTCGGGCCGGGGATGGACGCCGTTGCAACGGAAGCCCGGCGCGTCACGCCGCCGGCGCAAGTGTTTGTCCAGGCAACGCAACAAGGCACGGCGGACGCGGTGCTCGCGGCGCGTCCCGCTCTTGCAGGGCATAGCGGCGACGTCGTCGTGCTCTACGCAGACACGCCGCTGATCCGCCCGGAAACCGTTGCGCGCTTGCGCGCCGCGCTCGACGCGGGCGCCCATATCGCTGTGCTGGGGTTCCGAGCCAAAGATCCGACCGGATACGGCCGCCTTCTGACAGGCCCCAAGGGAACGCTGTCCGCGATCCGGGAAGAAAAGGACGCGTCGGAAGCCGAACGCCGTATCGACCTCTGCAACTCGGGGGTCATGGCGTTCCGCGTCCCGGACGTCGGCAAGCTGCTGGGGCAGATCGGCAATGCCAACGCCAAAGGCGAATTCTATCTGACCGATGCCATCGAGATCGCTGTTCGCAGCGGTTTGCGCGCCGGCGTCGTCGAATGCAGCGAGGATGAGGTTCTGGGCGTCAACGCCCGCGATCAGCTCGCCGAAGCCGAGGCGATCTGGCAGAAACGCGCGCGCGCTCAGTTCATGGCGAGCGGCGTCACGATGATCGCACCGGAAACGGTCTGGCTGAGCTTCGACACGCAGATTGCGCCCGATGTCGTCATCGAACCGCACGTCATTTTCGGCGTGGGCGTCACGATCGAAGAGGGTGTCCGAATTCTGGGTTTCTCGCACTTCGAAGGCGCGGTGATCGGCAAGGGCGCACGCATCGGGCCGTTCTCGCGCTTCCGGCCGGGCGCCCGGATCGGGGCCGACGCGCATATCGGCAATTTTGTCGAGGTGAAAAATACGACGCTCGGACCCGGCGCCAAGGCCAATCACCTCGCCTACCTCGGCGATGGCGTGATCGGCGCGAAGGCGAACGTCGGCGCCGGCACGATCTTCTGCAATTACGATGGCTACGCCAAACACAAGACCCAGATCGGAGAGGGCGCGTTCATCGGCTCGAATTCGTCGCTGGTGGCTCCGGTCACGATCGGGGCGGGCGCCTACGTCGGTTCAGGTAGCGTCATCACCCGGGACGTCACGCCCGGCGCGCTTGCGCTCGAACGCAGCAATCAGGAAGAGCGTCCGGGATGGGCTGAAAAATTTCGAACGCTCATGCTGCGCAGAAAAGCGACAAAGTAATATGATTAGTTAACGATGCTGGTAACTTGCGTGCTTTCGCTGGCACGGCATCTGCATTCGTTAATACGAAACACTCTGTGATTTGAAAATAATTTGAAACACTCTCATCGTGCAACCTGAGGGTGAGTCATTTGGGGAAAACGTATGTGCGGAATCGTCGGGATTCTTGGAAAGTCTGCCGTCGCCAGTGATCTGGTCGACGCGTTGCGCCGCCTCGAATATCGCGGCTATGATTCCGCAGGCATCGCGACTGTCGAAGGCGGAAGGCTCGAGCGGCGGCGCGCCGAGGGCAAGCTCAGAAATCTCGAGAAGCGGCTTCTCGAGGAGCCTCTCGCCGGGCGTACGGGCATTGGCCACACACGCTGGGCGACGCATGGCCGTCCGACGGAGCGCAACGCACATCCGCACATGACCGACAGGGTGTCGGTCGTTCACAACGGCATCATCGAAAACTTCCGCGAGCTTCGCAGCAAGCTGGAAGCCAAGGGACACCGCTTCGACACCGACACCGATACGGAAGCGGTCGTGCACCTGATCACCGACGAGCTCAACAAGGGCAACGATCCTGTCGCGGCGGTCGGCAGGGCGCTCGATCATTTGCAGGGCGCGTTCGCGCTCGGCATCATTTTCGCCGGTGAAGACGACCTGATGATCGCGGCGCGCAAAGGCTCGCCGCTCGCGATCGGGCACGGCACGGGCGAAATGTATCTCGGCTCGGACGCGATTGCTCTCGCACCGTTCACCGACGCGATCACGTACCTCGAAGAAGGCGACTGGGCTGTGCTGCGCCGCTCGGGCGCGGAAATCTATGACCGGCAAGGCACCCGCACAGAACGTCCGGTCATCAAGGCGGTCGCAAGCTCGCTGCTCGTCGACAAGGGCAACTACCGCCACTTCATGGCGAAGGAGATCAACGAGCAGCCGGAAGTCGTTTCGCACACGCTCGCCAATTATCTCGATATGGCGACGGCGCAGGTTCGTTTCCCCGATCTCGGTCTCGATCTCGCGCAGATCAGCCGCGTGACGATTTCGGCGTGCGGAACGGCCTATTACGCCGGTCTCGTCGCGAAATACTGGATCGAGCGCTATGCGCGCGTGCCTGTCGATATCGATGTCGCATCCGAGATGCGTTACCGCGAGGCACCGCTTCAGGAGAACGGTCTCGCCGTCTTCGTTTCACAATCGGGCGAGACGGCGGATACGCTGGCGACGCTTCGCTACTGCAAAGCCAACAAGCAGCGGATCGCATCGATCGTAAACGTCCGGACGTCGACCATCGCTCGCGAGTCCGATGCGGCGTTGCCAACGCTCGCCGGACCCGAGATCGGCGTCGCATCGACGAAGGCCTTCACCTGTCAGCTGTCGGTTTTGGCCTGTCTCGCAATCGCGATCGCGAAGGCGCGCGGTGCAATAACCAAGGAGCAGGAGATCGCGCTGGTTACGGCGTTGACGGAGGTTCCCCGGCACATCGCGGCGATCCTGCGCCAGGACGAAATCTATCTGTCGGTGGCTCAGGAGTTGGCGAAGGCGCGCGACGTTCTCTATCTCGGTCGCGGTTCGAGCTTCCCCATCGCCCTCGAAGGCGCGCTCAAGCTCAAAGAGATTTCCTACATCCACGCCGAGGGCTATGCGGCGGGCGAGCTGAAGCACGGACCGATCGCGCTCATCGATGAAAACGTGCCGGTCATCGTCGTCGCGCCGGAAGACGATCTCTTCGAAAAGACCGTGTCGAATCTCCAGGAGGTTGCAGCACGCGGTGGACAGATCATTCTGATTTCGGATGCCGCGCCCGAGAAGGCCGGCTGCACGCCCGCAGCGCACATTCAGATGCCGAAGATCGATTCGTTCATCGCGCCGCTGCTTTATGCCGTGCCGATTCAGCTGATTGCATATCATACCGCAGTGCAGATCGGCACCGACGTCGATCAACCGCGAAACCTTGCGAAATCGGTCACAGTGGAATGACGGGGGAAAACGTCACGAGAACCGGGCCCTGAAATTGCCCAGTTCGGCTGGTTGCAATAAGGGGAAGGGGGTATTGCGCCTAAAGTCGTCGGAATGGGGAAAGAAACGCACATGACGCAAGTCCGGAAGCTCGTGCGTGGCACGGGGTTCGCTGCCGTTGCGGGCCTGTGCGCGTTTGCTTTCGCCGCCATCGGAAGCCCGTCGATCGCGTCGGCGAAGAAGGCCAAGACCGCCGCCTCGCAAAGCGGATCGCAAGGTGGCGAAGATTCGAAGCTCTCGCCCGAAGAGCAGAAAAAGAAGGCGTCCCGACAGGCCTATGATGCCGGACTCAAGGATTTCGCGAACGGCCGCTATCAGCCCGCGATCGAGCAGCTGTCGAATGCGCTGACCACGGGCGGGCTTTCATCGCCGGAAATGGCGAAGGCGCTTTATACGCGCGGCGTCGCCTACAGAAAGCAAAAGCAGCCCGGGCAGGCGATTTCGGACCTGACGAGCGCGCTCTGGCTGAAGAACGGTCTCAGCACCGCCGATCGCAACACAGCGACGGCCGAACGGGCCGAGGCTTACAAGATGGCCGGCATCCAGGACACGGGCAAAGGCCCCGAGCGGGTCGTCGGCACGCCAATCGCAGCATCGACAACACCGGCTGCACCATCTGCGGCGCCGGCGGCAACGCCGGCATCCGGGCCCAACGCGGGTTCGGCAGGATTGTCGGCGGCGGCGATCGCACAGGCGGCTGCAAACAACGGCTCAGGCGACGCCAGCGGTGGCCCGGTCTCGCGGCAAGACCCATCGAGCAGCGCAGCGCAGGATGCGGCTCGGGCTCGCGCAGCCTACGCGCCGGTCAATTCGCTCGCGTCGTCCTCGGTGACGTCAAGCCCAGCGCCCGCGTCTCAAACGACTGCGTCTGCGCCAGCACAATCGGGGTCGTTCGGCTCGGGCGTGACGGGATTTTTCTCGAACATGTTCGGCGGTTCGTCTGCGGCACCGGCTGAGGCTCAGGCGCCATCCGGCGTGACGACGGCTTCGACCGGCGCGGTCGCGGAAACGTCGAGCTGGACCAATGCGACGGTCGTCAACGAAGGCAGCGCCGCGAAGTCCGGGGGCAAATCTCAAAAAGTCGCCGCCGTCTCGCCGAAACAGGGCGTCGCCACAAAGGGCAAATACAAGATCCACATTGCGGCTGTCCGGTCGCGCGCCGAGGCAGATGCGCTGGCTCAGCAACTCGTGGCGCAGCACGGCGCTGACCTCGCCAACCATGTCCCGACCGTCGATGAGGCGGTTATCGGAAGCATGGGCACCTTTTATCGGGTGCGCATCAACGGCTATGCTTCGCAGGAAGAGCCGCGTGGCCTTTGCGACAAGCTTCGGAGTAGTGGCCTAGACTGCCTGGTCGTGACAAACTGAGGGAAGCCCGATCTCCGTCGGGAGGCTGGCCCGAGTAGGAGACTATGAGCGCACCCCCGTCCGATCCAAACCCGGAACGCCGCTCCAGCCGTCAAAGGGATGCGGAGGCAGCGCAACTCACCGAAGGCCTGAAGCGGCTCGCAAGCAGCGAGGGCAAGACCGGCTGGCGGCTCGGTTCGCGGTTCCGAAATGCGTTCCTGACCGGTCTCGTCATCGTCGGTCCGGTGACGATCACGCTGTGGATCATGTGGGGCGTGATCCACTGGGTCGATGCGTGGATCAAGCCGCTTCTTCCGACGACGTTCAATCCCGACACCTATCTGCCGTTTCCGTTGCCGGGACTTGGGCTTGTCGTCGCGATCATAGGTTTGACGGTTATCGGAGCGCTCGCGGCCAACCTGCTCGGGCGAACGCTCGTCTCGTCGGGCGAGCTGATGCTGTCGCGCACGCCGATCGTGCGGAATGTCTACGGCGCGCTGAAGCAGATTTTCGAAAGCGTGATCTCGACGACAGGCCCGAACCAGAGCTTCCAGAAAGTCGGGATGATCGAATTCCCGTCGAAGGAAATCTGGAGCCTCGTCTTCGTCACCGGCGAGACGTCGGGCGAGATCAAGGATGTGGCGCCGGGCGGGACGAGCGATCTGCTCACCGTCTTCATGCCCACAGGCATCGTGCCGCCGACGGGGTTCATCTGCTTCGTTCCGCGCGAGAACGTCGTGTTTCTCTCGATGACCGTCGAAGAAGCGGCCAAGATCATCCTGTCGGGCGGTATCGTGATGCCGAACGTGGATGATAAAATGCGGCGCATCGGGGCGGGTTCGATGCCGGACTCGCGGTTTCCGTTCGGGCGCGGAAAGAAAGCTTAAGCCGCGCGAAACAGGCGCACGGCCTCATCGCATTCGAAAACATACAGCAGCGTGCGCAGCGCTTGTCCGCGCGGCGAGGTGAGATTGGGATCGCTGCCAAGGATCAGCGCCGCATCATCGCTCGCAGCGGCGAGCAGCGTGTCGTAGCCCGGCACCTCGGCGACGCGAAAGCCCGGTGCGCCGCTCTGTCGAGCGCCGAGAATTTCGCCGCCGCCGCGCAATTCCAGATCCTTTTCGGCGATCTTGAAGCCGTCTTCGGTCTCTTCCATCATTTTGAGACGTTGCCCGGCCGTCTCTCCAAGTGGCGCTTTGTAAACGAGCATGCAGAACGACTCGCGCGACCCGCGCCCGACGCGGCCGCGCAGCTGATGCAATTGCGCGAGGCCGAAGCGCTCGGCGTGCTCGATCACCATGATGTTGGCGTTCGGCACGTTGACGCCAACCTCAATGACCGTCGTCGCGACGAGGATCTTGATCGCGCCTTCCGCGAAGGCAGCCATCGTCTCGTCTTTTTCCTTGGCCGAAAGCGCGCCGTGCAGAAGGCCGACGCCCTCGCCGAAAATCTGCCGGAGATGCGCGAAGCGTTCTTCCGCCGCGGCAAGGTCGGTCAGCTCGGAACTTTCGATCAGCGGGCAGACCCAATAGACCTGCGCCCCCTCGGCGAGTTGTGCGCGAATGCGTTCGACGAGGCGTTCGAGCGATTCCAGCGGCAGCGCCTTCGTCGTGATCGGCTTTCGTCCCGCGGGTTTTTCCGTGAGCTTCGAAACGTCGAGATCGCCGTAATGGGTCATCAGCAGCGTGCGCGGGATCGGAGTCGCCGTCATAACGAGGACGTTCGTATCGTTATTCGCGCCTTTTGCCTGTAGCGCGAGACGCTGATGCACGCCGAAGCGATGCTGCTCGTCGATGACGGCAAGGGCGAGGTCTTTGAACACGACGTCGGATTGAAACAGCGCGTGCGTGCCGATCAGGATGTCGGTTTCGCCGGATGCGAGACGCTCAAGGATCGCATCGCGCACCTTGCCTTTCTCGCGGCCCGTCAGCAGCGCGATCCGCAGTCCCGCGGCTTCGGCGAGCGGCGCGATGGTTTCCTGATGCTGGCGCGCGAGGACTTCCGTCGGCGCCATCAAGGCGGCCTGCGCACCCGCTTCGATCGCGACCGCCATCGTCATCAGCGCGACCACAGTCTTGCCGGAGCCGACGTCGCCTTGCAGCAGGCGCAGCATGCGATGCGACGCCGCGAGATCGTCCGAGATTTCAGCGAGGGCCGTCTGTTGCGATCCGGTCAACTTGAACGGAAGCGCGTCTGCAATTTTCTGCCGGATGTCGCCTTTGCCGGTGAGACGCCGTCCGCGCTCGGCTTTCATATTCTGACGTACGAGCGCAAACGCGAGTTGCCCGGCGAGAAGCTCGTCATAGGCGAGGCGCTGCCACGGGCCTGCGCCGTTCGAAACATCCGGCGCATCGAGCGGCCGATGAATGCGATTGATCGCGGTTTTGAAGGCGGGCCAACCGCGCGCTTCCAGCCAGCGGCTGTCCTGCCATTCGGGAACATCGGGAACGCGATCGACGGCCTGACGCGCGGCCTTGACCATGATCTTGCCCGACAGTCCGGCGGTCAGCGGATAGACCGGCTCGAGCATCGGCAGATCATCGCGCGCTTCCGGTGCAACGATATAGTCGGGGTGCGCCATCTGCAGGGCTTCGCCGTAGCGCTCGATCCGTCCGGAGACGAACCGTATCTCACCCTCGGGAAGCTGCTTTTCGATGAACTTTCGTTCGGCGTGGAAGAAGACGAGATCGATGCGCCCGGTGTCGTCCTCGCAGGTGACTTTGTGCGGCGCCTTCCGGTTGCCGCGCGGCGCGGGCTTGTGCTTCAGCACGCGCAGCTGCAGCGTGACGATGCTGCCCGGAACTGCGGAGGCAAGCTGAGGCTCGGCGCGCCGGTCAATGACGCCGGTCGGCATATGCCAGAGAAGGTCGATGACGCGCGGTTCGGTGACGCCCGGCAGCGCCAGGCATTTCTTCAAAAGCAGGATGAACCGCGGGCCGATCCCGGAGATCGTCTGCGCCGACGCGAACAGCGGGTTGAGAAACGAGGGACGCATCGTCGACTTCGGCTTGCCATTGAGGAATTTCGCGCCCCGCCGCCGGTTTTGTGGAGAGCACGGCGATCGGAACGAAGGGTCGCGGCAATACGCACCGGCCTTCGCGCTAGGCGTCAAGGGCGGCGGGCGCTATAGGAACCCTTCGCACGGACGGCACACCGTGGCGGCTGATCGCTTTCCAGTCAAGCCGCGAGGGGCCGCACACCCATTTGCCATGCAACCCGGATTGACGATGGCGGACGATCTCGATGTGCGGCGGCGGCGAGCCTCCTACCGCGCGCATCACCGCGGCACCAAAGAGATGGACCTGCTGGTCGGGCGCTATGCCGATGCCCGCATTCCCGCGTGGCCCGAGGAAGCCGTGCAGCACTTCGAGAGGTTCCTGAACCTTCCCGATCCGCTGTTGCAGGCGTGGATTTTTTCCGGCGAGCCTGAAAGCGGCGAGTTTCAGGATCTGCTGAACGATATTCGCGTTTTTCACCGGCTCGCCGCTGGTACAGACTGATACTTTGCAATGACCGATCAAGTGCAGAGCTCGCGGGTGATTTTTTCCGGCGTCCCGGAAGGGTTCGACGGCCGCGTCCTTGCGGACATCACACGTGCCGCTCGTGGTGGCGATCAGCCGGGTCTGCACCTGCACGTCGTGCGCGACGACAGGCGGCTCGAAGAATTGCAGGCGGCCGTCGCGTTCTTCGCGCCGGACATCGCCGTCGTGCCGTTTCCGGCGTGGGACACGGTGCCCTACGACCGCACGAGCCCCAATGCCGAGATCGTGGCGCGCCGCATCACGACGCTCGGACGTCTCGCGATTGGCGGACGCAAGAAGCCAACGCTCGTGCTCACGACCGTCAACGCCATTCTGCAGCGCGTGCCGCCGAGGAGTTTCATCCGGGGTGCGGTCAAGACCATCGCTCCCGGCCAGCGCATCGATCCGGCGGAGCTGATCCGCCGTCTCGAATCCTATGGCTACGATCGCTCGAGCACGGTGATGGAGCCGGGCGAATACGCCCAGCGCGGCGGCATTCTCGATCTCTATCCGCCGGGGCGCAGCAATCCGATCCGCCTCGACTTTTTCGGCGACACGCTCGAAAGCGTCAAAGCATTCGACGCCGAAACACAGCGCTCGATGAAGCCGGTGCCGAAGTTTTCGCTGATGCCGGTCAGCGAAGTCGCATTCGGGGAAGCGGCGACGGCGCTGTTCCGAACGCGTTACGTCGCGCTGTTCGGCGGCAACACCGGCGACGATCCGCTATATGAGGCCGTCAGCAGCGGGCGACGCTATCAGGGCCAGGAACACTGGCTGCCGTTTTTCCATCCGGCGCTCGAAACGCTGTTCGACTATCTGCCCGGCGTCGGCATCAGTTTCGATCATATGGCGGACGAAGCCGTCAAACGTCGCTTCGAGCAGGTGCGCGAGCATTACGAAGCGCGCGTGGATTCACTTGAAGGGCAACGCTTCGGCGCACCGCCGTATAAGCCTGTGCCGCCGGATCAGATGTTCCTCGACGGCAAGGACTGGGCGTCGGCGCTCGATGCGCGCACGGTTTCGCGGCTGACGCCGTTCGACGATCCCGGCACGTCGAACGTCTACCAGATGAAAGGCCGTCGCGGCCGGACGTTCGCGGCCGAGCGCGCCGATCCCGACAATAACGTGTTCGACGCCGTCGTCGGGCACATCCGGCGCATTCACGCGGACTCGCGGCGCGTCATTCTCGCGGCTTGGACGACGGGTGCACGCGAGCGGTTGATCACGCTGCTCGCCGATCACGGCCTGAAAGACGCGGAAAAGGTCGAAAGCTTCACCGAGGTTCAGGCGCTGAAGCCCAACGCGACGGCGTTCGCGGTGTTCGGCATCGAGGAAGGCTTCGAGACGCCGGACTTCGCCGTCATCGCTGAACAGGATGTGCTGGGCGATCGCCTCGTGCGTCAGAGGCGGCGCGCGCGCAAGGCGGCCGATGTTCTGACGGAGGCGACGGCGCTTTCGGTCGGCGACCTCGTCGTGCACAGCGATCATGGTATCGGCCGTTTCGCAGGTCTACAGACGATCACCGCGCTCGGCGCACCGCATGATTGTCTCGAGCTTCACTACGCAGGCGGCGACAAGCTGTTTCTGCCCGTCGAGAACATCGAGCTTCTGTCGCGCTACGGCGCGGACGAGGGCGATGCGCAGCTCGATCGCCTGGGCGGCGTCGGCTGGCAATCGCGCAAAGCCAAACTCAAGAAGCGGCTGCGCGAGATCGCGAACGAACTTATCAAGATCGCGGCGCTCAGAGCCTTGCGCGAAGCTCCCGCGCTCGTGCCGCCGACCGGCGCTTACGACGAATTCGTTGCGCGTTTCCCTTATGAGGAAACGGAAGATCAGGCGACGAGCATCGAGTCCGTCCTTGCCGATCTCGCATCCGGCAAACCGATGGACCGGCTCGTCTGCGGCGACGTCGGCTTCGGCAAAACGGAAGTTGCGCTGCGCGCCGCGTTCGTCGGCGCAATGAACGGCTTGCAGGTTGCCGTCGTGGTGCCGACGACGCTTCTGGCGCGTCAGCATTTCAGGACGTTCACGCAACGCTTCCAGGGATTGCCAGTCAAGATCGCGCAGGCGTCGCGCATGGTCGGCGCAAAAGGGCTGGCGGACGTGAAAGCCGGGCTCAAGTCCGGCGACATCGACATCGTCGTCGGCACGCATGCGCTGCTCGGAAAAACAATCGAGTTCCAGCGGCTCGGCCTGCTCATCATCGACGAAGAGCAGCACTTCGGCGTCAATCACAAAGAGCGCCTCAAGAAGATGCGCGAGGACGTGCACGTGCTGACGCTGTCGGCAACGCCAATCCCGCGCACGCTGCAATTGGCGCTGACGGGCGTGCGCGAGCTTTCGCTGATCACGACGCCACCCGTCGACCGCATGGCGGTGCGCACGTTCATTTCGCCGTTCGATCCCGTTATTTTGAAAGAAGCGCTTAGGCGCGAACGCTTCCGCGGCGGACAGACTTATTACGTCGCGCCGCGCATTTCCGATCTCGACGACATTTCGGAATTTCTGCGCGAAGCGGTGCCCGATCTCGTGTTCGCGCGTGCGACGGGGCAAATGTCGCCGACCGAACTCGAAGACGTAATGACGGCGTTCTACGAAGGCAAATACGATATTCTGCTGTCGACGGCGATCGTCGAGTCTGGCCTCGACGTTCCGAACGCCAACACGCTCATCCTGCATCGCGCCGATATGTTCGGCCTCGCGCAGCTTTATCAATTGCGCGGCCGCGTCGGGCGATCGAAGACGCGCGCCTATGCCTACATCACGACGCCGCCGGACAAAAAACTGACCGAAGGCGCGGAGAAGCGGCTCAAGGTTCTGCAGTCGCTCGATACGCTCGGCGCAGGCTTCTCGCTCGCGTCCCACGATCTCGACATTCGCGGCGCGGGCAACCTGCTCGGCGAAGAGCAGTCGGGTCACATCCGCGAAGTCGGCTTCGAGCTTTATCAGTCGATGCTGGAAGAAGCGGTCGCCGCGATGAAGGGCGGCGAGATCGAGGCCGACGACAAGTGGAGCCCGGAGATCCAGCTCGGCACGTCGATCATGATCCCGGAGGCTTACGTCACCGATCTACAACTTCGCCTTGGTCTCTACCGGCGCTTGTCGAGTCTCGAAAAGCGCTCCGACATCGATGCGTTCGCCGCCGAGCTTGTCGATCGCTTCGGCTCGCTGCCGGACGAGGTCACGCATCTGCTCGACGTCATGGAGATCAAGGGCCTTTGCCGCGCGGCCGGCATCGCGAAAGTCGACGCGGGTCCGAAGGGCGGCGTGATCACGCTGCACAAGGGACGCTTCGCAAATCCGGAAGGCCTGATCGCGTTCGTGCAGAATTCGCGTGGCGCGCTCAAAGTGCAGCCCGACCAGCGGCTCGTCTATCGCGCCGATTGGGATCTGCCGGAGTCGCGTCTCAAAGGCGTTCGCGCGCTTATCCAGAAATTCGCCGAGCTTGCGAGCAAGACCAAGCAGGCGGCTTAAGACTTACCATCGACGAGTGACGGCAACGCGAGTGCCTTGCGTTGAATCTTGCCGTTGGGCGTGCGCGGCAGACGTTCGACGAAAACGATCTCGCGCGGAATTTTGTAGGCTGCGAGATTCCTGTTCGCGAAATCCTTGATCGCTGAAGCATCGCGCGGCGCGCCGTCGGCTGCCACGACGAACGCTGCGATGATGGAGACGTCGCTGCGCACGTGAATTTCCGTGCAGGCGACTTCGGCGACGCCCGGGCAGCGTGCGAGCGCCGCTTCGACTTCGAGTGGGGACACGCGATAGCCGCCCGCGTTCATCAGCTCGTTGGCGCGGCCGAGGTGCGAGATGTAGCCGTCGTCATCGATCGAACCGAGATCGCCGCCGGTGAACCAATCGCCGCGAAAGACTTCGGCTTCTTCCTCCGGGCGCTTCCAGTATCCGAGCATGAGACCCGGATCGGAGCGGTGGACGGCGATGAGGCCTTCGCGGTTCGGCGGCAACGGCACATCGTCGCCTTCGACGGCAAGGATGGCGACCCGGCGTCCGGCTTGCGCCTTGCCGACCGTGCCCGTTTTGTGCGGCACCGACGGGCCTGTCGAAATGTAGGTCGAGATTTCGCTCATGCCGAGGGCTTCATAGAGCGGCAGGCCGGTGACGGATGTCCATTCCTCGATCAATCCGGGCGGCGGCGTCTCTCCGGCCATCAGGCCGTGACGCAATTGGCCGAACGCACCGGGCTTCGGGCTCGCGTATTTCAGGATCTGACGATAGATGCCGGGCACCGCCGCGAACAGCGTCGCGCCGGTTTCGGCGATCACGTTCGGCCAAAGCTCCGGCGCTTTGTTCCCTATGCAGACGATCGCCGTCGCGCCGTTGGCCCAGGGATCGGTCAGGCCGACGCCGAGCGTGAACGTCCAGTTGAATGCGCCCGCGTGCAGCATGCGGTCGTCGGAGCGGATGCCGTACCAGCCTTGATACATCGGCCGGCGGCCCAGCGCCGAGCGATGCGCGTGCAGGACGCCTTTCGGCCGCGCGGTCGTGCCGGAGGTGTAGATCAGGAATGCCGGATCGTCGCGCTGGGTCGGCGCATAACCGTCATCCGTGTCGCGCGCGATCATGGCTGCAACGTCATCACGCGACAGGATGACGATGCCGTCTCTTGCGACGCCGTGCAGAGAGTCGGCGGTTGCAAGAGCGGCCGCGCCACTGTCATCGAGAAGTGCCGCAAGCTCGGAGGCGGCCAATTGATCGGACAGCGGCAGAGCGATGAAGCCGCCCGCCATCGCGGCGAAAAACATCAGGGCGGATTGCGAGGAATTGCCGAGCCGGATTCCCATGCGATCGCCGCGCCGCAAGCCTTTCGCCGCAACCCCTGCAGCCAAGTTCCGGACCGCGCGGTCGAGTTCGCCGAATGTCCAGGTTTCCAATGGCTCGCGCGGATTTTCGACGTCGCAAACGAGCAGCGCCGTCTTATCAGGCATCGCGCGCGCGTGGCGGCCGATCGCATAGTCGGCCATGTTGAAGGCTTCGGAGACTGTCGGCATCACTTGCTTTCGACCCACCACGTATCGACGGCATAGCCGAAGAGCGGCGTCTTTTCAGGATGTTTGAGCTTCGCCCAATACGCGACCCACTGGCGAGGCGTGTAGAAGAGGGGAACGACGTAATCACCCGACAGCAGCACGCGGTCGAGTGCGCGCACGGATGAGATGAAATTCTCTTCCGTCTCGGCTGCGAGCATGGCGTTGATCATCGCGTCGGCGGCGGGGTTTTTCACGCCCGCGAAATTGAATGAGCCCTGCGCGTCGGCGGTTTTCGCCGACCAACGGAACAGTTGCTCGTTGCCTGGCGACAGCGACGACGGCCATGTGTTCTGGATCATGTCGTAGTCGTAGCTCGACAGGCGTTCCTGATACTGCGCGCTATCGACGACGCGGACGCGCGCGGCGATGCCGAGCGGCGCCAGGCTTCGCGTATAGCTCAGAAGCAGCGCCTCTTGAGCGTTGCTGTTGGCCAGAATTTCGAATGTCAGCGGCTGTCCGGTTTTGCCGTCGACCAACCGGTCGCCCTTCAGGACCATCCCGGCTTCGGTCAGTAGCTTGAATGCAGCTTTCTGATTTTCGCGATTTCCGCCGCCGCCGTCGCTTTCCGGAAATTTATAGGTTCCGGCGAGGAATTCGGGGCGAACGGCATCAGGGTAGGGCGTCAGCAATTGCCGTTCGTAAGCGTCCGCTGGGTGGCCCGTCGAAGCGAGGTAGGATCGCTCGAAGTAGCTCGTCGTGCGCTTGAACAGGCCGTTGTACAGCGTGCGGTTCGTCCATTCGAAATCGAACAGCGTCATCAGGGCGCGGCGCACGCGCGGATCGGCGAACACGGCGCGGCGCGTGTTGAAAACCAGTGCCGTCATGCCAGCAGGAAGGCCAATCGGAAATTCGGCCTTGATGATGCGGCCATCGCGGACGGCCGGAATGTTATAAGCGTCGGCCCAGCGCCCGGGGTCTTCTTCGAGTCTCAGATCGAGGGTGCCCGAGCGAAATGCTTCGAGCATGACGGACGCGTCGCGGAAATAGTCGAAGCGGATTTCGTCGAAGTTGAAGCGGCCGCGATTGACGGGAAGGTCCTTGCCCCAATAGTCAGCGTCGCGCGCGTATGTCAGCGAGCGTCCGGCATCGACGCGCGAGACCGTGTACGGGCCGGAGCCGATGAGCGGCGTCATCGTGGAGGAATCGAACTGCTCCGGCGTCATCGCACGGGCTTTGAAGACGGGCATCACGCCGAGGATGAGCGGCAGCTCGCGATCGTCCGCATCCTCGAACGTGAACCGGATGCCGCGGTCGCCGACTTTCTCGACTTTCGGAACCTTGGCGAAATAGGTGCGGTGATTGGGGCGGCCCTTCGTCTTCAGAAGCTCGAACGATGCGATGACATCGTCTTGTGTCACCGGCTGGCGATCGGAAAATTTCGCGGCAGGGTTGAGCGTGAACGTGACCGACTTGCGATCCTCGGCAACGTCGATCGTTTCCGCGAGCAGTCCATAGAGCGTGAACGGCTCGTCGAGGCTGCGCGCCATCAGGCTCTCGACCGCGAATTCGCGAACGCCGGACGCAGGGACGCCCCTGACGATCAGCGGATTGAGGTTCTCGAAAGAGCCGAGAACGCCAAGGGTGAGTTTGCCACCCTTCGGCGCCTGCGGATTGACATAAGAGAATGCCGCAAAGCCATCGCCGTACCGCGCCGTGCCGTGAAGCGCGATGGATGGCTGGGGCGCCGCCACGGCCGGGTGATAGGCCAAGGTCCCGAAGATCAGTGCCGCGAAAAGCGAAAATTTCCCGAATGGCATACCGGCACCTAAAAATCGATCGACCGGCCGAAACCCATGCGAGCAAGTCCTGGCGGCGAGATGTTTTTTCGCGACGCGGAAGTTTTCTATCGGGGCATGACAGGGCTTGTCTAGCTTGTCGCAGTGGCATGGGCGCAACGACCACATATTGCGAGATGCATCCACCAGTTGTTGAGCCATCCGGCCACGGGATTGCCGCAATCCGAGCCTTACTCGGGCTCCGAACGGCGGGGTGCCGGGTCTAACGCAGAACAGGGACATACCGCTGCGTACCGAGGATAGGGGCCGGAATTCCGGCAGGATAGCACAAGCGAGGATTGTTACGTTGATGGCAAACGCGGTATTGCGCACGGGCGGCAGGGCGCTCGTTTCCGTCTTGGCTTTGGTCGCGGCAATGTCCGCAGCCTCGGCGCAGGATGCGGAAAAGGAAATTCAGATTACGCCGAAGAAGGTTCAGGCGGCGCCCGCCGCTAAAGCCGCGCCTGCTGCGAAGGCCGCTCCGGCGAAAGCTGCGGCGCCTGCGGCTGCCGGTGCCGCCTCGGCCGCTGCCAAAAGCGCCTGGGTGAAGCTTTGCGAGAAAGCCCCGGTCGCGAAAAAGGACAAGGACGGCAAGGAACAGAACGAAGAGAAGCAGCTCTGCCTGACGCATCATGAGCGCCTTGACGGCAACACGGGCATGGTTCTCGTTTCGGCGGCCATTCGCCAGATCGAAGGCAGCCCGAAAAAGTCGCTGATGATCATGGTGCCGCTCGGCATGGCGATCCCGCCGGGCCTGCGCGCCGCCGTGTACAGCAAGGAAGATTGGGCAAAGGCGTCGAAGAACGAAAAGGTCGACGAAGCCAAGCTGAAGCCGATCGAACTGCACTACTCGCTTTGCCACCCCGCCGGCTGCACGGCCGAAACGGAAGCGACGCCTGATATCCTCGATCAGATGTCGAAGGGCGGCGGCATCATGGTGCTGGCGATGAACGCAGCGGCTCAGCCCGTCGGCTTCCCGGTTCCGCTCGACGGCTACAATGAGGCGGCTGCCGGACCTCCGGTCGACAACAAGAAATACGCAGAGGCTCGCGGCGCGCTGATGCAGCAGATCCGCGAACGTCAGCAGAAGATGGCCGAGCAGTGGAAGGCCAACGAGATGAAGAACCTTCCGCTCGATGCGCCTGGCGCTCCGCCGACCACGACGGGCTCTACAGCGCCCAAGGCTGCGCCGAAGCAGAAGTAAGCGCCCAAGCTCAAACGAGTTACCGAGCCGCTCCGGCACCGCCGGGGCGGCTTTTATTTTGTGAAGATTTCTACCAAAGCGCGAAACGGCTATCCGGCGCTGAGGCGACTGTAACCCGACTGCTCAGTTGGCCGACCGTGGCCGCAGCCGATATGTGCCGCCGGCGTCGCTGATGAAGCGGTCAGAAATATCGGGATGGCGAAGCGGCGCCGACGTCTCGTCGAGCAGAAGATTCTGCTCGGAGACGTAAGCGAGGTACGTGGTTTCGTCGTTCTCGGCGTAGAGATGATAGAACGGCTGATCCTTCCGCGGACGCACGTCTTCCGGGATCGACAGCCACCACTCCTCTGTGTTCGCGAATTCCGGATCGATGTCGAAAATCAACCCGCGAAACGGATAGATCCGGTGGCGCACCACCTGACCGATCGCGAACTTTGCATGCCGAATTGAACCCATAGCCCAAATGTGTGCCGGTTGAGCCGATCTCGCAAGAGGGCAGACGGGCGGATCGTCAGAGCGCCCCGTAAAGCGCCGCCCGCTCCGGATCTTTCGACGCGACGATCTTCGCCAGATCGACAATGACCTTGGCCTGTTTCCAGGTTGCGTCGTCCTGCATCTTGCCGTCGAGCATGACGGCGCCGGTGCCGTCGGGCATCGCGTCGAGAATGCGCTTGGCGAACTTCACTTCGGCCGGATCGGGCGAGAACACGCGCTTGGCGATGTCGATCTGCGAGGGGTGCAGCGTCCAGGCACCGAGGCAGCCCTGCAGGAACGCGTTGCGGAACTGAGCCTCGCAGGCGGCGAGATCCGAAAAATCGCCGAACGGGCCATAGAACGCCTTCAACCCATATGCCTGGCAGGCGTCGACCATCTTGCCGATCGTGTAGTGCCAGAGATCCTGCTGGTAGAAGGTCCGCGCCGCGGCTGCGTCTTTGCCCGGGTCAGCAAGGACGCCGTAGTCCGGATGGCCGCCGCCGACGCGCGTCGTCTTCATTCCGCGCGACGCGGCAAGGTCAGCCGGTCCAAGGCTCATGCCGTGCATGCGCGGCGAAGCGGCCGCGATCGCTTCGACGTTATTGACGCCTTCCGCCGTTTCCAGAATGGCATGGATGAGGATCGGCTTCTTGACGCCGTGCTTGGCTTCGAGCTGCGCGAGAAGCTGATCGAGGTAATGGATGTCCCACGGACCTTCGACCTTCGGCAGCATGACGACGTCGAGCTTGTTGCCGACGTTCGAGACGATCTCGGTCACGTCGTCGAGCACCCACGGCGAGTTCAGGCAGTTGATGCGCGTCCAGACGCCGGTTGCGCCGAAATCGTTGTCGCGCAGCATCTGGATGAATCCCTTGCGCGCGTTCTCTTTCTGATCGAGGGGGACGGCGTCTTCGAGGTTGCCGAGCACCACGTCGACCTGCGCCGCGAGATCCTTGATCTTGGCCCGGATCTTTTCGTTGTGCGGCGGAACGAAGTGGATCATCCGTTCAAGGTTGACGGGGAGCGTGCGGAATGGCTCGGGTGCGCCGATGGCGAGAGGGGCGAAGTGCTTAGCGGGCGTGCGTGTCGAGGCCATCGGCAGCGATCCTGTTCGAGTTCTGGGAAAATTTGGCCGCACCATTGGGCGTCATGGCGCCTATGTCAATTGGGCACTCTTTACGTTTCGGGCGGCCTTGGCGCGGGCTTTTGCCGTTCGTTAATGGGACCGGGCCGAACAAACGCACGTTTCATTGAAATTGCAGCATGCTGATCCCGGAACTAAGGTGCAATCGGCTTGACAGGTGAACGAGGCCGCGATGATCGATGTCACCAACCAGCCGCCACCGCTCGAGAATTACAATCTCTTTGACAGCGATGCCGTGCTGCGCGAGGCGGCCGGCCGCGAAGGTGCGAGCTGGGCGGAAAGCTCGCTGCATGCGCTCGGCGCGCGTCTCGGCAGCGCGGACGTCATAGCGCTGGGAGCGGAGGCCAATCGCAACACGCCGACGCTCCGCGCTTTCGATCGCTCCGGCGCGCGGATCGATGAAGTCGACTTTCATCCGTCATGGCATGCGCTGCTCGGTCTCGCGATGAAGGCGGGGCTTCATTCAAGTCCGTGGGCGGAGCCGAGGCGCGGCGCGCATGTCGCGCGAGCCGCCGGATGCTTCATGCTCGCCCAGATCGAAAGCGGCGTCTACTGCCCGGTTTCGATGACCTATGGAGCGGTGCCGACGTTGAAGCGCGCTCCCGACATCGCCGCGGACTGGCTGCCGCGCATATTCTCGCGCTCTTACGATCAGCGCTTTCGCCCAGCGCCGGAAAAAACGTCGGCGCTGGTCGGCATGGCGATGACGGAAAACCAGGGCGGCTCCGATCTCCGCGCCAACGTCTCGCGCGCCGAGTTCTCTGAAGCCGATGGAGAGCGCCGGTATTATCGCCTCAACGGACACAAGTGGTTCATGTCGGCACCGATGTGCGACGCGTTCCTCATGCTGGCGCAGACGGACGCAGGTCCGACGTGTTTTCTCGTGCCGCGATGGAAGCCCGACGGCACGCGCAACGCGATCCACATTCGCCGTCTCAAAGACAAGCTCGGCAATCGCTCGAATGCGTCGAGCGAAGTCGAATTGGTGAATGCGCACGCGGAACTTCTCGGAGACGAAGGGCGCGGAATTCCGACCATCATCGAAATGGGCAATTACACGCGGCTCGACTGCGTCATCGGTTCTTCGGGACTGATGCGCCAAGCCGTGGCGCAAGCCATTCATCACGCCCGCTATCGTACGACATTCCAGAAGCATCTCGTCGATCACGCGCTGATGAGCAACGTGCTGGCCGATCTCGCGATCGAAGCCGAGGCGGCGACGCTTCTGGCGCTGCGGCTTGCGCGCGCTTACGACGAGGACAGCGAGGAGGCGCTGACCTTCCGCCGCGTCGTGACGCCTGCCGCCAAATTCTGGATCTGCAAGCGCGCGCCGGCGTTCGCGGCCGAAGCGATGGAAGTCCTCGGCGGCAACGGTTACGTCGAGGATTTTGGGCTCGCCCGCATTTATCGCGAAGTGCCGGTCAACTCGATCTGGGAAGGCTCGGGCAACATCATGTGTCTCGATGTTCTGCGCGCGCTCGCGAAGGCGCCGCTCGCGGCCGCCGTGCTGGCTGACGAAATGCGCGACGCGGCAACGGCCGATCGCCGTCTGGCGCAATTCCTTGCGCGGATGCAGGCGACCGCCACATCCGTTGGCGACGAAGCGCAAGCTCGTGTTTTCGTCCGCGATCTCGTCGTCGCGCTGCAAGCATCATTGCTCATTCGGCATGCGCCGCAGATCGTGGCCGACGCATTCTGCGCATCACGTCTCGACGGCGGTTCGGGCGCATTCGGCATGCTTCCGCCAAGAGTGGACACGCGCCGCATCGTCGAGCGCGCCGCGCCCATGTTGCGTTAAGCGAATGTTATTGCTTCGCGACAAGTCTCGTGCGGCAAGGATCGCGGCGGAAAATAAAGCGCTGCAGACCTGCAAAATGCGATGCCACATGATGATCAAAGTTCGAGGCTAACAGGCGCGGATGAGCATGTATCTCGTAAGCAAAGCATTGAAAGCGCGTAGCGTCGGTTTCTGCATCCTGAGCCTTGCCGCATGCATCCCCGCGGCGTCTGTCGCTCACGCGGATGATGAGTGCCTGAACGTTGCAACGAGCATGGCGGAGCCAGATTTCTCGCCGTGCGACAGCGACTTGCCGCAGATTGATCTCGACGCCGCGTTACAAGATCATGCCGGAGCAAAACCGGCGGCGTCGGCAGCTTCAGCGATGCCGTGGATCGCGCAGCAAGACAAAGGCGTGCCGCTCCAGGTCAATTCGTCGAACTCGAACGTGTCGCTGCGCACGAGCCTCGACGATCTCAAGAATTTCAATACACGGACCTTCGTCATCGATCAGAGTGGCGCCAGCACACCGGCGTTGCCGAAGATCAATACCACGCCGAACCTTCCCGTAGATGTGTGGACCAGCGTCGACGTCAAAGGTTACGAGGGCGATCGCGATCAATCGACCCGCACCGGCCTTGGCGTCGATTACAAGCTGTCACGCTCCGCCGTGATGGGCGTTTCGGTCGAGCGCGGCGACGCGCGTTCGGCAAGCGCCGCGCCGGAACTCGATTCCAAGGCGTCCGCGTATGTCACTCTGCAGGCGACGCCGCTCATCAGCGTCGACGCACGGACGGAATGGCAAGCCGGTAACGCCGGGTTCGCCGCGGCGAACGGCGCCTCCGAAAAGAGCGCCGTCATTCTCGCGCCGAAGATCGATCATTCGTTTGCGCTCGGCGACGGCAAGACGATCTCGCCGTTCGTGACGTATAAGCGCGAGTTCGAAATGTCGACGGGCGCCGCGACCCTCACCACTCCGGACCGATCGGCCGGCGCTGGCGTCACCTACAAAGACTCCGATATCTACACGCTGAGCGTGACCACGGACGTCGATGCGGCAACGGCCACCACGCCACAAAGCGTCAACAGCAAATTCAAGCTCAGTGTGCCGATCAACTGAGTAATCACAACGGCCCTTTGAACACGAAGAAAGCGCCGGCGGCGATCAGCAGGAAGCCGACGGCGTGATTGATCGTCAACGCTTCCTTCAAATAGAAGACAGAAAAGAATGCGAAGACGATGAGGGTAATCACCTCTTGCATCGTCTTCAGTTCGGCGGCCGAATATACGGCATGGCCATAGCGGTTTGCAGGCACCGCCAGGCAATACTCAAAGAAGGCGATACCCCAGCTCACCAGGACGACGACCCATAACGGCCGGTCGGTGAACTTGAGATGACCGTACCAGGCGGTGGTCATGAAGACGTTCGACATCGTCAAAAGCACGATCGGCAGAAGAGACGGCGAGATCATGGGCGGATGGGTCCAAAGGGGTGAACGGAAAGGTGCGCCGCAGTAGGGGAGCAAACGCGGCTCCGTCCATACAAGTCTATTAGCGCGTGAGTCCAGCCAGCGCTTGGTCACTTCGTTCCGCGCTAACGACGCAGACTCCGGAACCACAACCGTGTGGTGCGCGTTCTTATCTCACCAAGTTGATAAGGACGCGATCGACATGTCCGAGAGCATTCAGAAAACTGTTCCAGGCGTCTTGAAGACGCTTTGGGACATGGAAAATGAACTTCGGAGCGCCGCGCAGAGCGGCGTCATCTTTCGCGGTGACGACGCGCGCAATCACTTGCAACAGGCGCGTTATCATCTCGACCAGCTTCTTGGGCTCGCCAAAGGCACGCCGACCGAGACACAGGTCGACAAATCAACGGACGCGACCGCGAACACCAACTCGAACGACAACTGATCCTTAGGAGACTAGCATGGCACGCGATCTCATTCTGTGGCTGGCAGGCGTTCCGCTGATCGTCATCATCGGACTGCACTTGTTCGGCTTCCTGCACTAATCCTTGTCCGTCGAAACGTCCTCAGCCCGGAGCAATGCTCCGGGCTTTTTTGTGGACGCCGCGAACGTCAGCTAGATGCGTCGGTGTCGTCAGAGCGCGCGAGCATAACGGCGACGTGCCGGTTCAAGGCGTCGGCGACGAGCGTCGGGACAAGCGCCGGACCGATCGGCCCCTCTGATGCATTGTACGCGGTTCGCATGTCGCCGCGTGCGTCCCACACGACCAGCGCATACCCGGCGAGACGATCGAGGTCGGCGACAGAAACGCAGCATTTTTCCAGGAATTCGTCACGCAGCTCAGCGGCTTCGCGCGCCGTGCGATGTTGCCGTTCCGAAACGAGATTAATCACAGCCGCCATGGTTCATTCCTCGCGTGATGTCCCTGACGGTAACGCGCGAGTTGGCGCGTGGTTCTCGTGCGCCGGCGACCGCTGAAATTCGTGCCTCGCCATCGGTTACGCGCGGAACAGCGGGCCAGTCTCGGCTGGCGTAAACCTTTCACAACATGAAACCCCGAGGCCCAATTTTGCGAGCGGAGACGCGACAATGGCATCGAATAGGTCGTTCAAAACGGTGAAAGCAGTCCTGACGTCAGCACTCGCGCTCGGCGGCGCGGCGGTCACGGCAAACGACGCACTGGCTGTCAGCCTCAGTGTTCAGCTCGCCTGCGCGACCGACTACTACGCGCATTGCAGCGCCTATAGCCCCGACAGTCCTCAAGTTCGCTCGTGCATGCGCTCGGTGGGAAGCGGCCTTTCGAAACGCTGCGTCAATGCATTGGTCGCGGCGGGAGAAGTGTCCGCAGCGGAAGTCGCCCGACGGCGCGGGACAGCACAGACAGCATCGCGTTGATAGCGAGGTGCACCGATCGAAGGATTACGCGAGCCGACGCCGGTCACGTTTAATTGCGCGAACGGGGCTCGCCATTCTGCGATGCAACCAATGCGAGGCCACGGCGTTGGATGCATTATTCAACAAGGAGTGGCCCCCCAATGGCATCGACATCATCGACATACGGATCTTCCAGCTCAATTGAAGATATCAAGGGCCGCGCGCGGCAGACGATCGACGCCGCAAGTGAGGCCGCCGGAGACGCAAAGCAGCAGGTCGAGGAAATGGCCGGGAACGTCAAAGGCGCGATCGACAAGTCCGTCAAGGATCAGCCGCTGACGACGCTGCTCATCGCGGGCGCAGTCGGCTTCGTCGTCGGCGCTCTCTGGAAATCGTAAAATCGAAACCGTCCGCGACGCTCAGTCGACGGACGGTTCTTTTTTGTTGCGCGGAAGGTCGGCCGAAACGCCGGCCTTTCGGCGTAGCTCGCCGCTATAAAGATCGACGGCCGCCATCCCGACTTCGCGAACGTAAGCGCGGGTGAGACGTGTCGTGATCGATCCCTTGACCCAGTGCATGATCGACTTGGAGAGCCGCTCGCGCATTTCGTAGGTGACGGCGGTCGCAGGGTTGAGAACGCGCGCGATGCGCCAGATCGACCAGGCTCGATCCGCGACGTCGTAGACGCCGCGCCAGCGATAGATCTGCGCAAACTGTGCAACGGTGAGGCGATTGCCAAGCGGCAGCACGCCTTCGAATACGGGCCGCAGTCTGCCGCTAACCTGCTCGATCAACGTCAATGCTTCGGGCACTGTGAAGCGCAGCATCGGATCGGCGCGGTCGGGATGATAGACCTTGGCGACCGTCTCAACCGTCTTGAGACCGCTGTTCAAAAGGTCATTCCAGGATGCAATGGCCTCGGTCGAGGTGGTGTTTGCAAGCTTCTCGACGGCCGCGGCAGCCTTCTTGCGGAGCGGGTCGTCATCAATGCGCAGCGTCGTCACTTGCAGCTCGGCATTGACCGGCTGCGATGGCGACGACGGAAGAGGAGCAACTTTCGGTCCGAGCGTCATGCGCTCGAAGAGGTATGCGATGAGCGTGCAGCCGAGCGTCGCGAGCGCCCAGTGAACCAGAAATCCGTGCTGCCAGAGCCATAGACTTCCAAGCGGGATTAGTGCGAGCGTCGGAAGGAGAAGGCCCAGGAAGACGATCGCCAAGCGGAGAGGTGTGAGTGTGTCGCTCATGCGCTTCTCATGCCGAACGCCGAACCGCTGATGTTTGAGGTCAGCAAGTAACAACGCCTGGCCGAGCGCACCGGTTCCGGACGCCGTGGGCAGCGCCGGAGCTCAGTCTGAGGTTAGCTCCAGCGCCGGTTGGACCACATCCACTGTTCCGGCATCTCGCGAACCCATTCCTCAAACTGCCGGGTCATCGCAGCGGTCGCCCACTTGACGTCTTCGCCGTGGTTGGCCGTGCGCGGAATACGAAGCTCTTTGAGTTCGATCTCGAAGCGGCTGTCCTTGCCGATGCGCATGCAGCGCGACATCCAGATGCGGGCGCCGGCACGGCGGGCGATCATCGCTGGGATCGCGACTGTGCGCGCGTCCTTGCCGAAAAACGGCACCGGCAGGCCGGAACGGTCATAAAGATCGCAGACGACACCGAGGCGTCCGCCGCAACGGACGAAATCCATGATGATGCGCGCGGTTTTCTGCGACTCGCCGTGGTCGCCTTCGACCTTGCCGCGCCCGAACATGCCGCCCGGATAAAGATCGCGGCGCTGATAGCGCAGGTAGCGGTCGATGTAGGGATTGTTGACCGAGCGATAGACGCAAGCCGGATCGGCGCCTGCGATGGTCAAAGGCCAGATCGCAAGCTCCCAGTTTCCCATGTGCAGGGACGCGCCGACGATGGGGCCGAGCTTGCTCGAGTAGCGCTCAAAGACCTTCGGGTTCCTGATGACCAGACGCGTCGGATCGGCAATCACTTGATCGATGCGCATCGTCTCGGCCATGACGCGACCGAGATTTTCCCAGTGCGCGAGTGCGATGGCCGTCCGCTCCGCCTCCGACTTCTCGGGAAAGGCGATGCGCAGATTGTCGAGCGCGCGCTTGTGCCGTTTCGGATTGATCAAAGGCGCGAGGCGCCGCCAGCTCCATGCGGACAGGTGCGTCGCGACGTCGAGCGGCACGATGCGCACGATGCCGACGATCAGTCGCAACAGCGCATATTCAAGCCTGAACTGCAGGTCACGCAGCGGTGAAGTCGGCACGTCCAAAGACAGCGGTCACATTCCCTCAGTTGAAAGAGATCAAGGCGGGAAGTCTTGCCCGCCGGGGAACAGCCCCGTCAAGCTCGGGCGGCTGGGATTTCCCCGCTTCGATGCAACGGGCGCATAAACTCAGGCACGTCCGAGCCCGGCATGACGCCCTCGCGCATGACACGGGCGCGCAAGCGGCGGCTGGTTGCGAGGGCGAAAAGCCCGAAACCGCGGGCGAGATGGACACCCGGAATCGAGGACAGCAACGACCGGTTGAGCACATCGACGGCAAAGACGCGGGAGGCGATATCGCGGCGCCTCAGCCGGTCGTAGTTCGCGAGGACATCGTCGCCGCCGATGTCGGTCCCAGCGCACCGGGCCGCACCCGCAAGCTCGGCGATCGTCGCCGCGTCTCGAAAGCCGAGATTGAGGCCCTGCGCGCCGATCGGCGGGATGACGTGCGCCGCTTCGCCGACGAGCGCGACGCGCGAACGGCCCAGAACGTCCGCCGTGCGGCCGGAGAGCGGGAAGGTCCTTCGCGGCGTAAGGAGTGAAACAGCGCCGAGCAGGTCTCCGATATGGGTCGAGAGTTCGCGGCCGAAGCTGTCGTCATCGAGATCGGCCAGGCGCTGGGCTTCTTCGGGCGATTCCACCCAGACGAGGTTCGACGTATTGCCGGGGGCGGGGACGACGGTCAGAGGACCCATCGGCCGATGCAACTCGGTGGAGATACCGCGATGGGGCCGCGTGTGAGCGAATGTGGCGACGACGGCGGCCTGCGGATAGCTCCAGTTCGTCGTGCTGATCCCAGCGGCGGTACGGGCTGGTGACTCACGGCCGTCGGCGGCGACGACCAAACGGCACCTGATCACTTCGGAGGTGCTGGTCGACAACACTGCTTCGCTTCCGGCCAAATCGGATACCGTCGCTCGCGGGTCGATGAGCCGCGTCAGAAGCGGATGCGACGTGGCTTCCAGAGCAGCGGTCAACGCCGAGTTCGGGATATTGTGGCCAAAAGCGCCAAGGCCGATTTCGGCGGCTTCGAACAGCACTTCCGGAGCCCGAACGAGCCCGCCCGTCGCATCGATGAGACGGATGCCCTGCAGCGGCGCCGCCGCGTCCGCGGCTTTATCCCAAACTGAAAGTCTTTTCAGAAGGTTGACGGAACCGTCCATCAGCGCCGCGGAACGCCCGTCGCGGGGATCGGATCGCGGTCCAATCACAATCGTACGAAGCCCGGATTCGGCGCATGCGAGGCCGGCGGCAAGCCCCGCTGGTCCGGCGCCAACGACTGCAACGTCAAAAACAGTTTCCATGGCCACCGCAGCTAACCTTCCATGTGTCTGTTAAAGCACAGAAATGGTCTAAAGGACCACCTGTTGCTGCGTTGCAACGCCTTGAGGGCCCGACTGTCACGCATCTGTTAAACTGGCATGCTTTTCAGTGCCCAAGGCGCTGATTTGGGGAAACGATATTTCTCACAGCGCAATGGCAGGAATTGTCCGGCGCGATCAGGGGAAATGGCGTGCCGTTCTGGTTGGGGTCTGTAAAAACAGAGGGGCACCGATGAAATCGGTATTCACACTATCGTGCAGCCGTCTTGCGTTGTTGGCGGCGTTTGGACTTGCGATGAGCTTTACGCAAGCCTCCGCAGCCGATCTGGGCGGCAACTGCTGCGCCGATCTTGAAGAACGCATCGCTGAGCTTGAGGCGACGACGGCCCGCAAGGGTAACCGCAAGGTCTCGCTCACGATTTCCGGCTGGGTCAACGAAGCCGTCTACTTCTGGGATGACGGTTCGGAGCGCAACGCCTACGTCGGCACGAACTCGCTCGAGCAGTCGCGCGTGAAGTTCTCCGGCGAAGCGAAAATCGCCAACGGATACTCGGCTGGTTACACGTTGGAAATCGGCGTCCAGGGCAACCCATCGAACAAATGGGACCAGACCGGCCCGTCGAGCACGGATGCCAACTCTCCGAACAACTCGCTCATCGTTCGTAAGAGCAACTGGTGGCTGAAGAGCAAAGACTTCGGAAAGCTCACAGTCGGCCTCGAAGGCTCGGCGACGTACCATCTTCTGGACGATGCCGATGGCGTGAACACGCGCAACTACTCCGACGCCCAGGCTGCTGCCGTGGCGCAGGGCCGCTTCCAGCTGAGAAGCGGTGGCGCACAGCTTGGCGGCACCGCCATCCGCTGGAACGACATTCTGCGTGGCGCCGACAACGGCACGAGCGGTCAGAACGGCCGCCGCAACATCGTCCGCTACGACTCGCCGACGATCCTCGGCTTCGTGCTGACGGCTTCGTGGGGCGAAGACGACCAGACCGGCGTCGCGCTGACCTACAAAGAAAAGTGGGGCGATTTCAACATCCTCGCCAAAGGCGGCTGGGAAAAGAGCACCGACGAGAATCTGACCGGCTGCGCGCCGTTCAGCGCGACGGGTGCGACCCGTGAGGATTGCGAATGGTGGGGTGGCGCGGCCACCATCCAGCACGCTCCGACCGGCCTCTATGTCTACGGCGGCTACGGCCAGACGATCGACCACGGCGTCGAGCTGATCTCTGCGGCTGCTGAGAGCAAGAGCGATCTCTGGTTCATCCAGGGCGGTATCGAGCAGAAGTGGCTGCCGCTCGGCAAAACGACGGTGTTCGGCGAATATCGCCATGACAACCTCGGATCGCGCACTGGCAAGACCTTCGCCGTTGACGGCGGGGCGTCGGGATACGTGCACGACGGCGAAGTCAACTTCTGGGCTGCCGGTATCGTTCAGAACATCGATGCCGCTGCGATGGACCTGTACGTCATCTACCGTCACGCCGACGGCGACCTGACGAACTCGACCGGCGATACGGCCGCGCTCGACGCCTTCGACATGGTCATCACCGGCGCACGCATTCAGTTCTGATCGCTACCTCCCGTCTGCGTCAGAATGGAAGGGCCGCCCGCAAGGCGGCCCTTTTCGCGTTTCGCCGAAAACTGGCAAGTTCTAGGCCTGTAATATTTGGAAACTTCTGTGTCGCGTCAGCAACATGGCGATGATACAACAGCATCACCAGAAACGGCACCGTGAGGGCCAGGGCTCTGAAAAGGGCATTGAAGTTCCACGACCGACCGCTCATCAGTATTACATGTGCGTGCTTGCAAGGCATTGCGGGGTTTTGGTGAGAAGAACAGCATTGGTGCTTGGCATGTTGGCGGCCGTTGCCGCTGCTGCGACCACCGGAGCATTCGCGCTTGACGAGCAGCGTATGGCGATCCCGAACGGAGCGCCTGATGCTCCGAAAGCGCAAGTGCAAGATCAGTCCGCGCCGAAGAGCGAGGAAGGAGCCGAAATCCGCATCCCGGGTCTTGGCAAGCTCGGCACGTTGCCCAAAATGGACTTCGGTCTCGAGCTGCTTTACGGCGCGGCCGAAGACAATCGAAGCGAACAGAACAGCGAACCGGCCGCCGGTCCGGAATCGCCGCAGGATCTTACGATCCACGGCAGCATGAAGCATCGTTTCTAGGCTGTTGGCCTGATCCAGCGCGTCGGCTCTGACCGCTCCTTTCCCGTCGCCTGACATTGCGCAAATGTACCATGCCGTCCGACGTGCGCGCTCGCCTGTGCCTGGCCGCAGGTCGCAGAATCCAACGTGCCCGAGCCCATTTAGCCGCGCGCCCGCCCGAGAGATTCGCGATTGAAATCTCGGATGAATTTACCTGCCCTTAAGCGGACCGCCCCATAACATCGTTCCCATCAACGATCTCCTCCCTCGGAGCGTGAATCAGTGCTGCGTGCCAATAGGCCTGAAAGGCGAAATAGGCATCGACATCTCACCCGGCAGATATTCGTGTTGCTTGCCTGCCTGACGTCGACCGCCTATTTCGTCTATCATGCCCGCTACGGCCGGCATGGATTTGAAGCGCGCACGCGCCTCATCGAACGATCGGCGCTTCTCGATTTCGAGAACAAGGGCCTTGAATCCGTGCGCGCCAAACTGCGTCGCGATGTGGCTCTGCTATCTCCGGAAGTTCCCAATTCCGATCTGGTCGAAGAAATCGCGCGCGATGTGCTCGGCTATGTCCGCAGCAACGATAAAATCGTAGCATCGCGATAGGTCGCGAAAACCCCCGCATTTTCGGCTGCAAGACCGCGCTGCCACGCAACGCCCTTGCGATAGCGTCCCGCGCCTATTAAATCTGCCCGACCCCCATCTGTATCGCGTATTGAAGGCGCCGTTGACATGAGCAATCTGCAAGACACCGAACGGCCCCTGGAACTCGATATCCCTGATGGTGTCCCGGAAGCCCAGCAAGCCGTCGAACTGATCCGCGCCTGGGTCGCGGATGGTGCGCTGATGGTCACAATCAACGGCGAGGCGCTGGGCGATCAGCTCCAGGATTGGGGACGGCTTCTCGCGCAGATCGGCCATCACGTCGCAAATTCAGCCGCGCTCAACGGCCAGAAAAGCGATGCGCAGGCGCTCGAAGAAATCCGCAAAGGGTTCGACTCGGTGCTTCCGGGCAGCGCGAAGGCGGCGGGTAAGGTTCGCGGACGCAGCGTCCACTAACGGTCCACGAAGACGGATACCGCGTGAAACGCGGCGCAATTGACGCCCGGCGGCGCGGCTTGTGCCGCCGCTGTTGCGGTTCAGCACCATGTGGCTGATGTCCACAATTTCGAACTCCTCCGCTTCTGTTCGTTGGGGACGAGGCGCCTCGCACGGCTTGCGGGTGCAGCTTTACCGTCCTTAAGCAGAAAGCCTGTGTGCGCGTGCTGTTGCAGGTTGCAACGATCCGGGGGTGGAAGATGATTGAGGGCGCAACGGGCAAGCTTGCTTTGGCCGTGCTTGCAGCAGGACTGACCTGCGGATGCGCGGACGGTTCGAATTTCGGTCTTTCGACGCAATCGCTCGGTCCCGACACGACGGCGGCCAAGACCGACCCAGTGTGCGTGTCGCTCGCGAGCCAGATCAACACGCTGAAAGGCGACGGCACGATCGAACGGCTGGAAAAAGCCGGCGACGGGAAGACCGTCAAGGTTTCGGTGAAACGCTCGGCTCTGCAGAAGCAGGCTGAACTCAACAAGGCCTACGCGGATTTCCAGACGCGCTGCGGCCCGAAGGTTCCGGCGCAAACCGCTCAGGCGCAGCCTGCTGCTCCGGCGGCACAGACGGCAAGCACGCAACCCGCGGCTCCGGCTGCTGGTACTCCGGCAGCGAACTGACGCTCGATAATATCGAATGCACGGAGATGCTTCGGCATCTCCGAAACGCATGAATTCGCGCGCAGAGTTCTGCTCGTATTCAGTCATGCTCAGAGTGCGCCGAACTCCGACGATGCTGCATCGTTGCCACATGAAGGCCATCAGGAGTTGCAAAACGCAGCAGCTCTATGGTCTTTAGTGTGCAGTGCGTATAATCGGGCTTCGCTGCCATTTATCAAGCCAGTGGGATTGTGCGGAATGCGGGGTTTTATTGCGATCGTAACGGTCGCCGCTTTGTCAACGCTTCTGCAGGGATGCGGTGGTGCATCCGGCAAGAGCTATCAGGATCCGGGTCCTCGAGCGCTGCCGAGCGGCGAAAGCTGCGACTCGATTCGTGGGCAGCTCAATCGTCTTGATTCCAAGGGCGTGCCCGCTCAGGTCGAGCGCGCGAGCAGCGGCGGCAGCCTCTCGGCCGGTCAGCGTGCCGACGTTGACAGGTACAATCAGCTACTCAATCAGTACCTCGGCGCTCGCTGCCACGTCTAAAGGCAGCGCGCCGGCGGCAGGTGAACTCCTGTCGGGCATGCGCGCGGCTGTGAGATTGCAAAACTTTCGAAGCCAGACTTTCGGAGGCTGACCATGGACGAACAAACGCGCGATCTGCTTGTCTTCGCAGTCATCGGCATCCTTGCCGGTTTCCTCGCTTCGTTCGTCGTCGGCGGCAATGGTCTGATCCGCTATCTGATAACCGGTATCATCGGTGCATTCGTCGGCGGCTATCTGTTCAAGGCGCTGGGCATCAACCTCGGCATCGGCAATGCCTTCTTATCGCAAGTCGTTACGGCGGCGATCGGCGCGATCATCGTCGTGCTTCTGGCGCGTATTCTCGCCTGACGCGATCCCGACGTTGCGCCGCTCGGCCTCATGCACGGCGGCCGCTTTGTGCATTATGGCAACTGATCCCGTGACGGGCACGGGGCTGGGCAGTCGCGCCAGATCGGGCGGCCCATAGCGCCGTCGAATTGCAGCCATGCCATCATTCAAGACCACACGCCACGTCGCCTTTACCGCCAACCAGATGTTCGCGCTCGTCGCCGACGTCGAGCGCTATCCCGAATTCCTGCCGCTGTGCACGGGGCTCGTCGTGCTCTCACGGCAGCCGGTTGGCGAGGGCGAAGAACTTACTGCGCGGATGAATATCGGCTACAAGTCGATCAGCGAAAGTTTCACGACGCGCGTGCTGACAAAGCCGAGCGATCTGAAGATCGACGTCAGCTATTTGAACGGCCCGTTCAAGCGCCTGATCAATCACTGGACGTTCAAGGACGATGCTGCCGGCACGGGTTCAACGATCGATTTCTTCATCGACTACGAGTTCAAGTCGATGCTGATGGGCGCGCTGATGGGAGCGATGTTCGACCAGGCATTCCGGCGCTTCGCGCAAGCCTTCGAAGAACGGGCCGCCCACGTTTACGGTCCGTCGGCGCGGGTGTGAGAACAGTCTGACGGCGGCAAACGATCCGGTCGTGCAGAGCAGAACCTTTGCTTGTCATGGATGGCCGGCTGCGCGGCCATGACGAAGATGGACGTTGGCAGGCGCACTGCGATGACGACGTCGGAGTGCTCGGCTCAGAACGTCATGGCCGCGAAGGCCGCCATCAACGCGTGCTCCGGATGCCTTTGCTTCGTTAGGCGCGTGAATGCGGATACGGGATTGCCAGCGCTCTAGCGAATTGTCCTTTCGAAGTTTCGCGCCAGAGCTAGGCCCTTCAGGCTTTCGAGACCTTTAGCATCGTGCAGCTTGGCGCCGTCGAGGTTGGCGCCTGTCACGTCGGCACCGCTGAGATCAGCACCTGTCAGGTCGGCGCCCGAGAGATCCGCACCAGTCAGCACAGCACCGGAAAGATCGGCCTCGCGCAAAATAGTGTCGTGCAGGGAGGCGTCTCTCAGCACTGCGAAGCTGAAGCGCGTTTGCATCATGTTGGCTCGCGTCAGCTGCGCCCCGGAGAGGTTCGCGCCCGACAAATCAGTTCGCCAGATGTATTCGATAAAGCCGGTCTTGTTCAGCGGCGCACAAACGGCATCGGTGAGATCGGCGCCCGCGAAGTTCGATCCGGCAAAGACACCGAAGAACTTCGCGCCTTTGAGCGAGGCCGACTTGAAGCTCATCGCTTCGCCCCGGCTTGGCGTGAGCGTCGCCGTCGTCGATGGGCGCATGAGGCTGGCATTGTCGAGGTTTGCGCCATCGAGCCGCGCCGCGATCAGCGTCACGCGGTCGAGCATCGCGCCGGAGAGATTGGTGCGTGAAAGGTCGGCCCCGGAAAGATCAGCGCCGAACAGATCTGATTTGCTGAGGTCGGCGCCCTTGAAATCGAGGCCCGCGAGATCGAGCCCTTGCAGATTCTTGCCGCTGAGGACCGGCCGGTTTCCGGGAGCCGCCTTGAACAGAAGCGCCGACACGTCACGCGCCGTCAGATCGGCTGCGAAGGCGGGCGCGATCCAGAACGCGGCGGCGAGGAGGGCTGCGAGGCGGTATCCTCTAGCGCCGGGAAGAAGCGCTCCGAGACGGGTCATTCGCCAGCCCTTTCGAGAAGCTTCAGAGCTTCGCGCACGGTCGCCAGACGAACACCGTCGCGACCGATATCGCCGAATTCGAAGCGCTGGACATGGGTTGGCGTCGCTCGCGATGCGAGCCCGATAAAAACCAGTCCGACGGGCTTTCCAGGCATGGCGCCTCCGGGACCGGCGATGCCGGTGACGGCGACGGCGACATCGGCGGAGGCGGTTTTTAGCGCGCCCTCGGCCATCGCGCGGCCGACTTCGGCGCTGACGGCGCCATGAGTTTCGAGCAATCCGGTATCAACGCCGATCATCGCCGTTTTGGCCGAGTTGGCGTAGGTCACGAAGCCTTGATCGAAAACGTCGGACGATCCGGGAATGGAAGTGATCGCTCCGGCGATGAGCCCGCCGGTGCAGCTTTCGGCCGTCGCGACCTTGAGATGCCCAGCGCGCAATCTGGCGACGACCCGACCGGCGCTCGCTTCGATGTCAGGTGGAAACACGCGCGCCTCTCATTCAGCCGGACAAATTCAGCACGACAGCCCAAAACGAAACCGGAGAGTGCTTCGGGCGGAAGCACTCTCCGATAAGGCTATCCAGAGAGAGGAGAATGTGCAAACGGCCTGGCTGATCAGGCCGCGGCTAAGACCTCGGCATGCGAGAGCAAGCTATCGAGGACGATGCGACTGTCGGAGCCCATAGCCCCGACCGTCCGCTTCTGCGCGTCCTGCCATATCGGGTATGCATCCTTCAAAACGGCCTGACCTTTGGGCGTAAGGTGCAGACCGCGGCCACGCCGACCGGCGGGCGGATCCATGATGATATGGCCAAGCGCCAGAAGGCGCTTGAGATTACGCGACAGTGTCGACTTCTCGATGTCGAGCTCGTGTCCGATCTCGACGGCAGTGATTCCGTCACGTGAGGCCAGCTGCGCGAGCAAGGTATACTGGCTCGCGGTGATGCCGAGTGGGCGCAAGGCATCATCGTAGACGCGCGTGACGATGCGCGAAAGCTGACGCACACGGGTGGCGAGGCACATCTCGGCGGTTGTCTCGGCGATGGTGCTTATGGCGGCATCGGCGGGCATACGGTCAAGAGTGTGGGGCATGACGTTCATATCGGCTCCCGTGTGTGAGCGCTTTCGTGTGGCTCGTGGCAATACAACCACATGACCCTTTGATGCCGCGATTCTGGCAGGCGGGTCAACGCTCAAAGCCGTTGCAATTACGCATCGAAGCTCTTGATGTTGAGCTTCGGTCGACATGCAACCTTTGGCTTGCCTCAGGGTTTGGCAGCCTGGTGCTCGGCGCGGGCGGCCTCGTAGACCTCTTTTGCGGCGCCGGCGTTGATCGCGGCGATGCCCAGCCCGACGATCAGGTCGGGCCACCTCGAGGCGGTTGCCGCCGTCATCAGACCGGCGACGATGATGGCGATGTTGGCGATGACGTCATTACGCGCTGACAGAAACGCGGCGCGTGTCAGGCTTCCGCCTGCCGCGCGGTACGGCGCCAACATCCGGGCACAGACAAAATTGACAGCGAGCGCTCCGAGGCCGGTCACGGTCAGCGCGAAAGGCTCCGGCACGGCCCCGCTCGAAAAATTCTGCCATGCCGTCCAGAGCGTCGCCAGCGCGGGAAACAGAATGATGGCGGCGAGCACCATTCCGAGCTTCGCGCGACGCGCGGCGGAGAAGCCAAGTCCAGCCAGGATCAACAGATTGACGGCGCCGTCCTCGAGGAAATCCACGCTGTCGGCGAACAGCGCGACCGAGCCGATGGCGAGCGCCACGGCGAACTCGATGCCGAAATAAGAAAGGTTGAGCGCCGCGACGTTGCGAACGGTGCGCCGCAACGTCTGGTTCTCGGCAATGTCCGGAAAATCGTCGTCGTCGTCGTCGTCGCTCATTCGTTCATTCGCTCAATCCGTATGGCAGCAGCACGCTTGCCGACGCCATCGCGGCGATGCCTTCGCGGCGACCCGTGAAGCCCATGCCCTCGGTCGTCGTCGCCTTGATGCCGATGCGATCGGTCGTGAGGCCGAGCACGTCTCCGATCAACGCTTGCATGGCAGGGCGATGCGGCCCGACGCGCGGCGCTTCGGCGAGAACGGTGATAT
This sequence comes from Hyphomicrobium sp. GJ21, assembly GCF_001006785.1. Lineage (NCBI taxonomy): Bacteria > Pseudomonadati > Pseudomonadota > Alphaproteobacteria > Hyphomicrobiales > Hyphomicrobiaceae > Hyphomicrobium > Hyphomicrobium sp. GJ21. The sequence goes on along the minus strand of NZ_CDHO01000002.1, from coordinate 660,750 downwards.
CGACGTTCACAATGCGCCCGCCACGATCCTTCACGCGGCGCGCTGCATCTTCGAGAAAGAGGCGCGAGGCGGCGCCTTTCCATTTCGGGTCCGACGGCGGGAAGTGCTGGCCGATATCGCCATCGCCGATCGCGCCAAGCAGCGCGTCGGTCAGCGCGTGCAGAATGACGTCGGCATCGGAATGACCTTCGAGTTTGTGCGTATGCGGAATTTTCACGCCGCCGAGCCACACGTGATCACCTTCGGTGAAGCGGTGCACGTCGAAGCCCGTGCCGGTGCGCGGTTCGAATGCGATGTTTGACGTCATCTGCCGATCGGCCAATTTCAAATCCTCTGCGGTAGTCAGTTTGATGTTTCCCGTTTCGTCTTCAACGATTGCTACGTCGAAGCCGGCCCACTCGGCAATGGCAGCGTCATCGGTGAATTTGTCGAGACCTTGTTCAGCTGCTTTGCGATGCGCTTCGAGGATCGGATCGAAATGAAAGCCTTGCGGCGTCTGCGCGCGCCAAAGTCCGGCACGGGGGATCGTATCTTCGACGACGCCGCGATCCGATGCGCGCTTCAACGTGTCGGTGACGGGCAGGGCGGCGAGCGCGGCGCGCGTGGATTTGAGCGTCGCGATGACTTTTGAGATCGTCTCGGCCGAAACGAACGGGCGCGCGGCGTCGTGGATGAGCACGAGATCAGGCTTCGAACCGGCCAGCGCTTCAAGGCCGTTATGCACGGATGCCTGCCGCGTTGCGCCGCCGGTGGCGGCAGATGAAAGCTTGGCGGCGTGGCCGGATGCGTGCGCATAGAGTTCGCCGTCGTCGGCATGAATGACGACTTTGATTTCATCTATCTCGGGATGGTCCGCGAACGCCGCGATCGTATGGGCCAGCACCGGCCGGCCGCCAATCAGCGCATATTGTTTCGGCCCGGCGCCGGACGCCGCCGCGCGCGTTCCTCGTCCAGCCGCGACGATCAAAGCGGCGATGCGCACATCTGTTCTCCCGATCGAAAAAAAGGAACGGCAGCCTCTTTGCCGCCTGAACGAAGCTCAGTGCCCGGTGTTGGCGCAAACCGCAACGGGCGTCGGATGTGCGACGGCCCGCGCATATGCTGGGGCTTGCATATTTAAAAGGCGCATCCTAGTCTGCTCAAACTAATGGCAGTTATGAACATTGATTAAATTATAGGCAATGCCTCCCATCGACGGTCAGGATTTATGCTGAAACCCTCCGCTGACGGCAATCCGATGGTGGCGTTGGCGCCCATGTCCGGAGTGAGCGACCTTCCCTTTCGCCGCCTGGCGCATCGGCTGGGCGCGACGTTCGTCGTTTCCGAGATGATCGCCAGCGAGGAGTTGGTGAAGTCGCGGGCCGACGTGTTACGGCGCGCAGAAGGGCGCGAATTAACTCCGTTCGTCATGCAACTCGCAGGACGCGAAGAGCGCTGGATGGCCGACGGGGCGCGGATCGCAGAGGCCAAGGGCGCGGATGTCATCGACATCAACATGGGATGCCCGGCGAAAGAGGTGACGGGCAAGCTCTCCGGTTCGGCGCTGATGCGCAATCTCGATCATGCCCAGTCGCTGATCCGTGCCGTCGTCCAGGCGGTCAATGTTCCGGTCACGCTCAAGATGCGTCTCGGCTGGGATGAGACATCGCGCAACGCTGCCGATCTCGCGCGCCGGGCGGAAGCCGAGGGCGTCAAACTGATCACCGTGCATGGGCGCACCCGCTGCCAGTTCTTCACGGGCACCGCCGACTGGCAGGGCGTCCGGCCCGTCGTTGAGGCGACCTCGCTTCCGGTGCTCGTCAACGGCGATATCAATGGTCCGTCGGACGCGCGCAAGGCGCTCGACGCATCCGGCGCGGACGGCGTCATGGTCGGTCGCGGCGCGTATGGCGCGCCGTGGATACCGGGCCGCATCGCGGCGACGTTTTCGACGGGCAGAGATCCGGGTGATCCGAGCCGCGCCGCCCAGCGCGAGATCGCGCTCGAGCACGTCGATGCCATGCTCACGCACTATGGCCGCGAGCTGGGACTCAAGAACGCGCGCAAGCATATCGGCTGGTATCTGCTATCGAGCGGCGCCGACACGGCGACGGTCAAGGCGTGGCGGGCGCGGCTCTGCACGGCGCTCGATCCGCAGCATGTTCTCGACGGTCTGTCGGCGTTCTATTCAGGTGCGGAGCCCGTCGCGGCATGAGTCAGAAGGCAACAGCGCGCAAATCGAATATCGAAGCGCTTCCTCCGCCACCGCCGACCGTCGATCGCGAGAGCCTGCTCAGCGCGCTGCCGCATCCCATTCTCGTCGTCGGCGAGGCGGGCACCATCGTTTTTGCGAACGCCGCGGCAGAAGCGTTCTTTTCCATGAGCGCGCCGATGCTGCTGCGCAGCCGCCTCTCCGACATCGTCGCGTTCGGCTGTCCGCTGATGGCGCTGGTCGAGCAGGTGCAGGCCACAGGCGCGACGATCAACGAGTATGGAATCGAGATCGCGACGCCGCGTTTCTCGGGCTCCAAACTGGTCGATATTTACGGCGGACCGCTGCCGGAAGAACCTCGCAACATGTTTCTGATGCTGCAGCAGCGTTCGATGGCGCAGATGATCGAGCGGCAATTGACGCATCGCGCCGCCGCGCGCTCGGTCTCCGGCATGGCGGGCGTGCTGGCGCACGAGATCAAGAATCCGCTTTCCGGCATCCGTGGAGCGGCGCAGCTCCTGGAGCCCGGACTATCGGATGAAGACCGCGCGCTGACGCAGCTCATCTGCTCAGAAACGGATCGCATCTGCACGCTCGTCGATCGCATGGAAGTGTTCGGCGACGAGCGGCCGCTGGCGAAAGACGCCGTCAACATTCACGACGTTCTCAATCATGTGCGCCGCATCGCCGAGCATGGGTTCGGGAGCGGTATCCGCTACGTCGAAGATTACGATCCGTCACTTCCGTCGGTGCTCGGCAATCGCGACAAGCTCGTGCAGGTTTTTCTCAATCTGCTGAAGAACGCCGCCGAAGCGATCGGAAGAAACCCCGAGAACGGGCGCATCATTCTGCAGACCGCATTCCGGCCCGGCGTGCGGCTGTCGCTGCCGGGTACAGACACGCGAGTCAGCCTGCCGCTGATGATACAGATCGAGGACAACGGCTGCGGTATTCCGGAACATCTGAGGCCGCATCTTTTCGATCCGTTCGTCACGACGAAAGCCTCGGGCAGCGGGCTCGGCCTGGCGCTCGTCGCCAAGATCATCGCCGACCACGGCGGCATCATCGAATGCGATAGCGAACCCAAACGCACAATCTTCCGCGTTCTGCTGCCGATGCAGCGATCGCGAACCGGCACGCTGCAAACGTCGAGAGAGGGTTGATGGCCAGAGGCACTGTTCTCATTGCCGATGACGACACCGCCATTCGCACGGTGCTCAATCAGGCTTTAGCGCGTGCGGGCTTCGCGCCGCGCGCCACGGGAAATGCAGCGACGCTGTGGCGCTGGGTCAGCCAGGGCGAAGGCGACGTCGTCATCACCGACGTCGTGATGCCGGACGAAAATGCGTTTGACCTCATTCCACGCATCAAGAAACTCCGGCCCGATCTGCCGATCATCGTCATGAGCGCGCAGAACACGCTGATGACGGCGCTGACGGCGACGGAAAAGGGCGCGTTCGAATATCTGCCGAAGCCGTTCGACCTGAACGAAGTCGTTGCCGTCATTTCGCGAGCGCTGTCGGAACCCGGCCGCAAGCGTCAGGCGCCTGCCACGGAGCGGGAGTCCGATGAACTGCCGCTGATCGGCCGATCGCTGCCGATGCAGGACATCTATCGCGTGCTCGCACGTCTGACGCAGAGCGATCTGACCGTCATGATCAACGGCGAAAGCGGGACGGGCAAGGAACTCGTCGCGCGCGTTCTGCACGACTACGGCAAGCGCCGTCACGGGCCGTTCGTCGCCATCAACATGGCGGCGATCCCCCGCGAGTTGATCGAAAGCGAACTCTTTGGCCACGAGAAGGGTGCCTTCACCGGCGCGCAGACGCGAACGCCGGGCCGCTTCGAGCAGGCCGAAGGCGGTACGCTGTTCCTCGACGAAATCGGCGACATGCCGCTCGAAGCGCAGACGCGACTCCTCCGCGTGCTGCAGCAGGGCGAATATACGACCGTCGGCGGGCGCACGCCGATCAAGACGAACGTGCGCATCATCGCCGCCACGCATCGCGATCTCAAATCGCAAATCCAGCAAGGCCTGTTCCGCGAAGATCTGTTCTATCGCCTCAACGTCGTGCCGATCCGTCTGCCGCCGCTGCGCGAGCGCCTCGAGGACGTCGGCGATCTCGTCCGGCATTTTCTCCGACAGGCAACGCGCGAAGGGCTCGGACAGAAGTCGATCGAGAGCGCGGCCATCGAGCGGCTGAAGTCGCATCCGTGGCCGGGCAACGTGCGCGAACTCGAGAACGTCGTCCGCCGTCTCGTCGCGCTGCATCCGCAGGACACGCTGACGACGCAGATCGTCGAGCAGGAGCTCGCGGGCTCGGCCATTTCGCCGCCGCTCGGCGGAGGCGCGGACAACGGCGATCTGAGCGAGTCGGTAGAGCGATACCTGTCGCGATACTTTTCTTCGTTCGGAAACGAGCTGCCGCCGCCGGGGCTTTACGATCGCATCATCCGCGAAGTCGAAAAACCGTTGCTCAGCGCGGCGCTCGCCGCCACACGGGGCAATCAGATCCGGGCTGCCGAACTTCTCGGGCTCAACCGGAACACGCTGCGCGCGCGCATTCGCGACCTCAGCATTCGCGTTTTCCGCACCGTCGAAGGTTGATCTAACTCGTTGGGGAAACTTCGGCTTTTCCCCACCCAATGGCGTGCGAAACGCCGCAGACCGGCGCTCTACGCTTGATCTGCACCATTAATGTCGCGAAAATGTCACAGTTAGCCTGTTGGGTCGCGGGAGTGTAGCCGAAGGGTTGCACCCAATCGCAGGCCGAACACGTTGACGGTCTGCAAGACGCCTTCGGCGGCTTCGTGGACCGCAGGCGGGGCCAGTCGCAGGGAAAGTGGTGTCAGTTTCGATGGCGGGGTCGAGTGACAAACTGATGAACGGCAGCAACAGCGATACGGATGCCGTATCAGCCGATCGATCCCGGCTATCGGCGGACGCGCTGATGGAAGAGCGCGCGACGTCGCTCAATCCGTCCGAGCGCGCCTTCTGGTTCGGCCTTGGCGTCGTACTGCTGTCGATGCTGTCGGCGCTCGCGAGCTACATCATCCTGACGGGTCTCACCGCCATCACGCCGCGCAACGAATACGTCTGGGCGGCGCTCGCGGTGAACGGGCTGCTGATCCTGACGATGCTGACGATCGTCGGCTGGCAGGCGCTGGGACTGAGGCGGGCGTGGATCGAAAAGATCCCGGGCGCGCGATTGCATACGCGCATCGTCATTCTGTTCAGTCTCATTGCGGCGCTGCCGGCGGGGTTGCTCGCCGTCGCCGCCACGACGACGTTCTCTCGCTCGCTCGACGGCTGGTTTTCCGGACGCACGAGCGCGATCGTCGAAAATTCCTATGACGTCGCGAAAGCCTACGTCGACGAACACAGCCAGATCATCCGGACCGACATCGTCAACATGGTCCGCGACATCAACGGCGAAGCCGCGACGCTGAGCGTCGATCCGGACGGGTTCCAGAAATTTCTCATCGGGCAGGCGGGCCTGCGCGATCTGACATCGGCGTATGTCGTCGATGGTGACGGCAATCCGATCGTCCTCGCGCTCGATGATCCGAAACTGCCGTACGTCGTGCCCTCGCTCTCCGACATCAAACAGGCCGAGGCCGGTCAGGTCGCCTTGTCGAGGCCATCGAACGATTATCGCATCTCGGCGATCGCGAAGATCGACAGCATGCCGGGCCGCTATCTCTACGTCGCACGCGGCGTCAGTCCGAAGGTCATCAATCACCTTCAGAGAACCGAGCAGAACGTCTACGAATACACGCGGCTCAGGAAAGCCAAGGGCGGCCTCAAGGTTGCGCACGGCCTGATCTATTTCATGATCTCGGTGACGTCGCTGCTGGCCGCGATCTGGGTCGGCATGTGGTTCGCCGGACGGTTCGTGGCTCCGATCCGGCGATTGATCGCGGGCGCGCAGGAGGTCTCGAAAGGCAACCTGCAATTCGCGCTGCCCGAGAAGCGCGGCGAGGGCGACCTGCGGCGCCTGTCGCAGACGTTCAACCTGATGACGCGCGAACTGAAGCAGCAGCAGGATGCGCTGCATCAGACGAATGCGCAGCTCACCGAACGGCGCAATTTCATCGAAGCGGTTTTGTCCGGCGTTTCAGCCGGCGTCATCGGCCTCGACAGCGCGGGCCGCATCACGTTGCTCAGCCGCTCGGCGGAACGACTGCTGGGCCTCGCGGGCGTGAACGCGGTCGGCAGCCCGCTCGCCGATATCGTTCCGGAATTCGCGTCGGCGCTTCGGTCCGCCGACGAGCCGGGCTTCAAGAGCAAGGGCCTCGACGAAGTCAAAAAACAGATCGGCGACGAAGAGCGCACGTTCGCCGTGAAGGTGACGCACGAGCGGGAAGGCGAGGGTGACGTCGGCTCGGTCGTGACATTCGACGACATTTCAGAGCTGGTTCAGGCGCAGCGCACGAGCGCCTGGGCAGACGTCGCGCGGCGCATCGCGCATGAAATCAAGAACCCCCTGACGCCAATACAACTTTCAGCCGAACGCCTGCGACGGAAATTCGGCAAGCAGGTTTCCGAAGATCGCGAGTTGTTCGAGACGCTGACGCAGACGATCGAGCGGCAGACCGATCACATCAAGAGCATGGTCGACGAGTTCGCCTCCTTCGCGCGCATGCCGCAACCGGTGATGGCCGATCAGGATATGCGCCTTGCCGTGCAGGAGCCGGCGGTTCTCTTCCGCGAAGGCCACAAGGATGTCGATTTCAAGCTTTCCATTCCGAGCAGCCCGGTGCGCGCGCGCTTCGATCTGCGGCTCGTGTCGCAAGCGGTGACGAACCTCATCAAGAACGCGGCCGAAGCGATTGAATCCTATGGCGAGCCGCAAGGACGGCCCGACGGCTACAAAGGCGAGATCGAGGTGCGCGTTCTGCCGGCCGCCGATCGCGTCGCGATCGAGGTCATCGACAATGGCATTGGCCTGCCGAAGCAGAACCGTGCGAAGCTGCTCGAACCTTACGTGACGACGCGCGCTAAAGGCACCGGCCTCGGCCTCGCGATCGTGCAGAAAGTCGTCGAGCAGCACGGTGGCACGCTGACGCTCGAGGACGCGCCCCACAGCGAAACGAGAACGCGGGGCGCGCTCATACGAATGACATTGCCTACCAAGCTTGAAAGCACGAACGACCTTTCCACTGAACAACTTCATAATGCCTCGCGTGCCGCGAGTGGAGCATGATACAAAAGCTTAAGTCCCCAGGAGCGCTGTAATGTCCGCTGATATTTTGATCGTTGATGATGAAGCCGATATTCGGGATCTGGTTGCGGGTATCCTGCAAGACGAAGGTCACCGGACGCGCCTCGCACGCGACAGTGATGAAGCGCTGCGCGCGATCGAAGATAGAAAACCGCACCTTGTCATTCTCGACATCTGGCTGCAGGGCAGCCGCCTCGATGGTCTCGAGGTGCTGACGATCATGAAGCGGACGTATCCCGATCTGCCGGTGGTCATCATTTCAGGACACGGCAATATCGAGACGGCCGTCACCGCCATCAAGCGCGGCGCCTACGATTACATCGAGAAGCCGTTCAAGGCCGATCGCCTGGTGCTCGTCACGATGCGCGCGCTCGAAGCTTCGCAGCTGAAGCGTGAGGTTCGCGAACTGAAGGAGCGCTCCGTCGTCTCCGCCGAAATGATCGGCAAGTCGCCGGCGATCAATCAGCTGAAGAATAACATCGACAAGGCGGGTCCGACCAACAGCCGCATCATGCTGCGCGGCGCGTCGGGCTCTGGCAAAGAACTCGCGGCGCGCGTTCTGCATCAGAAGTCGCTGCGCGCCGACGGTCCGTTCGTCGTGCTCAATGCGGCGGCGATGGTTCCGGACCGGGTCGAGGAAGAGTTGTTCGGCACCGAGGATCGCACCGGCGGGCCGCGCAAAGTCGGCGCACTCGAAGAAGCGCACACCGGCACGCTCTACATCGACGAAGTCGCCGACATGCCGATGGAAACGCAAGGCAAGATCCTGCGCGTTCTCGTCGAGCAGAAATTCCTGCGTCTCGGCGGCAGCCAGAAGGTGTCGGTCGACGTGCGCATCATCTCGTCGACATCGCGCGATCTCGATCAGGATATTCGCGAAGGCCGTTTCCGCGAAGATCTCTACCATCGCCTCAACGTCGTGACGTTGCGCGTGCCGAGCCTCGCAGAGCGGCGCGAGGATATTCCCGATCTTATCCAGTATTTCGTCGGGCAGGTCGCGCAGACGTCGGGTCTGGCGCCGCGGCGGATCGGCGAGGACGCCATCGCCGTGCTGCAGGCGCACGACTGGCCGGGCAACGTGCGCGAGCTTCGCAACAACGTCGAACGACTTCTGATCCTGGCGGGCGGCGATGCGAGCGCCGCGATCACGGCGGACATGCTTCCCGACGAAATCGGCTCGAACGTGCCGCTCCCGGTCAACGGCGGCGCGGAGCATCTGATGTCGCTGCCGCTACGCGAGGCGCGCGAAATCTTCGAGCGCGAATATCTGCTGGCGCAGATCAACCGCTTCGGCGGCAACATCTCGCGCACGGCCGAGTTCGTCGGCATGGAGCGCTCGGCGCTGCACCGGAAACTTCGTGCGCTGGGCGTCTCGTCCGAACAGCGGGCCGGCGATCTCAGATCCGTTTCGTAAGGGACGGACAGCAGCGTGACCCGCATCGTCTACGTCAATGGCGCCTACAAGCGCTACGCCGAAGCTGCGATCCATGCCGAGGATCGCGGCTTTCAATTTGCCGACGCGGTCTATGAAGTCATGGAAGTGCGCGGCGGCCGATTAGTTGATGCAACCCGGCATCTTGCGCGTTTGAACCGCTCGCTCGGCGCGTTGTCGATTTCGGCGCCCATGTCGGATGGCGCGCTCTTGCACATCGTCGGCGAAGTCGTGCGGCGAAACCGCGTGCGCGACGGCCTTGTCTACATCCAGGTGACGCGCGGGGCAGGTCCGAGGAATTTCTCTTTTCCGGGTCCGGAAATTTTACCCACACTGGTCGTTCTCGCGCGCTCGCAGCGATCGGGTTGGGCGGACGAGCTTGCCGAGCACGGCATTGCCGTCAAGACGATGCCCGACAATCGCTGGGGCCGTTCCGACATCAAAACGGTGATGCTGCTGCCGGCGGTGCTCGCCAAGGACGCGGCGCATAGCGCGGGCGCTCATGAGGCGTGGTTCGTCGATCAATCCGGCGCAATTACGGAAGGCGCGTCGAGCAACGCGTGGATCGTGACGGCCGACGGCGTGCTGGTGACACGTCCACTCGACCCGCGTATTCTTCCGGGCGTCACGCGGGCGACCGTTAAGGACGTCGCGGCGGCAGAAGGGCTGAAGCTCGAGGAACGCGCGTTCACTCTTGCCGAGGCCTTCGGCGCCCGCGAAGCTTTTGTGACGTCGGCAACGAACACGGTCATGCCGGTGGTCAGCATTGATGCGCGGAAGGTCGGCGACGGACGGCCGGGTCCGGTCGTGCGCCGGCTCCGGTCGCGCTTCCATGAGCTTGCCGAAATTTCAATCGTGTAGTGCGAATGTTGCCGCATTGTGCGGGGCAATAACACCTGTAAAGTGTCACCGCTTCGATAGTCATCCCCCCGATGCCCGTCGAGATCGCCGCTAGGTCGCCTCGTCGATTTTTCAAGCCCGACAGCGCCCGGCGCGTTTCAAAAGACGTCGAAAAAAACGGACAAAAATTATGGCGGCTGAAAAAACTCAAAATTTACAAGACACTTTCCTTAATTATGTTCGTAAAAACAAAACTCCGCTGACGATCTTCCTTATCAACGGCGTCAAGCTGCAGGGCATCGTCAGCTGGTTCGATAATTTCTGCGTTCTGCTTCGGCGCGACGGGCACTCGCAGCTCGTTTACAAGCATGCCATTTCGACGATCATGCCGGGCGGCCCGGTCAATCTCAACGATCAGGACGGCGAAGGAACTGGTTGACACCAATTTCCAATAATCATGACGGCGACGATGCTTCGCCTCGCAAGCGCCGGCGTACGAGTCAAGATACGCGTCAGCCGAGAACGCGGACGCTGGTCCTTGTACCGGTTCTGAAACGGCCGCAACGCTCGGGCGATGCGGCTAAGACCGCGGGCGAAACGCACACGCCCGAAAACCGATTGTCCGAGGCAGTCGGCCTCGCAAACGCCATCGATCTCGACATCATCGACTCCGCGATCGTTCCCATGTCGGAGCCGCGGCCGTCCACCTTGCTCGGATCGGGCAAAGTCGATGAACTCGGCGGGCGCGTGCGCGATCTCGATATCGGGCTGGTCATCGTCGATCATGCTCTGACGCCGGTGCAGCAGCGCAATCTCGAGAAGGCGTGGAACACGAAGGTTCTCGACCGCACTGGTCTCATTCTCGAAATTTTTGGCGCGCGGGCGCGAACGCGCGAAGGCGTGCTGCAAGTCGAGCTTGCGCATCTTTCGTATCAGAAGGGGCGGCTCGTTCGCGCGTGGACGCACTTGGAACGCCAGCGCGGCGGCGGCGGCTTTCTCGGCGGCCCCGGCGAAGCGCAGATCGAACTCGACCGGCGTATGCTTCAGGATCGCATCGACGCCATCAAGCGCGATCTCAAGGACGTCGTTCGCACGCGTGATCTGCATCGCAAAGGCCGGCGCAAGGTGCCGTATCCGATCGTCGCCGTCGTCGGCTATACGAACGCGGGTAAGTCGACGCTGTTCAACAAGATCACCGGCGCAGGCGTCGTCGCGATGGATCAGGTGTTCGCGACGCTCGATCCGACGATGCGGGAAGTGAAGCTGCCGAGTGCGCGGCGTATCATCCTGTCGGATACCGTCGGTTTCATCTCGGATTTGCCGACATCGCTGGTCGCAGCGTTCCGCGCGACGCTTGAAGAAGTGGTCGAGGCCGATCTCATTCTGCACGTGCGCGACATCGCGCATGAGGAAACGGAAGCGCAGGCCCGCGACGTCGAAAAGGTTCTGGGCGAGCTCGGCATCGATACGCTGCCGGTCGACGGACATATCCAGGAAGTCTGGAACAAGATCGATCTTCTGACGGGCGATCGGCGCGCGGAGCTACAACACGAAGCCCAGCGCGACGAGCGTCCGCCGGTTCTCGTTTCGGCCGTGACGGGAGAAGGCATCGTGCCGCTGCTCGACGCGATCGACAGCCGCCTCAGCGTCGCCGACGAGATCCTTGACGTCATCATTCCCGGCAGCCTTGGGGCGCTTCTCAACTGGCTGCATGAAACGTGCGACGTGCTGGCTCGCGAGGCGCGCAAGGACGGCAGCATCGAACTTCGGCTGCGCATTCCGAGCGAAAAGAAAGACCGCGTGCTCGGGCAGTTACGAAAAGCGGGGTTGAAGGTCTGACGCGGAGGGCTAAGCTCGCGCTATGGATCGACACGTCACCTGCTGCATTGCCGGAGGCGGACCGGCCGGAATGATGCTCGGCGTGCTGCTCGCGCGCGCTGGCGTCGATGTGCTCGTTCTCGAAAAGCACAAAGATTTCCTGCGCGACTTTCGCGGCGACACGATTCACCCCTCGACGTTGCGTCTGATGGAGGAGCTCGGGTGGCTCGATGAGTTCCTGAAGCTGCCGCATCAAGAGGTGAAGCGGCTCTACGGGCAGTTCGGCGAAACGCGCATCAAGCTCGCGGATTTTTCGTCGCTGCCGATTTCGACGAAGTTCATCGCGCTGATGCCGCAATGGGACTTTCTCGATTTTCTGGCGGAGAAGGGGCGCGCGTATCCGAAATTTTCGCTGCGCATGAACGCCGAGGCGACTGATCTCATTCATGATGGCGGTCGCGTATCGGGCGTTAAAGTCACGACACCCGAAGGGCCGCTGACTATCTCTGCCGATCTCGTCGTTGCGGCGGACGGGCGTACATCGACGCTGCGAAAAGCGTCAGGCCTCGTCAGTGAAAACTTCGGGGCGCCGATGGATGTCATGTGGTTCCGGCTGCCGAGGCTTCCGACCGACACGGAAGAGACGCAGGCCCGGTTCGATGCCGGACAGATTTTCATCATGCTCCAGCGCGGCGACTATTGGCAGTGCGCCTACGTCATTCCGAAAGGCGACGACGCCAAAGTGCGTGCGGCAGGTCTCGACGCGTTTCGCAAGTCGGTCGGCGTGCTGCTGCCGTTCGAAGCGTCCCGCGCCGACGCCATCGCTGACTGGGAACACGTCAAGCTTCTGACCGTCGCCGTCGACCGGCTGAACGAATGGGCGAGACCCGGATTGCTGTGCATCGGAGATGCGGCGCACGCCATGAGCCCGGTCGGCGGCGTCGGCATCAATCTCGCCGTTCAAGATGCCGTCGCGGCGGCCAACAGTCTGTGGCAACCGCTGAAAGAGAAACGGCTGACGTTCGACGATCTCAAGACGGTTCAGGCGCGGCGGGATTTTCCAACGCGCGCGACCCAGCGTCTGCAACTCACCGTGCAGAACCGGGTCATTGCGAAGACGCTTGCGAAAACGCGTGATGTGAAGCCTCCGCTCGCCTTTCGCCTGTTCAACAGCTTGCCATTTCTATCGCGCATTCCGGCGCGGTTGATCGGCCTAGGCTTTCGGCCCGAGCATGTGTCGGATGCGATCCGGAAGGGCAACGGCGCTTAGGCTTTTTTTGCCGTCGCGCTCTTCTCTATCGCTTTCGCCTCGTCCCACAGCGCGTCCATTTCTTCGAGCGTCGACTGCGACGGGGTTTTGCCGAGTTTCTCCAAACGCGTTTCGATATGTGCGAAGCGGCGCACGAATTTCTGGTTCGCCGCGCGCAATGCTGCTTCCGGATCGAGATGCAAATGCCGCGCGATGTTCGCCATCACGAACAGCATGTCGCCAAACTCTTCTTTGATCGCGCGTTCTTTGATGGCGTCTGGCGACGCCCCTCCGGGGAGCCGGCCGCCGGACGCCGAGAGTGACGCGCCTTCCGGCCGGCTCGCGGAACGCGAGTCGGAAGGCGCCAATAAAGAGTCCCTTCGTGGATCATTTGGGAGGGCGACTTCCTCGAACTCGGCGATCTCTTCTTTCAGCTTGTCGAAGACGGGGGCGAGGTTCGGCCAATCGAAACCGACCTTTGCGGCTTTGTCCTGCAACTTGATAGCGCGCGTCAGCGCCGGGAGCCCGACAGGAATATCGGCGAGCGTCGATGGTTGCGGCTCAGAGCCTAACTCTGCTTCGCGAACGGGGAGGGGTGAAGAAGCAGGTGCAGCCTGCGCGAGCCTGGTGCGCTCGGCGGCTTTTTCCGCGCGCTCTTCGGCCTTGATCCGATCCCACGCGGTCTTGACCGATTGCGGATCGCGCGCCGCGCCGTCAGCGAAGACGTGCGGATGCCTGCGGATCATCTTGCGCGTGATCGCCTCGACGACGTCGCCGAACGCAAACGCGCCTTGCTCCTCGGCGAGCCGCGCGTGATAGACAACCTGAAGCAAGAGATCGCCGAGTTCGTCCTTCAAATCCGGCAGGTCGCGGCGGGCGATCGCGTCGGCGACCTCGTAGGCTTCCTCGATCGTATACGGAGCGATGGTTTCGAAATTCTGCTCGAGATCCCACGGGCAGCCGGTGACCGGCGTCCGTAGCGCCGCCATGATTTCGATGAGCCGCGCGATGTCGCGCGAGGGCTTGATGGCGTCCGTCATGAGCATCCTCTTGATTGCGCTGGGGAGACTAGAGGATGCGGGCGTTCCGGGCGAGGGCGGGCGCTGCGGCTATCGCGACAGGAGCCCCGCGAAAGCTCGCGGCTTCGACAGCACCAGCGCCAAAGGCAGCATCCAACCGAGCCAGGCGGATGCGGCATAGACCGGTTCGAACGGCAATCTCAACGCGATGGCCGTGCCGGTGATTACGCGGAACCAGACGGCGCCGGTCGTCACCGCCACCATCGCGGTCATCAGGTGAGCATGGCGGGGAATGTCGCGTGCGCGGATCGCGAGGTATGCTGCACCGAACAGATAGAGCCAAACCAGTCCTTGCGCGAAGAACCCGGCGCGCGCCAAAGGAGTCGAGTGGCTCATGACGGCGACCGGGAGCGCAGTCAGCCCACCAATCACCACAAAGAGGCCCAACAGCCGGCCAAGCGGTCTGTGAAACTCGGGACGGCGTCGCGACAGGATAACGGCGGGCGCCAGTAGAAGCGCAAGCGCCGATGCAATCATGTGAGCCGGAAAGAGAAGGGGCGCGCGGCGCGCCAGTTCGAACATCTCATAGGGCAGCGCGATCACTCCGGCACCGGAGCCGAGCGCGACGAGCCCGACAGGCACAACGAGGACCATCGTGATGACAAGAATTGCCATACGCGACAGCATCCGGCGCAGTTTTCCGTCGCGAGCGTGGCGCGGCGCGATTGCAGGAAGCGTGATCGTGGCGTCGGTCATGCTGGCATCTGTCATGGCTGGAGCCATCATCGCTCCGAGTTTTGTCGGCTCTGCGGCGGCTGAGACGGGTAGCGAAGCGACGAGCGCGCCATCAGCAACGGTGTCGCTCGCGGGACGCTGGAGCGGTAAGCGCCACGGCTACGGCCGCAGCGAGGCCGAAAGCGATTGCAGCAACGGATGCGCGCTGACCTATGATTTCGTCGCGTGCAAGGACGGCTGGTGCGGGATTGCCGTGAAAGACGACAAGACGTGCGGCGCGATCGGCGTGCGGCTCGCGGCGAATAGCGCGGTCACCAATGGCGGGGGAACCTATAAAGGGCAACTCATGCTCGCCAAAGACACGGCGCCATATTCAGTCGAAGCCTGGTACAGCAGCGACGAGGGGGCCGCGAAGCTGCATTTCCTCGGCGACACGGGACCCGAGCTTCGCATCATGCGGCGCTCGTTTCCATTCGAAGCCGAGCTGGCGCGCACGGGAGATGCAACCTGCACACTGGAGAAAGCAACGTCGTGACGGTCGACTCGCTTGTCATTCGCGATGAGCAGCCTGCAGACGCCGATGCCGTCGAGAGCATTCTCCAGGCGGCCTTCGCCGATCATCCGCACAGTCAGCAAACCGAACATCTGATCGTGCGGCGATTGCGGGAGGCCGGCGAGCTCGTACTGCCGCAGGTCGCGGTTCTCGACGATACTATCGTCGGCTATGCAACGTTCTCTGCGGTCCAGTTGAGCCCACAGCATGACGGATGGTACGGGCTGGGGCCGGTCGCCGTCGCGCCGGCTTTCCAAGGACACCGCATCGGCTCGACACTGATAGACAGCGGCCTCAAGGCTTTGAAGGCCATGGGCGCCGCGGGAGGCGTCGTGCTGGGTGAACCGCAATTTTATCGCCGGTTCGGATTCGAGCGAGGCTTTGGCGTGACGTTCGACGGCGCGCCTCCCGAGTATTTTATGGCGCAGGCCTTTCGCGGAACGGTTCCATCTGCCGCCGTTTCGTATCACCCGGCGTTCTTCGGCGCAGACTGACAACGCCAGTGTCCGAGCGGCACCGACTAGTGCTACCTTCGCGCGGGGGCAACGCCAGGGCGCGATGATGTACATTCTCTTCAACGGCCTGCTGATGGCGCTGGAGCTGGCGGCGATCTATGCCGTCGCGTGGCTCGGCTACACCGCGCCGCTCGTCTTCGCGGCGGCAACGGCCGGGCTGGCGCTGGTCGTCGGCGCTGCGCTCGAGATCGCGCGGCTCAAGTACGAGTTTTCGTTCTATTTCGATCGTGCTCCCGGACGGTCGATCTATCTGATCGTCGGTGTCGGAGCGCTGGAGTCGATCACGAAGGCGGTGCTCGCGGGCGTCGTCGCGCTGCTGACGTTTCTCGGCACCGATCAGGAACGGCTCAAGATCGTTGCGATCGTTTTTGCGGGATCGCTGTTCCTTGGCGTGCAGGTCGTGCGCTTTCTGATGGGACGCCTCAAGGCGCGTCCGCTCCGCTGGGGGTATTTCCGTCTGGCCGCGCCGCTCGGACTTCTGTTTTCGGCGGGCCTGACGTTTCTGCCTGCGCCCGGCATCACGGAACTCGCGAAGCGCGCGGCTTTCGATCTTCCCGCTAAGCCGTCGATGGAGCAGGCGAGCGAGTTCCTGTTCCTTCTGAAACAGAGCTTCGACGAGATCGTGGTACGGATGCTGTCATGGGTGTTTGATCCGTCCGTGGCTCAGGCCATCGGCGCCATCGTCTCCGTCAACATGCTGTCGGGGTTCGTGCTGGCGCTTTACGCGGTGCTGATCGCGGAAGGGATTAGGACTCTCGAAAACCGGGTTTGATCTTGGAGGCGTCCGCATGCCACTCGTTTGCGCTCACACGACGCTGATGCTGCCGGAGGCCATCGTCATCGAGAGCCTGCTCGAGGCGCACGGCATTCGCTTCGCGCTGGCGGGCAAGGATATCATCTCGCAGTGTCCGCAGTTCAACATTCTGTTCGGCGGCATCAGCTTTCTGGTCGACGAGGACGATCTCGAAACGGTGCGGTCGCTGATCGCGGATGTCGAGACCGTACCGGGCTATGCGTCGATCGAGAGCGCCGGATTCGAGCGGCGGCCGGTGCGCAATGCGATCCTGGCATTCGCCATGCTGCTCATCGGCGCGCCGTTTCCGTTCTGGTATCGCCGGTTGCAGTAGACAGTAGACAGCAGACAACGGCATGTGGCTCGACTGGTTGAAACGCAGCATCGCAGGGCGTCCCGCTGAGCCGAGGACGATCGGCTTCGTCTGCGTTTGCCGCGACGACGCGAGCCTTTTCGCTAACGCCCGGAGCGGAAGCATCGTGCGGATCGAAAATCGCGGTCCGCCCTGGATCGTCGTCAACCACGAGCTTGCGACCGCCGTCATCACGAGTTGGCCGGTTCGCATCTGGCGCGCGAGCGTCATCGAAGCCGCGTCGGAGGCCGATCAGGTTTCTGTCGGAGGCGCGCCGAAACGCTCGGCAGGTTATACGCGGGCGATCGCCGTCGAGATCGGCGAAGAGGTGCCACCGGGAGAGCTGTTCGGCTCGAACGGAGCCGCCATCGCGTCCATCATCGATGCCGCCGCAGAACTGACGAGAGAAGAGGCGGAAGCGCTCGCAGCCAGCCGTGATCACAACGCGGCCGCCGCCTACGCGCATGCGTGGAAGAGCTGGATGCGTGCGGAAGGCGCTCCGCCCGAAGACGATTGCGACTATGACCGGATCTTATCGATGCCGGGCGTCGGGACAGGCTCGCCGGTGAACCGGGCGCTGCTCTATGCGCACGATGTCGTTTTTAAGCGAGCCAGCGAATGCGATGGCGCGGCGGCGACATCATCCGATGACGACGACGTTTGGCTCAATGAGCCGTGCACGGCGGCTCAGACGGTTCTGGACGCCGTCATGGCGGCCGGCGCGCCAGGGATGTCGGAGACACCACAAGGCGCCGAGATTTTGCTCAGAGCCTGGCGCCGTATTCGGCCTTGAAAGTCGTGCACCCCATATTTCGCATAATATATATTATGGAAAATATTTGATGGTGCGCTATATGTATCAATATGATACGAGATTTTGAAATTGTTCAGCCGGTCGTTTTTGGACCGGCTGAACAAGCTCGCTAATTATTTCTCGCTCTTCTCGTGGTGCTCGGCGACGAACCGGTCGAGCAGCCGGATGCCCCAGCCAGCGCCCCAGCTCTGATTGATGTCGTTGCGCGTGCCGTCCATCGCGGTGCCGGCAATGTCGAGATGGCACCAGGGCGTGTCCTTCTGGACGAAGCGCTGCAGGAACGCGGCGGCCGACGCTGAGCCGCCCCAGCGGCCTCCGGTGTTTTTCATGTCGGCGTTTTTCGAGTCCATCATCTTGTCGAACGCCTTGTCGAGCGGCATCCGCCAGACCTTCTCTCCCGTCGTGCGCGAGGCCGACTGAAGTTCATCCGACAGCTTGTCGTCGTTGACGAACATGCCCGCGTACTCCTTGCCGAGCGCGATCATGATGGCGCCCGTGAGCGTCGCGAGGTCGATGACGAGCTTCGGCTTGAACTTCTCCTGCGCGTACCAGAGCACGTCGGCGAGCACGAGGCGGCCCTCGGCATCCGTGTTGATCACCTCGATCGTCTGGCCGGACATCGACGTCACGATATCGCCGGGACGCACGGCGCTGCCCGACGGCATGTTCTCGACGCAACCGACGAGGCCGATGGCGTTGACGTTCGCCTTGCGCTCGGCAAGTGCGTACATCGTGCCGATGACGGCCGCTGCGCCGCCCATGTCGCCCTTCATGTCTTCCATGCCGGCGGCGGGCTTGATCGAGATGCCGCCCGTATCGAAGACGACGCCCTTGCCGACGAAGCAGATTGGCTTCTGCTTCTTCGAGCCCTTGGCGCCGTTCCAGGTCATGACGGCGAGGCGCGAGGGACGCGCGCTGCCCTGCCCGACGCAGAGCAGCGAGCCCATGCCGAGCTTTTCCATATCCTTGACGTCGAGGATATCGACGGAAACGCCGAATTTCTCGAGGGCTTTCGTTTTCTCCGCGAGTTCGACGGGCCCGAGAATGTTGGCCGGTTCGTTGACGAGATCGCGGGCGAAGTTGACGCCGTTCGCGACGGCCTTCAACGGCTGGAAGGCCGACTTCGCCTTGTCTGCATGCGCGACGTGGATCGTGATCTTTTTCAGTCCGTCCTTGTCCGCCGCGTCATCGTTGGACTTCTTGGTCAGGTACTTCTTGAAGCTGTAGTTCCGGAGCAGCGCGCCCTGCGCGATCAACGCCGCGGCCTGTTCCGGCGACACATCATCGTTGCCTTCGACATCGACGATGACGCTCGCGGCCGATGCCTTGCGCGCCTGGATGGCGCCGAGAATGACGCCGCCGAGGTCGACGTATTGCTGCGCGGTGAGAGAGCTGTCCTTACCGAGCCCGGCGACGATCAGGCGATCGATGCCGATCTTTGCGGGCGCCAGGATTTCGATCGTCGACTTGTATTTCCCTTTATAGTCGGCGGCCGCAGCGGCCTTGCTGATCGAACTCGCCGACTTCGTCTCCAACTCGCGCGCCTTGGACCCCAGGTCCAGACCATCGCCGGCGAGTATGACAGTCACCGCCTCGGGCTCGGCGCTGAGGGATGCGAATGTGATTTCAAGACGGTCGGACATTTCTGAAGAACTCCATCGGGATGGTTCGCGCGTGGCTAGCGCTCAGGTGGGACGCGGCGCCGATCCGCAGTCCTAACCCAGCGTCGCCGCGACGCGAGACTGCAGAGAGGGCGAAAACTCGTGGCTGAGTGATGCAACTTAGTCTTTCGCTCGATCCTGGCAAGCCGGGTTTTCCACGCTCACCCGATAAACCTCTGGTTTGGCCTAATACGTTGTGCTGCATACTCATTCCCGCTCGCCAAGGTGTAGCAGCCGAAATTCCGCCATTGTGCTATGGGAGGCGGATCGAAGGGTACGGTGCGATTTGCGGCGGGGGCGTCGCGAGGCGCGTTGCCGGAGGGGACCGGCGAGCCATGCGAATCTTCTCGAAGTATGTGTTCCGCCAGGCGGCCGGGTCATTCGCGTTGATCATGGTGTCGTTGACGGGCATCGTGTGGATCGCGCTGGCGCTGCGCCAGTTCAACGTCGTGACGAGCCAGGGCCAGGACACCTGGATGCTCATCAAGATGACGTCGCTGGCCGTCCCGAATCTGATGGCCGTCATCGCCCCCTTCTCGTTTCTCATCGCCGCGCTACACACGCTCAACCGGCTCAACACCGACAGCGAGCTGATCGTGATTTCGGCGTCCGGCGCGAAAGTGTGGACGGCCGCGCGTCCGCTCTTGCTGCTCGCGTTGCTTGTCAGCATCTTCCTGGCCTTCGTCAGTCACTTTGCGCAGCCCTGGAGTATGCGTCAGTTGCGCGATTACATGGTGCAGGTCCGCAGCGACCTCCTCACGCAAGTCATTCAGCCTGGCCGGTTCACGAGCCCGGAATCGGGCCTGATGTTCCACATCCGCGACCGTGACGCGAACGGAGAGCTGCTTGGCCTGGTGATGCACGACACGCGCGACAAGGCGCAGTCGCAAAGCTACCTCGCAGAGCACGGCACGCTGGTGAAGCAGGACGGCACCGCGTACCTCGTCATGACAGTCGGCCACATCATCCGCCGAACGGACGCCAACGGGCCACCGCAGATCGTGGCGTTCGATAAGTACATCGTCGATCTCGACCGCTTCGAACCGCAGGACGGCGGCCCCGGAGACCTGAAGCCGCGCGAAAGATATTTCAGCGAACTCATCAATCCGGATCCCGACAGCAGCTCCTATAAAAATCAGCCGGGGCAATTCCGCTCGGAGTTGCATGAGCGGTTCGTCACGCCGCTCTACCCGATCGCCTTCGCATTCCTCATCATCGCGTTCGTCGGACAGGCGCAATCGACACGCACGAGCCGAATGCAGAGCCTCGTCGTGACGTTCGTGATTGCCGCGACCTGCCGCCTTGCCGGGCTTGCAATCACGAATGCGATGGTTCGCAATCCGAGCATGGTGGCCGTTGCCTACGGATTGCCGATCGGCGCCATCGTTTATTCCCTCATCGTTCTGAAGCGCTCCGAAAAACAGCGGGCGGGCACCGGACTGTTCGGCAAGCTCATGGACGGCGTCGCATCGCTGTTCGAAGCGATCCGTAGCCGCCTGGCTCCAGCGCGTCCCAAGGGGGCGGCGTCATGATCGCAGGCTTCACGCTGACGCGATACATCGCACGGATGTTCATCGTCGCGATCGTGTCGACCCTGACGGTGTGCGCGCTGCTGATCTTCATGATCGATTTCGTCGAGCTTCTGCGCATGGCGGGAAAATACGGCGCGGTGCCGGGGACGACGCTGCTGCGCATCGCCCTCCTCCGCCTTCCCGCCTACATCGAATTCCTGATCGGCTTCGCCGTTCTCGTCGGTAGCATCAGCGCGCTCATCTATTTGAACAGAAAAAGCGAATTGGCCGTGATGCGGGCCGGCGGCATGTCGGTCTGGCAGTTCCTCGGCCCCGGTCTTTTCGTCGGGCTGGCCGTCGGCATCTTCGCGATGGCGGTTTTCAATCCGCTGGCGTCGCGCGGCCGTGCGACCTCGGAAAAGCTCTACGCCAAAGCTTTCGGGAACGAGGCCAACCTGCTGCGCGCACAAGGCGGCGGCTCTTGGATTCGTCAGAACGGCGCTGACGGCGAGTCTGTCCTCGGTGCGGCGGCCGCTTCCAACCAGGGGCTGACGCTGACCGGCGTTCTCGTTTTCGCCTATGATCGCGAGGGACATTTCTCCGAGCGCATCGATGCGGGTAGCGCCGAACTCAAAGACGGCTACTGGGAGTTGCAGGACGCGTGGGTCACGCGCCTCGGCCAGGAGCCGGAAAAATTCAAATCCTATCTGCTCTCGACCTACCTAACTCCCGACAGGGTTCAGGACGCGCTGG
This sequence comes from Hyphomicrobium sp. GJ21, assembly GCF_001006785.1. Lineage (NCBI taxonomy): Bacteria > Pseudomonadati > Pseudomonadota > Alphaproteobacteria > Hyphomicrobiales > Hyphomicrobiaceae > Hyphomicrobium > Hyphomicrobium sp. GJ21. Next base: position 639,289 of record NZ_CDHO01000002.1, on the reverse strand, counting down.
GCACCGTCTTTTCGATCTCGTTCTGGGACCTGCCGGAACTCATTCAAGCAGCTGATAAAGCAAAACTTTCAACCGAGCGGCTGCGGGTGCAGTACCAGTCGCTTCTGGTTCGCCCCATGCTGTGCCTCGCGATGGTCCTTTTGGCGGCCACTGTGTCATTGCGGTCATTCCGGTCTGGCGGCATCCAGACTATGGTTGCGACAGGGATGATCGGCGGGGTTGGATTCTTTTTGCTCTCGGAAATTGCACGACAAATCGGCATCGCTGGACTTGCGCCCGCGTGGGTTGCGGCCTGGATGCCGGTTGTCTTGGTTCTCGCTATCTCAACGACGGTGCTTCTGCACCAGGAGGACGGCTGAGTGATGCGTGAAGTGCGGACACCGCACTGGGGTTGCGGAAGGTCACGCGGGGGATCCTGGCGCTTTACAGCAGCCGGGTTCGCTCGTGCGCTTTCGTGCGTCCTCGGCGCGGCGCTCTTCACGATCCATTTTGGCGGTTCAGCCGAAGCTGCTTCGAAGCAGCCCTCGACGTTCGGCAAGGAAAGCATCTTCGGCAAGGTCAACACGCAGGTCGACAAGACACAGCCGATGCGCCTGCAGGGCGACCAGCTGATCTACGACAAGGCCGGCAATCGCGTCATCGCGCGCGGCAACGTCGAAATCTATTACAACGACAACATCCTGACCGCCGACGAAGTCGTCTACGACCAGGGCGGCGGCACGCTGACCGCCGTCGGTAACGTTACCCTCAAGGAGCCGCAGGGCAACGTCATCCGCGCCGACCGCTATACGCTGACGGACGACTTCCGCGACGGCTTCGTGCAGTCGCTGTCGGTCGTCTCGCAGGACCAGTCGACGATCACCGCCGACCGCGCCGTGCGCCGTGGCGGCAATGTCAACGAATTCGAGAACGGCCGCTTCACGCCTTGCAAAAGCGATGGCGGAACGCCGCCGCTCTGGTGTCTGAGCGCCGCGCGCATCATCCACGATGCCGACGCAGCGACGATCACCTATCAGGACGCCTACTTCGAAATCTACGGGCAGCCGGTTTTCTATCTGCCCTACTTCCAGTCGCCCGACCCGTCGGTGAAGCGCAAGTCCGGCTTCCTGACACCGCAGTACGGCCATTCATCGACGCTGGGCTATATCACCGGCATTCCCTACTACTGGGCGATCGCACCGAACTACGACCTGACGCTCACGCCGACCTACCTCAGCGATCAAGGGTTGCTGATGCAGGCAGAGTGGCGCCACCGCCTCGCGAACGGCCAGTACAATGTGAAGCTAGCTGGCATCGATCAGAACTATCGCGACCTTCCGCCTGACGGATCGCCCGACAACATCGGCCTCAAGAGCTATGACGGCTTGCGCGGCAGCGTCGAGACGCACGGCGTCTTCGCGCTTTCGAGCTGGTGGAAGTTCGGCTGGGACGTGACGGCGGAAACGGACGATCAGTTCCGCCGCTTCTATAAGCTCGATAGCGTTCTGGTCACGGACCGGGTCAATCAGATCTACCTGACAGGCCAGTCCGACCGGAACTACTTCAACGCGACGCTCTATCAGTTCCAGGGGCTGCTCAGCACCGACACGCCGCAGACCGAAGGTTATACGCACCCGATCATCAACTATAATTACGTCTTCGCCGATCCGGTTCTCGGCGGCGAGCTCAAATGGAACACGAATGTTCTGAGCTTTACGCGCGAGGATGGCGCTGTCGTTGATCCCATCACAGGCCAATCCGCAAACGAGAACATAAACCGCATCGTTTCGGAACTGAAATGGCGTCGTCGCCTGACCGATGCGATCGGCATCAGCTACACGCCGTTCGCGGACGTGCGCGGCGATGTCTATCAGTACGACAATTATAACAATCCAGCGGATGCAACGGCGACCTATCCGGGCACCTTCGTCGGCAGCAATACCGTGACACGCGGCATCGTGGACGGCGGCATGACGGTGTCGTATCCGTGGGTCGCGAACACCGCGAGCGCCAGCCATGTCATTGAGCCGATCGGCCAGATCGTGGCGCACCAGGAAAGCATTCCGCAGCGCTGGCTGCCAAACGAGGACGCGCAGAGCCTCGTGTTCGACGACACGAACCTGTTCTCGACGTCGAAGTTTTCGGGCTACGACCGGATCGAGACGGGCACGCGCGCCAACGTCGGCCTGCAGTACACGTTCCAGTCACACGATGGCGGCTATGCGCGCTTCCTCGCGGGCGAAAGCTACCATCTCTCCGGCGACAACATTTATCTGAACCCGGGCCGCGACGCCGACGGCAATTACATCTATACGCCGGTCAGCGGTCTCCAAACGTCGCGCTCGGATTACGTCCTTGGCGTGTATCTGGCTCCGATCGACGAATTCAGGATCATTTCGCAGAGCCGCTTCGACCAGGATACGATGGACCTCCGGCGCGAAGACGCGGCCATGGTGTTCAACTTCGGCCCGCTGTCGACGCAGATCGGCTACAGCTACAGCAGCGATGCGATCTTGCTTGATCCGACCGATCCAGATCCGGTCCAACAGGAACTTCTCGCGTCGGCGACTCTCCGGCTCACGGATCGCTGGAGCATCGGCGGCATGACGCGTTACGACGTCGACAAGAAGGAACTGCGCTACGACAGCGTGCAGATCAAATATGCCGACGAGTGCTTTGCGCTCACGGCGTCCTATATCGAATCCAATTACTCCGAGCAGACCATCGAGGCCGACCGCACGTTCATGTTGCGCTTCGAGCTGAAGCATCTTGGCGATTTCGCCGCCAAGACAGACGCCCTGGACTTTAACCTTGGCGGCGAAGAGCGCGTGAACTGACGCCTGCTTCGACGCTCGGTCGAATGGGCCGGATTTTGGCCACTCTTGATGTGGATAAGCGCCAAAGGCTCAGCGCGGCTGCAGTATCCTGCTGGCTTGAGCGATTCGACAGTGGACCTCCTGGGGATGCCGTTTTCACACGATAAACGTTTGACTTCGATTGTCCGGCCGGCGGGGATCGCGGTCGCCGCGGGGCTGTTGCTGACGATCGGCGCCGTCGCCGCTCTGGCGCAGGGCGGCACCGTTGCCGTGACGGGCGATGGAACCGGCGGCCTGCTGGGAGCGCCCGCGGTCGGCAATACGGATGCCGCAGGCGATAAGGCAACGGACAAGAAGGGCCGCAAAAAGTCGGCTCCCGCAGCGAAAGGCAAAGGCTCCGAGACCGCGAGCCGCGAGCCGGTTTCATCCGATCCCGTTGGCGGCGAGAACGTGATCGAGGTTCTCGTCAACGACGAACCCATTACGGGTTTCGAGGTCGACCGTCGCGCGATGCTGCTCAGCGGCTCCGGCGTGCAGGCTCAAGCCAAGGCCAATTTCGAAGCCATCATCAAGAATCCGAAGACGACGGAGCGTCTGAAGGCGCTCCTCAATCAGGTCGTGCAAGCCAACCAGGGCAAGTCGCGCGACGAGATTATCGCCATCTTCGAGAAGAAGAAAAAAGACTTCGGCATGAACTTGCAGCGCGAGGCATTCGAGAGCGCGCGCAAGGCGTCTCTGCCGACGGTCAAAAAGCAGGCGATCGAGGAACTGATCGACGAGCGGCTGAAGCTGCAGGAAGCGAAGAAGCAGAGCGTCACGATTGAAGACTCCGAAGTCGACCGCGTGATCAACGGCATCGCCGAGCGCAACAAGATGACGCTCGATCAGTTCACCAAGCAGGTCGGTGGCAGCATCGACCCGATGAAGAGCCGTATCCGCGCCGCGCTGTCGTGGAACGAGGTCGTGCGGCGGCGCTTTGGCCCGCTGATCAACGTCAACACCAAGGACGTCGACAAGATGGTGGCGACGGCGGCGGGCTCGGCGCAGGAAGACGTTGAGTTGCAGATCCAGCGCGTACAAATCATGCTGCCGAAAAAGATGGAAGAACACGGCATCGCTCAGCGCATTGAGGAAGCGGAAAAGGTTCGTTCGCGCTTTACCGATTGCAAATCGACGGCTGCAGCTGCGACCGGCATTCCGGGCGCCAAGTTCGAGAACATCGGCAAAAGGAAATCCTCGACGCTCCCCGAGCCGACCCGTACACTCCTGCTCAACGCAAGCGACGGAGAGATGTTGCCGCCAAGCGTCGGCGACGGCGCCGTCGAGCTTTACGTTGTCTGCGGACGCGACTCCGTCAAATCCGACGCCGATAAGCGCACGCAGGCCGAAGGCGAGTTGAAACAGAAAGAGTTCGAAGTCATGGCGCGCCGCTATCTCAAAGACCTTCGCGAAGACGCTCATATCGAGTACCGTTGACCATGGCCGCTCAGGCGAGCGCGCGTCAGGTTCCTCTCGCAGTCACTCCTCTTGCACTCACGATGGGTGATCCCGCCGGCATCGGGCCGGAACTCGCGATAGACGCGTGGCGTACCCGTGAGGCGAACGCGCTTCCGGCATTTGCTCTCTTTGCCGATCTCAACCTCATGCGCGAGACACGCCGTGCGCTCGGCGTCGATTGCGATGTCGTCGCCGTTCCCGATGCACGTGCTGCGGCCGACGTCTTTGCTCGGGCCTTGCCGGTCGTTGACGTGCCGCTGGTCCGCGCCGCGCAACCCGGAGTTCCCGACTCTCAGAATGGTCCGGCCGTCATCCTTGCGATCCGTCGCGCGGTCGAAGCGGTTGCGGCGGGACAAGCCTCAGCCGTCGTTACCAATCCGATCGCGAAGTCGGTACTCTACGACGCCGGCTTTCAGTTCGCGGGGCACACGGAATATCTCGGCTCGCTCGCAAGCGAGCTTTGGCCCGCACGTCCTGCCGAGCCGGTCATGATGCTCGCGTCGCCCGAACTCCGTGTCGTGCCCGTGACGATCCACGTGCCGCTCAAATCTGTGCCATCGCTGCTGACCTCCGAGAAAATCATCGAGACCGCGCGCATCGTTGCGGCGGCGCTGAAGCAGGATTTCGGAATTGCCGAGCCCCGTCTCGTCGTGACCGGGCTCAATCCGCACGCAGGCGAAGACGGCGCGCTCGGCAGCGAGGATCGCGATATCATCGCGCCTGCCATCGCGGCGCTCCGATCGGACGGCATTGATGCGACAGGTCCGCATTCCGCCGACACACTGTTTCATGCAGCGGCGCGCGAAACGTATGACGCGGCAATCGCGATGTATCACGATCAGGCGCTGATCCCGATCAAGACGCTGGCGTTCGATTCCGGCGTCAACGCCACGCTCGGGCTGCCGTTCGTCAGAACCTCGCCCGATCACGGCACGGCGTTCGGTATCGCGGGCAAAGGCACGGCGTCAGCGGCCAGCCTGATCTCAGCGCTTAAACTCGCGGCCGAGATGAGCACGCGGCGCGCGCGCACGGCCGTGACGTGAGTGCCATGACGACTGCCGACGGACTTCCACCTCTTCGAGACGTGATCGAGCGGCACGGGCTCGCGGCGAAGAAATCGCTCGGACAGAATTTTCTTCTCGATCTCAATCTGACGCGGAAGATCGCGCGCGCGGCGGGCGACATCAGCAACAGCACGGTCGTCGAAATCGGTCCTGGTCCCGGCGGCCTGACGCGCGCGCTGCTGATCGAAGGCGCGAAGAACGTCATTGCGATCGAGCGCGACGACAGGTGCCTGGCAGCACTCGACGAGATCGCCGCACGATATCCCGGCCAACTCAGAGTTCATGCGGGCGATGCGCTGAAAACCGATTGGACGGAACTCATCGCCGGCGCGCATCCGGTCACGATCGCGGCCAACCTGCCCTACAACATCGCGTCGGTGCTTCTGGTCGATTGGCTCGAGACGGAGCCGTGGCCGCCGTGGTTCGACCGCATGGTGCTGATGTTTCAGCGCGAAGTCGCCGAGCGCATCATCGCCGCGCCGCGCACAAAAGCCTACGGCCGGCTTTCCGTGCTCGCGCAGTACCGGACAGAGGCGCGGATCGTCATCAATCTGCCGCCGGAAGCGTTCACGCCGCCGCCGAAAGTATCGTCGGCCGTTGTCGATTTTCGCCCCATCGCAGAGCCGCAGCCGCGCTGCCGCGTCTCGACGCTCGCGCGCGTCACGGCAGCCGCGTTCGGCCAACGCCGGAAGATGCTGCGGTCGAGTTTGAAGCAACTCACGCCGATGGCGGAGCTTCTTTTGCGCGAGGGCGGCATTGCGCCGGAGCGGCGGGCGGAAGATCTTTCGGTCGAGGAATTCGCGCGCCTCGCCGCGATCTTCGATCGTGGCGAGTGGGAGCGAACCTAGAGCACCGCCTGCATGTCGCGCACGAAGTCGGACAATCCGAGAAGCCGGTCGCGCTTCAGCCGTTCCGCGACGAGGATGGATTGCACGGCGGCCGCGCTTTTCTCGATCTCGGTGTTGACGATCACGTAGTCGTATTCCGCCCAATGGCTGATTTCGGCGGACGCGGCGGCCATGCGCCGGGCAACGATTTCGGCCGAGTCCTGCGCGCGCGATTTCAGCCGATCCTCGAGCACATTGCCCGACGGCGGCAGCACGAACACGAGGACGACGTCGCCCTTCAGCTTTTCCGAAAGCTGCTGCGCACCTTGCCAATCGATATCGAACAGCACGTCCTTGCCGGCGGCGATCGCAGCTTCGACCGGCTGGCGCGGCGTCCCGTAGTGATTGTCGAAAACGCGGGCCCATTCGAGAAGCTCGCCGCGCGACTTCATCGTCTCGAACCGATCGCGATCGACGAAGTGATAATCGACACCATCCTGCTCGCCGGGGCGCGGCGCGCGTGTCGTGACCGAAACCGACATCTCGATGCCGCTGTCGGCAGCAAGCAGCCGGCGGGCGAGCGTCGTTTTCCCAGCGCCGGATGGCGACGAAATAATGAAGAGCAGGCCACGTCGTGCGATGTGGGGTTCGGGTGCCGCGACGCTCATCGGATGTTGTGAATCCCTGCTCTCATTCTATTCGACGTTTTGGACTTGTTCGCGAAACTGGTCGATGACCGTCTTGAGCTGCAGACCGAGCCGCGTGATGTCGACGGCGTTCGCCTTCGAGCACAGCGTGTTGGCCTCGCGATTGAATTCCTGCGCGAGGAAATCGAGCTTACGCCCGACCGAGCCGCGTTCGGCGAGAATATCGCGGGCAGCGGCGACGTGGGCCGACAATCGTTGCAACTCTTCTTCGACGTCGGCACGCGTCGCGATCAGCACGGCTTCCTGGTGCAAGCGCTGGTCGTCAAGCGCAGCCGTCGTATCGACGAGACGCGCAATCGCATCTTTCAAGCGGGTCATGACCGCCTCCGGCGCGCGCGACGGAGACGCCCGCACGGTCGCCGCCAGCTGCTCGATCTGCGAGATTTGATCGTGAATGACGCCGCCCAGGCGCGCGCCTTCCGCGCGGCGGGCTTCGCCAAGCTTATCGAGCGCAACCTCGAGACTTTGCAGAATTGTCTTTTCGCGGGACGCGCGGGCGGCGGCGTCTTCGGTCGCCTGGTCGGATGTCTCGAGCACCCCCTTGATCATCAGAAGCTGCGCCGCATCGGGCTTCGTCGCGCCGCTCAAGGTCGAGACGCGATCGGCGGCCTTGATGACGTCGGCGAGCACCTGCTCGTTCAAGCGGATGGCGCCGTTCGTCTGCTGCTTCTCGATCGACAACGACAGCGAAATGCTGCCGCGCGCGAAACGCTTGGCGACGGCGTCGCGCGCCGGGATTTCGAGCGCCTCGTAACCCGGAGGCAGACGCAGGCGGACATCGAGCCCACGACCGTTGACGCTGCGCGATTCCCAGATCCAGCTCAAACCATCGGTCGAGCCGTCGGCGCGTGCAAAACCGGTCATGCTGGAGATTGTCATCGCGGAAGGTCTCGCCTGGACTTTTATGCGGCGCGCAACTTAACGGGTCGGGCCGAATACGCCAACCCGATCCAGCGAGAGCCTGCGTGTTTCTTGGTTACTGCTTCTTCGGCTTTTTGACCGGGAGCGGAACGTCGGCCGTGTCTGTGGCTGCTCCCGAAGCCTGATCCGATGCTGCAGCGCCGTCGCCGCCTCCGGCTGTCGCGGTACCAGGCGACTGATTTTGCGTGGCCTTGGCGTTCTTGCGCGCCTGCTGGACTGCCTTGCCCTTGCGCGCTTGATCCTTGGCGGCGGCGTCGGGCTTGGCCTGCGGGATCGGGGCGCTGTTATCGTCCGCCTTGCTGTCGTCGGCGCCGTCCGGCTTGGCGCGCTGCTTCTCGACCTCACGCCATTTCTGAACCGCCGTGTTGTGATCTTTCAGATTTTCAGAGAATGCGTGTCCGCCCGTGCCGTCGGCGACAAAGTAGAGGTCAGACGTTTGCGCCGGATGCAGCGCTGCCTGCATCGCCGACTTGCCGGGATTGCAGATCGGTCCCGGTGGCAGACCGCTGATCTGATAGGTGTTGTATGGCGACTTCGTCTCGATATCGAACTTGGTGATGCCTCGCCCGAGCGCGCCCTGGCCGCCGACGATGCCGTAGACGATCGTCGGATCGGATTGCAGGCGCATGCCCTTTCTCAAGCGATTGTAGAAAACGGCGGCGACGCGATCGCGTTCATCCGCGCGCCCGGTTTCCTTTTCGACGATCGACGCGAACGTCACCAATTCCTCGGCAGACTTGATCGGCAGGCTTGGGTCGCGATTTTCCCAGAGCGCACTGATCGCCTTTCCCATCTCGGCCTGCATGCGCTCCAGGATCTCCTGTCGCGGCGTGCCTTTCGAGAAATAGTAGGTGTCCGGCAGGAGCGACCCTTCCGGCGGAACGTGCGTGACTTCACCGCTGAGGCTCGGTTCGGCTTTCAGCCGTTCGACGATCTGCTCGCTCGTAAGTCCTTCGGGCAGCGTCGCCTTGTAGAGGATCGACTTGCCTTCGGAGAGCGTGTCGATCACTTCGCGGATCGACGCGTGCTCCTTGATTTCATACTCGCCGGCTTTGAGTTCGCCGTTCTTTCGCTGGCCGAAGAAGTTCTGCATCAGGTGGCCGCCGACGAACGTCCAGCGATTGGAAATGATGCCGTCCTTCTCGAGCCGTTCCGCGATAGCGATACGCCCCTCGCCTTTCGGAATGACGACGACGCGCGGCGCATCGAGGGGGCCGGGGCTTTCATACTGGTTGTAGATGGTGAACGACATGCCGCCGACGAGCAGCATGCCAATCAGCGAAACCGTGAGCACGCCGCTGATGATGCGCACGAGTGTCGACACGACGCGTGACGGTTCGCGCGCGTCGAGGCCGCGCGGCCGGCGGGGCGCTCGGCCGGGTTCGAGGCGTTCGGCTGGACTTCGTGCTCCGGCGGTGCGGGCGGTCTTGTTCCCGTCCGGGCGGCGTCTTTGCTGACTCATGATACTCAGAGCATTGTCCCTTGAAGAAGCGGCAGCGAGCGATTGAGAATAGCTCAATCACACACACTTCATCAGCCCCGCCCCTCGATCGGACGCTCAACGGAAATTGTGGCAAAACGGCGAAGTCGGCCGGTGTTTAAGCTGCTCTTCGCAGCACCAGGCAGGCATTGGTGCCGCCAAAGCCGAACGAGTTCGACAGCGCGATATTGATGTCACGCTTTTTGGGCGCGTGTGGCACCAGATCGATCGCGGTTTCCACCGACGGCGTATCGAGGTTGAGCGTCGGCGGCGCAATGTTATCTCGGATCGCGAGGGTCGAGAAAATCGCCTCGACCGCACCAGCGGCGCCGAGGAGATGGCCGATCGCCGACTTCGTCGACGACATCGCGAGCTTGCCCGCCGTGTTGCCGAACAGGCGTTCGACAGCCTTGAGCTCGATCTCGTCGCCCATCGGCGTCGAGGTGCCGTGCGCGTTGACGTAGTCGATCTCGCTCGGCGAAACACCAGCGCGGTTGAGAGCCATCTTCATGCAACGGTAAGCGCCGTCGCCGTCTTCAGCAGGTGCGGTGATGTGGAATGCGTCGGCCGACATGCCGTAGCCGATCACCTCGGCGTAGATCGTCGCGCCGCGCGCCTTGGCATGCTCGTAGCTTTCGAGGACGACGATGCCGGCGCCCTCGCCCATCACGAACCCGTCGCGATCCTTGTCGTAGGGGCGCGATGCTTTCGTCGGCGTATCGTTGAAGCCCGTCGACAGCGCGCGGCAGGCGGCGAAGCCCGCCATCGCGATGCGGCAGATCGGGCTTTCGGAACCACCCGCCACCATCACGTCAGCGTCGTCGAGCGCGATGATGCGCGCCGCGTCGCCGATCGCGTGCGTACCGGTGGCGCACGCCGTGACGACGGCGTTGTTCGGCCCGCGCAGGTTATGCATGATTGAGACGTAGCCGCCCGCGAGATTGATCAGCCGCCCAGGAATGAAGAACGGCGAGACGCGGCGCGGACCTTTTTCCTTGAGCAGGATCGACGTGTCGGCAATGCCCGACAATCCGCCGATGCCGGAACCGATCAGAACGCCGGCGCGCTCCTGCGCTTCGGCCGTCTCGAATTTCAGGCCGGAATCGCGAATGGCCTGCGCAGCCGCCGCGACGGCATAGATGATGAAGTCGTCGACCTTGCGCTGCTCTTTCGGCTCCATCCAATCGTCGGGATTGAACTTGCCTTCCGCAGTCGCGCCGCGCGGAATGAAATTCGCGATCTGGCAGGTGATGTCGGAGACTTCGAACTCTTCGACGCGGCGGGCGCCGCTTTGCCCCGCGAGCAGATTTTTCCAGGCTGCCTCAACACCGCAGCCAACGGGGGAGACGATACCCATTCCTGTGATGACTACTCGGCGCATGGCTTCTTCTTGCTTGGCTGTTGGAAATGAAGGTCGATCGCAATCAGCATGTGAAGGGGGCCGGTCATCCCAGCCCCCTTCAAATCCAATCCGACGGGCGCGAGTGCCCGCGCCTCAATTCTGCGGATGAACGAGGACGCTCAGGCCGCGCTGGCGTTCTTTTCCAGAAACTTTACGGCGTCGCCAACGGTAAGGATGTGCTCAGCGGCATCATCCGGAATTTCGCATCCGAATTCTTCTTCGAACGCCATCACGAGCTCAACCGTATCCAAGCTATCCGCGCCAAGGTCGTCGATGAAGCTGGCGTTGTCCGTGACCTTATCGGCCTCGACGCCAAGATGCTCTACGACAATTTTCTTCACGCGCTCTGCAACATCGCTCATCGTCAATCCTCGTGTCTTTCTATTATTCGGCGAGCCTCAATGGCCCGCTCCGTTCGCTCTGCAGAACCCGCTGGAAACCGCATGCCTATTTTCAACTTTAAGGGAAATTCAGCCTGCTCGGATAGGGGCTCGCGTCCGTTTTCAGAAGTCTTTTCTTTGGTCCCCGTAGCGTGAGTCTTACCCCGGAGTACCGTATTCGCGTAACGCTACGCTGGTTTGTCCCCAGCTTCACGCCGTCCCGAAGGCGCGCTTTTCGCGCCTCAAAACCGTGGTGTCGTTAACACGTTTACGTGGCCTTGCAAAGCACACGGTGACGCAGCTCAACACGCTCGTACAGCACACGTGCAAAACCTAGGAAATTGAAGCTTTGCCGCCGTTTACCATCGTTTTCGAAGACGGTCAGACCATCGCCATGCCGCCGTTGATGTGCAGCGTTTGACCGGTCATGTACCCACCTTCGTTGGAGGCGAGATACAGGCAGCCGGCTGCGATATCCAGCGGCTCGCCGAAACGTTGCGCCGGAATGATCTGCGCGATGTCGCCCTTCTGTTTGTCCGTCAGGACATCGGTCATCGCCGTCTTGATGAAGCCCGGCGCGACGCAGTTCGCGGTGATGCCGCGCGAAGCGACTTCGCGTGCGAGCGATTTGGTCATGCCGATCATACCGGCCTTGGACGCGGCGTAGTTGCCCTGTCCCGGATTGCCGAAGACGCCCGATACGGAGGCGATATTGATGATGCGGCCATAACCCGTCTTCGATCGCATCATGTGACGGGAGGCGGCGCGGCACAGCATGAATGTCGACGTCAGGTTGACGGCGATGACGTCGTCCCACTGATCGTCCTTCATCACCATGAAGAGGTTGTCTTTCGTCAAGCCGGCGTTGTTGACGAGAATGTCGAGACGTCCGCCGAGAACCTTCACGGCTTCGTCGATCAGCTTCGCGACGCTCGGGCGATCGGCAAGATCACAGGGGAGAACATGGACGCGGTCGCCGAGTTCCTTGGCGAGTTCTTCCAGCGCTTCGACTTTACGGCCCGAGATGGCGACCGTCGCGCCGGCCTTGTGATAGACGCGCGCGATTTCGGCGCCGATGCCGCCGGTGGCGCCTGTGACGAGCGCCGTTTTACCAGTCAGATCGAACATGAGGTCTCCTTCAAGCATTGAGTGCGGCGAGCGCCGCGTCGATGTCGGCCGGTGCGCCGATGCTCACGGCGCTGGCCGAAGCCGCGGTCCGCTTCACGAGACCGGCAAGGACTTTGCCGGCGCCGATTTCGTAGAATTCCGTCACGCCGTCGGCGGCCATCGCGGCAACGCATTCGCGCCAGCGCACGGTCCCTGTCACCTGCTCGACAAGACGCTTCCTGATCTCGTCGGGATCGGAAATCGGCGCGGCGAGCACGTTGGCGACAACAGGAACGACGGGCTTGTTGACCGTCACCTGCGCGAGAGCTTCCGCCATCGCGTCGGCGGCGGGCTGCATCAGGGCGCAATGGAAGGGTGCGGAGACAGGAAGCGGCACCGCGCGGCGGACGCCGTATTTCTTGCCGATCTCGGCGACGCGATCGATTGCGGTCTTATGACCGGAGAGGACGATCTGTGTCGGATCGTTGTCGTTCGCGACCTGGCAAACGTCGCCCTGCGCAGCTTCAGCGGCAACTTTCTCAGCCGCCTCTGCGCCAACGCCGAGCAGCGCGGCCATCGCGCCGACGCCGACGGGAACCGCTTTCTGCATCGCCTGACCGCGAAGTTTCAAAAGCCGCGCGGCGTCGGCAAGCGAGAATGCTCCAGCAGCTGCGAGCGCGGAATATTCGCCGAGCGAATGTCCGGCGACGAACTTGACCTTGTCGGCGAGCGAGAAGCCCTTCTCTTTTTCGAGCACGCGCATGACGGCCATCGACACCGCCATGAGAGCCGGTTGGGCGTTCTCGGTCAGCGTCAGAGTTTCCTTGGGGCCTTCCCAGATGATGGCCGAGAGCTTCTGACCCAGCGCGTCGTCGACCTCGTCGAAAACGGCCTTGGCCGAGGGAAAGGCTTCAGCAAGGGCCTTGCCCATACCGACGTCCTGGCTGCCCTGTCCGGGAAAGACGAATGCGCGTGCCATCGTGGAGAAGGTGCTCCTTGGACTGAAGGATGAAATCGCTGCGAGAACTCAGATATTGGCGGCCTTAGTCCACGGCGATCGTGCACGTGTCAAGAGCGGCAGGTAACAGGCGGCCGACGCCGCGCGGGTGAAGCGCGGGCCTACGCGCCGGCCTTCGGCTCGCTCAAAAGATCGTTGAGATCCAACGCTTTGGTGAACATCGCAATCGCGCCCGACGCGTCGCGCGGCCAATCCGCCGCGGGCCTGTCCCAGTAGAGTTCGACGCCGTTGCCGTCCGGATCGTCGAGATACAGCGCTTCGCTGACGCCATGATCGCTGGCGCCGGTCAGCCGAATGCCCGCTCGCATGAGTCTGCGTAGCGCGTCGGCCAGGGCCGCGCGCGTCGGGTAGAGCACGGCGAGATGGTAGAGGCCCGTCGTGCCCGGAGGCGGCGGCGTCCCTCCCCGGCTCTCCCAGGTGTTGAGGCCGATGTGATGGTGATACCCGCCCGCCGATATGAAAGCCGCCTGATTGCCGTAGCGCTGCGTCAGCTCGAAGCCGAGGACGCCGCAATAGAAGCCGAGCGCACGGTCGAGATCGGCGACCTTCAGATGCACGTGCCCAATGCGGACGCCGGGATCAATCGGGGTTGCCGTGCTTGTCGTCTCGCCGCGCGTCTCATCCATCGGTCTGCCTCGTTTTCCAAGAGCGGATGGGACGTGAGATGGGCCGCCGGTGCCGTCCAGGCAAGCTCCAAGACGATCCGCCTTCGTTTTAACGAAACCCATATGCTAAGTTCGAGTGCCGCGCGGGTGGGCTGCGGAAAGGCTGTAGGCCTTTCGTCAGCAGGAGTTTACCTGGCGGTCTCGGGTGATGAGCCTGATCCAAAAGCAAACTGTCGCTTCCGGCGCCCGCCGCAAGGCAGTCGCCGCGCCGCCCTGCGAGCAGACCTTCGGGGACTGCTCCCGTGACGTGGCCACGGCGCCGGAAGCGCTCCTACCAAGGTCGCGGGTCACCGATGCAGCAGGAATCCGATCTCATCATGTCTCTGCCGCTGATCATGGCGCTCATCGTTGCGATCGCCATGGCCATTTACCTGTTCAAGTTCGTTGCCACTTCCGGAACGGTCGTGTCGGAAGGTCTGCGCGGCGTCGTCTACAAGGACGGCAAGTTCGACCGCGAAGTCGGGCCTGGACGGCATTGGATTTCGCCGCGTTCGACACTCCGGACGGTCAACGTCAACGAGACCGCAATTACCGTTTCCAGTCAGGAAGTGCTGAGCCAGGATCGCCTGGCGCTGCGCATGAGCGCAGTCGCCATCGTCCGGGTGACGGACGCGCGTAAAGCGCTCGAAACCAGTTCCGAGGGCTATTACACCGCCATTTATCGCACGCTGCAGCTGGCATTGCGCGATATCGCAGCGGCGGCGACGCTCGAGGAGCTTCTCGATCAGCGCGGCAAGCTGGATGAGCAATTGTCCGCGCTCGCGAAGGCGGGATGCGAGCAGCAGGGGTGCGATCTGATCCGCGCCGACGTGCGTGATCTGATGATGCCCGCGGAGATCCGGCGCATCGCGACGGATGCCGCACGCGCCAAGCTCGAAGCGGCTGCGAGCCTCGAACGCGCTCGCGGCGAGCAGGCCGCGTTGCGTGCCCTGAACAATGCGGCACGTCTCCTGAAGGGCAATCCGGAATTGATGAACCTGCGCGTACTGCAGGCGCTCTCAGGCGCAAACGGAAAATCGGCGCCGACCCTGGTTCTCTCGGGCGGCGCCGGTATTCTTCCCGTGCAAGCGACGCCAGCGGAAGACGCCACTAGCGAAGAAAGCTGAGCTTGCCTGGTTCTGCGCGACGCGGCGGGACCTCAGGTCTCGACCGTCTCGACCTCGCAGAGTTCGCCATCGATGAGGTCGAAGAGCACATCTTCGCCCGAGGCTTCCGCCTGAGCGAGGGCTTCGACGAGATCGTCGTCGATCGGTGCGACTTTGAGGGACGCGGCATCGGCCGTAGAGCCCAGCTCCTGCATCGTGGCCTCGCCTTCAGAACGGGCAGCCTCCTCGGTATCCTCGACCGCCCAGATGGTTTCCTCGGTATAAGCTGCGAACTTCATGGCTGGATCTCCCTCGACGCGCCGGCTGAGGCGTTTTGAATTGCCCGTTAGGCCATGATTCCCTGGCAGCGGGGCGACGGGCCGAAGTTCTCGACGAAGAAATTACGCAGGTGCGGCGACCGAGCCTCAAAGATTGCGCCTGGCCGGGGCCTGGACGCCTTGCCGGATCGGCCAAATCCTGTATAAGCGCGCTTTCCGCTCCGGTTGGAGGCTGATCGGGGGCTCAGGTTGCATTTGCTATCAAATGCTGCCGAGAGGCGTTTCTGACGTCGTCCCCCAGTGTCTTCTCCTGATGGGTACCAGATCGGCCTTTCTCGGGCCTGATTGGGGCTTTGCGCCGGAGGGAAACGACCGCGTTCCAAGAACGCGACAACTCGAACCGAAAGGCCATCGTATGCCGCTTTACGAGCATACGTTCCTGGCACGCCAGGACGTGACCCAAGCTCAAGTCGAAGCCCTGATGAAAGAATTTCAGGACGTCGTCGAAGAAGGACAGGGCAAAGTCACCAAGCAGGAATACTGGGGACTGAAGAACCTCGCTTTCAAGATCAAGAAGAATCGCAAGGCCCACTACGCCTTCTTCAACATCGACGCGCCGCCCGCAGCGGTGACCGAGATGGAACGGCGCATGGGCATCAATTCCGACGTCATTCGCTTTCTGACCATTCGCGTCGAAGAGCACGAGACCGAGCCCAGCGTCCAGATGCGCAAGCAGGACCGCGAAGAGCGTGGTGATCGCGGCTTCGGCGGTGGCGGCCGTGGCGGCCCGCCGCGCGGTGATCGCGGTGGTTTCGGCGGTGGCCGTGAAGGCGGCTCGACGTTCCGTTCGCGCCCGCCGAGAGACGGCGACCGCGGTCCGCGTCCGCCCCGTGATGGAGATGCGCCGCGCGCACCTCGTCCGCCGCGTGATTCCAATCCTGGCTCGGAGGGCTAATCCATGGCTGAAATCGCTTCCAGCGGCGGCGGTGCCCGTCGTCCGTTCCAGCGCCGTCGCAAGACCTGCCCGTTCTCGGGTGAAGGCGCTCCGAAGATCGACTACAAGGACGTGCGCACGCTCGGCCGCTACATTTCCGAACGCGGCAAGATCGTGCCGAGCCGTATCACGGCCGTCTCGGCCAAGAAGCAGCGCGAGCTGGCCCAGGCCATCAAGCGCGCTCGCTTCCTTGGGCTGCTGCCGTACGTGATCAAGTAATCATCCCCCTCTCCCCATTCCTCTTCGCTTGGAATGGGGAGAGGGTTGGGGTGAGGGGCTGCCGCTTGCGAGAGTGTTGCCGCCCCTCACCCTAGCCCTCTCCCCGTAAAGAACGGGGAGAGGGGAATTTCTCTCCGTTGGGTCGGGACGGGAAACCGGATCCGGCTCTAACCGCTCGAAACGCGGGACAGCAGGCGATGCCGACGAACGTTTTCCTTCTTGCCATTGCAGCGGGTATTGTTTCCGCGGTCGTCTTCGCTTCGGCGACGACTGGAGCGATGGTGCTGCGCGTCGTGCTGTTTCTGCTGACGCCGCTCTCCCTTTATCTCGCAGGTCTTGGACTGGGCGTGATCCCCGGCGCGATCGCCGCCATCACGGCGACGACGACGGTGATGCTGATCACCAATCCGCTGACGGCGGAAATCTATGCGATCAGCACGGCCATCCCGGCTTTCGTTTGCACGCGCTTCACGCTGATGAGCCGCGGACCGGAAGACCAGCGCGAGTGGTATCCGATCGGCCGAATCGTCGTGTTCGCGGCGCTGTTCGCAGGACTGTTCGCGATGCTGGCGCTGATCATGATGGGCGGCGGCGACATCGAAACCCTGACGAAGATGCTGCGCGGCGCCGTCCAAGCGTTTGTCAAATCCGAGCTGACGCAAATTCCCGGAGCGCCGGCGATCGGCGAGGCCGAGATCGATCAGATCACGCGTTCGACGCTCTCGACTCTGCCGTGGGCGCTGGGCCTACTGGCGATGACGACGACGTTGCTCAATCTCTGGCTCGCGGGCCGCATCACGCTCGCATCCGGACGGCTGGTGCGTCCGTGGCCGGATCTCGCGCAGTTCAAGATGCCGGCCGGGGCGACGCTCGCGCTGTTCGTTGCCATCGGCCTGACGTTCACGGGCGGACTGACGGGCTTGCTCTCGGCGGGTGTCGCGGCGCCGTTCACGCTGGCTTTCGCGCTCGTGGGACTTGGCCTCGTTCATGTGCTGACGCGCGGCTCGCCGTGGCGCAGCTTCATTCTGAGCTCGCTCTATATCGGCGCGATCCTTGTCCCACACATCGGATTGCTCCTGGCTCTCGTCGGCCTCGCCGAGACCGTTTTCAACTACCGGACCGCAGGCAAGCCGCCTCCGCCGCCAAGCTGAAATTCATCGCATTCAACAAACGCAAAAACCAAAAAGGAGTTCTTTTCATGCAAGTCATTCTGCTTCAACGCATCGGCCGTCTCGGACAGATGGGCGACGTCGTCAACGTCAAGGACGGTTACGCGCGCAACTTCCTGCTGCCGCAGAAAAAGGCGCTGCGCGCAACGGAAGACAACAAGAAGGTGTTCGAAGGCCGCCGCGCGCAGCTCGAAGCCGAAAACCTCGCTCACAAGGCGGAAGCCGAAGCGGTCTCGGCGAAGCTCGAGGGGCAGACCTTCATCATCATCCGCGCCGCCGGCGACACGGGCCAGCTCTACGGCTCCGTCTCAACGCGCGACATCGCCGAAACGATCAGCGCGGGCGGCTTCACCGTCAACCGCAACCAGATCGTTCTCGACAAGCCGATCAAGGCGCTCGGTCTCAACCCGGCGAAGGTTCAGTTGCATCCGGAAGTCGTCAGCACCGTTTCGCTGAATATCGCACGCTCGCAGGATGAAGCCGACAAGCAGGCACGCGGCGAAGACGTCGCGGTCGTCAAGGACGAAGCACTCGAACTCGAGACGTTCAATCCGGACGCCGTTTTCGAGGAAGGCCACACGACCGAAGATTCGGAAGACGCCGACAAAGCCTGATCCCTTCGCGATCAGGTTGCTCCGACAGGCTTGGCTGTTGCTCGATTCGCAACGGCCAAGCCTTTCCGATTTTTTCCGCCTCGTGGTGTTAATAACGGGGACGGAAGCGGGAAGCGTCACCGCGGGTGGCGAGGCGGGATACGGAATCTGCTAGCGTCCCGCGCATGGCAGATCCCGCAGTCCTCGCAACCGAGAAGCTCAAGCAAGCTGGCTCGGCAAATGAACCGCTGACCTTTCGTCAGCCTCCGCATAACCTGGAAGCCGAGCAGGCGCTTTTGGGCGCGATCCTCGTCAACAACGAGGCGCTCGATCGCGTTTCAGGCTTCCTGTCTCCCGATCATTTCTTCGATCCGCTGCATGGGCGCATCTACGAGACGCTCGCGGCGCTGATCCATGCCGGCAAGACCGCGACGCCGATCACGGTCAAGACGTTCTTCGAGAATGTCGAGCCGATCGATGCGACGATGACGGTGCCGCAATATCTCGGCCGTCTTGCCGCCAACGCGACGACGATCATCAACGCCGCCGAGTACGGCCGCACGATCTATGACCTCGCAACGCGCCGTTCGCTGATCCTGATCGGCGAGGACATGGTCAACACGGCATACGATGCCGCCGTCGACAACGCGCCGCGCACGCAAATCGAAGAAGCCGAAGGGCGTCTCTACTCGCTCGCCGAGCAGAACAAGTACGGCAAGGGTTTCGAGACGTTCAAGTCGGCGCTGACGACCGCGATCGAGATGGCGAACAGCGCCTTCCAGCGCTCGGGGCATCTTTCCGGCGCATCGACGGGGCTTTCGGATCTCGACAACAAGCTCGGCGGTCTGCAGCGTTCGGACCTCATCATTCTCGCGGGCCGTCCGTCGATGGGCAAAACGGCGCTCGCGACGAACATCGCCTACAACGTCGCCAAGGCTTATCGCGCCGGACAGCGTTCGGACGGGACGGCGGAAACGCTCGACGGCGGCATCGTCGGCTTCTTCTCGCTCGAAATGTCCTCGGAGCAGCTCGCGACGCGTATTCTCGCCGAGCAGGCGGAAATCAGCTCGGAGAAAATCCGGCGCGGCATGATCAACGAGGAAGAGTTCCGCAAGCTCGCCGACGTCGCCAACGAGATGTCGCGCATTCCGCTTTACATCGACCAGACGGGCGGCATCACGATCGCGCAGCTTTCGGCGCGGGCACGTAAGCTGAAGCGCCAGCACGGGCTCGATCTGCTCGTCGTCGACTACCTGCAGTTGCTCGCAGGATCGAAAGCGAGCAGCAGCGCCAACCGCGTGCAGGAAATCACGGAAATCACCACGGGCCTCAAGGCGCTCGCCAAGGAACTGGCGGTACCGATCATCGCGCTGTCGCAGCTTTCGCGTCAGGTGGAACAGCGCGAAGACAAGCGTCCGCAGCTTTCCGACCTTCGTGAATCGGGTTCGATCGAGCAGGACGCCGACGTCGTCATGTTCGTGTTCCGCGAGGAATATTACATCGAGCGCACGAAGCCCGCCGAAGGAACGCCCGAATTTGCCGATTGGATGACGAAGATGAGCGCGGCTTCGGGCAAGGCCGAGGTCATCATCGGCAAGCAGCGTCACGGTCCGGTGGGCACGGTCGAATTGTCGTTCGAAGGCCAGTTCACGCGCTTTGGCAATCTGGCGCGGGACTATATGTTGCCCTCGCATTAGGCTTGGGCTGGGAAGGATCGAATGACGGTGAACGCACGCATGTCGGGCTCGCTGGCGGGCGCCACGGGCACGATCACCGTCGATCTCGCGCAGATCGCCGCCAACTGGCAAGCGCTGGCTGCTAAAGTCGCGCCGGCGCAGTGCGCGGCCGTCGTCAAAGCCGACGCCTACGGTCTTGGCGCGGAACGCGTGATCGCAGCACTGAGCCACGCCGGTTGCACGACGTTCTTCATCGCGACGCCAGAGGAAGCGGAGACAGCGCGAAAGCTCGCGCCCGAGGCTCACATTTTTGCGCTCGATGGATTGGTCGGCGGCGCCGCGACAGCCTTCGCAAATCAAGGCGTGACGCCGGTGCTTTCGACACTTGACGATATTGCCGCCTGGGCGGCGCTGGCTCGGATGCGCGGCGAAGCGCTTCCCGCTGCGCTTCACATCGATACGGGCCTCAACCGGCTCGGTCTGCCGGTGCGCGACGTTCGCCGCCTCGCCGCCGATCCGAGCGTGCTGTCCGGCCTTCGCCTCGAACTGGTGATGAGCCATCTCGCCTCGGCCGACAATCCGCGCGATCCGAAAAACCGCGATCAGCTGCTGGCATTCGAAACGCTGACGGCGCTGTTTCCCGGCGTGCCGAGAAGTCTCGCGGCATCGGACGGGCTGATGCTCGGTCCGGCGTATCACTTCAATCTCGTCAGGCCGGGATATGCGATTTACGGCGGACAGGCTTCGCAGCTTGCGCCTGCACCGGTGAAGCCTGCGGTGCGCGTCGCGGCGCGCATTCTCGCCGTTGCCGACGTCGCGCCGGGAGAAACGGTCGGATATTCGGCGACATGGCGCGCCAAGCGTCCGAGCCGCATCGCGACGATTGCAGCAGGTTACGCCGACGGCGTGCCGCGGAATTCCAGTGCGCCCGATGGGCGGCCCGGTGGACACGTCCTGATCGACGGACATCTGGCTCCCCTCGTCGGCCGTGTGTCGATGGATCTCATTACGGTCGACGTCACCGATCTTCCCGACGGCGCCGTGAAGCCGCACGATTTCGCGACGTTGATCGGCGAAGGGCTGACAATCGAGGATGCGGGCATTGCGGCAGGAACGATCGGATACGAAATCCTGACGCGTCTCGGCCCGCGCTTCACGCGCCTTTACGTCGAGGACGCCGCCTGATGGCGAAGGCCGCGAAATCGCTTTACGTCTGTCAGGCCTGCGGGGCCACAGCAACGCGCTGGGCGGGAAAATGCTCCACCTGCGGAGAGTGGAACACGCTCGTCGAAGAGACCGACGCGGGCCCGCCTCCGGGCTCCGGCATCACGCGACAATCGAAAGGCCGTGTGATCAAGCTCGAGACGCTCATCGGATCGGCCGAGGAAGCGCCGCGCTTTTCGACCGGCATCATGGAACTCGACCGGGTGACCGGCGGCGGCGTCGTGCCCGGCTCAGCCATTCTGATCGGCGGCGAGCCCGGCATCGGGAAGTCGACGCTGCTGCTGCAGGTCGCGGCGCATCTCGCGCGGCGCGGCGGGCGTTCGATTTATTTTTCTGGCGAAGAAGCCATCGCGCAGGTCCGGTTGCGCGCCGGAAGGCTGGGGCTTGCGGACGCGCAGGTCGGCCTCGCGTCGGAGACCAATCTCTCGAACATTCTGGCGACGCTCAGCGACGACCGGCCGCCGGACCTCGTCATCATCGATTCCATCCAGACGCTCTGGGCCGACACGCTCGACGCGGCTCCCGGCACCGTCAGCCAAGTACGCGCCGCCGCGCTGGCTCTGATCCGCTACGCCAAGATGGCAGGCGCCGCCCTGCTCCTCGTCGGGCACGTCACCAAGGATGGCCAGATCGCCGGGCCGAAGGTCATCGAGCACATGGTCGATACTGTGTTGTACTTCGAAGGCGACCGGGGGCTCCCCTATCGCATCCTGCGGGCGGTCAAGAACCGCTTCGGGCCGAGCGACGAAATCGGCGTGTTCGAGATGGTGACCGGGGGGCTGAAGGAAGTCGCCAACCCGTCGGAGTTGTTCCTGGGAGATCGCGACAGCCAAAGCCCTGGCGCAGCCGTCTTCGCCGGGATCGAAGGTACGCGCCCCTTGCTCGTCGAAATCCAGGCGCTGGTGGCGCCGTCGGGACTCGGGACGCCCCGCCGGGCCGTCGTCGGCTGGGACAACAATCGGCTGGCGATGCTACTCGCGGTGCTCGACGCCCGCTGCGGCGTCTCCTTCGCGGGCCACGATGTCTATCTGAACGTCGCCGGCGGCCTCAAAATCGCGGAGCCCGCGGCCGATCTCGCGGCTGCCGCGGCCCTGCTCTCAGCCATGACCGGCGTACCCCTGCCCCACGACGCCGTGTTTTTCGGGGAGGTGTCGCTTTCGGGTGCCGTCCGCGCCGCCGCCATGATGACGCCGCGCCTCAAAGAAGCCTCCAAGCTCGGGTTTTCACAAGCTTTTCTGCCCGAGAGCGGCGAGGTCGACACGGCGGGACTGAAAGTCTCGCTGTCCCGTATCGCACATCTCAAGTCACTTGCAGCGGCGGCGGCGCCATGCAACTGAACGTGCGGGCGAATCTCGGCCCTGGGGGGTGCTGGATCATAGAGGGATTTCGGCCATGGTTGGTCCGTTGACATACTTGGACCTCGCATTGATCGCGGTCGCGTTCATATCAGGGCTTCTGGCCATGTATCGCGGCTTTGCGCGCGAGCTGCTCTCGATCCTGTCGTGGATCGCAGCCGCCGGTGTCGGGTACTGGATTTTCTCGACCAAAAAAGACATGACCGCGGAAATCGCCGCTCAGACGAGCCTGCCGCCGCAGATCGCCACCGTCGCCGTGGCTCTGGTCGTGGCGCTGATCGTCCTCATCATCGTTCACCTTATTACGGCACGCATTTCGGACGCCATTCTCGATAGCCAGGTCGGGATGGTCGATCGTGTCCTGGGTTTCGTCTTTGGCGTCCTGCGCGGGTTTCTGCTGTTCGTCATCCCCTACATGGCCTACGAGGCGTTCATCTCGCCCGATAAGGAAAAGCAGCATCCGCTCGTCCGCGACGCCTACTTTCGCGACTATGTGAAGTCGACGGGCGAAGCGATCCGTACGGTGCTTCTGGAGATCATTCCCCAGCCGTCGGCCAATCCGCCGCCGCCCACCGAGCAGCCCGGCGGGCAGCAGGGCTTTCTTGACCAAAAAGGGCGTTCCGTCGCGCTGGTCATCGACGGCAAGCGGTACTATATGACGGTCGCGTGACGCGGCGGGCGTCAAGCCGCCACGGCGCGCTCGTTTGGAACTACCCGGCGTAATCGGACATTGCGGCGGTTCAAACGCGGGAGATGCTCATGGCACAGCAGGGCGGCGTGACTGTCGACGGTTTGACGATCACGCGATACGACGACGACCGGCTGCGCGAAGAGTGCGGCGTCTTCGGTATTTTCGATCACCCCGACGCTGCGGCCATGACCGCGCTGGGTCTTCACGCACTCCAGCACCGCGGCCAAGAAGCATCCGGAATATGCTCCTACGACGGCCGCAACTTCCATTCCGAACGCCGCATGGGTCTGGTCGGCGACAGCTTCTCGAAAGCCGACGTCCTCACCCGCCTCAAAGGCCGTATGGCCATCGGACATGATCGCTACTCGACGACCGGCGATCCGCTCATCCGAAACGTCCAGCCACTCTTCGCAGATATCGATACCGGCGGCTTCGCCGTTGCGCACAATGGCAATCTCACGAACGCGTTGACGCTCCGCCGCGAGCTCATCTCGTCCGGCGCCATCTGCCAGTCCACCTCCGACACCGAAGTCATCCTGCATCTGCTGTCGCGCTCCAAGAAGCGCCGCATCGTCGAGCGCTTCATCGACGCGATCCGACAGATCGAAGGTTCATATGCGCTCGTCTGCCTGACCAACGACATGATGATCGGTGCGCGCGATCCCATCGGCATTCGTCCGCTCGTCATCGGACGCCTCGGCACGTCCTATGTTCTCGCATCTGAAACCTGCGCACTCGATATCGTCGGCGCCGAGTTCCTGCGCGAAGTCGAGAACGGCGAGGTCGTCGTCATCACCGACGAGGGTCTCGAAAGCCATCGTCCCTTCCCGATGCGACCGGCTCGTCCGTGCATCTTCGAGTACATTTATTTCGCCCGTCCGGATTCGATCGTCGGCGGGCAGACGGTCTATGACATCCGCAAGCGCATGGGCGTCGAGCTTGCGCGCGAGGCGCCGGTCAACGCCGATGTCGTCGTGCCGATCCCTGACTCCGGTGTTCCGGCGGCGATCGGTTTCAGTCAGCAGAGCGCGGTCCCGTTCGAGCTTGGCATCATCCGCAATCACTACGTCGGCCGCACGTTCATCGAGCCGGAACAGCGCATCCGCCAGCTTGGCGTCAAGCTCAAGCACTCCGCCAATTCCGGCGTCATTCGCGGCCAGAGCGTCGTTCTGATCGACGACAGTGTGGTGCGCGGCACGACTTCGAAAAAAATCGTCCAGCTCATCCGCGACGCGGGCGCACGCGAAGTTCACATGCGCATCTCGTCGCCGCCGATCACGCATCCCGATTATTACGGCATCGATACGCCGAGCAAAAAGGATCTGCTGGCCGCGAACATGTCTCTGGAAGAGATGCGGGCTTTCATGGGGGCAGACAGCCTCGCCTTCCTGTCCGTCAACGGCATCTATCGCGCCATCGGGCTCGATCAACGCGACGAGCGGGCGCCGCAGTTCACCGACCATTGCTTTACCGGCGATTATCCGACAAACCTCACCGATCACGATGGGGCCATCCCCCGCCAGCTGTCGCTTCTCGCAGAGGTCGGCTGACATCGCATCGCGGCCGAACCCGCAGCCCGAGTATTTTTCATGACGCAAAGCTTCGATGATGCGCCGCTCAAGGGACGCATCGCCCTCGTCACAGGCGCATCGCGCGGCATCGGACGAGCGGTCGCTCTCGGTCTTGCGAAAGCCGGTGCTCATGTCGTCATCACGGCGCGGTCGCTTGGCGCTCTCGAATCCCTCGACGACGATATTCGCGCGGCGGGCGGTGCGGCGACGCTTCTGCAGCTCGATCTCAGCAAGGGCGATCGCGTCGATCAGCTCGGACCGACGATTTATCAGCGCTGGCAGCATCTCGACATTCTCGTCGCCAACGCCGGAATTCTCGGCCCGCTTTCTCCTCTCGGGCACACGACGGAAGAAGGCTTCCTCGCAACGATCGACATCAATCTCAACGCCAACTGGCGTTTGATCCGCACGCTCGATCCGCTGATGAAGCGCTCCGACGCGGGGCGCGCGATCTTCGTCACGTCGGGAGCTGCGAGCGGGAAATACGCGTACTGGGGGCCTTACGCCGCCTCCAAGGCAGGCCTCGAAGCGCTTGCGAAATCGTGGGCTGCGGAACTCGTCAACACGAATGTGCGCGTGAACCTGATCAACCCCGGCGCGACGCGGACGAACATGCGCGCGAAAGCTTTCCCCGGCGAAGATCCGGCGAGCCTGCCGGCGCCCGAAGAGATCGTGCCGCTGTTTCTCGAACTCGCATCGCCGCACTGCACGCTCAACGGCGATCTCGTGAATTTCCGCGAGTGGCGGAGCTCGGCGCGTCCCGGCGTTCGCTTGGATGGCAACGTCATCGACGCCGACGTTTGAGTTAGGCGACGCAGCGACGACGGTTGCGACGGATCGAGCCGCCAACCCTCGTTTGATCTGCCATGCAGCTTAGCGAAGCGAAGCGTTCTGCCTCATTCCCGACACAACTTCGCGCGTTTTGAGGCCGTCGTCGGGGGACGGCGCGCAGAGCGATCTGCGACTGCACGGGACGTGGGGACACCGCTTGAAATGCGAATAATCAGCTATTTCTTTATGATGCTCGTCGCCGCCGGAGCTGCGATCGGCGCAACCAATGACGCATTCGCCGACGCTTCGATGGATCGCGTGCTGCAAAAACTCGATCCGGAGGAACGCGCACATCAGGCGTGCAGCCTGCGCGGCCTCGAAGCGATCCGGAAAGGCACGCATCTCAAAGCGATCGACCGTTTGAAGACCAGCAGCAGGACCTTGGCGACGTTCAAGGATAACGTCGTAATGGCCAATGGCGCAGCACTTCGCGCGGGCAAGCATTGGTACGCGCTGACGTATAAGTGCACGGTGTCCGACGACCAGATGAAAGCGAAAACTTTCGATTTCAAACTCGGCGCGGAAATTCCCGAGGACAAGTGGGAAGACTTCGGACTGTGGAAGTAGCGTCGTCGTGCGAGCGGCGGCGGAGTTCGCCGACCGTGATCAGGTGAACGTCACGACCATGCCGTCATAAGCCGGCTCGACGCCTTCCGGCAGTTCGTTCGCAAGCTTCTGATAGTCTAGTTCGCTGGTCATGTGCGTCAGGATCGTGCGCTTCGGCTTCAGGCGCGCTGCCCACGACAGCGCCTGCTTGACGCTGAAATGGCTTTCATGCGGCGTGTAGCGCAGCGCGTCGACGATCCAGACGTCGAGGCCCTGCAGCAGAGAAATCGACGCTTCCGGCAAATCGTTGATGTCCGGCGAGTAGGCCAGATTGCCGATCCGGTATCCAAGCGACGGCATCGTTCCATGTGCCTGCAGGATCGGCTGCGCCGTGATCATGCCGCCGCCGCCGCGGATCGGAATAGGCGACACGCCGTCGATCTCGTGTCCGTTGAGGATGGGCATATAGGCCGATCCGGCAGGCGTTTCGAAGCAATAGCCAAATCGCGATTTGAGGCTCGCGCCGGTCGCGGCGTCGAAATAGACGTCGATGCGCTTCTTCATTGAAAAAGCGATCATGCGGAGGTCGTCGATGCCGTGCGTGTGATCGGCGTGATCGTGCGTATAGAGAACGGCGTCGAGGCCGGTCAGGCGCGTCGCCAGGATCTGTGCGCGAAAATCCGGCGACGTGTCGATCAGCACCGCCGTCTGTCCGCCGGGGCCTTTACGTTCGACGAGCGCGGAGCATCGCAGCCGGTTGTTTTTCGGGTTTTGCGGATCGCACGCGCCCCAGTTCATGCCGACGCGGGGGACACCGCCGGAAGAGCCGCATCCGAGGATCGTGAACCTGTAAGTCATGCGGCAGCCGATCCGCGCGATCCGGCGGAGGGACGCTTGGCCTTTTGATAAAGGCGGAAGAAGTTGTCCGTCGTCGCGTCCGCGAGTTCTCCGTTCGAGATGCCTTTGACGGACGCCAGCGTCGCGGCGGTGCGCACGACGTAGGAAGGTTCGTTGCGTTTTCCGCGGAAGGGATCGGGCGCGAGGAACGGCGCGTCCGTCTCGACGAGCAAGCGATCGAGCGGGACTTCGCGGGCGATGTCCCGCAACGCGTCGTTCTTCTTGAACGTGATGACGCCGCTGAAGGAGACGTAGAGACCAAGCTCGAGCGCGCGCATCGCAAGTTCGCGACCGCCGGTGAAGCAATGCAGCACGGCCGGAAACGCGCCCTTCGCATGCTCGTCTTCGAGAATGGCGATGGTGTCGGCATCGGCGTCGCGCGTGTGGATTTCGAGCGGCAGGCCCGTTTCGCGCGCCGCCGCGATGTGGCGGCGGAAACCCTCGGCCTGCGCTTCCGGCGTCGAATGCTTGTAATAATAGTCGAGCCCGGCCTCGCCGACCGCAACGACTTTGGGATGCGCGGTAAGCTCGATGAGCTTTTCGAGCGGGATGTCGAGTTCCTCATGCGCGTTGTGCGGATGCGTTCCGACCGAACAATAAACGTCGTCGAAGCGCTCCGCGACCGCACGCACTTTGTCGAACTGGCGGATGCGCGTCGAGATCGTCACCATCGTCCCGACGCCCGCCTCGCGGGCGCGCGCAACGACCTGATCGAGTTCGGGTGCGAACTCGGGAAAGTCGAGATGGCAATGATGGTCGACAAGCATCACGATTTCTTGCCCTTGGGCTCCTCCGGATCGACGTAGCGCGGGAACACGCCCTGCGGTTCCGGAATAGCGGTGCCGGCCTTGAGGCGTCCCGCCGATCCCAGACTTGCAAATGTGCGCGCTTCCGCCGGAACCGCAAGGAGGTCGAGCAGCTTTGCCGCGCTCTCGGGCATCACCGGCTGCGCGAGGATGGCGAACTGGCGCACACACTCGGCCGTGACGTAAAGGATCGTCGCCATGCGCGCCGGGTCGGTCTTCTTTTTCGCCCACGGCTCTTCGGCGGCGAAATAGCGGTTGGCCTCCGCGACGACGGCCCAGACGGCATCGAGATACTTCGTGATCGCCTGACGATCCATCTCGCCCCGCGCGGCCTCATAAAGCGCGTCGGTCGCATTGAGGATGGCGGCGTCTTCGGCGCTGAATGCGCCGGGCTGCGGAATGGCGCCGTCGCAGTTCTTGAAAATCATCGACAGCGAGCGCTGTGCGAGATTGCCGAGATTGTTCGCGAGATCGGCATTGATGCGGTTCGCGATCGCTTCGGCCGAATAGTTGCCGTCCTGCCCGAACATCACTTCGCGCAGGAAGAAGTAGCGCAACGCATCGCGGCCGTAGGCTTTGACGAGATCGAACGGGTCGACGACGTTGCCGACCGACTTCGACATCTTCTCTCCCTTGTTCAGCACGAACCCGTGGCTGAAGACGCGCTTCGGCAGAGGCAGCCCCGCGCTCATCAGGAAGGCCGGCCAATAGACGGCGTGAAAGCGCACGATATCCTTGCCGATGACGTGCACGTCGGCGGGCCAGTAATGCGCGCGAGGGCCCTCCGGATCGGTCAATAGCCCGGTCGCGGTCACGTAGTTGTTCAGCGCGTCGATCCAGACGTACATCACGTGTCCCGGCGCGTCGGGCACCGGAATGCCCCAGTCGAGCGTCGTGCGCGAGATCGACAGATCCTCGAGCCCCATCTTGACGAAGCTGACGACCTCGTTGCGCCGCTCCGCCGGCAGGATGAAGTCGGGATTGGCCTCGTAATGCGCGAGAAGCTTGTCCTGGTATGCCGACAGGCGGAAGAAGTAGGTTTCTTCCTCATTCCACTCGACGGGCGTTCCGGTTGCGGTCGCGAAGCGCTGGCCGTCGCGGACCTCGGTCTCGGATTCCTTGTAATAGGTTTCGTCGCGAACGGAGTACCAGCCGCCATACGGACGCTTGAAGATGTCGCCCGCCTTCTCCATGCGGCGCCAGAGTTCGGCGCAGGCATCGTAGTGGCGCTGTTCGGTCGTGCGGATGAAATCGTCGTTCGAGAGACCGAGCGTCTTCACCATTTCGATGAAGCGCGCCGAATTGCGGTCGGCGAGTTCGCGCGGCGTGACGCCTTCGCGCTCGGCCGTCTGCTTCATCTTGAGGCCGTGCTCGTCGGTGCCCGTCAGGAAGAAGACATCCTTGCCGTCGAGGCGTTCGAAGCGTGCGATGACGTCGGTTGCGATGGCCTCGTAGGCGTGGCCGATGTGCGGCACGCCGTTGGGGTAGGAAATGGCCGTCGTGATGTAGAATTTTTCGCGCAACGGGTGAGCTTCCTTGTCGATCGTCTTTGGGCGCGGCAAAGGCTTCCGCTCAGCCGCGGCTCGCGGCCTCAAGACGCGCGAAACTTCCGAGAATGAGCGATTTGCGGTCAAGGTTCAGGGCAGACGTATCCGCCTTGTCGCGGGCCGTTGTTTCCCATAGCTCGGCGAATGTGGCAAGGCGTGCGGGTCCGATCAACCGGCCTGCGAGGGCGATGTCGCGCTCCGGCCCCTTCCCCGTCGCCTGAACGGAGATGAGCCGGGCGATGGTCGCCTGGTAAAGCTCGAAGAATAGCTCGAATTTGCGCTCCTGGGCGGCTGCCTGCAGGTCGTCGCCGAGGGCGTGCACGGCTTTGGCGTCGAGCTTCGGCAGGCCGTTCAGGATGGCGTCAATGCGGGCCTGGAGCGCCAATCCGCCGCCGCCGAGCAGCGTCAGGGCGCGACCGACGCTGCCCTGGGCCAGCGGCAGCAACGGCTCCCAATCGTGGGCCTCGGGGACCGGCTTGCCGGCGCTCGTCAGAGCCTGCGCCGCGGCGCGCTTCAGATCGGCTTCCGAGAGCGGTGACAAGATCGCGATCCGGCATCTCGACCGTATCGTCGGCAGCAGCCGTCCCGGCGCCGATGTGACGACGAGAAAGATCGTGCGCGGCGGCGGCTCTTCGAGCGACTTCAGCAGCGCGTTGGCCGCGTTCGCATTCATGTCGTCGGCGCTGTCGACGATGACGACGCGCCAGCCTTGCGATTCCGCGCTCAGCGCGAGGAAGGTTTTGAGGCGGCGCACCTCGTCGACGGGGATCGTTTGCGAGAACCGCTTCGTCTTCGGATCGTAGGTGCGGCGGATGACGAGCAGTCCCGGATGCGACAGCGCGCGGATCTGCCGGTCGGTCGGCGAATTGGGCTCGATGCTCATGCCCTGTCCGAAGAGATCACGCTCCTCGGGTCGCGCCAACGCGATCTTCGCGAACTGATACGCGAGCGTCGCCTTGCCGATGCCTTTGGGCCCTGCGAGCAGCCAAGCGTGGTGCATGCGCCCGCCTGCGAGCGTATCGGTCAGCATCGACAGCGCCGCGTCATGACCGATGAGCGAAAGCGTCTCGCGCGGATGCGGAAAATCGTCGAGCCGGTCGGCCTCTGGCAGCGGTTCGGCGTCGGCGATCAATGCCGCGCGCGCCATCAGCGCGCCTCGACGAGCAGGTGCGCGGATACAGCTTGCCAGACGGCGGTCTCGACGCTCGAAACCGGCAGGCTCGCATCGATCAGCACGCAGCGCTTCGGTTCGCTGGTCGCGATTTCGAGAAAGCCCTTGCGCAGAACTTCATGCGTTTCGATGCGCTCGGCGTCATAGCGCGAGAGCGTGCCGCGGTTCTGCGCGCGCTCGACGCCCTCGGTCGCAGGCAGATCGAGGATCAGGGTCAGATCGGGGAAATCGGGCGAGACCGTGTATCGCTCGAGAAGAGCGATCAGCTCGGGCTCGAGGCCGTAGCGCTTGCCTTGATAGACACGTGTTGAATCGATGAAGCGATCGGAAATGACCCACGTGCCATCGTCGAGCGCGGGACGGATCACGGACGTGACATGCTCGGCGCGTGCTGCCGCGAACAGCAGAAGCTCGGTCATGGGATCGGTCGGGCGATCCTTCATGATGAGGTCGCGCACATCCTCGCCGACCGGCGTGCCGCCCGGCTCACGCGTTATGATGACCGGCACGCCCGCACGCTCAAGGCGTTCGGCCAAGCGCTTTGCCTGGGTGGATTTGCCGACGCCCTCGCCGCCTTCGAACGTGATGAATTTTCCGCGCTTCATGGGCCTCGCCTCACTGCCTCGCGCGTACTCTAGAACGCCAAACGGCGCAATGCCATCAGAACGAGGGAATCGAGTCCTTCGCGCACGATGCCGCCTTTTTGGACATCCTCCGTGGCATAGAGCGGCAGTTCGGTTGACGCGCTCGTCGAACTCGACAGTTTCAGCGTCGCGACCTGATCGCCCTTCTTCACCGGCGGTTTCAGCGGCGCCTTATAGACAATCTCGGCTGAGATCTTCTGATTGGCGGGGAATTTCGGCACGGTGAAAGTCACGTCGGCATTGGCCGCGAGCGGCACATACCAGACCTTGCCGCCCCAGACACGCGCCTGCCCGATGACTTCATTCGCATCGTAGAGACGCACGGTATTGAACGAATTGAAACCCCAGTTCAGAAGCTTGACGGCTTCCTCCTTGCGCTGGTCCGCTTTTTCCAAACCGCTGACGACGACGATCAGGCGCTTGCCGTCCTGTACCGCCGATCCGACGAGGCCGAAGCCCGCGGCCGCCGTGTGTCCCGTCTTCAATCCGTCGGCGCCGATGTTTTGAAACAGCAGCGGATTGCGATTGATGAAGCGGTGCTTGCGGTAGAGAAATTCCTTCTGCGCGAACACCGGATAGTAGTCCGGATACTCATCGATGATGTAACGCGCCAGGACAGCGAGATCGCGCGCGCTCATCAGCTGCTGCGGATCGGGCAATCCGCTGGCGTTCGTGAATGTCGATTTCGTCAGGCCGATGCGTTTCGCTTCGTCGTTCATCATGCGCGCAAACGCGGGTATCGAGCCCGCCATGCCTTCGGCGACGCACATGGCCGCGTCATTGCCCGACTGTATGACGATGCCCTGAATGAGCTCGTCGACCGTGACCTTGGTATTGACCGGGACCATCATCGCCGAGGTTCCGGACGGCGCGCCGCCGTTCCGCCAGGCGTTGACGCTCATCGTGAATTCGTCGGTCTTCTGAATGCGCCCTTCCTTCATCGCGCGGAACAGCACGGCAACCGTCATCAGCTTGCTCATGCTGGCGGGCGGCGCGGGCTCATCGGCGTGCTGCTGAAACAGCGTCGCGCCCGTCGCGGCATCGATCAGAATGGCGCGCGGAGCTTTCGACGTGAAAGCAGCCTCGGCGGCGAGCGCCGGATTCGCTTCTGGACCTACCGCCGTCAAGACAGAGATCGCGATGAGCGCCGAGACAAGAAGCCGGGCGCAGGCTTGGGTCAACATCGGTCTGCCAACTCGCTTTCGGCTGCTCTTCTCCAAGCAGCATTTTGCGACGAGCTTCAGTATCCAATCCGTGGACGTCCTGGTCAACGCCAGCGGCCGCTCTGCCCACTAATCCGTGACGATTGCGCTGTTCGTGACACCGTAGGCCGCAATCTGATTTTGCGTCCGGCCCGCAGCGTCCGGCGAGAACGGTCCCATGCGCACGCGATAGACCTGCATTCCGTCTGCGGTTTGCACGGGCGCGACTTCAACCGGCCCGAGCGTTCCAAGCTCACGGCGCAGACGTTCCGCATTCGAACGATCGCTGAAAAGTCCGACTTGCACGTACGTCCGTGCCGGCGCGAACGGCCGGGCGGCGGTGGGTGGTGCCATCAGCGACATGCGCTGATCTTCGAAACTCGCCGTTTCAAGCGGTCGGTTCGCATAGTCGCGCCGTGCCGGCTGCGACGGCTTTCCCGTCAGCCCGTTTCTGTAGCCAATCGGCGACCATTGCGCAGGTGCAGGCGGCGGCGAGGTGGAGGCATAAGCTGGACGAGCGTTCCCGTACTCCGGTGGCGCGTTTCTGTATGACGGAGGCGCGTCGTAACGGTTCGATGCCAGCGCGCCGGGCGGGAAAGAATTCCCGCGCCCGGATTGCTGCTCAGCGAGATATTGGCGCTCGCGGCTGTCGTTGCCATTCAGCGGCGCACGTCCGGCATACTGGACTCTGACGCGGGCGCGGCCGTGATTGAGGTAGCCTAATTCCTTCGCCGAGGCATAGGACAGATCGATAATACGGTCGTTGACGTAAGGTCCGCGATCGTTGACGCGGACTAGCACGCGTTTGCCATTGTCCAGATTGGTCACGAGCGCATAGCTCGGCAGCGGCATCGTCGGATGCGCGGCGGTCAAGGCGTGGGCGTCGAAGACTTCGCCGTTCGCCGTCTTGCGGCCGTGAAAGTCGTCGCCGTACCACGAGGCAACGCCGCTCTCGACATAATTGGGATTTTCGTGCGGCACATACCAGCGGCCGGCGACCTTGTAGGGCGAGCCAAGCTTGTATCTGCCGCCGCCTTTCGGGACGTTGCGGCTGGCGGTCACGCGAGGGCTCGAGCTGACGCCGTAGTCGTCTTCGGAAAAGACCGAGCGCGAAACGCCGCCGACGGTTCGGACCGGCGGATTGCTCGAACAGGCGGATACGAGCGCCGCCGCTGTCGTCACCAGCATGGCGCGAGCGGCCAGCCGGCCTGAGAGGCCCCTGCTCATTTACGCATACTCAACTCGATACGCTACGCCCGCCCAGCGCACCCTCGATGCCCAGGAAAGCATGCGAGGTTGGCCGAAGCTTGCCGGAATGATGACAAAAGCGGCTTAGGATCAGGTTAAGCGCCCGTGGGGCGTCACGCCGCTTGAGGCGGGAAACCGAAACGGATAGGAGGGACGTTCCGGAACGCGACACGCGCTAGATCCGCGTTCGCTGATGCGTTGTAGAGGCGCTTCGGAAGGGTGGCCGAGTGGTTTAAGGCAGCGGTCTTGAAAACCGCCGTGGGCGCAAGTCCACCGTGGGTTCGAATCCCACCCCTTCCGCCACTTTGGAACCCCTCTGGGCACGCCAGCCACCGCCGATTGCCGCACTTGGCCAGCAATAAGCGTCCTTAGCAGCTCCGTCTTCGATCCCATGATGCGAATTGCGTCGTCGGCGACCTCGACACGCTGCGCCAGTGAGCGCAGATGATCCCGCCGATAGCCGCCCTCGCTGCCCCGGATGCGCTCGCGTGCGCGACGCGCAAATCCCCGGATCATGGTCGGGGTGATGGCGCTGTGGCCGGGGCTGTCGAGCAAGGCTTGCGCCCGGTCGGCGTCGGCCCTGGCCTGATCGCGGATGACCTTGAGGCCGGCGATGCGCTCCTTGAGCGCCGGGTCGTCAAGATCGGCGACGCCCGCCTCGATGGCGTCGTAGAGGCGCTTGAGGCGCAATTCCGATTCGGTCGAGCGCCGCTCCAGTTCGGCGATGTGCTGCCGGCGACGCTCGGCCTGATCGTCGCGACGGCCGAGCACGGTGCCAAGCAAGTCCTCCAGCCGGTCGGCATCAAGCAAGCGTTCCTCGATATGCCCGACCACCATGCGGTCGAGCTTATCCATCGGGATCGCGCGGCCCTTGCAGCCGGTTTCGCCCTGCCGGGCCTTGATCGAGCACGCATAGTAGCGATAGCGCCCGCCCTTGCCGGTGCGGATCGTCATAGCGCCTCCGCAATTGCCGCAATAGCAGATGCCCGTTAGCAGCGTCGGCCCGATCACGACGCGCGCGGGCAGCTCGGTCTTGGGATTGCGGGCCTGCAATAGCTTCTGCACCGCGTCGAACGTCTCCCGCTCGATAAGCGCCGGCACCTGAACGGTGATAACCTCATCCTCGAGCTTCACCTCTCCCTTGTTGGAACGGCGATTGAACCGATGCTCGCCGATATAGGTGCGCCGGGTCAGGATGCGGTGAACCTGACCGATGCCCCAACGCCCGCCGTCGCGCGTGAAAATGCCCTTGCCATTGAGATACTTGACGATGGCCTTCACGCCCATCTGGCCGGATGAACCTTCACCCTCCAGCGCAAGGCGATAGATGAGCCGGATCGTCTCGGCGTGCAGCGGGTCGATTTCCAGCTTCTTCTTGACCTTCGCGCCGCGCTGCTCGGCCGCGACGACGCGGTAGCCGATGGGCGGCAGCGAGCCGTTCCAGAAGCCTTGCCGGGCGTTTTCCTTCAAGGCGCGCAGGACGTGCTTGGCGTTCTCCTTGGACTGGTATTCGTCGAATAGCGACATGATCCGTCGCATCATGTCGTGGATCGGATCATCGCCAAGCTCCTGCGTGATCGAAACCAGCTTCACACCGTTCTTCGCCAGCTTGCGGTAATAGAACTCCATTTCAAATTCGTCGCGGAAGAAGCGTGAGAAGCTGTGAACCACGACGACATCGAACGATGCCGGCTTAGCGGTGGCAGCCTCTATCATCCGCTGGAACTCCGGGCGGCGGTCGTTGGTCGCGCTGTTGCCCGGCTCCACGAATGTTTCGACAAGCTGATAGCCGCGCGCCTCGCAATAGGCTTCGCCCTGGCGCTTCTGGTCGGGGATCGACACGTCATGCTCGGCCTGCCGCGTCGTCGAGACGCGCAGATAGAGGGCGGCGCGCAGCGTGACGTTGGGATTGTGGACGGTGGGACTATGGACGTTCATTGCCGGCCTCCTGCCGCCTTGCGCGGCCCTGCGCGCTCGGTCAGCGGCAGGTCTAGTTCTACTCGGTCGTGGATGACCTTGGGCGTGAGCTTGCGGCCTTCGCCCTTCTCCATGCGGACAAGGCCGTAACTGGCCATCCGTTTCAGAGTGCGGGACAGGTTGGACTTGGCCCGGCCGGTGATCTCGGCCAGTTCCTCCAGCGAACCCGGCGCTTGCTGGTCGATGACGCGCAGCAATTCGCGATTGCCCGCCGACAGCACCTTGGCGAAGGATTCCATGGATGTGAACCACACCTTCGGATCGCCGGGCGCGGGCTTTTCCTCGCCCTTGGCAATCCGCATGGTGCGGGCCTTCATTTCGTCGTAGCCGGCAATCCCGACTTTCAATGTGGTCATGTTACGCCTCGCTCCTTCAACACCGCGTCCACCGCCTGCCAGAAGTCGGCCAGCAGCGTGGCCGCACCCTCGTAGGCGTAGGGCTTCACGGTCTGGAGGCGGTGCCGATGGTCCATCGGCTCGCCGCGCCTGCCTCGGCCGACTGGATGGGCGTTGTCGAAGCCGACCAGCCGTTCGCCCGAAGGCCCGTGAAGCGTGAGCGAGTAATCGAGGCCGTGCGGCTTCTCCGGCGATGCCGGAACGCGGGTGACGATGAACTTCACCCAATGGCCGCCCTCGGGATCGACAACGAGCACCTGGCCGTCGAGGTCCAGAAGCGTGTCGAGGTTCGGATCACGATCCTCGCTCATGGCTTTTTGTTATCAGATGAAGATAACTTAGTCAAGCCCGGCACGGTTGGAAGTGGGCCGAACATCTCGTCGAAGACATCGGCAAACCATCGCTCGAACACCTGAATCTCTGCCTCGGTGATCGGCACTTTCTCCGGCCAGTCGTCGATGACGGGCAGCTTCTCCACGTCGAAGGCATCGGGCGGGCTTCCGCGCGCCGGGCTGATACGCGGCGCGGGATCGTCGTCATAGTCGTAAAGGTCATCGGGAAGCGTCTGCGGAGCCGGCTGTCGTGGGCGGCCCCTTTGGGTATGGCGGCGTCTCGCGCACATGGAATCCTCCGTGGTTCGTTGCTGGATTCCGGGTGGCTGGAAGCCCCGGAATTAGGCGAAGCATGGAGGGGGATCGGCGGCCTGTAGCGTGCCGCATTTGCGCTCACGCGCTGGCGGCACCCCTGCTGTCGGGTGCCGCCAACTAGGTTAGCTGGCCGCGCGGCGGGCCTTCTGAAACTCTCGATCCGTGGCGAGGAAGCGTTCCAGCATCGGCACAATCAGCTTTTCCGGCTCTATTGGCGGCTGCCCTGGCTGCGCCAGCAATCGGCCATAAAGTTGCAAGTCCCGAAAGAGTGTCGCGGGAAACTCGCGCGACACCTTGACGGGCTTGTCGTCGGCGAGCGTGCCGAGTTTCAGCTTGCTCATGGTCAACCTCTGTATGGTTCGAGCACAAGGTCGCGGGTGACAATCACGCGGACGGGGAAGCCCGGCCTGATCGTGAGCGTCGGCGCAACCTGCAACTGGCGGCGGATGATCTGCTGGCCGGCGTCGTTGATGGTGTCCTGCGCCCCGTCGCGGATGGCGCGCACAAGGCGGTCCTCGTCGCTGACGGCCAGCTCCGTGCCGACCGCAAGCAACGTCGAAAGGCCGGCGGCCTTCGCCAAATCCCACCAATGATAATCGACGCCATCCTCAAGACCGGCGTAGCCCTGGCTATCCGCGCCCGGCTGGCGCTCCAGAACGATAGAGCGGCCATTGGGGAGGATCAGCCGATTCCAGACGAGCAGCACGCGGCGCTGGCCGAACTGAACGCTATTGTCATACTGCCCGATGATCCGCGTCCCCTGCGGGATCAGGAGCAGGCTGCCGGTCGGGCTGTCATAGATGTGCTGCGTCACCTGGGCGGTGATCTGGCCCGGAAGATCGGAACGGATGCCGGTAATGAGCGCAGCCGGGATCACGGCCCCGGCCTGGAGCACGAAGGGCGAGGCTGGAGCCATGACGCGATCCGACGACGTGGTGCGGCGATCGACGGGTGCATTGAGGAACGCAAGCTGCTTGTCCTGCGCGGTCTGCTGGCCGGGCTGCCCTGTCAGGCCGGCAAGGTCGAGGCCGGGAAGTCCCGGCGTGGTCGCGCCGCCCGGCGTTGCGGCCGGGCTGCCGGTGCGGGCCTCGGTCTGGAAGAACACGCGGCTGACGCGCGCGGCTTCTTCCTCGGCAAGCCGGCGTTCCTCGGCGCGATCCACGGGCGGCGTGGTGATCGTCGGCGGCACGACGGGCTGGCCCCTGTTCTGCGCGTCCAAGATGGGTCTGCCGAGGTCGCCCGGCAGCGGCGGCCCCAGGACCGGGCCGGTATAGTCGCGCGGCAGGCCGGCAAGCCCATCGGCAGGCTGGCGGTTGTTGGTGGAAAACAGTTCTTCGCCGCCCGTGCCGCCGTCACGGGTCTGGAGCGCGTAGATCAGCGCGCCGCCGACGCCGACCAGGGCGACGGCCGCCACGCTGGCGAGCACCTTGCGGGACAGGCGGGTGACGCGCGGGGCTTCCGCGCGAAGCCGCATTGGCGTGGCGGTATTGGTGTCATTCTCACTCATGACGATGGCCTCCCGTCCGTGCGGACAATCCTGACGGTCTGTTGGCGGTCGCCGCTGCCAAGGCGCAGCTCGGCCGCGCCGAACAGGCGGTCCACGATCAGGATGTGTTGATGGATGCGGCTGTTGACGATCTGCGCCTCGCCGTCCGCGCCGAGCACGAAGATCGGCGGCATTTCGCCTTGAACGATGCCGCGCGGAAACTCGACATAGACGCGCCTGCCGTCGTCATAGACGGCGACGGGCTTCCAAGCTGGATTGTCGCCTGTCAGTCCATAGCGATAGTTGCGCGCGGCGACGGCCGGGATGACCGGCGTGGCCGGCACCGCCTGCCGCTGCCCGGCCGGCTGCTGCGGATAGGCCCAGGCAACAGCCGGCATATAGGGCTTCTCGCCCGAGCGCAGCTCGAGCATGTAAACGCGCCGGTCGGTCGTCACGACAAGGTTCGTGGTGATGTCCGGCCGGCTTGGCTTCACGAGGATATGGACGCGGCGCATGACGCCCGAACCGGATTCCGTATCGCCGATAATCCAGCGTGCCGTGTCGCCGGCCGCTATCGGCCCCGCGCCGGTCAGGCTTTCGCCTGGCTCCAGGGCGATGTTCGTGATCTGGCCCGGCGCGGCATAGACCTGATAGAGCGCGCCGTCGCTCCACGGGTAAATCTGGATGGAGTTGTAATAGCCCTCGCGGCGCGGCTGCACGCGGGCGGCGGCATTGGCGTTCTCGACGCGCGCGGTCGGTGTGCCAGCGGCGGTGCCGCCGCGTGCGACGGTCCAGGCGGGCGGGATATGGATCGGCCGCGGCCGGTCGTCGGTGACGGCCGCGGGGACGGCCGGCAACGGCGGCACGCTCGCATCGTAGCTGATCTGCGGCGGTTTGTAGGTCGCGCAGCCGGCAAGCATGGTTGCGGAAAGTAGGACGGCGGGAATCGCCGGGGTGCGGATGATCGTCCTCATTGGCTCATCTCCCGCGACCACGAAATTGCATTGACGTAGATTCCCAACGGATTGGCGCGCAGCCGTTCGGTATCGCGCGGCGGCTGGATTGCGATGGTCAGGATCGCGGTCCATCGCTCGGTTGTTGAAAGCTGGCCGGATTCGTAGTGGCGTTCGGTCCAGGCGACGCGGAAGGAATCCGGCGAGGCGCGAATAACGCTCGACACCTCGACCGCGACCTGTTGCTTTCCGACTTTGGTGAACGGGTCGTTGGCGCGGGCATAGTCGTTGAGCGCCGCCGCGCCCCTGTCAGTCGTCCACTCGTAAGCGCGTAGCCAGTTCTGGCGGACGATGATGGGATCGGCGGGGATGCTCCTGACCTGTTCGATAAAGCGCCCAAGGTGCCATGCCACTTGCGGATCGGTCGGGCGATAGTCGGCCGTGGCAGGCGCGACGGCCTGCGCCTGGCCGAGCCGATCAACTTGGACTACCCAGGGCACAACGGTCCCGCGCGCCGATTGCCAGACAAGCGCGGCGGCGAAGCCGGCCGAAAGGATCAGGCTGCCGAACGCCATGTAGCGCCAGTTCCTCGCCTGCACGCGGGCCGAGCCTATGCGCTCGTCCCAAACCTGCGCGGCGCGCTGATAAGGCGTTTCGGGTTGTGGGGTCTTGCCGTAATGCACGGCGGGTCGCTTGAAGATGCTCATGTGCGGTCGCTTTCAGAGAGGTTGACGGAAGAACCAGAGGCGTGGCTGTCGCCAGAGCGGACGGCGTGCGCGGCCGTCTGGACGGCATGGCCGGTGTGGCCGGATTGGCGCATCCGCTGCGCCCAGCCGGGCGATGTGCCAGCGGCCGGCGCGGATGCGGATGTGCTG
This sequence comes from Hyphomicrobium sp. GJ21, assembly GCF_001006785.1. Lineage (NCBI taxonomy): Bacteria > Pseudomonadati > Pseudomonadota > Alphaproteobacteria > Hyphomicrobiales > Hyphomicrobiaceae > Hyphomicrobium > Hyphomicrobium sp. GJ21. The sequence goes on along the minus strand of NZ_CDHO01000002.1, from coordinate 599,346 downwards.
CCGGCCGATCCCATGGAGGATGTGCCGCCGGTCGCGCCGAACCCGGCTTTCACGCCATCGGAAAAGCTGGATTTGACGCTTGCCGCCGCGCGGCGCAGCGGCGATGTGGCTGTGCTGCCTGCCGCCCGCGCCACGCCGCCCAGGCCGGACGCGACGCCCGCCGCGCCGGACTGGCCGAGCGAGCCAAGGCTATAGGCGGCGGATGCTGCGCCGGCTGCGGTCGCGCCTCCGCGCACGGCGGCAGCGCCTCCCTTTGCGGCAAGCCCGGCTGCACCGCCTGCGGCCAGCGCCGCGCCACCAACGGCAAGGCCGGTGCCGACCGCCGCGCCCGCGCCGAGCTGCGGGCCGCCGCTGACAAGGCCGGAAGCGATGCCGGGTCCGAAGATGCCCAGCCCGACGAGCGAAAGCGCCGCGAGCACGATGGCCATGGCGTCGTCGATGCTAGGAGTCTGACCGCCGAAGCCTTGCGTGAATTGCGAAAACAGCGTCGAGCCGATGCCGACGATGACGGCGAGCACCAGCACTTTGATGCCGCTGGAAATCACATTGCCAAGCACGCGCTCGGCCATGAAGGCGGTCTTGCCGAACAGGCCGAACGGGATCAGCACGAAGCCTGCCAGCGTGCTCAATTTGAACTCGATCAGCGTCACGAAAAGCTGGATGGCGAGGATGAAGAAGGCTAGGATGACGAGCGCCCAGGCGAACAGCAGGCACGCGATCTGAATGAAGTTCTCGAAGAAGGCGACCCAGCCCATAAGGTTGGAAATGGAGTCGAGCAGCGGACGCGCTGCGTCGAGGCCGGTTTGCGCCACCTTGCCGGGCCGCATCAAATCCTGCGCGGTGAAGCCCGTGCCGGATGCTTTCAGGCCCAGGCCGGCGAAACTGTCGAAGACGATCTTCGCGAGGTTGTTCCAGTTGCCAATAAGATAGGCGAAGACGCCGACGAACAGCGTCTTCTTCACCAGCCGCGCAATGATGTCGTCGTCTGCGCTCCAGCTCCAGAACAGCGCTGCGAGCGTCACGTCGATGACGATGAGCGTGGTGGCGATGAACGCCACCTCGCCACCCAACAGGCCGAAGCCGGAGTCGATGTATTGCGTGAACGTGCCGAGAAAATTGTCGATGACGCCTGCGCCGCCCATGCGTCACCGCCCTTCCGGTGCGGCCGGCGCGCGCGTCCGGCCGAGAAAGCGGTCACGGGTTTCGGCCCATACACGTAGGCATTCCGCGTCGTCGGCGGCTTGCTGGCCAAGCTGCTGGCACCGGCGCTGCCCTTCGCGCAGCGGGTCACGTTCGGGCTGGAGAAGACGCGGCGGTGATGCCGGCGCGTCTTCCTTGCGGGTCATTTCGATGGCTGTCGCCGTGATGGCGATGGCCACGAATACGATTGCGCCCAGCCGGGCCAGCATCTTGCCGTCCATGGCCGCGCCCTCAATTGCCGTTGTTGAACATTTGCGCGTTGCCGGGCTGGTAGCCGTTGCCGGGCGTGAGGAAGCGGCGGCGCTGCTCGCGCCCCTGTTCTGCTGCCGCTGCGCGTTCGGCCTCGGTCAGCGCGCCCGCCCGGCCGTTGGCTGCGAGCAACGCAACAAGGTCGGAAAGCTGCTGCGACTGGAGGGCTAGAAGCTGGTTGCCGGCTTGCGTCGCCTGGAGTGCGCCGGTCGCGTTCTGGCTCTGGCCGACCAGCTCCGACATCTGCGTGCGGTTGCTGTCGATGTTGCCGACGACGCCGGCCTGAACGCGCATAGCGTCCTGCAAGCCGCCTACGGTGTTCTGCCAGCGCGTGCGAGCGTTGGCGACGAGCTGCTGATCCGTCGCCGACATCGACACGTTGCCGTATTGCTGCTGGAACGCCTGGTCGATGCGCTGCACGTCGAAGGCGATGTTCTGCGCCTGGCTCAAAAGCTGCTGCGTGCGCTGGACGTTCTGTTGAAGCTGCTGGAGCGACGAGAACGGCAGGCTCGCCAGATTGCGCGCCTGGTTCATCAACATGGTCGCCTCGTTCTGGAGCGAGGTGATCTGATGATTGATCTGCTCCAGCGTGCGCGCGGCCGTGAGGATGTTTTGCGCATAGTTCGACGGGTCGAAGACGATCCTTCCGAATTGCGCATGTGCCGGCGTTGCCAGCATGGACGAAACGGCCAGCGGGGCGGCGAGCATCGTTGCGGCCATGACGATGGCGCGCGAGCGGAAAACACGAATGGTCATGGTTGGGACTCCTTTTCGGTTTGGGGGATCAGCGTCGGGAAGTTCGGAAGAAGATCGACGGCCCAGCCGACATCGCGGGTCGTGAGCCAGGCCGCGAGAAAGCCGTCGCGGCCGTGTTCGGCGACAATCTGCGCAATGAGCGTCTGATCGGATTTGGCGGATGCGGCGCAGAGCGCGAGGCCGATTTCGGACAGGCCCAGCTCGAACAGGCGATTGCCGCGCCGCGACTGGCAGTAGTAATCCCGCTTCGGCGTAGCGCGGGCGATCAACTCTATCTGGCGGTCATTGAGTCCGAAGCGCCGATAGATGGCGGTGATCTGCGGCTCGATGGCCCGCTCGTTCGGCAAAAGCAGCCGCGTCGGGCAGCTCTCGATGATCGCAGGCGCAATATTGCTGCCGTCGATGTCGGACAGGCTTTGCGTGGCGAAGATGACGCTGGCGTTCTTCTTGCGCAGCGTTTTAAGCCACTCGCGGAGCTGGCCGGCAAAGCCTTCATCGTCGAGCGCAAGCCAACCCTCGTCGATGATGAGCAGCGTCGGCCGTCCGTCCAACCTGTCGCCGATGCGGTGAAACAGGTAGGCTAGAACGGCGGGCGCGGCTCCCGTGCCGACAAGCCCCTCGATCTCGAACGCCTGCACGTCGGCCGAGCCGAGATGTTCGGCTTCGGCGTCGAGCAGCCGGCCATAGGGACCGCCGACGCAATACGGCCGAAGGGCTTGTTTGAGGTCGTTGGATTGCAGCAGCACCGCGAGGCCGGTGATGGTGCGTTCCCCGACTGGCGCGGAGGCAAGCGAGGTCAGCGCCGTCCAGATATGTTCCTTCACCTCCGGCGTGATCGCCATGCCTTCGCGCATGAGGATGGCCACGATCCAGTCGGCGGCCCAGGCGCGTTCATAGGTGTCGTGAATGCGGGCAAGTGGCTGGAGCGATACGGAAGCGTCGGAACCTTCGGTCAGGCCGCCGCCCAGGTCGTGCCAGTCGCCGCCCATTGCGAGCGACGCGGCGCGGATGCTGCCGCCGAAGTCGAACGCGAAGACTTGGCTGCGGACGTAGCGCCGGAACTGTAAGGCCATGAGCGCGAGCAGCACTGACTTGCCCGCGCCGGTCGGGCCGACGACGAGCGTATGGCCGACATCGCCAACGTGAAGGGAAAACCGGAACGGGGTGGAGCCTTCGGTCTTTGCATAAAGCAGAGGGGGCGCACCGAAATGCTCGTCCCGTTCCGGCCCCGCCCACACCGCTGAAAGCGGGATCATGTGGGCGAGATTCAAAGTGCTGATGGGCGGCTGCCGGACGTTCGCGTAGGCGTGGCCGGGCAAGCTGCCGAGCCATGCGTCAACCGCGTTGACCGTCTCCACCATGGCGGTGAAGTCGCGGCCCTGGATGACCTTTTCGGCCAGCCGCAATTTTTCGTCGGCAATCCTGGGGTCCGCGTCCCATACGGTGATGGTGGCGGTGACGTAGGCCATGCCGGCGACATCGGCCCCAAGCTCCTGCAAGGCCATGTCGGCGTCGGCGGCCTTGTTGGCGGCGTCCGTATCGACGAGAACGGATGCCTCGTTGGTCATCACCTCTTTCAAGATCGCGGCGATGCTTTTGCGCTTCGCGAACCATTGCCGCCTGATCCTGGTGAGCAGCTTCGTCGCGTCGGTCTTGTCGAGCAGGACCGCGCGCGTGCTCCAGCGATACGGGAAGGCGAGCCGGTTCAAGTCGTCGAGCAGGCCGGGCGTTGTCGCGGTGGGAAAGCCGGTGACGGTCAGGACGCGGAGATGCTGGTCGCCAAGGCGCGGCTCCAGCCCGCCGGTCAACGGCTGGTCGGCGAGCAGCGCGTCGAGATAGATCGGCGTTTCGGGAACGCGGACGCGATGCCGGTTGGTCGAGACGGTGGAATGGAGGTAGGTCAGCGTTTCGCTGTCGTCGAGCCACCGGCAGGACGGCATGAAGCCGTCGAGCAATGCGAGCACGCGGTCGGTGCGGTCGATGAAACCGCGCAACACTTCATAGGGATCGACGCCGGATTGCTCGCGGCCTTCATAGAGCCAGGTTTCGGCGCGGGCGGCTTCCTCGGCCGGCGGCATATAGAGGAAGGTCAGGAAATAGCCCGACACGAAATGCGCGCCAGCTTCCTCGAAGGCGGCCTTGCGCTCGGCGTCGAGCAAGGCCGACGCGGGATCGGGAAAGGTGCTGTCGGGATAAGTCGCGGCTTCGCTGCGCTGCGCCTCGACGAAAATCGCCCAGCCCGATCCGAGACGGCGGAAGGCGTTGTTGATGCGACCGGCGACGGCAACCAGCTCGGCCGCAACGGCGGAATCCAAATCGGGACCGCGAAACCTGGCCGTGCGCTGGAACGAGCCGTCCTTGTTCAAGACGACGCCAGAGCCGACCAGCGCGGCCCAGGGCAGAAAGTCGGCAAGGCGACTGGCGGTGCGGCGATATTCGGCGAGGTTCATCATGGCCACGCCCTCACGCTGCAAGGTTTGCGGGGATGCGCAGATGCCGCCGCCCCACCTCGACAAAGAGCGGGTCGCGCTTCGCCGCCCATACGGCCGCGAAATGGCCGATGGCCCATATGGCGAGGCCCACAAGCCAGAGGCGCAGGCCAAGGCCCACGGCCCCGGCGAGAGTGCCGTTCATGATGGCGATGGAGCGAGGTGCGCCGCCGAGCATGATGTGCTCGGTCAGCGCCCGATGGACCGGGACCGAAAATCCCGGCACGGCGTCGAGTTGTTCGAGGACGGCGGCCATCAAACGAGCGCCCCGCCGCCGAACGAGAAGAACGACAGGAAGAAGCTCGATGCCGCGAACGCGATGGACAGACCGAATACGATCTGGATCAGGCGACGGAAGCCGCCCGACGTATCGCCGAACGCCAGGGTCAGGCCGGTTGCGATGATGATGATAACGGCCACCACCTTGGCAACCGGCCCTTCGATGGATTGAAGGACTTGTTGAAGCGGTTGCTCCCACGGCATTGACGAGCCGGACGCATGAGCGGCCGGGGCGAGGATCATGCTGATGAAAACAGCGGCGGTTGCGGTCGCCATGGTGCGGTAGCCGCGCGAAAGCGTGCGGATCATTTGGGTTCTCCTGTGCTGTTGGGGATTGCGGGGGTGATGCGGTAATCGCCGTCCGGCCCCAGCCCTTCGACGTGGGCGAGTTCGGCCAGCCGGCGCGCGGAACCGCGCCCGGAAAGGACGGCAACAAGGTCGATGGTTTCCGCGATCAGAGCGCGCGGGACCGTGACGACAGCCTCTTGAATGAGCTGTTCAAGGCGACGGAGCGCGCCGATGCCGGTGCCGGCATGGATGGTGCCGATGCCGCCCGGATGGCCCGTGCCCCAGGCTTTGAGTAGGTCGAGGGCTTCCGCGCCGCGCACCTCGCCGATGGGGATGCGGTCGGGGCGCAGGCGAAGCGAGGACCGCACAAGATCGGATAGCGTCGCCACGCCGTCTTTCGTCCGCATGGCGACAAGGTTGGGCGCGGCGCATTGCAGCTCGCGCGTATCCTCGATGATGACGACGCGATCCGCGCCCTTCGCCACCTCGGCGAGCAGCGCATTGGTCAGCGTCGTTTTGCCGGTGCTCGTGCCGCCCGCGACAAGGATGTTCGCACGCGATGCGACGGCGGTGCGCAACGTCACGGCCTGGTCGGCGGACATGATGCCGGCAGCTACATAGTCGTCGAGGCTGAACACCGCGACGGCGGGCTTCCTGATCGCAAATGCCGGTGCAGCGACGACGGGCGGCAAAAGTCCCTCGAACCGCTCGCCGGTTTCGGGAAGCTCTGCCGAGACGCGCGGGGATCGCGCGTGAACCTCTGCGCCGACGTGGTGAGCGACAAGACGGACGATGCGTTCGCCATCGGCCGGCGACATCGTTTCGCCCGTGTCGGCCAGCCCTTCGGAAAGTCGGTCGATCCAGATTCGCCCGTCTGGATTCAGCATGACCTCAACCACGGCCGGGTCTTCCAGAAACCGGGCGATGGCCGCGCCGAGCGCGGTGCGCAACATGCGCGCGCCGCGCTGTATCGCTTCCGGCTTATGGTGTGTGGATGTCATATCGGCCCCGATTCCTGACGGGGCGCGACAGACCGTCCCCGCAACGGGGTCGATTAAAGGAGCCTGAAATCAGGCTGATTCAACAAGTATCGAAGAGGATGCGGTGATCGGCGGCTATCGGCGGCGAATAGGACGGGTTGGAAATTCAGGTTACGCTGCCATCGGCCTCGAACTGATCTTGCGATGGACTATCGGGAAGCGAATCGACATCGCGCGACAACTCTTTGAGGAACCTGTCGCCGGTCGCAAGACGCCGGCCGAGCGTCTGCATGAAACCCTCGAACCGTTCGGCACCTTTCGCGCGGGCGGCGGCCTGCGCGCTCTCCGGCAGCGGCGGCGTGGCGGAAAGCCAGATGTTGACGAACAGCGAGACGGTTTCGCCGAGCACGGCAAGATCCTCGTCGAGCGCGTGGATCTCGCGGCCGAGCTTGTCGAGGCGGCGCGACATGGCCGCCTCCAGCCGATCCGAACTGTCGCCGGACAGGAAGGAAGCGACGGCTGCCTCGACGATGGCGGATTTCGACACTTGGCGGCGCAGCGCCAGCGCCTCGACCTGGGCGAGCAAGTCCGGGGCGAAATAGACGTTCATGCGGGTTCGGGTGGTCATGGGCGTATCCTCAAAGCTCGATGCCGTCGCCGGGGTCCAGCGACGCTTGCCGCGCGACCATCCGCATACGCTGGCGCAGCGCGCGGGCTTTGGCGGCGTCAACGTCCGGTTCATCGTCCAGAATGTCGAACTCCTGTTCGGGCGGACGTGGCGGCGCGACGATTTCCTCATGCTCCGGCAATTCCGGCTCGCGGCGGATACCGGCATTGGCCGGATCGCCTTCGGTCCCGCCGGCCGTGGCCGGGGCCGCTGCTTTCGTCGCCGCGACGATGCGGCTCGACCAATCGTCGGATGACGGGTTCGCGGCGGCGGGATCGGCTGCCGGATCGGGCGGGGTCAGGATGCGTTCCATGAACCGCGCATCCTCGAAATAGCGAGCCTTGGTCGCGCGGATGGGCGGCGTGCCGGCGACCATCACGATTTCGTCGCTCGGCGGAAGCTGCATCACCTCTCCAGGCGTGAGCAGCGGCCGTGCCGTCTCCTGCCGCGAAACCATCAAATGCCCTAGCCACGGCGCAAGCCGGTGGCCGGCATAGTTGGTAGAATCGCGCAGCTCGGTCGCGGTGCCGAGCGCATCGCTGATCCTTTTCGCCGTCCGCTCGTCGTTCGTCGCGAAGGCGACGCGGACGTGACAATTATCCAATACGCTGTTGTTCGCCCCGTAAGCCTTTTCGATCTGGTTGAGGCTCTGCGCGATCAAAAAGCTTTTGAGGCCATATCCGGCCATGAAGGCGAGCGCGGATTCAAAAAAATCGAGCCGGCCGAGCGCAGGAAACTCGTCGAGCATCAAGAGCAGCCGATGCCGCTTGCCGGACGTGTGCAATTCCTCCGTCAACCGCCTGCCAATCTGATTGAGGATCAGGCGAATGAGCGGCTTGGTGCGGTTGATGTCGGACGGCGGCACGACAAGGTAGAGGCTGACCGGCTTCTTGCTGCCAACAAGATCGGCAATGCGCCAGTCGCACCGCGCCGTGACGCGCGCCACGACGGGATCGCGATACAAACCCAGGAACGACATGGCGGTGGACAACACGCCGCTGCGCTCGTTCTCGCTCTTGTTCAACAGCTCGCGGGCCGATGACGCGATGACGGGGTGAACGCCGGCTTCGCCCAGGTGCGGCGTATCCATCATCGCGCGCAAGGTCGCCTCGACGGGGCGCTTCGGATCGGAAAGGAAGCTGGCGACGCCGGCCAGCGTCTTGTCGGGTTCGGCATAGAGGACGTGCAGGATTGCGCCGACAAGCAGGCTGTGGCTCGTCTTCTCCCAATGGTTTCTTCGATCCAAGCTCCCTTCGGGATCGACGAGAATATCCGCGATGTTCTGCACGTCGCGGACTTCCCATTCGCCTTGCCGGACTTCCAGCAGCGGATTGTAGGCAGAGGATTTCGCGTTCGTAGGGTCGAACAGCAGGACGCGACCGTGCTTCGCGCGGAAGCCGGCTGTCAGCGTCCAATTCTCCCCTTTTATGTCATGAACGATGCAGCTTCCCGGCCAGGTTAGCAGCGTCGGCACCACGAGGCCGACGCCTTTGCCTGACCGCGTAGGTGCGAAGCAAAGCACATGCTCCGGCCCATCATGGCGCAGATAGTCGCCGTCGTGCCGGCCGAGCACGACGCCGTCGGGACCGAGCAGACCAGCGGCGCGGATTTCCTTGTCCTCGGCCCATCGTGCCGATCCATAGGTGGCGACGTTGCGCGCCTCCCGCGCCCGGATGATCGACATCATGATTGCGGCGGCGATGGCCATAAGCCCGCCCGACGCTGCGATGACGCCACCCTCGACAAAAATCGAAGGCGCATAGGCGTCGAAGGCATACCACCACCAGAACAGCGCGGGTGGGTAGTAGATCGGCCAGCCAGCCAGCTCGAACCATGGATTGCCGAGTTGCGCCTGAAAGCCGAGACGCCATGCGGTCCATTGCGTCGCCGCCCAGGTCATCACCAGAACGATGGTGAAGACGACGGCGATCTGACCCCAAAGGATTCGGCCTCCGCGCATACGGGCTCCAGTCGGAAAAAGAGACGGAGCCGATCAGAGAGTAGGCAATTATGGGACAGGCAACAGTAAAGGTGGAGCGGGAGGGCTGTCGGATACTATCGGCGGCAAATAGGACGGGTTGCGTCCACTCATTTATCTGCGCGGATGTCTGTCGCGGGAAGACAGTAACGAATCGCGGACGAGACTCAATCCGCCGGGGTAGTTCGCCCCATTTCTCTTGCGAGGGTGAGCAAATTGCGAAGCGCCGCGCTACAGTTGAATGGCGACCAGACGGCCGAGAAAGGAACCGGCTCCGGTTCGTCCGCGACCGGAAGGAAAGTAACGTCGGAAGTTCGTAGCAGCGACGTAGCCGCGCCGACGATGGTGACGCCGAAGCCCTGTCCGACCATGGAAAGCAGCGTGCCGCGCTCGACATCGAAGCGTTGGATGGATGATGCCGGCCAGCGTCCGGCAAGGCGCAGCACGATATGGTCATGGACTTGTGGGCCGGTGCCGCCGTGCCGGGCAAGGAACGTCTCGCCCGCTAGATCGGCCCAGGTGACGGCGGCTTGCTTGGCGAGCCGATGCCTATCCGGCAGCGCGGCGACCAGCGGTTCGGTCCATATCCGCCGCGTGTGGCAGTCGGGTAGCTCGGGCGTGCCTGCCATGAATACGATGTCCAGACGGTCGGCGCGCAATTGCATAACCGCATCGCGTGCCGTGCCTTCCGTGATCTCGACTTCGATGCCGGGATAGTCTGCGCGATACTGTCCGATCAGTCCTGCGAGGAAGCTGCGAGGGATCAGGGCATGGACGCCGATGCGCAGGCGTCCGCACTCTCCTGACGCCGCCATGCCGGCGGTCTTCACGGCATGGTCGAGTTGATCGACGCCGGCAGAAACATGCTCGACGAACTGGCGACCGGCCTCTGTCAGCCGGACGCCTCGCGCATGGCGCTCGAACAGCAAAACGCCAAGGTCTTGCTCCAGCGTCTTCACGCGAGCACTGACGCTCGACAGGCTGACGCCGAGTGCGTTCGCAGCGTGCCGGAAGTTCAGATATTCGGCGACGGCGAGCGTTTGAATGAGGGACGCGAGGGGAATGCGTGAACCCAACGAGGTCGGCACTCCCCATTTGCGGTCGATCATGGGTGTTGAACGCCGCCGCCGCACCGTTTCACCTGTGCTCGGTCAATCGACGGCGACCGTCGCGCCGGACACCGGGAACATTGTGAATGTCTGACCGGAAAATCAGTGGCAGACCGATCATGAGACGGCGGCCTCCCATCCGCCCCCTAGTGCCTTGTAGAGAGCGACAACGGCCATCAGTTCGCCGACGCGAGCATCAAGGCTCGCACGCTCCGCAGCGCTGTATGCGGATTGCGCGTCCAGCAATATCGTTAGGTCGTCCTCGCCAGCTTGGTAGCGCTGGCGGGCAAGATCGACCGCAGCGGCCGCCTGCGTTGTCGCCCCCTCCGCTTTCCGGCGCATGATCTGTGCGGCGGCATATCGGTTAAGCGCCGTCTCACTGTCAGTAAGCGCGCCCGTTACGCTCCGCTCGTAGCGGATCATGGCTGCATCGGCTCGGGCATCCGCCGCCCGAATCTGCGCTCGGATGCGCCCCATGGAGAATATGGGCCAATGGAAGCTCGGCCCAACTTGCAATCGTGTGCTCGCCCCCGATGCCAGATCGCCCGCGCTCTGAGCTTGCTGACCAATCGACCCAATGAGCGATAGTCGCGGAAAGAGGTGAGCCGTGGCCACGCCAACGTCAGCGGTGAACGCCGCCAATTCGCGCTCTGCCTGACGTATATCCGGGCGTCGCCTTAACAGTTCGGATGGAAGCCCAGCCGTAATCTGCGATGGAGCAACCGGAAGCGACCCAGGGTTCAACAGCCGAAGTGAAGTGGCCCCCGGTGCTTGGCCAGTTAGCAAGGATAAGCGATAGGCTGCCGCGCGCGCGTCGGCCTCAATCCCATCAAGGCTTACGCTGGCTGCCCGAGCCTGTGTGTCGGCACGAGCAAAGTCGAAGCGCGACGCCTCGCCGGACCTAAACCGTCTTTCGACCAGGCTGGCGATGGCCTGCTGTGCGTTGGCGTCTGCGCGAGCAACCAACAGCCTAGTTTGGGAGCCGCGTAGATCGACATAGCTTCGGACAACCTCTGCGATCACCTGTAAGATGACATTGCGCCGGGCTTCCTGCATTGCCTCTGCACGGGCGTCCGCCGCTTCGATGCTACGCCGTGTTCGGCCCCATAGGTCGATTTCCCACGACGCATCGAATCCGAAATCGAAAAGGGAAAATTGAGGATCGAACCCCGGAACATTGGCAACCGGCAATTGACCGTTTCCGCTGACGCGGTTCGCCGTGGCCGCGCCGGATAGTGCTGCATCTGGACCGGCGCGACCGCGTGCGGCGTCGCGTAGCGCCCGCGCTTCGCGTAGGCGCGCTTCCGCCTCCCGAACGTCGTGGTTGCTGGTTACAGCCAATTCCACAAGTTCAACGAGTTGTGGATCATTGAACGAGCGCCACCAATCTTCATCAATCGGATGTGGAGTGGCAGCGGAAATCCAGCCGGGCGCCACCGCCGGGCTGGATTCGACATAGCTTGGTCCGACCGTGCAGGCCGCAACGCTAAGAGAGGCTAGTAGTGCCGGGAACGGGGGATGACGCATGGGCTACTCCATCCGAGCGCGGAAAAGAATTGCCGAAACGGTCAGCGTGACGGACGCGATAGCCGCCAGCGGCCATGTGTTCGCGAGAATGACCGCCGCAGGCATGTCTTTCAGGAAGACGCCTTCGGAGACGACGAGGAAATGCCGACAGGGATTGGCGAAAGCGATCACCTGTAGCCAGCCGGGCATGTTATCGACTGGAGTGGCGAAGCCGGACAGCAGGATTAGCGGCACCGTCACCAGAAACATGCCGAGAAAGGCTTGTTGCTGGGTTTGCGACAACGTGGATACCAGCATTCCGACGCCGATCAGCGACACTACATAGAAGAACAGAGAGAAGTAGAACGACGCCACGGAGCCGGTAAGCGGCACTCCGAAGACCGTGGGGATAAGGATCACATAGAGCGTGGCATTGAAGAATCCGATCAGCAAAGGCGGTGCCATCTTGCCAATGAGGATTTCGTGGACCCTCAACGGCGAAACCATAAGCTGATCGAAGGTGCCTAGCTCCCGCTCGCGGGCAACGGATTGAGCCGTAATCGACAAGGTGCCGGTTGCGCCCAGGGTCACAAGCAACGCCGGCATCACGAACCAAAGGTATATCAGCGCGGGATTGAACCAGTTGGTGACGACGGTTCGGGTAGTGGGCTGCCCTGGAGTTGCGGCGGGGCGCGCTTCGGCTGCGACCTGGCCAATGATCTGTTGCAGGTATGAGGAAACGATCTGCGATGCGTTCGAGCGTCGCCCGTCTAGGACGATCTGAACCTCGCCAATCTGCCCGCCCTCGATAGCCGCGCTGAATCGCGAATCGAAACTGAGAACGGCGATGACCTGCTGATTGTTGATTGCCTCCCGCATGTCGTCGGGCGAGGCGAGCGGCACCATGCGGCCGACGTTGGGGCTGCCTGCCACCCGCGAAACAATTTCATGGCTCCAGATGCCGGAATCGCGGTCTAGCACGCCAACGTCGAAGTTGCGCACTTCCAGCGTCGCCGCGAATCCGAACAGGACGAGTTGAAGTAACGGAGGCGCAATAAGGGTGATGCGAGCCCTGGGGTCGCGAAAGACCGCCCATAGCTCTTTCACGATGATCGCAGATAGTCGCGCGAAGCTGGCGGAACTCATCATGCGATCCTCCGGCGCGTCACTCGGAAGGCGAGGCCGAAGAACAGGAGGCCGAAACCCAGCATCGCCAGGATGCTGCGAACGAACATCGGCCAAAGATCGCCCACCACGAAAACGCTGGTCAGGGGCGGGATGAAGTAGCGGGCTGGAACCGCATAGGTCATCCCCTGAATGAATTTCGGCATCGAGCCGATCTCGAACAGAAATCCAGACAGCAGCAGGCCCGGCAAAAATGCCGTTAGCAACGCAACCTGGCTGGCCACGAACTGATTCTTCGTCGCCGCCGAAATCAGCAAGCCTTGGCCCAATGCTGGCATGAGGAAGGCCGCGCCAACCGCATACAGCGCGAGGATCGACCCTCTAAAGGGCACGCCGAACAGGAAGACGGCGACGATGACGCAGAGCGTCATCGAACCGAGCCCGAGCACAAAATAGGGAATGATTTTCGTGGCCAGGAACTCGCCCATGCTGACGGGCGTAGCCATCAACGCTTCGAGCGTGCCGCGCTCCCATTCCCGCGCGACGACGAGCGCGGTCAGAAGCGTCCCGATCATCGTCATGACAATGCTGATCGAGCCGGGAATGAGAGCGAACCGACTTTCGAGGCCCGGATTGAACCAGAAGCGGGGCAGCGGGGCGATTGCGGGAGCTAGTCGCACGCCACGATCCAATGCACGGCCTTCCGCCCAGGTGGCCCGCACACCTTCGGCATAGGCGGCGACAAAGGATGCCGTGTTCGGCAGCGAGCCATCGGTAATCACCTGGATCGGCGCGTCGATCCCGGCTGCGACCCTCTGGCCGAAATCACTCGGAATGACCACGATGCCCCGGATATGCCCAGCGATCAGTTCATCCTTGAGCGAAGTCACGTCGCGCCGGGATTGAACCTCAAACCACCGGGATGATCGGTAGGCCCCCGCCAGGCTGGCCGCCGCTTCGCTGGAATCTTGAACCGCCAAGCCGATCCGCGTCCTCGCCGTATCGAGAGACACGCCGTATCCAAACAGGAAAAGCAGGAGCAGCGGCAGCACAAAGGCGATCAGCATCGTCGAGGGGTCGCGGAGAATCTGTAGCGACTCCTTGACGAGCAGGGCCATGAAGCGTCGAGGATAGAAGCGGTCGTTCATGCGGCCTCCCGCTTTCGATCCGTTTCCTCGATCAGCGCAATGAAAGCGTCCTCCATCGTAAGGTCTGTGCCGCCACTGATTTCAGCCGCGCGGATTTTGAGGTCTTCGGGCGTGCCTTGGGCGATTTCCTGTGCGCGATAGATCAGCGCTATGCGGTCGCAATATTCCGCTTCTTCCATAAAGTGGGTGGTGACGAGCACCGTCACGCCGCGTTGCACGAGGCCGTTGATGTGCAACCAGAACTCGCGGCGGGTGATAGGGTCCACGCCCGATGTCGGCTCATCCAAGAAAAGCACGGGCGGTTGATGGAGCACGGCGCAGGCAAGCGAGAGCCGTTGCTTGAAGCCTAGCGGCAATGTTCCGCTGTTCACCGGCAGATGACGTTCAAGCTGGAAAATGTCGATGACGCGCGCAACGGCCTCGGCCCGCTGGCGTCGATTCAAGCCATAGGCTCCGGCGAAGAAGTCCAGATTTTGTTTGACGCTAAGATCGCCATACAAGGAAAATTTCTGCGCCATGTAGCCGAGAGACTGACGCGCCTCCGCGCTGGCGGTGCGAAGATCATGGCCGGCAACGCGGCCTTCGCCCGCTGTCGGCGTGAGAAGCCCGCAAAGCATCTTGAAGGTCGTGGATTTGCCCGCGCCGTTCGGCCCGAGAAGGCCGAATATCCGGCCTTGCGGCACGGAGAATGTGATGTCGCCTGCCGCCGTGAACGTCCCAAACACCTTGGTAAGCCCTCGCGCCTCGATGGCCGGCGCGTCGGACTTTTCGATGGGCTTGTAGCTCGCGGCGAGTTGGCTGACGCCTTTCGGTCCTCCACCAAGGATGTCAATGAACGCATCCTCAAATCGCGGCTGCACGGCTTCGATTCGGTCGCCCTGCGACATTCCGAATCGTTCTGTGGTCGGCGCAGCAGCGCCTTCGTCCATGAGGACGCGAACGGAAGCGCCCTGAATGGTGGCGTCCTTTACATCGTCGCGAAGGACAAGGCTGGCGAGTAAAGACCGCCGGCTTTCGGAAGGACCAAACAGACGATAGGTCCGACCTTCGACACGGGATGTCAGCCGCTTCGGCGGTCCACTGAACAGCAGCTTGCCTTCGTTCAGCAGGAATACCGTATCGCACTTCTCGGCCTCGTCGAGATAGGCGGTGGACCAGACGACGCCCATGCCCTCCGTCGTGAGCTGGCGGACCATCGCCCATAGTTCCCGTCTGGCCACGGGATCGACGCCAACGCCAGGCTCATCAAGCAGCAGCACGCGAGGGGGCCGCACCAGTGCGCAGGCCAGGCCCAGCTTTTGCTTCATGCCGCCCGATAGACGGCCAGCCAACCGGGGGCGGAATCGCTCAAGGTCCGTGAAAGACAGGAGTTGGGAAAAGCGCTCCGTGCGTTCTTTCCCTGGGGGTAAACCGCGAAGATCAGCGTAGAGTGAAAGGTTCTCGATAACCGACAGGTCTTCGTAGAGTCCGAAGCGTTGCGGCATGTAGCCTAGTGCCGATCTATCGGCCGCGATGGCGGGCTCGCCGAGAAGGGTAACTTCCCCTTCATCCGGGTCGAGCAATCCAGCGAGCAAACGGATCAGGGTTGTCTTGCCCGCGCCATCAGGGCCGACCAAGCCCGTCATCACGCCGCCCATCACCTCCATGCTCACGGCATCAAGTGCCGGGGCTGCATTGGGCGCGAAGCGTTTGGTGACATCTACAGCGTGGGCAACTGCCTCTGTCATTTCACTGGCCCGCCCCTGGGTCCGGGCTCTGCTGGAGCCTCACGGTCACGGGCTGACCTTGACGGAGACGGTCATCGGGATCGGTGACGTTGATCCTCAAACGATAAACGAGGTCGGCGCGCAGTTGTTCGGTCTGAACCGTCCTCGGCGTAAATTCGGCGGTTGGTGAAATGAAGCCGATGACACCACGATAGACTTTGGGGTTGCCGTCAGTGGTTACGAACACGGTCATGCCGGGCGCGATCCGCCCAAGGTCGGGTTCGGCAACATAGGCGCGCACCCGGATCGGCCGATTGATGGTGAGCGTGAAGATAGTTGCGCCGGATTGGACGATGGCACCGGGCTCGGCCGCTCGCGTGAGGATCGTGCCAGCGTCCGGTGCTTTAAGCGTCGTGTCGGCCAGATTGGTTTTCACCCTATCGCGTTCCGCTATCGCGGCCGCGAGTTGCGCCTCCGCAGCCGCGATGTCTTCGACGCGAGAGCCGGCGCGCAGCAGCGCCAAGGCTTCCTCCGCCGCGCGAAGCTGCGCTTCGGCGGCGCGGTATTCAGCCTCGGCGGCCTCGAAAACCGATTGGGATACAGCGCCGGTAGCAACCAGCGCCCGGCGACGCTGGAAGGCTTTTCGGGTTCGCACCATGTCCGCCCTTCGGACGGCGACCGCAGCCTCCGCCTGGGCAATTTCCTGGGGTCGATTCCCGTTGCGCCGTTTTTCGAGTTCGGCGCGAGCGGTCGCAACCTGCGCTTCCGCACCCGCCAGCGCGTCGATGAATGGCTGTTGGTCAAGCTGCGCCAGAGTTGCCCCAGCCTCGACCGAAGCACCTTCATCAATCGGCATTTCGGCGATACGACCCGCAACGCGAAACCCGAGATTCACCTGACGAATATCGACATTCCCATAAAGGACCAGCCCCTCGTTGGGCTTGTCCAAGAAGCCGAAGCCGCGAGTGTAGTATCCCGCCGCTGCGACGCCCGCGATGATGACTGCCAGGATGATGATGCGGCGGGACACTATGCGCCCCCCACATTCGGGGAGGCAGGCGCAATGGACCCGACGAGTTCAACCACCAAAGCCTCAATGGCTGCGAGGCCCTTGTCGTCTATCGTCTCCCAATCGAGCGCGGCGAGGACCGAAGCGCGCCCCACCCTGAACATGAGGACGCTTCCAACCAATGCGAGGGTTCTGAGGCGCACATGCTCGGAAGCAGAGTCTTCGTCGAGCAAGGTTCCAATTAGATGGTCACATATATTGAGCAGCGGTCCCATCAAGTCGTCGTAGAGGCAACGAAAGGCCGTAGTCGGCTGCATCTGCTCGCGGATAATGAAGCGCGCCCAAGGCTCGGAACGGCTGCTCACGAATAGCGCCGCCATCCGCTGAATGATCTCGGTCAGCAGGCGGCGTGCCTCATCCGTGCCAAGCGGCGTTCCCGAGCGCGCTTCTTCGACACGGGCAAAGACGAGGCTTCGCAGCGGGGCGATATGATCCTTGATGCCATCCCCGATGGAGGTGGCCGCAGCGAGGTAAAGGCCCTCCTTGTTCCCGAAGTAGTAGGCGATTGCCTGCTGGTTTGCCCCGGCCTTCTCGCAAAGCATCCGGGTCGTCGCGCCGTCGAAACCGACACGCCCGAAAACATCCACGGCTGCGATAAGCAGCTTCTCGCGAGTTTGATCGCCGCGTTCGATCTTTCGTCCCGACATGACGCCCGTGCTCCATCCTTCATCTTGGGAACCGAAAGCCGCCCTGCGCTCCCTCGCGGCGAGTCGGCTCCATCCCACGATCAAACCTAGCGTGGACCAGAGACTAAATCAATCATCTGATTTAGTTAAGGCTTGATG
Source organism: Hyphomicrobium sp. GJ21 (assembly GCF_001006785.1). Lineage (NCBI taxonomy): Bacteria > Pseudomonadati > Pseudomonadota > Alphaproteobacteria > Hyphomicrobiales > Hyphomicrobiaceae > Hyphomicrobium > Hyphomicrobium sp. GJ21. The sequence goes on along the minus strand of NZ_CDHO01000002.1, from coordinate 582,012 downwards.
GATAGACGGCTGCGAGAACTGTCATTGCGATCCAGCGATAATTCGCGCCGTCTGGTTGAACGGCCCTGACAGGAGGCGGCCTGTGGTGTCGAGCAGATAGACGCCAGCCTGTCGGACGCCGCTAGCAACATGACCATCTTGGGCAGCCGCGAAATAGCGTGCCGCGAAGGTGGCGAAGCGGTCATGGTTGAAGGCATTGCCTGCTGGTAGGGTCGTGATGTCGATGATCCGTATGCCACCCCGGCGAGAAATCTCCTGTATCTCCGGGTCATCGACGCGGGCCGCACCAAGGCGGGGCCTGCCATTGGCAAGCCGACTCGACGCGGCAAGTGCCCGGTCGTCTTCGGATACAAGGACAGTTAGCGGCGGTGACAGTCGGCCGACCAAAGCAGCCTGTGTGCGGAAGACATCCACATCAATATCAGGGGCGGCAAGCCCGACCTGTAGGCGAGAGATAACACCGTCCCGTCCCTGGAGGCGAAGCTGTCGAAGCGCTTCCATGACCAGCCATGCGCCCAAGCTATGGCCGATCATGATCACGCGCCGCTCTGTGCGTGAACGGCTCAACGTGGCGAGCAAATGAACTAGATCGTCCCGCGCATAGGTGGCGGAGTCCCGGTCGGCGACGTAGCCTCTAACGCTGGCCTGCGAAGGCCAAGAAAAGAGGATTGGCACAACTCGCCCATCGACCTCGGCGCTCAACTGCGCAAGGCGGAAAACCGCCTCCTGATAACTGTAGTTATAGCCATGGACGAACACCGCGACCGTGCCGCCAGCATCTTTCTGCATACGGTTGACGCTATCCTCGAACGCTTTTTCATCGAGTTCGCGCCGTCCGACTGTGATAAAGTCTTTTGAGGGATCGCTGCTGCGAGCGTTGACAACCGCGCCCGCTCTGCCGCCGTCCGCTGATGCCGCCTGCATTGTGAACTGTTCGTAGCGCAGGATGCCGCGCCCGCTTCCTAAGACGGGGCGCACCAAATCTGTCGAAGAACGATCTGTCGCCGTGAGGACCGTGATGCTGCTAGTGTTCCCTGCTGCGCGCCGGCCAGCGGGATCAAGCGTCTCTGGTCCGGGCCGCGCTGCGCACCCTGCAAGCGCAGTCGCGAGGACCAGAACCAACGGGATGAAAGCCGCTCGTGCTCGTGGCATCGTTCTGGTTCCGCACAAAGGTCAATGAGAGGGACAAGCCAGGCGCTTCCTGCCAGCGTCCAACAATCAGTCTAGCGTGACGTAAAAACTAAATCAATCATATGATTTAGTGCCTATCCGGTTCCTGCGTTGCCAGCGCCTCGGTTGGACAGCGCTACAGCCCCAAACCCTTCTGCCGGCCCAATTGCCACGACACCGAACCGCCCTGCACGACGCCCGCGATTTCACGGCCGAGCTGGCGGTCGATGACAGGTCGCCATGGGACAAGGGTAAACTCGTGCGCTTTCTCGACGATGGCGAACTTGCCGCTGGTTAGCTGCACGGTGCCAGTGAACTTGCCGCTGACGGTTTCGCCATCGGCGACGGCGCGGAACGGCAGCGACTTGTTCGCCGCCATCGCCGTGCCGAAGCTGGCAACCTCGCGCTCGCGCAGCGTCGCGAGAAGATTGCGCCGATAGAAGATTCGGCCGTCCCGGCTGCGCGTGGCGTCGCCATGCTCGACGTGATGCTCGCGGCGCTGGTCCATCGCCTCGCGCACCTGCTGGCCGAAGCCGGCCGATGCAAGGTCGGTTGCGTCGGGCGTAACCAAGCGCCGGTCGAGCCAGGTCGCGCCGTCCGCGCCGATCTGCTTTTCAAGGTCGAGCACCGAAAGGACGCGAACGCTGGCTTGCCGGTTGCGGCCGGCGTCGTAGGCAGTGGCGCGGCTCTCGAAATCCTCGGGGATGCGCCATTGGTCGGCGTCGATCCGCGCGACAATGCCGGCCCGGCGCAATGCCTCCAGCCGGCGCACATGAGCATCGACATATCCCTCATAGTCGCCGCCCGGAACGCGGCCCTCGAACTTCGCCTGTTCCAGATGGCGGCTCGGCCGATAGACGCCATCCTCGGCGATGGCGGCAATGGTCCGGTCGGACGGACGGCTTGCCGTTTCGGCCGGGCCGATCTCGACGACGCTGCCTATCCGCGCGTCCTCAACGCGGGCCGGGTCGATGCCGGCGACATGGTGGGTCCGGCCGTCGATCCCGTCCACCACGACGGTCAGGTTCTCGCCCAGCTCGTCGGACAGATACTTATCGACGACGCGGCCGACGATGGGCTTTTCGGGCGGCCCGTCATGGACTTGGAAGGTCAGCGGGTCGCGCTCCAGGCCATCGGCCTTCAACGCCTTGTGCATGTTGCGGATGATGTCGCCGCGCTCGCCCATCTCGCGCAAGGTCGGCTCCATGCGCTCGCTCATTTCCCAAACGCCCGGCGCGTGCTCGGTCGCCAACCCCATCTTGTCTAGCTTGGCGAGACGGCGCAGGCGCAGGGCGCGATTGAACTGGCGGCGCGGCTCGGCCGGCTCTTGGCGAAGGTCGAGGAACCTGTCGTCGGCTTCCTCGACCATCGCCCGGTCGATGCGGGTGAAACGGTCCTGGTCGATCTCGGCCGACAGCTTACGGGTCTGCTCGATCTCGGAGACGGGGCCAAGCTCCAGCGTGGTCAATTCGCTTGCCCGCTCGCGTATGCCGTTGGCGAGATAGTCGCCGTTGATGACAAGGTTCTCGCCCAGGTCGTCCTTGCCGCGCACGATGACATGCACATGGGGATGGCCGGTGTTGTGGTGATTGACCGCAACCCAATCCAGTTTCGTGCCAAGGTCGGCTTCCATCTGGCGCATGAGGTCGCGGGTATAGGCTGTCAGGTCCGACAGGTCCGCGCCGTCCTCCGGCGAGACGATGAATCTGAATTGGTGGCGATCCTCCTGGCCGCGCTCAAGGAATGCAGCGCCATCGGCGCGGTCCTCGGTCGCCGAATAGAGCTGCCCGCGCTCGCCGTCGCGCGATGTGCCGTCGCGCTGGATGTAGCGCAGATGGGCGGCCGCCCTTCCGTTCCTGCCCGCCTCCTTGACGTAGCGGGTCTTGACGACGACGCGGCGCATTCCGGGCGCGCTGTGACGCCAGCCGCCCGACAGGGTGCGAGCGCGCACGAAGGCCGCGCCGCGTCCGCGCCGGACGCCCGGTCCTCCTGACGAACGCGCGCCCTTGCCGCCCTTGGCGGTCGGGGTCTTGCCTGGGCGCGGCGACGATCTGGATGACGTGGTGCTGTGCTGCCGCGCGATCTTCTTCGCCTGCGTGAGAAAGCTCTTGGTCTTGCCGCCCTTCGGCGCGTCGGATCGGATGCGACCGGGCTTCGGGCGGAAGCGGGTTTCGTCGTCGGCGCTCATGGACGCGCCTCCGGCCAAAATCCAAGGAAATCGGGCACTCGGCGGTCATGGTGCCGGTCGAAACCCAGCAAAGCCAAGGCTTTGCGCAACATCGCGGCACGCGGGATTAAAAAGCATGGTGCCGCTCGCGGCTCCCCTAACCAGTGTGCAGACAACAACAATTTCAGAAATCCGGCCGACCTAGTGCCGGTTTCCTTTATCTTGCCCTCCGCTCTTTCGTCCTTCTCTGCCTCTCCGGCCCGGTATGCTGCCAGACGCGAACCCGCCTGACTGCACACCGGATCGTCCGCCGCCGAGCGCGGGAATGCCACCTTCATGGCGTATCTCCGACGCTCGCGCGGGCTACAAAAATGCTGCCGTCTTGCGGTTCCATAGCGGCGGGATCGCGCACCGGAACGGTCGCGCGAGCGTCGCCGGATTGCGCGTCGGACGGCTGCGCGGCGATTGCCCGGCTGTCATTCGGCCGCATGATAAAGAGCGGTGCGTCGCGCCAGTCGGGCGGCGGTGGCGGTGCCGATGACGGCGCTTCCGATGCAGCCGCACCGCCAAGGATCGGCGCGAGCGCGGCGACATAGGCGCGTGTCTCGGCCGGTAGCGGACGGCCGGTCGAACGGTGCTCGTCGTAGCGGCCGGGGCCGGCATTGTAGGCCGCGAGCATCGCGCCGACATTGCCGTAGCGATCCCACATCTCGCGCAGATAGGCCGTGCCTGCGAGGATGTTGTCGCGGGGCTGATAGGGATCGCGGCCGAGCCGGTGACGGGCACGCAGGCCCGCCCAGGTGTCGGGCATAACCTGCATCAATCCCATCGCGCCGGCCGACGAAATCGCGCGCACGTCGCCCGCGCTCTCGGCGCGCAGGACGGCGCGAATCCAGTGTTCGGGGATGCCGAACCGCTGCGACGCCTCGGTGATGTGCGCGGCATAGGGATCGACGGCAACCGGGCGCACGACCGACGCGGATTGCGCGACCGCGACGCCCGATCCGGCGCTGACTGATAGTGCGCCGGCCAGCAACAGGACGGCATAGCGCCATGGCTTCCTGTCGCCGCTATGACGCCAGCCTGCCAGCGTGCTCGCTACGGTAAAGGGTGCGCGCAAAGCGCCGGCCGGTGGCCGCCCTTGACCTTCGCTGCGCGCGCCGGCCGTCTTGTCGCCGAGCGGGACGAAGGGATGCGAGTGCGTTCCCGCGAACAAAGGGATGATCGGAACGCGCACCAATTAGCTCCGATCCTCGCGCGCCTTCGGCCGCTTCCACGCGAGCCGGAAGGTGCGTGCCTCGTCGTCGGCCTGGAACAGCGCCGGGCGAAACAGCGCAGGGAAAAGCGGGCTGTCGATCTCCAGGGCGATGTAATCCCCCGCGCGTTCGCCGACACGTTTCCAAGCCCCGCCGATCTCGGGGCCGTCCTCGTCGTCAAGGTGGATGCGATAGGCCGGCGTGTTCTCGCCGTCGCCCGGCTCGATGGCGACGAGCACGATTGCCTCGTCAATGCCGAACAGCCGGACGCGGCCGGCGTAACCGTTGGCGGTGGGTTCAAAGATATTGGCGGGCATTGTAAGTCTCCTTGCGATTGGTTGGGGAAGCGCGAAGTCAGTGCGTCGGCGCGCGCCACTCGAAGCGGCCGACGCCTTCCTCATCGGTCCAGAGCGGGACCGCTCGGCCGATGACGGAGCTTGCGGGGATGGGTCCGAAGTAACGGCCGTCTAGGCTGTCGCGGACATCCCAATTCATGAGGAAGATTTCGCCGGGCGCGATGACGCGGCAGCCCTGCCAGGCAGGCAGTTCACGGCCGATCCGGTCGCGCTCCAGCGCCTCGCCCATCTCGATCCCGTCAACCGTGATCGTGCGGCCGGCGCGGCAAACCCACTGCCCTGGAAGGCCGACGACGCGCTTCAACAGCGGCACGCCGCGTCCGACATAGCCGCGCTGCACCATGAAGGCGGCGAGCGGTTCGGGCGGCATGACCGCGACCAGCTCGGGCACCTCGATCCGGTCGGCCGGCTCGACGGTGTAGAAGCCTACCGGCGCGCTGGCCGTGGCGTTCCAAATGAGTTTCGTCGGCGTCTCGATGGCGCTTGCGACGGCAACGCCCATCGCGGCCAGCGCCGTGACGGCGAGATAGCGGCGGCGCGTCACGGGTCGATCCTCCGACGCCCAATCCACGCCGCATGTCGTTCCGGCGTGTAGTCGCTCGGCTCCAGATTGGCGGCTAGGCGGTTGTGCGCGTGTCGCCAGTAGTCCGGTGACACGTCGGCCGGGTCGAGTCCCAGCGCCTCCACGGCGTCGATGACGGCAAGTGCGCGCTGCACTTTCGGCCAGCCGTCCAGGCGTAAAAGGATGTCGCCCCCAGGCCGGACGAAGGGCAATGTCTGGAACGGCTCGCCCCGACCGATGGCCCGCGCGATGTCGATGCGTGAAATGATCGTGCCGTGCTCGCCGGCCGCCCAACGGACGAAGGCGAAGATGTTGTTCGGCGCGAAGCCGACGACGCTTCGGCGACGGTCGATGATCTGTTCGTAGCTCTTGCGGCCGAAGCGTATCCAGTGCTCGACCTTGCGTTTCTCGAAAGTCAATTCGACAAGCGTGGTGAAGGGCGCGGGTCCGTCCGGCAGCGGACGGCCGTGCGCGCTGCGATGGGCGCGACGGGTCATTGTTCGTCTCCGGTGATGGCTTGGGGGTTGCGCGGGCGCACCGCGTCGAGCGCGGGCGTCATGGTTCGCCTCGCTCGGCGGCACCGGCACCACGCCTCGCGTGTGCGCGCGTCAAAGAAGAAAAGTTAGATTCTCTGTTAGACTCTAAGTTAGCGGTCGGATTGCGCGTTTCAGGCCAAAGCGTTAGCTGGGGTTCGTGCGCCTGATCTGCCGATAGGGTTGCGCCTGATGTGCCGATACCCCGTGCGCCTGATGTGCCGATGGCATTCACACCGTTATCAACAGGCACTGTGGACAGGTTTACCGGGCAGATGCGAAGCAGCTCACGGCCGTCTTCCCGCTCGATCTGGAGTCGATAGCCAGGAAGCGGCTGGCGGGCCGCGATGCGGCGCAAGTCGAGCGCAAAATCGGACAGCCGTGCGAGGCTGCCGGATTTCTGATGAAGGTGCGCAAACTCGAACAGCCAGCCATGGCGCTGGCGGCCGGCGTGCTTACGGGCGACGCGGTAAAGCCAACGCTCGATGCCGCCTGTCAGCCGGAAATAGGCCGGGTCGATGGTCAGGACCAACGAGCGGTCGATGACGCTGTTGTAGAACCATTCGGGCAAGACAAATTCCATGCCCTCGACGCGGCCGGCGCGCGTCGTCATTTCCTCCCACTCGTTGATCCATGAGAATTGCCGGCGACGCCAATGCGGGCCGTTGCGGATGGTGGTGGCGATGACGGTCGATTGCAGTCGCGCCAGCGCGGCTTTCAGCAGCAGGTATTGATGGTTGCCGGTCGGCCGCCCGATGGCGCGCAGCAGATGGTAAGGCGTGAAGCGGACGAAGCGTGACGTGGTGAGGCCGTTGTTTTCGGCCGCGACGATCTGCGAGGCCGCCCATATCAGCACGTCGGCGTCCCATATCGTCGCCATGCCGTGCTCGGGCATCCCGAACACCTGCACCTCGACATCGGCGGCCTTGTAGAAAATAGGCTTGGTGCGCGGCGTCTTCGCCAGGGAGAAGAACGGCCGCTCCATCAAATCGCGCTGGTCGCGCGGTGCGGCGTCGCCGGTCGCGACCACGAAGGGGTCGAGTCGGCTGCGTTCGCTGGCGTCGGCCGGCTGCGCGGGGCTATGGTCGTCCTCGCGTAGCATTCAGCAATCGCCCAGCTCTTTGGGCGTGAGCGGACGCGCGGGAAAAACCGTGCCGGCGTTCTTGTCGCGCGTGGATTTGCGGGTGCCGACCGCGCTCCAGGCTTCAAGGTCGCGGACGGTATAGAGGACGCGCCCGCCGATCTTGCGATAGGTCGGGCCGGTGCCGTATGTGCGATGCTTCTCAAGGGTGCGGACGGACAGGCCGAGAAAGCGCGCGGCTTCCTGTGTGCGAAGCAGGCGCGGCGGCAGGTCCGCGTTGCGGCGGATGGCCATAAGATCACCTCTGGTTCGTCGGTTGATGTGGCCGCCGAAAACTTCGGCGGGCTGTGGCGAACCATGGCGAGGGATCGGCGGCGCGTAGCGTGCCGCATTTGCGCCTATGCGCTGGCGGCACCCCTTGGGGAGCGTCGGCAAGCTGAAAAGACGAAGAAAATCCGTGCGTCATGCCTGCCGCACCGAATTGGCGAAGACATTCGCGTGCGGGTCGGCTAAGACTGAACGCGGAGCAGACGCGCTGCTCCGGGGCGTAGTAACCCCTGGTTAGCGGTTGGTGCCGGCCGTGACGGCATCAAACTCCTTGACCTTATGGTCGGGGAGCCTGTGGCGTATACAACAGGCTCTCCGAGCTAAAGGCCATAGGGCCGTCTAACCACGGTTACTAACTCCCCGATCACCAGAGTCAGAGAGCATCGTTTGCGGGGGCGCACCGCGAACAAACCCTCTCGGATACGGGGAAACGGCCATGCAAGTGCCCGTCGAACTCGATCCCGATGTGGACGACGAAGCCCCAACGGGAAACGACATAACGCCTTATGACGAACGGCATTACGTCACCTATCTGCGCCTTCTCGACGCGAAGGCCGAAGGGGCGGACTGGATGGAAGTCGCGCGAATCGTGCTGCATCGCGATCCGGTCGGCGATGAAGCGCGGACCCGGCGATGCTGGGAAAGTCACCTTGCCCGCGCCCAATGGCTTTCACGCGAAGGCTATCGGCGAATCTTGGAACAGGCGGTCGCGGCCGGGCGCTGATCGTTGCCGGTTTTCACTCGGCAGGCGATTTGATCGGATAGTGCAGCAATAGGCGGTAGCCGCCCCTCATCATCTTCAGGCCGTGCGCGACCAATCGGCGGGCCTGGTTCTTGCGCGGGTCGGCTTCCCAATCCTCCTTGGTCCCGCGAAAGCCAAGCAGGACTTCCGCGATGGTGCGATAGCTTTCGCCTCGCAAGCGGGCGTCGAGCGCGCGCAGGGACAGGATATGAAACTTGCGGAGCTGCGCCGGCAGGGTGCGGAAGTCCGCGCCGGGCGCTCGCCCATTGAGGGACCGCCAAAGTCGGCGGGCGGCATGGGCGCGAAGCTCCATGAAAGAATCCATCGGAAGGGATACGGCATAGAAGGCCGCTGCGTCGGGCACGGCCTGGGGCAGCCAGAATTGATGCGCGACGCCATCCACATTCCAGATGCCATGCCACCCATCCGCTGCGTGCCGTAGGTCGAGGCCGGACAGGTGCGCCAGCGTCACTATAGGTTCCGTCGCCCCGTCGCGATGCTGCACCGGGGACAAGAGAACCGCTTGCGGCTGGAGACTTGGAATCCAGAACAGGGATTGCCGATCAGGCGGCGTTTCGGGATCGCACGGGAAATCGCAAACCCCAACGCTGCGAGAATCCGTCAAGCTGGTCGCCAGCCGGCTCCTTCACCTGGGATATTGTTTGGAAGTCGCGATGATAGTCCTCATGGCGACGAAGATACTCCCAGGCGAAACCGGCGGGGGGAATAGCTTTCGCGTGCCCGTAAGCCGCCGGCGCACGCCAATCAATGCTAAGCATGGCGTCACCTCCCTATACCGGACGGCGCAGGGCAACGCCCGGATAGAGAGTTTCCGGAATCGCCAACACTGGATATAGCTGGAGTTATACGGAATGTTGTTCGTGAAGGCCGCACATTTATAGTTATTTTCTTCTTAACAACATTTCTGTGATTTTACTAGTCTGCGAGGTCGTGCGTGTTGCCTTGCCCGCTGGCGCAGGCAAGGCAACCCAAGTCTCACCTGTTGGAAAAGACATGCACCTCGTCGCGTGCTGTTTCTATCGTGAAGAACTCGCCGCCCATTTCAGCGTCGCGGGCCATTGCCTCCCAATCGACATAGTAGCGCAGGGCTTCGGGGATCGTGACGCTCTCGGCGGTCAGCTCCTCCATGTAGTCCGCAAGGCTCGCGTGCTGTCCATGATAGCAATCCTGCAAGGCACTTTCGGCCTGGTCGATGTCACCGACGAACTGCTCCAGCAAACCCGCGCCTAGTGCGCCGTGCTCGGCGATGAAAGCGCCCATCCGCGCCACGCCCTCGATGCTGGCGTATTCCCTGACGGTGACGCCCTCGAAGCCTTCATAGTCATGGATGGCATATTCTTCCGCGCCCTTGATCGGGGAACGCGCAAGCATCGCGGCAATCTCGTCTCTGATGTCGTCGGCGTCCTGATCCGCGTCGATCCAGGCACCATGCAGATAGCCGTTGTTATAGGCTGCAAGGCAGGCAACATAGATGCGGGGATTGGTGTCGGTTGCGCTGGTCATGTCTCTGTTCCTTCGGGTGTTGGGTTCAGAGCAGCGAAGCGCCGCTCCTGAACCCCTGCCCGTCGGCGAGACTGGGGTAGTAAGGTGCCAGACAAGTCTTTGGCACCGTGGAATAAATGGAGGGGACCCGCTTGCGGGGAGCGGGCCGTTTATGCCGCGAAAGGGCAAAGAGTTTTCTTGCGCCGCGCGAGGGCAACGCCCTTAGCAATCTCTCGAACAAGAAAATCAGCAGGCCGGACTACCATGCGCCCGGTTCTCCATATTTCCAGGCGGTAGGTGTCGAACGACGCGGCGACAGCCGCGCCGACCCGGAGGCGAACGCGCTTCCAAATTGCGCCGTAGTGAGCCGGAGGGTCGCCAGTGACAAAGCCCCGGCGCTTTAGCGCCGGGTCAATTTGATATTACGCCGTTGGATTAGCGAACGGGCGTGGGTCCGCTGGCCGAAGGTGCTGCCAGTCGCAGCAAGGCCGAAATCCCGACAAAGCCGCCGCCGATGATGCAGAAGATTTGCCGCCAGATTTCGGATGGGACCGATTCCTTGGTGACGCCGTGGACCAGCGCATAGCCGGCCACGGCAGCGGGTGCAGCGAAGATCAGCGCCACGGCGAGGCGCAGGATCGGGGAGCGTAGCGAGTCAAAGAGAAGCGCCAGGACGCCGAAGGCTGCGCCGGCCGCGACCAAGCCGACCAAGCCCGCGCCGATCAAGCCGGAGCCGGTCTGATAGGCGAACTGCGCGGCCGTCAATCCGAGCATGAAGGGCAGCGCATAGACCGCGAGCGTATAGGCCGCGACGCAAAGCATTGCGATCAATACAACGCTCATTATCATTACGACGGCCATGGCTCTGCTCCTTTACGACTGGCGCGGTTCGCTCTTTCTTGCTCCTTCGCGTGGCGATGCGCCTATGATGACGGTCCTCGTTTATTCTGTCGACCGTGAACATGGCTTTCTCGCGCAAGCCTGCGAAACAAGCGTGATTAAACAGAAGCGGCCGGAAACCTGCTGAGATTTCAGCAGATTCCGGCCGATTTTCATGGTTCATTTTGGAGGGCTATGGAGTAAACGTAGTGCTCATCGGTATCCCGCACGTCCCGCCAGAAGCCGATGAATTCTGCATGCATTTCATTTCCGCTGCCTGAGCGCATCGGTGGTCACCTTCAAGGCAAATAAATGCCGACGCATTCTCGGGAATTGATGAATGTGAAAATGCCCATTGAAGCACGGTGACTAATGATCCGACACTGATCAGTGCGCTTGAACTGATGTGGCAGCGGCGATGTTCTCCGGCCCGCGTCCAAAAAGAAGAAAAATTTCAGGTTGCGATCCGGCACTAAAGTGTGCGCGGTTCACGACGGATGCCAGCAAGGTCAGCTAACGTGTCAATGTCGGCTGCTTCCTCATCGGATCCGAGCGGGACGCTATGGCTCTGTGCGGCGTGCTTTAACAGAAGCGTCTTGGCACCGGTTGCGCCGGACAAGGACCTAAGGTCAGGGAAATAGGCCTGCGGCCACAAGACTGGATTACGCTGTTCTCCGGCAGACGTGACCGGAAAGACGACGTCGCTCCCGCCGGATGCATCGAATGCCGCCCACAGGCGCGCGAAGAGGGCCGATGTGAGATTCGGCATGTCGGTGGGTACGATGAACGCACCCTTACAGTCTGGGTGAAGCGCGTCGATACCCGCCGCGATCGTTGTACCCATGCCGTGCGGCCAAGCGGAATTATGGACAAACCGGACGGCAAGCCCTTCGAGGGCTCCACGGCAGCACCCCTGTTGATGGCCGGTGACGACGACAACGTCCGAGAGTCCGGCGGCGATAACCGCGCGCGCGACGCGGCGCAGTAAAGGTTCGCCGCCGATTTCTGCCAGAAGCTTGTTCTCGCGGCCGAACCTCTCCGAGCTTCCGGCTGCCAAGAGGACGGCGGCGACTTGGATTGCCGTTGTCACGCCACGAGATTTCCGATCTTGGCCTTGGTGAGGATCTCCGCCAGCACGCCCGCCGCCAGCGTAGCCTTGCTTTTGGCGGCAGGGATTGTTCCGACAGGAGCGTGAAGGCGAGTGCGGGCAATGGCTGTGAAGCCCTTGGCCTGCAGCGTCTCGAGCCGCCGCCTGTGGACGGCGTGGTTGCCAAGGACGCCGATGTAGAAGGACTCCGTCTCGATGACGCGCGCCAGGATATCGGGTTCCGCCTCGTGATCGTGAAAGACGAGAACTGCCGCCGAGGCGTGGTCGAGCGCCTCGATCGAGCGGTGGAGCGCATCGGCGCCGTCGAACGCCATCAGTCCGTGCCGTCTCGCCTGCTCCCGTGTTGCCGCGTCGGGCGACCAGATTGCGATCTCAAGTCCGCTCACCTTGGCCATTGCAGCGATGGCATTGACCAGCGGTCCGCTGCCGAGCAGCAAGAGGCGCACCGACGGCGGATAATGGCGAGTGAAGTATTGTCCTTGCCGCACGCTCTTCGGCAGAGTGCCACTAGAACCGCTCGTGACGATGCTTGTGCCATCGACTAGCGAGGTTCTCAACGAAGATGCACGGCGCGTTGCGCGGCAATGCAGGAGTTCCCGCACCTGCGCCGCACCGAGCCCCTGATCAAAATAAAGGTCGAGGCCGCTGCCGCAAGAGAGCCTGACGTCGAAATAGGGCGAGCCTTTACCGTAGCGAATGAGGCGGTTCTCTCCGGCGCGGATCACAGCCTGCGCTTCGAGCACCACGGCGGCCTCGAGGCAGCCACCGGAAAGATATCCGGCGAACCTGCCGTCCTCGGCCACCGCCATTTGTGCGCCAGGCTCGCGCGGCGCGCCGCCCTCCACGCCGACTAGAGTTACGAGCGCGGTGCGCTGGCCTTCGCTTTGCCAGCGATCGAGGTGAGGCAGCACGTCCTCATCAGCGAGCAGCCCGGCATCGGTATCGAAGCGTTGAAAGACGAAAGTCATGTCGAGCCTCTGGAGCAAGCGGTAATCGCGGAGCACAGCACGCGGTTATTCTGCGCCGGTCACGAGGCCTCCTTCAGTTGCTTGCTGTCGATTGGTGTCTTCCGCAAACGAACGCCTGTGGCTGCATAGACCGCATTCAGCACCGCCGGCGCGAGCCCCGACGTGCCTGGCTCTCCAATGCCGCCTGGATCCGCTTCGCTTTTGACGATTTCGATTACGATCTTCGGCGCCTCGTCAATGCGCATCACGCGATAGTCATCGAAATTGGATTGCTGCACGCGGCCTTTGTCGAGGGTGATCTCTCCCCATAACACTGCCGACAGCCCGAATATGACGCCGCTTTGCATCTGCGCGGCGACCGTGTTCGGGTTGACGACCACGCCGGTGTCGAGGACGACATAGACCCGGTCGACGTGCACCTCGCCGGTCTTGCTGACGGTCACCTCAGCGACCTGGCACATGTACGTCCCGAAGGCCTGCTGCACCGATACGCCACGGCCTTGCCGCGGACCAAGCGGCTTGCCCCAGTTTGAAAGCTCGGCGGCGCGATTGAGAACGTGCAAGGCCCGAGGGTTCTTCTGGAGCAGCGCGCGGCGGAATTCGACCGGATCCTTCTTCGCGGCCGCAGCCAGTTCGTCGATGAAGCTCTCGATCACGTACACGTTGTGCGTCGGCCCGACACCCCGCCAGAATGCGGTTTGGATGCCGGGCGGTTCCTCGCGAACGTATTCAACCCGGAAGTTCTCGATGGTGTAAGGCATATCCGCCGCGCCATCGATGGCGTCAGGATCGATTCCATCCTTAAATAGCGGCGGCGCCCACCGCGCCATGATGGACGACCCCACGATGCGATGCGACCAGGCGATGGGCATGCCAGCGTCATCGAGGGCGGCCGCCAAGCGGTCATAGTAGTAGGGCCGGTACATGTCGTGCTGGATATCTTCTTCCCGGCTCCAGATGACCTTGATGGGGTAGGTGAGGTCCTTCGCGATAAGGGCGGCCTGCTGAGCGAAGTCGACCTCGAGACGGCGGCCGAAACCTCCACCCAGCAAGTGGCAGTGAACGCGGACCTTTTGGATATCGAGGCCGAGAGCCTTCGCGACAACCTGCTGGCAGACGACAGGAACTTGCGTGCCGACCCAGACGTCACACCCCTCCTTGGTCACCGAGATGGTGCAGTTCATCGGCTCCATCGTCGCGTGCGCAAGGAATGGAGCTTCGTACGCCGCCTCCACCTTGCGTTGGGAAGTGTTCAGCACCTTTACTGCGTCACCGTCATTTTTTGCGATCGCCCCGGAGCGCTCCGATGCCTTGACGAGCGCGGCAGCGACGTCTGCTGTGGTGACGTGGGCGTTGGGCCCGTGCTCGAACACCGGAGCGGCGGCCTCAAGGCCTTTCTTCGCGGCCCAGTAATGATCAGCGATGACGGCGAGCGCGTTGTCGAGCTTCACGAGTTGAACGACACCGGGAATCTTCTTTGCTGCCGCCTCATCGAAGGATGCCAGCTTTCCTCCGAATTCGGGAGACGCGGACACCGTCGCGACCTTCATGTTCGGCACCTTGGCATCGATGCCGTACTGTGCGGTGCCATTGACTTTCCCACTCACGTCTAGGCGCCTGGCCGGCGTGCCGATAATGCGAAACTGGCTGGCGTCTTTGAGTTTGACTTCAGTCGGGACAGGGATCTTCGCGGCTCGGTCGGCCAGCTCCCCGTACGACAGACGACGGTTGGCGGAACCATCGACGACGAACCCCGGCTCAGTTCGCAGAGAATCTGGATCAACGCCCCACGTTTCGGCGGCTGCGGCGATCAACATCACCCTTGCCGCAGCGCCCGTTTTGCGAAGGGGCAGATAAAAGGCACGGATGGACGTCGAACCGCCTGTCACCTGGGTGTTACCCAATAGCCGATTTCCGTAAAGTTTGTCGCTTGGCGGCGCAATCGCCACGGACACGTTTGCCATGTCAACGTCGAGCTCTTCTGCGACGAGCATGGGAAGTGACGTGTAGGTGCCTTGCCCCATCTCGATCATTGGTGAGACGATGGTCACATGTCCTTGGCCGTCGATGCGGATGTAGGCTTCGGGAATGGCGGGAGGGTCTTTTTCGACGCCTGATTTCGCAGCTGGAACCCAGCCGATCATCATGCCCCCGCCGGCGGCGGCACCGGCGACAAGGAAGTTCCGTCGTGACAGTTCAGGATTGGTATGACGGGCGAGCATGTGGAGCCTCACTTCGCTGCGATTGCCTTGGCTGCTTCCTTGATTGCGTCGCGGATGCGCAAATACGTGCCGCAACGGCAAATGTTTCCGGTCATCGCTTCGTCAATGTCACTGTCGCTTGGCGTCGGTTTGTCTTTGATCAACGCTGATGCCGACATGATCTGGCCGGACTGGCAGTAGCCGCATTGGACGACTTCCAGATTGAGCCAGGCGGCCTGCACGGCTTTGCCAGCCGGTGTCGCGCCGATGCCTTCGATCGTTGTCACATCATGTCCGGCGACATCGGACGCTTGCGTCAGGCATCCCCTGCGGGGTTCTCCGTCCACATGGACCGTGCAGGCGCCGCATTGGCCAATCCCGCACCCAAACTTGGTGCCGGTCATCCCGAGGACATCGCGAAGAACCCAGAGGACAGGCATGTCATCCGGCACGTCCACTGACACCTCTTTGCCGTTCACTTTGAATCCGATCATGGGGTCCTCATGGATTTGCGCAGCGGACAAGGTCAACTTAGTTATATATCGGCATCAGCGGTGTAGTTCCATCGCCGGACATCGACGTTCGTCTTCCTGGTCAGGCGGCGGCCGTCGACTTCACGCCGTAGCGCTGCGCGGGCTTCGAATTACCGAATTTTTTCGACAGTTCGCGGCGGTCTGCTTCCCAGCGGTCCCACGCTTCGCCGTCATGCAAGCCGGGGATTGTCACGAGTTCACCGTTGTCGAGGCCAACCAGTGCCGCATCGACAGCGTCCTCAGCCGACATCGTGATCGACGCCGTCTTCTGCGCGGCATAGCCGGCCACGTCCCAAAACTCCGTCGCTGTGGCGCCAGGAAGAACGGTTTGCACGCGTACGCCCTTGCCCGAGAGATCATTCTGAAGCGAATGGCCAAAGCTGATG
Organism: Hyphomicrobium sp. GJ21; assembly: GCF_001006785.1. NCBI lineage: Bacteria > Pseudomonadati > Pseudomonadota > Alphaproteobacteria > Hyphomicrobiales > Hyphomicrobiaceae > Hyphomicrobium > Hyphomicrobium sp. GJ21. The sequence goes on along the minus strand of NZ_CDHO01000002.1, from coordinate 566,240 downwards.
ACGTAGGATTTCGACGCGCTGTAGACGCCATTGAGCATCTCGGCGGCAATCCCGACGACCGACGCGATGTTGATGATCGTACCGCTTCCCCGCGCAACGAACGCGGGCGCGACCGCATAAGTCAGCCGCGTCAGCGCCGTGATGTTCAGGGCGATCATGTCGGTGACCGTGTCCACATCAGCTTGGAGGATGGGTGCGACGGAGCCGAGACCTGCATTGTTGACCAGAAGCGTGATGGACGTGTCGTCTCTGAGCAGCGCCTCGACCTTGGCAAGGCTCGCCTTGTCGTTCAGGTCCGCGGGAAAAGCCCTAACCTTGCGGCCCGTTTCGCTTTCGATGCGGTGGGCGACCGATTTGAGGCGTTCCTCATTCCGCGCCACGAGGATCAGATCAAAGCCGCGCTTTGCCAGCCGGTCGGCATAAACCGCGCCGATGCCGGACGAAGCACCCGTCACGACGGCAACGCCTTTGGATGTGAGGCTGCTCATTGGAGGTCTCCTTATGATTTGACTGCCATCGTTATAGGCTTGCCGCTCCGCGTCTTAAATGTCATATACACGTAGATTTAGGACATGAGGCTTTTCATGCGGCGCATCACGTTCGTCGTCTACCCGGGCAACTCGGTCATCGCGCTCGCCGCGCTTTCGGTCTTCGAAACGGCCAATATGTTCGTCGACGAAACGCCCTATGAGTTTCGCTTCGTGTCGGAAACGGGCGGAGCGGTCAGCAACTCGTTGGGCTTGAGGGTTGAAACCGTTCGCTTCAGCAACAAACCCGGCGACACGCTTCTTATCGGCGGCGGAGCAACGTCACGTGAGCCGCTGAGCCAGGGGCTGATCAAGTTCGTGCGCGCCGCGACCCGCATCCATCGGCGTGTTGCTGCCATCTGCACGGGAGCATTTGTATTGGCCGAAGCGGGGCTGCTCGATGGACGCCGCGCGACAACCCATTGGACATACGCTCGAGAGCTTCAGAGACGCTTCCCGAAAGCGAAGATCGATGAGGATCGCATATTCATCAACGACGGCCCGATTTGGACGTCTGCTGGTATGAGCGCGGGCATCGACCTCGCTCTGGCCTTGGTCGAAAACGACTTCGGGCCTGCCATTGCGAAGTCCGTCGCGCGAAAGCTGGTGCTATATCATCGGCGCGGCGGTGGGCAATCGCAGTTCTCTACGCTTCTCGAACTGTCGCCGAAGTCGGATCGCATTCAGACGGCTCTCGCTTTCGCGCGCGCAAATCTCCACACGCCGCTCACCGTGCCTCAGCTGGCCGACGCAGCCAATCTCAGCCCAAGGCAGTTCAGCCGTGCGTTCCGCGCCGAAACCGGACAGTCGCCGGCAAAGGCGATCGAGAACCTTCGCGTGGAGGCGGCACGGTCCCTCATGGAACAAAGCAGCCACCCGATCGATGTGGTGGCGCGCCTGACGGGGTTCAGTGATCGGGACCAGATGCGTCGCGCTTTTCTGCGTGCCTTTGGACAACCTCCACAGGTGCTCCGGCGCACTGCGCGAAGCGAGACAAAAGATTGGCAGAACCAAGCGGAAGTGTAGGTCAGCTTCTGGCCCGTTGCGGACTTTATCTTTTGGCTTGTGTCCACCAATTATCGCAGCGCCCAAGTATCTGCTTCGGGAGAAGAGAGTCGCTTATTTCCACCGCTAGCTTACTGACAGATCATCCGCCATTCGGTTCGATGCGTATCAGGATCTTCCACCTGCACCTGAGCGCATGTTGCTATTCCCGTCGGTGGTGTCTGGTTGGATTTTTGAGCCGCGTTGGAGTTTGGCGAGGAGCACGTAGCCGGCGCGCATGTGCGAGGTTGATCGGACGGTTTATCGCAGATCGGCTGGCTACGACCGTCAATGCAGAGACACCCGCAATCGGCCCTCGCAGGTAAAAGCGCAGGGCGCCACGCTAAGCACACACAGCGCGAACGCACCCGCGTGCATTGGTCCTGCCTCGGAGTGCTCTAACCGCGCACCCATAGCGGCGCGAATTGTAGGCCGGTTTGTGGATTGCTCAGAAAATATTCCAGAAAACTATTTAATATCAGGCACTCTTGGCAGACACGCCTTCCGCCAGTTCGGTATGAAAATCGCACCGTCGCCGTTTTCCCCGCCTTCGCGATGGGGTCGCGAAGAGCATGGCAAAGCAAAATCGTCTAAGTTGAAATTAGGGTGCAGGTCGCTTGCCTGCGCGCGATTTGTCGTCCGACTTTTCGGAAAGATTCTCGCGCTCCTTGATGCGATCTTCCGTCTCGATGATGTTCTGCTCTTTGGCGGATGGCGTGTGCTGCTGCCGCGGTTGCTGAGAGCTGTCTTCGTCCGGCTTCGCCTTCGGCGCCTTGTCCTTCATGCGTCGTGCTCCTCTCATGACGCGGGCGGCACTGCCCTGCATCGCGAATGAGCTAACGCTTATGCTTTTGTGTCGTTCCTCGACGCCGCCGTTTGAACCACGCCGCTTGCGAGATGGGAGAGACGTTCCAAAGAAATCTCTCCCAAGCTAGTTACGCGAAGTTAGCCGACAACAAAGGTCCAGATCGCGAACCCGAGAAGACCGGCAACCATAACGACGTTGAACAGGCTATTGAGCTTCCCAACGTCGTTGTCCGCTTTGGCATCATGATAATAAGCCATGGAAGTTCTCCTTAGCTGCATTACCCATGATGTGGGAACTCTGGGCGCGAATTTCCAGGAAACGGACACCGCGCCGCAGCATATGAGACGCCCGCAAAAAGGCGGAGCACGCGCTCGGAACAGGTTAGATGTCCACGCGTACCGATGCGTTGGTGTCGCAGCGAGAAACCGGCAAAATGGCTGCGTCCATCATCCCTGTTGTGGCCGGTTGCCACCGGCGCGTGCTTGGAGACAACGCGCAAGATCAGGGAGAGTTCAACACTTCGCACCGGCTTCAAGCGACCAATCTCTGCTGCGCGGATTAGCGCCTGCTGAGGCTGACCTTCGCGCCTTTGAGTTCGGAACCGGCCGTCGAAATGGTGATGTTGATCGACTGCTGCGATGCCGAGAACGCAATCGAGACCGTTCCTTCCAGACTGCCTCCGAAGTCCACGCGCAGCGCATTATCGCTGATGGTGCCTGAGGCATTTCCGGTGGCGTTATTCGTGCGTTCTTCCCACGTGCCTGACAGCTTTCCGTCGGCGTACGCGAGCTTGCTGCGAAACTCGATCTTGTCCGGCTGGCCGGTGCAGCGTAGCGCGATGCCGAGCGATTTGCCGCCGTCCGCGCTTCTATAATAACCGAGGCAGCTGAGCTTGTCGGGCGGGCCGCTGGTATAGATCAGATCGCCTCCACCGCCCCACGACCCGTTCAAAAGATTAAACGGCAAATCGCCTGCCTGTGCGGCGCTCGCAGACGCGCACGCAAGGAGCGTCGCGGCGGTCAAGAACGTGAAGCACGTTTTCATCCAGTCCCCCTATTGAACTACGGAGATCGAGTCCTGCTGTAGGACATCGACGCAAGTATTTATTTGACCCGGCGCTCGTCGAGTTTGCGCTTTGCGCCTTCCCACATCAGATCGACAAGGCCGCTCTGCCTCGGCTTCGTCTTCACGCTTTTGATCTGCTCGTCGGTCGCCAACACAAAGCCTTTTAGCAAGCTCTTCAGATCCTTTTCCGTGAAGCCGATGAAGCTTTCCCTAAAATCCGCATATTCGGCGCGCGCCGCGGCGAGAATGGGATCGGCGACTTTCGCAGCGTCGGGCCCCGAGAAGACGACAGTTACCCCGGCCGCGTCGAGCAGGCGCTTTGCAAACGTCGGATTGGCGACCGCCTCCTCCCGAATGACCTCGAAAATGCGTTCGAGAGCTTCGCCGGGTGAAACTGATTTGCTCACTGTACCCTCACTGGTTCGCGCTCAGTCTTTCCGCCACGGCTTTCGTCACCGCGACGAGATCGGGAAGTGCGTTGCCGTATTTTTCTCGCGCGGAACGAAAATTGCCTGCTCCGGGATGCGTCGCAGCGTTCTGAAGCGCTGTCGAATAAGGGACCGGACGCGGAATTGCGTTCAGCTCATACAGCCCTTGGCGGATGTGATGAAGCATCTCGCGCTGCGTGGTGTTCGTCGCATGATACTGCGTGATCAGCGGATGCACGCGCACGCGCGACGCAAGGCCGAGGTCGTCCGCGAGAATGAATCGCAAGAAATCCGTCAGCGTCGAATAGGCGTTCGTCTCCAGGCTTGTCGGCATGACGATGTGCTGCGCCAATCGCAAACCGGCCAAGCCAAGGATGCCGGGCCCAGCCGGACAATCGATCAGGACGACATCGTAGTTGGACTGGATCTGATACAGCTCGGCACGCAGTGCGTTCGAAAGCAGAACGTCGAGGCGATCCTTGCGCCGCTTCTTCCGCGCGGCATGCTCGAATTCTGGAAGCGTGCCGAGCAGCTCGTGGTTCGACGGGATGATGTCGATGAATCCGGGTTCACGGTTACGAAGCTCGATCAGATCTCCGGCGGCAACGCGATGTCCTGCGAGACGAATGTTGTCGCCTTTCTGAAAGGACTTCAGAATGGCACCGAGTCCGATCTGGCGCGATTTCAGCTCCTGCTCGGCACCGATGCTGAGCAATGCTTTTGAAACTCCGGCTTGGGGATCAGCGTCGATGACGAGGATGCGCGCACCGTATGTCAGCGCAAGACCATCGGCGAGCATCATCGTCGTCAGAGACTTGCCGACGCCGCCCTTCGGGTTCGCAACCGCCACGAAAATGCTCATCGGCGCAATTCCGTGATCCAGCTGAGCAGTTTCGTTCTGTCTTCCTGTGACAGGCGTGTTTCCACAAATTCGTCGAAAGCATCGGGCGACGGATCATGGCGGCGCGCGGGGAGATGCAGGACGTAGGACGTAAGATCGCTCGGCGCGCCGAACGTGATCAAGCCGACGCCGTAATGGGAACAGCGTGACAGGATGGTCGAGCAGTCGGCGCGGGATTCATTCCAGTCGCCGACGTGCCAGACGAGATGCGTGAAATTGACGAGCGAGGTATGGTTTAACGCCTCGTGCACGGACTGAACGGAGCACGCGCCTTGCGGCTTCACTTCAAAGCCGTGCAGATCGATCTGCCAACTCAAACCATATTTCTGGCGGGAGAGGCTGATGATGCAAAGGTCGGGCTTGGACCAGATGCCCGTCGCGTTGCCGCCGGTGTTTGCCGTGATCGCTGTAATGTGACGAAGATCGCCGCGGGCCGGTTTCAGGCGATCGCGGAAGCCGAGTTCAAGATAGTTGTATACGGGCTCGTACAGATCACGCTCGAGCATGCGCTACGCCCCCAACAAATTCCGGCGCAACCATAGGGAGTGAACGGCGCGAACGCCAGCGTATAGACAGCGCCGGCGCGTCTTTGTGTGACACGTAAATCGCTGGCGGACCGAGACGCGCCAATCAAAGATCAAGCTGCGGAACAGCAGCGAAAGTGGCTAGTGGCGTCGTGCCGCTCAGGATCGCGCGACCGCGCTTGCACCGGCTTCGGCATTGCCACGCTTGGCGACCGTCGTCACCATACGTAGCAATTCGCCGAAATCGAATGGCTTTGCGACATGAGCGGCCATGCCTGCCGCCATGCAGTTCTCGACATCCGACGGGAAAGCGTTCGCCGTCATGCCGATGACGGGGGGAAGCGTGTGCTTCGGCGTCAGGCGACCGATCGCACGCGTGGCTGCGAGGCCGTCCATCCCTGGCATCTGAACGTCCATCAGCACGACATCGAATGTGTCATCCTCGACGCGTGCGATCGCTTCAGGGCCGCTCGCTGCGGTGATGACGTCGTGGCCAGCGCGTCTCAGCACCGCGGATGCAAGCTTTCTGTTCGGTTCGACATCGTCGACGACGAGAACCTTCAGCGGGCGCGGCTCGGCGCCGCCGGCTTCGTTCGCGTTCTGTTGCGCATCGCGATCGCGTGCGGCAATCTCCAGCGGGACTTCGAACCAGAATGTCGAGCCCTCGCCCTCATGGCTTTCGATATCGATCTTGCCGCCGTTGGCCTGGACGATACTTCTGCAAATCGCAAGCCCCAACCCCGAGCCGCCGCGACGGTCGCGGCCATTGTCGAGTTGGCTGAATCTCTGGAACAGGTTCGGTATCAGATCGGCGCGAATTCCGGGACCCGTGTCACGCACGAAAAAGCGGACATTTGCCGACTTCTCTTCCCTGTCGAGAATCTTGGCGCCGACCACGACGGATCCCTGCGACGTAAACTTCACGGCATTGTTCACGAGATTGAGTAGCACCTGGCGCAGGCGATGAGCGTCGGCCGTGAACGTCAGATCATTGAGATCGGGGTCTATTTCAGAACGGATGACCAAACCCTTTTCCCGCCCTTCGGCGAAGAAAAGCGCGACGCAGCCTTCGATCAGCGGCGGAAGCGTGACGCTGCTTTTTATGAACTTCAGCCGGCCCGCCTCGATTGCCGAGAAATCAAGGATATCGTTGACGATCGCGAGCAGCGCCTTGCCCGCGTCTCGCACGATCGACAGATCGTTGGTGTCTTCGCGACTGAGACCTTGGCGCGCGAGCACAAGGCTCGTGTAGCCGATGATGCTGTTCAGAGGCGTGCGGATCTCGTGGCTCATGGTCGCGAAGAATTCGGACTTGGCGTTGGTCGCGCGCTCGGCCTCTTCCCGCGCCATCTTTGCTTCTGCCTCGGAAACCCGGATTTGATCGAGCGCGTGCAGGCGTTCGAGGAACATGCGTCCGCCGACCGCGATCAAAAACAACAGGAACGCGAGGAAGCTTGCCGCGAGAGCGGCGAGAATGAAATTCTTTTCCGCTCCGAGGAGCCCCCATTTGACGATCAAAGGCGCGAGGATCGTGATCGCCGAGACCGCCGCTGCCGCCGGGATCGGCATCAACAGCAAACTGCCGCTCGCCGCCATTCCGACGGTCAGCGCAATCAGAATGATCTGGCGGTTATCATCGAGCCAACCAAGCCACGTCACAGCGAGTGCCGCCCAAGGCAACGAAAGCAGAAAGGCGTAAACGAGCGCGACGTTTGCGTTGCGCACGTTTCGCTGCTTCGATCTCGTCTCAAACTTTCTCGCGTACGTCTGCAGACCGATGCCGGTGCATATCGCCAGCGAACAGATGGTCCAGACAAGAAGCCAGCCGAAAGGAATGGCGCCGACGAATGCGATGAACGCGATGACGGCGTTGATCGCGTACCCGATCATCGCGAACGTCGTCGTGCGCGCGATGCTCGTCATCTGTTCTTTGTAGACGGGGAGCCTAATGAAATGCATGGCGCAGATAATCTTCGATAGCACGAATTGCGCGGCCCCCGGCATCGACAACGGCTGTTGAAAGCTCAGAGTCATGCGGGGCATCTGGATCGTACCGGAGCTGATAGACTAATCGCTCACTGGCCAGTGCAAGCTCTAGAAGGCCAAGCGTTTCAGCCGTCGTCGAGAGATCATGAAGAACCTTGAACTGCGCGGCAGGTGACGCGTCCTTGCATTTCTCGAATTCGTAAAGCCGGTCGCGCAGCACGTCCTGGAAGTCGCCAATGATATCGAGCGCGGCAGCCGTCCCGATCGACTTTCGCATATCCGACAATCGTCGGGTATCGATGAGGGTTGCTGTAGATGTTCCGCCAAATACAGGCATGTCTCGATCAAAAATTCATCAGGTTACAAATCTGCGCTATACTGGGGTATCCTGTCTTACCCCTCAATTAATCCGCACGCCGTCCCCGGCGACGAGCCATCGCGCCCTGCCCTAAAGTCGCAGGCTGGAGCCTTTGTTCCGGCGTTGCGACGCAGGCATAGGATCGCGGCAAGCCCCATTATGTGAGGCGTTTTTCACGGGCTGACGATATTAAATGAATTGTTAGCTATGAAACGCAAATGCGGAGACGCGCCCACGATTGGCGGGCGGATGCCGTCAGGATTTGCTCCGCTTAGCGACTAGTTTGTCGGCGCCGGGGCTCCGGGACTCAATCAATTTCCGTACGACGCGAACCGCATACCAAACTGCGAAGAATGGCGATGCGAGCAGGAGGACCGTAGCGTCAGACGTAAGACGGATACCCCGCACGACGACCCGCGTGACAAGCGCTCTCGGACGCGGACCATATTCATACGGCAATGCAGAGGTTTGAGGCAGCGGCGAACTCTGTTCCTCTCGGTTTGCAACGGGCGTCGGCCGGCGCGCGACCGCCGGTGACAACATGCGCCGTTTTGGCGCCGCGAAACTGCGCGCGCGTTTTTTGAAGAGCGTTCGTTTTTGTGAGAGAGCGCTCGAACTGCGGGGCTTTACGCTTGACTGACCCACAACATCCCCGTTCCGTACCATCGTCGAAGCGCAAACGCGCCCTCGACGATCCTGGTTCCGCGAGATGTCTTTTTTGCGGCCTTCTTCTTACGCGGCAACACCGCGCAGAATGGAGCGTCCGGCGTAAACTGCGACGTCGCCCAGCTCTTCTTCAATGCGGATCAGCTGGTTGTATTTCGCGAGTCTGTCGGAACGCGACAGCGAGCCCGTCTTGATCTGACCGCAGTTCGTCGCAACCGCAAGATCGGCAATCGTCGAGTCTTCCGTTTCACCGGAACGATGCGACATCACCGCGGTGTAGCCTGCACGCTGCGCCATGCTGACGGCGTCGAGCGTTTCAGACAGCGAACCGATCTGGTTGACCTTCACGAGAATGGAGTTCGCGGTCGATTTCGCGATGCCATCCGCGAGGCGTTTCGTGTTGGTCACGAACAGATCGTCGCCGACGAGTTGGCAGCGATTGCCGAGCAGTTCCGTCAGCAGTTTCCAGCCGGCCCAATCGTCTTCCGCCATGCCGTCCTCGATCGAAATGATCGGGAACTTGCTGACGAGGCTTTCGAGATATTTGGCATTGCCGGCGCTATCGAGCGTTTTGCCCTCGCCCGCAAATTCGTATTTGCCGTTCTTGTAGTATTCCGTCGATGCACAATCGAGCGCCAGAGCCACGTCCTCGCCCGGCTTGTAGCCCGCCTTCTCGATCGACTTGACGATGAACGACAGAGCTTCCTCGGCACTCTTCAGGTTCGGTGCGAAGCCGCCTTCGTCACCGACCGACGTCGAGTGACCGGCATCCTTCAAATTCTTCTTCAGCGTGTGGAAGACTTCGGCGCCGATCCGGATCGCATCGGCGCATGTCTCTGCCGCGATCGGCATGATCATGAATTCCTGAATGTCGATCGGATTGTCGGCGTGCGCGCCGCCGTTGATGATGTTCATCATCGGCACGGGGAGAACGTGTGCGTTGACGCCACCGAGATAGCGATAGAGCGGCAGGTTGTTTGAGCGCGCGGCTGCCTTCGCTGCGGCAAGCGACACGCCTAAAATCGCGTTGGCGCCGAGGCGGCTCTTGTTCGCCGTTCCGTCGAGCTTGATCAGAGCCGCATCGATGCCGCGCTGATCCTCGGCGTCCATGCCAGCCAGCGCATCGAAGATTTCGCCGTTCACGGCGTCGACGGCCTTCAGTACGCCCTTGCCGAAATAGCGGTCCTTATCTCCGTCGCGAAGCTCGATCGCCTCGTGCGCGCCGGTCGACGCTCCGGACGGAACGGCGGCGCGTCCCTCGGCGCCGTCTTCGAGGAGCACATCGACCTCGACCGTCGGGTTGCCACGGCTGTCCAGAATTTCGCGGCCGATGATATCGACGATGGCGGTCATGAGAGTTCCTAAATTTTGGCGTTGGTCGGCCCGGGCGGGACCAGAGAATTTGCGCCTGGGTTGTAAACTCTATTACTACAGGAGCAAAGTCCTGCCGGGCGATGTCTCCCTACCCGAACGGCTAGTTAACTGAAAGGCGGAGCGTATGGCGGAAGCGAAAACCTGGACGGGCGGCTGCCACTGCGGCCTGGTTCGCTACGAGGTCGAATCGGATCTTGCAAGTCTGGTCACCTGCAATTGTTCCATTTGCCAGAAGCGCGGATCGATCCTGACATTCGTGCCACTCGCCAAGTTTCGGCTGTTGTCGGGCCGCGAGGCGCTGACGGACTACCAGTTCAACAAGCATATCATTCATCACCTGTTTTGCTCGACCTGCGGCGTTGCTTCGTTCGCGGAGGGCGACAATCCGAACGGAGGCCCGATGGTCGCCGTCAACGTGCGCTGTCTCGATGGCGTCGATGTCACTGCAATGACGCCAACCCAATTCGACGGAAGAAGTCTCTAGACCGTGCCCCAAACGTCTGCCCTCGTCCTTTTTTCAGGCGGCCAGGATTCGACCGTTTGTCTCGCCTGGGCGCTCGACCGTTACGAACGGGTCGAAACCGTCGGCTTCACCTATGGCCAGCGCCATGCCGTCGAACTGGCGCAGCGGCCGGTCATCCGGTCCAAGCTTGCGAACCTCAGCGGCGGATCGAAGCTCGGCGACGACGTCGTGCTCGATCTTCCGGCACTGCAAAGCATAAGCGATACGGCGCTGACGCGTGAAACCGAGATCACCTTCGCCGCGACGGGGTTGCCGACGACGTTCGTCCCAGGGCGCAATCTTTTGTTTCTCACCTACGCGGCGGCGCTGGCGTATCGCCGGGGCATCGGGACGCTCGTCGGCGGCATGTGCGAGACGGATTTTTCCGGCTACCCCGATTGCCGGAATGCGACCGTCCAAGCGCTGGCGCAAGCGCTGTCGCTCGGACTCGATACGCATCTCGAAATCGAGACTCCGCTGATGTTCATCGACAAGGCCGCGACGTGGGATCTCGCGGACAAGCTCGGCGGGAAAGCCCTCGTCGATTTGATCGTCGAAGATACGCACACGTGCTATCTCGGCGATCGTTCGCATCGCCATGTGTGGGGATATGGCTGCGGAACGTGTCCGGCCTGCGAGCTTCGCGCCAAGGGATGGAACGAATGGCAGGCTCGGACGAGTTGAAGCGCGGCGTCGAGCTGGCGCTTAATGGCGATTGGGAGGCCGCACACGCCATCGCGCAGCAGAGCGAGAGCGATCCGGACTTCTGCTGGCTGCACGCCTGCCTGCACAAGATTGAAGGCGATCAAAGCAACAGCCGCTACTGGTACGCCAAGGCGGGGCGGCGGTTCGAGGATTTCAGCGAAACCGGCGACGAGTTGCGCGCTCTGCTTGCGTCGCTCGCCTGAGAGAAATCAGAACTCGAAGATCAGGCACGTCGTCGTGGCGTGCGCGAGCAGTTTGCCGTTGGCATCCGACAGGCGGCCTTCCGCCGTTGCGCCGCGCCGACCTCGGCTCAGCAGCGTTCCTTCGGCCCGGACGATGCCGGTTTCCTTCGTTAGAGGGCGCAACAACGAGACCTTGAATTCCATCGTCGTAAAACCGGTGCCCTTGGGCAGCGCGGAGAGCACGGCGCAGGCCATGCACGAGTCGAGCAGCGTCGCGGTATATCCGGCGTGCACGGTACCTATCGCATTGTAGTGCTCGAACACGGGCGTCGAGACGAACACGGCGCGCCCCTGCTCCACTTCGGCGAGTTCCAGGCCGAGCGTCTTCGCGATCGGCATTCCCGGCAGCTCGCCGCGCTGCATTTTCTGCAAGTATTCGAGGCCCGTCATCGAGGCGAGCAGCTCGGGGCTAACAACGACTGTCGAAACGTCAGGGGGCTTGCTAGCTGTCATGGCGGCCGCTCGTGGCTTGCTTACGAAAACGCGCAACCGGCAGCGGATACGCCGCGCGAGATTCACGGCTCCGGTGCTTCGTGTCCACCCTTAACTTGGCCCGGGCAAAGGAATCGCAGGTCCACACGCTTCATACCGCTGAAGCAAAGAGCCGTGGGCCAGATTCGCGGCAGCCGAGGTGAGACAACCCATCTCGTCGACTTTGATTCCTCGCAAATGGCGTCGCGAACGATCCGGCTATGCTCGCCGATACGCTCTGCACCGATATAGCCATTTGGAAATTTAACGCTGGGCCGACGGCAGCGCCGCGCCGCATTTGCAGGAAACACAATGGATTTTGCCGAACTGATCGCACAGGTGACGAGACCTGCCCCTCCGAAGGAGCTTGCGTTGCAACTGTTGCAGCGTTCGCGCGAACCGGCGCTCGCGTTGCAGCTCTTCGCCGCCGCGTCGAAGATCCGCGACGAGACGATGGGCAAAACGCTGTGGTGGTCGGCCGGTATCTCGTCGATGATGCCCTGCCGGGTCGAGCCGCTCTGCACATACTGCACTTATTTCACGGTCAAGTCGTTTCCGCTCGATGAGCTGGTTGCGTCGGTGAAGGCGATCGAAGATCTCGAAATCCGTCATCTGCATCTTTCCGGCGGCACCGATCTCGCGGGCTACGACAACGAACTCTGCGAAGCCGTCAATGCGATCCGCGACGTCTCGTCGATCGAGATCGAAATCAATCTCGGGCCATCGCTGACGCGAAACGGCGTGCGGCGGTTGAAGCAGCTCGGCGTCGCCAGCATTACGAGTTCGCTGGAAACGTTCAATCCCGAGATCTTCGCCAAGGCAAAACCTGGCGACAGCCTGGACGCCAGGAAGGCATTGATCGAGATGTGTCAAGACGAGGGGATGCCCGTGCGCAGCATGATCCTCGTCGGTCTCGGCGAAAGCGAGGCTGACCGGATCGACCATCTCTATTGGCTGCTGCAATTCCCTCGACTCTATCATCTGCGCTTCTCGCGCTTCATGCCTTATCGAGGCACGTCATGGGAGGACCACCCGCGCTGCTCGCCCTGGGAGGTCGCACGCCTCGTCGCGGTGGCGCGCCTCCTGATGCCGCATGTCGACCTTGGCCTCGCCGCTGGCAACAGCCCCGACGACATCCCGCTCTGGTATGCCGCGGGCGGCGGCAATCAGGTGCTCGGCGCGTCCGTCTCCATGCGCCAGGGCAGAGTGAAGGCCCAGCCGGGAGAGACCGTCATTCCGGTCACGGATCGGGTATCGCTGGTCAGCCGCATGGGACACATCGCGCAGTTCGTTCGCGGTCTTGGCCGGGATATCGGCTCGGCGGCTCCGCAACTGCGCTAAGCCTCGGCGGTCTCGAAGCCTGCGACCTTAACTTGACTTGGCGCGCCGCGGGCCTAGGTATCGCGCCATGTATGCCGTCAAGGAAATTTTCTACACCCTTCAGGGCGAAGGCACGAACGCCGGACGGCCGGCGGTTTTCTGTCGCTTCGCGGGCTGCAACCTGTGGACCGGCCGCGAGGTCGATCGCGCCAGGGCTGTCTGCCAGTTCTGCGATACGGACTTCGTCGGCACTGATGGCGAAGGCGGCGGGCGCTTCCACACCGCAGACGATCTGGCGCGGGCGTGCCGGGCCGCGTGCGGTTCGGATGGCGACATGCTTGTCGTTCTGACGGGCGGCGAGCCCATGCTGCAAGTCGACCAGGAGCTGGTCGATGCCCTGCACGCACGCGGCTTCACGATCGCCATCGAAACGAACGGCACGCTGCCCGTGCTCGAGACGATCGACTGGATCTGCGTGTCGCCGAAAGCCGGTTCGCAACTTCAGCAGAAGCACGGCCACGAGTTGAAGCTCGTCTACCCGCAGGAGGGTGTCGATCCGGCGGACTATGCGGGTCTCGCCTTCGAAACACGTTTTCTGCAACCGATGGACGGGCCGGCGCGCGAAGCCAACACGCAGGCGGCCGTCGCCTATTGCAAGGCGAACCCTGGGTGGCGGCTATCGTTGCAGACCCATAAACTGCTCGGAATTCCTTAATTTAACGGCTTTCCGCGCCAGCTTGCCGCGAACGCTGCCGACCGCGCGGGGTGGCGCGGCCCGGCGAAATCCCCTATTTCAGCGCGATGCAAATCTACAAAGACTTCAGGTTCGAGGCGGCGCACTTTCTGCCCTCCGCAGCGCCGGGCACCCCGAATGCGCGCGTGCACGGGCACTCGTTCCGCGCTCGCGTCGTCGTCGAGGGCGAGCCCGGCCGCGACACGGGCTACATCTTCCATTTCGATGAGCTGTCGTCGGCATTGCGCGAGACGGAGGAAGACCTCGATCACCGCATGCTGAACGATATCGAAGGCTTGAGCGCACCGACGCTCGAGCGCATTGCGATGTGGATCTGGAACCGCTTGTCGAACCGCGTGCCCGGTCTCGTTCAAGTCGAAGTGCATCGCGACAGCTGCAATGAGGGCTGCGTCTATCGCGGACCTTCGCGCTCAACTCAACTCGCGGCGGAGTAAGGACCATGGCTCGCAAGCCGCAGGTGAAACAGCTTGGCCGTAATGTCGGTCTGCCGCGCGATCCGGACGAAGCGGAACTCGAACGCGTCGCAAATCCGCATGCCGACACGCATTACGCAGCGAGATTTACAGCGCCCGAATTCACGTCGTTATGTCCGGTCACGGGACAGCCGGACTTCGCGCATCTCGTCATCGACTACGTTCCGAATGCGTGGCTTGTCGAGAGCAAATCGCTGAAGCTCTATCTCGCGTCGTTTCGCAATCATGGGGCATTTCACGAGGATTGCACCGTGGCGATCGGCAAGCGCATCGCGGCGCTGATCGAACCGCATTATCTCAGGATCGGGGGATACTGGTATCCGCGCGGCGGCATTCCGATCGACGTATTCTGGCAGACGGGCACGCTTCCCAAAGATGTCTGGCTTCCCGATCAAGGCGTCCAAACGTACAGAGGACGAGGCTGAGCCTCGTCCTCTGCATAAATCCGTCGCTTACGGATCGCTCGCTACAGATTATCTGTAGTAACGGTGATGACGGTAGTGATGACGGTAGTAGGGACGATAGTAGTTGTGACGCCAGCCGTAACGACGGTAGCTGTAACCCCACGGGCGATTATACCCACGATGCCGCCAGTTATGGCGATGGCGCCAATTGCGGCGGTAATACTGCGTTTTTTCGACCAGCGAGTTGCCGGCCTTTGCGCTCGACTGCAGAGCCGAGACATTGCTGCCGATCGTGGCAGCTTGCGAGCCGGTCGCGGCAAAGCCGAAGCCTAACGCCATGGCGACTGCCAAAAATAGTTTACGCATCGATTTCTCCTAAGCTGAGTGTGTCGTGAGCTTTCGTTCGCCGTGCATCAGTTCGAGTTCTAGTTGCGCAACGAACAACCCCGCTTCTGTTGAACGCTACAGCACGATCTGCGCTGCACGTTGTGTTCTAGGAGACGCCCGAGAACATGTTTGTTGAACTCATCAACAGGCGTCATCCGTCGGTCTTTCGTATCGCCGACAAAGATCCCTACTTTGTGACGCGCGGTTAAACGACAGCTGAACGTGTCTGCGACTTGGAGCGACAGGTGCTCCCGCAGATAGATCATTTTCTGAGAAGCAAATCATTCTGGCGGCGCGCGATCCTCGGGGAGTGGGATGAATTCCTGTTCATCGCCGAGGACAATATCAAACTTGGCTTGCCGCCAATCGTTCCGCGCTTCGTTGATGCGCTCCTTCGAACTCGACACGAAATTCCACCAGATATGGCGCGGACCATCCATCGGTTCGCCGCCTAAAAGCATCAGGCGGGCATTCGTTTCCGCCAGGATGGAGATGCGGTCGCCGGGCTTGAAGACCAGAAGCTGGCCGCTCTCGAACGACTCGCCGGCGATATCGATACGGCCAGAGACGACGTAGACGGCGCGCTCGTCATAGCCGGGATCGAGCGGCAGAATCGAACCCGGCGCGAGGACCGCTTCGGCATAGAAGCAGTCGTGCGGAAAGCTCGCGGGCGACGTCGCGCCGTACAGCGATCCGACGACGAGGCGAACGCGTTTGCCCTCGCCTTCAAAGCGCGGAAGTTCTTCGACGGCATGATGCGCGAACGCCGGAGCGGTTTCCTCGTGCGACTTCGGCAAGGCCATCCAGGCTTGAATGCCGAAAAGGTTCTGGCCGTCGGCGCGGCGCTCCAGTCCGGTTCGTTCGGAATGAACGATGCCGCGTCCGGCCGTCATCAGGTTGACCTCACCCGGCCGGATCGCCAACGCCGATCCGAGACTGTCGCGATGCATGATCTCGCCATCGAACAGATAGGTGACGGTCGAGAGCCCGATATGCGGATGCGGGCGGACGTCGATACCGCGACCGGCGAGGAACTGCGCCGGACCCATCTGATCGAAGAAAATGAAGGGGCCGACCATCTGCCGTTTTGCCGACGGCAACGCGCGGCGCACCTCGAACCCGCCGAGGTCGTGGGCGCGTGGAATGATGACGTGCTCGATCGCGTCACACGACTTGGCGTCGCCCGGGATGGGATCGTTGTCGGTCAGCCAGCTCATCGGTGCTCCTTCCTGCCCGCCAACCAGATGAAGGCGGCTGTCGGCAAATCGCGGTAAGTTCCGGCGTTCATCTTATTACGTTTTCGTATCGGTTCAGCGCTTCCTGCGCATGCGAGGGATGAGTAAAAGGCGTAGGCCATTTATGGAACCCATCTCATGAAACGCCTGATCGCCACGATCGTTCTCCTGCTTCCCCTCGCTCCGCTCTCTGCGTACGCGCAGAAGATCGACTGCGAGAACGCCTCGTCCACCGTCGAAATGAACTTCTGCGCGGAGAAGGATTTCAAGGCGGCCGACAAGGATTTGAACGTCGCGTACGCCAATGCTGTCGCGTTCATCAAAGAACGCAAGCTCGACAAGCCCTATGACTCCGCGAGCTTCGAAGAGGCGCTGCGCGTATCGCAACGTGCCTGGCTCGCCTTTCGCGACGCCGACTGCAGGGACCTGATCGCCCAGGAATGGAGCGGCGGTACAGGGACGGCCGCGGCCAGCCTCGAATGCATGACGGCCAAGACGCAAGAGCGGACCAAAGAACTCAAAGACCGTTACGAGGAACATTGACCGGTTCGGAAGACAGGCTTTCCGCCCCGCGGTAGATCTGTCGCCGTAGAGGGGAAAACTCTGCCGCAAGCGCCGTGGCCGCCACCGATCCGACGTTATTGCCTCTTTAAACGAGGCCTTATCGTCAGACCGCTGCCAAGGTGAGTGATGGCACTCACTGGCCGTTGGCCGGTCAAAGGAGACACATGTCCATGAAGCCGTCGCTCGCCACAACGTCCTCAATTCTCGCAGCCGCCGTCGCGGTCGTTGCGGGCGCCAGCATCGAGGCAAAGCCCGCTGCCGCCGCTCCCAAGATCACGCTCGGAACGCTGACGTGCAAAGGCCACGGCGGGGTCGGCCTCATCCTCGGCTCGAAAGAACAGATGCGCTGCGTGTTCACGACGGCCGTCAGCGCGCGCCGGCATCCGTACATGGCGACGATCACGAAAATCGGCGTCGATATCGGCTTCACGGGCGAAAGCACGCTGGTGTGGACCGTTCTCGGCACGACCGTCGACATCGCGGAAGGTGCGCTTGAAGGCGGCTACGGCGGGGTTACCGCAGGCGTAGCCGTGGGCATCGGCGCCAATGCGAACGCGCTTGTCGGCGGCTCCGGCAAATCGATCGTTCTGCAGCCCATCAGCGTCGAAGGCCAGACGGGCCTCAACCTCTCCGCCGGCGTCGCCGGACTGACGCTAGAGCGCGGCTAGTCAGACGATAAGCAGCGCCACGGTGCTTTCAGGTCGCGGACCACATTCGGTACGCTAGATTTTAAGGTCACGCATGAAAGCTGTTCGGAGCGAATTATCTTCGCCGCAATACTTTAAAAAGAGCTGCTGCTCACGTTCGATCGCCACATTCCTGTCGCCAGGTTGCTCGCCGTTGACGGTTCTCGCGTCACTTTCCGCTTGAACTGCGTCAAGCCAAAGCTGCCGCAAGTATGCAGTAACAAATCCATCAAATAAAAAATGTGATCGGTTCCATGCGTCAATCACCAAGCGAAGTTCGCCTAAGTTCGGACGCCCATCTCTAGCCCAGAAGCCAAGAAATTTTTCCACATCTCGATAGACTGCAAAACGCTGGTCGAAGAGCGCTGCTCGATTGCTCTTCCTTGACTCAAGTAGAGCGAAGCCAGAAAGAACTATGGCAAAAATACTTAGTAGAATTGTAAGAGTTGAAGCAACGTCCATTTCGCCACCGCCTCTTTGTCTGCCACGCGCTCACCGCAAATCGGGCGGGATAGCTTCGGCGGCGAGGGATTTCAGAGCGTCGTCGAGGCTCATCACGGTCTGATCCTGTGAGCCGAGACGGCGCACGGAAACTTTCCGCTCTTCCGCTTCGCGCTTGCCGACAACGAGCAGCACCGGAACTTTCGCCAGCGAGTGCTCGCGCACCTTGTAATTGATCTTCTCGTTGCGAAGATCGGTCTCGACGCGCAGGCCCAGCGCCTTCGCCTTCTGAGCGACCTCGTTGGCGTAGTCGTTCGCGTCCGACACGATCGGCGCGACGACGATCTGCAGCGGCGCGAGCCACAGCGGGAAATGTCCGGCGAAGTTCTCGATCAGGATGCCGGTGAAGCGTTCGAGCGACCCGAACATCGCGCGGTGCACCATCACCGGCGTTTTCTTCTCCGAGTGCTCGTCGATGTAGAACGCGCCAAGTCGTCCGGCGAGGTTGAAGTCGACCTGGGTCGTACCGCACTGCCAGTCGCGGCCGATCGCATCCTTCAAAACGTATTCGAGCTTCGGACCATAGAACGCGCCCTCGCCAGGCTGGATTTCGGTCTTGATCAGCCCGTTCGAGCGCCGCTTGACCTCGTCAAGCACATCGCCCAGCGCCTTCTCGGCCTTGTCCCACAACTCGTCCGCACCGACGCGTTTCTCGGGCCGGGTCGAAAGCTTGATGACGATGTCCTCGAAGCCGAAGTCCTTGTAGATCGAGAGCATCAGATCGTTGATCTTGAGGCATTCCTCCATGATCTGATCTTCGGTCAGGAAGATGTGCGCATCGTCCTGGGTGAAGTGGCGCACGCGCAGCATTCCGTGCAGCGCACCCGACGGCTCGTAGCGATGCACCTTGCCGAACTCGGCGATGCGATACGGCAGGTCGCGATAGCTCTTCAAACCGTTCTTATAGATCTGCACGTGGCCAGGGCAGTTCATCGGCTTGCAGCAGAACACGCGCTCGTCCGGCAGGACGGTCGTGAACATGTTCTCACCGTAGTTCTCCCAATGACCGGAGAGTTCCCAGAAGTGCTTCTCCATCATGTCGGGAGAATTCACTTCCTCATATCCGGCGCGCTGCTGCTGACGGCGCATATAGGCGATTAGAGTCTGGAACAGCGTCCAGCCCTTGGCGTGCCAGAAGACGGAGCCCGGCGCTTCTTCCTGGAAATGGAAGAGATCCATCTCGCGGCCGAGCTTTCTGTGGTCGCGCTTCTCGGCTTCCTCGAGCTGATGCAGGTAGGCCTTGAGTTCATCCTCGGTCGCGAAGGCGGTGCCGTAGATGCGCTGCAGCTGCGGATTGTTGCTGTCGCCGCGCCAGTAGGCGCCCGCGAATTTCATCAGCTTGAACGCCTTGCCGATCTGGCCGGTCGAGGTCATGTGCGGACCGCGGCAGAGATCGAGCCATTCGCCCTGCTTGTAGATCTTCAGGTCTTCGCCAGCGGGGATCGCGTCGACGAGTTCGATCTTGAAGACCTCGCCCTTGTCGCGGAAGAACTTCTTGGCGTCATCGCGCGACCAGAACTCTTTCGTGAACGCCGCGTTCTTGGCGATGATCTCGCCCATCTTCTTTTCGATCTTCGGAATGTCTTCCGGCTCGAACGGCTGCTGCTTGGCGAAGTCGTAGAAGAAGCCGTTGTCGATCACCGGTCCGATGGTCACCTGGGTTCCGGGCCAGAGCGACTGCACGGCTTCCGCCATGACGTGTGCGGCGTCGTGCCGGATCAGCTCCAAGGCTGCCGGATCGGTGCGGGCGACGAAATTGATCGAAACGTCTTTGTTGATCGGGTCGGCCAAATCCGACAGCACGCCGTCGAGTTGCATAGCGACGGTTCGCTTGGCGAGCGATGGCGATATGGATTTGGCGATTTCGAGGCCCGTCGTTCCGGCTTTGACCTGGCGCTGTTTGCCGTCGGGGAACGTAATGGTGACGTCGGTCATGTCGGGCCTCCTGTGCTCACTCGCCGCCAACGGGCGCGGCGTAAGACGATGTCGGAACCGCTAATGGGGGCACCGCCGGTTCAAGTCAAGGCGTCTTAACGGCTCGTGAATTGTCGGGCTGCCTCAGACGTTGCCGAAGTCCTTACGGGACCGACGCAATTCTAGGCATTCGCAAAGGCCAATTCTTACGCTTCTGGCGTAGCGTCAGTCTCTCAAATCGGGGGAGCCGCCGTGTCAGCCGCAAAACTTCTCATCCGCAAGCGGATGGTCAACATCCAGGGCAAGGTGCGCCCGACCTGTTTCGTGCAGGCGGTTGTCGACCCCGCCGTGCAGGCTGCGCTCGAAACGCATTTCATGACCGAGACCTTGTTCCGCCGCGCCGCCTACTCGCAGAGCTGGCCCGAGGGGACGATCAAGATCCCGCCCGCGGTCGCGCCGTCGCTCGCCGCGTTTCTGAAAAACGACGCCTGCCCGGAGATCACGGTGAAAACCATTCTCGCGGGACAATTATATCAGGGCGCCAATGCCTGGGAGATGATGTGCTTCGAGCTGATCGCGAAAGTCGCGTTCGACAATCTGCTCGAACTGATGCGCAGCGTCATGCAGCTCGATCGCGATGTTTTCTTTCCCGGGTCGGCTCACGACCTTTCGGCTTTCGAGGCCGATGCAGCGTCGGACGCTTCGGGGACTCAGTCGTCGGTGGCAGCCGCCTGAGCGTGCCGTCCCCATCGCCCGTAGCGCCACGGCGCAAACGGGTGGCGATCGGCGCGAATGTCCGGCACCGGATCTATTCCGTGGGTGCCGCCCGGTCCGCAGCGCAGGAAGCGGGATAGCGTCAGCCAGAAGCCACGCCACGCACCGTTGAGTTCGATGGCCTCTAACCCATACTGCGAGCACGTCGGCCAGTGGCGGCATTGGCCACCGACCAGCGCTTTGAACGTGACGCGATAAACGTGGATCGGCGCTTTCATCAGCGCCTTTGCTATGCGGCTCATCGAGATTCGAACGGGCTGGCAGCTGACAGACACAGCCCTCAGCAAAGCCCATGTTCCTGCAAGAGCGCAAGTGCGGAGCTTGCGGGGCCTTCACCCAAAGCGAAATCTGGACTGCGAGGAAGTTTTTACGGCTGCGGCGAGGCGGGAGTCGCCGGGGCTGGTGATTTCGAATCCGATGGCTGAGCGGCAGCGGCCTTGGCGGCTTCGGCGTCTTTGCGAGCCGTCTGAAGCTCGGTGTTCAATGTCTCGATCTGCTTTTGAAGCAACACGACCGCTGCCTCGGCATCCGCCTTGGCTTTTTCGGCCGCCGCCCTGGCGTTTTCAGCGTCGGCTCTCGCCTTTTCCAGCTCCGCCTTGCCTCTGTTGGCGTCGTCCAAAGCACGGCCCGACTTCGCCTGCTGGTCTTCCGTCGCGGCCAGCTTCGATTTCAGATCCTGAATTTCCTTGTCCAGGCCCTGCGTTTTCGCTTCGAGTTCGGTGACCTTCGCCATCGCCGTCGAAACGTCGGCCTTGCCTTCCTCGACCTGACGCAGGGCGTCGGCCTCGGCGGTTTTCAAGCGCGCGATTTCTTCTTGCGAGGTTTTCCGCTGACCGAGCGCGTTGTCGACCTGCTTTCTCAACGCGTCGGCTTCGCTCTTGAGGGTGGAGAGCTGCCCTTCGGCCGACGTCTTGCCCTGGATGCCGTAAATCGCGAGCACGGCGAGGACGGCGATCGCGCCCCATTTGATCGCGCCGATAGGCGAATGGCTATCGCTGCCCGGTTTAACGTTGTCGCCGCTAGACGCCATCAACACTCTCCATTCCCTTCATGCCGCGCCGCTCCCTATGCGTGATCCAAGGGCGAACGCGCGCAACCCCGTAGGGCATACCCGCAGGCGCGAAAGACTTCCACTCCCAGTTTTCCCGTTGAGGCGGAACACGCATGAGACAATGTCGCGGGAAGAAATGCTGCTCGGGACCAAGACGCAAAATATCGGAAAAGCGAGCCTTGCTGATGAGCATCGAAGCGAGGCGCCGAATGTTTTTGGCGTAAAGGTTATTGCCCGGCGACTGCTGCGTCGCGCCCGGCGGCGATATCGTCGAGCGCGCTTTCAACAGCATCGAACACAAGCAGGGTCGATGCGTGGCGAGCCTTGTAATTGCGGACGGGCTCGAGCGTTGCGAGGTCGGCCCAGCGCCCGGCCGGCGGAGGGCCGCCGTCCTTCAACATGGCGCGCATCTTTCTGGCGACGGCGTGAAGCTCATCGGGCGTCGATCCGACGATTTCCCGCGCCATGACGGAGGCCGAGGCCTGGCCCAGCAGGCACGCCTTGACCGATTGTCCGTAATCGCTGACGCGGCCGTCCCGGAGCGCCAGATCGATGGTTACGGTCGAGCCACAGAGCTTGGAATGGGCCGTCGCCCGGGCATCGGCGTGCTCCAGGCGTTCGGTGTGCGAAATCGCACCTGCCAGCTCCAGAATGCGCGTGTTGTAGATTTCGTCGAGGTCGGCCATGGAAACCTATGGTTCACCGACGCCGCGCATCGACACTCGTCCAAATGCCCGGCTCGTCGTATATAGGGCCTCCTATATAGGGTACGCCGGCCGCCAATGCGAGGACCGGCGTTCGCTCGCAACGCCACGGATCACATGAAAAAGCTCACCCTCCCGACGCCCGTTACCGCGCTGTCGCCGCGCCGCCCGTCGCGCGCCGAGGCCGAAGAGGCCGTGCGCACGTTGATCGCCTGGAGCGGCGACAATCCGGCGCGTCCGGGACTGGAGAAAACCCCGGAGCGGGTGGCGGAAGCATTCGGGGAATACTTCAAAGGCTACAAGCAGGACGCGCTGGCGGAACTTGCGCAGACGTTCGAAGATCCGTCGGGCTACAACGAAATGGTGCTGCTGAAGGATATCGCCTTCGAGAGCCATTGCGAGCACCATATCGCGCCCTTCTTCGGCACCGCGCATGTCGCCTATTTGCCGTCGGACCGCATCGTCGGATTGTCAAAGATCGCGCGCGTCGTCGATATCTTCGCCCGGCGTTTGCAGACGCAGGAAAGTCTTACCGAACAGATCGCGACGACGCTCGAGGAAGGGCTTCAGGCGAGAGGCGTCGCGATCATGATGAGCGCGCGCCATCACTGCATGGCGGCGCGCGGCGTTCAGCAGCGTGACGTGGCCACCGTCACGTTTCGTTTTCTCGGCGAGTTCGAGCGCAATTCGGCGCTACGCGATCGCTTCATGGCGGTGGTCCGCGACTAGCCGCCGTTCCGCAACAGGATCCACATGACTGATACGAGCAAAAGTTCGCCCGCGCTTCGGCCCGGCGAGACGATCGAACAAACGTCGTCCTTTCTTCCCAAGTTCGGTTCCGACGGACTGATCCCCGCCATCGTTTCCGATGCGACATCGGGCAACGTTCTGATGTTCGCGCACATGAACGAACAAGCGCTTCAGCAAACGATCGCGACCGGGCTCGCGCACTTCTGGAGCCGGTCGCGCGGCAAGCTCTGGAAGAAGGGCGAGGAGAGCGGCAATCTTCTCTCCGTCAAAGAAGTCAGAACCGATTGCGATCAGGACGTCGTCTGGCTTCTGGTCGATGTCGAAGGCGACGGCGTTGCGTGCCACACGGGCGCGCCGTCCTGTTTCTATCGCCGCCTCATCGCATCGCCGGACCCGTCCGCAAGCCTGAGCCTCGAGCCCGCTGGCCTGCCGCTTCACGCCGATCACGATTGACGTTCGGCGTCGGCTTCGAGTTGCCTCAACTACAATAGGCATTGCCGGCGGCGTTCATCGATCGCTTACCTCTTGGTAGCGGCGTCTTAATGCGCCCGCGGTAGCATTCCCCAAAAGGAAAGACCTCAAAGGCCATCGCGCTTCGACGCGTTCCGCCCGAGACGGTCGGGAGTGCCACATGCCGGGGATGTCGGACGTAAAGGTCGGATTGGCGTTAGGCGGAGGCGCGGCGCGAGGCTGGGCCCACATCGGCGTCCTCAAGGCGCTGGCGCGAGCCGGCATTCAACCTGATATCATCGCGGGCACGTCGATCGGCGCGGTCGTCGGCGGCTGCTACTCAGCGGGCCACCTCGATAATCTCGAACAGTGGGCGCTCGACCTGACGCCGAAGCGGATCTTCGGATATCTCGATTTCAACCTCGCAGGCACCGGCCTGATCAGCGGCCAGCGGCTTTGCGGACGTCTCGAACAGCATCTCGGCGACTGCAATATCGAAAGCCTGAAAACGCGTTTCACCGCCGTTGCAACGGAAGTCGGCACGGGGCACGAGCATTGGCTGTCTCGCGGGCGGCTCGTCGATGCCGTTCGCGCGTCCTACGCGCTGCCCGGCGTGTTCAAGCCGGTCAAGGTCAACGGCCGCTGGCTGTTCGACGGCGCGCTGGTCAATCCGATCCCGGTTTCCGTGTGCCGCGCGCTTGGCGCGAGGTACGTCATCGCAGTCAATCTCAATTTCGATATCCTCGGGCGCGGCAGCGTCATGTCGATGCCGGAAGCGCTCTATCAGGAGGAAGAAGCGCAAAGTCTCGCGGTGGATGAAGACGCGCGCACGGATAAGGCGACGACCGGCGTTCGCGCGTTGCTGCATCGGCAGTTCTTCGGGCGTGGCGACGGAGCGCCGGGAATCTCGACCGTCATGGTCGATGCGTTCAACATCGTGCAGGACCGCATCGCGCGATCTCGTCTCGCGGGCGATCCGCCGGACGTGATGATCTCACCCAGATTGCAGGATGTCGGGCTTTTTGATTTTCATCGCGCCAAGGAGGCGATCGAACGCGGCAGCCAGGCGCTCGAACGTCAGCTCGACGATATCGTTCGCGAGATCGGAACGCGAGAAAAGAAACGCGCGCCGAGCGTCGAGGAACGCGGGCGCGCGCTGTCCATGTCGTCTTCGAGTGCGCTTCAGCCGGTCGCCAAGTAGCCGCGCATCGCGGTCACTTCCAACTCGACCTCAGCGGTGTGATGCTTGACGATATCGCCGATCGAAACAATTCCGATGAGAGCGTCGTCGTTGATCACCGGCAGATGACGGAAACGGCCGCGCGTCATCGTATCCATGATCTCGTCGATCGTGCAGGTTTCCGAGCACGATACGACGTTACGGGTCATGCCACGACTTGCGGGCATTTTCAGCGCTTCCGCACCATGCTCGGCGATCAGACGAATGATGTCGCGCTCTGAAATGATGCCGACGACCTTGCCGGTCTCGCCAACGATAACGATGGCGCCAATCTTGCGGCTCGACAAGCGCAGCGCGATTTCCTGAATTGTATCTTCCGGCCGCGCCGTCATCACACCGCGCGCCTTTGACTTGAGTATCTGTCCGATAATCACAGCTCCAGCCTCCTTTTCTGGAAGGCCGTACCGAATACAGCGGACGATATGCGCCCTGATGTTTATGGCGCTGTCCGGTATCTGGCCGGCTTCCGCAGCGTCTCCCACTGTATGTCCGCTCTTGGCGGCGAACTGCATTGAAGGCTGAGGCAAATTTGTCGCGAATGCAAGCACTCAATCGAATTCGGACGCAGGCGGAGCAGTGTTTTGCGTTGCAGCATCAAAAGCGCCGAATGCGAATAGGCCGAATACATATCCGCCGATATGCGCTTCCCATGCAATCGCGCCACTTTCACCGAATTTGCCAAATCCTACAATTGCCAGGAGATTTACGCCGACGAATACGAGCGACGCGAGAACGACGCGGCGATCCTTCAGACTTTGCGCGAGAGACATGCGCGGAATCGATCGCGGTTGCTCGCGAAGCAAATAGCCTTCGCGGCGATCAATGGCGTTGAACAGGAACCGCATCACGCCGCCCATCATCGCGGAGATGGCGCCGGACGCGCCGATCACCGGTGCGGCGAGGCCGGGATTGAACACGAGAAACAGCAGCGCGCCTGCGAGCCCGCCCATGATCGAGAAGGCGAGAAAGCGCAGGCTGCCAAGCCGCGCGCAAAGCACGGAGCCGAATGCCAGAAGCCACGCCGCATTAAATCCGAGGTGCATGATGTCGGCGTGCACGGTCATGTGGGTGATCAGCGACGTGATCGACGCGGTGTCGCCTCCGGGCAGCTGGGAAGCGAAGCCCGCATAGCGCGCCGGGATGAACGCCAGGGCGAGAACCCACCATTCGTACTCCAGCGGGCTCAGAAGCGAGAGCGCGACATGAACGGCGATCAAGACGGCGAGCGTCGCAAGCACTCCGCCCGGCACATTGAAGATTGGTTCTCGCTTGGTCACGTGCTTCCCACTCTGACGGCTGGAGCGTTCGCCGCTCCCCGGCCTCGTTAAGGTTCATGTCGATCGCAGGCGCGTTAACCGGCGGCGGGCGCCGGGCTCCTCCCCGATGGCATGAAGGATGCTCCCTCGTCCACAGCTCCGATACTCGCCGCGACGGCGTGTACCGGAATGGCACGGCTCAGGCCGATACCTTAGCCAACAGGACGGGCGCATGCTCATGCAAGAATCTGTCAGTCAAGCGCTCTATTCTTATTGGAATAGTCTCCGCGGCGACCGTGTGGCGCCGAAGCGCTTCGAAATCGAGCCGTCGTGCATCTCGGGAAATCTGCCCGACACATTTATCCTGGAACGCGTCAGCCCATCGAGCCTGCGCTTCCGCCTCGCCGGAACCCGCATCTGCGAGGCGTTCGGCATCGATTTTCGCGGCGTCGATCTGTTCCGGCTTTTCGAGGATGGCGACGCGCGCATCATCGCGCAGCAGATCGCCAGCGCCTCGGAGGGCGCCGTCTGCGTGTTTCGGATCAGCGCCGGCAGCACGAGCGGACTGTCGACCGAGTTCGAGCTTCTGATTTTGCCGTTGACGCACACGCGCGACACCATAGATCGCTTCCTCGGTGCGCTGACGCCGGTCGCGAGGCCAAACTGGCTCGGAACCGTCGCGCTGACCCAGCGCAAGCTCCTCAGTCATGAACTGATCTGGCCAGACGGCGTCGCACTTCCTGCAGAGCAAGGCAGCAATATTCCCGCCCTGATGCCGACGATCCGCGAGGCGAGGATCGTCCGCTCGAACCGCCGTCAATTCAGGGTTTACGAAGGCGGTCTCAGCCGCGTCGATAACGACTGATCATTTTGGTTCAAAACTAACCTTTCGGCGCGTTAAGGGCGCCGAGCACCCACATCGCAGCCGATTATGACGCGCAAATTAGAAGTTCATTAAGGACCGTTCCTCATAGTTGAGGCGGGTCGTCTCCGAGCCGCTCGCGGCCGATGTCCCAACCAGGTTTTTCAGGACCTCAAGGACCGGCAATGGCCGCGTATTCGACAACACTCCGCGAACCTTTGCGCCCCCAGGACGCAGCCGTCGCGCGCGACATGCGCCGGCATCGCCGTTTGCCGTTGTCACTGGCCGGACGCTTCATGCGCGCCGACCGAAACGAATTCAACTGCCAGCTTGAAAACATCTCCGTCGGCGGCGCGGCTGTCGTCTCTCCGCATGCGCCTGAAATCGGCGAGCGCGTCATCGCCTATTTCGATCACCTCGGAGGCGTCGAAGGCGTCGTCGCGCGCCACACGCCCGATGGTTTTGCTTTCAGTTTCAAAGTCACCGAGCACAAGCGGGAAAAACTCGCAGCACAGATTATGTGGCTCATCAACCGGAGTGACTTCCCGGAAGAAGCCGGCCGCTTGCACGAGCGCGTCGGAACTCGCGGGCGACGAACGACGTTGAGGGTCGAAGACGTCATCATCGACGTGGAACTGCTCGATCTTTCAGCATCGGGCGCGTCGCTCGGAACGCCGGCGCGACCGCCGCTTGGGAGTTTTGTCGTGGCCGGCAAAACCAGGGCGATCGTTCGGCGACATCATGCACAGGGCATCGGGGTGCAATTCTTGACTCTGCAATCTCCCGAGGCGCTGCGCGACAGTTTTCCATAATCGTTTTGCGTTGGTTGTGTGATGCCCCAAATCGCCCGCCGAGTTGCCAAAATCTCGAAGTTAAATTTTTATACGTTTTTAGCTCGAATGCCGATGACAGCATTCATGCTAAAAACAAGTGTTTCGCGTAGTGTATCGTACCGTGTTCGAGGGCGTATCATGATGTACGGTAGCGTGGCCATTGGCGTGGCCTTGAGTTTTGTGGCCATGGCTATGCCGGCGGCGGCGCAGCACCTTGCCATTGTCAGTCCGGCAGCGAAGCGCGCTCCGGAATTCATGCGGATCTACGGCAGCTCGCAGCCTCCTTATGGCTTCGTCTCGTTCTGCGAGCGGGAGCCGGCGGAGTGCGTCTCCAAGAATTACACCGACGCGCGCATCGAGGCGACGCCGGAGAATCTGAGCGAGCTCGACGTCGTCAATCGCACGGTCAATCATGAGATCGAACCGGCGACCGATATGGAAGTTTACGGCGTCACCGAATACTGGACGCTGCCGAAGACGCGCGGCGATTGCGAGGACTATGCGCTTCTCAAGCGCCACCGTCTGATCGCACGCGGCTGGCCGTCGAGCGCGTTTCTCATGACGGTCGTTCGCGACGAAAAGAACGAAGGGCATGCGGTGCTGACCGTGCGCACGACGCTCGGCGACTACATTCTCGACAACAAGATCGACGTCGTCCGGCTGTGGAACCAGACGCCGTACCATTACGTGATGCGGCAATCGTTTGTTGATCCGAAGGCGTGGGTCTCGCTCGATCCGAACGATGCTACGACGCCGGCGGCGATTGCGGGCGTTCAGTCCACTCCGGAACCCACCGAGTTTCAGGGCATCGAAGTCTTTCCCTGAAACTGGCCGTGAAGCTGGCCCTGCTCGAACAATCAGTCTCGCCTCTGCCGTCGGCATCGGGCGAGACTTATGATGTTTGCCCGATAACGCGATTGGCGTCAGGACGCCTGCGGCTTTAGCCCGGCGGCAAAGCGCTTCCAGTTGGCGACGTAGCGTCCGGCGCCGCGCTGAAAGCGCACGATTTCGTCATCGCTGATCTGACGGACGATCTTTCCCGGCGAGCCCATCACCATCGAGCGCGGCGGAATTTCCTTGTTCTCGGGGATCAGAGTATTCGCACCGATGACGCATTCGTTACCGATCTTAGCCCCGTTCAGAATGATCGAGCCGATGCCGATCAGGCTGCCGCGCCCGATCGTACAGCCGTGCAGCATGACCATATGGCCGATGGTGCAATCGGCGCCGATCGTCAGCGGAAACCCGGGATCGGTGTGCAGCACGCAGCCGTCCTGCACGTTCGAACGCTCGCCGACCGTGATCCACTCGTTGTCGCCGCGCAGCACCGCGCCGAACCAGACGCTGGCCTCCTCCTCCAGCTTTACCTTGCCGAGCACCACCGCGTTGGGCGCGACCCAGAAGGAACCGCTGGCAGGCGTTGCAACGTCAACGCCGTCCAGGTTGTAGAGAGTCATCGGCAATTCCTCGCAGTCTCAAACGCCTTCGAGATCCATATCGAGGATGGCCATTTGCAGCTGATAGGAGATCTCGCCTTCTTCTTCCTCGCGATAGAGCGCGGCGACGAACTCACCATTGATGAAGACCTCGGCCATGTCGTCTTTCTTTGGCTGCGGCCGAACTTCCAGCGACGGCGCGCCGAACGTTTTACGCAAATAGGCCTGCAGCTTTGCTAGCTCGTCTTTCTTCAAGTTCTTCTCTCCTGGTGAGCGTCAGAGGCCGCCGAAATCGTCAACCCAACCCTGCTCCATCGAGCGGGCGGGTTCCGAACAACCGGCACTGCCAACAATTTTTGCCGGAACTCCGGCGACGGTAACATTCGGAGGAACGTCCGATAGGACGACCGACCCGGCGGCGATGCGCGAGCACGAGCCGACTTTGATGTTGCCTAGGATTTTAGCGCCCGCTCCGACGAGGACGTTATCGCCGATCTTCGGGTGGCGGTCTCCTGTTTCCTTGCCGCTGCCGCCGAGCGTCACGGCATGCAGGAACGAGCAGTTGTCGCCGGCGGCCGCCGTTTCGCCGACGACGAAGCCGGTCGCGTGATCGAGCATGATCCCCTGCCCGAAGCGCGCCGCCGGGTGAATGTCGACGCCGAAAAAGCGCGAGCCCTGGCTTTGTAGATAAAGCGCAAAATCACGACGACCTCTTTTCCAAAGCGCGTGCGCGAAGCGATGCGTGACCAGCGCGTGAAAGCCTTTGAAATAGAGCAGCGGATCGAGATAGCGCGTGCAGGCGGGATCGCGATCATAGACAGCGGAGAGATCGGCCCGGAAAATCTTGCCGAGTTTATTGTCGTCCTGAAGCACGCCGAGGAACGTCTGCGAGATCAGCCCGGCGTCGACGTCGGTGTGATTGAGACGCTGCGCGAGACGATGGCAGATCGCCTCCTCGAGATGCTCGTGACTCAGAACCGTCGCAAAGATGAAACTGCCGAGCGCGGGCTCGGCCGTCATCGCGGCCTGCGCCTCGGACCGTATCTGCGCCCAGATAGGGTCGACGATCTGGATCTTCGTCGTTGCTGTCTTGGCGTTCGACACGTAAGGCCTCTTGCTCGCAAGGTTCCGGCATCATCGTGCCGGCAATATGACCCGTCCTCTGACGATTATCTCAGCCGATTAACGATGGCTCGCGCCCGGGTCAATCAGAGAACCTGTCCTCAGTATATAAGTCTTACCGCACCGCGCGCATCTGCCACCGGCGCCGATCTTTGCCGTACCCTGAATTGCTCATTAAATAGCCCCCCGACAGTCATAAGGATGCCCTGGAATGGCAGAGACCAACGGCGACGGCCCGACACTAAGATATGGCAAAGACGGCGCAATCGCCTGGATTACAGCCGACAATCCGTCGCGCATGAACGCGCTGACCGGGGGCATGTGGGGCGCGCTTCCCGAAGCGATCGAACGGGCCACCGCCGACAGCGAGGTTCGCGTCGTCGTGCTGCGCGGGGCGGGCGACAGAGCCTTCTCGGCGGGCGCCGACATCTCTGAATTCGAGAGCGGACGCACCGGCGACGCCGCCAAGGTTTACGACGCGCTGAACGATGCCGCTTTCAACGCGTTGATCGATTGTCAAAAGCCGACGATCGCAATGATCCAGGGATTTTGCCTGGGCGGCGGTCTCGGGCTGGCGCTCTGTTGCGATATGCGGATCGCGGACGACACGAGCCAGTTCGCAATTCCCGCAGCCAAGCTCGGCATCGGTTACAACGCGCGGTGGGTTCGTCCTATCCTTTCCGCCGTGCCCGCCGATCGCGCCAAGCAGCTGCTGTTCACGGGCCGGCGTTTCCGCTCCGCCGACGCGGAAGCGATGGGGCTCATTACGCAGCTCGTGCCGAAAGGCGAAATCGAAGCGACCGTCAGAGCCCTGGCGCAAGAGATCGCCGAGAACGCACCTCTGTCCGTCGCTGCCGCGAAATGCGTGATCGACGAAATCTCACGGCGGCCGGAACATCCGGACATGGCGAAACTCGACACCGCTGTCGAAGCCTGTTTTGCGAGCGACGATTACGCCGAAGGGCGGCGCGCCTTTCTTGAGAAGCGAAAACCGGTTTTCAAAGGCCAATGAGACATTCGAGTCATAGATTTGCTCTTTCTCTGATCGCCGGGCTCTCGGGTCTCGCATTCGCGACGGCGGGATTCGCTGCTGATGCGGCGGTTCAGAATGCGTGCTTCTCGGCCGCCGCGCTCGCAGGCGTGCCGGGCGAAGAGCAGGCCGCGAAAGGTAATCGCAGCTTCGATGCGCCGATCAAGCTCGGCGATTTCAAACCGGCCCCGGCCGTGCCGGATACCTTGCGCGGAGCGATCCGGCGCGTCGATATCGCGAGCGGAGAAAAGGTCGTCGCGCTGACGTTCGATCTTTGCGAACAGCGCGGCGAGATCGCCGGATACGATGGCCGCATCTTCGATTATCTGCGGCAGCAAGGCGTCAAGGCGACGTTCTTCGCGGGCGGCAAATGGATCGCCTCGCACCGCGCCCGCACCGAACAGCTGATGCTCGATCCGTTGTTCGAAATCGGCAATCACACGGAAACGCACGCGAACCTGAGGCTGCTTGCTCCGGCGGCGGTGCGGCAGCAGGTGGTCGCTCCGCAAAAGGCTTATGCCGACGCGCGCGCCGATCTTGGCGGCAACCAGTGCCTCGCCGCGTCGCCGAACGCATTGCGTGACATTCCCGAGCTGCCAAAAGTTTTTCGCTTTCCCTACGGCGCCTGTAACGACGCGTCGATGAAAGCCGTCAATGATGCCGGGATGCTCGCAATCCAGTGGGATGTCGCGACCGGCGATCCCGATCCGCACACGTCGGCGAAGCGCATTGCGGATGCGATGGTCAACGAAACCAAGCCCGGATCGATCATCGTCAATCACGCCAACGGGCGTGGCTGGCACACGGCTGAAGCGCTGCTCATCGCCATTCCGAAGCTCAAGGCGAAGGGCTACAAATTCGTCACCGTCAGCGAGCTTGTCGGCATGGGCAAGCCGGTCATCACGGCCGAGTGCTACGACCGCAAGCCCGGCGACACCAACCGCTACGATTTCATCGGCGCCCTGCAGCATCCGCTGAACGCGGCGCCGCGCCAGCAATCGGTTGCATCAGCTCCCGCACAACGCGCGGCAACAGCGAAGACGAGCAAGCCCTGGGCGACGTCGGTGAAGCCTCAGCAGCGCTCGCGCGCAAAGCAACCGGCAGACGGCGCGAAGTGACATGGCGAGCCTGCGCATAAAGGCCGTCCAGCTGAAGGGGTTCGACCTCGAGCCCATGACGCCGGTCGCGGCGAAAACCGTCGGCCCGCTGCTTTCACGTATCGATCCCTGGGCGCGTTATGCCTACACGGGCGACGCGTTGACGGCGTTTCTCGCGAACGAGGAACCTGGCGCGCCGCGTTTCGCGATCAAGGCCGACCGCGTCATCGCCGGAGCGATCAGCATCCGAAACAACTGGCTGCGCGGTCCCTACCTGCAGTTTCTCGGCATTCTTCCCGGCTATCAAAGCCACGGCATCGGCGGCGCGATCCTCGACTGGCTCGAGAGCGAAGCGCGCGGCATCGGCGCGCAAAATCTCTGGGTCGCGGCGTCGGAATTCAACACGCGCGCGCTGTCCTTTTACGAGAAGCACGGATTCAATCGCATCGCGACTCTGAGCGATCTCGTCGTTGAGGGAAGCTCGGAGATTTTGTTGCGCAAGCGCCTGACGGCCGACTGAACGGCGATCTCTTCCGTCATGACGCGCATTTCAAAGCGTAAGGATAATTATTTACAGTTCTTTTTTGTGCGCCGCATTTCTTGCGTGGCTGGCGATCACGCCGTCAGATTTTTCGCAACGCATGAAATGAGCGCTCGGCGGATCGGCGATTGGAAACGTGGATTTTTCCCTCACTCTCCGATCGAAGCCGTCGCGACGGGCGTGCGATGCATATGACGGCTTCCGATGTGATCGCACGCATCCCGACGCATCGAAACGCCTAGAAATCAAGGCGTTCTCTCTGCATCGCAAAATGCTTTTAACTTGTCAGCACTGCTGGCGGCTGCGTAGCTTTCGACACGCTTCGGAGAGAGGCGCGACGGAATCCAAAACTCTCATTCGAGAGGTGACGGTATGACCTTGCAAGCGAGTTTCAATGCCCTTGCTACTGTCCTGTCATTTGGTTTCGTTTTTGCGGTCGTGATCGGGGCAATCTGAGAGCGACTTTCGAGAGGAACGCCTGAATCGCAAACCCGCGGCAAACGCTCCAAGGAGCCAACGAGACGGGGACTTTGCAGGAAGCCTGGCGCGAGCCAAATGACCATCGGCGCGGCACTGAATGTGACCGCGCCGATTTTTTTTCATCCGTCGTGTTGGGTGATCAGGCCGCTTTCGTCGTCGCGGTCTGGCGGTCGTAATTCAGAACCGGCGACAGCCAGCGCTCCGCTTCTTCCACCGTCCAGCCCTTGCGCGCCGCGTAGTCGACGACTTGATCGCGTTCAACCTTGCCAACGCCGAAGTAATGGCTTTCGGGATTCGCGTAATAGAAGCCGGATACGGCGGCGCCCGGCCACATCGCGAAGCTTTCCGTCAGCTCGATGCCTGCATTGTTCTGCACGTCCATCAGCTTCCAGATCGTGGCCTTTTCCGTATGGTCGGGCTGTGCGGGATAACCGGGCGCGGGACGAATGCCCTGATACTTTTCGAGGATCAGATCGTCGTTCGTCAGCTTCTCGCCCTTGGCATAGCCCCAAAGCTCGCGGCGTACTTTTTGGTGCATCGCTTCGGCGAAGGCCTCAGCGAGGCGGTCGCACAGCGCCTTCGCAATGATGCGGCTGTAGTCGTCGGTTTTCTTGATGTGCTTGGCGATCGCTTCGTCTTCTCCGATGCCTGCAGTCACGGCGAAGCCGCCGATATAATCGGCGACGCCGGTTTCCTTCGGCGCAATGAAGTCGGCGAGCGCGGTGTGCGCGCGGTTGCGCGATGGATCGCGGGCGATCTGCTGACGGAGCGTATGCAGCGTCGTCAGCTGCGTCGAGCGCGTATCGTCCGTATACACCACGATATCGTCGCCGATGCTGTTCGCGGGCCAGAAGCCGACGACGGCAGACGCCGTCACCCATTTCTCCTCGACCAGCCGTTTCAACAGAACCTGCGCATCGTCGAAGAGCTTCTTCGCCTCGGCTCCAACCTTGTTATCGGTCAGAATTTGCGGATAGCGGCCCGCAAGCTCCCAAGCCTGGAAGAACGGAGTCCAATCGATGTACGGCACGAGAGATGCGAGGTTGTAGTTCTGGAACGCGCGGACGCCGAGAAAGCTCGGCTTCACCGGCTTGAACGCATTCCAATCGATCTTGAACTTGTTGGCGCGCGCGGCTTCGATCGTGATGCGCTGTTTGCGCGCTTCATGCGCAAGGTGATTTTCGCGCACCTTCGCATATTCGGTTTTGATGTTCTGGACGAACGGCTCTTTTTCGGTTTCCGAAAGCAGGTTCGAGACGACGCCGACGGCGCGGCTGGCATCGAGCACGTAGACCGCCTGACCCTTTTGATAGTTCGGGCTGACCTTGACGGCGGTGTGCACCTTGCTCGTCGTTGCGCCGCCGATCAGCAGCGGGCACGCGAAGCCTTCGCGCTCCATCTCGGCGGCGACGAAGCACATTTCATCGAGCGACGGCGTGATGAGGCCCGAGAGGCCGATCATGTCGACCTTCTCTTTTTTTGCAGTTTCGAGAATCTTCGCGGCGGGAACCATCACGCCGAGATCGATCACCTCGTAGTTGTTGCACTGGAGCACGACGCCGACGATGTTCTTGCCGATGTCGTGGACGTCGCCCTTCACCGTCGCCATCAGGATCTTGCCGGCTGACGGCATCTGATCGACGCCTGAGGCGATCTTTTCCGCTTCAAGATAAGGCTGCAGATACGCGACGGCCTGCTTCATCACGCGCGCCGACTTGACGACCTGCGGCAGGAACATCTTTCCGGCGCCGAAGAGATCGCCGACGATATTCATACCCGCCATCAGCGGACCTTCGATCACGTGCAGCGGCTTTTCGGCTTTGGCGCGCGCTTCCTCGGTATCGACCTCGATGAATTCCGTGATGCCGTGGACGAGCGCGTGGGAGAGCCGCTGCTCGACCGTGCCTTCGCGCCAGGTGAGATCCTTCTCCTTGGCTTTCGCGCCGCCCTCGCCCTTGAATTTCGGCGCGGCGTCGAGAAGGCGATCCGTTGCGTCGGGGCGCTTGTTGAAGATCACGTCTTCGCAGAGATCGCGCAGTTCAACCGGGATGTCGTCGTAAACCGTCAGCTGACCGGCGTTGACGATGCCCATGTCCATGCCGGCCTGAATGGCATAGTAGAGAAACACCGAGTGCATCGCCTGGCGCACCGGCTCGTTGCCGCGAAACGCGAACGACAGGTTCGAGACGCCGCCAGAAATATGCACGAGCGGCATCTTTTCTTTGATCTGACGCGCCGCCTCGATGAAGGCGATGCCGTAGCCGCTATGCTCCTCGATGCCGGTCGCGACGGCGAAAATATTCGGATCGAAAATGATGTCTTCGGGCGGAAAGCCGACTTTCTCCGTCAGCAGCTTGTAGGCGCGCTCACAGATCGAGACCTTGCGTTCGATCGTGTCGGCCTGGCCGACCTCGTCGAAGGCCATGACGACGACGGCCGCGCCGTAGCGCAGAACCTTGCGCGCCTGTTCGAGGAACGGCCCCTCGCCTTCCTTCATGCTGATCGAGTTGACGATCGCCTTGCCCTGCACGCACTTCAGGCCCGCCTCGATGACGCTCCATTTCGAACTGTCGATCATGACCGGCACGCGCGAGATGTCGGGCTCCGACGCGATCATGTTCATGAACGTGGTCATCGCCTTCTCGGAATCGAGCAGGCCCTCGTCCATGTTGACGTCGATGATCTGCGCGCCCGCTTCGACCTGCTGGCGCGCGACGGTCAGCGCACCCGCATAGTCGTTTTGCTCGATCAGCTTGCGAAACTTCGCCGACCCCGTGACGTTCGTTCGCTCACCGACGTTGATGAACAATTGCGCGGCATTTCCTGCTGTCATTTTTTTGATTTCACCCGTGGACGAAAGGTTCGAGGCCGGAGAGGCGCAGGCGCGGTTCCAGTTTCGTCGGCGTCCGCGGCTTGTAGTTCTTTGCGTGGCTGGCGATGTGCGAGATGTGATCGGGCGTCGAGCCGCAGCAACCGCCGATGACGTTGATCAGTCCGTCGGCAAGCCAGGGTTCGACCTTGCACGCCATTTCATCCGGCGTTTCGTCGTATTCGCCCATCGCGTTCGGCAATCCGGCGTTCGGATAGGCCGAGATGCGAACATCGGCGACGTGGCAAAGCTCGGCGATGTAGGGGCGCATCAACTCGGCACCGAGTGCGCAATTCAAGCCAATCGAAAACGGCTTCAAGTGCCGCATCGAATACCAGAAGGCTTCCGCCGTCTGGCCCGACAGCGTGCGTCCCGAGCGATCGGTGATCGTGCCCGAAATCATGATGGGCAGCTCGAGATCTTTTTCCTCGAACACCTCGAGCGTCGCGAAGCCCGCGGCCTTGGCGTTCAAGGTGTCGAAGATCGTTTCGATCAGAATGATGTCGGCGCCGCCGTCGATCAATCCGCGCACCTGCTCTTTGTACGCCTCGCGCAGTTCGTCGAAGTTGACGTTGCGAAAACCGGGATCGTTGACTTGCGGGGAAATCGACGCCGTACGATTGGTCGGGCCGACGGCTCCGGCAACGAAGCGTGGTTTCTCCGGCGTCCTGGCGGTCGCGGCGTCGGCGGCGCTGCGTGCGAGCTTCGCGGCCGCGACGTTGATCTCATAGCCGAGCTCGTCCATGTGATAGTCGGCGAGCGAGATGCGCTGCGCGTTGAACGTGTTCGTCTCGATGATGTCCGCGCCGGCGTCGAGATATTCGGCGTGAATGCCTTCGATGACCTTCGGCTGCGTCAGGACGAGCAGATCGTTGTTGCCTTTGACGTCCTTGGAATGGTCCGCGAAGCGCTCGCCGCGATAGTGTTCTTCGCCGAGCTTGTGGCGTTGAATCATCGTACCCATCGCGCCGTCGATGATCAGGATGCGTTCGCTCGCGGCCTTTTCCAGCGCTGCCCAACTCGGCTTACGTCTCATCTCATGCCTCGCATTCAGTGTATTCGGTTACGCCGCGTTGGCGCTGGCATCCGTTCTCGCAGACCTCAAGCCCAGCAGGTGGCAGATGGCGTAAACGAGGTCGGCGCGGTTCAATGTGTAGAAGTGGAATTTCTTGATGCCTTCGTCGACGAGGTCCATCACCTGCTCGGTCGCTGCCGCCGCCGCCACCAGGTGCGTCGTCGCCGGGTCGTCTTCCAGGCCTTCGAAACGGCGCGCCAGCCATGACGGCACCGTGGCGCCAGCGCGTTTTGCGAAGCCCGACACCTGCTTGAAATTGTGGATCGGCACGATGCCCGGCGAGATCGGCACCCAGATTCCTGCGGCACGTGCGCGTTCGAGATAGCGCAGGAAATGCGCATTGTCGAAACCGAACTGCGTGATGATGCGATCGGCGCCGGCGTCGACCTTGGCTTTCAGATTTTCGATATCGGCTTCGACCGACGGGCTTTCCGGATGCGTCTCCGGATAACCCGCAACCGAAATCTCGAAGTTCGCGATCTTCTTCAGACCGGAAACGAGATCGGCGGCGTTCGTATATCCGCCCGGATGAGGTTCGTACTTCGTGCCTGCGCCCTGAGCCGGATCGCCGCGCAACGCCACGATATGGCGAACGCCCGCGTCCCAGTATGCTCTCGCAACGGCGTCGACCTCTTCCTTCGAGGCATCGACGCACGTCAGATGCGCGGCAGGCTTCAGATCGGTTTCGCGCAGAAGACGGGTGACGGTCGCGTGCGTGCGTTCGCGCGTCGAACCGCCTGCTCCGTAGGTGACAGACACGAACTCGGGGCGCAGCGGCGCAAGACGCGAGATCGACGACCACAGCGTCTCGTCCATCTTCTCCGTCTTCGGAGGAAAGAATTCGAAGCTCACGACGATGTCGCCGGAGCCGAGAAGCTTGCTTTTGCGTTCGTTGCCCTGAGCCATCACCGAGCCTCCTCAAGAGTGCCGGTGGCCGCGGCATCTCTGTTCGTATTGCCTTTGAAGTCCCCCGGCCGCTCGGCAAGCCAAAGCGTAACCGTCAAAATGTCCTCGCTGCCGCCCGGCTTGCGAGTCAGATCCCGCACCATGCGCGGAACGAGACCGGCATCCTTCAGCCAGCCGCTGATCTGGTCGTGCGAAAAGCCAAGACGCTCGTGCGCTTCTTCCGTGCGCAGAAATTCCAGTTCGTGCGGCGCGAAATCGACGATCAGCAGCTTGCCGCCGGGCGCCAGAACGCGTGCCGCCTCGCGGATCGCGAGCGATGGATCGGACAGAAAGTGCAGGATCTGATGCATCACGATGGCGTCGGCCTGGCGGTCGGCGATCGACAGCGCATAGATGTCGCCGTGCCGGACTTGCGCGCGCGTACAGCCATCCGTGTTCAGCTTGGCGCGCGCGTACGCCAACATCGCCTGATTGACGTCGATGCCGAGCCCGCGTTCGAAGCGATCGGAAAACAGTTCAAGCGTGCGGCCGGTGCCCGTTCCGAGATCAAGCAGGAAGCGGAACGGTCCGCTGCCCATCGCTTCGCGCATCGCGGCTTCGACTTCCCGTTCCGCGACGTGCAGCGTGCGGATGCGGTCCCAATCGGCAGCGTGCTTTTCGAAGAAGGCCTGGGCGGACGCTTCGCGCTCGCGCTTCAAAGCATCGGCCCGTTCGCGATCGAGGCGAACCGCCGCCTCGAACGGGTCGACGTCGGCCACGAGGCGTAATGCCAAGCGGCCGCCGGGCTGGCGGTCCGAAATGTGGAAATAGACCCAACTGCCCTCGCGGAAGCGTTCGATCAGGCCGGCTTCGAACAGCAGCTTCAGATGCCGGCTGATGCGCGGCTGGCTTTGCCCGAGGACCAGGGTCAGATCCTTTACGTTCAGCTCCCCGCCCGCGAGCAGCAGAAGAATGCGCAGGCGCGTCGGCTCAGCCGCTGCTTTCAGCGCTGTCACGAGATCCGATGTTTTGAGTTCCGCCGTCGGCATGGCGGTAAACATATAAACATATGTTTATGTGTCAAGCCCCCTTTGGTCCTACCAAAACCTCGGACAGTCCTTAACCACGTTTTAGCAAGCGTCCAGATACCGTTCCCCAAGCGCCGGGCGGCGTGGAAGCGGTGATGTAGATGCAGCAACAATCTTCTGAGTTCGTTGTGATTTCTGGCGCGATGTACCAGCTACCGATCACTCTGAGGCGCAGCGAGCCCAAGATCGCGAAGCTGCCGGGCTTGCTTTTGATGGCAACGCTTGCGGCGCTGATCGTCGTCCCGCAAGTCGGTCTCGCCGTGTACGCCGTCGCGTCGCCTGACCTCCGCGCCGTGCTTGTGGCCAATCCGATCGCGGCCGTCGAGCTTGCGATCGCGCTCGTATTCTGGGCGGCCCTCGTCTGTTGGCCGCTGCGCAACATCGTCATCGCCATGGCGTCCGACCGCATCATCGATATTCGCAATGGCGACGTCATGGTCGTCGACAGAACGCCGTTCTCGACGCAGGGCTGGCGGATGCCGCTTTCGACCTATATCGGCGTTTCGGTAAAAATCCGGACATCGCTTTCCAGCGTCGTGCGCGACGTCGTTCTGGTCCATCCCGATGCGAGCCGCAGCGTCACGCTGGCGACGGCGGAACAGGTCGGACAGGGCGAAATTCTCGAGCTTTGCCGCATCCTTGGGCTGCCTTTGCTACGGCCGGATGCAGCGACAGGAGTGAGCGGGCCATCGGGCGGCCACAAATTCGACGCTGATCTTGCACCGGCCGGAGCGTAATCGGGCATCGTTTTGACGAGATTGTTGCTTCTCTACCGCGGTAGGTCTGGTTTGTGCGAGCAGACAGATAGCGGCACATCCCTTTCGGGCTGACTTGAGAAGAGAGAACTGGTAAGGGGCGACTATGCGAGGGTTAGACACGCAGATGACAATTTGGACGCGGACGCGCTCCGCCTGCTGGCTAATTGCCATGATGGTCTGCGTCGCGGCGCTGACGACAACGAATGCACGCGCGGAATCGCCCGCAGCCTATATGCAGGGCGTTCAAAACGAACTGCTGGCTGCGCAACGCACCGGCGGCGTCGTGGCCTTCAGCGATGTTCTGCGCAAGCACATGGACGTGCCCAACATCGGTTTGACGGCGCTTGGACCTCATGCGCGCACGCTGCCGAAGGCCGAGCGTCCGAGCTATTACAACGGCATGATCAACTTCATCGCCAAATATGCGGCGAAGACGGCTCCGGAATAT
Organism: Hyphomicrobium sp. GJ21; assembly: GCF_001006785.1. Taxonomy (NCBI): domain Bacteria; kingdom Pseudomonadati; phylum Pseudomonadota; class Alphaproteobacteria; order Hyphomicrobiales; family Hyphomicrobiaceae; genus Hyphomicrobium; species Hyphomicrobium sp. GJ21. The sequence continues at coordinate 525,652 of NZ_CDHO01000002.1, read as the reverse complement.
CCGGTGGCGAGCGCGGTCGTCGTCGGCCAGGGTCCTGGCGACGCTGGCGGTACGAACGTCGACGCACGCATCACGCTGCGCTCGGGTCTGACCTACGATATCCGCTGGCTCGTGATGAAGTCGGGCTCCGGGTACAAGGTGCGCGACGCGCAGGTCGTCGGCTTCTGGATGACGTCGTTCCTCGACGATATTTTCCAGAAATACATCACCGAGAACGGCAACAATCCCCGTGCGCTGGTGCTGGCTCTCAGCCGCTAAGCGCGACGAAATCCTTCAAACTGCATAACCGGCGGGCAGACGATGCCTGCCGGTTTGTGCTTTTTGTGCACGCATCGAGGATATTTTTCGCCGTACACGGCGCGCCTCTTAATCTCGCTCGCATTGGCTCTTATGTGGATCGGGTGCGCGCAGCGTGTCGATGGCGGCACGCATGTCCGCGCCTACGTTCCCATTCGCGGTTATCTCATTGACACCGCTGTTCGCCTGCGGGCGCTAGCGATGCTATCGGCGTGTAATGTCCGGCACATGGGATGCCGGTCGGGTTGAAGCGGCTTGCAACATGGAAGCAAGCCGCGGAGCAGGTAAGGAGGCCGTCTTGTTCTCGGCGAAAACGTATTCTCTGGCGAGCGCTTCATTTGCTGCCGCCATGCTGGTGCTCGGAACTTCACCGGGATATTCCGCGACGAACGACAGGATCGTTCTCGCGCAGCAGGCCGAGCCGGCCGACGCTGAGCAGGCGGAACAGACCCTTTCCGCTAACGAGGAAACCGCGCAGGCGCAGACGCCTGAGGCGGGCGCTGACGGCCAGAGCGCCCCGGCAGCGGAAGGCGGCGACGCCGCGGCGCCAGCGCCGGAGCCCGAGGCTCCCGCTGCTCCGGCCGACGCCACCGAGGCCCCTGCTCCCGAAGGCGCTGCTCAGGAACCGGCCCCGGAAGCTCCGGCAGCTGAAACCGCACCGGCCGCTCCGGAGTCGGCGGGCGCTGCGAGTTCGACCATCGAAGCCAGCCAGCTCAAAATCGGCCAGGCCGTTCTCGGCTCGGACGGCGCGAAGATCGGCGAGATCAACGGCGTGAAGTCGGATACCTCCGGCAAGGTGCAGGAGATCCTGGTTACGGCCGGAACGCCTGCTGGCATGAACGCTCAGGTCTATGCCATTGGCGGCGACAAGATCACCGAGGTTTCCGACGGCGTGAAGCTGTCGATCAGTTCGGAGGAAGCCAAGCAGTTGCCGATCGTCGACAAAAGCAACGGCTAAGCTCCCTGCACTGCCTGTTTTTCAAGCCGCGCTTTCTCGAAAGCGCGGCTTTTTTCATGTCGGTTTATCCAAACCGCCGATCCCCACTTGGCTAATGTCGGTTGAGTCCATTACCCAAGTTCCCGCACGCGATGAAACTCCGCGCAGCCGGGAGAGAAATTCATGACGCCGAGAATGAGCCGCTATGCGGCCGCAGTATTCGCAATTGTCGGAATGGCGATGCTTTTACCGGCTCCGTCCGGATGGGCGGACGAGGCGCTCGATACCAGCAAGCTGCCGCGCGTATCCGGCGGCAAGGAAATCTACGCCAGTCCGCTGTCGACGATTTTCACCGCGCCGTCGTCCGTCGCCGACACGGCCGCCGAGACGCTCAAGGTCTTGAGCTCCGATGGCTGGCAGCAATACGGCCGCGTCTCTGCGAGCGAGCAGGCAAATCCCGACATGGTGCTCGCGTCTCTCAAGAAAGGCGCGCAGGGGCTTTCGGTTTTCATCAATGCGGCGCCCGCGCAGAACAATGCGACCAGCGTCACGTATTCCGGCGTGCCTCTGGCGCACGACCTGCCGTTCCCGAAAAACGCGACCGAAATCAAATTCGATGCCGATCGTCCGCATCTCAAATGCACGACGCCGGACACAGTCGACGCCACGTCCGATTTTTTCAGAACGGAGTTGATCGCACGCGGCTGGTCCCCGTGGTCAAAGGAGGACTCGGCCAAAGCCGCATATGCCGACAAGAAAACCGAGAAAGGTCTTTTCTCCTACTACGTTCAAGACAATCAAAAGCCGCTCATCCTGACGCTGCAAAAGGGCGACGACGGCAAGACGGCCGTCAACCTCGAGAGCATTCCGCCGCAAATCCTTTTCGCGGCTAAAGAAGTACCCGAAGACAAGCCGGAGCCGGCTCCGCAGCCGTCCACGCCGACGGCGCATGACAAGCTCAGCGACGCCATGGATGCGCTGGCGATCGACATTATGGAGCAAGCGAAGAAGGCGACGAAAGACGCTCTTGCAGGCGTCACCGCACCTCAGCCGCCAGCCGATGCACGCGCCGCTCAGGCATCGCAACCGCAGTCGAAGCTGACGGCCCTTGCGGGCAACTCAGCACCAATCCCCGTGCCTTCGACGGCTGACGGTCTCGATTTCGATGGAAGCGCCGGACGTCTCGATTACAACAGTTCATCCAGCGTTGCCGAGATCGTCGCATTCTATCGCTCCGAGATGCCGGCGCTCGGCTGGAGCGAGCGCAAGACAGTCATCAACCAACCAAACATGGTTGCGCTTGAATTTCACAAAGGCGAGCAGGAGGTTTCGCTCACCATCATGAAGATGGGAACGTCGGTCAATGTGACAGGCGCGGGCTCGGCTTTGCAGAAAGAGGAAGCGGCTGCGCCAGAGGCCTCCACTTCGGAGACTTCATCCGGCAACGACACGGCGCAGGCGCTCGAAGCCGACGAAGCGGGCGGACTGCCGGTGCCGAAGCCGCACTCGCTGAGCGGGAGTGAAAAGTCGCTGTTCCGATATAGCGCCAATGCAAGTGTGCCAGCGAAGCTCACGTCCGTTCTCGAATTCTATCGCGCCGAACTCGGTAAGCGAGGCTGGACCGAGGATACCTCCAAGGCGATCATCAAGCCCGACGAGGTCGTGCTTTATTATACGATGCCCGAAGGTCCGGCCGTCCTGACGCTCGGCCGTGCAAGCGGCGAGACGACGGCTCAGCTGTCGATCCGGCAGACGGAGGCCGCGAAGAAATCCGGACTGATGCCGAAACCCGGCCAGACGAAAATTCTATTCGGCAATATTCTCGAAACGCCCGCGACGCTTGTCATCGCCGGAAAGACGATCAAGATTCCGGGTGGCGCGGGGAGCAAAGCTCCTGACGGCCCCACGCTCGAACTCGCTCCGGGCAAGCACGCCTACAGCTTGAAGGGCTCGAAAGCTCCGATGGCCAACGATACCGTCGAGGTCGCAGCCGACGAAATCTGGGGCCTGATGGTCGGGCCGGGCGGCGTGCTGCCGGTGCAGATGTACTGACCGGCAGCCGGTTTACGGATCAGCGCTCAAAGCGTTTGAACTTGATGCGATGAGGCGCTCGTCCCTTTGCGCCGGCGACTCCGCTACGCGGAGCCGGCCGCCGGCGCGCAGTTACCGCTCGAAACGCTTGAACTTGATGCGATGAGGCGCTCTTCCCTTTGCGCCGGCGACTCCGCTACGCGGAGCCGGCCGCCGGCGCGCAGTTACCGCTCGAAACGCTTGAACTTGATGCGATGAGGCTCGACGGCCTCGTCGCCCAGGCGGCGCTTCTTGTCTTCCTCGTAGTCGGCGAAGTTGCCTTCGAACCATTCGACGTGGCTGTCGCCTTCGAAGGCCAGAATGTGCGTTGCCAAACGATCGAGGAAGAAGCGATCGTGCGAGATGACGACGGCGCAGCCGGGGAAATCTTCGAGCGCCGCTTCGAGCGCGCCGAGCGTTTCGGTGTCGAGGTCGTTGGTCGGTTCGTCGAGCAGCAACAGGTTGCCGCCCTCCTTCAGGAGTTTTGCGAGGTGCACGCGGTTGCGCTCGCCGCCCGACAGCAATCCGACCTTCTTCTGCTGGTCGGCACCCTTGAAGTTGAACCAGCCGCAATAGGCGCGTGACGGCACTTCCTTCTTGCCGCCGAGCAGCATCTGATCGAGGCCGCCGGAGATTTCCTCCCAGACGGTTTTCTTGTCATCGAGATGCGCGCGCGACTGGTCGACGTAGGCGATCTTCACGGTGTCGCCGAGACGGATAGATCCGCTGTCGGGTTGCTCGGCGCCGGTGAGCATCTTGAACAGCGTCGTCTTGCCGGCGCCATTCGGGCCGATGACGCCGACGATGCCGCCGGGCGGCAGCTTAAACGAGAGATTGTCGATCAGCAGGCGGTCGCCGAAACCTTTGCTCAGTCCGTCGGCTTCGATCACGACGCCGCCGAGACGCGGACCGGTCGCGATCTGGATGCTGGCGCGGCCGTTCTCTTCGCGTCCGGCTTCGTCGGCGAGTTTTTCATAGGCGGTGATACGCGCCTTCGACTTGGCCTGACGGGCTTTCGGCGAGGAGCGGATCCATTCGAGTTCGCGCGAGAGCGTCTTCTGCTTGCCCTCCTCCTGCGCCTTCTCGACGGCTTCGCGCTTGGCCTTCTGTTCGAGCCAGCCCGAGTAGTTGCCCTTCCACGGCACACCCTGGCCGCGATCGAGTTCCAGCGTCCACTCCGTGATGTTGTCGAGGAAGTAGCGATCGTGCGTCACGAGGATCACGCAGCCCGCGTATTCCTTCAGATAGCGTTCGAGCCAGGCGACGCTTTCGGCATCGAGATGGTTGGTCGGCTCGTCGAGCAGCAGAATGTCGGGCTTGGAGAGCAGCAAACGTGTCAGCGCCACGCGGCGCTTCTCGCCGCCCGAGAGCTTCGTCACGTCCGCGTCTCCCGGCGGCGAACGCAACGCGTCGAGCGCCTGCTCGACTTGCGCATCGAGATCCCAAAGGTTCTGCGCGTCGATCTGGTCCTGCAGCGCCGTCATTTCATCGGCGGTTTCGTCGGAATAGTTGGCGGCGATCTCGTTGTAGCGATCTAGAATTGCTTTCTTTTCCGCGACGCCTTCCATCGCGTTGCCGAGAACGTCCTTCTCCGGATCGAGCTCGGGCTCCTGCGGAAGATATCCGACCTTGATGCCGTCGGCCGCCCAGGCTTCGCCGATATAGTCGTCGATGCGGCCAGCCATGATTTTAAGCAGGGTCGATTTGCCCGCGCCGTTCAAACCGACGACGCCGATCTTCGCACCGGGCAGGAACGACAGCGAAATGTCCTTCAGCACCTGCTTTCCGCCGGGATAGGCCTTGGAGAGCTTGTGCATATGGTAGACGTACTGGTGTGCGGCCATCGTCGGCGCCTCTGCGTAAGACGTTTAAGGGATTAGGCGCGCGTTCTAGCCGATCGCTGCGCATTGCTCAAATATTTATCATTGGGCTCGCGTTTCAACCTGCTCAGAGGGCCGCATGCCGGCGGGTTTAGCGCGGCGGCGCGGAAACGAGTCCGGGGAGCATTTTGGCGCGTTTCTTCCAGCGGTGCTCAATCTCGGATGCGATCACATCGGCGGAGTGAAGCGGCTTATAGCTCCAGGTTGCGATTTCGCTTCCGGGGCTCGGAGGCGGCCGCGTGACGCCGTGTTCGGCGAGCGCTTTATGGAAGCGATCGAACTTCGCGCCACCGCCGGAGGGCGAAAAAACATAAATCGGTCGCCCGGTCGCGGCAGCCTCGCACGTCATGCTGACGCTGTCGGCGGTGATGAGAAACATATCGGCGTGGGCGAGAAAATCCGGATAGGGATTGTTTTCGCCGCCGGCCCAGAACAGCGCATTCGTATCGCGCACGGCGTCCTTGATACCCGCCGCGAGTTTCTCCGGTGTCCGCCGCGATGTCGTGATCATCAGACCGAAGCCGCGGTACGCGAAATCCTTGAGACATGCGACGAGCCGCGACTGGTCGTCGTCGCTGTAGGTGTAATCGCCGTTCGGTCCGCCGATCAGGCAGGCGACGCGTGGCTGCGGCAGCGCGGCGATTGCCGCCGGCATGTGCGCGCGCAGGGCTTCGAGCCGTTGCGGCGAATAACGATGCGGGGCGGTGAGCGTCGTGATGACATTCAATCCGCGCAAACGGTCATGCTCTGGAACCCAGATCAGGTCGGCGCTCGCCGGTCCTGTTCGCGGGTCCATGAGAATGACCGTGTACGTCTTAAAGCCTGCCAGCCGGCGAAGCGCGCGCAGATAAGGGATCGTCGTGCGGCCCGTCGCAAACGCGATGACAGGCCAGGGCGGAGCAAACTGCGCGCCCGGCTGCCCGAAGCGTTCACGGGGCGCGACAGGGCCCCAGGGCGCCATCCACTTGAAGACGCCGCTCGGCGCGACGCGCTTCACCTCGGCCTTCAGACCCAGCGCCTCGACGACGCCAAAACACTGAGCCTCGTGCCCAGCCTTGCCGTCGGAAATGATCCAGGCCGTCTGGCCTGCGAGGGGGTGAGCGTCGAGCGAGGAAGCGGTCATGCGGCGATGTTTTCATCTCTTCGGCGTCGGGTGTCGAGCCCCGAAGCAGGCGCGCTAACGAAACAAACGAAACGTGGTGCGGCGGAGCAGCGTTCCTGATATTACACTCGCGCTGCCTGGAACGATTGTTAATGGCGATAGAACTCGACGCGACCGACTGGCGAATCCTCAAAGAGCTGCAGGCCGACGGCCGAATGACGAACATCGCGCTCGCCAACCGGATTGGGCTTTCCGCGCCGCCGTGCCTGCGCCGGGTTCGTGCGCTCGAGGAAGCCGGGCTGATTTCAGGATACACGGCGCTGATCGACGAGGTCGCGCTCGGATATGCTTTGACAGCGTTTGCCATGGTCCGCCTGCACAATCAGGCCGAGTCCGATCTCCGCGCTTTCGAAAATCGCGTTCTCGGCTGGCCCCTCGTCCGGGAGGCCTACATGCTTTCCGGCGAAAGCGATTTTATGCTGAAATGCATCGCGCGCGATCTGCCCGAATTTCAGAACTTCGTGCTCGATGCGCTGACGTCGGCGCCGAACGTCGCGAGCGTCAAGACGTTCCTGACCATTCGACGAACCAAGCGCGAGCCTGGCGTTCCGATTGCTGTGACTGGACCGGAAGAGACCTGACGCACGAACGAAGTCGAGGACGCATGCAGGGCCTTATGAGCAATCCGACACTCATGCGCTTCATGCTTCTCGCCGGTTTGCTGTCACTCGGTGTGGCGAGCAACGCGTCGGCGACGTCGAGCGATCTCTACGATCGTTATTTCTCGAACGTGCTCGCCGGGCGGCCGTGTTTCGCGGCAACCTACGGCGAAGCGCATCTCAAAACGCACCCGGCGCAGCGCGTGCGCAGCATCGAGGTCGACCTCGCCAAAACGAATTCGGACGGCTCGCCGAATTCTGCCGATCGCTTCCAGCTCGGCTTCGCGCTCATGCTTTCCATCAAAGATGAGTGGTACGGACAGGCTGCAAGCTGCAAGGCGAGCGATCAGGGTTTCGACTGCTTTCTCGAGGCAGACGGCGGCATCTTCCGCCTAAGCCCGATCGGCGACGGCGGCCTGAGACTAAAAACGGGCGAAACCGGGCTAGCGCTCGAAGGCACGGCGGATACAGTCGAACTCAGCGGCACCGAAGGCGACGACAGAGTGTTCGATCTCCTGCCTTCACAGCGCGAATGCGACGCGGCACGCGCCTACTTCGACGGCGATAGCGATTAACGCCGATGCGGGCTAGAGCGCGGCGCCCGAGTTACTTCCAGGCGACTTTCAGAACTTCGAGGGTCCGCGTGCCCTTCGGCGTCGTGACGTCGACGCTCTCGCCTTTCGTCTTGCCGATCAACGCGCGCGCGATCGGCGACGAGATCGAGATCTTGCCGTTCTTCAGGTCGGCTTCGGTGTCGCCGACGATGGTGTACGTCACCTTGTCTTCGGAATCTTCGTCCTGAAGCGTGACCGTCGCGCCGAACTTGACCGTGTCACCAGAGAGCTTCGACGTGTCGATGACCTCGGCGCGATTGATCTTGTCCTCAAGCTCAGCGACGCGGGCTTCGTTCAGGCCCTGCTGTTCCTTGGCAGCATGGTATTCCGCGTTTTCCGAAAGGTCGCCGTGGGCGCGCGCTTCCGAGATCGCAGCGATGATACGCGGGCGCTCGACAGCTTTCAGCCGCTGCAGCTCCGTTTCGAGGTTCTTGTATCCCTCGATGGTCATCGGCACCCGTTCCATCATCTTCTCCACGTCTCGAACGGTCTCTACTCGCGGAGCGCCGGCTCCGACCCAGTTAAACTCGCGCTTTAATGAATAGAAAAGTGGCTGTGCTGGCACGCGCTATTCAAAAGCGTTCAGATCACCTGCATTGCGAACGGCTCAATGATGCGCAAAAGCCTGCAGCGGCGCCACTTGAAGCGTATCGGAATTCAACGCCCTGATGGCTCGTGTGACAGCCACTGCCCCTGACAATGTTGTATAATAGGGGATGTGGTGAAGCAAGGCCGTGCGCCGGATGTCCTTGCTGTCGCTCAGCGCCTTGGAACCTTCGGTTGTATTAAAAACAAGGTGGATATCGCCGTTTTTGATCGCGTCGACGATATGCGGGCGGCCTTCCAGAACCTTGTTGATGCTTTCGCACTGAATTCCGTTCGCTTCCAGGAACCGTTTCGTGCCGCGGGTGGCGACGACCTTGAAGCCCATCGCTTCGAGTTCCTTCACCGGGCCGACGATCCGCGCCTTGTCGCTTTCCTTGACGGACACGAACACCGTGCCGCCCGAGGGCAGCGTCTGTCCGGCGCCGAGCTGGCTCTTGCCGAAGGCCATCGCGAAATCGTGGTCGATGCCCATGACCTCGCCGGTCGAGCGCATTTCCGGTCCGAGGATCGGATCGACGCCGAGGAAGCGTGCGAACGGGAATACGGCTTCCTTGACGGCGATGTGCTTGTAGACCGGCTTCGTCAGCTTGAAGCTCGCGAGCGGCTTGCCCGCCATGATCTGCGACGCAATCGAGGCGATCGGCAGCCCGATGACCTTGGCGACGAACGGCACCGTTCGCGAGGCGCGCGGATTGACTTCGAGAATGAAGACCTCGCCGTCCTTGATCGCGAACTGAATGTTCATCAGGCCGACGACGCCGAGCGCGAGGGCAAGCTCACGCGCTTGCCGTTCGAGTTCGGTGATGATGTCGGCCGAGAGCGAGTGCGGCGGCAATGAGCAGGCGCTGTCGCCCGAGTGAATGCCGGCTTCCTCGATGTGCTCCATGATGCCGGCGACGAAGGTATCCTTGCCGTCAGAAAGGCAATCGACGTCGACTTCGACCGCGTCGGTCAGATAGCTGTCGATCAGAAGCGGGCGCCTCTCGGACACGACGAGTTCGGACGGACGGTCGAGCGTCGCGGATAGGCGCGTGACGTAGCGATCGACCTCGCTGCCGTCGTGGACGATTTCCATCGCGCGGCCGCCGAGGACATACGACGGACGAATGACGACCGGATAGCCGATCGTTTCGGCGACGGCGCGCGCCTCGCCCGGCGTTTTGGCGATGCCGCTTTTCGGCTGCTTGAGATTGAGCTTTTCGATGAGCGCCTTGAAGCGATCGCGGTCTTCGGCGAGATCGATCGCATCCGGCGATGTGCCGAGGATCGGAACACCGGCTTCTTCCAGTGCGCTCGCGAGCTTCAGCGGGGTCTGGCCGCCGAACTGGACGATGACGCCCTTGAGCTTGCCCTTGCTGCTTTCGACGCGGATGATTTCGAGCACGTCTTCGGCGGTCAACGGCTCAAAGAACAGGCGGTCGGAGGTGTCGTAGTCGGTCGAGACGGTTTCCGGGTTGCAGTTGACCATGATCGTCTCAAAGCCGGCCGCCGTCAGCGCAAAGCAGGCGTGGCAGCAGCAGTAATCGAACTCGATGCCCTGGCCAATGCGGTTCGGTCCGCCGCCGAGAATGACGATCTTTTCTTTGTCAGAAGGATCGGCTTCGCAGACGGGATCGCCGCTGAGGCCAGTTTCGTAGGTCGAATACATGTAGGCGGTCGGCGACGCGAATTCCGCCGCGCACGTGTCGATGCGCTTGAAGACCGGCGTCACGCCGAGATCGTGGCGCGCGCGCCGAACGTCGGCTTCGCTCACCTTCGCGAGGTGCGCCAGACGCGCGTCCGAGAAGCCCTGCGCCTTGAGCGCGCGAAGCTGCGTCGCCGTCTTCGGCAGGCCGTGCGCGATGACGCGCGCTTCCGTATCGATGACGCCTTTGATCTCGGCGAGGAACCAGGGATCGATCTTGCTGTACTGGTGGACCTCTTCCTGCGAGAAGCCGAGGCGGAACGCCTGCGCGACTTTCAAGATGCGGTCGAAGGTCGGCCGCGAGACGGCGGCGCGCACGACGTTCTTGTCGTCGCCCTGCCCGATGCCGTCGAGATGGATATCGTCGAAGCCGGTGAGGCCCGTTTCCATCGATCGCAATGCTTTCTGCATGCTTTCGCGGAACGTGCGCCCGATGGCCATCGCTTCGCCGACCGACTTCATCGACGTCGTCAGCGACGTGTCGGAGCCGGGGAATTTCTCGAACGCGAAGCGCGGGATCTTGGTCACGACGTAGTCGATCGTCGGCTCGAAAGATGCCGGCGTCGCACCGCCCGTGATGTCGTTCTGGATTTCGTCGAGCGTGTAGCCGACGGCGAGCTTGGCCGCGACCTTGGCGATCGGGAAGCCGGTGGCTTTCGAGGCGAGCGCGGACGAACGCGAGACGCGCGGGTTCATCTCGATGACGACGAGGCGGCCGTCTGCGGGATTGACCGCGAACTGGACGTTCGAGCCGCCGGTTTCGACGCCGATCTCGCGCAGCACCGCGATCGAGGCATCGCGCATGATCTGGTATTCTTTGTCGGTCAGCGTCAGCGCCGGCGCGACCGTGATCGAGTCGCCGGTGTGCACGCCCATCGGATCGACGTTCTCGATCGAGCAGATGATGATGCAGTTGTCCGCCTTGTCGCGGACGACCTCCATCTCGAATTCCTTCCAGCCGAGGACGCTTTCCTCGACCAGGATCTGCGTCGTCGGCGAGGCGTCGAGCCCGCGCTCGGCGATTTCGAAGAATTCCTCGCGGTTGTAGGCGATGCCGCCGCCGGTTCCGCCGAGCGTGAACGAGGGCCGGATGATCGCGGGCAGGCCAACGTGCTCAAGGGCATCGGCCGCTTCTTCACGCGTGTGGGCGAGTTTGGAGCGCGGCGTCTCGAGCCCGATCGTCTTCATCGCCTCACGGAACAGCTGGCGGTCTTCGGCCTTGTCGATCGCTGCCGCGTTGGCGCCGATCAGTTCGACGCCGTGGCGCTGCAGAATGCCCTGCTGATGAAGCGCCAGCGCGGTGTTGAGCGCCGTCTGTCCGCCCATCGTCGGCAGAATCGCGTCGGGCTTTTCCTTGGCGATGATTTTCGCGACGACTTCGGGCGTGATCGGCTCGATGTAAGTTGCATCCGCCAGATCCGGGTCCGTCATGATCGTCGCCGGATTGGAGTTGACCAGAATGATCCGGTACCCCTCCTCGCGCAGCGCCTTGCAGGCCTGCGTGCCGGAATAATCGAACTCGCACGCCTGGCCGATGACGATCGGGCCGGCGCCGATGATGAGGATGGATTTGATATCGGTGCGTTTGGGCATGCCGCGCAAGCGTTTGGCCGAGGCGAAAGCGGGCGACGCAGCCGGCTCGGCGATTGATGTTTCTGATCTCAGGCTAAGGGGGGCTTATAGGCAAAGGCGGACGGAGGGGGAACCCTGAAAATACTGCGGCATAGGGTTTCGCAACTGTCACACTGTGTCAGAAACTACGCCCTTTCCTCTTTCGCATGCTTCAGGGACGGCAAAAACAAGGTGAGCAGGCCGAGCAGCGGCAAATAAGAGCAGACGTGGTAGACATAGTCGATGCCTTTGGCGTCGGCGACGATGCCGAGAACGGCGGCCGCGATTCCCGCGATCCCGAACGCGAATCCGAAGAACAGCCCCGAGATCATGCCGACACGCCCTGGCACCAGTTCCTGGGCGAAGACGACGATCGCCGAAAACGCCGACGCCAGCACGACGCCGATGACGATGGTCAGCGCTATGGTCCACTCGAGATTGGCGTAAGGCAGCGCCAGCGTGAACGGCAGAACGCCGAGGATCGAAATCCAGATCACCGTCTTTGTACCGATGCGATCGCCGATCGGGCCGCCGAGAATCGTACCCGCGGCAACAGCGCCGAGAAACGCGAACAGCATCAGCTGCGATTGCTGCACGGACACGCCGAATTTATGGATCGCGTAGAATGTGTAGTAGCTCGTCAGGCTCGCCATGTAGATATATTTCGAGAAAACGAGCACGGCCAATGTCGCAATCGCGAGTATGGTGCGATCGCGCGGAAAGGGCATTGCAGGAGCTTCGGCGCCAGCTTTTGGACGCCCGCGAACGGAGCTTCCCCACTGGCTGACGCGCCAGAGAATGGCGATGCCGAGAAGCGCAATGACAGCGAACCACGCGATGCTCGACTGCCCATAAGGCAGCACGATAAACGCCGCGAGCAACGGTCCGAGCGCCGTTCCGAAATTGCCGCCGACCTGAAACAGGGACTGCGCGAGGCCGTGACGTCCGCCGGATGCCAGCCGGGCGATGCGCGATGATTCAGGATGAAATACAGCCGATCCGAGACCGACCAGCATCGCTCCGATGAGCAGCATCGCGTAGCCGTGCGCAAACGACAGCAGGACTAGTCCGAGCAGCGTCGAGGTCATGCCGGCGCTGGTCGAATATTCGACGGGACGGCGATCGGTGTAATAGCCGATGAGCGGCTGCAGCAGCGAGGCGGTGCCTTGAAACGCCGTTGTCAAAAGCCCGATCTGCCAGAACGACAGGCCGTAGCTGGTCTTCAGCATCGGATAAACGGCGGGCAGCAACGACTGCATCACGTCGTTGAGCAGATGGCAGAAGCTCACCGCCAGCAAAATCGAGAACGTTACCTTGGCGGCCGCCGGCCGGGCGTCCACGGATGACTCAATCGCGCTCATGAGGATCTATCTCCGGCCGCCGCTTGTAGCGGCATAGCCGGCAGAGGTCACCCTTGGAGAGGGCATAGCAGCTATCGAAGCGCGGGCAGGACCGGCGCCGGTCCTGGACGCAGTTCCAGCGGCCTTACTTGCCGGTATCGGATGCCGCACCCGGAGCGGGCGCTGGCGAAGCTGGCGGTGCAGCGGCAGGAGCCGGAGCGGCGATATCCTTCGGCGGCTCGATCTTGAGGTCGAGCGGGAACGCATACGTCGTCTTGAAGATCGGCTTGTCGTCGCGGCCCGGAACGAGCAGCGCGTTGCTGTACGGCAGGCCGGTCATGGCATCGACGTAGAACACGCGATAGGTCTGGTTTCTGAACGACTCGCCTTTGGCGGGCTGGCTTTCGAGCTTGTAGGACATGACGTCATGTCCATCGACTTTGGTTTTGCCGTTGCACGCGTAGCTGCCGATATCTTTCTGCTCGACGAGAACCGACTCTTCGACCTGCGTCTGCAATTGTCCGGCGACGTTCGCGGGCATCGGCGTCCAGCTTCCCTCGCCGCGGCGCGACCACGCTTCGCGGCCGATGAGGATGATCTCCGATGACGCCTTCGTCACGGTGTTTGTCACCTTCTGGTGCATACGATCGGGGAGGATGTAGTCGACCTCCATCGTCGACGGACCGTTCTCGGTGATCATGTTGCTGGTCATGCGGAACCAGGACGACTTGCGCAGCTTCTGCAGCGACGCGGCGACTTCCTGGCTGCACGGGTTCGGCGGCGTCTTCGCTTCGGCGGCTTCAGGCGCGGTTCCGAGCGGGATCGGCTCCGCCTGCGCAACGCTCACGAAGGAGGCGACGGCGGCAAGGGCACTTGCAAAGCGGCGCATTGACGAAATCCTTGAGAAAAGCCGGACGCAGCGAAACCTAGTGAAGCTTTTGCACGGGCGCGTTTGCCGGCGCAACGATCTCGACATCGGTCGGATAAGAATACTTCACTTTCAACGCGGGAGGCGCGCTGCCGCCGAGCGCCGCGATGATGTTGTAGGCGGGTTTGCCGCTTGCCGGATCGACGTAGACCGTACGCGCCATGACCGTTGATGGGTCCGCGCCCTCGGCGGCTTTCTCCGCAAGCCGGTACGCGACGAAATCCTGATCGTCGAGCTTCAAGTTGCCGACGCACTCGAAATCACCGAGGTTTTTCGGCTCGCCGACCGCTGAGGCAAACTCCGCGATGATCGATTGCGTGAATTGCGGCAGAAGCTCTTCGAACGCCCCACCGGATCCGGCATAGGCGCGATTGCCGATCAGCATCGTCTGCTGCTCGCCGGGCATCGCAGGCGACGTCACCGTCTGCAGCATCTTATCGGGCGGCATATAGTCGATAACCATATGCACTTCGCCTTCCGCCGACGGCTGGCTGAACTCGACGCGGAAGACCTTGGATGTGCGCTGCTTCTCGAATGCCGCGAGAACGTCCTTGCTGCAATCGGCAGCGGATGCGGGGGCGGCCACCGCAATCATGAGACAAGCCAAACCAAGTGCGCGCATCATTCCTCCGGGTGTTTTTTCCTGGCTTATAGCCAAGTTTGCCCGTGGCGCGTGCTTAAAGTTCAGCAAGGTTTATCGGGCGGCAATGGCTCGGCCGCCTCGGTCGCTTCGGCTCAGCGCTCGCGGCGCACGGCCTGGCCTTTCTGCTCGCGCATCAGGTTGACGAAGCGCGTGAAGAGATAGTGGCTGTCCTGCGGGCCGGGCGACGCCTCGGGGTGATGCTGCACCGAGAACACCGGCTTGCCTTCGAGCGCGAGGCCGCAATTCGAGCCGTCGAACAACGACACGTGCGTTTCGACGACGCCTTTCGGCAGGCTCTCGCGATCGACGGCGAAGCCGTGGTTCATCGAGACGATCTCGACCTTGTTGGTCGTGAAGTCCTTCACGGGATGGTTGGCGCCATGATGGCCCTGATGCATTTTGCGGGTCTTGCCGCCGAGCGCGAGGCCCAGCATCTGGTGGCCGAGGCAGATGCCGAAAACGGGCTTGCCGCTGTCGACCAGCTTCTTGATTTCGGGCACCGCGTATTCGCCGGTTGCCGCGGGATCTCCAGGGCCGTTCGACAGGAAGACGCCGTCGGGATTGCGGGCGAGCACGTCCTCGGCCTTCTCGGTGGCAGGGACGACCGTCACCTTGCAACCCGCCGAGGCGAGGCAGCGGAGAATATTGCGCTTCAAGCCGTAGTCGATGGCGACGACGTGGAACTCGGGATTTTCGTTGCGGGTAAAGCCCTGGTTCCACACCCAGCGCTGCTCGTCCCAGGAATAGCTCTGGCCGCTCGTCACGTCGGGGACGAGATCGAGACCGAGAAGGCCGGGCCAGGCTTTCGCCTCGGCTTTCAGTTTATCGATGTCGAAATTGCCTGACGGATCGTGCGCGATGACGGCATTCGGCATGCCCTTCTCACGGATGCGGGCGGTGAGCGCGCGCGTATCGATGCCGCTGATGGCGATGATGCCGCGCGTCTTCAGCCAGGCATCGAGATTTTCGGCGGAGCGATAGTTCGAGGGCTCGGTGATGTCGGCGCGCAGAACGCAGCCGCGCACACCCGAACGCGAGGCAAGGTTCGACGTTTCGGTGTCTTCCGAATTGGCGCCGACGTTGCCGATATGCGGGAACGTGAAGGTGATGATCTGGCCGGCGTAGCTCGGATCGGTCAGGATTTCCTGATAGCCGGTGATGGCGGTGTTGAAGCACACCTCGCCGACGGCCGAGCCTGTCGCGCCGAGACCGCGCCCGGCGATCACGGTGCCGTCGTCGAAAACGAGGCGTGCGGTCAGGGGCACATCTGTCCAGGGTTCAGGTGCAGTCATCGGTCATCCGGGTGTTGGAGCGCCAAGCCGCTTAGCGGCTGAAATTGCGCCGGAACCTATGGGAACGTCCCTGCTCCGTCAATTGCGCGAGATATGCCGCACCGGGGGCCTCTCTTGCCCTGGCGGACATGCCCTCCTAAACCACGGTCTTGCAATTCAGGAGGCGACCATGCGTGCCAAGATCAGCAACGACCTCAAGGGGGCGATGAAAGCCGGAGAGAAACAGCGCGTCGCGACGCTGCGTCTCATCAACGCCGCCATCCAGTCTGCCGAGATCGAAGCGAAGAAAGACCTCGACGACGCAGGCATCCTCGCCGTCATGACCAAGATGGTGAAGCAACGTCGCGATTCCATCGAGCAGTATACCAATGGCGGCCGTCCCGACCTCGCCGAGACCGAGCAGGCCGAGATCGCCATCATCGAGGCGTATCTGCCCAAGCAGATGGACGAGAGCGAGGTCGCGGCCGCGGTCCAGTCGGCGATTCAGGAAGCTGGCGCTGCTTCGGCGAAGGACATGGGCAAGGTCATGGGCGTGCTGAAAGCGAAGTACGCCGGGAAGATGGATTTTCAGAAGGCGAGCGCCGCCGTCAAAGCCGCGCTCGGCTAGAGCTTTCTCGCTGGCCCGGCAGGGCTGTGGAAAGCGGGTATGCCTGCTGGCATTTTGCTCAAGCCGCGCAACGCGCTCCGGCGAATCACTTAATCCGGTCGTACAGGACGAAATCTGGGATTTGCCGAGGCTTCCGCGCACCGATGCGATTCAATCCGAATTTTCTGGATGAGATCCGCGCGCGGCTGCCGGTCAGTCAGGTCGTCGGGCGCAAGGTGGCGCTGAAGAAGGCCGGGCGCGAATACAGGGGCCTGTCGCCGTTCAAGACCGAGAAAAGCCCGTCTTTCTTCGTCAACGACCAGAAGGGCTTCTACCATTGCTTCGCCTCGGGCGAGCACGGCGACATCTTCACCTTCCTGATGAAGACGGAAGGCCTCGAATTTCCGGAGGCCGTCGAGCGTCTCGCGCAGGAAGCGGGCGTTCCGATGCCGAAGCAGCCGGAGCGCAACGTCGCCGAGGAAGACCAGCGCGACAGGCTTTATCGGCTGCTCGAAGCCTCAGCGGCGTTTTTCGAGGAGAGCCTGCGTTCGGGCCTCGGCGCGGAGGCGCGGCGCTACATCGAAAAGCGCGGGCTTCAGCACGAAACCATTCAAGCCTTCCGGCTCGGATTCGCGCCAAGCTCGCGCACGGCGTTGACGGCGCATCTCAAGGGCAAGGGATTCTCGCTCGCCGACATGGCGTCGGCCGGAATGCTGATCGCGGGCAACGATATCCCGGAGCCCTACGATCGCTTCCGCAATCGCGTCATGTTTCCGATCCTCGATCTCAAGGGGCGGGTTATCGCGTTCGGCGGGCGGGCGCTCGAAAAGGACGTTCCGGCGAAGTATCTGAACTCTCCTGAGACGCCGCTCTTCCACAAGGGGCACACGCTGTTCAACGCAGCGCGGGCGCGATCGGCGGCTCATGACAAGAACCGCGTCATCGTCGTCGAAGGCTACATGGACGTGGTGGCGCTCGCCGAGGGCGGTTTTGCCGAGTCCGTCGCGCCTCTGGGCACGGCGCTGACGGAAGATCAGGTCAAGCTGCTCTGGCGTTTCGCGCCGGAACCGACGCTTTGCTTCGACGGCGACAGTGCCGGTCGCAAGGCCGCCGACCGTGCCGTCGAGGTCGCGCTGCCGTGGCTGAAGCCCGGCCATAGCCTCGGCTTCGCATTCCTGCCGGACGGGCTCGATCCGGACGACCTCATCCGTCAGCAGGGCGCGGCGGCGATGTCGGACGCGTTGTCGAAAGCGCGGCCGCTGGTCGACGTTCTCTGGGAGCGCGAGCTTCGGGCCGCCCCCTCCGATACGCCGGAACAGCGTGCGGCGCTCGAAGCCCGTCTTTTTGCCCTGGTCGGTACGATTCAGGATGCAACCGTGCGTTCGCACTATCAGCGCGAACTCCGCGACAGGTTGTATCAGCTTGGACGTAATCGATTTCCGCGCCCGATGGCGGGATTGCCTACCGGCCGGCAAGGTGGTGGCATCGCACAGGCGTCTTATGCTCGCCCCGTCGCGGCGCCGGACTGGAAGGCACGCGACCGTGCCCGCCTCAACGGTCCGGAACGACGTTTCACGAAGAAAAACAATGCGCCTGAGCTGGTTAACGCCAGTCCAGAACTCGCTGGACACATGCAAAGCGTACTCCCGCGCGAGGCGCTGATCATGAAGACGTTGCTCAACCATCCCTGGCTGATCGACGAGCACTCGGAAGCCATCGCGGTCATCGAATTTTCGTCGCAGCCGCTCACCGCGCTCCGGGACGAGATTTTAGCGGTGCATGCGCGGCAGAATTCCCTTGACAGGGCCTCTCTAGGCACCCAATTGAGCAAATCGGGGGTTGCAAAGGTGGTGGACCTCGTCGCGCGAACGATTACGCACATCAGCGACCGTTTTGCCGAGCCAGATGCCTCCGCCACCGATGTCGAAGCCGCCTGGAACCATATTCTTGCTTTGCATCAGCGGCAGGACGCTTTGGGGCGCGCGCTGAAGGCAGCGGAAGAAGCTTGGTACCGGGATTGCACGGAAGAGGCTGAGACTCACCTTCTCGACATCAAACGCCAGATCGCCCGCGAGGCGTCGATGGACCAGATGGATACCGAGATCGACCAACCCGCCGACGACACTCCGATCGTTAAGCGCGCCGGTTAGGCGCGTGGACGTTTATCCGGCCCCGGGCATTGCGATGCGGCAACCGTCTGGGACCTGAAAAGATTGATCTTAAGGCCGGTCCCTCAGAACGGCCTGTACACAAGGACAGCAGAATGGCACGCGCCCAGCAGGCAGCTCAGAAAACGGAAGAGAAAGAGCAACCGGCAGCCGACGCGCCCGAGCGCGACAGCCCCCTGCTCGATCTTTCCGACCAGGCGGTCAAACGCCTTTTGAAGTCGGCGAAGGCCAAGGGCTACGTGACGCTCGATCAGCTCAACTCGGTGCTGCCGTCGGAAGAGGTTTCGTCCGATCAGATCGAAGACCTGTACGCGACGCTTTCCGACATGGGCATCACGGTCGTCGAGAACGAGGACGGTGAAGAAGCGGCCGAAGGCAGCGAAGAGAGCGGCGACGAGGAGGAAGGCCGCGCGCTGGTCGCGCAGAACAACGCGCTCGTCAAAAGCGAAGCGAAGTCGGAGCCTGCCGAGCGCACCGACGATCCCGTGCGCATGTACCTGCGCGAGATGGGCTCCGTCGAACTCTTGTCGCGCGAAGGCGAAATCGCCATTGCGAAGCGCATCGAGGCCGGCCGCGAAGCCATGATCGCGGGCCTCTGCGAAAGCCCGCTGACGTTCCAGGCCATCATCATCTGGCGCGACGAACTCAACGAAGGCAAGATTCTGCTTCGCGACATCATCGATCTCGAAGCAACCTACGAAGGGCCGGAAGCGAAAGAGGTTCAGGAGACCGCATCGGAAGATTCGCCCGAGCCGGAGCAGCCTGCTGCTAATCAGCGTCCCTCGGGCGCGCCGGAAGGCGAAGGCGACGACGAGGACGAATTCGAAAATGCGATGTCGCTCGCCGCGATGGAAGCCGAGCTGAAACCGAAAGTCCTCGAGACGTTCGACCAGATCGCTGCGACGTACAAGAAGCTCCGCAAGCAGCAGGACAAGAAGCTCGAGCAGCAGCTCGTCGGCGACCAGGGCTCGCGCCAGCAGCAAAAAGCTTACGAGAAAATCCGCGACGAGATCATCGTCGACGTGAAATCGCTGTCGCTCAACAACAACCGCATCGAGAGCCTCGTCGAACAGCTTTACGCGATCAACAAGCGCTTGATCGGTCTCGAAGGCCGGCTGATGCGTCTTGCCGACAGCTACGGCGTGCCGCGCCAGCACTTCATCGACGAATACTACGGCAACGAGCTCGACCAGACGTGGCTCGACCGCGTCGCCGGCAACGGCAAGAAATGGGGCCAGTTCGTCAAGACCGAGCGGACCCAGGTCGTGGATATTCGCACTGAAATCCATCAGCTCGCGACGGAAACCGGCCTCGAAATTCCCGAGTATCGCCGCATCGTCAAGGCGGTGCAGAAGGGCGAGCGCGAGGCGCGTCAGGCGAAGAAGGAAATGGTCGAGGCCAACCTTCGCCTCGTCATCTCGATCGCCAAGAAATACACCAACCGCGGCCTGCAATTCCTGGATCTCATCCAGGAAGGCAACATCGGCCTGATGAAGGCGGTCGACAAGTTCGAGTACCGCCGCGGCTACAAGTTCTCGACCTACGCGACGTGGTGGATCCGTCAGGCGATCACGCGCTCGATCGCCGACCAGGCGCGCACGATCCGCATCCCGGTGCACATGATCGAGACGATCAACAAGATCGTCCGCACGTCGCGCCAGATGCTGCACGAGATCGGCCGCGAGCCGACACCGGAAGAACTCGCAGAAAAGCTTGCGATGCCGCTCGAAAAGGTTCGCAAGGTTCTGAAGATCGCGAAGGAGCCGATCTCGCTCGAAACGCCGATCGGCGACGAGGAAGACTCGCACCTTGGCGACTTCATCGAGGATCGCAACGCGGTGTTGCCGATCGAAGCGGCGATCCAGTCGAACCTGCGCGATACGACGACGCGCGTGCTCGCCTCGCTGACGCCGCGCGAAGAACGCGTGCTGCGCATGCGCTTCGGCATCGGCATGAACACCGACCACACCCTGGAAGAAGTCGGCCAGCAATTCTCGGTGACGCGCGAACGCATCCGTCAGATCGAAGCCAAGGCGCTGCGCAAGCTCAAGCACCCGAGCCGGTCGCGTAAGCTGCGGAGCTTCCTCGATAACTGATCCAACAAAAAGGGCCGCGAAAGCGGCCCTTTTTCATTGATGCGAAACCTCTCGCCTTATCCGACGACGACGTCGCTGATCTGGATGACGGGAGACAGGTCGGTGTAGTTCTTGATATCGCCCATGATCTCTTTCGCGTGCGGTCCGAAGCCCGCCTGGAAGGCATCGACGGAATCGCAAAACAGGTGGCACATCGCAACGTAGGTCGCCGGAGCGCCGGGCGCGCCGCCCGCGATGCCTTTGTCGACCGTGTACGATTTGCAGTGATCGCCCATTTTGGCTTTGACCATCGGCATGTGCTTTTCGGCGTAATAGGCATGATCGAAACGCGCGCCGGGAACGTTCGGGTACATCACGCTGACCTTGATCATAGTGGGGTTCCTCCTCCAATCGCGCGGAAGCGCGCTCTGGCGCGTGCTTAGAGCTGCCGGCGCACGTGTGCAACCGGGTTCGCGCCAGGTCATCGTATACGCGGCGGTCTATTCGATTTTTATGATTTCGGCTTCGCCGCTTCCGGCCTTTACGGTATCGCCTTCCGCTTTTCCAAGCAGGGCTTGCGCCAAGGGCGAAACGTAGGAGATCGAGCCTTTCGCGGGATCGGCTTCGTCCTCGCCGACGATGCGGAATTTCTGCATGCGGCCATCGTTGCGTTCGAGCGTGACGCGGGCGCCGAACGCTACGACGGAGGCGTCGCTCGCAGGCGGCTGAAGCTCCGCCGTCGCGAGGCGCTGGCTCCAATAGCGCAGATCGTGGGATGCGCGTGCGATCGCGTTGCGGTCGTCCGACTCGCGCCCAGCGTTCAGGTCCTCCTGCAGCCGCTTGATCTCGCCCTCGATCAGCGCGAGGCCTTCCGGAGTGACGAGGTTGCGATGCTCGGAAACCAGCCTCTCGGGAAGCTCGTCGAGCGCCTCTGTTTCTTTGACGAATGCTCTGCTCATTGCGTTAACATAGGAAGTTCAGGAGCCCGGTTCCAGCATGCGCCAATTGCAACAGACCATCACGATTAACACGAATGGCGTCAGCCTCACCGAATTTACGGAGACAGTCGCCGAGATCGTCGAAGCTTCCGGGATTGAAGCCGGGCTTGCGCATGTTTTTTGCCGCCACACCTCGGCATCGCTTCTGATCCAGGAAAACGCCGATCCCGACGTGCAGCGCGATCTCGTCGCGTTTTTCAAGCGGCTCGTGCCGGACGGCGATTCCCTCTTCATTCATCGCGCCGAAGGCCCCGACGACATGCCCGCGCACGTCAAAACCGCACTGACGCAGACGACGCTGACCATTCCGGTTGCAAGCGGCAAGCTGATGCTCGGCACCTGGCAGGGGATCTATCTTTTCGAGCACCGGCGGCGGCCGCACGCGCGCTCCATCGTCGTTCACGTCGTCGGCGAGTGAGAACTCTGCTCGCCGGGCGCGTTTTTATGTTTCGAACTCGCCCGGACGTCAGAAATGTCGCGTTTACCGCACTCAGCATGCGCATGGAAGGCGGGGGGCTGACCTGCTAAGACCGCCACGAGTTTTCATGAATCGGAAGCCTGGAGATCCCCGATGTCCGACACGACTGCTGAATCGCAAGCCCGCAGTGCAACCGCCGCTTTGATCCGCGATTACTACGCCGCCTTCAACCGCGGCGACACCGACGCGATGATCGATTTCATGACCGACGACGTCATCCACGACATCAACCAGGGCGAGCGGCGTCAGGGCAAGGAGAAGTTTCGCGCCTTCAACGCGCGCATGACGCACAATTACAAGGAAGAGCTCAAAGACATCGTCGTGCTCGTGTCCAAGGACGCGACGCGCGCGGCGGCGGAATTCAACGTACACGGCGTTTATAAGAACACCGAGGAAGGCCTTCCCGATGCCATCGGTCAGAAATATGTGCTGCCCGCCGGAACGTTTTTTGCGATCCGCGACGGCAAGATCGCGCGCGTCACAACGTATTACAATCTGACCGACTGGATTGCTCAGGTCGCAGGCTGAAGGAAAGAGACGGATGGCAGCGGCGGAGAAAAAGAAGCTCGACGTCAAGTCGGTCACGGGTGAGGACATCTACAAGATCCTTCCCGATCTCGCGCGGCTGCGCATCGTCGTCTTCCGCGACTGGCCGTATCTCTACGACGGCACGCTCGAGTACGAAGAAAAGTATCTGAAGAGGTTTGCCGCTGCGAAAGGCGCCGTCGTCATCACGGCCTACGACGGCGCGGAGATGGTTGGGGCGTCGACCGCCGCGCCGATGATTGAGCACGCGGACGAGTTCGGCGAGCCGTTCCTCAAGGCGGGCTACGACATCTCGAAGATCTTCTATTGCGGCGAGAGCGTGCTGCTCAAAAGCCATCGCGGCTATGGCCTTGGTCACGCGTTCTTCGACGGTCGCGAGGCGCAGGCGCATAAGCTCGGTGGTTTTCAGTATTCGACATTCTGCCGGGTCGTCCGTCCCGACGATCACCCGTTGAAACCGGCGGATTATGCCCCACTTGATCCGTTCTGGAATAAGCGCGGCTACCATCCTGTCGACGGCATCGTTGCCACCTACGACTGGAAGGATGTCGACCAGCCGGACGAAACCCGCCACGACATGCAGTTCTGGATGAAGACGCTTTGACGAAGCAGCCAAAGTCTTTGAAAGTCGCGAGTGCGCAATATCCCATCGGCCAGCCGAATACGCTTGCCGAATGGGAGCAGAAGGTTGCTGTCTGGGTGAAGAACGGCGCCGCGACGGGCGCCTCGCTTCTCGTCTTTCCGGAATACGCCGCGATCGAGCAGGCCGCGTGCTTCGGGCCTGAGGTCTACAGCGATCTGAAGCTGACGCTGGCGAAGGTCGCGGAGCTGACGGCCGAGCGCGTGCAGTTCCACGCCGATCTCGCGAAGAAGCACAAGGTCCACATTCTGACCGGATCGGGGCCGCTGCTCAAATCGGACGGCAGTTACGTCAACGCGGCGCAACTCGTGACGCCGGACGGCTCAATCGGCGAGCAGGAAAAGCTCGTGATGACGCCATTTGAACGCGACTGGGGAATTTCGGCTGGCACGAACGTGCGCGTGTTCAAGACCAAGCTCGGCACGTTCGGAATCGCGATCTGCTACGACAGCGAATTTCCGCTGCTCGTCCGCGCGATGGCGGAAGCCGGCGCAGAAGTCGTGCTGGTGCCGTCGTGCACCGAGCGCGTCTCGGGCTATCACCGCGTGCGCACGGGTTCGCTGGCGCGGGCGCTCGAAAACGGCATCGCGACGGTGCAAAGCCCGACCGTCGGCGATGCACCGTGGTCTCCGGCTGTCGATTTCAATGCCGGTGCGGCGGGCATTTACGTGCCTTCCGAACAGGGCGTCTCCGACACCGGCGTGCTCGCGCAAGGAACGCTCAACGCCGCCGAATGGGTTACGGCGGCGATCGATCTCGAGCGGCTGCGCCGCGTGCGCGAGATGGGCGAGATGCACAATTACTGCGACTGGGCTTTGCAGCCTGGCGCGCCGATGCGGCGAGTCGACGTCGAGACCGTCGAACTCGCCTAACATCTGCTTATTTCAGCGCCCAGGTCGTCGTAACGCGCGCTTCGAGCGTGCTCGTTCCGCGTTCGACTGGAACGGACGCGTCGTGCGCCTTGGCAAGGCGCGGCGCGGCGAAGACCACCGGAGCATCGGTCGTCGTTTCTTCCGATATCTGAAGCACCTGCCCGACCTCGGCGCCTGCGGCGGTTGCCAACAGCTTGGCGCGGCGCAAGGCGTTTGCGATCGCATCCTTGCGTGCATCGTCCTTCAGCGTTTCGGCTTT
The DNA here is from genome assembly GCF_001006785.1 of Hyphomicrobium sp. GJ21. NCBI lineage: Bacteria > Pseudomonadati > Pseudomonadota > Alphaproteobacteria > Hyphomicrobiales > Hyphomicrobiaceae > Hyphomicrobium > Hyphomicrobium sp. GJ21. Next base: position 501,367 of record NZ_CDHO01000002.1, on the reverse strand, counting down.
CGAAACCTCGAATGCCAGACCTTGAATCTGATTGGCGCCTGCGCTCACCAGATCATCGAGCACGGTTCCGAGATTTCCAAGATCGCGAACGAGCACGACGACCTGATTGCTGACGCGGTAGCCTCTGAGCGTCGGCGGCTGGCCGTCCTTGGAATAATCCATCACCGGCTCGACATTGAACGACGCCGTCTGAATGTCCTTCGCGTCGATGCCTTTGGTTTTCAGCGCCGCAATGACTTTGTTCATTGCCTCGGAGTTGGCGGTCAGTGCGTCGCGTGCGGTTGGGGCTTCGGTCGCGACGCCGGACGTGATGCGCGCCTGATCGGGCTCGGCCTCGGCCGTTCCCGTCGCTGAAACCGTGATCGTACGTTCCATGTCCTTGTCCCCGGCATAGCTTGCGGAAAGCGGCAGCATCGCGATCAAAGCGGCGGCGACGACGCCTGTGAGAATTATTCCTTCAAAAGCGCGCAGCTTATTGTTCAACATCGATTTTCAACTCCTCAGACTGGCGCAAATGTCGCTATAGATCGTTGACGGAAAAAAGAAGGCAAAAGGCTGTCGGGCCGTTGAACATCTGGTATGAGAGCCCGGCGTGGGCCCGTAGCTCAATGGTTAGAGCTGACGGCTCATAACCGTCTGGTTCCAGGTTCGAGTCCTGGCGGGCCCACCAATCATATCAATAACATAGATCGTTTCACCAGAGCTGACCGCGCGTTTCGCGCGAGGCGCCGGTCGATGTCGCGTGACCGCTCCTCGCATTGCATGAGCATGTCTCTCCGGCAATTGCCGATCGCCTTTGCTGCGCTCAACGCTTTTTCCGAGATTTGACGAGCGAGCCGCATGCGACGCTTGAGCGACGCGTGGCGATGCATAAGGCCTCCGTGAGTGAGACGCCGATAATGATTTCGCGTTCGTCTGCGTCGGTCCTCGCGCTGCGTGAGTCAGCCCCAGCATCGCGTGCAACAGATGCGATTGCGCACTCATCTTCATGTTGCGACAACGCATTGCGATCTGCGACGCATTCGCAGAGACTTCGCTCGTGTGCGGTTTCCGGCGATTGCAGGGTTTCGCAATCTGCATTCTTCAGTGTACGATTTTCTGTGCGTGACAGATTGCGTCGCTGTCGCGGTGCATTGAACTTGATTTTTTGGAGGCTGCGGCCCGGTTAGAGAGGAGACACGATGAGTGGCATTTACAGCAGGCTGTGGCTTTCGCTCGCCTTCGTCTTTGCCTTCTCGCTTGCCTCATCTGCTCACGCGATTGAAACCACAGCAAATATCGACCTGACGCGCCATCCCGTCGGGATTCTGAGCCTCGCCATTTTCTTCATCGCCTATGGACTTGTGGCCGTCGAGAAGGCCATCCAGCTGCGCAAGTCGAAGCCCGTCATGCTCGCGGCCGGCCTCATATGGGCGCTGCTTGGCATCATCTACGCGATGCATGGCGAAAGCAAAGCCATCGAAGCCGCCGCCAAGCACGTTATTCTCGACTACGGCGAGCTGATGCTGTTCCTCGTGGTGGCGATCACCTACGTCAATACCATGCAGGAGCGGCGCGTTTTCGACGCTTTGAGAAGCAAGCTCGTCAACCTCAATCTCTCATACCGCCAGCTTTTCTGGCTGATCGGCGGATTGGCCTTCGTATTCGGCCCGATCATCGACAACCTCACCACGGCACTGGTGATGGGCGCCGTCGTCGTCGCAGTCGGCGTCGGCAACTACCAGTTCATCGTGATGGGGTGCATCATCATCGTCGTCGCCGCCAATGCCGGCGGCGTCTTCTCGCCGTTCGGCGACATCACGTCCCTCATGGTCTGGCAGAAGGGCAAGCTCAGCTTTTTCGAGTTTTTCTATCTGTTCCTGCCGTCGCTGGTGAACTTTCTCGTTCCGGCGACGCTGATGCATTTCGGCGTTCCGAAAGGCGTGCCCGAACCCTGGGGCGATGCGAAGCGTCTGAAGCCCGGCGGCATCGCGGTCATCTGGCTGTTTCTCGCGACGCTCGTGACGGCGGTGTCGTTCAAGACGTTCCTCGGCCTGCCGCCCGCGCTCGGGATGATGCTCGGTCTTGGATACCTGCAGATGTACAGCTACTTCCTGCAGCGCATCGCGCAACGTCGCAACGACAAGGATTTCGGGTTCGACTCGCTGCGCGAGATGCGGCACGTCGAATGGGATACGCTGCTGTTTTTCTTCGGCATCATTTTCGCCGTGGCCGGACTTGGCGTGGCGGGATATCTCGCGCTGCTTTCCAATTATCTTTACGGCACTCTCGGCGCGACGACGGCGAATATCGCAATCGGAATTCTCGGCGCGGCATTCGACAACATCCCGCTGATGTTCGCGGTGCTCACCATGAATCCCGACATGTCGAACGGGCAATGGATGCTCGTGACGCTGAGCACGGGCGTCGGGGGCAGTCTCGTGTCCATCGGGTCCGCTGCCGGCGTCGTGCTGATGGGGCTCGTGCGCAATCACTACACGTTCATGAACCATCTCCGTTGGGCATGGGCGATTGCGATAGGCTTCGTGGCGAGCATCTTCACGCATTTATGGGTGAATGCTGCGCTGCTCTAAGGCTCGCTGCGCGAGACACATCCGCGATCGCAATGAAGCGCTAATTTGAATCTGGTTTTCATAACAATGAAAGCTCAATTCGGGCTTGCGGGTGCGAATTGCGCTATCCGACGCCGGAATAATCGCTAACATCGCGGCACGGGCCAGAGGACACTTGGGGGAAGACGCTCAAAACCAAGGAGTTCATGATCATGAAAAAGATGATTATCGCGACCGCCTTCTGCGCGCTTCTCTCTGGCGCGGCCCTCACTCCCGCACTTGCTGACGATCAACCTGCAAATGATCCGGCGCGCCACCGCATGGGCGATGACGGAAAGCTTCCGGCAACGAACAGCGCGACGACGCGTGTGCCTGACATGGGCGCGGGGACGGGAGAGAGCAGCGGCGCATCGGGCTCGCATCGCATGGGTGACGAGGGCACGCTTCCCGCGACCGGCAATGTCGGCACGCGCGTTCCCGATCAGGGCGCAGGCTCGCAAAATCCGAAATAGCAATTCCGCAAACGTTCGAGGACGGCCACACCCATGCGCAACCGGCAGGACGAGCGTGCCGGTTGCGCTTGCGATGGTTCTTCGCCCTCAATCTCGCGGACGACTATGACGGCCGCGAGAAAACGTAAGCGAGGCCGGTGAGCATCAGTGCGGCTACCGCGATCGCGGGGACGGCCGACGGTTGCGTTCCGATCCAGAATAGAACGTAGCCAACCGCACATCCGCCGAGCGCGGCGAGCTTTGCGTGCCGGGGGATCGCGCCGCGTTCCCGCCAATCGCGCAGCAACGGACCGAAGACCTGATGCGACAGCAACCACGCTTCAAGGCGCGGCGACGATCTTGCGAAGCAGGCTGCCGCGAGAATGATGAAGGGGGTCGTCGGCAAAATCGGCAGGAACGCGCCGACGACGCCCAGCGCGACGAAGAACAATCCGGCTGAGGCGAATAAGATGCGCAACGGATGAGTATCTTTCGTTGGAGCCTAAGCTTCGGCAAACCGGCGTTTCGACGTCGACGATCGCGACGGATTGTGTGTACGCTCGATGAGCGACGATATCGACTCTGTGCCGGGTGGACACTACGGGAACGCTGTCGAATTTCGCCGCAGCCCGCCTCAGCCTAATCGGCAGAAAGATATCAGCCTTGGCCATTGCCTACGAACGAGCCGACGACCTCGATGCGGAAACCTTTATCCGTGTTCTTAGAAGCTCAGGCCTTGCCGAGCGGCGTCCGGCGGAAGACCGCGACCGCATCGCGCGCATGCTCGCGGGATCGAATCTGCTCGTCGTCGCGCGTGATGGCGACGATGTGATCGGCGTGGCGCGGTCCGTCACCGACTTCGCGTATTGCTGCTATCTTTCGGACCTCGCGGTCGATCGCGCCTATCAAGGCCGAGGCATCGGGCGGCGATTGATCGAGGAGACCCGGCGCGCGGCCGGGCCGGAATCGATGTGTCTGCTGCTGTCGGCGCCAAATTCGGTCAGCTTCTATGAGGCGATCCAGATGCCGAGCCAGCCGCGCGCTTTCATGTTTCCGCGCGAGCGCTAAAACCGTCGTCACTGCGGATCGACAAGCGATGTCTTGCCGATGTCGGCAATTGTCCGCAGACCCGCGAGCGCCATCGTGACATCGAGTTCCTTGGCGATGATCTCGAGAGCCTTCGTCACGCCCTCTTCGCCTGCCGCGCACACGCCATAGAGATATGCGCGGCCGAGCAGGCAGCCGCGCGCTCCGAGCGCCAGCGCGCGAAACACGTCCTGGCCGGAACGGATGCCGCCGTCGAACAGAATTTCCGTGTCCGACCCGACCGCGTCGGCGATGCGGGGCAGGATCGAGATCGACGACGCCGCGCCGTCGAGCTGGCGTCCACCGTGGTTCGAAACGACGATGGCGTCGGCGCCGGCTTTCACAGCCTCGCGCGCATCTTCGACGTCGAGAATGCCTTTGACGATCAGCTTGCCCGGCCAGCGCTCCCTGATCCAGGCCACGTCGTCCCACGACAGCGCCTGATCGAACTGGCTGTTGATCCAGTCCATATAGGACGTGAGGTTTTCCGTGCCCGCGATGCGGCCTACGACGTTGCCGAATGTTCTACGCTTGCCGAGCAGCACGCCCGCGATCCAACGCGGCTTGGATAGAATATGCGCGATGGTCTTCAGGCGGATGCGCGGCGGCACCGTCATGCCGTTATGAATGTCGCGATGGCGCTGTCCGAGAACTTGCAAGTCGGCGGTTAGAACCAGCGCGCTGCACCTCGCGGCGTGAGCGCGTGCGATCAGATCGGCAATGAAGCCGCGATCCTTCATGAAGTAGAGCTGAAACCAGAACGGCTTCTCGACCGCGTTTGCGACGTCTTCGATCGAACAGATCGACAGCGTGCTGAGCGTATAGGGAATGCCCGCCTTTTCGGCCGCGCGCGCGGCTGCGATCTCGCCGTCGCGATGCGCCATGCCGGTCAAGCCGACGGGGGCCAGCGCCAACGGAAGCGGCTGCTTCACGCCGAGCAGAGATTGCGAGAGATCGCGGTTCGAAGCGCCGCACAGAATGCGCTGGCGAATTTTTATGCTGGCGAGGTCATCGCGGTTGGCGCGCAGCGTCTGTTCGGAATACGAGCCGGACTCGTAATAGTCCATGAACTCGGGTGGCACCTTGCGGTGCGCGATGCGCCGAAGATCCTCGATGCAGGCTACGGATTTCAGCGACACGCGACGCATCCATCGATTGTGCGTTGTCGACGGGACTTCGCGTCAGCCATCTTCTTGAATGGAAATCGCGACGCCCGGGTGGACGCACTTGAGCTGGCGGACGTCGTCGAGAGCTTTCGCCCAGACGTTACTTGGCCCGGCAAGGCGGATTTCTCCGCGCGTGCGCGAGAGAGGCGTTGGACCGAAGCCGATCGCGATCGCGTCGCCGTCGGGCCAGAATGCGATGTCGCCCGGTTTGACGACGACACGGGCGTCAGGTTCAGCGGCGGACGAAACCGGTGCATCGAAGTAGACTTCCTCGCCCCACGTCCTGGCGGCGGCTTCGATCGGCAGCGCGGCCCATATTCGCTCTGCAGTCGGCGTATCGAGCAATTTCGCGCGAATTGCTACGCCTCCGGCCCGGATCACAATCTTCCGCATACGCCTCAACCCCTTAAGGCCTGCGCGACCGGGACGAGACGCGGCCGCAAGGGCCAAGCTTCTCATTGCAGCGCGAAGTCTTCAAGGGTCTCGGCGGCACATGCGGCAAACAATTTCGCAGGATCGCGACCGAGAACACCGGCGCCGCGGAGGCACCCGATCCCGTTCAAAGGGTCGCACGGCGGAGCACAAAGCGGATTTGCGTTCTACGACCGGGCGCGCTCCGGCGGCGTACTTTTCGCCGGAGCATCAGGCAAAGCCTAGGATTTTACTCAGGCCGGCGGCGGGCCGAAAATCATCACCGCGTTGAGGCCACCGAATGCGAACGAGTTCGACATCGTGTAGGTGACCTTCTTTTCGCGACCGACGTTCGGGATGTAGTCGAGGTCGCAACCCTCGCCCGGCTCGTCGAGACCGATCGTCGGGGGCACCCAGCCTTCCTGCATCGCCTTGATGCAGGCGACCGCCTCGATACCGCCGCCGGCGCCGAGCGGGTGCCCGTGCATCGACTTGGTCGAGGAAATCGGAAGCTTGTAGGCATAGTCGCCGAAGACGTTCTTGATCGCCTTGGTCTCGTTGATGTCGTTGTCCATCGTCGCGGTGCCGTGCGCGTTCAGGTAGTCGATCTGCTCCGGCTTCAGCCCTGCGTCGTCGAGCGCACCCTGCATGGCGACGCTCGGACCTTCGACGGTCGGCTTCACCATGTCCTGGCTGTCGGAGGCCATGCCGTATCCGCACAGCTCGGCAAGGATCGTCGCGCCGCGCGCCTGCGCGTGTTCCAGGCTTTCGAGCACGAGGATGCCCGCGCCTTCCGCCAGCACCGTTCCGTTGCGCTTCTTCGCGAACGGGAAGCAGCCTTCCGGCGAAAGAACGTGCAGCGCCTGCCAGGCCTTCATCGTTCCGTAGTTGATGACAGATTCCGAAGCGCCGGCGATCGCGACGTCGACGACGTTGTCGCGGATGTAGTCGCGGGCGATGCCGATGGCGTGCGTCGCCGTCGAGCAGGCCGAGCAGGTCGCGAAGGTCGGGCCTTTGACGCCGAACTCGATGCCGACGTGGGCCGCAGCCGAGGAACCGATGATGCGCAGCAGCGTCAGCGGATGGGTCGCGCGCTTGTTGAGAATGAAGAGGTCGCGATAGGCGGTTTCAAATGTGACGAGACCGCCCGCGCCCGAACCGATGATGCACGCCGAGCGATAGGGATCGGCTTCCGGCAATTCGAGGCCCGACATGCGCACGGCTTCGTCGGCAGCGGCCGCCGCGAACCAGGAGTAGCGGTCGGCGAGCGTGATGATGCGGTCGCGCTTGAAGTGCTTCAGGCGCTGCTTCGGGTCGAAATCCTTGATCTGCGCCGCGATCAGGATCTTGAGATCGTCGAGAGGAAAGCCGCCCAGCGCGCTGACGCCGGATTTACCTGCTTTCAATCCGGCCCAGAATTCATCGACCGTCGTTCCGATCGGCGTCACAACGCCGAAACCCGTTACGACGACACGGCGGCCTGCTTTACTCTTCGACATTCATCAGCTCTTTCTCATCTCACGAGTCAGCGGACGCTCGACCGTGGCCGACGTCCGCTTCATCGCATTCGTGGGAAGATCGCCGCAGAAACGTTAGGCTTTTGCGGCGGAAGCCTGTTTGGCTGCAATCAATGATTTGACGCGATCGACAACTGAGCCGACCGTCTTAAATGCCTCGACTTCCTCGTTGGCATTGTAGGGAATTTCGATTCCGAACCCATCTTCGATGTCGAACACGATCATCGCAAGATCAAGCGACTCGATCTTCAGATCGGTGAGCTGGGTGTCGAGCGAGATATCGTCGCGCGGCTCCTTCATATGCTTCTTTAGGATATCGATAACCTTCGTCGCGACTTCGTCCATTGGCCTCTCCCACCCTCGCAGACCTCTGCGATGGGCCAGTTTTGCTTGGCATCTACCTAAATCAAGACCACTACATCAGCAAGCGGGGGGGTCACTTATCCTTAAACGTCCGCCAAGTCCAGCCGCGGACGGTCGCGGGCGGCCTCCTCCTTGCCTGAGATCAGCTGAACTCCCTGTTCAAATGCCGATTTTCTAAGTGCTGCAATAACGGCGGCGGCTAGCCTTTACTCAACAAAAGTAGTTCACTCCAGGTTGCGACTCTTAGGCCGGAATCGGCCGAAAGCGACCTGTTCCAGCACTGAACGATCGGACGACCATGACGCCCGAAGCAACCCAGCCACCTGGGTCTCCCAATCCGCCCTGGATTGCCTCGTATCCGCCGGAAATCGACTGGTTCATGCCAATTTCGACGGGTCCGGTGCCGGAACTGCTGGAACGTGCCCTCCGCCGCTTCCCTCATAACCCGGCCATCAGCTTTCTTGGCCGCACGACATCCTACGCAGAACTCGCTGCCGAGGTCGACCGCGTCACGGCCGGATTGCAGAAATCCGGGATCGGCCGTGGCACCAAAGTCGGTCTATTTCTTCCGAACACCCCGACCTTCATTGTTTATTATTACGCAATACTCAAGGCCGGCGGCACGGTTGTTAATTTCAACCCGCTTTATACTCTCGAAGAGCTTACATTTCAGGCGCGGGACAGCGAAACCGAAGTGATGGTGACGCATGACCTCGCCGCGCTATTCCCAAAGCTCGAAGAGCTCATGCTGCGGGGTGTCGTCGCACGCACCATCGTCGTGCCGTTCCGGAGCGTCCTGCCGCCGCTCAAGGGGCTGCTGTTCTCGATCTTCAAGCGCGGCGACATCGCCAACGTCGCGGGGTCGCGGGCGGCGGATAAGGTGATCGACGGGGCGAGGCTTTCCGCCACCAGCGAACCGCCGACGCCGGTCGCCATCAATGCCGACGAGGACGTGGCGGTGCTGCAATACACCGGCGGCACGACCGGCACGCCCAAGGGCGCGATGCTGACGCATGCCAACCTCACCGCCAACACGGCCCAGATCATGGCCTGGGGCGTCAACCTCAAGCCGGGCGAGGAAAGCATTCTGGGCGCGCTGCCGCTGTTCCACGTCTTCGCAATGACGGTCGTGATGAACATGGCGGTCGAGCTTGCAGCCAAGATCATCCTCATCCCACGCTTCAGGCTCATCGAGGCGCTGAAGCTGATCGACCGCGAGAAGCCGACCGTGCTCCCCGCCGTGCCGACCATTCTGACGGCGATGCTGCATTACCCGAAGTTCAAGTCCTACGACGTTTCGTCGTTGCGTTTCTGCCTGTCGGGCGGCGCGCCGCTCCCCATCGAGGTGAAGCTGCAGTTCGAGGAGGTTTCGGGTTCGAAGGTGGTCGAAGGCTATGGGCTTTCGGAGGCGTCGCCCGTGCTGACGTGCAACCCGGTGCACATGGAGCCCGTCGCGGGCTCCATTGGGCCGCCGCTTCCGGGCACGATCATCTCGCTACGCGATCTCGACGATCCGACGAAAGAGGTTCCGCAGGGCGAGCGTGGCGAACTCTGCGCCAAGGGTCCGCAGGTCATGAAGGGCTACTGGAAAAAGCCCGAGGAAACGGCGAAGCAGTTCGTCGGCGATTTCCTGCGCACCGGCGACGTCGCGATCATGGACAAGAACGGCTATTTCTCGATCGTCGACCGGATCAAGGATCTGATCATCTGCTCGGGCTACAACGTCTACCCGCGCCGTATCGAGGATGCGATCTATCAGCATCCGGCCGTCGAGGAAGTGACGGTGATCGGGATTCCCGACGATTACCGCGGCGAAGCGCCAAAGGCCTTCATCAAACTGAAGGCCGGCATGACGGCGACGGCCGCCGACATTCAAAAGCATCTCGAAACCAAGATTTCGAAGATCGAGCTACCGGCTCAGATCGAGTTCCGCGACGCCCTGCCGAAGACAATGATCGGCAAGCTGTCGAAGAAGGAGCTTGTCGCGGAAGAACGGAAGAAGAGGGAATAGGTTTTAGGGACTGGGGGATTAGAAAAACATGGGCGATGCCCGTGTTCTCCTGGCCCTTGCGCGAGACAAGCACCGTAGATCCACTTCCCTCCCCTGGAAAGATTTCTCTCTTCTGGTCTCTGAAATACGCTCAGCTTGGAAAGCGAAGCGCCAAATGCGCCATCTCTCAATTCCCCTCCCCCTTGCGGGGAGGGGTTAGGGGTGGGGTAAATGTCCAGGCGCGATATTCGCGGTGCGACCAACGCGATCCGAACCGCGCCAATTGAACGTTGCCTCTTAGAATTCGCCAAGCCCTTCACCCCACCCCCGACCCCTCCCCGTCAAGGGGAGGGGTGAAGTGGCGCGGCCGCAAATTCCTGAATGTGAGGCTGGGCTTTAGGTTTTAGTGTTTGGATTTTGGATTTTTGATTTTTGATTTTTGATTTTTGATTTTTGATTTTTGATTTTTGATTTTTGATCAGGGGCGCGACTAGGACTCGGGACGTCAATACACCCTCTTCCCGTTATGGCCGAGACGGCGGCCATCTACGACAAATCTAGAGAATATCGGCTCGGTGAAGGATTGTCGGCAGCACTAGCCACATACGCGAAAGCAACACCGCAGACGCAGTTCGCGACAGATGTTCAGTGCGCCGCCTATGTGCGTAACGCGAACCTGTCGTGGATGGCCGCCTTCGCGGCCATGACGTTGTTGCAGCGAATTCGAAACAAGTTCCGACGCTATTCCCTAAAACCTCTTCCCTACCTCGCGACTTCCCAGGTGGTTTCGATTTCGCCGGTTTCCTTGTTCTTTGTGTCTTTCAGCGAAATGCCCATTTTCGCGAGTTCGTCGCGGATGCGGTCCGACTCGGCGAAGTCCTTGCGCTTGCGCGCATCGAGGCGCGCGATGATCAACGGCTCGACTTTGGAGGCGACAGACTGCGCAGTTTCGGCGGCACGTGCGTCCGCCTTTTTAAGTGTTGCGCCATCGAAGCCAAGGAAGCCCAACGCAGCGCGAAGTTTCGTCGTATCTTTCGCCGCCGCAAATCCGTGAAGCTCGGCGATGGCTTTCGGCGTATTGAGATCGTCCGCAAGCGCATCGAGAAACGCGGGTGAAAGCTCCGCCCGATCATCCGTACTCAAATCGTTTTGCGAGAACCAGCCGGACAGGATTTTCTGGCTTTCTTCCAGCCCCTTCTTCGTCCAGTCGATCGGCTGGCGATAGTGCGTGCGCAGCATGTTGAAGCGCAATACCTCACCCGGCCAGCCGTCGCTCAGCAATTCATTGATCGTGACGAAGTTGCCGAGGGATTTCGACATCTTCTCGCCTTCGACCTGCAGGAAGCCGTTGTGCATCCAGACGTTTGCCATGAACGGCGTGCCGTGGGCACAGCGCGATTGCGCAATTTCGTTCTCGTGGTGCGGAAACGTCAGATCGATGCCGCCGCCGTGAATGTCGAACTCCGGGCCGAGCAGTGCGCCCGCCATCGCCGAGCATTCGATATGCCATCCCGGACGGCCCGGCGTCGCAATTCCGCACGGGCTCGGCCACGCCGGCTCGCCGGGCTTCGACGGCTTCCAGAGCACGAAATCCATCGGGCCTTTTTTGTACGGCGCGACTTCGACGCGGGCGCCCGCTTCCATCTCGTCCAGCGAGCGGTTTGAAAGGCGGCCATAGTCCGGCATCGACGCGACGTCGAACAGCACGTGATCTTCCGCGACGTAGGCGTTGCCGCGCTGAACAAGCGCTTCGATCAGCGACACCATCGTCTCGCGGCCGTCGTCGCGGCGGATGTATTCGGTCGCGCGCGGCTCGAAGGTTGGCGGCAGAACGCCGAGCGCGGCAATGTCGTCGTGAAACTGCTTCTCGGTCGCCTCGGTGACTTTGCGGATCGCGTCGTTCAGAGGCAGGTCCGGATAGTCGCGCGCCGCCCGCGCGTTGATCTTGTCGTCGACGTCGGTGATGTTGCGGACGTAGGTGACGTGATCGGCCCCATAGACATGGCGCAGCAGGCGGAACAGCACGTCGAACACGATGACGGGCCGGGCGTTGCCGATGTGGGCATAATCGTAGACCGTCGGGCCGCACACATACATGCGGACGTTGTTGGGATCGATCGGCGCGAATTCGGCCTTCTGCCGTGTCAACGTGTTGTAGAGCTTCAGAGCCAAGTCTCGACCTCGTCCGTCTTTTTCGTCTGCGTCAGACCGCGCCGGGCGGTCCGGCGCGAAGTATGGCACAGGGCGGTGGCGTGGGGATATCTTCCGCCCAGCGCCTTAGCGATTTGCCCGCTCGCGTCAAGGTTCTGAATGCGTTCGGAAAAATGGCGCGGTCGCAATTGCTCCGCATTGACCGGCTAGCAAATCGGCGTTTAAGGCTTCAAAACTGCGCCTTATCTTGGGATTAGGCGTGATCAGCTGTGCGCAGATTCGTTTCACTCAGGTTCGAGAGGCTGGCGTGAGCCAAGCGGGATCCATCGGAATTTTCGGCCGGCGCCTGATGCTGGCGCTCACGGCGCTGGCGCTCGTGTCGGTGGCCGCTCCGGGCCCGGCTTCGGCGCAGGGCTGGTGGCCGTTCGGCGGTGGTGACGACGAACGTCCCGAGCGCCCGCCGATGCCGCGCGAACCGGTTTATCGCCAGCCCGACGCCGTCCCCGCACCTATGCCGCAGGATGCCCCGCCGCCGATGGCGCCGCCACAACCCGGCGCGCCGCGATCGCCGTCGAGCCCTGCTCCGGCTCCTGCGCCGTCGGCCGGCAACTGGTCGCAAAAGAATCCGATCTGCTTCCAGCTTGAGCAACGCCTCGTGCAAGAGGGTCAGAAGAACGGACAGTCGCGCGATGCGCTGCCGGGCATCGAAAACGAGATCCGGGCGATGGAGCGCGCCGTCGACAGCGGCAAAGCGCAGCTCGACCGCGGCTGCTACGAATATTTCCTGTTCACGAAATCGCTGCGCAACACGCCTCAGTGCAAAGACCTCTCGCGGCAGGTCGATGCGTCGAAGCGGAAGCTCTCCGAACTCGATGCGCGACGGCAGGACATTCTCGGCTCGTCGGGGCATTCGTATCAGGACGACATCATCCGCGAACTCGCGCGCAACAACTGCGGCGCGAACTACGTCGACATGGCGCGGCGGCGCAGCGACGGCATGTGGGAGGATGAAGAATCGAGCGGCGGCAGCACATGGTCGCCGCGCGCATCGAACGGCGCGCAGACGTACCGAACGGTGTGCGTGCGCCTCTGCGACGGCTATTATTTTCCGATGAGTTTTTCGACGCTGCCGAGCCACTTCCCGCAAGATGCGGATGCCTGCTCGTCGAAGTGCGCGGCCCCGGCCGAGCTTTACTATTATCCCAACCCCGGCGGCTCGATCGACCAGGCCGTCGCGCTCCGCTCGCAGGAAGCCTACAACAAGCTCAAGTTCGCATTCCGCTATCGCAAGGAAGTCGTCAAAGGCTGCTCGTGCAAATTGGCGGAGTATGTCCCGGCCGATGGTTCAGCGCCGAAGAAAGCCGAGATCGCGCCGGGCCAATCGGCGCCACAACCGCGCGCAGGCGACGCGTCAGGATATGACGCTCGTGCGATGGCGGCGCAGTCGGCAGCAGCGGCGGCCCCGGCACCGGCCGACAGCGGCGGCTGGCAAACGCAATCGCAGCACTAGGCGCGCCGCAGGGATCGTCGGAAGTTCTGGCTAGGCGCGCTTGCCTTCGAGGCGGGCCAACACGCGGTCCCGTCCGATCAACGGCAGAAGCGATTTCAGCTCGGGACCTGACTCGCGTCCCGTCAGCGCAAGCCGCAGCGGATGAAACAGCGCCTTGCCCTTCGCTCCAGTCCGCGATTTGACGGCAGCCGTCCACTCCGACCACGTGTTCTCGCTCCACGGTTCCGACGGCAACGCGTCGGCGGCCGCGACCGTCATTTTCGCGTCTTCGATGACCGGCTCGATGTCGCTGGTGACGACATCCCACCACAGCCGCGCGTCGCTCAATACTTCGAGGTTCCCGCGCACGGCATTCCAGAACGTCTCGCCGCCTGTGACGCCGAGCGCGTGAAGCCGTTCGGCAACGTCGCCATAGTCGAGCATGTGCAGCAGTTTGCCGTTGAGGGACTTGAGCTCTTCGACATCGAAGCGGCCGGGGGCCGTTGAAATCTTTTCGAAGTCGAGCTTTTCGGCGAGCGCGTCGCGCGAGGCGAGCGGCTCGATGGCGTCGGAGGTTCCGACCAGCGCGGCGTGGCTCAGCACCGCCATCGGTTCAAGTCCGAGATCGCGGAAACTCTGCACCGACAGCGCGCCGAGACGTTTCGACAAGGCCTGACCGTCGGCGCCGATGAGCAGCGAGTGATGCCCGAAGGCTGGCGGCGTTGCGCCCGCCGCTTCGAACAGCGCCAGCTGTACGCCGGTATTCGTGACGTGATCCTCGCCGCGCACGATATGCGTGATGCCGAAGTCGATGTCGTCGATGACGCTGGTGAACGTGTAGAGATAAGTTCCATCCTCGCGGATCAGAACCGGATCGGACAGCGAGCCGAGATCGACCGTCTGGTCGCCTCGGATCAAATCGTTCCAGGAGACGAGCGTCGGCTGCGGCACGAGCCCGGTTCCATTCGCGGTATTCGGCAGACGAAAGCGCCAGTGCGGCTTTCGTCCTTCGGCGATTTTTTCCGCGATCTCTGACTCGGACAGTTTCAGCGCGGCGCGGTCGTAGATCGGGGGGCGGTGCATCGCCAGCTGACGCTTGCGCCGCCGGTCGAGTTCTTCCTCAGTTTCGAAGGCAGGATAAAGCACACCGCTGGCCTTGAACGCCGCGGCCATCGAGTCATAGCGCGCGGTCCGGTCCTGCTGACGGGCATCCGCGTCCCACGTCAGGCCGAGCCATTCGAGATCGTCGCGGATGGCCTGCGCGAACTCGTCGGTCGAACGCGCAGTGTCAGTATCATCGAGTCGAAGCAGAAAATGGCCGCCGTGCTTTCTCGCATAGAGCCAGTTCAGTGCCGCAGTTCGGATGTTGCCGATGTGCAGGCGGCCTGTGGGGCTCGGAGCGAAGCGGACGCGCGGTTTCATTCGATTGTCTCAGGTTTGAACGCGCTGCACCCTACCGGCCGGCTGTCAGATGGCAAGGGCGGGCTGATTATTTTGCGACGTTTGGATGTGTCCGTGCGCCGTCCCTTGTCCCGGGTTCGGCGGAAGCCGTCCTTTCCGGCTTCTCAGAGGGAACGTCCTCCCGGAACCGGTTGGTGATCGGATAGCGGCGGTCGCGGCCGAAGTTGCGCGAGGAAATCTTGACGCCGGGCGCGGCCTGGCGACGCTTGTATTCGGCGAGATAAAGCAGCCGCTCGACCTTCTTGACGGTTTCGAGAGTGTGGCCGCGGGCGATCACAGCGGCGACCGGCATTTCCTTTTCGACGAGGCTGACGAGAATATCGTCGAGCGCATCATAGGGCGGCAGCGAATCCTGATCGGTCTGATTGGCGCGCAATTCAGCGGTCGGCGCCTTGGTCAGGATGCGTTCCGGAATGACGATGCCCTGCGGCCCGAACGCGCCATCGGGGCGCTGCTCATTGCGCCAACGTGACAGCGCATAGACCTCCGTCTTGTAGAGATCCTTGATCGGGTTGAAGCCGCCGTTCATGTCGCCGTAGAGCGTCGCGTACCCGACGGACATTTCGCTCTTGTTGCCGGTCGTGACGAGCATGGCGCCGAACTTGTTCGAAATCGCCATCAGGATCGTACCACGTACGCGGCTTTGCAGGTTTTCTTCCGTGATGTCGGAGTTCGTGCCTGCGAAGAGATCCTTGAGGCTCCAGGTCAGACCGGCGACGGCCGGCTCGATCG
The DNA here is from genome assembly GCF_001006785.1 of Hyphomicrobium sp. GJ21. Taxonomy (NCBI): domain Bacteria; kingdom Pseudomonadati; phylum Pseudomonadota; class Alphaproteobacteria; order Hyphomicrobiales; family Hyphomicrobiaceae; genus Hyphomicrobium; species Hyphomicrobium sp. GJ21. The sequence goes on along the minus strand of NZ_CDHO01000002.1, from coordinate 485,958 downwards.
AAACCTTGTCGTAGCGGATGCCGAGCGCCTTGGCACATTCGGCCGCGTCCTGCAGGCTGTCATCGGACGTGAATTTCGACGGCAACATCACCGCGTGGACGCGATCCGGACCGAGCGCATCCACCGCGATCGCGGCAACGAGGGCGGAATCGATGCCACCCGACAATCCGAGCACGACGCCGGGGAATGCATTCTTGTCGACGTAATCGCGGAGGCCGAGAACACAAGCGTCGTAAGCTGCGGCCGAGCCTTCGGCGAGCTTCGCCACTTCACCCGACTGACACCGCCATCCCGACGGCGTGTGCTGCCATTCCGTCACCACGAGGGCTTCGCGCCAGGCCGGAAGCTGCAAGGCGAGACTGCGATCGCCATTCAAAACGAACGAGGCGCCGTCGAAGACGAGTTCGTCCTGACCGCCGACCTGATTCAAATACGCGAGCGGCAAACCGCTTTCCGTTACGCGCGCGACGGCGATGTTCATGCGCGTATCGGGCTTGTGCCAGTCGAACGGCGAGCCATTGGGCGAGATGATGATCTCGGCTCCGGTCTCGGCCAGCGTCTCGACGGCTTCCGGCGTCCAGATGTCCTCGCAGATCGGAACACCGATGCGCACCCCGCGCACGTTGAGCGGCCCCGGCATCGGGCCCGAGGCGAAGACGCGCTTTTCGTCGAACACGCCGTAGTTCGGAAGCTCGGCCTTCGCCGTGATGGCTTCGATGCGGCCGCGATCGAGCAGCGCGACGGCATTATAGACCTTGCCGTCCTTGCGCCAGATCGTGCCGATCAGAATGGCCGGACCTTCGGCGCACGCCGTGGCGAGGCGCTCGAGCTCGGCGCGAGTCGCGTCCTGGAATGCCGGCTTCAGGACGAGGTCTTCGGGCGGATACCCGTTCAGAAAAAGTTCCGGGAAAACGATGACGTCGGCGCTGAGCTCAGCGGCTTTGGCGTGCGCTTCGGCAGCGCGGCGCGCGTTGCCGGCGAGATCTCCAACGGTCGCGTTGAGTTGAGCAAGTGCAATACGCATGCGGCGGCCGGATCCTCAAGAAAGTGTCGGCGCGCCATGACTCTAGGGCGCGCCGATATCCGTCTTATGCCGCTTCAAGGTCAGTGTTGTCACGCTTTAACGCGCGATGATGACCGTACAATGCGCCCGGCCAGCGATGTCCGCAGCGACAGATCCGAGCACAAGACGCGACAGTCCGTGCTTGTCACCCGTTCCGGTAACAATGATATCGAAGTCCTCTTGCTCGGCATATGCGACGACACCCGCTGCCGCTTCACGGCTGCGCAGGTAGGCCGTGGCTACGTCCTTGGCACCGCCAGCTGCTGCCGCTTTTGCCGCTGCGTCGAGCGCCTGCTGCACGTCGCGATCTTCCTTGAGATACATCGCGCCGCTGCGGGCTCCGCCGATCATCACGTTGACCGAAGCGATCGTCAGCTTCGAGCCGAGCTTGCTTGCGAGCTCCGCCGCAAACTGGACTGCCTTATCGGAATGAGACGTGCCATCGACTGCACAGAGAATTTTATGAACCATGATTTCCTCACTGGTATGACCGTGGAAAACGTTATGGAGCGCTGAACCGTATGCCATTGTCCTAAGTCAACGGGCGGCGCGTCACTTTACTTTTCGGAATGCGATTTTACCAGCTGGAAAGAACTCCGCACACGGCGGAACCTGCCGCTTAAGCGAAAACGTGCATGACGATAGGTTAATCGTCGTCCTCATCGCAGGGCACGGGAAACTCGATATCGGGCTCCCAGCAAATTTCCGAGGGATGCACCTGTTGCGCAAGCGTGGGTTTCTTTTGCGCGGCGACGGGGCCCGATACGTGGACGATGCATGCGAATGCCAAGACGATGCGAAGCATGCTTGCGCTCCCAGTCGGCGCGATGTGTGCACCGCACCCAAGACAGACGCATCGCCGGCCGATATGCACACGGCCGGCGACCTTGGTCTCAAGCGATGAGCGTTCTCGGCTCGAGCCGCGCATCGGCTGCGCGTTCTTTCTTCAGCTGCTCGGCAACCAGGAACGCCAGCTCCAGCGCCTGATCGGCGTTGAGGCGCGGATCGCAATGCGTGTGATAGCGATCCGACAGATCCTGTTCGGAGATTGCCGTCGCGCCGCCCGTGCATTCGGTCACGTTCTGGCCCGTCATTTCGACGTGAATGCCACCGGCATGCGAGCCTTCGGCGCGATGCACCTCGAAGAACGACAGGCTCTCCTTGAGGATGCGATCGAACGGCCGGGTCTTGTAGCCGTTGACGGCCGAGATCGTGTTGCCGTGCATCGGATCGCAGGACCAGAGAACCGTGCGGCCAGCTTTCTTCACGGCGCGGATGAGCTTCGGCAGATGCGCTTCGACCTTGTCGTAGCCGAAGCGGCAGATGAGCGTCAGGCGGCCCGGCTCGTCCTTCGGATTGAGCAGATCGATCAGCCGCAGCAGACCGTCGGGCTCAAGCGAAGGACCGCATTTCAATCCGATCGGATTTTTGATGCCGCGGCAGTACTCGATATGCGCGTGATCCGGCTGACGCGTGCGGTCGCCGATCCAGATCATGTGGCCACTGGTTGCGTACCAGTCGCCGCTAGTCGAATCCTTGCGCGTCAGCGCCTGCTCGTATCCGAGCAGCAGCGCCTCGTGGCTCGTGTAGAAATTCGTCGCGCGAAGTTGCGGCGTGTTTTCCGACGTGATGCCGCACGCGCGCATGAACTGCAGCGTCTCGGCGATGTGGTCGGCAAGCTCCTGATAGCGGTGACCCTGCGGGCTATCCTTGACAAAGCCCATGTTCCACTGATGCACGCGCTCGAGATCGGCATAGCCGCCCGTCGCGAAGGCGCGGATCAGATTGAGCGTTGCCGCCGACTGGCGATACGCCTCGAGCTGGCGAACCGGATCAGGGATGCGCGCCGCCGCCGTGAACTCGGTGCCGTTGATGATGTCGCCGCGATAGCTCGGAAGCTCGCTGCCGTTTTTCTTTTCGGTCGGCGACGAGCGCGGTTTAGCGAACTGCCCGGCGATGCGCCCGACCTTCGTCACCGGTTCACCGCCGGCATAGGTCAGCACGACCGCCATCTGCAGGAAGACGCGGAAGAAGTCGCGGATGTTGTCGGCGCGGTGCTCGGCGAAGCTTTCGGCGCAATCGCCGCCCTGGAGGAGAAAGCCGTTGCCCAGCGCGATCGACGCAAGCTGCTTTTTGAGGTCGCGTGCCTCGCCCGCGAAAACCAGCGGCGGAAACGTTGCGAGACGAGCCTCGACGTCCTGCAGGGCCTTGGCGTCCGGATAATCCGGAACCTGCTGGACCGGCTTCGTGCGCCAGCTATCGGGTGACCATTTTTCGGACTGTGTGGCAGGTGCCATCTTGAACTCCTGGCGAGCGTTCGGTTGCCGGGCCTCGCGGCCGGCCGGCCAATGCGCTCCGTATCGCTTTATTGGGGCTTATACGCCAGCGACGCTCAGCCGGGCAAGCTGGGTTGCAGGCGGAGATTGTACCTTAGAGCCCAGCTGCCATGCCGCCGTCGACGAACAGCTCCGCACCCGTGCAATATAGGCTGTCGTCGGAGGCAAAAAAGACCGCCGCGCCAACCAGATCTTCGGGCTGCCCCAGGCGTCCCATCGGCGTCTTGTCGACGAGGGCCTGCTTGATGGGCGGCAGCTTCAGCAGGCGGTTGGTGATCGCCGTCTCGATATAGCCCGGAGCGATCGAATTCACGCGGATGCTGAACGGTGCGTATTCGACGGCAAGGCCCTTGGTCAGCGCTGTCACCGCACCCTTCGTCGCCGTATACGCCGCCAGCGGACGCAGGCCACGATGCGCCATGATCGACGAGATGTTAATGATCGACGGGTTCTGGCCCTTGCGCAGCAACGGCAGCGCATCGCGGCTCAAGCGCAGAATGGCGTCGACGTTCACTTCGCGCAGCTTGTCCCAGTCGGCATCCGACAGCTGGCGCAATTCGCTTCGCACGAGAATACCGGCATTATTGACCAGAATATCGGCGCGGGCGTGGGCTACTTCGACGTTGCGAACGAGCGCCGTCAGATCCTGCCCCTTCGAGACATCGACGACCATCGCCGTCGCGGCGCCGCCCTTGTCCTTAATCTCGCGAACGGTTTCCTCGGCCGTCTCGCCGTTGATGTCGGTGACCCAGACATGCGCGCCTTCGGCCGCAAATCGCTTTGCGATCGCCTGGCCGATGCCAATTCCCGCTCCGGTGACGATTGCGATTTTTCCGCTGAGACGTGTCATGCCGCCCTCTCTGCCTGGGATCGAGGAGAACCCTTAGATTTCCGTCGGACTCGGATCAACCGGCGGCTTCGCCCGGAGCTACCCATTTTTCGCGCAAGGTCACAAGTTCTTCCGCGGCGGATGGATGCAGCGCCATTGTTTGATCGAAGTCAGACTTCGTCGCGCCCATGCGCAGCGCGATCGCCGCCATTTGCGCAATTTCGGCCGAGTCGGGGCCGAGCAGATGGACGCCGACGACGCGGTCGCTCGCGGCTTCGACGATGACTTTCATCATCATCCGCTCATCCCGGCCCGCGATGATCGACTTCATCGGCCGGAAGCTGCCCTTATAGACATCGACGGCGCCGAATTGCGTCCGGGCTTCGTGCTCGGAAAAGCCGACGGTTCCGATTTCAGGCGTCGCGAAGACGGCGGTCGGGATCATCTTGTAGTCGACGGACTTCGGCTTACCGCCGAAGACGGAGTCGGCGAAGGCGTGTCCCTCACGAATGGCGACGGGCGTGAGATTGACGCGATTGGTGACGTCGCCGACGGCGTAGATCGACGCCACGGTCGTTCGCGATCCTGCGTCGACGACGACGGCGCCATCTCCGTCGAGTTTGACGCCAGCGGCTTCAAGCCCCAATCCGGTCGAATTCGGCGAGCGGCCGATGGCGAACATGATCGCATCGGCCTCGAGGATTTCGCCACCGGTCAGATGACCAGCCAGCGCACCGCCCGATTTTTCGATCTTCGTGAAAACCTGGCCGGTGACGATGCGGATGCCGCGCTTCGTCATGGCGGCCGTCAGGCCGTCGCGCAAGTCCTCGTCGAACCCGCGCAGGATTTTCTCGCCGCGATAGACGAGCGTGACGTCGGCGCCAAGGCCGTTGAAAATCGACGCGAACTCGACCGCGATATAGCCGCCCCCTGCGACGACGACCCGGCGCGGCATCGTCTTCAGGTCGAATGCTTCGTTGGAGGTGATGACGTGCTCTCTGCCGGGCAGTTTTGGATCGATGTTCGGCCGGCCGCCCGTTGCGATGAGGATGTATTTCGCGGTGATTTTCCGCCCCGAAGCGAGGACGATCTCGTTCGGGCCGGAGACCGTCGCGCGCTCCGCGAAAACCTCGACGTTGAACTTCGCGAGCGTCGAACCATAGGCCGCTTCGAGCCGCGCGATTTCCTTGTCCTTGGCTGCGATCAGCGACGGCCAATCGAAGCTCGGTTCAGAAAACGACCAGCCGAACCCGGCTGCGTTTTCGAACTCGTCGGAAAAGCGGCTGGCATAGACGAGAATTTTCTTCGGCACGCATCCGCGAATGACGCACGTTCCGCCGACGCGATATTCCTCGGCGATTGCGACGCGGGAACCGTAGCTCGCCGCGATCCGCGCGGCTCTGACGCCGCCGGAGCCCGCGCCGATGACGAAGAGATCGTATTCGAATTCCTGCATGAACCTGTAATGGCTTCTATTTCGGCTGCGCCGGGGTGGGTTGATCGGACGGTGTCGCGGGCTGGGACGGCTGCGTGGCTGCTTTCATCTCATCCGCGATCTTCTCGCTGTATTTCATGCCGATGGTCGCACCCTTCTGCATCAGCTCCGGCGTCTTGGCGATGAACTTGGCACCAGCGCCCGAGCGATAGAAATCGGCGACGGTTTTCATTTCCTCTTCCGTGAACGTCTGAGCATAAAGCACGGCAAAGTCCGAGATCATTTGATCTTTGTATTCCAGAAGCTTTTTCATTCCGGAATCGAACTGCGTCGAAAGCTGCTTGCCCGCTTCCGAATTTTCGGCGCCAGCGCCCTTGGCGAAGCCGCGCGACATGGCTTCGACCATGCCGTCCATCTGCCGCGTGACGCCCGTCACCTCGAGAAGATCGCGGGCTGCGGCGACGCGAGCGGGGTCGACGGGCGGTTGTGCATCGTCGGCCAGCGCCGGAACGGCGAAAGCGACGGCAAGGCAGATCGCAGCAATGATCGAACGCATTATGAATTCTCCTCGTCGAAATCAGCATCGACCGCCGAAAGAACTTCGACGCCCATCGGTCCGGCAACAATTCCCACGTCGGCGATGCCGAGAAACAATCCCGTTTCGACGACGCCCGGAACGAGCTTCAGAGCGTCGTCCAGCGCCTCCGGATCGTCAATCGCGCCGAACGAGCAATCGAGAATATAGTTGCCATTGTCTGTCACGAAGGGGGCACCGCTCGCGCCCAGGCGCAGTTTGATTTCGCCATCGCAACCGGCGTCGGTGGCCATCTGAAAGATCAGGCGTTGCGTCGATGCGAGGCCAAACGGCACGACTTCGATAGGCAGCGGAAAGCGCCCCAGCACATCGACGCGCTTCGAGCTGTCGGCAATGATCACGACCCGGTCGGACGCAACCGCGACGATCTTTTCGCGCAACAGGGCGCCGCCGCCACCTTTGATCAGACGCATCTCCTCGTCGATCTCGTCGGCGCCGTCGACCGTCAGATCGAGGGCCGGATGCTCGTCGAGGGTGGCGAGAGGAATTCCCAAAGCCGCCGCCTGCGCGCGCGTCGCCTCGGATGTCGGAATGCAGACGACTTTAAGGCCGCCTTTCACTTTTACGCCGAGAAGTTCGACGAACTTGGCGGCCGTCGACCCCGTGCCAAGGCCGAGCTTCATGCCGTCCTCAACGTAGCTCAAGGCTTGTTCCGCTGCCTGACGCTTCCAATCGTCGCTGCTCATGTCTGCCCCAACGAGTTATACCGCTATGACGTGCCCTTCGACCTCACTTCGCGCGACTTCTGTAGGCTGACGGTGAAACCCTTTCAAGCTGCACGCTGCCAAGCCGGATGCCTCACCCGCAATGATGTCGATCATGACGCCGTTTCGATAGCGGCCGTCTAAGGAGAGTTCATGAAAGACTGGACGATCGTTTTCGATCTCGACGGAACACTTGTGGATACGGCGCCGGACCTTGCCGAAGCGACGAATTACGTCCTGTCGACACTCGGCCTCGGGCGGGTGAACGAACTCGAGATCCGGCGCTTCGTCGGTCATGGCGCGCTCGCGATGATCGACGGCGCGGTCAAAGCGCACGGCCGGACGCTGCCGGAACGCGAGCTTCACGATCTCTTCGAAGTCTTCATCGCCTACTACACCGCACATATCGCCGACCGGAGCATCCCCTATCCCAACGTCGTTGCGACGCTCGAAGCGCTGCGCAGCAGCGGCGCGACGCTTGCGGTGTGCACGAACAAGATCGAAATCCAGGCGCGGCGCGTGCTCGAAGAACTCGATCTCGACGGCTATTTCTCGGCGCTTACCGGGCGCGACACTCTCGGAAGCTACAAGCCGGACCCGCGACACCTGACGGGCACGATCGCGCGCGCAGGCGGGCGACCGGCGACGTCGATCATGGTCGGCGACAGCGAAACGGACATCCGCACGGCGAAGGCGGCGCAGGTTCCAATCGTCGCCGTCAGCTTCGGATACAGCGTCGATCCGATCGCGTCATACGGCCCGGACGCGATCATCGACGATTATAAGGATTTAACTGCGGCCCTCGATAAATTCGCAGGAAAGACCGTCAGTACGTGAGCACTTTGCTGTCGGGGGACATGATCGCCTCGATCAGGTGCGCCGCACCGACGACCCCTTTGCATTCCGGGATCAGATCGCATTTGTGAAGGCCTCCGAGATCGAGTCCCTGCGAGCAGTAATAAAATCTCACGCCGGCAGCGTGCGCTTCCTTGATGAAGTCGTGGATCGAGCGCGTGTCGGCGGATTTGAGGCGGATTTTGTCCGCGACGCCGGACTTCAGCAGTTTTGTCGACGTCCCGGTGCAGATGACCTCGACATGAAATGACATCGTCGCGGCGACCATCGCCTGGACGATCGGTGCACCGATCGCCTCGCCGTCGCAAGGATCGGTGTTGGCCAGGATGATGATCAGCTTCTGCGTCATAGCGATCGCCTCACCCGCGAGTCCGCCTGCGCCAGAGTGCGCTCATTAATCCGGGATCGCAACCGCCGGCGATCAGAAATGCCGGCTGATATAGCGACGATAGACAAGAATGCTCGCTGGCAGAAACACGAGGTCGGCGACAAGGGACGCGACCAGCGTCACGCCGCAAACGAAGCCGAAGAGTCGAAGCGATGGGAGATCCGAAAACACCGTCACGCCGAGGCCGAAGGCGAGCACGATCGTCGTCAGGATGATCGCCGGGCCGACGAGCACACGCGCATTGCGTATCGCCACCTCCGGCGACACGCCCGGTCCTTCTTCAAGTCGCAGCCGGTTCAAGAAGTGAATGAGCGCATCGACGCCCAGACCGAACACGACGAGCAGCGCGACAACGGACGCGAACTCCAATCCGCCATTCAGGTACCAGAGCAATGCGCCCGACGTGACGACAGGGAACAGCCCAGGCAGCAAACTGATGAATCCCACGAAGACCGAGCGGAATGCGATCGCGAGAAGCACGGCCGCGACAAGCACGCAAAGCGGAATGCTCTCGTCGAGCTGCGAGATCATGCGGTAGCTGTTGCGCGCGGCGAGCGCCGGCAGACCGGTCACGGAAATCTCATACTGCGGGAACTGCGCGCGGATCGGGTCGAGCGCCTGATCGACCTTATGAACCACTGGCAGAATCTGGCTCGCGTCCACGTCAGGCAGCCGTCCCGTCACAAGGACTGCATCCTGCTCCTTGGCGATGAAGCGGCGGACCAGATGCTCGGGCAGCAGGCCCACGTATTTCTTGATCGTCTCGACGTTGTCGTCGCCATTCTCGCGTAGCCAGCGCCTGAGGCTTTCAAGCGACCAGACGTTGCCGAGGCCTGCCGACTTCTCCAGCGACTCGTGCGTTTCCTCGATGACCTTGAGGGTCGTGGGGTCGTAGAGGCTGGCGCCGTTTTTCCAGCGGATCATGACGTGGAACGGGTTGGCGCCGGTGAGCTTGGAGTCGATGCGGCCGGTTGCGGCGAGCGCCTGCTCGCGGTCCGGGACCTGATCGGCGAGGCGATAGCGCGGCTCGAGCTGCAGGTGCAGGTACGCAAAGATGCCGAACAGCGCAAAGCCGAGGAGCGTGTAAAGTACGGCATGCTTGACGACGCGATCGACGACGACGCCGACGAAGTTGCCGAGCGCGTCCATCATCCGGTCAGCGGGCGAATGTTCGCGCGCCAGCGACTTCTCGTTGCGGATGAACAGCAGCGCCAGCATCGGCAGCACGACGATCACGGCGACAAACGAGATGCAGACCGCCATCGCACCGGCTTCGCCGAATGTGCGGATGAGGCCGGACTCCGAGAACAACAGCGCCAGGAATGACAGCAGCGCCGCTCCGTGCGCCAGCACGCACGCGGGTCCAACGACGTTGATCGCGAATTTCACGGCTTCGAGCTTGGTATCGCCCTCACGCAACCGAATGCGGATCGCGGACACCATCTGCATGCTGTCGGCGAAACCCATCACCATGATGAGCGGCGTCATCACGTTCAGGAACAGGTTGAGCTTAAATCCGAGCCAGCCCAGCAGCCCGAGCGACCAAATCACCGCGATGACCGGCGGCAGGGCGGCGACCAGCATCAGCGAGACACGGCGGAAGAAGATCGCGGCGATCGTCGCGCCGAACAGCAAGCCCAGGCCGTTGTAGACGATCTGGTCGCGCTCGACCGAATTGCGGATCTCGAGTTGCATCACCGGCGCACCGGCGAGCTTGACCGAAAGACCGGCGGGATTGAGATCCTCTTTCGCGACCTGCTCGATCGCGCCGATGACGGTTTTCGCCGATTTTTCGGCAACGACGCCACGATCGAGCGCCAGCACCATCAACGCAAGCTGACCGTCATTGGACAGAAACTTGCCTTTGACGATGTCGTTGTTCTTCAGCGCCGAGATGATCGCGTCGAAGGCGGCTTTGTCCTGGGGCAGATCGTCGGGCACGACGGGCGGCGCATAGCCGGTCGCGTCCGGCTTGCCGCGCGCCGAGAGCATCGAGACGATGCCGTCGACGCCATCGGCAAGTTGCAAGTCGGCGGCTGCGTTTGCGAACGCGGCGAGGCCTTCATGCGTCAAAAGCTTCTCGCCTTCGACGACGACCAGCACGTCGTATTCGCTCGACGGAAAGCGGCGATCGATTTCTTCGTAGGTCTTGAATTCGGGCGTGTTGGTGCGGAACAGCTCGGACAAGCTGTCGTCGACCTTCAACCGCATCAGGCCTGTCGCCGCGATCGCGGTGATGAGGAGGATGAGAACCGCGGTCAGCCAGGGAATCCGGAGCCCGATCAAGCCCAGCTTATTCAAACCCAGCGACATCGGAAACGGACGTGGCGGCGTCTCGAGCTGCAAACCTTCCTCCCGAGCGACCCCCGAATAAAGACACCGTAGATCAGCATCTTCCGCGGTCGCACGTTTTTCGGCACATCGCACTATGAATCGGGCGAGCGCAAGGGCACGTGGCAAGCGGGCCACGGTCAAACAACAGCTTTCCGTCCGCAAGGTCCCGGCAGGAGCTGGCGGCAGAACCCGATTCCGCGAGCCCGAGAGTCGGGCATCCGTCGGATATCGGGCGGCGTCTACGCAGCGCGCTTGACAGGTTCGGGCCCGGCCTCGCATAAGGGCCGTCTTCGAACAGGGCGGTTAGCTCAGCGGTAGAGCACACGCTTCACACGCGTGGGGTCACAGGTTCAATCCCTGTACCGCCCACCATGCCCCGGCCAACATCCCGCGTCGCAAGTTGTCTGGGCAATTTTAGTCTCCCTGGCTCCGAATTTGGCCACGAATCCGCGCCACCAGTGCTGCGGGAGGCGAGGGAGAGCAAAAATGTCACTCAAAGGTCTAACTGTCGCGTTTCTGGCGCTCGCTGCGGTGCTCGTTGCGTCGCCTCACGTCAAAGCCGCCTCGGCTCCGGACATCGATGCCGGCGTCGACGCGACGCTCGACACCTTTTTCTATCAGGTCCGCGGCGCGCGGGAATTGGCGCACAAGGCGGTCGGCATCCTCGTCTTTCCGTCGATCGTCAAAGCCGGGTTCGGGTTCGGCGGCGAATACGGCGAAGGCGCGCTGCGCGTGCACGGCCGGACGGCGGGCTACTATAACAACGTCTCGGCGTCGGTCGGCTTTCAGCTCGGTATTCAGTCGCGCTCGGTCATCATCATGTTCATGACCCCGCAGGCGCTCGATCAGTTCCGCCGGACGTCGGGCTGGAAAGTCGGCGTCGATGGTTCCGTCGCGATCATCACGGTTGGCGTCGGCGGATCGGTCGATACCAACAAGATCACCAGCCCTGTGGTCGGTTTCATCCTCGATCCGAAGGGCCTGATGTATAACCTGACGCTCGAAGGCTCGAAGATTTCGCGCATATCGCGGTGAGCGTTTCCGCAGCCGTCATGTAGTCATGTAACGGCACTCGGGACTTAGACGTATGAAAGGTGTCCGAGACATTCGGGCGCCTTTTCTCGTTTGGGAGCGTTTCATGGATGCCTCGTCGTCACCGAAACCGACACGCTCGCGCCTTGCTTGGCTGAACGGCATTTTCTTGTCCGGTGCACTGATCGTCGCTGCCGCATTCGTTTTCGGCGCGTCGCGTTCGGTGTCGGAGGAAGGCCGCCCGCTCCCTGCTCCCGCGCTTGACGAACCCATCACGGCGGCCGTTGAAACCGCCGTATTCGCAGGCGGATGCTTCTGGGGCGTGCAAGGCGTTTTCCAGCACGTCGCGGGCGTGAAGGAAGCCGTGTCGGGTTACGCAGGCGGCAAAGGCGAGGACGCGACGTATCGAGTTGTCGGAACCGGACGCACCGGGCACGCGGAATCCGTGCGCGTCACGTTCGATCCGAAAACGGTGAGCTACGGACGCCTCCTGCAAATCTACTTTTCCGTCGCGCACGATCCGACGGAGCTTAACCGGCAGGGACCGGATCGCGGCACGCAATACCGCTCGACGATCTTTCCGACGTCAGATGAACAAGCGAAGGTCGCGAAGGCCTACATCAGCCAGCTCGACACCGCGAAAGTCTTTTCAAAACCAATCGCGACGACCATCGAACCGGGCCGCAGTTTCTACGCGGCGGAAGCGTATCATCAGAACTTTCTGACGCTCAATCCGTCGTATCCGTACATCGTCATCAACGACATGCCGAAGATCGAGAACTTGAAGCGGCTTTATCCGGAAGCCTATCGCGCCGAACCGGTTCTCGTCGCCGTCGCCAAGCCGACGCACTGAGGCGGCGCTGCTTCGCGACAGACCCAGCCATCCAGAGACGCGCGCGACGCTGCCCGAATGCGGTGCCCTGGATGGCCGCCTCGAGGGGCGGCCATGACGTGTGGGTCTGCGGGAAGTGCGGGAGCAAGCTCAGGCGTTGCGAGCGACCGGCGCGGCTTCTTCCGTATAGATCGAATACATCGGCTCATCCTGCAGGATGACGTCGGTGTATTCGCCGTAGCCGTTGAAGCGCGTTGCGAGAGCGCGACCGTAAGCGCCGATATTGCCGATCTCGATGTAATCGCCTTCGCGCACCGAAGCGGGCAGCATGAACGGCCCCTTCATGCGATCGATCGAGTCGCACGTCGGTCCCCAAAGCTCGAACGGCTCCAGCGGCTCATTCGGATCGAGGCCGGGACGAATCAAGCGCACCGGAAAAACAAAGCCGATGTGAGCGCTGTCGAACAGCGCGCCATAGCCGCCGTCGTTGATGAAAAGCTGATTGCCCGACTTCCTGAGATCGACTTTGACGATCAGGCTTTCCGCCTCAGCGACGAGGGCGCGGCCGGGCTCGCAGATCAGGCGGCAATGCTCAGTCACCGGCATCTTGTCCATCGATGCCTTGATGACCTCGATGAAATCGGAAAGGCGCGCGGGCACACTGTCGGTGTAGCGCGACGGGAAACCGCCGCCGATGTCGATCGCATCCACGACGACGCCAGCTTTCACGATGTGCTTTTTGACTTCCTCGAACGCCATCGCATAGGCGTCAGGAGTGGTCGTCTGCGAGCCGACATGAAACGTGATGCCGAGTTCGTCGGCGACCTGCCGCGTCTTGACGAGCAGCCGCTGCGCCTTCTGGCCGGTGATGCCGAACTTGTGCTCGAGCGGCACGCGGCTGTTTTTCGCCGGCACCGAGATGCGCACGAAGAGTTCGAGATCTTTCGCGCCGTCGGTTTCCTCGACGATCTTCTGCAGTTCGTCCTCGGTGTCGAGCGCGAAGCACTTGATGTCGTAGTCGAAGTACGCACGGCGAATGGCGTACCGCGACTTCACGGGATGCATGAAATGCAGGCGCACGCCGGGAATGGTCGCGGCATCCTCAAGCTCGGCGACGGAGGCGACATCGAACTGCGTGATGCCGGCGCCATAGAGCGCGCCGAGCAGAAACACGGAGCTGTTCGCCTTGTAAGCGTAAGCGACTTCGCCCGGAAAATTGTTGATGAACCAGCGCGCGGCGCGCCCAGCTGCGTGCGGACGTGCCGCGAAGACCGGACCTTCCGGCTTCATCTCGGTCACCATCTCGAGCGCGGTTGCGAATTTCTCCATCGCGAAAGAACCTCCTGCAGAAGGAACCATCCGTGTTGGTCTGCGGCGGCCGAGCGGTGCCCACTTTCCTTGCGGCAATAAGGGCCTGCATTTAGGTGGCGCGATCCCGCATGTAAAGGTCTTTAGGACGGGTGCGCGCGGATGCTGCAAAATTGGTTTCCGTCACGTGCTCACCGTCAGCACCGCGATTGTCACACGCGCGTCACAACCTGCGCCGTCGCGCCGCTACCTCGGCCCGAGAACAAGAACGGCGCGGCCGTCGCGCAACGGCTTGTCGGTCGGAACGTCGGGCCGAGGCGGCTCGATGCGTTCGCCGCGATCCCGGCGCCGCCGCAGGGCGCCCGAGCGAGCGACACGCGCGCGTTCCGCCTTTTCCGGGCTGGCTCGCAGTTCCCATTCGGTGACGAGCGTATCCTCAATGAAGTTTTCCCAGTTGCCGAGGGCGGTAAACCTCTGGCGCTCGAAATCGTGCTCGATGCCGAGCGGCGGCGTCGCGCTCGTCGAGCAGCGTGCGAGAAGCGTTTCGCTGCCCTCCGACTTATAGCGGAGCTGGAAGGGCGCTTCCGCGGGCGGAATGCTGACGGGCCGCGACGCAGAAAGCAGATTGTCGGTCTGGAAATCGTTCGGGAAGAGGACGGTCGCAATACCCGCCGCGTCGACGCTGATGACCGTCAGATAGCAATCGTTGTCGGCCTCGATCTTGACCGTCACGAGATCACCGGAAACGGGACGCGGCTTGTCCAGCCACATGCTGAGCCCGATGTCGGATTTCGTTTCGTGCAGGAAGCCGCCGGGACGCGCGACCGCAGGCGACGGCACGTCGATGCCTTTCAGAAGCGCGAACAGCCGCTCGAGTTCGGAACGCGACAGCACGCCGTGCAGGAGACGGCGCGCGAGCGGAGCGGCCGCGCCGCGAGCATCCGTCAACTCGGCGAGAAACGCGTCGCGTTCGCGGTCGATCTGAGCGAGCGCCGTCTCGAATACCGCGCCCTCGCGATAGCGTTCGGCGAGGCCGGTGACGAGTTCGGCGCCGCGCAGGCGCGCGTTCGGATCGATGCCGACGCTGCGAACCGCGAGGTGATAGCGGTCGCGGCTACCGATCAGCAACAGCGTGTTTTCGCTATCCGTACCGAACAGGCGAAGCGCTGTCGCACGGCTTGGGCTCAGCGGCGCCGATGCATCGAAGGCCGTTTTGAAATCGTCCTTGGCTTCAACGAGGCCATCGCTGTGGCAGGCGAAGCATTTGACGCCGGTTTTGGTCGTCGGCTCGACGGCATCGGCCTCGACGCCTGCGTACGGTTTTTCAATGCCCGGCAGAACGCGGTCGATGCGATTGCCTGCGGCGTCGTAGAGAGCGAACGCGTAAAAGCCGTTTGGCAGAACGTAGATCGCGCGGATTTCATCGGGCTTGAATGGCTTTTGCCCATAGAGCGCCGAGTGCGGGCCTTGCGGGTTCTCGAAGATATTCTGATCGCCGGAGGTCGTCGTGAAATCATAGACCAGCCAGAGCCCGCCGCGGCTGCCGGGATGGCGTTCGATCAGGCGATTGCCGCGCGTAACGGCACTGGTTGCGATCGCGATGCGTCGCGCCGCCGCCGTCTTGATGCTCTGCTCGATATCGACGGAATTGAGCTTGGCGAGATCCGCGAGTTTTTCCGGCACGCCAAGCAATTCGTAGTAGAGCGGCGCTTCGCCTGCAGCGGCGGCAAGCCAATCGCCGTCGACGATCGGGACTTTCGTTCCTGCCGTTCGCAGTACATCCGACGCGACCGGATGCGCGAGCACGGCGGGATAGGCATTTTCGATCAGCTTCCATCGGCGCGCATCCCAACCGAAATCGGACATGCGGAACGAGAAGACCGTTCCACCCGCGTTGAGCGGCGTCAGTTTCACGGGCTCTGCGGACGACGAGAGCGAGTTCATCAGCTTGTTCAGCGCTTGCGTGTAAGCCGACATTTCTGCGGGCGACGCGCACGCGTTGTCGAGATGCGCCAACGTGATGAAGCGCACGTCACTGGCCTGGTCGCGTTCCAGGCGCTGCGCGTCGCGCATCATCTTGTCCATGTCGTCGGGCCGCACCGGGTGGCGCACCGGACATGCTTGCGTGGACGGTGGCAGATCCTTGATCCATCCGCGAATGCTTTCGATGTCCTCGGGCTGGGGCTCGGCGGCGACGGAGCCGCTCGTGAACACATCGAGCGGCGCATGCCGCGTTTCGAGCACATCGTAGAGGCGCGACGCGTCGGGCACGCCGGGCTTCACCAGAACCGGATCGCGCGCGAGATCGTCGATGGCGAGAATGTTCGAGAGCCCGCCGGACGCCAGTGGGCGCTCGAGGCGTCCCGTCTGGTGGCAGCGGGCGCAATGCGTGCTGAGCGTGTCGTATGCTTTGGCGGCGCGCGGCTCTTCGGGACGCGGCGGAACGCCCGGCGCGTCTTTGGGTGCCGGCGGGGCGGCAGCCGCCTTGTCGGGCAGCGACGGCACAACGTCGTCGGCAACCGCCGCGCCGAGGCCGCACGCGGCACCGACGATCAGGCAGAGCGCGAGCACGTGCTTCCGCAATTTTATGAGCGCACCAACCAAAGTACCCCTCGGACCCCTTCCCCCATTCCGCAGTTCTGTCGCTACGGCCATGGCGCGGCACCATAGTGGCGAGACGGCCTTATCGCCAATGCGCCGATATCGCGTCGAGCTTGCCGGCCGTAGCCCTGCCGTACCGCCCTCGCTGATGCGCCGCATTAACAGGAGTGAACAATCCGTTAAATTTACAATTCTTGCATTAGCGATAGAGCGAGTTCGGCTTCGACCGCCCGGCAAAACTCGGTTACAAGAATCTTACTTGGTTTGAAGCGACGACGTACTTGGTTGAAGCGAAGATAGGCGACCGACGATGGATCTCGAAGCCGCTTATGACCGGAATTCACGCGCGAACAAGCTGACACGCTTGAGCATGACGCTGTGCTTCCTGATCTCGGGCGGGATCCTGCTCGGCACGCTCGCGCTGGCAGCGCCCGATCCGTTGCCCGCAAGCGTCGCGGCTTCCACCTCCAGGTAGGTTTGTTTTCAGAGTTTCACGGCCCGATCCCCTCGACCCGATCTAACTCAGCCTTACGCTTCATCAGCGTAAGGCTTTTTCTTTGCCGCGTTCGCCGTTCAAAGCGCGCCCGAACCCGAGCCTTTGACAAGCACCGAGTAGCCGCCGCCTTTGAGCCCCGCAACGACCTGATCGAGATGCGCACGATCGCGCGTTTCGATGACGAGGTTGAGTTCCGTGCCCTTGGCGGGAACGTCGGTGAAAATCCGCTGGTGATAGACCTCGAGGATGTTCGCGCCGACGCCGCCGATGAGGCCTGAGACGCGCGCAAGCTGGCCCGGCCGGTCGGGAAGATCGATCGACAGCCGCGACAGACGGCCTTCGCGGGCCATCTCGCGCGTCAGCACGCTCGCAAGCAGGCGCGTATCGATGTTGCCCCCGCAGAGCACGAGCCCGATCTTACGATCCTTGTAGAGCCGTTTTGCAGCGAGCAGCGCCGCGAGACCGGCAGCGCCCGCCCCTTCGACGACCGTCTTCTCGATGTTGATGAGCAGCGCGACCGCGCGCTCGATGTCGGCTTCCGACACGAGCAGGATGTCGTCGACAAGTTCCTCGATGATCGACTTCGTCACGTCGCCCGGCAGCGTCACCGCAATGCCTTCGGCGAGCGTATCTCCGCCGACGGGCAGTGACGATTTCTTCACCGCGTTGAGCATCGATGGATAAAGCTGAGCTTCGACGCCGATGACCTTGATCTTCGGGTTGATGGCCTTCGCTGCGATCGCCATTCCGGAGATCAATCCGCCGCCCCCGATCGGTATGATCAGGGTGTCGAGATCGGGCGTCGCATTGAGCATCTCCAGCGCGACGGTGCCTTGTCCCGCTATGACGACCGGATCGTTGAAGGGATGCACGAACGTCAGGCCGTGCTCCTGCCCGTAACGGACGGCGAACTGCGATGCGTCTTCGAGCGTCTGGCCTTCGAGAAGCACCGTCGCGCCGTGGCTGCGCGTGTTCTCGACCTTGATGGTCGGCGTCGAGGCGGGCATCACGATCGTTGCCGGAATGCCGAGGCGGTGCGCGTGATAGGCGACGCCTTGCGCGTGATTTCCCGCCGACATGGCGATGACGCCCGCGTTGCGCTCGGCTTCGGTCAGGGACAGCAGCTTGTTCAGCGCGCCGCGCTCCTTGTAGGAAGCGGTGAACTGCAGGTTCTCGAACTTCAGCCAGATTTCCGCATCAAGAAGCGTGCTGAGCGTACGGCTGGGCTGGAACCGCGTTTCGATGATGGCGCCCCGGATTGCATCGGCGGCACGAACGACGTCGCTATAGGTGACGGGCAAGAGCTTGGACATTAGAATGTCTTCAATTCCGCCGCTTTTGCAGCGCTGAGGTTGGGATCATCGAGGCTCATAGCATAGCCCGGTTTCGATTCTCCGCGGCATCTCGGCGATGGAGTAAAGCAACCTGAATGTTCCCTAACGATGCCATTCAGATTTAACTCAGATGCGCGATGGAGACTTGGCGCCGCCAAGCCGTTCAGCGCGTTTACCAGCCATTGGAGCAATCTGAATGTATGGCCGACTTTCGATATCCGTGCTGACGCTGGTGCTTCTGACAGGCGTCGCGCCGACCGTGGCGATGGCCGCCGATAGCGCCGCTGACGCGAAGTACTCGTACCGGCCCTATGGGCAGGGAAACCAGGCGGGCAGCGACGCCGAGAATTCACCGGCCAACTCCTCGGGACGGGTTCCGGCGGAACCGAAATATGCGCCAGCGAATGTCGCGAGGCCGCAGGCCGCCGCGCCCACGGGTCGCGACGATGCATGGCGCCCGCCTCCGCCCGGTCAAGCCGATGAATCCGATCGTGACGATCGCAGCAATCGGGGCGACGCCTACGTGCCTCCTGATCGCCCCATGTCGCCGCCCGCAGGCGGATCCGCGCCGCCTCCGGGGTCCACCGCCAGCCGCCTCATCGAAGCAACGGCGAACGCGCCCGACCGCAGCGTCCCCTTCGACGTGCGCGAGCAGGATGCCCGCCGCGCCGCCATCGAAGCCTGGCGAAGCAAAGCTGCGGCGAGTTTCGGTCCAGAGTTCTCACAATGGCGATTGGCCGATCAAAGGCACGTCGATTGCGTGCGCGACCGACGTGACGACGCGGTCTGCACGGTTCGCGGCGTGCCGACGCGCGGCGATGCGCAATTCGGCGGTCGCTATCCTGACGATCGCGACTAGCTTCCCGAGTAAAGTCGTTTCGCCGCTACGCACGCGGTACACGATCCGCTGTATAAGCCAGCTGCAAAAAAATCCGGCTGGGCGCAGGAGAATTGACGGCATGGCGAAAGTGGCATGGCTCGGGCTTGGCGTGATGGGCTATCCGATGGCGGGGTATCTCAAGACCCGTGGCGGTCACGACGTGGTCGTCTATAACCGCTCGCCTGAGAAAGCCGCCAAATGGCGCGAGCAGTTCGGCGGCGAAACGGCTTCGACGCCTGCCGAGGCTGCACGCGATTGCGACGCCGTATTCGCCTGCGTCGGCAATGACGACGACGTGCGCAGCGTGACGACCGGCCCTGACGGCGCGTTCCAAGCAATGAAGCCCGCCGCGATCTTCATCGATCATACGACGGCGTCGGCGCAGCTTGCGCGCGAACTTGCATCCGCCGCCGATGCTCGCGGTTTGCATTTTCTCGATTGTCCCGTTTCCGGCGGCCAGTCCGGCGCCGAGGCTGGCGCATTGACCGTGATGGCCGGCGGCGATGAGGCCGCTTATGCGCGCGCCGAACCTTTGATCGCAGCATTCGCACGCAGCGTCCGTCGCATGGGACCATCGGGCTCGGGTCAGCTTGCAAAAATGTGCAATCAGATCGCGGTCGCGGGTGTCGTGCAAGGCCTCGCCGAAGCGATCCATTTCGCGGAACACGCAGGCCTCGATATCGAAGCGCTGATCGCGACGATATCAAAGGGCGCGGCGCAGTCGTGGCAGATGGAAAACCGCTGGAAAACGATGCACGCGCGGGAATTCGATTTCGGATTCGCGGTCGATTGGATGCGCAAGGATCTCGGCATCTGCCTGAGCGAAGCAACTTCGAACGGCGCCGAACTTCCGGCCACGCGTCTCATCGATAGTTTCTACGCGGAGATCGCGGCTGACGGTGGCGGCCGTTGGGATACATCGAGCCTTATTGCGCGCCTCGATCCGAAATCAGGTATCAAAACGAAGTCGTGATCGAGCGACGGGTCAGGCTTCGATGCGTTCCGGCTTCGCCTCGCTCGCGGGCAATGCGAACTGTAACGGCAGCGCGGTCGTATACTTGATCTGCTCCATCGCGAACGCCGACGAAACTTTCGCGATTTCGATGCGCGAGATCAGCTTTTTATAGAAGACGTCATAAGCGGCGATGTCCGGAACGGCGACGCGCAGGAGATAATCGATGTCGCCCGACATGCGATAGAATTCCACGACCTCCGGAAATTCGGCGACGGCGGTATGAAATTTCTCCAGCCAGTTGAGCGAGTGCTTGTCGGTCTTGATCGAGACGAAGACCGTCACGCCGGCATTGATCTGATGCGCGTCGAGGATGGCGACGCGGCGCTGAATGACACCGGCTTCTTCGAGCTTCTGCACCCGCCGCCAGCAGGGCGTCGTCGAGAGCCCGACCTCCTTGCCGATGTCGGCAACCGGCCGCGTGCAGTCTTCCTGCAGGATGCGCAGAATTTTGACATCCATTTCATCCAACATCACGGCCTCTCCGGAACATGATTTTAATTTGATCCCGAAATCTGAGATTAATATTTTTCGCAGGCCCTTAGTCAATAAAAATGTTGGAAATATTTTTCAATCGCAGCCGCTAAGCGGATGCACTGGGCCGCGCTGCCACCTCGCGGTACCAGCGCATGACGTTGGCGTGTCCATCGGGCGCCGCCAGCTTGGCCGGCTTCATGAAGTCGATCGCGACCAACGCGGTGATGTCGGCAATCGAGTACGCAGGGCCGGCGATGAACGGGCTTTCGGCGAGGCGGCGATCAAGCTTCGTCAACTCGGCGTTAACCTTCTCCTTGTTGGCCTCGCCCCACGGCGTCACCTGCGGGACTTCGAGATGCGCCATTCGCGGATGCAAGTGACGAAAGACGCTGGCGACGGCGGCGAAGAGGCCGAGTTCGACCCGCCTGTTCCACATCTCGACCTCGGCTTTGCCGACGGCACCCGTTCCGAACAGTGGCGGCTCGGGTTGTAGTTCCTCGAAATAACGGCAGATCGCGACCGACTCTGAAATGGCCGTACCGTCGTCGAGAACAAGCACCGGCACACGCTGCCAGGGATTGACGGCCGAGAAGTCATCGAGGCGCAGATCGCCCGTCATCAGATCGCGTTCCTCACGCGGAACGTCGATGCCTTTTTCCGCGAGAAAGATCGTGACTCGACGCGGGTTCGGCGCGCGTTTTGTTTCGATAATCAGCATGTTTCCTACCTCGCGTATGAGCCGTTGTTTTCGTCGCGCCATTGGCGCGGCATCTGAAATTCCGCGTCCCATATTCCGCGGCGCTCGGCTTTTGCGGCCGCTTGCTCGCGTTCATAGCTGCCATATGCGACCGCCATTCCGGCCGCGACCATCGCGGCGTTGAGGTTGCGATCTCCAATGCGGCAGGTCGCCAGCAGCCGGCCAAAACGGTCCCGCTCGCTCACGGCACAGGTGATGGATTCGCCGCCGATCATCCGTCCGAGCGCATCGCGCGCGGCGTCTCCGCATCGCCAGGGCGTTCCATTCGTCCGGCACGTCTGCCGCCCCTCCGGCGCATCGATGCCTTTCAGGCGAACCTCATGGCCGCCGACCCGCAGACTATCGCCATCGATCAGCTCGGCGCGACCGCTGACGGACGGCGGGAATGGCGCTCCGGGATCGGCATGCCTCGCCCCTCGTCCTCGCTGGAGATACGCCACCACCAAAGCAAGGGCCACCAGCGCCGCCAACCGCACAGCTTTGAGCCGCCGTGCCCGCGACCAGTTCTGCCAAACCCCGGTTTTTCGCTGCATCGCCACTGCTTTAAGCCTTGCATTAACGAATTAACGCCACTTTACGGGAGGTCGCGAGCGTTGGGTTGCTGCGGCACGTCAGTGGGTATGCCGGCAGTATGGACGATAACGCAGACAGCGTCGAAACGGGTCGCGCGCATCAGCCTCGCGCGCCGCGCCGCTCGAACCTCGACGACGAGTTGCGATCGTTTCGCGACCGGCTCACCCACGGCACCGCGCACAAGCCCGAGTTCGAATACGAACTGCTGACGATGTTCGCGCGCAACGAGACCAGCGCGCCGTTCGCCATGCCGGCCCTGTGCTTCATCTTCTACATCGCCTCCATGTTCTGGGCGTCGCTGATGGAAGCGACGATGTGGATCGCGATCGTATCGATCTCTCGCGTCTACATGCTCGACCAGTGCCGGCGGCTGCTCTCCATTCCGCGCGCCGACGTCAACGTCGGACAATGGCGACGCCACTTCGTGCGCGTCGAGGCAATCAACGGCCTGGCGCTCGCCGCGTTCGCGCTGATCGGCATCTCAAGCACGCCGACTGCTCATTCGCTTCCGGCGACGTTCTCCTCGCATGTCTTCATCTTCGCGACGTTGATGGTCGTGCTCGCGATCCGCATGACGTTTTCGTCGACGTTGCCGCACGTGTTTCTTGCCGGCACCGTGCCGATGACGCTGGCGGTCACCGGCCGGCTCTTCATGCTCGGCGACCCGTTCTATTTCGCGCTCGCGTCGATGGCGATCGGCATCCACGTCTTTTTCGTCTACCTGGCGCAAGGCCTGCATTCGACGGCCCTCGCGATGGTCGAGTATCGTGCGGAAAAGGACAGCCTGATCTCGGAACTCGAAGAAGCGAGCGCCATCTCGGACGAAGCGCGGCGGCGCGCTGAAGCGGCAAACAAGGCCAAGTCGCGTTTTCTCGCGACGATGAGCCATGAACTCAGAACCCCGCTCAATGCGATCATGGGCTTTTCCGAGGTCATGGAGAAAGAAATTCTCGGGCCGATCGGAAGCGATACGTATCGCGAATACGCGCACAACATCTACGAAAGCGGCAATCACCTCCTCTGCATCATCAACGAGATCCTCGATCTCTCACGCATCGAAGCGGGACGTTACGACCTGCACGAGGAAACGGTTCGTCTGACGGATATCGCCGAGGACTGCCGACGCCTGATCAAGATAAAGGCCGACGCCAAGACGCTGCACATCGTCGAAGACTTCGCGCCGGATTTGCCGCATGTGTGGGCCGATCCGCGCGCCATGCGCCAGATCTGCCTCAACCTGCTTTCAAACGCGCTGAAGTTCACGCCGCGCGGCGGACGCATCATAATCACCGTCGGGCATACATCCGACGGCGGACAGTTCGTGACGATCTCCGATACCGGACCCGGCATTCCGAAAGACGAAATCCCGCGCGTGCTCCAGGCATTCGGTCAAGGCTCGCTCGCGCACCAGACGGCGGAAGGCGGCACCGGTCTCGGCCTTCCTATCGTTCAGAATCTCATCAGCCTGCACGGCGGAACGTTTGATCTTCAGTCGGAGCTGCGCAAGGGCACCGAGGTTACGGTGACATTGCCGCGCCAGCGCGTTCTGCAGATCATCACGCCGCTGCAGCCCCTCGGCCAGGAACGTCACCGCGATCCCGCGCCGCGCCCCGCACGCCAGCCGCGCATGCGCGTCGCGTCGCCTTACGGTGCAGCAACGCCGTATCGCGCCAGCGGAGGACTGTGAGGCTCGATGTTCGCGTTTCTCATATCGGCGATTGTCGCGCTCGGCGGAGCGCTGCTGTACTTGCTTTTCACCGGCTCCAGTCTCGAAGCCATGCAAGGCCCGCCGATCGCGATCACAGTCATCGGCGCGCTCATCCTTCTGTATCTGCTCTCGCATCATAACAACGAGCGACGCTTCGGACGCCTCGCGGCGATCGCCGCTCTCGGCGCTATCGCTGTCGTCGGCGCCGTCTCGACGCGGGTCGATCCGGTCCCGATGATCAAGAACTTTTTCACGGTGGCGCACGGCGAACTCACGTCGGGCGATCGCGACATCGCTGCGTCGATCGCGACAGCGTCCGCGCCCGCATCGGTGCGCATTCGCAAAATCGATAACGGCTTCCTTGCCAACGCGGAAGTCAACGGACAGGCGTTCCCGATGTTGGTCGATAGCGGTGCCGCGACCGTCGTGCTCCGCCAATCCGACGCCGAGAAGGCCGGCATCGATGTCACTCATGTGACGTTCGACACGCCGCTGAAGACTGCGAATGGCACGAGCTATCTCGCGCCCGTCCGGCTCAAGTCCGTTCGCGTCGGACAATTGACGGTCGATGATGTCGAGGCACTTGTGGCAAAGCCCGGAACTCTTAACGAAAGCTTGCTCGGTATGAGTTTCTTAAGGCGTCTCACGTCTTATCAGGTGGCCGGAGACTTCATTACGCTCAGGCAATAGGCACAGCTTTTCGCTTCCCGTCATGAGGCTCGGAGCTTCGATAATGTCTTCGGCAACCGTCAGTCTTTATGCGTCCCTCGCGCTCGCGACCGCCGGCGCTGCGGGCTTTGCCTATACGCTCACGCATCCGGGAGTCGTCGCGGGGTTCGCGAGAAGTCTTTTCGAAACCACGCCCGACGCTGGCCCCACTGCGAGCGCCGACTCTCCTCAGTCCGTGCAGGAGAAGGCCCAGCGGCCGGTCGCCGAACGTGGCACCGTCGCATTGCCGGCCGGCGCCTACGGCCATTTCCAGACCGAAGCCGAGATCAACGGACGCACCATCGGCGTCATGGTCGATACCGGAGCGTCTCTCGTGGCGCTCACCTACGACGATGCCCGCCGCGCCGGCATCTACGTCAATCCGGCAGACTTCACGGGTATCGCGCAAACAGCCAATGGAACGGCTCGGGTCGCGCCTGTCACAATTTCCCGGATCGAGATCGGAGACATTACGGTTCGCAATGTTGCCGGGGTCGTGTCCGAAAGGGGTAAATCCGACCGAACACTGCTCGGAATGTCATTTTTAGGACGACTTTCCCGCGTCGAAATGCGGTCCGGAACCCTAGTGCTTCAAGAGTAGTTCCTCTAAGTCTCACCCCCGACGCCATTAGCCAGTCCACTGTTGCGCGTGCCGCGCGATCGGTTCCGGTCGCGGTCACGGAACGCCGTTTAAGGATCAGATTGCATGCTGCCGAAGCCACGCGCCGACCTCAAACCCAACACCGCCGATTTCGAACGACTGCCGCTCGTCAAGCCGACCGGCTTTCGCGAATATGACGCGCGCTGGCTGTTCCCCGAAGAAATCAATCTGATGGGTCTCAATGCCGTCGGGCTCGGCATGGCGACGCTGTTCACGCGGCGCGGCGTTCCCCGACGCATCGTCGTCGGGCACGACTACCGCTGGTATTCGGGCGCGGTGAAGCAGGCGCTGATGACCGGACTTCTGGCAGGCGGCTGCGAGGTCCACGACATCGGTCTCGCGCTGTCGCCGATGGCGTACTTCGCGCAGTTCGAACTCGACGTCGAAGGCGTGGCGATGGTCACCGCCAGCCATAACGACAACGGCTGGACGGGCATCAAGATGGGTCTGTCGCGACCGTTGACGTTCGGACCCGACGACATGTCGGAGCTGAAATCGATCGTTCTCAACGGCGACTATGAAACGCGCACCGGCGGCCGTTATATCTTCGTGCACGACATGGCCGAGCGCTACGTCAAATCGCTGACGAACCGCCCGAAGCTGAAGCGCCGTCTCAAAGTCGTGGCAGCATGCGGCAACGGAACGGCGGGTGCGTTCGCGGCAGAAGTTCTGTCGGCTGTCGGCTGCGAGGTCGTTCCGCTGAACACGGACCTCGATCATTCCTTCCCGAACCACAATCCGAACCCCGAAGACATGAAGATGCTGCACGCGGTTGCGGCCAAGGTTCGCGAAACCAACGCCGACGTCGGGCTTGCCTTCGATGGCGACGGCGATCGCTGCGGCGTCGTCGCGAACGACGGGCACGAGATTTTCGCGGACAAGGTCGGCGTCATGCTGGCCCGCGATATTTCTTCGCTCCATCGCAACGCGAAGTTCGTCGTCGACGTGAAATCGACGGGCCTGTTCACGACCGATCCCGTCCTCATCGCGAACGGCGCGACCACGACGTATTGGAAAACCGGCCACAGCTACATCAAGCGCTTCAACTTCGAGAACAAGACGCTGGTCGGTTTCGAGAAGTCCGGCCACTTCTTCTTCAACACGCCGCTCGGACGTGGCTACGACGACGGCCTCGTCGCGGCGCTTGCCGTCTGCGATATGCTCGACCGCAATCCGGATAAGTCGATTGCCGATCTTCGCGACGCGCTGCCGAAGACGTGGAGTTCGCCGACGATGTCGCCGCATTGCGACGACGAAAAGAAATACGATGTCGTCGAGCGCATCACCGAGCACTACAAGCGCCAGAAGGACAGCGGCGGCCATGTCGCGGGTCAGGCTATTCGCGATCTGATCACCGTCAACGGCGTGCGCGTGATGCTGGAAGATGGCACATGGGGCCTCGTGCGCGCCTCGTCGAACAAGCCCGAGCTTGTCGTCGTCGTCGAAAGCCCGACGTCGGAAGCCAACATGAAGGCGATCTTCAAGGACATCGACCAGCAGCTGTCGCGCTTCCCGGAGGTCGGTGAATACAATCAGAAGATTGCTGTTTGAGTTGGCGCCGAGTTTTAGTCGGCGCCGGCGGCCGGCTTGCGGAACGCGAGTCGCCGGCGCCAACTAAATAAGCGTCATTAAAAAGCGCAGCGCGACGCAGGCGAGGAAGGTGGCGAACGCCAGTTCGAGCGCACGTTTCGGAATGCTGTGCGCCATCCTCACTCCATACGGTGCGGCCAAGACGCCGAGCGGCGCGATCAACAGCGCTCCGGCGTTGACATAACCGAGCGAGAGCGGTGGAAGGCCCGCCACGCCCCAGCCCGAAATCACATACCCGACAAGTCCGGGGATCGCGATGATCGGGCCGAGGCCCGTCGCCGTCGCGACGGCTTGCAGAATTGGCCTGCCGAATAGCGTCAGCAGCGGAACCGTGAAGCTAGCGCCTCCGATGCCCATCAGCGTCGAGATCGTTCCGATACCGAAAGCAGCGCCTTCGAGCCACGGCGGGTTGGGCAACGTGTTGGCGATGCGCCAGTCGTCGCGGCCGAGCGCCATCTTGATTGCAAGTGCGGTTCCGAAAATAACCCAGACCCAGCGCAACGCGACGCTGCTGGCATGATCTGCAATCAAAATGCCCGCCGTGACACCGACGAAAATCCAAGGTCCCATGCGCCGCACGATGTCGATGTCGACAGTTCCGCGCGCGCGAAACGCTGCGAACGATCGCAACACCGTCGGCGCGATGACGGCGAGCGTCGTCCCGAGCGTCACATGCATGCGGACGTCTTCCGGCACGCCGATCGCGCCATAAACTTCGTAGAGAACCGGCACGAGGACGCCGCCGCCGCCGATGCCGAGCAATCCGGAAAGGAATCCGCCTAGCAGACCAGCGACTGCGAGCAACAGAAGCAGGACCGCCAGATTGTCTCCCGAGACGACGGCCAGCATTGGGAGTTCCTATGCTGCCCGCGAACTGTCGCTTGCCTCGTCGGCGCGGCGCTCGACGATCGCAATCGCGTCACGCAGCACATCGGCGGTCGCGTCCGCCGACGTCGCGCCTTCACTCAGATGGCGCCGGAACGTCTTGCCGCGCGGCTGTCCGTGATAAAGGCCGAGAACGTGGCGCGTGATGTTCGAAAGGCGGCCGCCGCGCTTCAAGTGCTGCTCAATATAAGGCAGCATCGCTTCGAGAGCGGCTGCTCGCGTCGGACTTTCCGTACCGGCGTCAAAGATCAGACGATCGACGTCGGCGAGGATCGCGGGATTCTGATAGGCGGCACGCCCCAGCATGACGCCGTCGACGTGATCGAGATGCCTGCGAGCCTCTTCGATCGTTTCGATGCCGCCGTTGATGACGATTTCAAGGTCGGGACGCGCGGCCTTCAGACGATAGACGCGTTCGTAATCGAGCGGTGGAACCTCGCGGTTCTCTTTCGGCGACAGGCCTTTCAGCCACGCCTTGCGCGCATGCACGACGAAACGAGTACATCCGGCATCGGCGACGACATCGATGAAGCGGCGCAGGTCTTCTTCCGCGTCCTGATCGTCGATGCCGATCCGGCATTTGACGGTGACGGGCACAGGTTGATGCGCGCGCATCGCGGCGACGCATGCCGCCACGAGTTCGGGCTCGGACATCAAGCAAGCGCCGAACCGGCCTTCCTGTACGCGATCCGACGGGCATCCGACGTTGAGGTTGATTTCATCGTAGCCAAGCCCGGCGCCGATACGCGCAGCTTCGGCGAGCTTCGCCGGATCGGAGCCGCCGAGTTGGAGTGCGATCGGATGCTCGACTTCGGAATATCCGAGCAGACGCGCGCGGTCGCCGTGAATGACGGCATCGGCCGTCACCATTTCCGTATAGAGAAGCGCGCGCGCCGTCAGCTGACGGTGAAAGACGCGGCAGTGCCGGTCCGTCCAATCCATCATGGGGGCGATACTGAATCGATGCGCCGGGTAGGTCACTGATTTCACTTGCTTTCGTTTCGCCTAAGCACGGATCGAGCCGCGCCGCGCATGACTTATGCGGGCATTCGATAAGCCAACGCCGGCCCTTTGGCGAGTGCACGTCGGTCGCAAGGGTGAACGGAGCGTATTGTGCTTCTCTCGGACTAGCTTTCCGAGTTCTGTCCGAGCCGTTTGGACCAGCTTTCAACCTGGCGTGATTCCAAGCGCCGGCGGGCGAGGTTGCGCCAGGACTCAGCGAGAACGGACAGCGCAGCCATCTCGCTCAGCTCGTCATGCGCAAGGCTGCGGGAAGCGATGACGGCGTTGAGCCGCGCGATCGTCCAGTCCGGATGCGGCCGCTCGACGAGGTCGACCGTCGAACCCGGTTCGATCCGGCCGCTCTTCAGAACGCGATAGTACCAGCCCGTGCGTCCGGTTTTCTGCACCAGCCACGCCATGTCCGGCCGATCGAATTTCAGATTGAGCTTCCAGCACGGCTGCCGGCCCTGGCTGATCTGCAGCACCACCTCTCCGATCCGATAGATATCGCCGACGCAGACGGTTTCCTCGGTCATCAGCGGCAGGCATAGGTTTTCGCCGAAAGCAGCCCCCTGCTCCAGGATTGGAATCAAGCTCGGGTACTCGCTCCGCCATACGGCATAGCTGTCGGCTGGATATTGATGGATCGCCTTCTCGGGTCCTCCGTGATTTTTGCGGTCGCCCTGATGATCGCCGAGCAGTCCGTCGCTCGCGACATGCCACGGCCCTGCCGTCGCGCGTTTGAAAATTCCAGTCGGCGCCCGCTGGGGCCCGATCGCAACGATCTCGCCCACGTTTATTTCAGAGATGATCGGATATCTGTGATTCAAGGTCATCGTCGCTGAACTCTTAGCAATAAAAACCGGCACGGTGCGTGGAACCGTGCCGGCCAAAGTTCTCGCAGACCTTCACTATTGGAGGAAGCGCTAGGGCAGCGAGAAAACCGTGAGCGTGCCGCCAAGGTTGGTGTACTGCTTCAGGCCAGCGTAGCCGCCGACAGCACCCAGACCATCGTTCGGGTTCGTCAAGCCTGCGGCAAGACCGATCCCGGCCCAGCCACCAACGCCCGACATCACGCCGACGTACTGCTTGCCACCGTGGGTGTACGTCATCGCGTTGCTGATGATGCCCGACGGCGTTTTGAACTTGAACAGTTCCTTGCCATCCTTCTGGTCGACGGCTTTGAAGTAGCCTTCGAGCGTGCCGTAGAACACGACGCCGCCAGCGGTCGTCAGAGCACCCGACCAGACCGAGAACTGCTCGGGCTTCGACCAGACGATCTTACCTTGCGACGCGTCCCAGGCGATGAAGTTACCCATGCCGCCGTGGCTGTCGGGAGCCGGGAACATCGAAAGCGTGGCACCGACGTAGGGCTGGCCCGAGGTGTAAGACACCTTGAACGGCTCATAGTCCATGCAGACGTGGTTCGTCGGCACGTAGAACAAGCCGGTCAGCTTCGAGAAGGAAGCCGGCTGCATGTCTTTCGAGCCGAGAGCCGCAGGGCAAATGCCCTTGGTGTTGACGTCGGCGCCCTTGCCGTCGCGGAAGGTCGAATACTTGGCGACGCGGATCGGACGGCCATAGTTCGGGCTCGCCTTGTCCATGTCGATGCCGGTTGCCCAGTTCACGACCGGATCGAACTTCTCGGCGACCAGAAGCTCGCCGTTCTTGCGATTGAGCGTGTAGGCGAAGCCGTTGCGATCGAAGTGCACAAGCGCCGGCGTTTTTTGCCCCTTGATGTCGAGATCAACGAGGATGTTCTCGTTGACACCGTCATAGTCCCACTCGTCGAACGGCGTCATCTGATACGCCCAGCTCGCGACACCAGTATCGGGATTGCGGGCGATGATCGCCATCGTCCATTTCTGGTCTATCGGCTTGCCATCCGCGCCAGCGCGCTGCGAAGGGTTCCACGTCGAAGGGTTGGCCGAGCCATAATAGAAGAGATCGGCTTCGGGATCGTAGGACCAGCCGCCCCAGAGCGTGCCGCCGCCGATCTTCCACTGATCGCCGTTCCAAGTCTTCAGCGACGAATCCTTGCCGACCGGCTTGCCGAGCGACGTTGTTTTTTCAGCGTCGAACAGAATTTCATTGTCCGGTCCGATGTTGTAGGCGCGCCAGACCTTCTTGCCGCTGTTCAGGTCATAAGCCGTCACGTAGCCGCGCACGCCGAACTCGGCGCCCGAGATTGCCGTAATGACTTTGTCGCGAACGATCAGCACGGTGTTCGTTGCCGTCTCGCCGCGCTTCGGATCGCCGTTGGCAACCTTCCAAAGTTCCTTGCCGGTCTTGGCGTCGAGAGCGACGACGTTTGTGTCGGCTTGCTGAAGAATAATCTTGCCGTCGGCATACGCGAGGCCGCGGTTGACCGTATCACAGCACATCACCGGAATGACCGAGGGGTCCTGTTTCGGTTCGTATTTCCAGATGATCTTCTGCTCATCCGCAAGGTTCAGAGCGAACACGATGTTCGGGAATGGCGTGTGAAGATACATGACGTCGCCGATCACGAGGGGAGATCCTTCGTGTCCACGAAGCACGCCGGTCGAGAACGTCCAGGCGACTTTGAGATCGGCGACGTTCGATGTGTTGATCTGATCGAGCGTCGAATAGCGCGTCGCGGCGTAGTCACCCGATTGCGAGGCCCAGAAGTTCGGGTTGGCCTGATTCTTGGCCACGTCGTCGTTCGCCAACGCTGGCGAGGCTAGTGCCGCTGCCGCGACACTCGCCGCAAACATGAGTTTGCGCATTACCACTTCCTCCAATTGCCATTGTTATTCGAACCTCTTTGCTGCGAGGTTCTCACCACGCTTGAGGCCGGATCTCCGGAGCAATTTCGGAAGCTCCGTGAAAATCGGCCGCGTGCGCGGTAACTCGATGCTGACGTAAAGTTGATCGGCTCAGTAGCTCCGCATCGGGACATTTTGCTAAGTCCAGCGGGAGATCGGCTGTCGCCGATTGCACATTTTCAATTTTATATTCGCGCACGACCGGCAGATCTCGACCGGCCCTATGCATCAAGCCGGTCATGGACCTATGCGCTTCAGCCGGGTGGCTATAGACTTCCGAAGATCGGCGCTTTTTTCGTAGGTCCATCGGAGGACGATGTGCAGCTTCCGCTTGAAGTCGATCGAGAGTCGTCGCTCAATCTGCAGACTCAGGTTTTTGAGCAAATCCGGGGAATGATCCTCGCCGGTCAGCTTCGCTCAGGCCAGCGCCTGCCGGGCAGCCGGCATCTTTGCCAGCAACTCCAGGTCTCGCGGATCACGATCACGCTGGCCCTCGCGCGGCTCGCCGATGAGGGCTACATCGAAACCGCGAGGTCGGTGGGCACGTTCGTTTCCCGCGAAATCCCGGAACAGGCTCTGCACGCACTGCAGACGGACCTCGAACACAAGAAGCCGACCGGCACGCCCGCGCATGACCGGTCGCGGCTTCCAAAAATCCGCTCGCACACACTCGTCAACGAGCTTGCGCATCGGATCGCGATCGATTTCTGGATCGGTCGTCCGGATCCGCGCTCGTTTCCGTTGAGAACGTGGACGCGTCTCACGAACAAGCGATTGCTGAGTGCTGGTTCGGCGCTAACCGAATACAGAGATCCGACGGGCGTCCCCGAGCTCCGGCAAGCCATTGCGGATCACCTTCGTCCCGCGCGCGGAATCATCGCCGAGCCGGAGCAGATCATCATCACGGGCGGCTGCCAGGAAGCGCTCAATCTCGTATGCCGCATGCTGATGTCGCCGGGAACGCATGCGATCGTGGAGTCGCCGGGATATGCGGGCGCTTCGTATTTGTTCGAGTCCTTCGGCGCCAACCTGCATCACATCGACGTGGACGAAAAAGGCCTCGACGTTGCGCAGCTTCCCGACGTCACCAACGCTGTCGCCTACGTGACGCCTTCGCACCAATATCCGATGGGCTGCACGCTGCCGCTGGATCGCAGGCTTGAGTTGCTGGCTTGGGCGGTCAAAACGGACTCGTACATCGTCGAGGACGACTACGACAGCGACTTCCGGTATGTCGGCTCGCCTCTGGCCGCGTTGAAAGCGCTCGATAGCGCCAATCGCGTTTTCTATGTAGGCACGTTTTCGAAATGTCTCGGAGCTGGGCTTCGTCTCGGCTATGTCGTCGTGCCGCCGGAGTTGATGCCTGCTGCGCGCCGCTACAAGGCCCTGACGAACAATGGTCAGCCGTGGCTGGAGCAGGCTGTTCTCGCAGACTTCATGAACACCGGCGGCTACGCGCGGCATCTGCGAAAGATTCGTCAGCATTATCTCGGCAAACGGGATGCGCTGCTGCAAGCGTTGGGGCGCGCGTTCGGTGACGGAACGACAATCGGAGCGGAAGCCGGCATGCATATGGTCTGGCGCACGCCCGATCATTTGCCCGCGGCGCCGGAAATCCTCACGCGCGCGCTCAATTGCGGCGTCGGCGTTTACGACCTCTCACCGCGCTCGGCCGTGATCGCTCCGACGCGTCCGGATGTCGAACGCTATCTCATATTCGGATATTCGTCGCTGTCGGAAAAGCAGATCGCGACGGGCATCGAGCGTCTCGCGGACGCCGTGCAGAACAAGACGCAGGCAGAGGATGCGCATGAGGCGTCGGTGTGCCGTGCCTGAATTCGTCCCGCGCTGGCGTCAGCCGCTGCTCGCTTTTTCGAGGCGTGCGAGGTCGAGCACGGCGACCGTGCGCAATCCTTCGAGCGCGATGATCTTTTCGCTCTTGAGGCGAGACACCTGCCGGCTGACGGTCTCGATCGTCAGCCCAAGAAAATCGGCAATCTCGGTGCGCGTGATCGGTAGTTCGAATTTTGCCGGCCGCCCCTCGCCCCCCTGACCGTTGATGCTCTCCAGCTTCTTCGAAACCATGAGGATAAAACTCGCGACCTTTTCCTCGGCGCTTTTCCGGCCGAGTAAAAGCATCCACTCGCGCGCGGCGTCGAGTTCATCCAGCGTATTTTCAAAGAGCCGGCGCTCGAAGCCCGGGAACTCGCGTACCAGCTGCTCGAACTGGCGACGGTCATAGATACAAAGGTGTACGTCGCTCACGGCAGTCGCTTCGTACACGCTACGGTCGCGGAACGGGCGTCCGAGGAAATCGGACGCGAACTGCAGGCCGACGATCTGCTGGCGTCCGTCGGACAGGGTTTTCGTCAGTTTGACGACCCCGGACACGATGCTGGCAAAGGACACGACGCGGTCCTGGTCGCCGACGATCGCCTGCCCCGCCGAAATTGTCCGATGGCGCGCGATCGCGTTCAGCCGCTCAACTTCTCTGGGCCCCAGCGCGCCGCAGACAGCCCTGTGACGGACCGCGCAAGCGTCGCAGCGGATGGGTTGCGGGTGCGTCACGTCGCTCTCGTCCCGGACCTAAATGAAAAATCTGAAAACCAATATCTCTCGTACCGCATTTAATGTTTCGGCGCTGTGCGACCAAGGGGCTTGGCCGTGCGGCGAAGAGCCCGCCCAAAGTGCCCTCGGATAGCGCCCGCTGCGCGGCTGTCGCAATGGACCGGCTGACGGCCACCCGAGCTACTGCAACATCATCACATCTGCTACACAAGGGCATGCGCGAATTCCCTGCCCGCAGACTCGTCTGCCTCACCGAAGAGACCGTCGAAACGCTCTATCTCCTAGGCGAGGAAGATCGCATCGTCGGGGTGTCGGGATACGCTGTCCGCCCGCCCCGCGTGCGGCATGAAAAACCGCGCATCTCGGCCTTCACGTCAGCCGACATCCCGAAGATCGCCGCGCTCGAACCCGACCTCGTGCTGGCGTTTTCCGACATCCAAGCCGATATTGCGGGCGACTTGGCTCGCGCCGGTCTCGCCGTTCATGTGTTCAACCAGCGCGACCTCTCCGGCATCTTCGCCATGATCCGCACCGTCGGCGCGCTCATCGGCTGTCCGGACAAGGCGAACGATCTGGCGCGCTCGCTCGAAGACCGCGTGTGCGCGGTCGCCTCCGAAACGCGCTCGCGCACGCCGCGTCCGCGCGTCTATTTCGAGGAGTGGGACGATCCGATGATTTCCGGAATCTGCTGGGTCTCCGAATTGATCGAAATCGCGGGCGGCGACGACATCTTTGCGGAAAAGCGATCAGCGGCGGCCGCCAAGGATCGCATCGTTTCCGCCGACGACGTGCTCTCGCGCGCGCCGGACGTCATTCTGGCGTCGTGGTGCGGAAAGAAAGTCCGGCCCGAGAAGATTTCGGCGCGTCAGGGCTGGCACGACATGCCGGCCGTCGCCAATAACCGCATTCACGAGATCAAATCTCCGCTTATTCTACAGCCCGGCCCGGCGGCGCTGACCGACGGGCTCACTGCCATCCGCAATGCCCTTGCTTGAATCGCGAGTTCTCATGCTGATCAGATTTCTGGCGCTTATCATCATCACGGTGCTGAACGTCGCGCCGCTCGCCGCGAAGGAAAACATTCTCTCGTTCTCGTTCGGCAAGGGCGTGCTCAGTCTCAGCGCACACGAACTGCTCATCAGGCCCGACGCAAAGACGATCACAATCCCGGCCGATGTCTCCTATCGCCGCGCCATGACGTATCGCGCCGTGCCGCTCATCGCTCTGATCGGCGACGTCGGCAAGCTCGGCTTCACGACGATCGAAGCGCGGGCCAAGGACGGCTTCGTGTCTCAGATACCGGTTTCACTGATCATGCAGGGCGCATCGGGCGGCTCCGTCGCGTGGATCGCGATCGAAGAGCCGAAGGCGCCGTGGCCGAACCTGCCGGACAAGCAAGTGAGCGCCGGGCCGTTTTACCTCGTTTGGGAGAATCCGGAACGCTCGAGCGTCGGCAGCGAACAATGGCCGTACGCGCTTGCCGGACTGACTGGCGTCGACGATCCCGTTCGCCGCTGGCCGCAGCTCGCGGTCGACTCCTCCCTTGCGAGCGACGCCAAGGAACGTCTTGGGCAAGCATCGTTCATCAAGAATTGCATTCCCTGCCATCGCCTCAACGGCGCGGGAGAAAGCGCGACCGGCCCGGACCTCGGCAAGCCGATGAATGTCACGACATATATGACGGCCGTTGGGCTTCACGCCTTGATCCGTGATCCGAAATCCGTGCGCAGGTGGCCGGAACAGCAAATGCTGGGCTTCGGGCCCGAAAAAATTCCGGACGCCGAAATCGACGCGTTGATCGCGTTCCTGGCGTATTCGGCGAAGCGCTGACCGCCCGGGCTTGCCGGCGGTTTATGGGCCGAGCGGGCCGTTGCGTTATTTTGCCTTGCGAATCGCAGCAATAACGATCCGTGAGCTTGCGTGAGGGAAAAAGAATGAGCGATCCGACCATCACCTGTCCGAACTGCAGCACCGAGATCAAGCTCAACGAATCTCTCGCGGGCCCGCTGATCGCCGCGACGCGCCAGCGATACGAGAAAATCATCGCCGACAAGGAACAGGCGATGGGCGTGCGCGAGGCCACGCTTCGCGATCGGCAGGCGGAGATCGAACGTCAGAAGGCGTCGATCGAGGAGCAGATCCGGACGCGCCTGCAAACCGAGCGTGAAGCCATCGCAGCCGAGGAAGCGCAGAAGGCCAAGCTGCGCACCGCAGGAGATCTCGATCGCAAAGCGAAAGAGATCAGCGAGCTTCAGGACATCCTGAAAGAACGTAACGTCAAGCTCGAGGAAGCGCAAAAATCGCAAGCCGAGCTGCTTCGCAAGCAACGGGATCTGGACGACGCGCGGCGCGAACTCGATCTGACGGTCGAGAAAAAAGTGCAGGCCTCGCTGGCCGCCGTTCGCGACAAGGCGAAGCTCGATGCCGAAGAAGGCCTCAAGCTGCGCATGGCCGAAAAAGATCAGCAGATGGACGGCATGCGCAAACAGATCGAGGATCTGAAGCGCCGCGCCGAGCAAGGCTCGCAGCAATTGCAGGGAGAAGTTCTCGAGCTTGAGCTTGAAGCCATGCTTCGTTCGCGTTTTCCGCGCGACGCCATCGAGCCGGTGCCGAAGGGCGAATTCGGCGGCGATGTTCTGCATCGCGTCGTCGGATCGCAAAACCAGGTTTGCGGCACGATTCTCTGGGAGTTGAAGCGGACCAAGAACTTCAGCGATGCCTGGCTCGCAAAACTGCGCGAGGATCAGCGTTCGGCAAAAGCCGAGATCGCCCTGCTGATCACCAGCGCGCTCCCGAAAGGCGTCGTCGCATTCGACCTCATCGATGGAGTCTGGGTGGCCGAGACGCGGTGCGCTCTCGCAGTCGCCGTGGTGCTCCGTCAGTCGCTGATCGAGCTCGCGATGGCGCGGGATTCCGGCGAAGGCCAGAAAACGAAGGTCGAGCTTGTCTATCAATATCTGACCGGGCCGCGCTTTCGCCAACGCGTCGAGGCGATCATCGAAAAGATTTCCGACATGCAGGCCGACCTCGATCGCGAGCGCAAGGCGATGACGCGGCTCTGGGCGAAGCGCGAGGCTCAGATCAGGGGCGTCGTTGAATCGACCGTCGGCATGTACGGCGACCTGCAGGGCATCGCCGGGCGTAGCCTGCAAGAAATCGACGGGCTCGATCTGGAATTGCTGGACGGCCCTGACGCCGCGATCTCATCCAACGACACGAATGAGCTGTGAGCGCGCCGCGCAATGCGGTGCCGCCACTCGCCCGAGGTTTCGAGGGTAATTTCTTGGACAGCGTTGTATCGGGGAAACGCTAACTCTTTGAAAAGACTGGTCGGAGCGAGAGGATTCGAACCTCCGACCCCTTGCTCCCGAAGCAAGTGCGCTACCAGGCTGCGCTACGCTCCGCCCGACCGTCTGCCTGAGTTTAGGCTTTTTCTCCGAGGCGCGCGAGATAGTAAGGCACCTAAGAGAGGGGCGTTATAGCGACCTGGAGGGTGGCCTGCAAGCGCTTGATGTGATTGGTGTGACAAGTCCAAATGCCGCGTCGGGACTGCGGAGCTTTCGTGTCTTCGAACCCTTCCACAGGCGGCTGGTGGCGCTTTGCCACGCACCATTGCCGCCCCTGCGACGACTGACTATGGTGCCGCTCCGCCGGGGCTCTGGCGCCGGTTTTCCAAACGGCATGATGGGATGTAGCCAAGTGGTAAGGCAGCGGATTTTGATTCCGCCATTCCCAGGTTCGAATCCTGGCATCCCAGCCATTGTTTGCAGCCGTATTCGCATATCGTTGTGAGATCATTTCCACTCGATAGCTTGGCGTCGTTTCTGATCTCGCGCTTTGTTTTTTCCTAAAGACGCAAAGAATTCTCGCAGCTCCGACGAGATACGCGTTTGACGCGTGGCCTCTTCATCGCGCGCAAGCAATCGGCTCGCGCCGAACCGCTGAAGACAATTCTCCTCGATTGACCTTGGACATGCCTCGCGATTTTGCAGGCTTGATATTCAAGTCCCGTTGCTCCATCCGATCCGCATGGATGGCTCGACGGGTCATCCATTTGTACGGACTATCACGACACGCACCATTCTTCGGAGAACCCATGACGAACATTATCTTCAAAGCCGGCGAAGCGACCGTCCTCGCCGCCGAAGGCCAATACACCGATGCGATGCCGGAAGTGTTGATCGGCTCGGTGAACGGCCCGGTTGGCCACGCCTTCGCAAGCATGATGGGCCAATCCGTCGGACATACCCGTTTCTTTGCGATCCGCGACCTCAACCAGCTCGCACGCCCCGCCACGATGATGACGTCCAAGGTCACCATCTCGTCCGCGGAATACATCGAGCTGTTCGGCGGCGTGGTGCAGGGCGCCATCGCTGATGCCGTCGTGGACAGCGTTTCCGATGGCGTCATCCCCAAAGACACCGTCGACGATCTCTGCATCGTTGTGACGGTGTGGCTCGACCCGCGTTGCGCCGGTCATGCCGAACTCGACAAGAAAGATCTCTACCGGACCAACTACGAGGCGATGAAACTGGCCATCGCCCGGGCGCTGAAGGGCGAACCCAGCATCGATGAGCTGATCAAGAACCGCAAATCGATCAAGCATTACGCTCTCGAGGGCGTCGTCGAGAACTGACACCTCATTTCTTACGAGCAACGATGGGCGGTGCGCTTCCTGGGAAGCGTGCCGCCCAATTTTTTCCCTGTCAGCGATATTGCTGCCCGCGCGTGTTGCAGTCGCCGTTAACCGTTGGCGTCCGACCGACCCTTCAAATTGCAGCAACACTCAAAAATCTTGATGCCAATCAAACGCGGGTTTGAGGGGCCAACTAGAATCGCCGGATCAATTGCAGATCTGGAGGCCGTCGTGCTCAACTTGCTCGTTCGCCCGATCATGTTCATCTCGGCACTTATCGCGGCCGTCTTCGTTGCGCGCGACGCCCCGAATTTCGGCATCATCCAGATGGTGATCGGGTTGTTCCTGATCGTTGCGCTCGTCGCTATCGGGGCCTTCTGGGAAACGCTGACCGACCGTTGGCGGAGCAAAACCAAATCCCGCGAACCGCTATAGTTCCACCGTTCCAGCGGCGGTCGAGACGAAAGCGCGCGTTCCGCCTGCCCGCCGCAGCAATTCGACGATCTGCTTGTCTTCCATGAGCGCGCACGCCGTCGATAGCGCATCGGCCGACGCCGCAGTGTCGCTGACGACGGACAGGGCTCGCGCAGGATCGGCGCAGCGGCCGGTGACCGGATTGAAGATGTGGTTCGATTGCCCGGACTTATCGAACTGAAATCCGCTGGCGGCCGATGTCGCGACCGCTTTGTTCACGAGGTC
Source organism: Hyphomicrobium sp. GJ21 (assembly GCF_001006785.1). Lineage (NCBI taxonomy): Bacteria > Pseudomonadati > Pseudomonadota > Alphaproteobacteria > Hyphomicrobiales > Hyphomicrobiaceae > Hyphomicrobium > Hyphomicrobium sp. GJ21. Next base: position 446,871 of record NZ_CDHO01000002.1, on the reverse strand, counting down.
GATCGCTGCCGGCGTCTTTGCGGTATCGACAGGTCCCTGCAGCGCCGCGCGCCAGGGCTTGCCGTCTGCATGCGTGCCGAGCGCACGTATTTCGCCCATGTCGACGAGGCAGCTTTCAAGGCCCGCTTCGCGCAGCAGATCGACGACGCGATCGGTGATATATCCCTGCGCGATGCCATTGAGCGTCAAGCTCATGCCTGGCTTGTCAAAAACGATCTGATCACGGCTGAATTTCACTTGTCGCCAGCCGACGAGTTGCAGCGACTGCGCAAGCTTTTCGGCCGGCGGCGGCGTGGTTTCTCCGGCTTCCGCGAAGTGCTTGTAGTAGCAGGTCCAGAGCGGCTGCACGGTCGGATCGAAGACGCCTCCCGTCACATTCCAGGCGCGGTCGCATTGCTGCAGCACGTCGACCAGTTCCGGCGGCGGCGCGACGAGGACGCCACGGCGATTGAGATCGCAAAGAACGGAATCTTTGTCGTAGAGCGTGAAAATCATCTCCAGGCGGCGCGCTTCAGCAACCACGCGATCGATCAGTTTGCGGCCTGCTTCGCGATCGGGATGATAGATCCGGATCGTTGCGACGCTGCCGAGCGAAACGCCCTGCCATTCGAGCAGGGCAGCTTGCTCTTCGGCATGCGATCGCGCGAACGGCAGGAGGCCCATGCCTGCGGCTGCAGCCGTGATGGTGACGAATTTTCGCCGTGTAGGATAGCTCGTCATATCGCGCTCCTAGGGCGAACCGATGGCTTCAGTTGATCGAGTGGCGTCTGCTCCGGTATCCGACGTCAGCACGTAGTCGTGCGGCACTTCGGAAAACGACAAGACGCGGCCGCCGTTGCTTTCGGCAAACTTGTCGGCTGCGGCGCGATCCGAAAACGGCACCGTTTCCGGCGCGCCCATCCCGCTTTGTTTGCGGCTGTCGACGACAAAAAATGCCTGACGTGCGTCGACCCAGTTGTCGTCGCCCGGCTTGTCCCAGGTCGGCGCTTTGCCCATGTCGGAGACATAGATTGCGCGCACGTCCTTGGATTCTTCCGCGAGGATCGTGAACGCGAAGGCGTCGCGAGCCGACGAGAACCACACCGGGTCGGTTCGGCTGGCAAGAATGATCTGGCCTTTGGGCCCAGGGTGTTCGGCGAGAGCCATGCCGCAGTAGTGGCCTGTCGCATCGGCGGTCAGATGCTGCGGCGGTGGCGGCGCTTCGCTCGCCTTTTCCCGGCAGCCCGCCATTGCGAGCGCAAACGAGAGCATCACGCCGATGAGGAGCCCAGCCCGCGTCATAGCTCCCTCCGCGAGAAGGTCAGCCCGGCGAGCGTCAGCGGCACCAAGACCCAGATCACGAGTGTGGCGAGCAGTACGGCCGGACTGAGACTGGCCTGATCGGCAATGCCGGACATGTTCGTTAGCACGCTGACGTTTTCGGCTCCCGCCAGATTGAACAGGCGATACACGTCAGTCGGATTGAACAGCAGCATGCCGCTCAAGGCCGCGGAGGAAATCGTGCGGCCCTGGTCGACCACCAGCGCTCCGAGCAGGGCCATGTCGAAAAGAACCACCAGCAACAGCCAGACGCCGATCGCGATCCCGGCAGCGGTCGCCCGCTCGCGCACGAGCGCGCTGATCAGATAGCCGATGGCGATGAAAACGGCACCGAGCAAGATCGATGTCAGGATCATGCCGGCGAAGGCGGCCCAGCTTCCGCCTCCGATCTCAGCTCCCGAGGCCATCAGCGCGATGGCGGCAGCGCCATAGCCGAACGCGGTCGCGAACGTCAGAACGGCGAGGTGGCCTAAGAACTTTCCGAGCAGAACCTGAAGGCGGCTGACCGGATAGCTCAACAGCAGCAGCATCGTGCCGCGCTCCATCTCGCCGACGATCGCATCGTGCGAAATCAAGAGCGCGACGAGCGGTATGACGAAGATCGTCAGGCTCGACAAGCTGACGATCACGACGTCGAGCGCGGACGTTCCGACGTTGCCAGTCGGCGCGCTGCCAAGGAACGTCAGCGACAGCGCGAGCGCCGCGAGCAGCAAGGTCATCGCAACGACCCAGCGATTGCGCAGGCACTCCTGAATTTCCTTCCAGGCGATGAGCAAGATGTTGGTCATGCTGCGGCCTCGCCGTGACGGCGCAGGAAGTGCGCGTAGAGATCGTCGAGTGTCGGCTGCAGGATCGCAACATCCTGTGCGGGTCCTGCAGCATCGGTCGCGCGACGGATGAGTTCGATCTTGGCGCCCGGCGCCGCGTCGAATTCGACGAGATGGCCGTTGATCTCGCGCCAGTTCGGAACCGGTCCGACGAGCGCCGAAAGTTTTTCCGCCTTTCCGGAGGCGACGGTGACGCGAATCTTGATCGGCAACCCTGCGAGCTTGCGCAGCTCGTCGATCGAGCCGTTGGCAACCATCCGTCCGCGATTGAGAATGATGATGCGGCTGGCGCGTTCCTCGAGCTCCGTCAGTGCATGCGACGAGAGCACGATCGTTGCGCCCTGCTGCTGCAGCTCTTGCACGATCTCGTAGAATTCGAGCCGCAACGCCGGATCGAGGCCGGTCGTCGGCTCGTCGAGGAGAAGCAGCAACGGATCGCCGAACAGCGCCTGGATCAAGCCGAGCCGCTGGCGCATGCCTTTCGAATACGTCCGGATCGGCCGGTCCGCGGCGGCCGTAAGACCGACGCGCTCGAGAAGGCTGTCGATTTTATCAGTCGATGCGTCCTTGAGGCGGGCATAAAACGACAGCACCTCGCGGCCCGTCAGCGCGCCGTTGAACGAAACGCTCTCGGGCAGATAACCGAGCCGCTTGCGCGCTGCGAACTCTCCGGCGGCGGGGTGATCGCCGAGCACGCGGATGTCGCCCGACGTCGGACGTGAAAGCCCGAGCATCATCTTGAAGAGCGTCGTCTTGCCGGCGCCGTTGTGGCCGATCAAAGCAACCGACTCGCCCGGCTGCAGCGCGAAGGAGACATCATTCACCGCCGCGATCGCGCCGTAGCGCTTTTCAATGTGCTCGAGTTCGACGATGGCTGTCATGGCCGCGCTCCCTCGCCATAGTTTTGCGCGGGCAACGGCGTGGGCGCCATCAGCGGATGCGTGTCGACGACGCCACCGGGAAGCATTGCGGGGAAGCGCGCCTGCGCCCAGCGAATGATTTGCACCGCCGGACTGTTGACCAGCACCTTGGCCTCGGGCGCCGTCCACAACACCTTGTCGATGATGTCGTTCGGACGGTAAGCCGCGTCGGCAATGCCATCGCCATTGAGATCGAAGGCGGGATTGTCGCTCCAGAAGTTTCCGCGGCCGTTCTTCGACCAGTCGAGGTAACGCGTGCCGACGTATTTGACTTGATTGCGGTTTCCGATGAAGGCGTTGCCGACCATCTCGTTACCTTCGGACCCGGCGGTGAAATGTATTCCGATTTCACAGCCCTCGAAGCGGTTATCGACAAATCGATTTTTGTTGGCGTTGTAGATGAATACGCATTTTTCCGGTCCGATGCGAGCGCCGTGCGCGAGCGACGGCGCGTGATCGCCGACGGGCAGCATCCCGTCCTCGCTCGCAGCTTTGCCAGCGACTCCCGAACTCAGCCAACGCTCCTGCGGCTGCAGCCGGCCGCGCACGAAGTTTCCGGAAATCTCGGAATTATTGGCGAAGTTGAGCAGCAAGCCGTGATCGCGATCGCCGTCGGAGACATTTCCATGAATGCGCAGGTGATGCGAGAACATGATCGCAAGCCCGACGGTGTTGCCGATCGAGACGTTGTCGCTCACCTCGCTGTTGTTCGTGTACATGTAATGGATGGCGAAGCGCAGATCACGAAAACGATTTTTGCTGAAGACGTTGTCGCGGCTGGTATTGGCGAGGATGCCATCGCGTCCATAGCGGAAGTCGTTATTGACGATCTTCGCGCCGGGCGAATTCCAGAGCGAGACACCGTTGCCAGCGTCGGCGATGCGGATATCGCGTAACCCTTCGATGACGTTGTCGCGAACCTGCGCGTCCGTCGCGCCGTGCACGTAGACGCCGAACAGATTGCCTTCGATGCGATTGCCTTCGACCAGAGCGCGCTCGGCAGTCTTGGCGAGGAACACCGCGGAGTCCATGCCTTGAAGATCGCGGCCTGAGCCCTTGATCGTCAGGCCTTTGATGGTCACGTCGGGCGCGTTAACGGTGATGACGCTTCCCTCGCCATCACCGATTACGGTCGCCCCGGATTTTGCGACGAGCGAGACAGGTCGCTCAATCCGAAGCCGGCCGCGATAATCTCCTGGAGCAAGCTCGATTACGTCACCGTCCTGCGCATGCTCCACCACAGCCTGCAGCGTTTGCCCAGGCGTAGCGGCGATCTGCGCGGCGCTGGCGTGGCGGGAAAATCCCGCCACGACAAGCACTGCCGTCAGCATACGTAGGATCGGTCTCACGTCGTTCCTTGCTCAAGCGCCGTGAGGCTCGACGAGCATACGGCCCTTCATTTCCATATGCATGGCGTGGCAGAACCACTGGCAATAGTACCAGTGAACGCCAGCACGATCGGCGGTGAAGGTCACGGATGCCGTCGCCTGCGGCGCGACTTCCATCGCGACGCCATAATTGACGATCGTAAAGCCGTGCGTCAGGTCTTCGACAGCGTCGATGTTGGTGACATAGACTGTGACCTCGTCGCCCTGCTTGACCTGGAAATCGGTCAATCCGAACGTCGGAGCGGTCGACGTCATGTAGACGCGAACCTTCTTGCCGTCACGGATCACCTTCGAGTCGTTCTCCAGATCGACGCCATCGGCCTTCGCTTGCTTGACCGCGTCTTCGAACATCGGGTCGGCACGATTCCAGATCGACACCGGATTGATCTTGGAGCGATGAACGATGGTCGCGTCGTGCGGTTCGGCAAAGCTCGGGCCGTCGTGTACGACGGCCATCTTGTCGCCCGAGATGTCGATGAGCTGATCGTTTTCAGGTTTCAGCGGACCGACGTTCAGGAAGCGATCCTTCGAAAACTTGTTCAGCGAGATCAGCCATTTGCCATCGGCTTCCTTGGTCTGACCCATGGAGGTGTGATTGTGGCCGGGCTGATACTGCACGTCGAGCTTCTGGATGATCGGATTGACCTTTTCACCCGCGTAGGCGCGCTTTGCGAGATCCAGGTTCCACTTGCAGATCTGGCTGTCGATGAACAGCGTCGTGTAGCAATTGCCTTTGCCGTCATAGGCGGTGTGTAGCGGTCCAAGTCCGAGTTCGGGCTCGGCGACGACAGTATCGCGCGGCTTGATCTTGTCATCGAACAGATCGTCGAACTTGCGTACGTCGAACACGGTGCACGTCGGCGACAGCTTGCCGTTGGCAACGATATGAATGCCATCCGGCGCGGTGTTGATGCCGTGCGGACCGTTGGAGACCGGGATGTAGCGCGTGTAGGGCGAACCTTTGCGGCCGTCGATGACCGGCACGCCGCCCATTTCCTTGAAGTCGCCCTTCTTCACCGCCTCTTCGATGCGCTTGATGTTGAAGACGGTCAGCCAGTCCTGCTCCTTGGCGGTCATTTCGGCGAGCGTCACGCCGCCCTCGGAATTGTAGCAGGTCGCGAACGCGTACTTGCCCTGATAGTCGGCGTCGACGTTGTCGAGGTTGCCGTCGACGATGACCTGCCACGCCACCTTCATCGTGTCGCCGTCGACGGCGGTAAAGATCGAGTAGTAGTCTTTCGGGCTGTTGAGAACCTTGCCGTCGTTGGGAAGCGGCACGCCGTCTTCACCGTTGCAGAAAACATAGCCCGTGCGCGGATATTTCTGCACGCGGAGGCCATGCACCGTGTGCTGGTTCGGCAGCTGAATGATCTTATCGCACTTCATCACGTCCAGGCGGACGCGCGCGACGCGGGTGTTGGCTTTGTCGTTCATGAAGGCGTAACGGCCGTCGTAGGTGCCGTCGGTGAACGAGATATGCGGATGGTGAAGATCGCCGTTCACGTAGGTGCCGCCGCGATTCTTCAAGAATTCACGCGATTCCGGCGTAAGATTCTCGGTCAGAACCTTGAGGCTTTCGTTGGTTTGTCCCCACCCCGTCGCGCTGCAGCGATTGAACACCGGCACGCGCATCAGTTCACGCATCGAAGGAAGGCCGACGATGCGGAGTTCTCCGCACTGTCCGCTGGAGAAGAACACGTAGTATTCGTCGAGATCTCCCGGCGCGACGTCGATCTTACTGTGCGCCGCGCTGCCGGCGGCCTGAGCGTTCGCCCGGCTCACGAGTTCGGAAGCGCCAATTCCGCCTGCGATTCCGGATACACCTGCGGCGGCAATCACACTTGTCTGGCCAAGCATGTCGCGCCGTGTCAGGCCCTTCGTCTCTTTCTTGCTGGTCATAAGAATCTCCTCACGTCAAAGATGGCGTGTTTATCGCCAGGCTACGATTTCACGATTTTTCCGACATAGCTGATGAGTGGCCGCACCGGCTTCGTCGGAGGATTTTGAGTCGAAGGCGATGCGAGAGCCGCGCTCCGCTCGCGCTTCAGCCGCACCTGGATCATGTGCGGGCATCGGTGGTCGTCGTAGTAGAGCTCCTGACAGTGCATGCAGTAGATGCACTCGTTGACATTGATGTGTCCCTCCGGATGGATCGACTGAACGGGGCATTCGTTGGCGCAGCGCTGACACGGCGAACCGCATTCAGGCCAGCGGCGCAGCCACTCGAACATGCGCAAACGTCCGGGGATCGCGAGCGCGGCACCGAGCGGACACAGGTAGCGGCAGAAGAAACGCTCGACGAACAGGCCCGCAGTCAGCAGCGCGACCGCAAACAGCACGAACGGCCACTCGCGCATGAACTTCAGGATGATCGCGGTCTTGAAGGGCTCGACCTCGGCGAGATGCTCGGCCGCGGCGATCGAGTAGAGCGACACACCGAAGAGGACGAGGAAGATCACGTATTTGATCGGCCATAAACGCTCGTGCAAATTCCACGCGACGCGCAACTGCGGAATGCCGACGGCCTTGGCGGCGGAGTTCATCAGCTCCTGAAGCGCGCCGAACGGGCACAGCCAGCCGCAGAACGGGCCGCGTCCCCAGAACAGCAGCGAAATCGCCACCGCCGACCAGAGAATGAAGATCAGCGGCGCCATCAGAAAGTATTCCCAGCTGAAGCCGGTCACGAGCGCGTTCGTGAATGTCAGAACATTGACGACGGAGAGCTGCGCGTTGGCGTACCAGCCGAGCCAGACAAGCGTGAAGGCGAGAAAGCCGCGCCGAAGCCAGGTGTAGAAGACTGGCCGTCTGACGAGAGCATTCTGGAAAAAGAAGATGCCGGTGAGTATCGCGAGCGCGACCAGCGTGATCGCGATGGAGCCGGTCTCCCGCTGCCACATCTGCTTCCACAGCGGCTCGTCTCCGCTCGCCACTTCGGACGACGCCGCCGGCGAAGCGGGCGCTGCGACCCCGGCTTGACTGAGGGCCGCCGGTTTTGCTGCAGGCGGAGCAATTTTTTCGCGACGGATATAACGGTCGGGAAGCGTGTACGGGAGATCGAACGTCAGGAAGGCTTTCTCGCGCGTGCCGGTCGCACGCTGCACAAGAAGCCGGAGGTCCCAGGGCTCCGTCGGATCGAAGGCGAAGTCGGTTGGCACAGTGAACAACCCGATTTCGCGCAGCATGGGTGCGCCTTGCGCCGCGAGATCGCCAAGCCTCTCATGATTGCGATCGCGGAAGCGAACCCCGGAACCGGCCTGCTCGAGTTCAATGCGATCGAAGATGCCGCCGCGAACGTAGCCCGATCCCTTGAAGGAATAGATGCCGTTACCTGCGATCAACATCGCCTGCTGGCCGGGCTTCAGGCGCTTCTGCAGCCGGTCGTACACGGAATCGCCGAGGAGACTTTTTCCAATCACCGGAGGTGTGACGAGCGCTGCATACAAATCGATGAAAGTGTCTTCGGGTTTTCCGTCCTCGGGATGCGCCGCCGCGTCTTTGTTGTCGGATTTTTCGAAAGCGCTGTTGATCTCGGACACGGAAAGCGTCAGCCGCCGCACGGAGCCGTCGCCGAGCAGGCTTTGCCAATCGCGGGTTTCGTTCTGGGCGAGATCGAGCGACTTCGTTTCCGTTGCAGCCGCTGCTGCGGCCGAACCGGCGGATGAGGCATCTCCTGGCGAAAGACGCCCGCTTTTCACGAGTCGAACGGCGGAGCGCACGACGCTGTCGGCCATCACAAGGACGGTCACGGTCGCGCCGCTGACGATATCCGGCTGCGGCGGCTGCTGGGCGCCCGTAGCGATCGGCCCGACATGAGCCCCGATGAGCTTATTTAAGGCGCCAACGACGCGTGCTTCCGGCACGCCGACGAGCACGATCGGTTCTTTGTGCTCGACAAGCCTGAAGCCGGTCAGCACGCCATGGGGATCGATGCCGACGAGAATGCGGATCGGCTTGCCGGAGTAGCCGACTGCGCCGGTGAAGTCGGTCGTGAGGTAAACGTAACCGGCGAGCGTTTCGTCCGCGTACACCGGAAGAATCGGCGGCTCGCCTTGAGGCGTCCCAAAACGGGTCGCCTTCGGAAAGAAATCTTGCGGCGCAGCGTGACCCGCAAACTCCATCAGCTTCGACTGTGCGATCGCCGGTGATATCCACGAAAGGAGACCGCAGGCAATTATTGTCACGCAAAGCCAACGTGTCAGTTTTACGATCACAAAGACCCTCCTAATGTTCTCCGGATAGTAGGAAATATCGGGGACCGATTTGATCTGACGCAAACATCGTGGATTGTTGAGCGCTCAGAGTAACATGCTTGCATGAGGACATAATGTCGACCCTGAAATCAGAGCCGGCTGGCCAACTCCGTTCGATGGGAGAATTCTTCGCGCTGGCACGCGCGATGGAAGCCGATGCCGTTCGGCATTACACGGAAACGGCCAACGCACTGCGAAAGCAGAATTCGTTGCCGTTGGCGTATATCTTCGAGCTACTCGCGAAGTTTGAGCGAGATCATGTCGACCGTGTTGCCGAATGGGCGGCGGAGCATAAAGGCGCGGCCGTTGCGACGGTTGCACCGTGGCCCATACCGGATGCATTCGACGTGTCGCCGGAAGAAATCGCGCAGTCCAGCCTGATGACACCCTATCGCGCGCTAGCCATCGCAGTGCGATATGAAGAGCGTTCATTTACGTTTTGGACTTATGTGGCAGCGCAGGCAGACGGAGAGGTCAAGGAAGCTGCGGAGCGTATGGCGCGCGAGCAACTGGATCATGTCTCGGTCCTGCGCCAGGAGCGGCGTCTCGCCTTTCATTCGAATCGGCGCGCTGCGAAAGCGGAGTCCGTAACCCTCGGCGCGCTGGCCGCCACCGAACGCCGCCTCGCTCTTCTTATTGAGCAACATGACGGCCGAACAACAGACGACGCGGTTCTTCGACGATATGCTGCGACATCACGCGAAGCCGCCGAAAAGCTCGACGCACTTGAAACCATCACGCATCAACGGCTCTCGATCATCGCGCTGCCGGCAGAGCGCAGGGAAGACCCGGTCGCGCTCTGCGAATATCTCGCCGAGGCTTATCTGCATCTGGCGGAAATCTCGCGAAATGAGCGGGTGCTCATTGCCGCTCAAGATCTCGCGACAGACGCCATCGATCGGTTGGCGGCGATGCGATCGAAAATGTCGGCCTGAGGTCGCCAATCTTCGCGCTCGAGCCCGCACGAGCTCCCGGGGATTAGTCCTTGGGATGCGGGTGCGCTCCTCGTCCAAAAAATCAACCATAGATTGATGGACGGTACTACCGCTCACGTGCGATCCCCGGCTGACTTTCTGATTGCAGATGCTGATGCGCAGGTCGTAGCAAATAGCGCTTGTGGCACGGCTTGGCTAAGCCACCGGGTGCACCGGCTGGCGATAAAGGTATAGTGCGTCGACACTAGTCGCGGCCGATTTTCAACGCAGGGCTAAGCCCGCCAAGTCCGAGGCAAAGATGACTTCTCCCAAGTCCGACCTGCGAGAGCCGCCGGTTCACGTCGTGCTCATCGACAGTCGCGGCATCATCACCGGCATTCAGACGCACGGCAGTCAGCCTGGCACCCAGTCTGCACATGCGGGGCAAGCGGACCGCGATGCGAACCCGCTTCTCGGGCGTTTCACAGTCGGCGACTCCTATTTCGACCACTGCGCAGATGAAGCCAGCCGCGCGGATGTGCAGGCGCTTCTGAGACGCAAGCGAACCATAACCTCGTTCGTGATTTCGTCACGCACACCGCGCGCCAAGACCGTGATCGTGGTGCTCGGCGTGCCGGTCAGCCCGGAAGCTGGCAGCGGCGCGCTTCTCATGCACGTCGACGTCTCGTCTTGGGCGCGGCACGACACGGCGGACGATGGATGGCAGATGCCCGTGACGCTGAACCCGGCGTTGCTGCAGGATACGATCTCGAAGGCGCTGGTCGGCCAGTTTGCGGAACCGCAGCGTTCATACCAAGCCCATCCCGACATCGACAGTTTGAGTCCGAGGCAACGCGAAGTGCTTCTGCTAGTCGCGGCAGGCAAGAGTAACCTCGAAATTTCCGAGGAACTCTCCTGCTCGCTGAATACCGTGAAACGCCACGTCACCGCCGTGCTGCAAAAGTTGCATCTCCCGAATCGCACGCGCGCTGCAAATCTCGCAAATCAGCTGAATTTGCTGCCGCCGGCGAGAAATCGCCGTTGACGTTCAACGAACACGGCGCAGTCGCTTGCCTCACATCGGCAACGTGATTTTGGACCGCGCCGAGGCGCGCTTTGACCGCGTCTCCTGCTGCTCAGGCTGCTGCCACAAAACTGTTTCGGTCACGTCGACGTTTCGCCTCTCCCGCAATACATGCAGAACGGTCCGCGCCCATGTTCCGTTTTCGGAGCTCGCGCGGTCGGCAAGTGAGATGACCGACATGCGCACAGTCAAGGCCGGAGATGTCGCCGTCTTCCGCGTCGCAAGCTGGCCGCCGAGAAAGGCGTTTGCAACGGGAATGGCGTAGCGGTCCGCTCCCGGCGAAATCGTCACGATGTGGAGATCGCCCGAGCAATAGCGCAGGGCGGCATCGAGACAGTACAGCAACCGTCGCACACCCGAACCGATCGATTTTTCGATCAACGTCGATCGCTTCGGAAATTTTGTTTCCAGAACGATGGCATCTATCCGTCCGAACTGTGCGATCGCGATCTTGAAGAACTCATCGACGGATTTTGCCTGCTCGATATCGACCTGAACCGGATACGAAATCTCGCCCGGCCGAATTGATCGCTCGACCGACTTGAGCTGCGTTGTCGTCTGCGCTCCCAAGAGCAATTCGCCTTGCTCCGCAGCGATCAATCCGGCGATAGCCGATCCCGTCGCCGTTGCCGCCGCCGGGATCGCAATTACGAGGCCTTCGAGCGTTCGAACCATGTCAGCTCCGCGCAGTCAGATACTTACGCCGCCCATCCCGGGCACTGTCACGCCGTCCCACGTCTTCGCCATGCCGTGGTCAAACACATCACACTGACGCATCACGATCTCGCCCGTTGAAGACTAATCGAGCACAAAACTACTACTTTAAGTTGCAGCCGTCAACGCAAGGCATAGGTATTAAGTGGAGTTCGTTGCCGGAGAGAGAGGGAGAGCCGCGTCTCTCCGGCAACGGCACGTCCTCCACTCACCAGGCGACGCGCATGCCTACACTTCCTCCGAACGAGAGGTAGTCATCCTTGCCGAACTCGAAATTGCCTTTGACGAAGCCGCTCAGCCCGTTGTCGGAGAGGCTGTAGACGTTCACGCCGCCGGTCACTTCGCCGATCGCGCCGGTCATGTCGTCCGCCGATTGGAGGACGTAGCCGCCGCTGGCGACATTCGCGGAGTTGTCGCCGAGGAATTCGTACCAGGCGCTGACGCCGACGAACGGCTCGTATTTTGCGCGCTCGTCCTGGACCGTCGTTCCAACACGCACGCCCAAACGACCTCTCAAGCTATCGCCGTTCGCAAAGTTCACCGACGTTCCGTACACAGACAAACTGTCGATGTTCGAGTTGACGTAGGCCAGCGTCGCTCCCGGCTCGATGAAGTACTGGCCGCGATCGATGCGATAACCGGTATCGAGCACGCCGCCGATCGATGTTGTTCCGGCGTTGTCTTTCTCGCCGAACGAGCCGCGATAATCGACGTTGCCGATATTCGCCATCAGCTTAGCATCGAGGAACCAAGGCCCCTTGAGATAGGTGATGTACGCGCCAACCGCACCGCCTTCGAAATCAGCGCGCGTCGCCGAGCTTTCGAAATCGACGACCGATCTCAGATAACCACCCATGACACCGGCAAGCCAAATCCCCTGTCCGTCATTGGCCCGCACTACGATATCGTAGCCGGCGACAACGCCGCCGCCGCTCTGATCGTAGTCCGTCTTAAAGCTATTGCGCGTTCCCATGATCGAAACTGAATGCGAGGCTGCGCGAGATTCCGTCGAACCTAGTCCCTTGACCCAAGCACCCGAGGTTGCTGGCTTGCCGCATGTTTCAACCGGCCCCTTCAAACCATCCGATACGCACGGTCGTTGAACCGCAATGCGGAGATCGGCGGTTCTGTCGAGCCAAACACCGGACGTATTGTGCCACATCGATTGCGCTGCTGACACAAGGCTCGGAAGCTCGACGAATGTCCGGTTCGGCGAACTCGCAAGCACCCACTCGTTTGAATCATTGAGATACAGATCGTAGTCGAAAAGACCGGTGTCGATCGGGCCATGTATCAGCGCAAAATTCTGCGCCGATATTTGTCCGGAGGCGCGGACAACTTCGATCCCGAGAGGATTGTAAGAGCCGAAGCCGGGGTTGACGTTATTCACTTCGATCAGTGTCTTCCCCGAAACGTCGCCATTGATGATCAACTGATCGGAACTCGAATTCGACGAGGAAGCGAGAAAGCTGTCGACTTTCAGATAGCTGTGTCCCGTCGCGCCGTTGAACGCCAAGGTGCCGCCGTCCGTCGGCGTGAGAGTCGTCACATCGCCGGTAAAGCCATCCTGCAGATTGATCGTGCCATTCTTATTCGAACTACCGTTGTTGAAAATTTCGACGCCGGCAAGCTCGGTATAATCATTGTTTTCCGGCGCATCGGGATCGGTCGTGAACACGGTGCCCGTGTTGTTGAAGACGTCCGCCAGGCCATTACCGAGGTTGCTCGTTCCGATGAAGGTCCAGCTGTGGTCACTGGTGTTGTTGAAGACGTTCCCAAACTCGGTATCGCCTGCGTTCGAGAGATCAATTTGGCCGAGCATCGTGCCGTCGTTGTTGATCGTAACGGCTCCGCCCTCCGCCTGGACGATCAAGTCCGTCGGATTGTAGTGGCGTCCGACGATGCGGCCACGGCGCTCGTTGTTGATCGTCGCCCCGTCCTTCGTCTTCAGCTTGATCGTGGCATCGCCGTCGCCCGATCCACGGATCAAACCCGACGAGTTGATTTCGGCGGATTGCGCCTCGATCTGGATGGCGCTGTCGGCACCTGTGATGCGGCCGTGCCGGCCATTGTTGACGGTGACGTTGCCATTCGCCGACACGTCGATGCCATCGCCTCTGCGGCCGCGGATCGAGCCGCTGCCGTTATCGATGGTGACGTTGCCATCGACATCATCGGCATGCACGCCGTCGTTGCGGCCGGAAATCGAGCCGCCGGCCCGATTGTCGATCCGAACGTTACCGTCGACGTCATCGATATCGACGCCATTGTCACGGTCGCCGCGAATTGTCCCGCCGAAGCTGTTGGAGATCCTGACGTTGCCATCGACATCGTGAACTTTCAGGCCATTATCTTCACCAGAAATTCGCCCGCCGAACCGGTTGTCGACCCGCACGCTGCCTTCGACGTCGCGGATATCGACCCCGTCGTCATCGCGACCGGTGATCGTTCCGCCGAAGCGGTTATCGATCCTGACGTTGTCGTCGACATTGGAGACGTGAATGCCGTCGTCATCGCCAGCGATTTTGCCGCCGAAGCTGTTTCGGACGGAAACCGATCCGTCAGCATCTTCGATACGCACGCCATCGCCGCGCAGACCAGTGACAGCGCCCCCGAAACGGTTATCGATTCTGACATCATCGCCGACGTCTTCGATCTGAATGCCGTTGTCGCGTCCTGCGATTTGTCCGCCGAAACGATTGAGGACGTCGACGTCGCGGCTGACGTCACTGATATCCACGCCGTCGTCTCGGAAGCCTGCGATCAAGCCCCCGAAGCTGTTGTCCACCGTGACGTTATCGCGAACATCTTCGATATGAACGCCATCGTCGCGACCTTTGATTTCGCCATTGCCGCGATTGTCGACGCGGACATCGTCGCGAACATCTTCGACTTTAATGCCATCGCCATTTCGGCCCGAGATCCGGCCGCCGAGTGCGTTGCTGATAGTGACGTCGTCGCGCACATCCTTGATATCGACGCCATCTTTTCCGCCCGAGATGCGACCGCCAAATCCATTCAAGACCGTCACATCGTCGCGAACATCGCGCACATGAACGCCGTCGTCGCGCCGTCCGGATATGCTGCCGCCGAAGCGATTGTCGATGCTGACGTTGTCGCGGACATCATCGACGATAATGCCGTTATCGCGACCGGAAACTCGTCCGCCGAAAGTGTTCGTAATCGAGACGTCGTCGCGCACGTCGCTGACCACGATGCCGTCGCCTTTGCGACCCGAGATCGAGCCACCAAAACTGTTGCGAATAACGACGTCATCGCCAGCGTCTCTGATGTTGACGCCGTCATCGCCTCCGCGAATGCGGCCGAGGAATGAGTTATCGACCGTGATCCGCTCGTCAATGTCGCGGATATGAACGCCGTCACCGCTGCGACCTGTAATTTTTCCTCCGAAGCGGTTGTCGACCGACGCGCCTCCGTCAACATCGCTGATGGATACGCCGTGCTCCGAACCCGTAATCCGGGCCGCTCCCCAACTCGAAAGGCCGTACCGGTTCCGCACCGTCACGTCGTCGTCGATATCATCGATGCGCACGCCGTCGCCGTTGTGGCCGATGATGCGACCATGATCGTTATCGACGATGGCGTCATCGACGTCGTGGACATAGACGCCATCGGTTGCCCCCTCGATCGCGCGCGAGCTGCTGTTTTTGATTTTGACAGTGTCGCCATCGGCCACTTCAACGCCGGCTTTCGATTTGCCTTCGATATGGCCGCGGTTCGTGATCGTCACGTCGCCGTCTGCCTCGACGCGAACGCCTTGCGTGGCGCCGCTGATTTCTCCGCGCCGGCTGTTTTCGATGTCGACATCGCCGTCGCCAAAAACGGTGATGCCCTGACCGCCCGCGATGCCCGCATTTCCGGTGCCCGTAATCGTGCCGTGATTTTCGATGGTAACGCCGCGCGATGCTATCCGCGTGCCGTTGCCGACGTTGATACCCTCGCCTCCGGTTGTCGGCTGGCCGGTTCCGCCTTCGAGAATGCCGTAGTTTTTAAGCAGCAAGCTCCGGGCGCCCGTTACGATGACCGCGTCGTCGCCATCTCCGCCGCCGATGTGCGCGTTTTTCCCGAAGTTGACATCGAAGACGGAACGACTCGTTCCTTCGAGACGCACTCCGTCGCCGCTCGAGTCCGCCGATGCGATCGAGCCGTCGATATCGATCGTGAACGTCTTGCTGGTATCGGAAGCGGAGCTGGAGACAACGAGACCATGCCGATCAGAGCCCGATCCGGATTGCACCTGGATCGACGATCCGTTGGTCATCGTGATCGAGCCACCATAGTTTCCGGCATTGATCTTGATGCCTGGAGCATTTGTGCTCTGCGTGATGCTCGTCGGAGATACTGTTGGATAGGTCGTGCCGAGGTGAACCGCAAACGCCGACGTCGCCGTAAATGCGGTTTGGTTGCTGACCGAACCCGTGCAGGTCAAGTCGACTCCCGCGACGGATGATGTGCAGCCTGCGGCCTGAGCGTCCATGACGCCACCGCCGATGACCAAGCCCAGCGCCAATGCCGAGATGAAGCAAGCCGGCGGCGTAAACGATGGCAATAGCGCGTGCGGCGCGTCTCGGTGTTCAGCAGTGTTCGCCTTGACGAAGTGACGGCGGGTCGAAAGATCCCTGCGGCCCATATATGTATTCCCCCGTTGGACGCAGCACGCGCAAGGTCGCGATCGGAAAAGCGGGTGCTTTCCGTTGAAAACGTCACGTCACGGCATGACACTAGAATCGCGCCTTATGATCCTTGAGTAGCATAGTACTAGTTATTGAGAAAAGGTGCATGAGCGTCCAGAAAGGCTGCTACTTCACAGAAATCGGGGCTTCGGAGTCGGAAAATCTTCAATGTGATGCTAAATGTCTACACCTAGCATTCGGGCGCTTCGGCGCGCATCGACGAAGAGAGATGCAATCGGAAGGCGCGCGCAGCAATGCCATGCGCTCCAAACACCAACCCGAGTCAGCACGTCAAAGATTGAGGGGTTGCTATCGTCCGCGCCGCGCACTGGCGCTGTGATAGGGCAACAATAATACGGCGCTGGTAATTGCATCGCAAACCGATGTCAGCGCCTGCCCAGCATCCGATGCCGGCGTCAATTGAGCGTCGCCCGCGCTCTCCGCCGCGCCAGCAATTTCGCGCGACATACTCCAGACGCGATCGCAAAAGGAAACACCCAGCATCCGCTGACGGAGAAAATCGAGATCTTTCACGAAGACCGCGAACCGCAGCGCATCATCGCATTCTTCCGTGATCGCCCATTCACGCTCATCATGAAATGAGGTGCCGACAGGAATGTCACGGCCTTCGTCATCCCGCAAATCGCGCGGCCGCCGTGATGAGCCGAAATTATCATAAAATCTTGAGTTATTCGTGCGCCGCGCCACCGCCCCAGTTTGTACGCTTGCAGCGTCGCCGCGAGATATTTCAGCCGTCAACTTCGTTGCGATATCCGCGCAAATATCGGTGATGCGCCCCAGATAGTTCGATCGCATCGCACCGCTCCCAAAGTTTTTAGAGACGAGTCTCAACGAGGCGAAACACGCGAAGTCATTCCTCCGCCGCGACTACATTTGCCGAATGGGCTGCTGGAAATCGTACCGCGCGATCTCATCGGAGCCCTGCCGGTAGTCTCGCTCCTCGGCAAGCTTCACGGTATGGCGATTGACGACCTGCGAAATCTCCTGAACCGTCCTCTTGCGCGCCGCGCCGGTCACCGCAAGCACCGTCAGAATGTCCTGAATCAGTTGCTCTTCGAGCGCCGCATCCTGCCGATAAGCTTCCAGCACAGCCTCAAGTTCAGATCGCATGTCGTCCTCCTACGAATCGAAAGAATTAATACATAATTACTAGTTACTACACGAAACTCAAGGTGCTTTGCGCACTGATGGAGTTAGCTCTTAACTCAAAAATAGCGCTTTATGGTCATATGTGCCATTCAGTATTCAATCGTGCGCGACCAAACCAAGGGAGTGCTGATGCGCGATACAGTCATGCAAGGCCAATTTCTGCGCCGGAAGGATCAACGGCGAAGGGTCCAATTCAACGCCATCGCGGAATGTCACGGTATCGCGCGGGCGATCGAGGTCGTGGATTTCTCGAATGCCGGACTAAGGATCGATAAGGTGTCGGGACTGGCAGCAGGCGACCGGCTGAAGATTTCGTTCACGCCCGACATCAGCGTCGAAGGAACGATTGCCTGGCTGGTCTGGCACAAGGCCGGCTTGCAATTCACCAAGCCCTTGAAGCAGGATGCCCCCGCCTACCAGTATCTGGTGGAACGCGCGGCGTTCATCGAGCAGGCGCACGTCCGCGCCATCAGCAGCCTCGCGCAGCGCGAGGCGCAGAAGCTTCACGAGACCGATCAAAGCTAAGGCTCTCGTGCCGAGCGCGTTGGGCGATTGCAACCGTTTTGCGTTGACTGGCTCGAGCATGTCTGGCCCGGCAATCTCGCAGCTTGCAACCCGTGACCGTTTTGATAGGCCTTTCGGCGGGAACCGAGGGGTGTCGAGCATTCCGTTTCGACTGCGCTTTGCGACCCTAGACCAGCCGAATATCGTTCGGCGAAGGCTCAGGAGGCTGGCGCGGCTTGGACGCTCTCAAGTTCAACACCGACATGGCGTTCACGTACGGCGTCGCTTCGCCGATGGGGCCGGGCGTCGTGCGGCTCGTCGCAAATAATCCCGGGCCGTTCACGTTCAGGGGCACCAACACGTATCTCGTCGGCTCGACGACGCTCGCGGTCATCGATCCTGGCCCCGAGGACGCTGCGCATCGCGACGCGATCCTCGCGGCCGCCGGCACGCGTCCGATCACGCACATCCTGTCGACGCACGCACACCGCGATCATGTCGACGGAATCGCCAAGCTGAAGGCTGCGACCGGGGCGCTCGTCGCCGCCTATCCACGCGATCCGGAAGCCGGACATATCGCGTTGCAGGACAGCCCGTCAGGCAAGCTGTTCGTCGACTATGATTTCCAGCCCGATCTGGCGCTTCAAGGCGGCGACACGATCGAGGGCAAAGATTGGGCGCTGACCGCCATTCACACGCCGGGTCACGCGCCGGACCATTTGTGCTTCGCGCTCGACGGCCGCCCGCTCGTCTTCTCCGGCGATCATGTCATGGCGTGGAACACGACGGTCATCGCGCCGCCGGAAGGCCGCATGGCCGATTACGTCGCGTCCCTCGAAATCCTGCTCGACCGGCGCGACGACGTTTTCCTGCCCGGTCACGGCGGACGCATTCGCGAGCCCCAGCGCACCGTCAAAGCTTATCTGCTGCATAGAAACTGGCGCGAAAGATCCATTCTCGACGCGCTTGCGAAGGGCATGACGACTATTCGTCAAATCGTTCCGGAGGTCTACCGGGGACTCGACCCGCGTATGATCCCTGCGGCGACTCTTTCCGTCCAAGCCCACGTCGAATATCTGATCGAGAAGGGTCAGGTCGCCGGCGATTGGCCTTTGACGCCGGACCGCGCACTTTCGCCGGCTTGAGCGTGACCTTGTCGTCCTTTTTCGCGACCTGCGGGCTGGCGACATTCGGGGCCGAGGCTTCGTATCGCGCCGCGACTTCCTTCAGGATCGCGCGCACACGCTCCGCATTGCGGCCAAAGTCCGCTTTCCCATAGCGCGACGCCGAGCGCACATCGATGCGCGCCGACTGATCCTCGGCAAGCACGCGGATCACGACATCATCGACCAATCCAAGAATGAGCGAATGATCGGAAAGCTCGATGAATCCGGGAGAGCTCTCATCATTTTCTGGCGGCAGCTCGAGCGTCGTCTTGTACTTCAATTTCGCCAGCGCCTGCAGCACAAGCTCGTAGGCGTCATCCGCGCTTCGCGGCACGACGAGGCTTTTGAGATCGGGATAGCCCGCACGCTGGATCGTCGCGAAACGCTCGCCCGGATACTCGACGGAATTTGCGTCCGGCGCGCGCTCGTCTTTCGCTTCAGTGAAGTCCGGCGGCTCGACGAGATCCGTCGACACGTCGTCGATCTGCGGCCAGCGCAGGCTCAGCGCCCAGGTTCCGGCGGGGATCGCGAGCAGCCCCAGCGCCACCACCGAGCCGCACAGTACGCGGGCCGCGCCCTGCCGTCCGGTGAACCAGATGTCGAGCCCGGCGATGGTCGCCATCACGAGCGCCAGAATCGCGCCCGCGAGGACGGTCATCGCGATAGTCATAGCAACCGACGTCGGCAACAGATGCAGGCGGTGCAGAACGGCCGTCACAACCGCCGCGATGGCGGCAAAGACGGCGAGCCGGCTCGTCCACTTCGCCAGGAACGACGGCGGCTGGCCGCCAGCATAATAGATGCGTGACGACCGCCGGCGATCTCGCAGCCGTCGCGGTGCGCGCTGAACCCCTATGCCGTCGTTCGTCGCCATGCCCGGCGTCATCTCGCTTTGCCGCTTTCCGAAACGCTCGCCCGGTCCATGCGCCACGACTGGCGCGATTTTAAGATATCCAAGCGCCAGCGACGCCGAGGCCGCCTCGCCTCACGGATAGAGGCGTGTCTTGTGCCAGGAATCGTGCGGCGCGTCGCGGCGAAAAACAATTCTGTCGTGCAGCCGGAACGGCCGCGCCGCCCAGAACTCGATCTCGCTCGGAACAATGCGGAAGCCGGACCAGTAAGCCGGACGCGGAATTACGCCGTCGGCGAACTTTTGCTCGTAGTGCTGGATCTTCGCCTCGAACACGTCGCGCGACGACAGTGGCCGCGATTGCTGCGACGCCCAGGCTCCAATGCGGCTCAACTCCGGACGCGTCGCATAATAGGCGTCGGCCTCTTCATGCGACGCAAGCGAAACCGCACCGCGGATGCGGACCTGGCGCTCGAGCGACTTCCAGTGAAACAGCAGCGCCGCCTTTGGAGTGGCGAGCAATTCCTGCCCCTTCGCGCTCTCGAAGTTCGTATAGAAGACGAAGCCGCGCTCAGCGCTCGACGCGTCGTCCACGCCCTTCAGCAGAAGCGTTCGCACGTTCGGCAACCCCGACTGATCGACGGTCGCGACCGACATCGCATTCGGATCGTTGATCTCGGATTTCTCGGCCTCGGCCATCCAGGCATGAAACAGCGCGAACGGGTCTTCCGCCGCGCTGAAATCCGGTGTGCTGCTGCCTGCGGGGACGTTCGTCGCTTCACTCATGTTGCATGCTCAATGTTTGCTTTTCGGCGCTGGACGTCTTGCCTTGAGTCTTCGCGACCCAGCTCTTCAGCACCCTTTAACCATACGAGGGCAAAATTGCCTTATCGCCTTGTATGGCCGTTCGAATGTTTTCGTCGCGTAGAAAGTAGCGTCATGTCGGATAACGCGTCTCTTTTCCCCTTTGCCGCAGTCGGCCTGACGGCCTTCGCGCTCGTCACCACGCTGTTTTTCGTTCCCGAGATCGCGCACGCCCGTGAAGCGACCGCTGCCGCCGACTGTCTCTGCCTCAAAGGCACCGACAGCGATCTGAAGCCCGCCGCCATCGAACGCCCCAGCCTAAACGAAAGCGATGAGATCGCGGCGCTCGAAAGCGTTCAACTGGCATTGACCGAAATCGCAGACGGCTCGAGCTACATCTGGCACCGCAATCACGGCCGCCTGTCCGGCATCGTCCAGCCGGTCTCCTCGTTCAAGGCCGTCAACGGATCCGTGTGCCGCTACGCTGTCGTGGTGCTCAGCAGCCTCGACGTCACGAAGCGCACCGAGATCGTCGCCTGCCGCCTTCCGACCGGCATCTGGCAAGTCGAAAGCTAATTTCCCCGACTATTCATTTTTTCCGATCCCACAAAACGAAAAAAGGCGGCCGCGATGGCTGCCTTTTTTCCGAATGGTGCGGACGGACGCTGGAATTCGAGCATCGCGGCTCGACCGCCTCTCACCGGCGGCTGCCGGAAAAATGGCTTCCGGGCATGAAGTGATGGCGCCCGTTGCCGACGACGGCATTGGCGATCACCGTGCCGATGACGGTCACGATGACCCCGATCACGATTTGTGAAAAAACGCCTCGCATGAGCCGATGACTATCCCGCTTGAACGGCGAAAATGTGTGGTGCCACGGCGCTGAGAACTGCCGGAAAGGCTCAATCCGTCGATTTTCCACACCGCTGAACGCTCCGGGCGACATGGAAAGCTCTCGCGCCTTGACCGGCGCGCAAAATCCAACCGATGAATTGAGGGCCTTTGCTCTGCGTCGAAACGTTGGTTTCGATCCGGCCGCGGTGCGAAGGCCGTATTTTATCGATGTTGGAGATCTGATGGCTCACTACGCGATCAGCTTTGAAGTCCGCGATTCACGTCACAGCCCCCACATTCGGGCGAAACTGGAGGGCATGGGCGCGGCGCGGCTGCTGGAGTCGTTGTGGGTGCTGACGTCGCCGAAGTCAGCGCCGCAAATCCGCGACGAGCTACAGAAGATGATCGACCTCGATGATGCCGTCGCCGTGATCGAGCTGAAAGCCGGTTCCTA
Organism: Hyphomicrobium sp. GJ21; assembly: GCF_001006785.1. NCBI lineage: Bacteria > Pseudomonadati > Pseudomonadota > Alphaproteobacteria > Hyphomicrobiales > Hyphomicrobiaceae > Hyphomicrobium > Hyphomicrobium sp. GJ21. The sequence continues at coordinate 424,978 of NZ_CDHO01000002.1, read as the reverse complement.
TTGGTCGTGCCTTAGGGCGAAACATGCCGGCGTCATGTGGTTGAAGCGATGCATCGCGTACTGACGGTGACCGCAAGAACCATCGCCAGTTTCGGGCGTTAAGCGCAAAACGAGCTTTGGGACCCGCGCGATCATGGACGATATCGAGAAGCATGCGCGGCAGTATCTCAAAGCCCTGTACGGCATCGGCGAGACGTCCGACACGGTGCTTCCGGCTCAGAATCTGCCCGCGATACTCGCATTCGCCCGGCAGGAAGGCTGGATCGTCGAAAGCCCCGAAGGCGGCCACGGCCTCACTCCGCTCGGCGTGAAAGAAATCAGCAAATAACGCACGATGATCCGACGGCGCGTTCGCGCGAGCAGCTTAACACTTGCGGAACGAGACGAGAACGTGTAGCGTACATACACGATTTGTACTTGGCATCCGGCATTGAAGTCACTCCGATCGGCAGCGTTCGCGCCGCATGTGCCTTCAGCCGAACGACAGCCAAAGGGGGCTCGAGACCTACGCTATGCTGACGGAAAAACAGAAAGACCTGCTGATGTTCATTCACGAACGCATGCAGGAGCGCGGCGTGCCGCCGTCCTTCGACGAAATGAAGGACGCTCTCGATCTCCGTTCCAAATCCGGCATTCACCGGCTGATCACGGCGCTTGTTGAGCGCGGCTTCATTCGCCGCCTGCCGCATCGCGCCCGCGCCATCGAGGTGATCAAGCTTCCGGAAAACCAGATCGCCGCCGTGGCCTCTACGACGCCAGCCGCGCCACGAGGGTTCCAGCCGAGCGTCATTGCAGGAAGCGGCCCAAAGCCGAATGTGGCGCCGCCGCCGTCGCACGTCATCGACGCACGCACCGTTTCGGTTCCGGTCATGGGCCGCATCGCAGCCGGCACGCCGATCAGCGCCATTCAGAACCATACGCACGACATCGCCGTTTCGCCCGACATCCTGACCAACGGCGAGCACTTTGCGCTTGAAGTCAAAGGCGATTCGATGATCGAGGCCGGCATTCACGACGGCGATACGGTCATCGTGCGTCGCTGCAATACGGCCGAGAACGGCGACATCATCGTGGCTCTCGTCGAAGGCGAAGAAGCGACGCTGAAGCGGCTTCGCAAGAAGGGCTCGACGATCGCGCTCGAGGCCGCCAATCCGGAATTCAAGACGCGCATCTTCGGTCCCGATCAGGTCGACATTCAGGGACGGCTCGTGGGATTGCTGCGCCGCTACTGAGGCTCCTGGCCGTCGTCCATGCCGGCGAATTCGCCGGGGTCGTCGTCATGCAACGCTCTGGTTTCCGGCGGCGCGTTGTCAGCGCTGAACATCGAAGGGTCGCCTCGCTTGGCCGCGACGATTTCTGCCGCGTCTAGGATACGTGGCTTCGGTAACGTCGCTGGCGGATCGCCGGCACCCGCAGCATTCGATGACCTCCGCTGCGGGAGAACGCTCCACGGCCGCTCGCCGCGATGCGCTGCGACCGTCTCCAATCGAACGCGCGGCTCGGGGCTCGCCTCGTCGCGCGCGAGGTAAAGCGCGTAGGCGCCGTTGCGCCAGCGATCGAACACGTCGATCACGGTTCCCGGAACTGCGCAGTCGGCCGGCTTCGGGTCATCCAGAATCAGGATATCGGCGTTGAGGCAATCGTCGGCGACAGCTGCCGGGTGCCGCGCAACGGCGACGGTCGCGCCTTTGACGTGCGCGATACATCCGACCGCGTCGCAACTGAACGCGCCGCCTGCCTGAGCGTCGCGCGCCGATCGTCCGTCTCCGTCGTATTCGAGCCAGCGTTCGAGATCGTACTTCGCCCCGTGCGCGGGCAGCGACGAAAGCTTGCCCGACGCGTCGCGGACAGCAACCAGCGTTCCTTTTTGCGCAACGAGCACGTCCGGCCGCGGCATCCAGGGCGTCGCAACAAGCCCAAGCAGCGCAAGACTCGCGCCGACGAGACGGATGCGCGTCCGCCAGAGCGTCAGCCACAGCCCGCCGATGAGCATCAAGGCAAATGCGATGGTTGGAATCTCCGGCAGGTGGCCCACTGCGCCCGGAAGCGCTCCCACCGTGTTCGCGCACCACGCCATGCCGTCGATGCCCCAGGCCATCGGCTTCAGCGCAATCCATTCCAGCCCGAACGGCATCAGAATCATGGCGCCGAGCGCGGCCGGCATCACGATGATGTTGCAGATCGGAATGGCGATCATGTTCGCCAGCACCGCATACTGCTGACTTTGATGAAAGTTGTAGGCGGCGAACGGCGCGACGGCGACGCTGGCGATCAGCGTGGATGCGATGATCTCGCCAAAGAATTTGACGACGCGCGCGACCGGATGCGGCCGTGAGTTCGTTCCGAGAAAACGCGTCAGAAGTTCATGCGCCGCGACGAGCGCCGTCACGGCCGCGAACGACATCTGGAAGCCCGCGTCGAGGAGACTTTCCGGAAAGACGGCGAGAATCAAGAATGCGGCGAGTGCGACGTTTCTGAGCGCCAGCGCCGGACGATCGATCAGCACCGCGCCGAAGATGATGACGATCATCAACGCCGAGCGGACCGTCGCGAACGCGCCGCCCGAAATCGCGAGATAACCCAGCGCGCCGAGAATGCCGATCGCCGCAGCAATCTTTTTGATCGGCAACCGCAAAGCAAAAAACGGAACCGCGGCGAGAAGCAGTCGAACGGAATAGAAGAGCGCGCCTGCCATGATCACCATGTGCAGGCCCGAGATCGACAGGATGTGAAACAGTCCTGAGTTCTTGAAGGCGTTGTTGGTCTCGGCGCTGATGCCACCGCGCTCGCCGGTGATCAGCGCCAGAGCGATCTCACCTGTTTCGCCAGGAAGCACCGCGCGAATGCGCGTGGCGATCAGTTGGCGGAGGGTTTCGATGCCACGCCGGTACTGGGCCGTGAGTGTGCCGCCATCGGCATGCGCCTCGATCGCGGGCGGCGCGAAGGCATAGCCGACAGCTCCGACCTGATCGAACCAAGCCGTGCGCGCGTAGTCGAAACCTCCCGGCAGCGCAGGCTTCGCGGGCGGCGACAGGTTCGCTTTCAAGCGTACGCGGTCACCCGGCTTGGCCTTCGACTGCGAGGACATCGTCCGAACACGGACGACCGCGGGCGTCGCTTCCGGCGCGAGGCCCGCAATCGATGGCGACGCGATGGTCAACCGCTGGCCGCGCGGATATTTGACCTCGACGAGCGTCACTGTGCCGGTGATCTCGGCATTGCGCAGCGCCTTCGTCAGCACCGGCGCGCGAACCGTTTCGACGCGCAGCTTGGCGACGGCGAACCCAAGTCCTGCGAGAAGTAGTCCCGTTAGGATGGCCGATGGCAACGAACCACGTGTCGACGCCAGCCGCAAAATAATCGCCAGAGCCAACGGCACAAAGGCGACGATGAGTTGCGGTTCGACGGGCAGCGCGAAGTAGGCCGCGATGCCGACTCCGAAGCAAACCGGTGACCAGAGAAAGAATTGCTCGCGTTCGCTCTCGAGCGCGAGCGCAAGGCTTCGCGTCCCATGCGAGGGCGCGGCAATCAGCGCAGCATCGAGGTCGCCCGCGTTGACGGACATTTCCGGACCGAATGCGAATGGTGGGAGGTTCCCCGCCCCCTTAACTTGTCGTGGTCGCCATGCTACGAGCGGAGCTTCATTCCCTCAAGGCCGATAAGCGAAAAGGTCCGATGACTGAGACCGCGACTTCCAGTGCGCCCGTCGTTCGATTTGCGCCCTCCCCTACCGGATATCTTCACATCGGCGGCGCGCGCACGGCGCTGTTCAACTGGCTTTACGCGCGGGGCCGTAACGGCAAATTCCTGCTGCGCATCGAGGACACCGACCGCGAGCGCAACAACGAGCAGGCAATTGCCGCCATTCTCGACGGCCTGGCCTGGCTCGGTCTCTCCTGGGACGGCGAGGCCGTCTCGCAGTTTGCCCGTGCCGACCGGCATCGCGAAGTCGCAGCCGAATTGCTGAAGCGCGGCGCGGCCTATCACTGCTACGCCTCGCCCGCCGAGATCGATGCCGCGCGCGAAAAGGCGAAGGCGGAAGGACGCCCGCTGATCTTTCTGTCGCCGTGGCGCGACCGCGATCCAAAAGATGCACCGAAGGACGTCAAGCCGGTGGTGCGTCTCAAGGCGCCGCGCGAGGGCGAGACTGTCGTCGAAGATCACGTGCAGGGCCACGTCGTGTTTCCGAACAAGGATCTCGACGATCTCATCATCCTGCGGTCGGACGGCAATCCGACGTACAATCTCGCGGTCGTCGTCGACGATCATGACATGGGCATCACGCACGTCGTGCGCGGTGCCGATCATCTGACCAACGCCGCACGTCAGACGCAGATCTACCAGGGAATGGGCTGGGCGGTTCCCGAGTTCGCGCACGTGCCGCTGATCCACGGAGCGGACGGCGCCAAGCTCTCGAAGCGACACGGCGCGCAAGGCGTCGAAGAATTCCGCGCGATGGGATATTTGCCCGAAGCGTTGCGCAACTATCTCGTGCGTCTCGGCTGGAGCCACGGGGATGATGAGATCATCTCGGCGGAAAATCTCCTCCGCTGGTTCGACATCGACGGCATCAACAAGGCTCCGGCTCGGCTCGACTTCAAGAAGCTCGACGATCTCAACGGACACTATATCCGCGCTGCATCCGATGAGGAACTCGCTCGCCAGGTTCGCGAGATGCTGCCGCATCTCGATTTCAAAGCGCTGAGCGAAATCGCAATCGATCCGAAGGCGCCCGCGCGCTCCGACATTGCGCTCGCGCGAGAAGTCCTGCGTCAGCTCCCGCATGTTGCAACCGGAGCCGAGCTTGCGAATTTATTCGCAGCGAAAGGGTGGGATGTTTTCCTTCGCGCGATCCCCGCACTGAAGGAGCGTTCGAAAACTCTGACAGAGCTTATTGCCGGCGCGCTATTCATCGTCGCCGAGCGCCCGATCCGCTTTGAGGATAAGGCGGCGAAGCTGCTGAACGGCGAAGGCCGGGCATCGAATGCAGCGGCGCTCAAAATTCTTTCGGCCATTCCCGAAAACGATTGGAAAGCGCCGACGTTGGAGGCCGCCGTTAAAGCTCACGCCGAAGCAACAGGCGCGAAACTCGGCAGCATCGCGCAACCGTTACGCGCGGCGCTCACCGGACGCGCCGTTTCTCCGCCGGTGTTCGATGTGCTGGAACTTCTTGGCCGGGACGAGGTTCTTGCCCGGATTTCGGATGCGTCCGTTGTATGACTAAGGCACAATGCTGCTGCCCCACGAGGCTGGTTGCCGCACCGCAAAAAGATCGCTAAACCCGTTGCAGTGCAATCGCTTTTACGGCGACGGGAATGGCAGCTCCCAGTCGTTCACTGCGTGCCGTTACGGACGAAGAGAACACCATAAGTTTTCTCGGCAGTGGCGGCCATTGATCCTCGGGCGAGGTGGCAAACCATGAACATTCACGACAGCAACGCGGCCAAGGGCGGAGAAGGCCCTAACAAACCGAACGCGACGATGACGGTCGACAACAAGCAGGTCGAACTCGCCGTTCGCACCGGCTCGATCGGGCCGGACGTTATCGACGTCGGCAATCTCTTCAAGCAGACCGGTTGCTTCACGTACGATCCGGGCTTCACCTCGACGGCGAATTGCAAGAGCTCCATCACGTATATCGATGGCGACAAGGGCGAGCTGCTGTATCGCGGCTACCCAATCGATCAGCTTGCTGAGAATACGAACTTCCTCGCGGTGTGCTATCTGCTGCTCTACGGGGAGCTGCCGAACAACACCGAGTTCATCAACTTCCGCCGCACCATCACCAGTCACACGATGGTGCACGAGCAGATGACCCGCTTCTTCACCGGGTACCGGCGCGACTCGCATCCGATGTCGGTGATGGTCGGCACCGTCGGCGCGCTGTCGTCGTTCTATCACGACTCGACCGACATCTCGGACCCGGTGCAGCGCGAGATCGCCAGCCATCGCATGATTGCGAAGATGCCGACGATCGCCGCGATGACCTACAAGTACGCGATGGGTCAGCCGTTCATCTATCCGCGCAACGATCTCGACTACACGTCGAACTTTCTGCAGATGTGCTTCGCGGTGCCGTGCGAGCCGTATGTCGTCAATCCGATCATCTCTCGCGCGCTCGATCGCATCTTCATCCTGCACGCCGATCATGAGCAGAACGCTTCGACGTCGACCGTGCGCCTCGCGGGTTCGTCGGGCGCAAACCCGTTCGCCTGTATCGCTTCGGGCATCGCGTGCCTCTGGGGACCGGCGCACGGCGGCGCCAACGAAGCCGCACTGAACATGCTGAAGGAGATCGGCTCGGTCGATCGCATTCCGGAGTTCGTCAAGAAGGCGAAGGACAAGAACTCCGGCTTCCGGCTGATGGGCTTCGGCCATCGCGTCTACAAGAACTACGATCCGCGCGCCAAGGTGATGCAGAAGACCTGCCACGAGGTGCTCGACGCGCTCGGCCACGGCGACGATCCGCTGCTGAAGATCGCGCTCGAACTCGAACGCATCGCGCTGCAGGACGAGTATTTCATCGAGAAGAAGCTTTATCCGAACATCGATTTCTATTCGGGCATCACGCTTCGGGCGATGGGCTTCCCGGTCGAACTGTTCACGGTGCTGTTCGCGGTTGCGCGCACCGTCGGCTGGATCGCGCAGTGGAAAGAAATGATCGAAGATCCGGAGCAGCGCATCGGGCGTCCGCGCCAGCTCTACATCGGTCCGCCGCGCCGCGATTTCCCCGCTCCCGGCTGAGCGGAGACGACGGCCAGAACCGTATCGGCGGCGGCAATGCTGGGGCTCGAGGAGGCAAGACGAAGCTTCCCGGGCGTCGCGGCGAGCACTTCGAGCTGTGCGCGCCGTTCGGGCGTGTCGCCGAGCAACGGCAGGATGGCGGCGCTGAGCGCTTCGGCCGTGCACGCCTCCTGCAGATATTCCGGATAGACGTTTTTTCCGAGAACGAGGTTCGCCAGCACGACGCTCGGCACCTTGAGCAGGAAGCGCAGATTGGCGATCAGCTTGTCGACGCGATAGGCGACGACGCTCGGCGTCTGAGCCAGCGCAAGTTCGAGCGTGACCGTGCCGGAGGCCGCGAGCGCGGCGCGCGCGAGCCGCATGGCAGCGTATTTGTCGGCGGATGCTGCATCGACGATGTGCGGTCGCACCGCCCAGTTTGCGGTCTTCGCGACGATGAGATCGCGAACATGACGGACCGCCGGAATGACCACCTCGATCGGCTGTTTTGCCGAAACTCGCGCCACGGCGTCGCCGAAGACATCGACGAGGCGCGTGACCTCGGATGTGCGGCTGCCGGGCAAGACGAGCAGCACGGGCTTTTCCGGTGCGAGGCCGAGCCGCCGTGATAGCGCCGCGCCGTCCGCGCCTTCGATCGCATCGAGCTTCTCGATCAGCGGATGACCGACATACGTGCAGGCCGGCCCGCCGAGCCGCGCGTGTGCATCGGGCTCGAACGGCAGCAACGCCAGGACATGATCGACGTAGCGGCGCATGCGCTTGGCGCGCCCCGGACGCCATGCCCACACACTCGGGCTGACGTAATCGATGATCGGAATATCGGGCGCGCGCTTGCGGATGCGCTTGGCAATCGGATGGGTGAACTCCGGACTGTCGATGATGACGACGGCATCGGGCTTGAACGCGAGCGCCGCGTCGACGGTCTGATACACGCGCCGCATAATGCGCGGCAGGCGCGGCAGGATCGACATCGGCCCCATGACGGCGACGTCTTCGATCGGGAACAGCGAGGCGAAGCCTTCGTGCGCCATATCCTCGCCGCCGACGCCCCCGAGAGTCAACGCCCCGTCATACCGTTGTTTCAGCGCTGCGATCAGTTTGCCGCCGAGCGCATCGCCCGAGTGCTCGCCTGCGACGAGGAACAGCCGCAGTTCTTTCTCGCCAGTTTGCTTGTGAGACGCGTCAGACACGCGCGGGCGCTCCCGTTTCGCAGATGAAAAGGCCGAGACTGTCCGCCAGCCGCACGGTTGCGCCGTCGATTGCGGTGTTCATCGTCTCCCCCAACTTCGCGACGCCTGCGAACTTATACTTCGCAGCCGTGCGTAGCAGCGCTTCGTCGAGTTTCTGTGACGACGCGACGATGATGACGCCTCGACGCCGGTCTCTTTTTCGAAACGCCGCCACACGCTCGACGACTTCGACCGGCGATTCCGATGTGCCCACCGCGATGACGCGTCCGCGATCAATGATGGCTGCGGTGCCGGTCTCGAAACCGGCGCACGCTGCAAGGATGCCTGCGACACGGCGAATGTCAGGCATCGCACGCGCATCTATCGCGACGGAACCGAGCCAGCCCAATGGTTTCGTGTCTGGCGAGACTGACGACGCTTCATGTTCCGGCGCTTGCGAAATTCCGGCGACGAACACTCCGCGCGTTCCAGCGAGCGCGATCATCCGCTCGCGCTCGGCTGCGAGCACATGCCCGGCCATGACCGCGACGCCTGCGAGCCCTGCCGCTGCAGTGTTCTCGATCGTATTCGGACCAATCGCGGGCAGATCGACGCGAAGATCCTGTCCCGGCTTCGGCCTCTTGATGAGAACGCCGCCCTGTTCCGAAGCGCCAGCCGCGCGGCGCGCTTCGGCCACGCGCTTCAGCATGCGATCCGTGCCTTCCGCGCCTTCGATGGCTTCGACCCGTCCGTTGGCGATCACCGCCGCCTGCCCGATGTCGTAGCGTCCGAGCGCGGCGATCAGCGCGAAGCCCTTTTCTGCGTCGGTTGAATTTTGAGACGACAGCGGCGACCCTGTCAGCACACCCTCGGCAACGGTCAGATCGCGCGCAACATCGCGAACGCCGACGATGTTCAAGCCGCGCCGCTCGAACAGAGTGACGAGCCCGCGCAGAACGGCATCGTCGCCACCCGCCTTCAGGAAACGCAGCACCGAGGGCAGAACCTGGAAGAATGCAATGTCAGGGCGCGCAGAGCGAAAATCGGGCCGCTGAAATCCGCCGAGCATCACGACGTCGCGAACGCCCGCCTCTTTCAGCGCCGCCGTCGCGCGGCCGGGCTGTGCCCAGTTGACGACCGTATGGGGAAACATCGCGAGCGACGCATCCGCTGCCCCGCTGACCATCACGACGTGAACGTGGCCGCCGCGCGCAACGACGCTTTCCGCGACCTCACGCGGCAGCGATCCAGAGCCTGCGATAATCCCGATGCGATCCGCCGGCCCCGTCATGGCCGGACCTCAGCTTTCCGTGCCGATTTTCGGCGTGCACAGCGAGCGCTTGCCGCCCTCGCGAATGAAAGCGAGGATTTCCTCGACCGACGCGTGGCCGGAGAATTCCTCGGCGACGTCCTCCATGCGCTCGATCAGCGTGCCTTCCGCCGCGAACAGCGAACGATAGGCGCGGCGCAGATCGTGGATGTCGGCGCGCGAAAATCCGCGACGCTGCAGGCCGACGATATTCAATCCGGAAAGATAGGCGCGATTGCCGAGCGCCATGCCGTATGGAATGAGATCGTTCTCGAGGCCCGACATGCCGCCGACGAAGGCATGATGTCCGACGCGCGCGAACTGGATCACGGCCGCGCCGCCGCCGATGATCGCGTAGTCGCCGACCGTGCAATGGCCCGCGAGCATGACGTTGTTGGAAAAGATGACGCCGTTGCCGACGCGGCAATCGTGGCCGACGTGGCTGTTGGCGAGGAAGGCGCATTTATCGCCGACCGTCGTCACCGAGCCGCCGCCTTCGGTGCCGGGGTTCATCGTCACGCCTTCGCGGATCAGGCAATCGGCGCCGACGGTGAGCGAGCACGGCTCACCCTTGTATTTGAGATCCTGCGGCTGGTGGCCGATCGAGGCGAACGGAAAGATGCGCGTGCGCGCGCCGATCTCCGTCGCGCCGGCGACGACGACGTGGCTCACAAGCTCGACGCCCTCGCCGAGGCTCGCGTTCGGACCGACGATGCAGAAGGGACCGACCTTCACGCCGGGGCCGAGCCGCGCGCCGTCTTCGACGATAGCGGTCGGGTGAACGTGCGTTTCAGCCATTTTTGCTCGCAAAGGCGCGAGCGTCGGCGCTGTCGGCGAGCATGGCGCTGATCTCGGCTTCCGCCACGACCTGCCCGTTCACTTTCGCTTCGCCGCGGAAGCGCCAGACGCGTCCGCGATTGCGAACCTTCTTGACGTGATAGTGGAGCTGATCGCCCGGCAGCACGGGCTTGCGGAATTTGGCGTTGTCGATGCCCATGAAGTAGACGAGCTCGGCGCGATAATCCTCGCCGACGTTCGAAACGCACAACGCGCCCGCCGTCTGCGCCAAACCTTCGATGATCAGCACGCCCGGCATCACCGGGAATTGCGGGAAATGGCCCTGGAAGAACGGTTCGTTGATCGTCACGTTCTTGACGCCGACGCAGCTGTCGTCCCGGTCCATGTCGTAGATGCGATCGACAAGCAGGAACGGATAACGATGCGGCAGCAGCTTCATCACGGTTGCAATATCCGCGGTTCCGAGCGCTTTGCCTGCCTTGGCCGTGTCGTCCATAACCATCAACTCCAATATCACCGCGGGAATTATGTACCCGGCGGCATTTTTATCGCTCAGCTTCCGCCCGAGCCTTTTGAACCATCGTCGGCGCCGCTTCTGTCGCGTGCGGCCAGACGCTTCAAGAGCGCCTGCTCGCGCGCCGACTCGCGCAGCGGTTTTGCCGGGGTGCCGAAATATCTCGCTCCGGCCGGAACGTCGTGTGCCGGATGCGACGCGCCGCCGACCTGCGCACCGGTTCCGATCTTGATGTGGCCGACGGTGCCGGACTGGCCGCCCATGACAACGTAGTCGCCAAGCTCGGTCGAACCCGAGATGCCGCACATCGCGACGATCACGCAGTGCCGGCCGAGCACGACGTTGTGCCCGATCTGGCAAAGATTATCAATTTTCGTGCCTTCGCCGATCATGGTGTCCTTCAGCGCACCGCGATCTATTGTTGTATTGGCTCCGATTTCCACGTCGTCCTGAACGATGACGCGGCCGATCTGCGGGACCTTGAGGTGGCCACCCGGACCCATAGCAAATCCGAAGCCGTCCTGGCCGATCCGGACGCCGGAATGGATAATCACGCGGTCACCAACGAGGGCATGGGTGACGGTTGCGAGCGCGCCGATGTAGCAGTTCCGGCCGATGGTTACGCGGCCCCCGACGACGGCTCCGGCGGCAATCCGCGTTCCGGCGCCGATCTGCGCCTCGCGGCCGATGACGGCCCCCGGCTCGATCACGACGCCGTCTTCAATGCGGGCCGTGGGGTCGACAGGCTGGGCTCCGGGCGTCGCCACCATCGGCTGCATCGCAGACGGATAGAACAGCGCCAGGGCGCGGGCAAAGCCGTGGTAGGGCTGGCGGGTGACAAGACCGACCGTCCCGGCCGGGATGCGGCCTGCGAGCGGCGGCGCGACGAGGCAGGCGCCTGCCTGCGTGCCATCGAGCTGAGCCAGGTACTTCTTATTGTCGATGAAGGAGATATGGGCGCGGCTCGCTTCCGCCAGCGGCCGCACGTCCTCGATCGGCATCGCCGGATCGGCACCTGCGGGCACTTCGGCCCCCGCGGCTTGAGCGACCTCGAATAGAGTATAAGGCCCGGCCCGCTCAAAAAATCCGGGATGCTCCATCTTGCCGCCTCCGGCCCGCCGATGCTTCGGCGCTGTGTTGGGTGATTAAGGCGGTTGAATGAACGACGCCGGGAGCGTTGGCAAGCCCCCGGCGCGGTCAAATCAATCGCGTGACGCCTACGTATAGGCTGAGCGCTGTAATTCCGGGCGATTTGCCGCCGCCCGGACGCTCGCTAGAAGCGGCTCGACGCGCCGAAGCGGAAGAACTGCGTCTGGTCGTACTTCTCTTTCGTCAGGACTTTCGCGAAGTCCATGCGGATCGGACCGACCGGCGAGTTCCACATCAAGCTGGCGCCGACCGACGAACGGATCGAGTCGCTGTCAGCGAGTTGGCAAGGCTTTCCATTTTCCATGCAACCAGGAGCATTGAGTGCACTTTCAACACCGCCAGTTGCACCGAACAGAGAACCAGCATCCGCGAAGACTGCGCCGCTCAGGCCGAGATCGTCCGGAACGAACGGGAGCGGGAAGCGGATCTCGGCCGTCGTCGCCCAGTACGTCTGGCCGCCGAGCGCGTCGTGGTTGGCCGAACTCAAGTCTCGCGGACCGTAACCGGCGCGATCGAAGCCGCGGACCGTCTCGCCGCCCTTGAAGAATGCGTCGAGCAATCGAACGTCTTCACCGCCCCAACCCTGGATCGTGCCACCGATGGCGCGGCCAACGAAGGTAATCTTCTCTGTGATCGGGTAGTAGGCCCGCGCTTCGGCGTTGACGCGCCAGTACTGAGCATCGCCACCAAGACCGGCGAAGTCGGTTCCTGCCTGCAGGAAGTAACCGCTGGTCGGGTTCTGCGCATTGTTGCGCTTATCGTAGGTGATCGTCGTGCCGACGAGCGATGTCCAGTAACCGGAGTCGCGGCAACCCGGAGTGGTATTGTCTAATAGATTGGTAGCTCCGCAAGCTTCCTTAATCGCGATAGAAGCATTGTTCGAAACGTCGAAGATCTCGTCACGCGACAGGCCGTAGCTCGTCTGCATCCACAGGTTCTCGGCGATCGGGAAGCCGAGACGAACCTGACCACCTGCCTTGCGCTGATCGAAGCCCGACGTGTCCTGATAGTTGAGCTGTTTATAGAAGAGGTCGAAACCGGCCGACAGGTTGCGGTCGAGGAAGCGCGGTTCGGTGAACGATAGGTCGACCTGCATACGCTCGAAGGAGCCTGCGAGACCGAGGCGCAGATACTGGCCGTTGCCGAACAGGTTGCGTTCCGTGATCGACACGTCGCCGATGACGCCTTCACTGGTAGAGTAACCGGCACCGAACGAGAGTTCACCCGTCGACTGTTCCTGGACCATGACGTCGAGAACGACGCGGTCAGGCGCGGAGCCCGGACGGCGCTTGATGTCGACGTCCTTGAAGATGCCGAGAGCCTTCAGGCGCTTTTTAGCGCGATCGACCATCAGCGAGTTGAACGCATCGCCTTCAGCCAAACGGAATTCGCGACGGATCACGAAGTCCTTGGTGCGCGTGTTGCCGATGACGTTGATGCGCTCGATGTAAATGCGCGGACCTTCGTCGATGATGTACGAGATCGAGATCGTGTGATTGGCGACATCCGGCGTGGCGCGCGGGCGGACGCGAGCGAACGCGTACCCAGCGTCGGCGACGGCGAGCGTCAGCTTTTCACTCGTCTTGTCGATTTCGGAGGCGTCATAGACTTCGCCCGAATTCGTCAGCAACTGGCTGCGATAATCGTCCGGGCGCACATCGGGAAGCGAGCTCTCGATGTTGATGGCGCCGAAATTGTAGAGCGGGCCTTCATCCACGGCGAAGGTGATGAGGAAGCCGGTGCCGTCCGGATCGATTTCAGCGTTCGCGGCCGTCACGGAGGCGTCGGCGTAGCCGTTCTTGAGGTAGTACTGGCGGATCAGTTCCCGGTCGAGGTTCATACGATCGGGATCATAGATCGACGTGCCCTTGAGGAAGTCGAACCAGCCAACCTGAGTCGTCGAGATGACGTCGCGCAGCTGGCTGTCGCTGAATGCGTGGTTACCGACGAAGTTGATGCCTTTGACCTTCGTCGCGCCGCCTTCCGTGATCTCGAACACGAGATTCACGCGGCTTTCTTCGAGTTGAATGAGCTTCGGCTCGACGCTCGCTGCAAAGAGACCCTGGCGGCGGTAGACGTCGAGGATGCGCTGCACGTCGGCCTGAGCCTTGGCGCGCGTGAAAACGGAACGGGCCTTGAGCTGCACTTCGCCGGCCAGCGTCGCGGTATCGACCTCGCTGTTCCCTTCGAAGGCAACCTGATTGATGATCGGGTTTTCCTTGACCGACACGACGATCGTCGAACCCTTGGGCTGAATCGAAACGTCGGCGAACAAGCCGGTCGCGAACAGCGCCTTGATCGAAGCGTCGACCTTGGCGGCGCTATAGCCGTCACCGACGTTGAATTGCAGGTACGAGCGCACGGTTTCGGGCTCGACACGCCGACTACCGACGACCTCGATATTGCGAATGACGCCCTGAGCAAACGCTGCACCCGACCCCCAGGTGGCGTCTCCCATCGCGATCACTGGCGAGATAAATGCAAGCGCCAAAAAGAGGCGCAAGCCCGCCATAATGACCTGAATTCTCTGCATACGCGGATTAGCCCCCGTGTGCCGCCGACCCCCGGTTCACATGCGCGCTGTCGGCGGCAGCGTCACACTCATGCGTCGTCTAGTGCGTTTTCTTCTTGTTTTTCGACGTGTTGTTATCGACTCGATACTCGATCGTTTTCCCGCAGCAACGCTCGACCTTCTTTTCGGACCCCCCGATTCGAAGTCGTAACCTGCTGCGGACCATAACGCTTTTAACGATTCAGAAGGGACCCGCAAAGTTGTAAGTTTACGTCACTCCCGGATGATTCCGCTTGGCTTCAGCCCGTCCCGGTGATGCGCCGCCAAACGTTCATAATGTCGTTGAAATTGACGAAAACGACCAACATCATCAGCACGGCTAGGCCGACCTGGAATCCCATTTGCTGCATGCGTTCGCTCGCCGGTTTTCGGCGCACGGCTTCGTAGCCGTAGAACAAAAGATGGCCGCCATCGAGGACGGGAATCGGCAGCAGGTTCAGGAAGCCGATGTTCGCCGAAATGAACGCGATCCAGCGGAGCATGGGCTCCCATCCGAGTTCCGCGACCTTCGCCGTCACTTCCGCCATCATGATGGGGCCGCCCATTTGCTCGGCCGACTGTCGGCGCGTGACGATGTCCCAAAGGCCGGCGATCGTCTGGCTGATGTTGCTGTAGGTTTCACCCACTCCGAGCAAAATCGCCTGCGGAATGCCGACGTCGACGGTCCGCACCTTGTCGGCCGACATCGTGCGCTGGATGCCGATCAGTCCGCGGCGGAAGGTGCGGCCAAATGCGTCACGCTGCTCGTCCACATTCGGCGTCGCGTTGAGCGTCAGCTTTTCGCCGTTGCGCTCGATCGTGAACGCCAGCGGCTCGCCCGCGCTCGAACCGACAATGCGCTGCAGATCCTCGAATTTCTCAATCGCTGTGTTGTTGATCGCGACGACCTGGTCGCCGGGCTGGAATCCGGCCTGGGCTGCGGGCGAATTGGGCACAACACCGTCGACGAGAGCGGGCAGGACGCGGACACCGACTGTCATGTTCAACGCCGCATACAGCACTGTCGCCAAGAGGAAATTCGCGATCGGGCCGGCGGCGACGACCGCCGCGCGCGAGGAAACGGGCTTGGAATGGAAGGCGCCGGCGCGCTCGGACGCGGTCAGACCCTTGGTCGCGACGGACGAACCCTGCGAGGACGCGTTGTCGTCGTCGATGAACTTGACGTAGCCGCCGAGCGGAATCCAGGCGAACCGCCAGCGCGTGCCGTGCTTGTCGTAAAAGCCATAGATTTCAGGGCCAAAGCCGATCGAAAAGGCTTTGACCGTCACGCCGCACCAGCGCGCCACAAGGAAATGGCCAAGCTCGTGAATGAACACGACCAGCGTCAGCACGAGCAGGAACATGATGCCGTACTGCCAAATCGACGTGGCCAGAGTCGCCAGGAAGTCCATTGAGTCCCAATCCTTCAGGGGTGCCGCAGGAATCGAATCGCGGCGCGCAGTCAGCCAACTTTACGTGTTTAATAGCGATTGAGGGCGTCTTCTGCCAGTCGGCGCGCCCGTTCATCGATTGAAAGAATATCATCGAGACACTGCGCCGCCGAAATGGCGCCCTGCCGTTCGGCCGCATCCAGCGTCTCTTCGACGAGCTTCGCGATCTCCAGGAATTTGATTCTCCGATTGAGAAATGCCTGGACGCCGATTTCGTTCGCGGCGTTGAGAACTGCGGGCGCGGTGTCGCCGCGCCGGAGCGCAGCGCGCGCCACCCGAAGCGCCGGAAAGCGCGTCTCGTCGGGGGCTTCGAACGTCAGCGAACCAAGCCGCGCGAGGTCCAGGCGCTCGGTCGGCGCGGACATTCGTCCGGGCCATGCCAGCGCCACGGCGATGGGCGTGCGCATGTCCGGCGCCGCCAGCTGCGCCAGCACCGATCCGTCGACATAGCTGACGAGGCAATGGATGACCGACTGCGGATGCACGACGCAATCGAGCGCATCGACGGGCACCGGAAAGAGATGAAACGCCTCGATCAGCTCGAGGCCCTTGTTCATGAGGGTGGCGCTGTCGATCGTGATCTTGGCGCCCATCGACCAGTTCGGATGCTTGAGTGCCTGCTCCGGCGTCGCGTTTTCCAGAGCTTCACGCGTCCACGTGCGGAAGGGGCCGCCTGACGCGGTCAGCACGATCTTTTCGATCGATCCGGGCTCTGCGCCGGTCAACGCCTGGAAGGCGGCGGAATGTTCGCTGTCGACGGGGAGAAGCTCGGCGCCGCTGCGTTTGATCTCGGCGGTGAAGACGTGCCCTGCCGAGACGAGACATTCCTTGTTGGCAAGCGCGACGCGTTTTCCGCAGGAGGCCGCTGCGAACGTCGGGCGCAAGCCTGCCGCGCCGACAATCGCTGCCATGACGCAATCGGCCGGCATCAGTGCGGCTTCGACAAGCGCGTCGGCGCCGCCAGCCGTGCGGATGCCAGTTCCCGCCAGTGCGTCACGAAGCTGAGGCAGGCATTTCTCGTCACCGATGACCGCGAGCTTGGCGCGATGCTGGCGCGCGAGAGCCGCCAACGCCGCCGCGTTCGACTGCGCCGTCAGCGCGACGACTTCAAAGCGCTCGGGCGCACGGGCGACGAGATCGAGCGTGCTGGTGCCGACCGAACCGGTCGCGCCGAGGACCGTCAGGCGGCAGGGCCGCGATGCGTGCGGCCACTCGAATTCCACCGGCGCCGCCGCTTTCATATCTCTGTTCGGAACGCTTGCCGTTACTGCCATGTGCATCACGATCCATAAAGAAGGGCCCGCGCGGGCGCATAGGCATCGATCGCGAATGCGACGATGGCAGCAATGACGCTGGCAGTGACGATACCATCCATGCGGTCCATGACACCGCCGTGGCCAGGAATCAGATTGCTGCTGTCTTTCACGCCAAAATGGCGTTTCAAAGCCGATTCCGCCAAATCACCGCCCTGTGCGACGAGCCCGAGAACGAGCCCAAGGCTCGCGAGCCATGACGCCGATCCCGTGCCGGACACCCACGCAAATAGCCCGCCCGCGAGCGAGGCCGCAAGCACGCCGCCAATGAGGCCCGACCACGTTTTGTTGGGCGATACCGAAGGCCAAAGCTTCGGCCCGCCGATGGTCCGGCCGCTCGCATAGGCGCCGATATCCGTCACGATCACGCTCAGGAGCACGAACAGCGTCGCGGAAAATCCGAGCGGCTCGTCGCCTCTGATCCAGCCCAGCGCGACGACGGGCAAGCCGGTATAGAGAACGCCCGCGCCGGAGAGCTGCGCATTGCCGACGCCGAACGTCAATGCGCCCACCGCGATTGCTCCGATAACGGTCGATGCGATGGCGAGACCCGCCATGTCGGATGCGCTCAGCAGAACCGCGAGAAGCACCGCAAAAACGTGCACGATCATCGCCGGGTCGGTCAGCGTCGCTCCGCGCACCATCCGGCCCCATTCCCAGCTCATCGCGGCTGCGATGACGAGCATCAGGATCGTGAAGAGCGACGGGCTCCAATACGTCATCACGAGCGCTATGGCGCCGATGACAATCCCGGAGACGATGCGTTTCGAAAGCTCCGGCGGCAGAGAGGCGACTCTGTCCAGAAGCGAGCGCGAGTTGTCGTCAGGCTTGCCGGCGGCCATTGGAAAGCCTCACGCGGTCGAGCGTTGCGTCAAGCCGCCAAAGCGGCGCTCGCGGGACCAGAATTCGTGGATCGCGCCCTCGAACGCGGCCTTGTCGAAATCGGGCCAATAGCAGTCGAGAAAAACGAACTCGGAATAGGCCGTCTGCCACAGCAGAAAATTCGACAGCCGCATTTCGCCGGACGTCCGGATCAGAAGATCGGGATCGGGAATGCCGGACGTGTCGAGCGCATTGGCCATGCGTTCAACCGTAATGGCCGACGGATCGAGCGTACCTGCGGCGACCTCGGCGGCGAGCTTGCGCGCGGCGCCCGCGATCTCGCTCCGCGAACCGTAGTTAAACGCGATCACGAGGGTCAGGCGATCATTGCCCTTCGTCAGCGCGACGGCATCGTCGATCAGCTTCGTCAATTCGCTGTCGACATGCTGCCTCTGGCCGATGACGCGGATGCAGACGCCGGCCTCGTGCAGTTCCACGAGGTCGCGCCGGATGAAGCGTTTCATCAGCCCCATCAGGTCGTCGACCTCATCGGCCGGGCGCTTCCAGTTTTCCGACGAAAAGCTGAAGATCGTCAGATACGTGATGTTGAGTTCGATCGCCGTGCGCACGGCACGCCGGACGGCCTCGACACCCTGGCGATGGCCGAGCGTGCGCGGAAGCCCCCGCTCCTTCGCCCAGCGCCCGTTGCCGTCCATGATGATCGCGACATGCCGCGGCGGCGCGAGAGCACGCGTCTGATCATCGGAGAGCTTAGCTGCTGGCGCCACTCTGGCCTGGCCTCTGTAATGAAGCGCCGGACGGCGCACAAAAAGATCGATGAGCTCTGAGGCTCCCTCGCCCCGACCGCCTATACTTTCTGGATTTCAGCCTCTTTCGTGACGAGCGTCGAGTCGACCTCCTTGATGATCCGGTCTGTCAGCTCCTGGACCTTCTCGGAATGGCCGCGATGATCGTCCTGACTCATCTTGCCGTCTTTTTCGAGCTTTTTCAAAAGATCCATGGCTTCGCGACGGACGTTACGAACCGCAACTTTCGATTGCTCGGCATATTTGTGAGCGAGCTTGACGAGTTCCTGGCGGCGATCGGCGGTCAGGGACGGAATCGGCAGGCGCAGGATCTGCCCGTCCATGATCGGGTTGAGCCCGAGGTTGGCCTCGCGGATGCCCTTGTCGACCGCTGTCACGTTGCTGCGATCCCAGACCTGGACCGAGATCATGCGCGGCTCCGGCACGGAAACGGTCGCGACCTGATTGAGCGGCATTCTGGCCCCGTAGACCATGACGTGGACGGGATCGAGCAGGTTGGCGCTGGCGCGTCCGGTCCGCAGTCCGGAAAATTCCCGCTTCAGAGCGTCGAGCGATGCGCGCATGCGCTTTTCGACTTCGTTGATATCGTGTGCAATCAAAGACATGCGTTATCCTCCCAACGGACACGGTGCGCCGCCATCGCAGCCGCGATGGCACGCGGCGCAGGGCGAAAACGCTGCCGCGGATTTCAACCGGTAGTCTCGATGATCGTCTGACGCGCTTCGCCGCGCAGCACTTTCAAGAGGTTTCCTGGTTCGTCGATGGAAACCACAATTAGCGGAAGTCGGTTGTCTCGGGCAAGAGCAATGGCCGCTCCATCCATCACTTTGAGATCGTTAGCTAAAACTTCAGCATAGCTCAGGCGGTCGTAGCGCTTGGCGTCCGGATGTTTCTTCGGATCGGCCGAGTAGACGCCATCAACCTGCGTCGCCTTCAGAACAGCGTCACAATTCATTTCAATGGCGCGCAGGACGGCAGCCGTGTCGGTCGTGAAGAACGGATTGCCGGTGCCCGCAGCGAACAGCACGACCTGAGATTTCGCGAGATAGCTCAGCGATTTCGGGCGAACGTAGCTTTCGCAGACCGTCGGCATCGGAATAGCCGAGAGAACGCGCGCGGGGACGCCCTTGTGATCGAGCGCGTTCTGGAACGCCAGCGCGTTCATAACGGTCGCGAGCATGCCCATGTAATCGGCCGTCGCGCGGTCCATGCCTTTCGCGGCGCCTGAAAGGCCGCGAAAGATATTGCCGCCACCGATGACAACCGCGATCTGGGCTCCGGCTGCCGTCGCCTCGGCGATGTCGCCAGCCAGCCGGTCGGCGACCGACATATCGATGCCGTAGGGCTGCTTGCCCATCAGGGCTTCGCCGGAAAGCTTCAGCAGCAGCCGCTTGTATTTGAGATCAGATCCGCGCGCCGCCATCGCCACCTACTCCCGTCGATCTGCATAAAAAACCGGCCGAACGCGTGGCTCGGCCGGTTGATACCTAACGCGCGAACGCGATTCCGCCTAGCCGCCGCTCGCGAGCTTGCGGACTTCCTCGCCGAAGTCCTCTTCCTTCTTGTCGATGCCTTCGCCCAGCGCGTAGCGGATGTAGCCCGCAACCTTGATCGGTGCGCCGGCGCGGCTTTCGGCTTCCTTCACGGCCTGAGCGACCGTCTTTGTCGTGTCGTGGATGTACTGCTGCTCGAGCAGGCAGTTCTCCTTGGCGAAGGCTTTGATGCCGCCGGCGACGATCTTCTCGAGCATCTCAGGCTTCTTGCCCTGGTTCTTCTCGGCCAGGATCGCCTTTTCGCGCTCGATCACGTCGGCGGGAACGGAGGCGATGTCGAGAGCCAGCGGGCTCGCTGCCGCGACGTGCATCGCGAGCTGGCGTCCGATCTCAAACAGCGTCGGCTCGTCGCCAGCGCTTTCGAGCGCGACCAGCACGCCGATCTTGCCGAGGCCGTCGGCGACGCGGCTGTGAACGTAGTCGGCGACGACGCCTTCCTTGACGGCGATCGCGGACGTGCGGCGCAGCGTCATGTTCTCGCCGATCGTCGCAACGGCTTCCTGCAGCTGGACTTCGACGGTGTTCTTCGAGCCCGGATAGGTCGCAGCCAGCAGCGTCTTGAGATCGCCCTTCGCGGCGGGCGCGAGCGAAGCGATGTCACGGACGATGGTCTGGAACTGCTCGTTGCGCGCAACGAAGTCGGTTTCCGAGTTGACCTCGACGACGGCGCCTTCGCGGCCCTTCGCAACGATGCCGATGAGACCGTCGGCGGCGATGCGTCCCGACTTCTTCGCGGCTTTCGAAAGACCCTTCTTGCGCAGCCAGTCGACGGCGGCTTCGATATCGCCGCCGGTTTCGGTCAGCGCCGTCTTGCAATCCATCATGCCTGCGCCGGTCATGTCGCGCAGCTTCTTCACATCTGCTGCGGTGATCGTCGTCATCCTGTCACCCATTAGGTTCGAGGCGCCAAAAGGCGCCTCTGTTGTCCTGATTCACAAGTTCAACCCGTGTGAGGGCGCGAAATCCGCGCCCTTATACGGAGGCTGCTTCCACGAGCTTCTTAGCCTGCGCAACCCAATCTTCTTTGACGACCTGACCCTTGAGCTTCAGCTGCCGGTCGAGCGCCGCCGAATAATCGGCGTCGAGGTCGGCGAGCTGCCAGAAGTGGTAGACGCCAGCGTCGTTGAGGCGCTGCTCGAGCTTCGGCGTGATGCCGGTGATGCGCTTGAGATCGTCGGCTTCGCCGCGCGGCGCTTCGATGCCCTTGAACGTGACCTTCGGCAGATCCTCGGCAGGCGGGGCTTCGGACGCACCGATATCGATCCCGGAGGAGCCCTGAGCGCGCTCGATGCCGTCGAGGGCGGCGCGCGCCATCAGATCGCAATAGAGCGTGATCGCGCGGCCAGCGTCGTCGTTGCCCGGAACCGGATAGTCGATGCCGTCGGGATCGCAGTTCGTATCGACGATCGCAACGATCGGGATGTTGAGCTTGCGTGCTTCCTGGATCGCGATCGATTCCTTGTTGGTATCGATGACGACGAGGAGATCGGGCGTGCCACCCATGTCCTTGATGCCGCCGAGCGACTGGTTGAGCTTGTCGCGCTCACGCGTCAGGTTCAGCACTTCCTTCTTGGTGCGGCCCTGCGGGTCGGCAAGAATGTCGTCCAGCTGACGCAGGCGACGGATCGACTGCGAAACCGTCTTCCAGTTGGTCAGCGTGCCGCCGAGCCAGCGGTGGTTGATGAAGTACTGCGCGCTGCGCTTCGCAGCTTCGGCAATGCCGTCGGATGCCTGACGCTTCGTCGCGACGAACAGAACGCGACCGCCACCGGCGACGGTATCGGAAACCTTGAGCAGCGCCTGGTGTAACATCGGCACCGTCTGCGTCAGGTCGAGAATGTGGATTTTGTTGCGCGACCCATAGATGAACGGCGCCATCTTGGGGTTCCAGCGGTGAGCCTGGTGGCCGAAGTGAACGCCAGCTTCCAAAAGCTGACGCATATTGAAGGCAGGAAGTGCCATCGAATAGGATCCTTTTCCGGTTAGACCTCCGCAAGACTGAGAAGAGATCAGCAAGCCTTTTCAGGGGCTTACGTTTCTCCACCGGAGCGCGACGCGGGGCTTTTCATCCGCATGGCGCATGGTCTCGCGTGTGAGATGGCGGCTGTATACGGGGGTTTGTCCGGAAGCGCAACCCACGCGTGCCGCTTGAAAGCGCGGCATTCGGCACGCTCCGAGTTGCCTATAACGCACTGCTCGGACGCTAGGCAAAAGAAAAACGGCACGCTATCCGCAGAGTTCAAGCGCTCAGGCGGCCGCGTACCGTTGTATTGGGATTGCGATCGCCGATCAGACGGCACGGCGATCGACTGGACTTAAATTTTTCGTCCAGGAAAATGACGCTCGCGATTACTTACACTTCGCGTCGAGAGCCGTCATGCCTTCGTCCATGGCTTTGGCTTCCGGCGTTTCGTCGGCTGCGTCCTGACCGGCATCCCATGCATTCTCGAAATCGTCGCCGAGCACTTTGAAATACCCGTCGATCTCATCGCCGGCGGCTTCGGCCTTCTTCTGGTCGTCACCGACTTCGTCCATTTTTTTCGACATGGCGCAGTAGGCTTTGACTTTCGCCGGGTCGGCCGCCGCCGCATCCAGTGTCGACTTGATGTCCGCAGCACTCATTTTGGCGGGCGCGGGCGCGTTTTTCGCTTCCTGCGCATGAGCGGCAGGAACGATCAGCAGAGCGGCGATAACGGCAGCATAGAGTTTTGACATGATGTTCCCTCGTTTCGGCTGGGCTGGCGCGGGCGACCCTTGCGCCCAAACTATGTCAGAAGAAGGCTGCGTCTTGCAGACAGCCTTCTCCTGAGAAACAGACTGGCTTAGCGCCAGAAGCAATTGCGGTGGCCGTGACGATAGCGGCAGACCCACTTCTTCTTGTGCCACCAGTTGCGCTTGTAGGTGCGCTTTTTGTAGTGACCGTGGCGACGGTAGTCGACGTGCTCAGCAGCCGAGCTGCTGTTGTGCGTGCTGATGCCATTTAGGCCGGAACTGGCAACACCGGCGCTCGCCATGCTTGCGCCGCCGAGCGTCAGAGCGGCGAAGGCCGCAGCTGCGATCAGACTCTTTTTCATCGTAGGCTCCTATCTAGCATATGACGCGTCTCGGCACGTCCGGACCCTTAACGCGTGAGCGGGGAAAAAGCCGTCGTCGCTGATAAGATAATTCGGTGGAGCAAGGTGCGCCGCGCGCGTGCGCGCAACCAGAAGTTCGGACGCCGACTTTACGCCTCGACGACTTCCACCACGATCGGCAGCGCCGCGATGCGACCGGCCTCCAACGGCGAAACGTCGTAGCGTCCAGGTAGAATCAAATCCACTTCGCAACCGCGATCCAACAGCGGAAGCACGATGCGCACTTCGCCGCCGCGATGCGTCGGCTTCAGGCGGCTGCTGATTTCGGCGAGACGTGCGCCGTTGGCTCCCGCGCATTCGCGCTGATCGAGAACGACGCGCAGATTGCGTGCAACGCCCGCGGCCGCCTTATCGAGCGCTTCGATCGATTGCACGCGCATTTTCAGCGTGTCGCCATCGCGCTCGGCTTCGACCGAAACGATGACCGGCGTTCCGGGCTCGAGGAGTTCGCGGCAAACTGCGAGCGTGTCGGAAAAGATCACGGCTTCGAACTGACCCGTCGCATCGGAGAACGATGCGAAGGCGAACTTGTTGCCCTTCTGCGAGCGCCGTTCGCGCGCTGCGATGACGACGCCTGCCAAACGCCCAGCCGTCGCGCCGCGCTCGGTCAGCGTTTCGAATTCGGTGAATTTTCTGACGCCGAGCTTTGACAGCACATGATCGTATTGATCGAGCGGATGGCCCGAGAGATAGAATCCGATGGCCTCGAATTCGGCGGCCAAGCGTTCCATCGGCGTCCAGCCTTCCGCCGAACGCAACACGAGTTCCGCTGCCTTGCCGCCAGAGCCGAAGAGATCGGTCATGCCCTGCGCTTCGTTCGCCGTGCGCCGCTGTGCCGACGCGAGGATCGTATCGGCGTTCGCTGCGACGCGCGCGCGATCGTTATTGAACGCATCGAACGCGCCGCCTTTTGCCAGTGTTTCGATGGCGCGCTTGTTGAGCGCTTTTGCATCGACGCGTTCGGCAAAATCGGCGAGCGATTTGAATGCGCCCTTCTCGTTGCGTTCGTTGACGATCGTTTCGACGGCGCCGGCGCCGATGTTCTTCAGCGCGGCCAGTGAATAGCGGATAGCGCCGTGCTTCGCGCCTTCCGCCGCCGGTTCGACGCCGAAATCGACGGCCGATTGATTGACGCACGGCGGCAGCATGCGAATTCCCGATTTGCGCGCCTCTGACGCAAACATCGCGAGTTTGTCCGTGTTGCCCATATCGAGCGTCATGGACGCTGCAAAGAATTCCTCGCGGAAGTTCGCCTTCAAATAGGCCGTGTGATAGCTGACGAGCGCATAGGCCGCCGCGTGCGATTTGTTGAAGCCGTATCCGGCGAACTTATCGACGAGTTCGAAGATGTACTTCGCTTCTTCTTTCTTCACGCCTTTAGCGACGGCGCCCTCGACGAAGCGCGCCTGCTGCTTCGCCATTTCGGCTTTGTCTTTTTTACCCATCGCGCGGCGAAGCATGTCGGCCTGTCCGAGCGTGTAGCCGCCCATCACCTGCGCGATCTGAATGACCTGCTCCTGGTAGATGATGACGCCGTAGGTTTCCTTCAGAATGCCTTCGAGCATCGGATGCAGGTAATCGACGGGCTCCTCGCCGTGCTTGCGGTTGATGTAGGTCGGAATGTTGTCCATCGGACCCGGCCGGTAGAGCGCGACCATGGCGATGATGTCTTCGAAGCGGTCGGGCTTCAGCCGCTTCAAGCTTTCGCGCATGCCGGTACTTTCAAGCTGGAAGACGCCAGCCGTATCGGCCTTCGCCAGCATGTCGTAGGTCGGCTTGTCGTCGAGCGGCAGGCTTGGCAGATCGACGGTGACGCCCCGCACCTGGCTGATCAGCTTGACGGCCTTTTCGAGCACGGTCAGCGTTTTGAGACCGAGGAAGTCGAACTTCACGAGGCCCGCCGCCTCGACCATCTTCCAGTTGTATTGCGTGATGGGAAAATGCGATTTCGGATCGCGATAAAGCGGCACCAGTTCTTCGAGCGGCCTGTCGCCGATCACCATGCCGGCGGCGTGCGTCGATGCGTGACGATAAAGGCCTTCGAGCTTCTGCGCGATTTCGAGAAGGCGCGCGACGATCGGTTCACGGTCGCGCTCTTCCTGCAGCTTCGGCTCACCCTCGATCGCTTGCGCCAGCGTGACTGGATTAGCCGGATTGTTCGGCACGAGTTTGCACAGCCGGTCGACCTGACCGTATGGCATCTGCAGCACGCGGCCGACGTCGCGCAGCACGGCGCGCGCCTGCAGCTTTCCGTGCGTGATGATCTGCGCGACGCGATCGTCGCCGTATTTTTTCTGCACATAGTCGATGACGCGATCGCGTTTTTCCTGGCAGAAATCGACGTCGAAGTCCGGCATCGAAATACGTTCGGGATTGAGGAAGCGCTCGAACAGCAGCCCGAATTGCAAAGGATCGAGATCGGTGATCGTCAGCGCGTACGCGACGAGCGAACCCGCACCCGATCCGCGGCCCGGCCCGACCGGAACGCCGTTGGCTTTCGACCACTTGATGAAGTCGGCCACGATCAGGAAGTAGCCCGGAAACTTCATCTGTGTGATGACGTCGATTTCGTAGACGAGCCGCTTCTCGTAGTCCTCGACCGTAAATCCCGCCGCGGGCCCGTGCGCCGCCAAGCGCCGCGCGAGACCGTCCTTGGCCTGCGCTTTGAGTTCGGCTGCTTCGAGCCGGAAGTTTTCAATCTCGCTCAAACTGTCGTCGGCTTTGACGAAGCGCGGCAGGATCGGCTTGCGGCCCTCTGGCCGCGCCGTGCAGCGCATCGCGATCTCGACCGTGTTGGCGAGTGCCTCGGGCAGGTCCGCGAACAGCGATACCATTTCAGCTTCGGTCTTGAGATAATGCTCGGGACTGGCGCGACGGCGGTTGTCTTCGACGACGTAGCGGCCGTCGGCGATGCACAGCAGAACGTCGTGTGCCTCGTAGTCACTCCGTTGCGCGAAATAGCATTCGTTCGTCGCGACGATCGGAATGCGCCGTGCGTAGGCGAGTTCGAGAAGATCGGGCTCGACGTCGGCTTCCTCGGGCAGGCCGTGGCGCTGCACCTCGACGTACAACCGATCACCGAAAATCTTCTCGAGCGTTTTGATGCGCTCGAGGGCGAGATCGTGCTGGCCGTCGCGGAGGGCTGAATCGATCGGGCCTTGCGGTCCGCCGGTCAGCGCGATGATGCCTTCCGAAAACTCTTCGATGCGCGCGATCTTGACGTGCGCGGGCTCGTCGGCTGCGGCTTCAAAATAGAGCGCCTTCGACAGCCGCATCAGATTGGCGAAGCCGTCCGCCGTCATCGCGAGCAGCGCGATCTTGCCCGCAGGTTTGCTGCGCGGTTCGTTGCTCAGCGATCGCAACGCCGACGGCTGCGCGTCGCGGTTGTCGCCGAAGTCGACATCAAGCGAGCCGCCGGCGATCGGCTGCACGCCCGCGCCCCAAAGCTTGTCGGAAAATTCCAGCGCGCCGAAAAAGTTGTTGCTGTCGGTGAGGCCGAGCGCCGGAAGCTGCATCGCTTCGGCGAGCTTGGCGAGCTTGGTGATCGGCAGCGCGCCTTCGAGCAGCGAGTATGCCGAATGCACCTTGAGATGCACGAACTGCGGAGCTTTGGCGGGCCGAATCTGTTCCATGCTTTAGACTACGGCATCATAGCCGTTTTCGTCAGAACGCCATCCACAGCCGGAAAAGGCAGCGCGTTCAACGTCCGACGCTTGCCGGAGCCAGCTCGACGAGCCGCCCTTCGTGCATCTGCAGAACGCGGTCCATGCGCCGCGCCAATTCGAGGTTGTGGGTCGCGATCAGCGCCGCGACGCCCTGATGGCGAATGAGGTCGATCAGCTCGCGGAACACGTATTCGGACGTGTGAGGATCGAGGTTGCCGGTCGGCTCGTCGGCCAGCAAGAGCTTGGGCGAATTCGCCAGTCCTCGGCAAATCGCAGCGCGCTGCTGCTCGCCGCCGGAAAGCTCCGCCGGGCGATGGTTGGCGCGCTCGCCGAGGCCGAGGCCGCTGAGCAGGGCCAATGCGCGGGCTTCGGCAGCCTTGCGGGCGCGACCAAGAATGAGCTGCGGCAGCACGACGTTTTCAAGCGCCGAGAATTCCGGCAGCAACTGATGGAACTGATAGACGAAACCGATTTCCTTGCGCCGGAGCCGCGTGCGTTCGCCTTCCGAAAGCGTCGCACAGTCACGGCCGTTCAGGAGGACGCGGCCGCTCGTCGGAGATTCGAGCAGCCCTGTGATGTGCAGCAGCGTCGACTTGCCTGCGCCAGACGGTCCGACGAGGGCGACGGCCTGGCCCGGCCACAGCACGGCGTCGACACCCTTCAGGACCACGATCTCGCGCTCACCCTGGCGGAACGATCGCGTCACGCCCTCGAGCTGCAAGATCGGCGAAAAAGTCGTACCTGCTGGCGATGTCTCCATGAGCGTCACTCGTACCGCAGCGCTTCGACGGGGTCGAGCCTTGAAGCCCGCCACGACGGATAGAGCGTTGCAATGACCGAAAGGACGAGCGCCATGATGACGATGCCGCCGGTCTCGTGCACATCGATGTCGGCGGGCAGCTTCGTCAGGTAGTAGACGCTCGGATCGAAGACCGTCGTGCCTGTCACCCAAGACGCGAAATTCTTGATGCTGTCGATGTTCCAGCAAAAGACGACGCCGAGCAGCAGCCCCGCCAGTGTGCCGACAATACCGATCGAGGCTCCGGTGATGAGGAAGACGCGCATCACTGCGCCTTTCGTGGCCCCCATCGTGCGCAGAATGGCGATGTCGCGGCCTTTGTCCTTCACCAGCATCATCAGGCCGGAGATGATGTTCAGCGCCGCGACCAGCACGATCAGCGACAGGATGATGAACATCACGTTGCGCTCGACCGAGAGCACGTTGAAGAACGTCTCGTTACGCTGCCGCCAGTCGGCGACGGCGATCGACGGGCCCCCTGCCTGCAGAATATCGGTGCGGAATTTATCGACGTTTTCAGGATCGTTGACGATGACCTCGACGACGTCGACCTCGCCGCCCTTCGAGAAATATTTCTGCGCTTCCTTGAGCGGCATGAAGATCATCATGCGATCGTATTCGCTCATACCGAGTTCGAAGATCGACGTGATCTGATAGGGCTTCGATCTCGGAGCGGTTCCGAACGGCGTTGCCGCTCCGCGTGGCGAGACGAGCGTGATGCTGTCGCCGAGGCCGACGTGCAGCTGGTTCGCCAGTCGCACGCCGATCGCGATTCCGGTTTGCGCGTCGAAGCCGTCGAGCGTTCCTGCGCGGATATTCCCTGAAACGAGTTTCAGAGCTTTGAGATCGCTTTCGCGCACGCCGCGAACGAGCCCGCCCAAGGCCTGCGAGCTCGACGATACCATCACCTGGCCTTCGATGACCGGCATCGCGACTTGCACGCCGGGCACGCGGGCGATCTTGTCCGCCATCTGCTCGTAATCGTCGAAGCGCTCACCGAGCTTCTGCACGATCACGTGGCCGTTGAGGCCCATGATTTTGGAGAACAGGTCGTGGCGGAAGCCGTTCATCACGGCCATGACGATAATGAGCGTCGCGACGCCCAGCATGATGCCGAGAAACGAGAATCCGGCGATGACCGAGATGAAGCCTTCCTTGCGGCGAGCGCGCAAATAGCGTCCGGCGATCATCCATTCGAACGACGAAAAGGGCTTGGTGTCCCGGACGGCCGTCGTCATTGCCCCTCGCTCCGTCTTCCCCGTGAAGCGCGCCGCATCGCACCCCCATGTGTCTGAGTTAAGGCATGGGGTGAGTTGCGGCTGCGCGATTCCCTAAGGGTTTTTAATAGGCTCGGGCGATTAAGACATACTCCTTCGCGGGTTCTCCCGTGAAAAGACACTTGCCCACCGCTTGTTCCTGCCCGAGCGGGGCGTTCCGGATGGTCAATTTCAAGGCTTTCAGGCGATCCGCGATCGCGTCCAGGCTATTGCCCTCGGGCCGCGACCAGGGAACGCGCGCCCAGCCCTTGAAGGCGCCACCTTCGTCGTCGCCCTCCGCCGGCCCGAAATACGCGGCCAGATCTTCGAACGAATTGAGGTTCGTGATGATGTTGCCGTCGAGCCGTGCCTTGGCTTCGGCATAGAGCGCCTGCTGGATTTCCTTCAGCAGCGCCGGAGCCTGACTGACGAATTCGGCGCGCGGAAGGGTCTGCGAGATGACCTTGTCGCCGTCGCGCAGCTTGTCGCGGCGCATGAACGTGACGTTGCCGCCGCTCGCGTCGCGGCCGCCGATTTCGACGATGACGGGCGCGCCGCGGCGCACCCAGTTCCAGCGCTTCTCGGCGGACTTCACCGCCTTCGCATCGACAAGCGTGCGAATGCCGGCGGCCTTCAAATCCTTTTCGAGAGCCGCGCAATATTCGATGAGTGCGGCGTCTTCCGGCTTCTCGCGCAGCATCGGTACGATGACGATCTGGCGCGGCGCGATCGCGGGCGGCAAACGCAGGCCATCGTCGTCGCCGTGGGTCATGATCACGCCGCCGATGAGACGGGTCGAAACGCCCCAGCTCGTCGTATGGCAATAGGTGAGCTTGCCGTCGGCGTTCTGGAACTGAATGTTCTGCGCTTCCGCAAAATGCGTTCCGAGATAATGCGAGGTGCCGGCCTGCAGCGCCTTGCCGTCCTGCATCATCGCTTCGATCGAATAGGTGTTGTCGGCGCCGGGGAAGCGCTCGTTCGCCGGCTTTTCGCCCGCGATCACCGGCATCGCGAGGACATCCTCGGCGAACGTGCGATAGACTTCGAGCATCTTCAGCGTTTCGGCGACGGCGTCGTCCTTGTCCGCGTGCGCGGTATGGCCTTCCTGCCAGAGGAATTCCGCCGTGCGCAGGAAAAGACGCGTGCGCATTTCCCAGCGCACCACGTTCGCCCACTGGTTCACGAGCAGCGGCAGGTCGCGATAGCTTTTGATCCAGCGCTGAAACGCGTCGCCGATAATCGTCTCGGATGTCGGACGAACGATCAGCGGTTCTTCGAGTTTCGCATCGGGATCGACGACGAGCTTGCCGCCCTCGTTCTTCAGCCGGTGGTGCGTGACCACCGCCATTTCCTTGGCGAAGCCTTCGACGTGCTCGGCTTCCTTGGCGATGAAGCTCATCGGAATGAACAGCGGGAAGTAGCAATTGTCGTGTCCGGTATCCTTGATGCGCGCATCGAGCTCGGCCTGCAGGCGCTCCCACACGCCCCAGCCCCACGGCTTGATGGTCATGCAGCCGCGCACCGGGCTCGTCTCGGCCATGTCGCCGTCGCGGACGATCGCCTGATACCAGTCGGGGAAGTTCTCTTCACGGCTGACGGACAGGGCACGCTTGCTCATTCAATAGGCTCGCTTTTTTGGGGCTCAGCCGGGTGTCGTGCCCGGCCCGTATCGGTCATCGGCGATAGCGGATTGCGCCGCTTCTGGCAATGCGAAGGCAAGGAACGCGTGCGCGGCCTCGGTCCAGCAATTCGAGATTGCGGATCGTGCCCGACACTTCGACAGCGGATCAGTTAGCGGGCTCGCGTCCCAGCACCACGCCGAAAAAGCCCGCGATCGCATCGAAGTTGGCGATGACCACGTAGACGACCGCGAACGCGACGATCGCCACCAGCGTATTCACCAGAAACAGCTTCCAGATGTTGATGCGGGACGGGGCGCTTTCAGGCGTGCCGGGCACGACCTCTCCCGCCTCGTCCTGCGTCTTGGCGAAGAACGGAAGAACGCCAAAGAGCGTAATGAACCAGAGGCAGAAAAAGATGGCTATCGCGATCGACGTTCGCATCAGTCGGCCCTTGCCTGCCTTTCGCCTTTCGGCGGCTCAGTCTTAAACCTGCTCAAGCTCGACGAGCGTGCCGCAGAAATCCTTGGGGTGCAGGAACAGCACGGGCTTCCCATGCGCGCCGATCTTCGGATTGCCGTCGCCGAGAACGCGCGCGCCTTGCGACTTCAGCTGATCGCGGGCGGCCGTGATGTCCTCGACCTCGTAGCACACGTGATGGATACCGCCATCCGGCGCCTTCTCGAGGAATTTTGCAATCGGTGAATTCTCGCCGAGCGGCTCGAGCAGTTCGATTTTCGTATTCGGTAGCTCGATGAAGATAACGGTCACGCCGTGCTCGGGTTGCTTCAGCGGCGGGCCGACCTTGGCGCCAAGGGCGTTTTTATAAACCGATGCAGCCTTTTCGAGATCTTTGACCGCGATGGCGACATGGTTCAAACGTCCGATCATGCGTCGTTCTCCAGAATGGTGAATATCGGGCGGCACCTGTCAGGCGCGGCTAGCCCCTAGCTTCCACCACGGAGAGCAGCACTTTGACAACCGGCTTCTTGCCCCAGGCTTCGTTAATGGCGGCGCGAACGGCCTTTTGAACGGCCTCCTGCACCATCGAGAGATCGCTGCGCCGCTTCGGCGGGATCGACCGGAACGTCCCGTCGATGGCGTCGAACACGACTTCCCGCATCGAGTCGCCGTCGGCATCGGCCGCCGGGATACCTTCGAGAACGAGCCCCGGCTCGCCGAGCACATCGCCCCGGCGCGACAGCACCAGCGATACGACCGCGATGCCGACGAACGACAGCTTGCGGCGCGCCTTCACCGGCCCTTCGACATCGGGAACGATCAGATTTCCGTCGCGATAAAGCCGTCCGACGGGTGCTTCGTCGATGACGCCCGCCTGCCCCGGCCAGAGCTTCAGAATTTCGCCGTCGACGATCGTGAACGTCTCGCTGACGCCGCAGGCGCGCGCGAGCTTCGCGTGCTCGCGCAAGTGGCGGGCTTCGCCATGCATGGGCACGGCCAGCTTCGGCCGCAGCCAGGCGTACATGTCTTTCAATTCCTCGCGTCGCGGATGTCCCGTGACGTGAACGAGCGCGTCCGTATCGGTGATCAGGTCGACGCCGATGCGTGCCAGCGCGTTCTGGACTTTCGAGACGGCTTTCTCGTTGCCGGGAATGGTGCGCGAGGAAAAGATCACGAGATCGCCCTTGTCGAGGGAGATATCGGGATGCTCCTCGCTGGCAATGCGCGCGACGGCAGCTCGGCTTTCGCCCTGGCTACCCGTGCACAGCACGAGCGTCTTGTTGCGCGGCAGATCGGAAAAGCGCTGCTGATCGAGATATGTGAAACTCTCCGGCAAATAGCCGGTCTCTTTCGCGACTTCGATGATGCGGTGAAGCGCGCGGCCTGCAACGACGAGCGTGCGCCCGGACTTGCGCGCCGCCTCCGCGATCGACGCAACACGCGCGACGTTCGACGCAAACAACGTCACGGCGACGCAACGCGGCGCGTCTGCGATGATCTTCATCAGCGTGTGGGCAACGTCGGCTTCTGAGGCCGAGCGGCCGTCGCGCATCGCGTTCGTCGAGTCTCCGACGAGGGCGAGCACGCCTTCATCGCCGAGCGATTTCAGCTTTTCCGGATCGTGCGGCTTGCCGACGACGGGCGTCGGGTCGAACTTCCAGTCGCCGGTGTGAAACACGAGCCCCGCAGGGGTCCTGATCGCGATGCCGTTCGGCTCGGGAATCGAGTGCGTCAGACCGACGAACTCGATGTCGAAAACGCCGGCTTTGAAACGTCCGCCGAGCGGAATGGTGCGGATCGGAAGCGCCGCCGACCTTCCCGCCTCGCCGACTTTGGTCTTCACCATGCCCGCGGTGAAGGGCGTCGCGAATATCGGACATTCGAGCGACGGCCAGAGATCGAGCACGGCGCCGATGTGGTCCTCGTGTGCGTGCGTCAGAACGAGCCCGACGAGATTCTTTCGGTCGGCCACGATGTAGCGCAGATCCGGCAGCACGACATCCGCGCCCGGTTCCGATTCATGCGGGAACGTCACGCCGAGATCGACCATCAGCCACGAACGAGCATTCGGCGGACCGTAGCCGTAGAGATACGTATTCATGCCGATCTCGCCGAGACCGCCGAGCGCCATGAACACCAGTTCGTCGGACTTGCCTTTATGCGATCGCTGCGATGACCTGTCGTACTCGCTCATGCATCCCCATTTGGCGTGTCCGCGCCGCCGAGCGCCACGTCGCCGTGATTGATCTCTCGCAGTTCGCCGCCGACCTCTGCAAGCAACGCCCCGTTGTCGGCAAGCCCGCGATATGTCCCGCGAATTGGTCCGTCAATCGAATTGACGGAAATTGCTTCTCCGATCGAACCCGCCCGTTCCATCCATGCGCGCCGGATGGCCGCGAAGTCGTCGCCGTCCTTCCAGAGGTCGAGCCACTCCGGAAACTGCCCGGCCAGAGCATCGAGTAAAGTTGCAGGTGCTGGCGCTTGCGCGTGCTGGCTGAGCGCGGTCGCTGCGCGGCCGAGGTCATCGGGATGCGACGCGAGGTTCAAGCCAAAGCCCACGACCGCGAGGAAACCGGGGCTCCCGCGCGCAGTGGTGCTTTCGACCAGAATGCCCCCCATCTTGGCGGTCCCCATCAGAATGTCGTTCGGCCATTTGAGGCGAAGCGGGGCGTCCCGCGCAAGGTCCGTCGAGGCGCGAATGGCCTCGAAAAGCGAGATTCCCGCGATGAGTGACAATTGTCCCGCTTTTTCCATCGGCGCGGAGCAGCAGAAGGCAATGCTCGTATAGAGGTTTCCTTCCGGCGAGACCCACGAACGACCGGCGCGCCCGCGACCCGCCGTCTGCCGACCGGCGATCACCCAGAGCGGGAGCGCCTCGCCCTTGAGAGCGAGGCGCATGGCATCGGCGTTGGTCGATTGCGTTTCGTCGATATGCAGGATGCGCGGTGCGGGTTGAGCATCCGTCATCGCGCTACAGTGCGTGCGCCGGCGTCAACACGGCAGCCGCCGCCGTCGCCGCATCGACGAGCGTTCCGCCGATGAACGGCAGGACGAACAGAACGATGAAAGCCGCCGAGAGAAGCATCACCGCGGAGATCTTTCCCTCGCGCGGCTGGAAGGCTTCAGCGCTGTCGTCGAAGAACATGATCTTGACGATGCGCAGATAGTAGAATGCGCCGACGACGCTGGTCACGACGCCGATGACGGCCAGCGGATAAAGGCCCGCTTTGATCGCTGCCAGGAAGACGTACCACTTCGCCCAGAAGCCCGCGAGCGGCGGAATTCCGGCTAGCGAGAACATCAGGATTCCAAGAATCGACGCATAGGTCAGGTCCGTTTTCGCGAGGCCTGCGAGATCGGAGATATTCTCGACGTTCTCGCCCTTGCGGCGCATCGCGAGCACGCAGGCGAAGGCGCCGAGCGTCATCGCGACGTAGATGGCGAGATACAGCAGCACGCCCGCCGTGCCTTCGGTGTTGTTCGCCGCGAGGCCGACGAGCGCAAACCCGATATGGCCGATCGCCGAATACGCGAAGAGGCGCTTGATGTTCGTTTGGCCGATCGCGGCGAAGGCGCCGAGCGCCATCGAGGCAATCGAGAGGAAGATGATGATCTGCTGCCATTGTCCCGGCACGCCGGGCATGGCGGCCTGGGTGAAGCGCACGACCATGGCGATAGCTGCGACCTTGGCGGCGCTCGCGAGGAACACCGTCACCGGCGTCGGCGCGCCCTGGTAGACGTCCGGCGTCCACATGTGGAACGGCACCGCCGAAATCTTGAACGCAAGTCCAACGAGCACGAAGACGAGGCCGAACGTCAGGCCGATATTTGTTGCCATTTCGGGAAGCTGCGTCGCTGCCGCAATGGCGCCATAGCCGGTCGCGCCGGTAACGCCGTACAGTAGCGAAGCGCCATAAAGAAAGAGGCCCGACGCAAGCGCGCTCAGCACGAAATACTTGAGACCGGCCTCGCTCGATCGCACGTTGTCGCGCTTGAATGCTGTGATGACGTAGAGCGAAAGGTTCTGCAGTTCGAGGCCGAGATAGAGCGTGATCAGATCGTTCGCCGACACCATCAGCATCATGCCGAGCGCGGCGAGCAGAACGAGCACCGGATATTCGAACACAAGCAGCTTGGCGCGGGCAAAGCTGTCGAAGGTCAGAATGAGCGCCACGATCGCGGCGACCAGGATCATAACTTTGAAGAACCGCGTCAGCGGATCCGAAACGAACGCGCCTTCAAACGCCTGAGAAACGCCGGTCTGCTGAAACAGCGCGACGATCGCCGCGCCGAGCACGCCGATGGTAAGCCAGCCGATGAAACGGCCGGTCTTCTCGCCTTCAGGGCTGAAGACGCCGAGCATCAGCAGCGCCAGGGCGCCGAGCGCCAGGATCAGCTCCGGCGAGATGATGTTGAGTAGCGCGCTGTCCATCGGTCAATTCCTCATGGCGCCAGGAGAGCGGCGGCCGTGTGCTGGGCATCCTGATAGTTCTGGACGAGATTCTTGACCGACGCCGCCGTCACATCGAGCACGGGCGCGGGATAGAATCCGTAATAGATCGTCAGCAATATCAGCGGCGCGAGGATCGCGATCTCGCGAGGCGAGAGATCGAGAATGCTCCGGAGATTGGCTTTCTCGAGCACGCCGAAAATCACGCGCCGATAGAGATAGAGCGCGTACGCGGCCGACAGGATGATGCCGGACGTCGCAAGGATCGCAACCCAGGTGTTGGATTTGAAGGCCGCCATCAGCGTCAGGAATTCGCCGATGAAGCCGCTGGTGCCGGGAAGCCCGACGTTGGCCATCGTGAAAATCATGAACGCCACGGCGTATTTCGGCATTCGCTCGACAAGTCCGCCGTAGGCCGAAATCTCGCGCGTGTGCATGCGGTCGTAAATGACGCCGACACAGAGGAACAGCGCCGACGACACGAGGCCATGCGACAGCATCTGGAAGATCGCGCCGTCGATGCCCTGCTGCGAGCCCGTGAAGATGCCCATCGTCACGTAGCCCATGTGGGCAACGGACGAATAGGCGATCAGCTTCTTCATGTCCTCCTGCACGAGCGCCACCAGCGACGTGTAGATGATCGCGATGATCGACAGCGAGAAGACGAGCGGCGCGAGATCGGCCGAGGCGTTCGGGAACATCGGCAGCGAGAAGCGCAGGAAGCCGTAGCCCCCCATTTTCAAAAGAATGCCGGCGAGGATGACGGAGCCTGCCGTCGGCGCCTCGACGTGCGCGTCGGGAAGCCAAGTGTGCACCGGCCACATCGGCATCTTCACCGCGAACGAGGCGAAGAAGGCGATCCACAGCCACCACTGCATGTCAGGCGGGAACTTGGTCTGCAGAAGCGTCGGAATGTCCGTCGTTCCGGCATGCCAGTACATCGCCATCATCGCGAGCAGCATCAGCACCGAGCCGAGCAGCGTATAGAGGAAGAACTTGAAGCTGGCGTAGACGCGCCGCTTGCCACCCCAGACGCCGATGATGATGAACATCGGAATGAGGCCGCCCTCGAAGAACAGGTAGAACAGCACGAGATCGAGCGCCGAGAACACGCCGAGCATCAGCGTTTCGAGCACGAGGAACGCGATCATGTATTCCTTGACGCGGTTCTCGACCGACACCCAGCTCGCGAGGATGCAGAGCGGCATCAGGAACGTCGTCAGGATGATGAACAGCATCGAGATGCCGTCGACGCCGAGCTTATATTTTAGCGATCCGAGCCAGGCGTGTTCCTCGACGAACTGGAAGCCCGACTGGGTCGTGTCGAAGTTCCACCAGATCAGCAGCGAAACGGCGAACGTGACCAATGTCGTCCAGAGCGCGATCCAGCGTGCGTTCTGCTTCGCTTCCGCATTCTGCACGGCGATCAGAAGCGCGCCGACGAGCGGCAGGAAGGTGATAACCGAGAGGATGTTGTTCATTTAAACACCCCGGCGAAAAGCCCGTTGTAGGTGAGCCAGGTCATGAGCGCCGCCACTCCCAGCAGCATCGCGAAAGCATAGTGGTAGAGGTATCCGGTCTGTAGACGGACGACCCGTTCGGTGACGCGTCCGACACCAGCCGCCGTCCCGTCGATCGCGCCATCGATGATCGCGCCGTCGCCGCCTTTCCAGAGCAGGCGTCCGATCGCGAACGCCGGGCGCACGAAGATCAGATTGTACAGCTCGTCGAAGTACCACTTGTTGAGCAGGAAGAGATACAGCGGCTTGAATGCCCGCGCCGTCGCTGCGGGCAACCAGGGCGCGCCGATGTAATAGACCCAGGCAATGCCGAAGCCGATCAGCATCGCGATGAGCGACGAGTAAGGCACCCATCCCGGCACATCATGCATTTCGTGCAAGATGTGGTTCGTCTCGGAACGGAAGAGCGCCGCGCCCCAGAACTCATTCTCGTGATGTCCGATGAAGTAGCCGGAGAACACGACGCCGGCGAAGATCGCGCCGGCCGACAACACGGCGAGCGGCAGCATCATCGTCCACGGGCTTTCGTGCGCGTGATCGTAGGTGTGATGATCGGCGCGGGTCTTTCCGTAGAACGTCATGAAGATGAGACGCCACGAGTAGAACGACGTCATCAGCGCACCGACGACGAGAAGCCAGAAGGCGTAGTTGTTCGGCGTCTGAGCCGCGTACGCTGCCTCGATGATCGCGTCCTTGGAATAGAAGCCAGCGAAGCCCGTCAGATGCGGGATGCCTACGCCGGTGATCGCCAGCGTGCCGATCAGCATGGCCGCGAACGTCCACGGGATCTTCTTGCGCAGGCCGCCCATCATCCGCATGTCCTGCTCGTGATGCATGGCGTGGATGACCGAGCCCGAGCCGAGGAACAGAAGCGCCTTGAAGAACGCGTGCGTAAAGAGGTGGAAGATCGCGACGCCGTAAGCGCCGATCCCGCAGGCGACGAACATGTAGCCGAGCTGAGAGCACGTCGAATAGGCGACGACGCGCTTGATGTCGTTCTGGACGAGACCGACGGTCGCCGCGAAGAACGCCGTAATGGCGCCGATCAGCGTCACGAATTTCAGCGCCTCGGGCGCCAGTTCGAAAATCGGCGACAGCCGCGCGACCATGAACACGCCGGCGGTGACCATCGTCGCGGCATGGATCAGCGCCGAGACCGGCGTCGGGCCTTCCATCGCGTCCGGAAGCCAGGTGTGCAGCAGGAACTGCGCCGACTTGCCCATCGCGCCCATGAAGAGCAGCAGCGAGAGCGTCGTCAGGATGTCGACTTCGTATCCGGCGAAGACGAAAGTCTTGCCGACGGCGGTGGGCACGGCGGCAAAGATGGCATCGAGGTTGACGGTGCGGAAAACGTAGAACAGTCCGAAGATGCCGAGCGCGAAGCCGAAGTCACCGACGCGGTTGACGACGAACGCCTTGATGGCAGCAGCGTTGGCCGACGGCTTTTTATACCAGAAGCCGATGAGCAGATACGATGCGAGGCCGACGCCTTCCCATCCGAAGAACATCTGGACGAGGTTGTTGCTCGTCACCAGCATCAACATAGCGAACGTGAACAGCGACAGATACGCGAAGAAGCGCGGGCGCGAGTCGTCCTCGTGCATGTAGCCGATGGAATAGAGGTGAACGAGCGAGGACACCGTCGTGACGACGACGAGCATGACCGCAGTCAGCGTGTCGATCTTCAGCGCCCAGGAGGTATCGAGTTCGCCCGACGTGATCCAGCGGAACAGCGTGACGGTGTGCGTCTCATGTCCGAGCGCGACCTGAAAGAACGTCACCCAGGAGAGCGCCGCCGCAATGATCAGCAGCGCCGTCGTGATGACTTCGCTCGGACGGTCTCCGATGATGCGACCGAAGAGGCCAGCGATAAGCGCGCCGGCAAGCGGCAGCAGAACAATCGTCGCGTAGATCATGCGGAAACAATCCCCCTATTCCCGTCATGCCCCTCGTTCGTGGCGAGAGCGTACGACACGTGTCG
Source organism: Hyphomicrobium sp. GJ21 (assembly GCF_001006785.1). Taxonomy (NCBI): domain Bacteria; kingdom Pseudomonadati; phylum Pseudomonadota; class Alphaproteobacteria; order Hyphomicrobiales; family Hyphomicrobiaceae; genus Hyphomicrobium; species Hyphomicrobium sp. GJ21. The sequence continues at coordinate 385,892 of NZ_CDHO01000002.1, read as the reverse complement.
TTGCCAGAACCCGATCACGTCTCACCCCTTCATCATGTTGACGTCTTCGACCGCGATCGAACCCCGATTGCGATAGTAGACAACGATGATAGCGAGGCCGATCGCGGATTCAGCGGCGGCGACCGTCAGCACGAACAGCGCGAACACCTGGCCGACGAGATCGGCGTTGAAATGCGAGAACGCGACCAGATTGATGTTCACGGCGAGCAGGATCAGCTCGATCGACATCAGGATGACGATGACGTTCTTGCGGTTGATGAAGATGCCGAAGACGCCGAGCGTGAACAGGCAGGCGGCGACCGTCAGGTAATGTCCGAGTCCGATGGTCATTCCACAGCCTCCGCGCGCTTGCTCGCGGCGGGGACGACCGATCCGCCGGTTGGAACTTTCACGACCTCGAGCGTCTTGGCCGGATCGCGCGACACCTGGGCTGCGATCGACTGGCGCTTGACGTTGGTGCGGTGCTTCAAGGTCAGCACGATAGCGCCGATCATCGCGACCAGCAGGATCATGCCCGACGCCTGAAACAGGTAGACGTACTTCGTATAAAGGATCTGCCCGAGCGCCGCGGTGTTGGTGAGCGTCGATCCCGCCGCCGGCATCGGCGCCGTGACATTGACGGTCGGCGCGACGTTGAAACCGCGGAAGCTGAAGAGGGCGACGAGTTCGGCGAGCACGACACCGCCGACGATGGCGCCGACCTTGGCGTTCTTGATGAAGCCCGCTTTCAGCTCGGCGAAGTCGACGTCGAGCATCATGACGACGAACAGGAAGATCACCGACACGGCCCCGACGTAGACGATGACGAGGAGCATCGCGAGGAATTCAGCGCCGAGCAGCAGGAAAAGTCCGGCGGCGTTGAAAAACGCCAGGACGAGGAACAGCACCGCGTGCACGGGATTTCTGGCGAGGATGACCATCGCGCCGGACGCGACCGCCAACACCGCAAAGAGATAGAAGAAACCTGCCTCCGCCATCGTTCTCGTTCTTCCTGTTATCCCGTCGGATGGGCGATTTAGCGATACTTCGCGTCGAGCGCGATGTTCTTCGCGATCTCACGTTCCCAGCGATCGCCGTTCGAGAGCAATCGCTCCTTATCGTAGAAAAGCTCTTCGCGCGTTTCCGTCGCGAACTCGAAATTCGGCCCCTCGACGATGGCGTCCACGGGGCAAGCCTCCTGGCACAGCCCGCAATAGATGCATTTCGTCATGTCGATGTCGTAACGCGTGGTGCGGCGCGTGCCATCGTTGCGGCGCGGACCGGCCTCGATGGTGATCGCCTGCGCCGGGCAGATCGCTTCGCAGAGCTTGCAGGCGATGCAGCGCTCTTCGCCATTGGGATAGCGACGGAGCGCGTGCTCGCCACGGAAGCGCGGCGACAGCGGGCCTTTTTCAAATGGGTAGTTCAGCGTTTTCTTCGGCGCGAAGAAATAGCGGAGCGTCAGCACGAACGCCACGACGATTTCCGTCAGGAACAGCGACTTTGCAGCGCGAGCGACGCTCATGACAGAAATCCTCCGAACCTGAGCACTGCGGCCGTGACCACGACCATGAACAGTGACAGCGGCAGAAACACCTTCCAGCCGAGGCGCATCAGCTGATCGTAGCGATAGCGCGGCAGCAGCGCCTTCATCATCGCGAACATGAAGAACACGAAGACGACCTTGGCCAGGAACCAGAAGAAGCCCGGGATCGCGTTCAGCGGCCAGATGTCGAGCGGCGGCAGCCAGCCTCCGAGGAACAGGATCGTCGTCAGCGCGCACATCGTGACGATCGCGACGTACTCGCCCAGCATATAGAGCAGATACGGGGTCGAGGAATATTCGACCATGAAGCCCGCGACGAGTTCCGATTCCGCTTCGACCAAGTCGAACGGCGTGCGGTTCGTTTCGGCGAGCGCCGAGATGAAGAACACGATGAACATCGGAAACAGCGGCAGCCAGTACCAGTCGAGGAAGGAGTTGGTCAGGCCGGCGCGCGTCCCAAGGCCGGCGCGCTGTGCATTGACGATGTCGGTCATGTTGAGCGAGCCGACGCACAGCAACACGCAAATGATGACGAAGCCGATCGAGACTTCATAGGACACCATCTGCGCCGCAGACCGGAGGCTGCCCATGAACGGATATTTCGAGTTCGACGCCCAGCCGCCCATGATGATGCCGTAGACGCCGAGCGATGAGATCGCGAGCAGATAGAGAATTCCGACGTTCATGTCGGAGATCACCCACTTACCCCAGATGTTCTGGTCGAGCGGAATGACGGCCCAGGCCGACAGCGCGAACATGGCGGTCGCGAGCGGCGCGAGCAGGAAAACGGCCTTATCGGCGCCGGCCGGGATCACCGGCTCCTTGAAGACGAATTTCAAAAGGTCGGCGAACGACTGGAACAAGCCGAACGGCCCGACGACGTTCGGACCGCGGCGCATCTGCACGGCGGCCCAGACCTTGCGGTCGAACAGCAGCAGAAAAGCGATGATGACCAAAAGGCCGACAAGCACGGCCAGCGATCCCACGAGGAGGATCAGCAGGTTCCAGCCGTAGTCGGTCATGAATGTTTGCAGGGTCTCGAGCATCGTTCCTATTCCGCCGCGCTGAGCCTCTGGTCGCGGGCGCTTCGAAGCGCACTCATTCCGGCCATGACAGCCGAAGCCCGCGCGACCGCGTTGGTTAGATAGAAATCTTCAATCGCCGATGCGAAGGCCGTCGCCGTCGGCTGCCCGGAAAGCTTTGCGAGCGTTTCAAGGCCCGACACCGCACGGGTTTCGACCGCATCGATCTCGGCAAGCTGCGGTGCGGCCTTGTACATGGCGGCGCGCAGGTCTTTCAATGTGTCGTAAGGCAATGTCTTGCCCGCACGCGCAGACAGCGCGCGCAGGATGGTCCAGTCTTCCTTGGCGCTTCCCGGCGAGAACGCCGCCTTGGTCGTCTGCTGGACGCGGCCTTCCGTGTTGACGTAGGTCGCGCCTTTTTCCGTGTAGGCCGCGCCCGGAAGGATGACCTCAGCGCGCTCCGCGCCGCGATCGCCGTGACTACCCTGGTAAACCACGAAGGCGGTTCCAAGTTTCGACAGATCGCTTTCGTCGGCCCCAAGCAGATAGACGAAGTCCATGCCGCCGCCGAGGATGCCGGCAGCATCCTTGCCGCCCTTGCCGGGCACGAAGCCGACATCGAGACCGGCGACGCGGCCCGCTGCGGTGTGAAGGACGTTGAAGCCGTTCCATGCCGCGTCCTTGCCGGCCGACACGGCGGTGACGATGCGCGCCGCCTGCGACAGCACGGCGAGACCATCGGCGCGCGCGAACGCGCCCTGCCCGACGATCACCATCGGGCGCTCGGCCGATTTCAGAACGTCCGCAAAGGCGTGCTTGCCGCTCGCGACGTCTGCGAGCGTGTCAGGGCCAGCGCCCAGATACTCGTATGGGTATGTAAGATCGGCCTTGGCGCCGATGAGCGCGATCTTCGTCGACGCCGTCCGCCAGCGCTTGCGGATGCGCGCATTGAGCACCGGCGCTTCGAGGCGCGGATTGGACCCGACGATCAGGATCGCGTCGGCGTGTTCGATGCCTTCGATCGAAGAATTGAAAACGTAGCTGGCGCGGCCGAGCTTCGGATCGAGCTTGTCTCCGGCCTGGCGGCAATCGATCGAGGTGGCACCGAAACGCGTCAGCAGATCCTTCAGCGCGAACATTTCTTCCGCAGCCGCGAGGTCGCCCGCAATCGCACCGATCTTGTCCGGCGAAGCCGCCTTGAGCTTCTCGGCGACGAGCGCCAGCGCTTCATCCCAGCTCGCAGGCTGGAGCCGTCCGCCCTTGCGGATGTACGGCTGGTCGAGCCGCTGGATTTTCAAGCCATCCGCGACGTGGCGCGTCTTGTCCGAAATCCATTCTTCGTTCACGGCGTCGTTGTTGCGCGGCAGGATACGCATGACGGCACCGCCGCGCGTGTCGACGCGAATTGCCGAGCCGACGGCGTCCATCGCGTCGATCGTCTCGGTCGATTCCATCTCCCAAGGCCGCGCGGAAAACGCCCACGGCCGATGCGTCAGCGCGCCGACGGGGCAGAGATCGACGGCGTTGGCGCTCATCTCCGACATGATCCCGCGTTCGAGATAGGTCGTGATCTCCGCGTCTTCGCCGCGTCCGATGAGGCCAAGCTCTTCGACGCCCGCGACTTCGGTCATGTAACGGACGCAGCGCGTGCAGTGAATGCAGCGCGTCATCATCGTCTTGATCAGCGGACCGATGTGCTTCTCTTCGACGGCGCGCTTGTTCTCATGGTAACGCGAGCCGCCCATGCCGAACGCCATCGCCTGATCCTGCAGATCGCACTCGCCGCCCTGATCGCAGATCGGGCAATCGAGCGGATGATTGATGAGCAGGAATTCCATCACGCCTTCGCGCGCTTTCTTGACCAGCGGCGACGTGGTGCTGATGATCTTCGGAGAGCCGTCCTTGTTCGGCGGCAGATCGTTGACCAGCATAGCGCAGGATGCGATCGGCTTCGGCGAGCCCTGCACCTCGACGAGGCACATGCGGCAGTTGCCGGCGATCGACAGGCGCTCGTGATAACAGAAGCGCGGGATGACGGCGCCGGCGATCTCGCAGGCGTGCATCAGCGTCGTGCCGTCTTCGACCTCGATTGCCTTGCCGTCGACTATCAGTTGCTTTGGCATTGCTCGTTGTCCGCCACCCTACTCCGCCGCCACGCGCGCGTGCTTCGCCTGATACTGGTCGATGCGCTCTTCGATGACGGGACGGAAATTCTTGATCAGTCCCTGCACCGGCCAAGCCGCCGCATCGCCCAGCGCACAAATCGTGTGGCCTTCAATCTGCTTCGTGACGTCAAAGAGAAGATCGATTTCGCGCTTTTCCGCCTGCCCGCGCTCCATGCGCTCGAGCACGCGCCACATCCAGCCGGTGCCTTCGCGGCACGGCGTGCACTGGCCGCAGCTCTCGTGCTTATAGAAGTACGCGATGCGCCGGATGGCTCCGATGATGTCCGTCGACTTGTCCATGACGATGATCGCCGCGGTGCCGAGGCCAGAGCCGAGCTTGCCGAGCGCATCGAAATCCATCGTCACGTTCATCGCCTGCTCGGCGGTGATGCAGCGCACGGACGATCCGCCGGGAATGACCGCCAGCAGGTTGTCCCAGCCGCCGCGAATGCCGCCGCAGTGCTTGTCGATCAGTTCCTTGAGCGGGATGCCCATCTCTTCTTCGACGGTGCACGGCCGCTCGACGTGACCGGAAATCTGGAACAGCTTGGTGCCGGTGTTGTTCGGCAGGCCGAGCGCCGCGAACCAGCTCGCGCCACGGCGCAGAATTTCACCCGTGACGGCGATGCTCTCGACGTTGTTGATCGTGGTCGGAGCGCCGTAAAGACCGACGTTGGCGGGGAACGGCGGCTTCAGACGCGGCTGGCCCTTCTTGCCTTCGATGCTTTCGAGCATCGCGGTTTCTTCACCGCAGATGTAGGCGCCGGCGCCGTGATGAACGTAGAGATCGAAGTCCCAGCCGTGGACGTTATTCTTGCCGATCAGCTTCGCCGCGTAGGCTTCGTCGATTGCACGTTGCAGCGCCTCGCGCTCACGGATGTATTCGCCGCGCACGTAGATGTAGCTCGTGTGGGCGCGCATCGCGAAGGCCGCGAGCAGCGCTCCCTCGATCAGAAGATGCGGATCGTGCCGCATGATCTCGCGGTCCTTGCAGGACCCCGGCTCCGACTCGTCGGCGTTGATGACGAGATAGCTCGGGCGATGATCCGCCTTCGGCATGAACGACCACTTGAGGCCCGTCGGGAAGCCAGCGCCGCCGCGTCCGCGCAGGCCCGACTTCTTCACCTCGTCGATGATGTAGTCGTGACCCTTGTCGATGAAGAACTTCGTGCCATCCCAGGCGCCACGGCTGATCGCGCCCTTGAGGCGCGCGTCATGGAAGCCATAAAGATTTCGAAAGATGCGATCGCGGTCATGAAGCATGCGAGCTAGTCCTTCGGCCTTTCACCGGCTTTCGAATCCGGTCGCCAACCCGACGCGAGCTTTTGTGCCTGCTCGATCCATTTCTCTCGCGTCACGCGACCCTTGAAACCGTCGAGGCGGCTTTCGAACCAGGCGACGTTCGCGGGCGTCCATTTGGCGATCTGATCGAAGTGCCAGACGCCGATCGAATTCAGCTTTTCGACCATCTTATCCGCAACGCCCCAAATCAGCGAGAGGTCGTCGCCTTTGCCGCCGCGCGGCTGGTTCAACAGTTCGGGGTCTTGAGCGGCCTGCGCGGCTGCGATCGCACGATCACGCAGCATATCTGCCTTGATCTTATCGAGTTCGCCGGCCGACATCGCCTTGCCGCCGCCGCGCGCCTCGAGTTCCTTGACGAGGCCTGCGTTCGCGATCGCAGCCAGCGCTGCGGGATGAACTGCAGGCGCCGCCGCCGATGATGATCCGGCCGGAGAGGACGGCGATGTCCCTTCCGCGACGGCGGCCTTGTGTGTCGGCGATGCGAGAGCCGAAGGCGGCGACGTCTCCTGGGCGTTATCGGACGTTTCCGACGTTTCCTCGAAGCGCTTTCTCCAGGCGTCGATCGTCGAACCATCGTACAGCGATTGATCCGTAAGGCTCGTCGGACCACCGGCGGGACAGGACGCAGTGCGTCCCGTCTGCGAGCCCGGCTTCGGCGGCTTGCCGGCGATGAAGCCGTCGAGCACTTTTTCGAATTGCTCCGCCGTCAGATCTTCGTAGGTGTCCTTGCCGATCTGAACGACCGGCGCGTTGGCGCAGACGCCGATGCACTCGACTTCTTCCCACGACAGCGTGCCGTCGCTATTGGGCGTGTGCGGATGTTCGTGAATGCGATGCTGGCACACCGAAATCAGATCGCGCGATCCACGCAGCATGCACGGCGTCGTACCGCAGACCTGCACATGCGCTTTCGTTCCGACCGGCGACAGCTGAAACATCGTGTAGAACGTCGCGACTTCCATGCCCCGGATGTGGGCCATTCCGAGAAGATCGCAGACGGCGCGGATCGCAGGCTCAGGCAACCATCCGCCCGACTGTTCCTGCGCGCGCCACAACAACGGGATGATGGCGGATGCCTGCTTGCCCGAGGGATACTTCGCGATTGTCTCTTGCGCCCACGCAAGGTTCTCCGCTGAAAAAGCGAACTCAGCGGGTTGATCCGGATTCACTCGGCGAACAGCCATCAACGGCTCCTGAAAACCAAGGGTCGCGGCGCCGAATCGTACGTGGTCGGGTCAGACGAACGACCTTGCCCCGTCACGCCAATGCCGACTCTTGCAAATCGACATTACCCTTCGAGCGTCAACACGGTCCAGTACGCGGAAGAACGCGACTAGGCAAGGATTTGCAGATGCGGCTAAAGCATGAAGCGACCGTGATAAACAGCAAGCAGGTGCGACTAATGGTTCCCCGATCTATGACTGGTTGATGAGGATCAAGGGGTCGCGTCTGAGGCCGGCGGATTGGGCACGGCGACGGACGAATCGGGTTTCAGAATTCCGCGCCGCTGAAGCGTTTCAGAAGGACGTTCCGTCGCCCAGCGACGCTCTGCAAAACCGAGCGGCACCGCCAGCCAACCGAGCAGCAAAAGAAACGTCGCGATCGGCGCAAGGATCAGCGACAGCTGCGAGGCGACACGCAGGAACCCGGTCCACAATACTGCAAACAGCAGGCCGAGGGCGATGATGACCCAGCCGCCGTCGTCGGAGCCGCGCGCGGCGGCGAAGATCAATCCCGCAAACAGTCCCGCCAGCCCTATCAGCACGGGAATGAACGGCGCGTCGGCCTGCAGCGCGCCCATCGGCCAGCCCCGCGAGCGGGCAAAAAGGCGATACGTAGAAAGGCTTAAGCCCCATCCCAGCGCGACGACCGCCAGCAGGAACAGATTGTCGATGACTGGGCTTGCACCATAAATCATACGCATCACCTCGGGATTACTTGGACTGCGAAATCGCGAGGCGCTGTTTTGCCAGGGCTTTGAGGCGGATGCTAGTCCGTGTTGCTCCCGGATGACAGCCGCGCGACAGCGTCGCCGCCGCAAGGGCCGCCGGAATGGCACGCACGCGGCCGGGCTAAAGCGTGATGCGCCGCGCGAAACGGCTCAACCGTTCCCGGCGGTCACAGCAGCCAGCCGCACGACGCCCGCCGTCAGCGGTCGATCTCGCCGAACACGATATCGAGCGAGCCGAGGATGGCCGAGACGTCGGCCAGCATGTGCCCGCGGTTCAGGAAGTCCATAGCCGCGAGGTGCGGGAAGCCCGGGGCGCGGATCTTGCAGCGATAGGGCTTGTTGGAGCCATCCGCCACGAGATAGACGCCGAACTCGCCCTTCGGCGCTTCGACGGCCGCATAGACGTCTCCGGCGGGGACGTGAAAACCTTCCGTGTAGAGCTTGAAGTGATGGATCAGCGCTTCCATCGAGCGCTTCATCTCTCCGCGCTTCGGCGGCACGACTTTCTTGTTCTCGGCCGAGTGCGGACCCTGGCCGCCTGGCGACTTCAGCAGCTCGCAGCACTGCTTCATCAGCTTGGTCGATTCCCGCATTTCCTGCATGCGGATCAGATATCTGTCGTAGCAGTCGCCGTTCTTGCCGATCGGGATATCGAAATCCAGTTCGCTATAGCATTCGTAGGGCTGCGACTTGCGGAGGTCCCACGCCGCGCCGGAGCCGCGGACCATGACGCCCGAGAAGCCCCAGGCGAAGGCCTCGTCCAGCGAGACGACGCCGATATCGACGTTGCGCTGCTTGAAGATGCGGTTCTCGGTCAGGAGCACGTCGATGTCGTCGACGACTTTCAGGAACGGATCGCAGAAGGCGTAAATGTCGTCGATCAGCTTTTCCGGCAGATCCTGGTGCACGCCGCCGATGCGGAAATACTTGGCGTGCATGCGCGCGCCGGATGCGCGCTCATAGAACACCATCAGCTTCTCGCGTTCCTCGAAACCCCAGAGCGGCGGGGTCAGGGCGCCGACGTCCATCGCCTGCGTCGTGACGTTCAGGAGATGCGAAAGGATGCGGCCGATTTCGGAAAAGAGCACGCGGATCAGCTGGCCCCGGCGCGGGACGGTGATGCCCAGCAGGCGCTCGGCCGCGAGGCAGAACGCATGCTCCTGATTCATCGGCGCGACGTAGTCGAGACGATCGAAATAGCCGATCGCCTGCATGTAGGTCTTGTGCTCGATGAGCTTTTCGGTCCCACGATGCAACAGGCCGATATGCGGATCGACGCGCTCGACGACTTCGCCGTCAAGTTCCAGCACCAGCCGCAACACGCCGTGCGCGGCCGGATGCTGCGGTCCGAAATTGATGTTGAAGTTGCGGATTTCCGTTTCGGCCATTTTCAACCAGTTCCCCGCGTAATTGGAGAGAGACGCGCGAGCTTCGCCTTACCGTTTACGCGCTGCTCGAACTTTTCCCAATCGACGACCACGCGCTCATGCTCGCCCTCGCCAATCAGGTCAATCCCGTCGTGGGCTTTAACGTGGAAAAAGATGCGACGCCCCGCGACTTTCGTGCACTCGGCCTCGACCGTGACCGTTTGCCCTGGAACAGTCGCCGCGACGTGCGACACGTTAATATGCACACCGAGCGAGCCTTCGCCTTGATCGAGATGGTCCTCGATGATGTGCAGGCAGGTCCATTCCATCAGCCCGACCATGAAGCCGGTCGCGAAGACCGTCGGCATGAGCTGGAATTCCCGAGCCTCCGGATAAAGATACGGCACCGTTTTCGTTGCCGGCACACGAAACGAAAACTCAGTGCGCGCTCCAGCCTGAAGCGAAGGTTTCACTGCGTCGGCCCTCACAGTCTGTCTTTCAGATTTCGGATCGTTATATAGAGGTTAGAAGCTGTTGCTGCGACCGAAAATAAGCCGATCGCGAATGACCACAGGCTCGGCGATTCGGTGCGCCCGAGCAGCGGGTAAACGAACTCGCCGCCGATCGAGATGAGGACGACGCCGAGCGGAACGACGATCGTCGCATAGGGCAGAAACCGGCCCAGAACTCCGAACGCCACGCCCACGATTGCGCGCGGCCAGTCGAGAACGAATGCAGCGACCATCAACCCGGCCGAAATGGCTACATTCGTTTCAAAATCCATTCAAATGCCCACGGTGCAGGTGATGGAAGTGGAACCGGGCCGACGCCCGGCGGCCGTCATGAACGCTGTGCTTTTTCGTCGCCCGGAATGATGTAGTTCGGACCTTCCCACGGGCTTTCGAAATCGAAATCGCGGAATTCCTGCGTGAGCTTGACCGGCTCGTACACGACGCGCTTCTTTTCGTCGTCGTAGCGAACCTCGACGTAACCGGTGAGCGGGAAATCCTTGCGCAGCGGATGCCCCTGAAAACCGTAGTCCGTCAGGATGCGCCGGAGATCGGGATGTCCGGTGAAACGGATGCCATAGAGATCGTAGGCTTCGCGCTCATACCAGTTCGCGGCGGGGAAGACGTCATTCACGCTCGGCACCGCAGTCGTCTCGTCGGTCGAGATCTTGATGCGCAGCCGCTGATTGAGGCGCGGCGAAAGCAGATGATAGACGACCTCGAAGCGTTCCGCGCGCTCGGGATAGTCGACACCGCAGATATCGATCAGAACCTCGAACTGGCACTTGGGATCGTCGCGCAGCTTCGTCAGCACGTCGACGATCCGGTCGCGAGGCACGGAAATCGATGCCTCGTCGAAGGCCGTGCTGCTGGCGAGGATGTCGGCTCCGAAGAGCGTGCCGACGTGAGTGATAAGGTTTGCGATTTCCATCAGAACAGCATCCGCTTAGGGCTTTTTATCAACGCGCGTGAGGTCGGAACAACCAGCCGTCGCTTCCGTTCCGGCTTCGATGTAACAGGCCGCAATGTGATCGTCGCCGAGAATTCGGCCTTCCGTCACGGATTTCGCGGCGGTCGAGGTCCACGCGAACGACGTGTTATCGGGAAAGACGATCCCGAAGAAATCGCGACGGCCGCCTTCGTAGACGAAATAGCCGCGAAACCTCCGGTCGGTCTGCTCCGTAATATGGACGGTGCGTTCGCGCGTCCTGAGACCGTAAATATCGCCGATCGAATCCGTGTGGCCCGACCATGTGCCGACAAGATTCGGACCGGAATCGGCGGCGAGTGACGGCTGCGATAGCGCGACGGCCGCAACGAAAACCGAAAGGGTGCCTGCAGCTGCAGTTATCAGGCGGCGGTTCACGACACGGCCTTTCCGAGTTGCCTATCTCTCGATCGTTCCCGTCCGGCGTATTTTGCGTTGTAGCAGCAGAATTCCATAAACCAGCGCCTCGGCGGTCGGCGGGCAACCCGGGACGTAAACATCGACCGGGACGACGCGATCGCAACCGCGCACGACGGCGTAGGAATAATGATAGTAGCCGCCGCCGTTGGCGCAGCTTCCCATCGAAATCACATAACGCGGTTCCGGCATCTGGTCGTAGACCTTGCGCAACGCCGGAGCCATCTTGTTGGTCAGCGTGCCGGCGACGATCATCACGTCGGACTGGCGCGGCGAAGCGCGGGGCGCAAAGCCGAAGCGCTCGAGATCGTAACGCGGCATCGAGGCCTGCATCATCTCGACGGCGCAACAGGCGAGACCGAACGTCATCCACATCAGCGAGCCGGTGCGCGCCCAGTTGATGAGGTCATCGACTGTCGTCACGAGAAAGCCCTTGTCGGCCAACTCGTTGGAGATTCCGGTGAAGAACTGGTCGTCGGGACGAATGATCGAGGTCGCGGCGCCGGAGACGCCTTCGCGCGCCTTGTCCAACGCGCGGTCGAAGATGATCTGCCCGTCGTTGGTGCGTATCACTCCCATTCGAGCGCGCCCTTCTTCCACTCGTAGATGAAGCCGACCGTCAGCACGCCAAGGAACGCCATCATCGACCAGAAGCCGAACACACCGATGTCCTTGAATGCCACCGCCCACGGAAACAGGAACGCAATTTCGAGATCGAAGACGATGAACAGAATCGACACGAGGTAGAACCTCACGTCGAACTTCATGCGCGCATCATCGAAGGCGTTGAAGCCACATTCGTAAGCAGACACCTTTTCGGGGTCCGGATTGCGGTATGCGACCAGGAACGGCGCCACCATCAGGGCTGCACCAATCAACAGCGCAACGCCGATGAAAATCGCAATTGGCAGGTAGTGAGAAGTCAGATCGACCATCGCATCTCGTCCACATAGGGCACGGAGCCTGCAAAGGCGCACGATGCCGCCGCGCACGCCCGGTGTTAGCCCAGGACCTAATGGGGTGCAACTCGCGAGTGCTTCAAACGGCTGGGACTATATGTCTATGAGCTAAAAAGGAACCGTTTGACCGATGCGGTTGCTGGCGCCGTCCTGCCGCAGCGGCCTCGCGCGGACGCCGGTCTGATTCAACGACTCATAGGGTTGCGGGTTGCCTGCAGACTGATGGTTTATTTGGCACCGGCCGGACAGCCGGCAGCGTAGACCGCGCCAGGGTCAATGCATCGATATTTTTTATGAATTGAAGCAATTGCGCTTATTCTAGCGCGGCCGCCGAACATCCCCTGGCGCCGGGGTCGTGGGTCGAACGAATCGGCAGGCGGCTACCGGCCGGACACGAGGTGTGAAGGAGCGGCCTCCACACCTCGTCGAAAATCAACCGGCCTTCTTGACGGCCTTCTTCGACACGATGTGCTTGTGACCGTGCTTTGCGGCGTGCTTGTGCGCCTTCTTCGCTGCATGCTTCTCGGCGTGCTTGGAAGCATGCTTTGAAGCGTGCTTGTGGTGCGCAGCATGATGCGCGTGATGGGCATGATGATGATGGACGCCCTTGGCGGTCTTGTCATGCGCGCTGGCAACGCCGGCTCCGAGCATCATAGCAGCGGCAGCAAGTGCGACAGTCAAAGTGGTCTTCATAATTAGGCTCCTAAAGGTGCGTTGGCGTCACTCGCGACGCGCGGCACTTCTAGGTGAGGATTCCTGTCAGGTTGATGAATATCTACGTTTAAAGAATATACTGTTTGGTAAGCTTGCACTCATTCCCGTTGCAGAGCCTTTTTTCGCCATCGCCGATTTGCGCGCGTGCCCCGATGACAAAATAAAGGGCGCCAGCTTGGGGGAAAGCCGACGCCCGAAACGCAGCAAATTCAGGGGATGCTTTGCGCGCGTGCCGCTCTTGGGGGACGGAGCGGAACGCTCTTATATCAGTGTCAAACTATCGCAGACGTTAACGCCGCCGATCTTCATCCATTTAATACCAGCAGACGCGGTGGCCATAACGCCAATAGCAATGCCGGTAATCGTAGCCCCAGGCCGGATAGTAGCCCCACGCGGGGTAGCCCCATCCATAGCCCCAGTGACGCCGGTGGCCGTATCCGCCGCCATAGTAGCCGTGGCCGTATCCATGCCAGTGTCCGTATCCGCGACCGTGATAGGCCTCGGCCGACGCGGAAAACCCGACGACGGCCAAACCCGCAAATGCGACTGCTGCAAGCTGTTTCATCGATGTCATAGGAAGCTCCCGGTTATCGAACTCAGGTACTTCCAACAACGTGCGAAAGCCGCACTTCCGATGGCGGCGCGCTTTACTTCTTCGTATTGTAGATGAGTGTTTATTCAGGAATTCAGCGAATATGATCAGCGGGAATACTGCGCGAGGCTGCGCAGTATCCCCGCCGTTCGAATTCAGCGGCCGTCGAAATCGCCGAGGCGATTAAAACAATCCTGAAGCTGTTCGGCACGTCCGCGCTGCTCTTCCGCCAGCGCCCGGCGCGGAGCCCAGCGGCACCACTGGAAATGCGGCCTCAAATCCGAATCCCACCGCGGGCCGCGATAGCCGCAACGGAACCTATTGTTCGCGTCGGCCTGCACTTGAGCGATGCGCGCATAAACTTCGCAGCTCGCGCGCTTGCCTTCGACCTCGCCGCGCCGATCACTGCCGCCGAAGCGGAATGAGAAATTGCCATCGTTGAAGCGGACGGTCTGAGAGTTCGCGGCCATCGTCGAGACGAGAACAGCAGCCGTAGCCAGGCCAATGGATGCAAGACGCATTTTTAAGATCCTCGGTTGCCTTCGTTGGTGCGCGGACTAACCAATGAATTGTGGCTGCCTCTTAACCGGCTCCTGGCGAATTCAAGGGGAGAGCAAATAAACGACGGCAACCTTCGTAATTGCGTTGCCTGCCATCGGACGCGAGGCATTGGGCGGCACGCTCGCCGAATTAATCCTTCAACTCGCAAGGCATGCGGAACCACGCAACATTCGCCTATAGGTTTCCGCCTTCACCGTGCGATCATCACTCACGACTCCTTATGAAGCGATCGCAGGTCACAGCATCAGGTTTTCGCTCATGTCCCGGTATCCGGCGCTTTTTCGCATACCCCTGCATGCGCTCGTTGCAATTGCAATTCTGGCCGCCTGCGTTGCGCTGCGCGTCGCCGATCCGCAGCCGATTTCGCAATTGAGGCTATCCGTTTTCGATACTTATCTGCGCGCCGCGCCACGCGCCGCCGATCCGTCGTTTCCGGTGCGCATCATTGCGGTCGACGAAGCCGCTTTGGCGCGCGCAGGCCAATGGCCCTGGCCGCGATCGGTTCTTGCGGAATTGACATCGCGCCTGCATCAGGCCGGCGCCAAATCGATCACGTTCGACATCGTGCTGGCAGAGCCGGATCGGCTGTCGCCCGACGCGCTGTTGCGATCGCTGGACGGGCAAGCGGTCAGTGCGGCCATCGTTTCGGAGATTTCACGGCTTCCTTCGAATGACGAACGATTTGCGAATGCCCTTGCGTCCGCTCCGGTCGTGCTCGGCGTGGCGGGCGAAGCGCAGTCCAATCGCAGCATCGCCGCCTATCGCGGCGGCATCTCGTTCGCGGGCGACGATCCGATGATGTTCGTCCATGCCTATCCCGGCGGGGTCGAAAATCTTCCGATACTGGCGCAGGCGGCACGTGGCGTCGGCGCCGTCAACTGGGTGCCGTCCGAGGATCAGATCGTCCGGCGCATTCCGCTGCTCGTTGCGATCGGCGGCAAGCTCTACCCTTCGCAAGCGCTAGAGGCGCTTCGCGTCGGCACCGGACAGTCGACGATTTTCGTCAAGTCGTCGGGCGGCAGCGGCGTCGAAGCCTTTGGCAGTCAAACCGGCATCGAGTCCGTTCGCGTCGGGCAAACTATTCTGCCGACAACGGGCCGCGGCGAGCTGTGGCTCAAATTCTCGCCGCACGATCCGCGGCGCACGATCTCGGCCAGCACCATCCTCGACGGCAGCTTCGATCCCGAGGCGATCAAGGCGCGTCATATCTTCATTGGGGCGACGGCAACTGGCCTGCTCGATCTCCGAGCGACGCCGCTGGCGTCTTCGATCCCAGGCGTCGAAATCGAGGCGCAGGCCTTGGAGCAGATGCTTTCCGGCGAGCATCTGATCCGACCAGCCTACGCGACCGGGCTCGAGATCGCATTCATCGTGCTGTTCGGTGCGCTGGTCGCGTGGATGATCGCGCGCAGCGGTGCGCTGATCGCGGCCATCGTCGGCGGCCTGGCGATTGCGGGCATCGTTGCTCTGTCCTGGTTTGCGTTTTCTCGCGCCGGCCTGCTGTTCGATCCGGTGTATCCCGGATTGGCGATTGCGTTCCTCTATCTCGGGACGTCGCTGACCAGCTACGTTCAATCGGAAATCGAACGTGCGCAGATCCGCTCGGCGTTCGGGCATTATATTTCGCCGTCCGTCGTTTCCGAAATAGCCCGGCATCCCGATAGATTGAAACTCGGCGGCGACGAGCGCGACGTCACACTGCTGTTCGCCGACGTCCGCGGCTTTTCGAAACTATCGGAAGGACTGCAACCGGACGAGTTGGTTCGCTTCGTCAATCGCCTATTCACACCGCTTGCCGACACCATCCTCAGTCATCGCGGCACCATCGACAAGTTCATGGGCGACGCCGTGATGGCATTCTGGAACGCGCCCTTGCAGGATGAAGAGCACGCACGAAACGCGTGCCGCGCGGCGCTCGCGATGCTGGACGATGTCGCGCGCTTCAACGCGAAGCTTTCGGAAGAGAGCGCGCTGCTTGGCGAAACCGCCGTGCCCGTGCGGCTCGGTATAGGATTGAATACCGGCGCGTGCGTCGTCGGCAACGTCGGCTCGCCCCAGCGCTTCGACTATTCCGTTCTGGGCGATGCCGTGAACGTCGCCGCACGCTTCGAGGAAGCGACGAAGACGTTCGGCGCCGATATCGTCGTTGGCGAGCGAACGGCCGCCGATGTGCCCGCCTTCGCATTTCTGGGACTGGGCACCGTGATGCCGCGCGGCAAGGATCGGCCGGAGCGGATCTTCGCGCTGATCGGCGACGAGACCTTTGCGGCGTCGTCAGAATTTTCCGAACTCAAGGCGGCGCATATGACTTTGCTTGCTGCGCCGGCGGACGACGGCGAGCGCGAAGCGGCACTCGTCAAATGCCGCAAGCTTTGCCCGTCATCCATCGCGGGTTACTACAGCCGGGACTTAAGCCAGTTCGTCCAGCGCTGACGCCGCGCGACGTGTCACGCACGAGCGGCGCCTCCAATGCTAGCGTCCTCGGAGACCGCCGCTCGGCCTGTCACCGCCACCATAGCCGCCACCGCCGTAGTTGCCCCGGTTCGGAATGCGGATGCCGCCGCCGCCGATGACGATATCCATTCCGCGCGCGCCGTTGCCCCAATCGTCGTCATCGTTCTTCGGCCGGCTCGCGGTACGTTTCGGCTTAACCGGTTTCTGAGCCGCTTTGGTTTTCTTTGCGGGAGGCGCCGCCTTGCGTGGCGTGCTCGCCTTCTTCACGCCAAAGCGCGGATGCGGATTGAGACAGGCTTTTTCCTCCGAGGGAGGAAACGCGCCATCGACGATCATTGCGCGCGTGAGAAGCGGATTGGGATCAATCGCGGGCGCGTTCGTGACGAAAGGAAACGCCGTGTCGAACGCGACGGTCGCGTTGTTAGGCAGCTGAGGCCAATTCACCGGCTTCTCGACGGTGCCATCGTCGGAAATACGGATCAGCTGACCGGGACGTTCGAGAACGTGACACACGTTGCTCTTACCGGTCGCCTCGAGTGCGCCTTCGTGCAGCAAAATCCACACCGATCGATCGGGAAGGATGTAAACGTCGAAAATCGTGCCGCGCACGGTGATCGATGCGTTGGGCGTGTTGATGACGTACGTCGTTTTCGCCGCGGCGCCAGTGATGAACCGGAACGCGCCCTTCATCATGTTGACGACGATGGAGCCGGCCTTCTTGTCGCTGTCATAGACGAACTTATCGAGCACGAGCCGCGACCCCGGGCCGAGGGCGAGCTTCGTCTCGTCGTCCAGCCTGAATTCGCCCTGCGCGTCGGTGTTGACTTCGATGGACTCGTCCTGGCGAACTTCATCGCCTTTAGCGAGCTTGCGTTGCTTTTCGGCGAAGTCCGCCATGACCACGTTCGTTATGACGACGGATTCGCCGATCCTGTCTCCCGAGGCCGCCTGCGCCGATCCAACGGCAGCCAGCAGCAAGCCGCCGACGCTGACGGACAACAATAGGGATTTCATAAACGCATGACGGGCCATCGCACTGCCTCTAATGAAAATTGATATCGCAGAAATATGAGCGTGAAACTTAGCATACGGACTGTTGCCGGGCCATTGGAACAGATCCTGGAAGCGGTGATTGTTCCCCGCGGAACACATGAAGGTTCTCCAACGCACTTGCACGGTGCACGGGCGTCTGTTGCATCGCCGAAGACGATGACGACACGTCGGACTTCAGGATGCTGCCAGAGCGCAGCCCGTTTGCGATCCTGATGCCTCGCTGGTCATCGTTCCCATTCCCCTCATTTCGACGGAAATTCTGCGCCCCCGCTATTGCCGAATTGGCAGTGATATTATCAAATTGGAGATGATTATTTCTCGTAATTCATTTATTGCACTGCGCAACTGCATAAAAATATATTGAACGTTTATAGAAAATCGCCAAATTCGGCCTCGCTTTTAATCACTCGCTTACAGATTGCACTATATTTAGCGCACCCTACTTAAGTGCGAGTGGAATGCGCAGATGCCGACCGACGCCACAAAAAAAGCAAAACAACATTCAGGTGTCAGACGATCGCCAAAACCAAGCGATCGCCGATCTCAAAAAAAGCCCGCCAAGGCCACGCGCGCGCGTCGAGCTGCCAAAACTCCATTGCCGGCTGCAACGATCGATGGCGATCGGATCGCGCAACTCAATCGCTGTCTCGAGCTTGCGCTCAACAACATGGCGCGCGGCTTGTCGATGTTCGACGCCAATCAGCGCCTCATCGTCTGCAACCGGATGTATGAGGAGCTCTACGATCTTCCGCAGCATCTGACACGTCCAGGCACGACGCTCGCGGACTTGGTGCGCAATCACGTCAAACGCGAAGCAGGTCTGGACAATGCGCAGGAACGCAAAAAGCAGCGCGCCTGGATCGAGCACCACGTGGCCGCGCTTGCTCGCGGCGAAACATTTACGCACACGCAACATCTCAAAAGCGGACGCATCGTTCTTGTGACCAATAAGCCGCTGGAAGGCGGCGGCTGGGTGGACATCCAGGAAGACATTACCGAGCGCCGTCAAGCTGAGCAGAAAATCCACTGGCTGGCGCGCCACGATCCGCTCACTGAAATTGCAAATCGCCTGCAATTCCATGAGGCGCTCGACGAAGCGCTGAGAAATCTCGCGCCCAATCAGACGCTGGCCCTGCATTGGATCGACCTCGATGGCTTCAAAGCCGTCAACGATACGCTGGGGCACCCGGTCGGAGACGCTCTTTTGAAAAGCGTCGCCAAAAGCCTCAAGCGCGCGGTGCGAAAGAACGATATCGTCGCCCGGCTCGGTGGCGACGAGTTCGCGGTGTTACAATCCGCGTCCCGCGTCGCCCGCAAAGCTGATGCCGAACGCATGGCGCAGCGCCTTTTGAAGGAAATCTGCAAGCCGCATGACCTTGGTGGGCAGCAGGTTTCGTGCAGCGCAAGCATCGGCATCGCGTTCGCTCCGCTTCATGGACAAACGACGGAACAGTTGCTCAAGGCCGCCGACCTCGCGCTTTACAAAGCGAAAGCGGGCGGCAAGGGCATTGCCTACTTGTATGACCCCGACATCGCCGACGACGCGAATTCGCGCTACGAATTGCAGTCCGATCTGCGCGGCGCCCTCGATCAGAACCAGCTTGAGCTTTACTATCAGCCGCTCGTCGATACGGAGAACCGGGACGTCATTGCGTTCGAAGCGCTGCTGCGCTGGCATCATCCGCTGCGCGGAATGATAGCGCCCACCGACTTCATTCCGATCGCCGAGGAAACCGGATTGATCGTCGAAATCGGCGAATGGGCGTTGATCCGTGCCTGCCAGGAGGCCGTCAAATGGCCTGACACGATCCGCGTTTCGGTCAACCTGTCGCCGATTCAATTCGAGCGTGGCAATCTCTATCAGGCGGTCGTCAACGCGCTGCGGATTTCGGGGCTCGCGCCGCATCGGCTGGAACTCGAGATCACCGAAGGCGTGCTCCTTCGCGATGAAATCAACACGCGCGCGATCTTGCATAATCTGCGCACGCTCGGCGCACGCATCGCGCTCGATGATTTTGGCACGGCCTACGCGTCGCTCAGTTATTTGCGCAGCTTTCCCTTCGACAAGATCAAGATCGACCGCAGCTTCGTGCGCGATCTCGACGTCGGGAAGCGAAAGGATTGCGAGGCCATCATTCAGGCCGTCGCCGGGCTCGGAAGACAGATGCAGATCAGCACCGTTGCGGAAGGGATCGAAACGCTCGACCAGGCTCAGACAGTCACCGCCGCCGGGTGCAACGAGCTGCAAGGATTCTTCTTCAGTCATCCCGTTCCGGGTTCCGACGTGGACAAGGTGCTGGCCCTTTGCCGGTCAAAGCTGGATCAACGGCAATACAGCCCGTAACGCGGCAGACCGCGACAGCTACGCCGCTCGTCGCGACGGCATCATTTGCGAATGCGAAGAAGAGGGTTCGGCGCACCCGTTACAGCGAGCTATATGCTCATGAGCTGCGAACGGAATGGCGCGAGAGACGGGACTTGAACCCGCGGCCTCCGCCGTGACAGGGCGGCGCTCTAACCAACTGAGCTACTCCCGCAATCCAGAAAGTCACGGGCGCCGAAGCGCCCGTCGTCACAGCGTCCGAATACGTGATGGGCGCGCGGGCGTCAAGCCGCTGTTCGCGTTCGCGGGCGACAATCGCGCCTCCCCCGGCATCTATCTGCGGACGAAATCGCGTTTGCCGATCTCGAGGCCGTTATGCCGCAGGATTCCGTATGCGGTGGCGCAATGGAAATAGAAGTTCGGCAGCGCGACGTGCAGCAGGTAATCCTGCCCTGAGATCGTCATTTCCTGGCCGCCGATCTTCAGCGTCAGCTGCTTCGTTTCGGAGCCGTCGAGTTGCTCAGGCTTATAGCCCGCGAGCAGCGCCTGGGTTCGTGCGAGGCGTTCCTTCAACTCCGGCAGCGTCGTTTCCTTATCGGGGAAGCTCGGGACCTCGAGGCCTGCGAGGCGCGCCGGGGCGGCCTTCGCGAAATCGGTCGCCAGCTGAACCTGCCGGGTCAGGTTGAACATATCGGGATAGAGCCGCGAGCCGAGCAACACCGCCATGTCGATCTTCCTGGCCGACGCATGCTCGGCGGCTTTGTCGAGAATGGCTTCGAGAGACGCGAGCTGTTTCTGAAACGTCGGAATGGCGATGGCATACATCGAGACGGACATTGGCGTGCTTCCTCGTTAGCTGAGAGCTGATGCGCTCATGCTGGACTGGATCAAAGCTTCAACAAGGCCGTCCCTGCGTCCGGCTCCGCTCGGCGGAGTCGCAGGGACCAACAAAGATGGTGGGCGGTGAGAGGGTCGAACTCCCGACATCCTCGGTGTAAACGAGGCGCTCTACCACTGAGCTAACCGCCCGCACGACGCATCTTCTAGGCAGGTATGGCCGGGCCCGCAAGATGCTCTCTCGCCCGTCCGCCGGCAAAGAGTCCGCGACGTATAGGCTGTAGCAAACCCGCGCCCGATATTTCCTAGCCATTAACCGCCGACGGAAATTTGCCCCGCAGCGCAAGCAAATGCGGCATCGCCTTTGATATTCTCGTGCCGGACCGACGAGGGAGCGTGCGCAATGACCGTCAGCAAGATTGGACTTACCGCGGCTATGCTGACGCTGTTCAGCTTCAGCGCTTATGCAAATCCGTATGATGCCGATGGCAATCGCAATCAGGCTGTGAGCGTGTCAGTCAGCTATACGTTCACGCTGCCGCCGAACGGCCCAACCGACGTCGCGGACGGTGAATCGGAGCGAGGCCGGCGGCAAGCTTACGAAATGGCGGGACGTGAGTGCGCCAACCTGCTCGCGACCATTGCCGCGACCTGCAGCCTTACCAGCATCAATGTGTCGAGCCAGCCGCAGCGCGGATATGGTCAGGCGATGGAAATGACCAGCATCCGCGCATCGGCGAATTTCAAAATTACGCCGAAGGCGCAGACGGCATCAGAGCGTCCAGCGACGCAGCCTTGATCGTCGTCCGGCGAGTCCTCGTTTGAACCGTCGTGTCTTGCAAACAAAAAAGGCGCGCCGTTTCCGGGCGCGCCTCGAAATTCCGATAACGACCGCCTCAGTTGAGCGCGTCCTTCAAACCCTTCGCGGGCGTGAACTTCGGCACGCGTGAAGCCGGGATCTGGATCGTCATGCCGGTCGCGGGATTGCGGCCTTCGCGGGCTTTGCGAGCGGCAACCTTGAACGTGCCGAAATCCGGAATGCGGACTTCATGGCCTTCCTTCATCGCTTCGCGGATATGCGCGAGCACGGCATCGACGACGCCGCTGGCTTTTTCCTTGGTGAGTTCGCAGTCGCGCGCGACGGCGTCGATCAAATCTTTCTTGCTCATCTCATCAGTCCTCTAGTGTCGGAGATTGGGTTTCATCGGGCAGAAGCCCGGGACGGTCACCGTGGGGGAGTTTCGACCGTGCATGGGTCGGTAAAAGCGCCCAATCTCCAACGTCCGTCAAGCGGAAAACGCCCGTATTTCCGGACAAAAGCGCATGCAAATGCTCGCATTTAACATAAATAAATGCCCCCGCGCGTTTGACGCACGGGGGCAATAACCACTTCGCTTATCTTTCGACAAATCGTCAGTGCGCCGTTACGCGCGACCCTGTCTTGTCGGCATCTTTCGCCTCGAGAGCTTCCGCTTCCGCGACTTCATCCCAGGTGATCGACTCCGGCATTCTGACGAGCGCGACCTTCAAGACCTCTTCCAGCTTGGAAACCGGAATGATGTCCATCTTGGTCTGCACTTCGTTCGGAATCTCCGCCAAGTCCTTGGCGTTCTCTTCCGGAATGATGACCGTCTTGATGCCACCGCGCAGAGCCGCAAGGAGCTTTTCCTTGAGGCCGCCGATCGGCAGCACGCGACCGCGCAACGTGATCTCGCCCGTCATCGCCACGTCCTTGCGAACGGGAATTCCGGTGAGCACGGAGATGATCGCCGTCGTCATCGCGATGCCTGCGGACGGTCCATCCTTCGGCGTCGCGCCTTCCGGCACGTGCACGTGGATGTCGCGCTTCTCGAACAGCGACGGATGAATTCCGAAATCGACCGAGTGCGATCGCACGTACGCGTTCGCGGCCTGGATCGATTCTTTCATCACATCGCGCAGGTTGCCGGTGACCGTCATGCGGCCCTTGCCGGGCATCATGACGCCTTCGATCGTCAGCAACTCGCCGCCGACCTCTGTCCAAGCAAGACCCGTCACGATGCCGACCTGATCTTCGAGTTCGGCTTCGCCGTAGCGATACTTCGGCACTCCGAGGAAGTCGTGGACGTTCTCGGCCGTGACCACGATCGACGACTTCGACGACGTCAGGATTTCCTTCACCGCCTTACGGGCCAGCTTGGCGATTTCGCGTTCCAGCGAACGCACGCCCGCTTCGCGCGTGTAGCGACGAATGACTTCCTTCAGCGCGCTGTCCTCGACAGTCCACTCGCCGGCTTCGAGGCCGTGCGCGGTGATCTGCTCGGGGATCAAGTGGCGCTTCGCGATCTCAAGCTTCTCGTCCTCCGTGTAGCCCGCAAGGCGAATGATCTCCATGCGGTCCATCAGGGCGGGCGGGATGTTGAGCGTGTTCGCCGTCGTCACGAACATCACGTTCGAAAGGTCGTAGTCGACCTCGAGGTAATGATCGTTGAACGTCGCGTTCTGCTCCGGATCCAACACTTCGAGCAGCGCCGCTGCCGGATCGCCGCGGAAGTCCTGACCCATCTTGTCGATCTCGTCCAAGAGGAAAAGCGGGTTCGTCCGCTTCGCCTTCTTCATCGACTGGATGACCTTGCCCGGCATCGAGCCGATGTAGGTCCGACGATGGCCACGGATTTCGGCCTCGTCGCGCACGCCGCCGAGCGACATGCGGACGAATTCGCGTCCCGTTGCGTTCGCGATCGATTTGCCAAGCGAGGTCTTGCCGACGCCGGGAGGTCCGACGAGGCACAGGATCGGCCCCTTCAGCTTGTTGGTGCGCGCCTGAACCGCGAGATATTCAAGGATGCGTTCCTTGACCTTCTCGAGGCCATAGTGCTCCAGGTCGAGGATCGTCTGCGCTTCGGCAATGTCCTTCTTGACCTTGCCCTTGATCCCCCACGGGATCGAGAGCAGCCAGTCGAGATAGTTGCGCACGACCGTCGCTTCGGCCGACATCGGCGACATCTGCTTGAGCTTTTTAAGCTCAGCCAGCGCCTTGTCCTTGGCCTCTTTCGACAGCTTCGTGTTCTCGATCTTCTCTTCGAATTCCGAGATGTCGTCGCGCTCGTCGGAGTCGCCGAGTTCCTTCTGAATGGCCTTCATCTGCTCATTCAGGTAGTACTCGCGCTGCGTCTTCTCCATCTGGCGCTTGACGCGCGAACGGATCTTACGCTCGACCTGCAGAACCGAGATCTCGCTTTCCATCAGCGTGTAGACGCGCTCGAGCCGCTCGGAAATGCTGGCGGTTTCGAGAACGTCCTGCTTGTCGGAAATCTTCACCGCGAGATGCGATGCGATCGTGTCCGCGAGCTTCGCGTAATCCTCGATCTGACCGACGTTGCTCAGAACCTCGGGCGAGACCTTCTTGTTGAGCTTCACATAGCTCTCGAACTGGGTCACGACCGAACGCGCCAGCGCTTCAAGCTCGTCCTTGGCGCCCGGCACTTCGGCCACGCGCTCGACTTCAGCTTCGAAATAGTTGGCGTTCGCGGTGTAGCGGGTGATCTTGGCGCGCGCGTTGCCTTCGACCAGAACCTTCACGGTTCCGTCGGGCAGCTTCAGAAGCTGAAGCACGGAGGCAAGCGTGCCGATCTCGTAAATTGCGTCGGGTGACGGATCGTCGTCGCCGGCGTTCTTCTGCGCGGCAAGCAGGATCTGCTTGTCGGCGCGCATGACTTCTTCCAACGCCGCAATCGATTTTTCACGGCCGACGAAAAGGGGCACGACCATGTATGGGAAAACGACGATGTCCCGCAGCGGAAGAACCGGAAACAGTTCCTTGCCGACGGCCTTTTCCCTGGTCTTTTTATCTTCGCTCATTTGACTACCTATCGCCGTACGCTGGCACCAGTGAGGCTACCAGCACGATCCACGCTCGTTCCACCTTAAGAGCCACGCGTCCCGTCCCTTTTTATGGCGACGGTCGGCATTCTCGTGAAGCGCGAGCGCGGGGTGAGACCCAATTGCTAAATACCGGTTGCGGAGGAAATGCCCCGGCTGGCTCTTGTTGCCACTCCCTCCGAACAAATGGGGATCGAGCCCCCTTAAACAAGAGCCGGGGATTTCCCCCCGGCCATCCGTAATTATCGCGATTATGCGGAGCCCTTTTCCTCGGCCCGGTCGGAATATATCCGGAGCGGCTTCGCGGAACCTTCGACCACCTCAGGTCCGATGACGACTTCTTCGACGCCCTTGAGCGTCGGCAGATCGTACATCGTGTCGAGCAGGATGCCCTCCATGATCGAGCGAAGGCCGCGAGCACCGGTCTTGCGTTCGATCGCCTTGCGCGAGATCGCGCGCAGAGCGTCGAGCGTGATCGTGAGCTTCACGTCTTCCATCTCGAAGAGGCGCTGGTACTGCTTGACGATCGCGTTCTTCGGCTCGGTCAGGATCTGAACGAGGGCTGCCTCGTCGAGGTCTTCGAGCGTTGCAATGACCGGCAGACGGCCGATGAATTCCGGGATCAGTCCGAACTTCAGCAGATCCTCGGGCTCGACGCCACGCAGAATGTCGCCCGTGCGACGCTCGTCCGGACCCGTAACGCGAGCCGAGAAGCCGATCGACGATCCCTTGCCGCGGCGAGAGATGATCTTTTCCAAACCCGCGAACGCGCCGCCGCAGATGAACAGGATGTTCGTCGTGTCGACCTGCAGAAATTCCTGCTGCGGATGCTTGCGGCCGCCCTGCGGAGGCACGGAGGCGACGGTGCCTTCCATGATCTTAAGAAGCGCCTGCTGCACGCCTTCGCCCGACACATCGCGGGTGATCGACGGATTGTCAGACTTGCGGCTGATCTTGTCGACTTCGTCGATATAGACGATGCCGCGCTGCGCCCGCTCGACGTTGTAGTCGGCAGCCTGCAGCAGCTTCAGGATGATGTTCTCGACATCCTCGCCGACATAGCCAGCTTCGGTGAGCGTCGTCGCATCGGCCATCGTGAACGGCACGTCGAGGATGCGGGCCAGCGTCTGCGCCAGCAGCGTCTTGCCCGAACCCGTCGGACCGACGAGCAGGATGTTCGACTTCGCAAGTTCGACGTCGTTGTTCTTCGTCGCGTGGTTCAACCGCTTGTAGTGGTTGTGAACGGCGACCGAGAGAACGCGCTTGGCGTGGAACTGGCCAATCACGTAGCTGTCGAGAACGTTGCAGATTTCCTGCGGCGTCGGCACTCCGTCACGCGACTTGACGAGAGTGTTCTTGTTCTCCTCGCGAATGATGTCCATGCACAGCTCGACGCATTCATCGCAGATGAACACCGTTGGGCCGGCGATAAGCTTGCGTACCTCATGCTGGCTCTTGCCGCAGAAAGAGCAGTAGAGAGTGTTTTTCTCTTGAGCCATTTTCTCTCACTTTCAGTGCAAACCCACCGGCGCCCCGATGTTCTTGCTTTGGCCCGCTTGCTACGTCCCGGCAATTGCCGATGTGCGGCGACGTAAAATCACGGGATTCAATCTCTCACGCTAGCGTTCGGCAGATCAAGAATGGATTAATGGAGCCCACCCGGGCCTGCCTCGCAAGCGGCGGTATTGCCACAGTTGGTGAACGATGTGGCAACATCGCTATTCACCCTAACAGTTCATATAAACAATGGCGGATGTACGTCCTTTGTTCTACCCGCATAATCCCTGTGGAGCGAGGGCCTGCGTGTCCACAGGCCTTCGCCTTGTCGATGCACTTACTCTTTCGGGCTCTTGAGTTCGAGCGCGGCGACGTCGACTTCGTCGCGGCTTTCAAGAACCTTGTCGATGATCCCGAAATCACGAGCCTGGTCGGCGGTCATGAAGTAGTCGCGGTCGAGCGTCTTCTCGATCATCTCGTAGCTCTGACCGGTGTGCTTCACGTAGGTCTCGTTCAGACGGCGCTTCATCTTGATGATGTCTTCCGCGTGCCGCTCGATGTCAGAGGCCTGGCCGGAGAAACCGCCCGACGGCTGATGCACCATGATGCGCGCGTTCGGGAGCGCGAAGCGCATGTCCTTGGCGCCCGCGCACAGCAGCAGCGAACCCATCGACGCCGCCTGCCCGATGCAGAGCGTCGCAACCGGCGGCTTCACGAACTGCATCGTGTCGTAGATCGCCATGCCGGCGGTGACGACGCCGCCCGGCGAGTTGATGTACATCGAGATTTCTTTTTTCGGGTTCTCGGACTCGAGGAACAGCAGCTGCATGCAGATCGATGCTGCCATGTGGTCCTCGACCGGACCCGTCACGAAAATGATGCGCTCTTTCAGAAGGCGCGACGGCAGATCGTAGCCGCGTTCTCCGCGCGTCGTCTGCTCGACGACCATGGGCCAGAACGTGTTCGTCACGGTGTTGATGGGATCGCGCATCGCCTCGGTCTTTCCTGATTTCAACCGACGATCCCCGGAAGGGGTAAGCCGGTCAGATTCGCCGCTCTAGTTCGCACGCTCGTAGCACACGGTCCGAGCGCCGGCTGCGGCGCTCGGTCAACTGCGTCTCAAGCTTCCGCTTCGGTCGCTTCCTCGACCGCCTTCAGAAGCTCGTCTCTCGACACCTTCTTTTCGACCGGCTTGGCCTCGGCGATCACATGGTCGATCACCTTCTCCTCGAAGATCGGGGCGCGCAGCTCGTTGAGCGCGCCGGGCGTCTTTTCGTAGAATTCGTAGACCTGCTTTTCGCGGCCCGGATAGCGACGCGCCTGCTCGACCAGAGCCCGGCGCAGCTCGTCCTGGGAAACCTGCAGTTTGTTCTTTTCGCCGATTTCGCCGATTACGAGGCCGAGACGAACCCGGCGCTCTGCGATGGCGCGGTATTCAGCGCGCAGATCTTCCTCGGATTTGCCCTCGTCCGCGATGGTCTTGTTGGCGGCTTTGAGATTGTTCTCGAGCTGAGTCCATATATTGTTGAATTCGAAATCGACAAGGGACGACGGAAGCTCGAAATCGTGCGCCTTATCGAGCGCATCGAGGATTTCGCGCTTCAGCTTGACCCGCGACGCCTGATCGTATTCGCGCTTGATCTGGTCGGTGACGAAGCCGCGGAGCGTCTTCAAGTCCTCGGCGCCAAGGCCCTTTGCAAAGTCCTCGTCGACTTCCGGCTTCTTCGGCTTCGCGACAGCTGTGACCGAGACGTCGAAGTCGGCGGCTTTCCCTGCGAGATTCGCCATCGGATAATCTTCCGGGAACGTCGCCGTGACGACCTTCTGATCGCCGGCCTTCATGCCGACGACGCCTTCTTCGAAGCCAGGAATGAACTGCTTCTTGCCGATCGCGAGGCTCGCGCCTTCGGCTGAGCCGCCTTCAAACGCTTCGCCGTCGATGCGGCCAACGAAATTCATTGTCACGAGGTCGCCCTCGCTCGCAGCGCGGCCTTCTTCCGGCTCGTAAGACGTGTTGCGTTCTGCGAGATCGGACAGAGCTTTATCGACCGCCGAGTCATCGACGTCGGCGACGAGTTTCTCGAGCTGCAGCACGCCGAGATCGGCAACCGGGATCGGCGGCAGAACCTCGAAGTCCATCGTGTAGGAAAGATCCGTTTCGCCGTTGACGACGCGTTCGATGCCGCCGTCCTCGACGCCGAGCAGCTCCAGTTTCGGCTGCTGCGCCGGGCGCTCATTGCGATCCTTGACGGCCTTCGCGCTTGTATCGTTGATCGTCTGCTCCAGGACTTCCTGCATCAGCGATTTGCCGTAGAGCTTCTTCAAGTGCTCCATCGGCACCTTGCCGCGGCGGAAGCCTTTGATCTGTACGCGGTCCTTGAGCTCCACGAGGCGTTCGGAAAAGCGCTCGCCAAGCTCGGCCTTCCCCACCACCACCTGCAGGGTGCGCTTCAGTCCGTCTCTCGCTGTTTCAGTGACCTGCATCGTCCGTTTCCTGATTGGAGGCCGACACCTTGGTGCCGCGCCTCGCCGATCGACAAATTATCTAGGGAGATAGCGTCTCGTCTACAAAGCTCAGGCGGTGCCTTTGAAGGCGCCGCGCTGGTGCGGGCGGAGGGATTTGAACCCCCACGACTTGCGCCGCTGGAACCTAAATCCAGTGCGTCTACCAGTTCCGCCACGCCCGCTGAAGACGTTCCGATCTCACCTTTCCCGCTCTCTGTGAACCGTTGATTACGGGCTGCGCAAGGCGGCCGCAAACATCCAGAATTCCTCGATTGGCGCGAGTGTCCTGCCCCTTGCGGAGGGCGTCCGGCACACGAGCGGCGGGGAAGCCGCTGTCATACGCAAGAGCGACCGCGAAAACAATGCAGAAATGTATAAAATCAGACCGGCGTCCGCGCTGCGTCGGCGCAGCGGCAAAGCTCAATCCGCCGCACCTAGAACCAAGTAGCTCAAAATAGCCGAAGCCGGGAGCAGCAGAAAATAATAGGCCTGTTCCAGGTCCAAGTCGCTCTCGACCAGTAAATAAGCCAGTATTCCCGCCAGTCCTAAGGAAATGATCTTGGGAAACATCGCCGTACCCGCTTTTGCGAGTGTGGTTGGAGACCTCTGCAATGGAATTACCTGTCGCCCCAGCATCGATCCCGGACAACGCAAAGCTTCAAACAACAATAACAAATGATGTCTGCGGGACCGCTCCGTGAGGGGGCGTCCGCCTCTCGGCTTCAACTGAATTTCGTTCAAAAAATGATGCGGCGCGGCATGCGTTCGCGGCATTCAGCAACTTGCGACGCGCGCGGTATTTGCCTATCTGCTTTGAGCCGCCGGAAAATATTCCATCCAAGCCAAGCCACGGGGTGCTCCTTGCCGAAGTCTGCCAAAAATTGGATCGTCGAAACGGATTGGCTTGCGAGCCACCTCTCTTCTCCAGATCTGGTCATCCTCGACGGCAGCTGGCATCTCCCGACCGCCAATCGCGACCCCAAGAAGGAGTATCTGGCCGAGCATATTCCGGGCGCCCTGTTTTTCGACATCGACGATCTTTCGGATGAAAAATCGTCGCTGCCGCATATGCTTCCGTCGACCGTCAAGTTCGCATCCCGCATGAAGAAAATGGGCATCGGCGACGGCGCACGTATCGTCGTCTACGACACGTCGGGAATCTTCTCGGCGGCGCGCGTCTGGTGGACGTTCCGGGCCATGGGGCATCAGGACGTTGCGGTGCTGAACGGCGGGCTGCGGAAGTGGAAAGCGGAAGGACGGCCGCTCGAGGACGGCCCGGCCCCGAAGCGCTACGAGCGCCATTACACGCCGCTGCAGAATACCGAGATCATCCGCGAACTCGAGGAAATGCGGGCCTTGTTCCAGAAGCCCGGCACGCAGATCGTCGACGCACGCCCCGCCGCGCGCTTCGAAGGCCGCGATCCCGAGCCTCGTCCGGGTTTGCGCGCCGGTCACATTCCCGGCTCCAAGAACATCCCGTCGCAAGAGCTTCTCAATGCCGACGGAACGCTGAAGTCGCCGGAAGAACTGGGCAATCTGTTCAAGACCGTGGGCATCGACGTTTCGCGGCCCGTCGTCACCACCTGCGGGTCGGGCGTTACGGCATCTATGCTGGCATTGGCGCTTGCGGTCCTCGGCCAGACGAATGCGGCCGTTTACGACGGCAGCTGGGCCGAGTGGGGCCAGGACAACGGCTTACCGGTCGAAACAGGGCCCGCGCGCTAAGCCACCAGTCGATTCTCCACCCGAAGGCTCAATGCGGCGCGGCTTCCAGCGAGGCCGCGTTCTCCGCGAGAGCCTTCTCGATCATGCCGGCGATCTCCGGCGATTCCGGCGGGAGCTTAGTCGAGAACGATCGCAGCAGGCGTCCATCGCGCCCGACCAGATACTTATGGAAATTCCAGTTCGGCACGCCGGCCGGACCCATCGCCTCAGCCGCCCATTTGTAGAACGGGTGCGCGTCAGGACCGACGACGTGCTGCTTCGACGTCAGCGGAAATGTCACGCCGAATGCGCCCTGGCAGAACGTCTTGATCTCTCCCTCGGACTTCGGCTCCTGCTCGCCGAAATCGTTCGACGGAACGCCGATGACGACGAGCCCTGCCTTTTCGTATCGCGACCACAGATCCTGCAGTCCCGCATACTGTTTGGTATAGCCGCAGAACGAAGCCGTGTTGACGATCAACAGGGCCTTGCCGCGATACGCCGAAAGCGGCATCGGCTTGCCGTCGATCCCGGTAAACTCGAAATCATAGGCGAGGCCATTGACCGGATGTGATGGCGCGGCGCTCGGCGCGGCCGTCCACATCGCGACGAGGCTGACGATCATCGACCAAATCTTTCCCATTTCACCGCTTTCCGCATTCGTTCGAGCAGGCCATTCCCGCCGTCACGATACAGGCAATGGGCGGGATGATCACCCCCCTCGCCGCGCCGGCTTTTCCCCAAAAAAACTAACGCCTGCTCTGGTGTTCCGGCCGGAACAGCCGCGCCTGGCCGCTCACTTTAAAACTCCCTCCAGAACATGAGTTCACGGCCAATCAGCCCCAATGGAGGACACAACAATGGCATCATTCAAAACAGCACTCGCGATCGCAGCCGGCTTCGCAGCTCTTGCAAGCGCTTCCGCCGCCAACGCGCGCGGCGGCGCCAAGGAAGTTTTCGTTCAGGACTATCAGTTCGCGAAGCCGATGCACGGCTACTCCGGCCATTCCGGCAATTACTATTGCGATTATCAGCGCCTTCCGAACCGCAAATGCTCGATCAACGCCAACGGCACGGAAAGCTGCCGCATCGTCGGCTGGACGCTGCGTGAGATGTGCCAGTAAGCGCAATCGCAGTAGAGTTCTGCAAACCAAAAATGGGCTTCGGGCGTTCCCCGGAGCCCTTTTTCATTTTCGGTTCCGCAAACAATTTTTCAAATCCGCTCGGCCTGTTCCGCTGGAAACAGCGATGCCGAGCCAAGTCCCTTACGTCGATGCTCATGCAAATCCCTAAGGAGGATGACGTCATGAGCGCAGATGAAACCTACACCCGCCCGAAACGCAGAATTTTCCTGAAGCTGTCGCTGTTCGCGCTGATCGCGGCGGGCGCAGGCGCGTTCGGAGCCGTCAACATTTCTCGCAGCGACCTGCTCGGCGCGAAGTCCGGGGACGACACACTGAAATCGGAACAGGCTGTGACGCGCGTCGAGTGGCTCGCCGCCGCTCCTGGCCGCATCGAACCGAAATCGGGAACCGTTCGCGTCGGATCGGCTTTGCTCGGGCGCATCGCGGAAGTCGCCGTCAAGCAGAACGACAAGGTCGAGGAAGGCGAACTTCTGATCCGCCTCGACGATGATGAAGCTCGCGCACGCCTGCAAGCGGCAGAAACCGAAGTTGCCTCGCGCAAACGCGAGCGTGACGCGCAGCCGCTCGACAAGGCTCGCGACGAGCTTCGCGAAGCCGAAGACAATGTTTTCGCTACCGAACGCGAACTGACGAACGCGCGCTTCGAACTCGAATATGAATTGCAAGCGCGCCGCGAAGGCAACGGCACCGACCAGCGCGTTGTTCATGCGCGCGACGGTCTCGCCAAAGCCAAGGACAAGCTGCAGGACGAACGGTCCGCTTATGCCAAGGCTCAGGCGAAATCGAACATTCCTGCCCCGAACCGGCTGGAATCGGCGCTCCAGGCTGCGCGTTCCGACGTTGCCGTCGCGGAAGCTCTGCTCGAGAAAACGCGCATCCTCGCGCCCGTCAGCGGCACCGTTCTGCAGCTGCCCGCAAAGGCCGGCGAGATGGTCGCGCCGTCACCCGACCAGACGCTTGCCGTGCTCGGCGACATGTCGGTCGTTCGTCTCAAAGCTGAAGTCGATGAGATCGACGTTTCGAAGATCAAGGTCGGCGGAAAAGTCGTCGTCAAGAGCAACGCTTATCCGGGCAAGGAATTCGAAGGGACGGTTGCGGAACTCGCGCCGTCACTCACCTCGCCGCAGTTCGCCCTGCGCGGCGCGCGCCGGCCGGTCGACGTCGAAGTGCTTCCGGTGACGATCGACCTGCAAGGCAACCCGCCACTGCTGCCCGGCATGCGCGCCGACGCCTTTTTCAAATGACGAAATTCTGCGCAGAGACGCTTCTTCCGGAAGCCTGCGCAGACGAGCAATGGACCGGTGGCGGTGCGCGTCCTCCTTAGCGGAGCTGCCGCAGGTCCTGGCCGGGGAGGAGCGAGTTGTCCCACTCGCTCCTCTCCTTTTTGTTGTTGTCGCGTCTGGCTCCCGCCTGAAAAAATCGTGCTTCGATCCGTACACGCATGAAACCTGTCTCGCCCGGAACAGCGTGCTCGCAAAATTCTCCGCATCCTTGAGCCTCAGAAACAGAAGCTCACATCGGAGAACGATCATGTACGGAGAAATCAAGAAATTCCGCAGTGATATCGGCATCGGCATCATCGCCGCCGAGGACGGTCACGCCTATCGCTTCAAGCACGATGAAATCCTCAATCGCCACGCCGATCTCGAAGGACAGGAAGTCCATTTCGAGCTTGGCGATCTCAATGCGCGCGACATCATCGTGCTTGCCGGATCGCCGTGGTCGGCGTTCGGCGGCGTCGCTCTCTGAACTTTGCGGAGGGAGACGCGCCATGGCAGCCAAGCTCGATCCGACCGACATTCCGCAAGTCGCAGCATCGGATCTCAATCGTCCGATGCAGATGCTGATCGAAAAGGGCCAAGGACTGGCCCTTCTCACAGGTTTGAGCGAGCACGATCTGCGCGAACTCGAGACGTCTCTCTGGTCGGACTTTCAAACGGACCCGAATACTCGCGTCGCGATTGCGCTGCGTCTGCGCGCGCTCGTCGATGTGTTCGCGGCGCGCCGCCTCAAAGACATGCTGCTTGCGCGCGGTTTCAAGGTGATCCCGGCCGCGATCGCCGCGGCATCGAAGGAACGCCTCAACACGCGCTTCGGATTCAACGCCCAGCGCCTGCTGCTCGCGATCGATGCCGCGACCGCGCCGAAGCCGCAGCCGGTCATCACGATGCCCGCGATGCAGACGGCCGCGTGAGCCTGTCACGAGCGGAACTGCCGCCAGCGACGCGTCCAACTAATCCTTGAAACATCGAACAAACATGCACCTCGAGAGGCGACGATGGCGACAGACGCGAGTTTCAAAATCAAGGGCGGAAAAGTCGGAATTCTGCTGCTGCATCGGCTGTGCGGAACACCCGTCGAGATGCGTTTCGTCGCCAGCGGACTCGCGAAGCAAGGCTATACTGTTCTTTGCCCGACACTTGCCGGTCACTGCGGCAGCGAAACCGAGTTGAGGGCAACGTCGTGGACGGACTGGTATCGCAGCGCCGAGATGGCGCTCGATGAACTCCGGCAAGAGTGCGACGTCGTTATCGTCGGCGGTCTGTCGGCAGGCGCGGTGCTTGCGGTTCTGCTCGCCGCGAAAAATCCCACGAAGGTCAACGGAACTGCGCTGCTCGCGCCGACGCTCTGGCTCAACGGCTGGATGATCCCGTGGTACGCGCGGCTGTTTCCTCTCGTTCGCTTCAAGTGGTTCGCGAACCTGATGAGCTTTCCGCATCACGATCCGCACGGCATCAAGGACGAGCGCATTCGCGACTTCATCCAGCGGGCGCGGGCGTCTCGCGGCACCTCGGAAACCGGCAATCCGTCAACGCCGGGCGGCGCGGTGTTCGAGCACCGGAAAATGGTGAGCGCGGTGCGCAAGCTCGTCTCATACGTCCGCCAGCCGACGCTGATCGTTCATCCGCTTGAAGACGACTACGCCGCGATGAGCAACGCGACCTATCTCCGCGACAGCCTCGGCGGCCCGGTCGATCTCGAGGTCCTCGACGACTGCTATCACATCGTCACGGTCGATCGGCAGCGCCACCTCGTCGTGGACGCGATCGATCGCTTCGTCGCCAACCTGACCGGCGTCACTGCCGAAGCGCACAGCGATGTCAGAGCCCTGAGCAACGTCTCGGCCGCCTGATCAAGTATCTGATATAATTATATAAATTAAAAACTTGAGCTGCTTGCACGCGTGTTCCTGCCGGAACAGCGGCGGCGGCATGGACAGGGCAATCTGCAGTCATCGCCGGAGAAGACCGGCATCGAGATCCAACGAAACCGGCTCAGGCCCTCAGGAGGCTCCAATGACGAAGATCACCCTCACACTCGCCGCCGCACTGCTGGCCGGCACCACGTTGACCAGCGCCGCCAACGCCGGCGGTCTTCGCGTCGGCTTCGGCTTCCCCCTCGGTTCCTTCATCGCCCACTCGGCGCAGAACTCGATGGACGATGGTTACAGCCGCCGGTACGAGCGCCGCCGCCGCGTGTACGAGGCCGAACGTGCTCCGGTGCGCAAAGCCAAGCCGGTCAGCAAAGTCGCATCCGCGAAGCCGGTCGCCAAGCCTGCATCCAGCCAGGTCATCACGACCGCGAAGCTCGAAGACAAGCTCTCGAGCGATCCGGCCACCACGACGGAAATCGCCAAGACGAGCGACGTGACCACGGCATCGACAACGCCGGCTTCAACGCCAGCTCCGGCCGCAACAACGAACACGACGACAGCCGAGACCGCGAAGGTCGAGAAAGTCGCGACGGTCGACAAGACGACGACGGAGGCGAAATCGAACACGTCCGAGACGGCGCCTGCGAAGCAGATCTGCCGCCGCTACTCGGCAGCGATCGCCGGTCTGGTCGACGTTCCCTGCAACGAATAACGAAACCGGAAGCGGCATCGCACCTGCTTCCGGCTCGATTGGGACAAACAGAAACAGCCACGAATTCGGCCAACGCCCTCAAGGAGGAGGACAGGTCATGGAACTCGCAGCCAACATGCCAGCCGCCGCAAGCGCTCAACGCACGGCTTCCAAGCGCCCACGCTCACGCCGCCGTCCGGTGCCGATGGTGATGAAGCTCGCCTACCGCAATCTCTTTCATGATCGCATGAGCTTCTTCGTGACGATCGTCGGCATCGTCTTTTCTGTGGTTCTCGTCGCCGTGCAGTCGGGCATCTATCTCGGCTCGCAAAAGAAGATTTCGGCGATCATCGATGCGGCCCCCGCCGATCTTTGGGTGATCCCGCTGGGCACGAAGAGCTACGACGATCCCTCGTTCCTTTCGGGACGCGAGCGGCACATGGTTCTCTCGACGCCCGGCGTCGAAAGCTCGGAAGACATGGTCGTGTCCTTCTCAAGCTGGCGCAAGCCGCAGGGCGGCCGCAATACGATCCTTCTGATCGGCACCGCAGGCGATAGCCCGAAGGCGCTGCCGTGGAACATCGTGCAAGGCAGCCGCGCAGCGCTCGAAGCGCCCGGCACCGTCGCGATCGATCAAAGCTATTTCAATGATCTCGGCGTCAACGGTCTCGGTCAGCACGCGGAAATCAACGGCGCGTCCGTCGAGCTTGTCGCGATCACGAAACGCATCCGCTCGTTCACGACGCTGCCCTTCGTCTTCACCTCGATCGAGGAAGCGCGCCGGCTCTCAGGCGCCGAGCAGGACCAGGCCTCCTACCAGCGCGTCATGCTGACGGCGGGCGCCGATATCGAAGCGGTGCGTTCCGCCATCGAGCAGCGTCTTCCCGATACGGAAGTTCTGACCCAGGATGAATTCCGCAAGCGCAGCCAGAACTACTGGCTGTTCCAGACTGGCGCCGGTGCGGCGTTGATCGCAGGCGCTCTCCTGGGCCTGATCGTCGGTATCGTGATCGTTGCTCAGACGCTCTATTCGAGCACGAAGGACCACATCAACGAGTTCGCAACGCTGCGTGCACTTGGCGCCGGTGCGGGCTACATTGTAAAGGTGATCCTGATGCAGGCCGTATTGTCGGGGCTGATCGGATATGCACTCGGCATGATCCTGGCGTTGGCGGCGATCCGCGGCGCTCAGGACACCAAGTTGACGATCATCATGACGCCGGGACTGGCAGGCGGATTGTTCGCCGTCACCGTCGGAATGTGCATATTCGCTGCGATCAGCGCCATCATCAAAGTCGTCCGGATCGACCCGGCCGTCGTCTTCAGCCGCTAAGCCCGGAGAGCAACAATGTCCACGCCAATGAACAGCAAGGTCATTCTGGAAGCCCAGGGCATCGTGAAAGTGCTCGGCACGCCTCCGAACGAAGTCAAGGTTCTGAAGGGCATCGACCTTCAGCTCCACACCGGCGAACTCACGCTGCTGATGGGCCCTTCGGGTTCGGGCAAGACGACGCTTCTGTCGATCCTCGGCTGCATCCTGTCGCCGACGCAAGGCAAGCTCGAAGTCGCCGGTTTCCAGACGCATGATATGAACACGGAAGAACTGGCGAACCTGCGCCGCAAGCACGTCGGCTTCGTGTTCCAGTCCTACAACCTCGTGCCGACGCTGACGGCGGTCGAGAATGTGATGCTGGCGCTCGACCTCCGAGACCTCAAGGGTCCGGACGCCTACGATCAGGCTGCAGAGGCTTTGGAAGCGGTTGGCCTCGGCCATCGCATCAACGCCATGCCGTCGAAAATGTCGGGCGGCGAGAAGCAGCGCGTTTCAATCGCCCGTGCGCTTGCCGGTTCGCCCTCCGTCATCCTCGCCGACGAGCCGACGGCGGCGCTCGATGCCAAGAACGGCATGGCCGTCATGGAGCTATTGGCAAAAGTTGCACAGGACACCCGTCGCGCGGTGCTTGCCGTCACCCACGATCACCGGACGCTGCAATATGCAGACCGCATCATAACGATCGACGATGGTCGTATCGCGGGTTCGGAGCGACCGAAGCTCTCGGGCAAGGAAGTGCAAGTCCCAGCGCATTGAAAGTACTTTTACTTCCGCAGCTTACGAGATCTGGCGGGAGCGTTTTCGACGTTCCCGCCCCGGTCCAATCGCCGCGCATGTATGCCGCCCCGCCATCTGGACCGGCAAACGCATTTGTGTAGGATGCGCGCCAGCCCAACACCCATCAGAAATAATTCAAGGAATTTGAACCCATGGCGGGGTCACAGGCGAACACGTCCGCAGCCGCTGGCCAATTGATGGCAGGTAAACGCGGTTTGGTCATGGGCGTCGCCAACAACCGGTCGATTGCCTGGGGCATCGCCAAGGCCTGCGCATCGCAGGGCGCCGAGATCGCACTGACGTATCAGGGCGACGCGCTGAAGAAGCGGGTCGAGCCACTCGCGGCCGACCTCGGCACGAAGCTGGTGCTGCCGTGCGACGTGACCGACGCGTCGTCGATCGACGCCGTCTTCGAGACGCTGAAAAAGGAATGGGGCGAACTCGACTTCCTCGTTCACGCCATTGCTTTCTCCGACAAGAACGAGCTCGACGGGCGCTACGTCGACACCACGGAAAAGAACTTCACGCAGAGCATGCTGATCTCGTGCTTCTCGTTCACCGCGCTCGCCCAGCGCGCCGAGAAGCTGATGCCGAACGGCGGATCGCTGCTGACGCTCACCTATTACGGCGCCGAAAAAGTCATGCCGCACTATAACGTCATGGGCGTCGCGAAGGCGGCTCTGGAAGCGAGTGTGCGCTAT
Organism: Hyphomicrobium sp. GJ21; assembly: GCF_001006785.1. NCBI lineage: Bacteria > Pseudomonadati > Pseudomonadota > Alphaproteobacteria > Hyphomicrobiales > Hyphomicrobiaceae > Hyphomicrobium > Hyphomicrobium sp. GJ21. The sequence continues at coordinate 347,785 of NZ_CDHO01000002.1, read as the reverse complement.
CTCGCGGCCGACCTCGGCCGCAACAACATTCGCGTCAACGCGATCTCAGCTGGCCCGATCAAGACGCTGGCCGCGGCCGGCATCGCCGACTTCCGCTACATCCTGCGCTGGAACGAATATAACTCGGCGCTGCGCCGCAACGTCTCGATCGAGGATGTGGGAGGCGCGGGCCTCTATCTCCTTTCCGATATGTCGCGCGGCGTGACGGGCGAAGTTCATCATGTCGACAGCGGCTATCACATCCAGGGCATGAAGAACGAGGACGCTCCCGACATCTCGGTCGTGAAGAGCGACGAGACTTGAGCGACCGCGTTGCGACGGCACGTTTAAAGCCGGGGCTGACGCTCTATCTCATCCGACACGGCCAGACCGACTGGAACCGGGATGCGCGCTATCAGGGCCAGCGCGACATTCCGTTGAACGACATCGGCCGGGCGCAGGCACGGCGTCAGGGCGACGCCTTGAAAGCGCGGCTCCCCGGCATCGCCGCCGCGGATTTCGTTTCGAGCCCGCTTGGACGTGCCATCGAGACGATGCAGCTCATGCGCGCGGCTCTCGGCCTCGATATCGATGGGTACCGTACCGACGCGACCATCCGAGAGCTGAGCTACGGCCACTGGGAAGGCGAATTGGCCTCCGAGCTGTCCGCTAAAGACCCCGACGGCGTCGCGGCCAAAGCGTCCGATCCCTTCGGCTGGCAACCGACTGGCGGCGAAAGCTACGCGGAATTGCAGGCACGCATCGCAATCTGGATCGAAGGTCTGGAACGCGACACCGTTGCCGTCACGCACGGCGGCGTCAGCCGCGTCGCGCGCGGCGCAGTCCTCGGCACCGATCCCGGCCTCGTGCCATTTCTTGAGGTGCCGCAGGACAAAATCCTGGTTCTGCGCGACGGCGTCATGAACTGGCTCTAGTCAGCGCTTGAAACGCAAAAGAGCCGGAGAAGCGGCTCCCCGGCTCTTCGGCATCCGTTGACGGATGCATGCTGAAAGACCCCTCGACCGCGGATGCTCCAGTCCGGGAGGAACGGTCTTTTAAACGCGCTACGAGAGTGCGTTTCGCGACGTCCGAAACGTCCGATCTTTCGATGCGACGCGGGCTGCAGTCAGGCAGCAATCACGTGCTCGGTCGGGTTGCAGATCAAAGCGAATACAAAGCTACGGCTGCCGCCAGCCCTTCTCGCGCTTGGCGAAAAAGGGTGGCGAACGCGCACTGTGGCGGAGTTAATCTGCGTCGCGGAGACTTGTCACGCGCTTTACCGGTGATGCGGGCTTGCCGCCTTTCGCCGCCGCTCCTAAGAAAGATTGTGACGCAACCCGGCAACACAATTGTTGCAGTGCCATCGCTGTCGATGCGCGGCCGGGCTCACCATTCGAGCGAATGATCAGGCGATGTCTCACAACACCTTCGGCCACCTCTTTCGCGTAACGACGTGGGGCGAAAGCCACGGCCCCGCCATCGGTGCGGTCGTCGACGGCTGCCCGCCCGGCGTGGCGCTCGACGAGGCCGACATCCAGGTTCATCTCGACCGCAGGCGGCCGGGGCAGTCGCGCTTCACGACACAGCGCCAGGAAGCCGACGCGGTGAAAATCCTGTCGGGCGTTTTCAACGATACCTCGGGCCGACAGGTCACCACCGGCACGCCGATCGCGCTCGAAATCCAGAACACGGATCAGCGCTCCAAGGACTACGGCGACATCAAAGACAAGTATCGTCCGGGGCACGCCGATTTCACCTACGATGCGAAGTACGGCATCCGCGATTATCGCGGCGGCGGACGTTCGTCGGCGCGTGAGACGGCATCGCGCGTTGCGGCTGGGGCCGTCGCGCGCAAGGTTCTCGGCGGCGTGACGATCCGAGGCGCGCTCGTTCAGGTCGGCCCGCACAAAGTCGATCGCGCGAACTGGAATTGGGACGAGATCGCGAACAATCCGTTCTTCTCTCCGGATCGGAAAGCCGTGGAGACTTGGACCGAGTATCTCGACAAGGTCCGCAAGGCCGGTTCGTCCGTCGGCGCGATCATCGAAGTCGTGGCGGAAGGCGTGCCCACGGGCTGGGGCGCACCACTCTACGGCAAACTCGATCAGGATCTCGCCAGCGCGATGATGTCGATCAATGCCGTCAAAGGCGTCGAGATCGGTGCGGGCATGTCGGCCGCCGAACTGACTGGCGAAGAGAACGCCGACGAAATCCGCATCGGCAACGACGGCAAGCCGAACTTCTTGTCGAACCATGCGGGCGGCATACTTGGCGGCATCTCGACAGGGCAGCCGATCGTCTGCCGCTTCGCCGTCAAGCCGACGTCGTCGATCCTGGCGCCGCGCAAGACCATCGACAAGCAGGGCCACGATACCGAGATCATCACGAAGGGCCGCCACGATCCGTGCGTTGGCATTCGCGCCGTTCCCGTCGGCGAAGCGATGATGGCGATCGTGCTCGCCGATCACTTCCTGCGCCATCGCGGCCAGACGGGCCGTTAAGCTTTTCGCTGAATTGCGGCCTCGCTAACGCATTGCGCCTTGCCTAGCGCCGGAAGACGGCGACGACTTCGACGTGTGCGGAATAAACGAACTGGTCGATCGGCGTTACGGATTCGATTTTGTAGCCGCCGTCGACGAGATGCCGCGCATCGCGCGCCAGTGTCGCCGGATTGCATGAGGCCGCGACGACGGTTTTGACCTTCGACCTTGCAAGCCGCTGCGCCTGTGCTTCGGCTCCGGCGCGCGGCGGATCGAAAACGATGGCATCGTGCTCGTTGAGTTCCAGCGGCGACAACGGCTCGCGAAAGAGATCGCGCACGCGCGCGGTAATCGGCTTCAAGCCCGTCGCTTTTTTTGCCGCTGCGTTGAGCGCCGCAATGGCCGGCTGATTACCATCGAAGGCCAGAACTTTCGCGCGGGCTGCGAGCGGAAACGTGAAGGCACCCACGCCGCAGAATAAATCCGCGACGGATTTCACTTTGCCGACGGCGACGAGAATTCTTCGCGCCATCTCGGTCTCGGCTTCGGCGACGGCCTGCACGAAACATCCTGGCGACAAAACCACGTCGGTGGTGGCGAATGTGAGAAACGGCGGCAACGTCTCGACGACGACATCGTTGCCGATGGCGAGCCGCGCGAGTTGCAAAGCGCTGGCTTCCGACGCCAGCCGGCTACGAACATCGGGCGTCAGCTTGCGCTCGATCCCATCGAGCAGCACGTCGAGACCCGACTTCGTGGCTGTTACGGTCAGGCGCGCGCCGAGCTTGGATATCAGCGGGGCTATCAGCGTTTTGAGTGCCGGAATCGCGGCGACGATCTTCGGATCGAGAACGGGGCACTCCGTGATCGCGACCAGCGCATGCGACTGGGCTTCATGAAATCCGATCGCGACGCCGTTGTCGCTGCGTTCGGCGGACAGGACCGCACGGCGTCGTTTGCCGCCCGGCTCGACGAGATCGCCGACAGTCACATCGAGCCCGCGCGCCGCGAACGCGGAGACGACGAGATCGCGCTTCCACGCACGATAAACGTTCGACGACATATGCTGTACGACGCAGCCGCCGCAGGTTCCGAAATGGCGGCAAACCGGCTCGATACGATCCGGACTTGGCTGCAGGACGCGGAGCAAGCGCCCGCGCGCACCATCGACATCGGCAATCACACGCTCGCCTGGCAGCGCGAACGGCACGAACACAGGTGCGCCGGTGGTTTCGGCGACGCCGTCGCCCTGCGCGCCAAGTCGTGTGATCAGTAGCTCGCACTCGTCAGACATCGCGGCGCGCTCCGATCAGAAATTCGATGTTGCCGGAACCCCCAGAGATTGGAGATTCCATCTCGCCGATGACGCGCCAGCCGGGCTGTTGCTGAAGCCAGGCGCGAACGGAATCGACAGCGTCACGACGCGCCGCTTCATCGCGAACGATGCCGCCGCCGCCAACGCGCTCGCGCCCGACCTCGAACTGCGGCTTGACCAACACAACGAGCCACGCACCGGAGGCAGCAAGCGGCAAGACGTGGCCCAAAACTTTTGTCGCGGAAATAAAGCTGACGTCGATGACGACGGCTCCGACGGGAGCCGGAACATGCTCGCGGGTCAGAGTGCGAGCATCGCAGTTCTCGAGCGACACGACGCGCGCGTCGGATTTCACATCGTCATGCAACTGCGCGCTGCCAACGTCGACGGCGAAGACCTGTGCCGCGCCGCGTTCGAGCAAAACCTGCGTGAAACCTCCGGTCGATGCGCCGACATCGAGCGCAACAACGCCCGTCGCATCAAATCCGAACTGATCGAGAGCCGCAGCGAGCTTTTCGGCTCCGCGCGATACGTAGCCGGGAGCATCCTTCGAGACTTCGACGATCTCCGGCTCTGCAACGTCCATCGCGGGCTTACGGCACGGCTCACCCGCAACGCTGACGAAGCCCCGCCGGATCAGATCTTGTGCGCGCGCACGCGACGGCGCCAGTCCGCGCGCTACGAGTGCCAAATCAAGCCGCATATATTTGCCGATGTTTGCATCATTGATTATAGCTGGATTGCTTCCCACTTAGCCGTATCTGAAATTGGAGGGAAACTCATGAGACTCGTATTTGCCAGCGCAATTCTTGCATTGGCATTCCCTATAAGCGCATTGGCGGATGGCGAACGCACGCCGGCACCCCCGGGGGCCAAGGTGTTTATCATCGAACCGGCGGATGGCGCGACAGTTACCAGTCCCGTCACCGTGAAATTCGGCGCCGAAGGCGTCGAGATCGCACCGGCCGGCACCGACAATCCTAACAGCGGGCATCATCATCTGCTCATCGATTCCGCCATTCCGGATTTGAATTCCGCGATCCCCAAGGACGAGCATCACGTCCATTACGGCAAGGGACAGACGGAAGCGATAGTCGAGCTTAAGCCCGGCAAGCATACGCTGCAGCTTCTGCTCGGCGATAAAAACCACATCCCGACCGATCCGCCGGTCGAGTCTCCGGTCGTCACCATCACGGTGCAGTAATTTCCAGCGAAGCCCGGTGCTGCCGGGCTTCGTCCATGCCTTTTTATCCCACGAAAAAGAATTGCGTTACGCGCGCTCGCCGACGACGTCTGCGCGTCCGAGCGCGGCGAATACCGTTTTCACGATTCCTGACGCATTCAGACCCGCATCTTCGTACATCACTTCCGGCTTGCCGTGATCGATGAACACGTCGGGCAGCACTTTGGTGCGCACGCGCAGGCCACGGTCGAGCAAGCCTTCATCCGAGAGGAACTGCAAAACGTAGCTGCCGAAGCCGCCAACGGAGCCTTCCTCGACCGTCACGAGCACTTCATGATTGAGCGCGAGGTCGCGGATCAGACGCGTATCCAGCGGCTTGGCGAAACGCGCGTCGGCGACCGTCGTCGATAGCCCGAACGATTGCAGCTGATCGGCCGCCTTCAGGCATTCCGCGAGCCGCGTTCCGAGCGAGAGCAGCGCGACCTTGGAGCCTTCGCGAATGATGCGCCCCTTGCCAATTTCGAGCGCGACGCCCGATTGCGGCAGATCCACGCCGACGCCCTCGCCGCGCGGATAGCGCAACGCGCTCGGCCGGTCGTCGATCGCGACCTGCGTCGCGACCATGTGAACGAGTTCGGCTTCGTCCGCCGCCGCCATGATGACGAAATCGGGCAGGCAACCGAGATAGGAGATATCGAATGAGCCCGCATGCGTCGCGCCATCGGCGCCGACAAGTCCGGCACGATCGAGAGCGAAACGCACCGGCAGCTTCTGGATCGCGACATCGTGCACGACCTGATCGTAGGCGCGCTGCAGGAACGTCGAATAGATCGTCGCGAACGGCTTGTAGCCTTCCGTCGCCAACCCGGCTGCGAATGTCACCGCGTGCTGTTCCGCAATGCCGACGTCGAACGTCCGCTCAGGGAATTCCTTGCCGAAATAATCGAGCCCCGTGCCGGACGGCATCGCCGCCGTGATCGCGACGATGCGATCGTCCTTGCGCGCTTCCGCGATCAGGCTGTCGGCGAAAACCTTGGTATAGCTCGGCGCGTTGGGCTTCGGCTTGACCTGCGCGCCGGTGACGACGTTGAATTTGTTGACGCCGTGATACTTGTCGTCGGCAGCTTCCGCCGGCGCGTAGCCTTTGCCTTTCTTCGTCACGACATGCACGAGGATCGGCGCCTGCTCGGCATCGCGGACGTTTTTCAAAACCGGAAGCAGCTGGTTGAAGTCGTGACCGTCGATCGGGCCGACGTAATAGAAGCCAAGCTCTTCGAACCATGCACCGCCCTGCCAGATGTGGCGGGTGTATTCTTCGACGCGGGCGGCGCGGCGCTCCCATTGCTTCGGAAGCATCTTGGCCAACTGCTTGGCGTAATCGCGAAGATGCAAATACGTGCCGCTGGATGTGGCGCGCGCGAGATAGGCCGACAGCGCTCCGGTGGGCGGTGCGATCGACATATCGTTGTCATTCAGGATGACGATCAGGCGTTCGTTGCGCGCGCCTGCGTTGTTCATCGCTTCGTAGGCCATGCCGGCGCTCATCGCGCCGTCACCGATCACTGCGATGACGTTGTTCGAGCCGCCGCTGAGGTCACGCGCGACGGCCATGCCGAGCGCCGCCGAAATCGAGGTCGAGGAATGCGCGGCGCCGAATGGATCGTAGGGACTCTCATCGCGCTTCGTAAAACCCGACAGCCCGCCTGGCTGACGCAGCGTGCGAATGCGATCGCGCCGACCCGTCAGAATCTTGTGCGGGTACGCCTGATGTCCGACGTCCCAGATCAGACGGTCATCCGGCGTGTTGAAAATCCAATGGAGCGCGACCGTCAGCTCGATGACGCCAAGGCCTGCGCCCAAGTGGCCGCCCGTCACCGAGACGGCGTCAATCATTTCCGCGCGCAATTCGTCCGCCAGCTGCGGAAGCTGATCTTCAGCGAGCTGGCGAAGCTCGTGAGGTGTCCCGACGCGATCGAGTAACGGTGTCTTGCTCACGGAATTATCCCAACTTAACGGAAAGTCTGCCGATCATCGCAACCTGAGGGAAACAAGCGGATGCTCATGCCGTTCATAGCGCTGATCGGTGCGCTCCCCAACGGGTCGGACGCTCAAGATGAATAGTGCGCGGGCTTGCCGCACGGGACTATGTACTACATTCTCTGCGCGGGCGAAATTTTTACGTCGCAGCTCAAAATGGCGCGCCATTATCCTTGTCTAGCGGGGTCGTTCCCTTCGGCGTTCCGTCGGCCCCCAACGTCAGTTTTTCGACTTTTGCTTCGGCCGCCTTCAGCAGGCGGTCGCAATGATCGCGCAGCGCTTCGCCGCGTTCATAAATCGTGATGCTTTCCTCGAGATCGACATCGCCACGTTCGAGCCGCCCGACGATCGCTTCGAGTTCTTTGAGCGCGCGCTCGAACGTCATCGCCTTGATGTCGTCGAGCGTCTTGGCCGGTACTTTCGGTTCGGTCATGAATTTTGCCCTGCGGCTCTATCGTGTTGGCGTTAGCGTCTTTTACTCAGGAGCCGGCCTGCATCAACGCCGAGACGTGTACTGCGACGGATTGCGCGAGTCCCCTGAGATCATACCCGCCCTCGAGAATCGATACGAGTCGGCCATTTGCATGACGGCGTGCGACCTCCGCCACCGCGTCGGTCGCCCAGCGAAAATCATCCTCGACGAGTTCCAGCCCGCCGAGCGGGTCGCGCTGATGCCCGTCGAATCCGGCCGAGATCATAATCAGGTCTGGCGCAAAATTATGGAGCGGCGCCAGAATTCGATCTCGGAACGCCTCCTCGAAATGATAGCGGCCGTCGCCTGCCCTGAGGGGCGCGTTGAAGATATTGCCGGCACCCGTCTCCTGCAATGCGCCAGTTCCTGGAAATAGCGGCATCTGGTGCGTCGAACCGTAAAACAAATTTTTGTTCGACCAGAATATTTCCTGCGTGCCGTTGCCGTGATGGACGTCGAAATCGACGACCGCGACGCGTTCGACGCCGTGCTTCGCACGTGCATAGTGCGCGGCGACCGCGATGTTGTTGAACAGACAAAATCCCATCGCGAGATTGCTCTCGGCGTGGTGCCCCGGAGGGCGGACCTGGCAAAAGGCGTTAGCGGCCGCACCGCTGACGACATGGTCGACGGCGTCGAGCCCGGCACCGACGGCACGGCGTGCCGCTTCCCAACTGCCGGGCGACACGACCGTGTCGCCATCGATGTGGTGCTGGCCTTCCTTGACCGTTTCGGCGAACCGCTTGAGCCCCTGCACGTAGTCCTGCCGATGCGCCAGCGCGACGAAGTCCAGATCGTCGTCCCGCAACGGCGCTAGCTTGCGATCCAATTTGGCAAAGCTGGCGTCGCTCAAAAACTTGTCGATCGCACGCATCCTGTCGGGACGTTCGGGATGGCCCTCGCCGGTTTCGTGATTGAGAAAGGCCGGATGCGTTATGAGAAGCGTGGTCATGAAGCCTGCCGTTTCTTGATATTTTTTTGCCGTGTAATCAGCTGAGGTTCGAGTACGGGGCCACCGTCACGCCGGGCGGCGGTCTACTATCGGCCGGAACGAAAAAGTCGGGCGCCAATGGCACCGATGGATCGACGCGATATTTTTCGAAATCCGTGACGCCGCCAACGGAATGAAGGAATGTATCGTCGATGAGAAAATTGCCGGTGAACGCCTTCGCCGGTTGCTGAAAAACAAGGTGAGCGGCGTCGGCGACGATCTCGGGAGAGCGGCTCATGTGCATCATCTTATCGCCGCCCAGGATGTTGCGTACGGCGGCCGTCGCGATGGCAGTGCGCGGCCAGAGGGCGTTGACGGCGATACCGTCGCTTTTCAATTCATCGGCGAGGCCGAGCACGCAAAGGCTCATTCCGTACTTCGCGATCGAATAAGCGACGTGACCCGAGAACCACTGCGCCTTCATGTCGAGCGGCGGCGACAACGTCAGAATGTGCGGGTTTTTCGCTTTTCTGAGATGCGGCAGGCACGCTTGCGAAACGAGAAACGTTCCGCGCGTGTTGACGCCGAACATCAGATCGAAACGCTTGATGTCCGTTTTGTCGATCGGCGTCAGGGAAATCGCGCTGGCGTTATTGACGCAAATATCGATGCCGCCGAACGTGGAAACTGTCTGCTCGACGGCGCGCTGAACCTCGTCTTCGCGGCGAATATCGCAGGCGATGGCCAACGCCTTGCCGCCGGCGTCCTCGATCTCTTTCGCAGCGGTATGGATCGTGCCTTCGAGCTTGGGGTTGGGATCGGATGTCTTCGCGACGATCGCGATGTTGGCGCCGTCACGCGCCGCGCGTTTCGCGATCGCCAGTCCGATGCCGCGACTCGCGCCCGTGACAAAGAGGGTTTTGCCCTTGAGCGACGCCATTCTTGTTCTCTCGTTTTGAAGCGCGATCGGGGGGCATGCTAGCGCGCCGCAGGCTCGGGCGTAAGAGTGCGCTACACAGGTTTGCGGAAATTGGGGGATCGTTTTTCAAGAAACGCGGTAAATGCCTCGAGCGCTTCGGGCGAAGACAACCGCTCGCGGAAGGCGACGACCTCTTTGTCCGTTTGCTGTAAAATCTCGGCAGTATTGCCGCGCATGAGGCTGCGCGTCACCGCGAGAGCTTCGGGCGGCATACTTGCGAGCCGCCGCGCCGCCGTCAAAGCCGTCTCTTCGAGCCTATCGAACGAAACGATTTTGTTGACGAACCCCGCGTGCACGGCCTGCTCGGCAGAATATGTTTCACCCAGCGCCAGCATTTCAAAGGCGCGCGCATAGCCCATGCGACGGGGCATGAGCACGCTAGATCCGGCTTCCGGAACGAGACCGAGACTTAGGAAGGGCGTTGCGAACGTCGATGACGGCGTTGCGTAAACGAGATCGCACTGAAACAGCATGGTCGTTCCGACGCCGATTGCCACGCCGTCGACCGCTGCGATCAGCGGCTTGCGGATCATGGGCAGCAGATAAACGAAACGGCGCACGTTGGCGCCGAGATCGCCGGTGCCCTGTGCGGTTGCCAGAAAATCACCGAGATCGTTCCCAGCGGTAAAGACACCGGCCGAGCCCGTGATCAGATGGACGGCAATCGCGGGATCGTTATCGCCTCGGTCGAAGGCGTCGCACAGGTCTCCATACATGGCGCTGGTCAGCGCGTTCTTTTTTGTTGGCCGCGTCAGGCGCAAAACCTGGACGCCCTCGGCGACTGAAATTTCGACGTCGCCCGTCATGCGAAAAGCGGCCCGTGTGCATCGACGAGCACGGACTGAGCACCCCCTTGCACGGTTTCGGAAAGCCCTGCAGCTTCGGTCAGCAGATTTTCCGCGAAGAAGCGCGCGAGCGCGACGCGCGGCGACGAAGCATCCTCGGACAGCGCACCCTTCGCGAGATAAGTGCCCCCTGCCGTCAGGCTCATCAGGCGCAGATAGGGCGTCGCCGACGCCAGCGCAGCCTCGGGCTCGCTTTTCAACATCAGGCCCATCCACAGCGTTGCGGTTTGAAGGCCGGTGAGCGCTTCGGTCAGCCGCTGCGCCATGCGCCCGAACTCGGGCCGGTTGGAGGCGCGGACTTTCGCGATGACGTCCGCACGCTCGGCAAGGTACGCGCTCACCACGCCGCCGTTTGCGAGCGGCAGTTTGCGCGTGACGAGGTCGATCGCCTGAATGCCGTTGGTGCCTTCGTAGATCGGCAGGATGCGCGCATCGCGAAGATACTGCGCGGCACCGGTTTCTTCGACGAAGCCCATGCCGCCATGCACCTGCACGCCGAGCGACGCGACCTCATTGGCGATATCGGTCGAGAACGCTTTGGCGAGGGGCGTCAGCAGCGCCGCCTTGTCGAGCGCGGCCTTGCGCTCGGATGGATCGTTCGACAGACGCGCGATGTCGTGCTCTCGCGCCGTCGCGAAACAGATCATGCGCGCGGCTTGCGTCAGCGCTTTCATCGTCAACAGCATGCGGCGAATGTCGGCGTGCTCGATGATCGGGCTCATGCCGCTCGATCCATTCGACGCGAGGCTTTTGCCCTGGCGGCGCTCCCTGGCATAGGCGATCGCGTGCTGCGTCGCGCGTTCGGCCACGCCCACGCCTTGCAGGCCGACGCCCAGCCGCGCCGCGTTCATCATCACGAACATGGTCGCGAGGCCGCGATTTTCCTCGCCGATCAGATAACCCGTCGCGCCGCCGTTCTCTCCGAATTTCATCACGCACGTCGGGCTGGCCATGATGCCGAGCTTATGCTCGACCCCGGCGCAGACGACGTCGTTGCGTTCGCCGAGCGATCCGTCGTCGTTGACGAGAAACTTCGGAACGAGGAACAGCGAGATGCCGCGCGTTCCGGCCGGCGCGTCGGGGCGGCGCGCGAGCACGAGGTGGATGATATTCTCCGCCATGTCGTGCTCGCCGTAGGTGATGAAAATCTTTGTGCCGGTGATGCGGTACGTTCCATCATCCTGCGGCACGGCGCGCGTCGTGAGCGGCCCGAGATCAGAGCCTGCGTGCGGCTCGGTCAGGTTCATCGTGCCGGTCCATTTGCCCGCCACCATGTTCGGCAGATATTTGGCTTTGATCGCGTCGGAGCCGCCCGCCTCGATGGCGTGGATCGCGCCCTGCGTCAGCAACGGACAGAGCCCGAACGAGACGTTCGATGCGTTCCATATCTCGCCCACCGCCGCCGAGACGATCTCCGGCAAGCCCTGCCCGCCAAACTCCTCGGCGCAGGGCAACGAGCTCCAGCCGCCTTCCGCGAATTGCCGGTACGCATCGCGAAAACCGGGCGGCGTCGTGACGGAGCCTGCGGAAAATTTCGATCCCGTCTTGTCGCCTGGCGCATTGAGCGGTGCTAAGACTTCGGCGCCGAAGTTTCCGGCTTCTTCGATGACGGCCCGTATCGTTTCGGCATCGAGCCCGGCATAAAGCCCGCGACGAAGAAGATCATCGAAACCAGCTGCCGTCTTGAGCGCGAAAACGATGTCGTCTACTGGAGCCTGATAAGTCATGGGTGGTGTCTCGGGCCTCTGCGTGTTTGCCGAACACTATGCTTGATGCGAAGCCGTAGCAAACCGGGTGATGGACGAATGCAAGGCAGGATCGTGCCTGCGAACGCGGAATGGATCGAGGAAGCCGGCGGTCTGCTCCGCTCGGGCGCCCTCGTGGCATTTCCGACAGAAACGGTCTACGGCCTCGGGGCGGACGCGACCAACGGAGAAGCCGTGGCGCGCGTTTTTGCCGCCAAGGGACGGCCGTCGTTCAATCCGCTGATCGTCCACGTGCTCGGGTTGGAACAGGCTGTCATCATCGGATCGTTCTCGGCAACGGCGCGGCGGCTGACGGAAGCTTTCTGGCCGGGGCCTCTGACGCTCGTCGTGCCACGCATCGAGACGACGGACGTCAGCGATCTTGTTTCCGCGGGCTTGCCGACAGTGGCGCTCAGGTCTCCGGATCATCCGGTTGCGCGCCAGTTGCTCAAGGCCGCGCAACGGCCGATCGCCGCTCCCTCCGCCAATCTGTCAGGCCATGTCAGCGCAACGCGTGCCGAGCACGTCGCGGCGGATCTCGGCGACAGAGCCGCTGTCATTCTCGACGCCGGGCAAACGCCGCGCGGGCTGGAATCGACCGTCGTCAGCCTCACGGGCGCGGCTCCCGTTCTGCTCAGACCAGGCGCGATTTCCGCGGACGCGATCGAGAAGGTCCTCGGCGAGAAAATCGCGCGCGCCAGCGAGAGCGGCGAGCATCTGACCTCGCCCGGTCAGCTCAGAAGCCATTACGCGCCGAACAGCAGAATTCGATTGAATGCCACGGCGTGGGAACCGCACGAAGCGGTGCTCGCCTTCGGCGCGGTCGAGCAGCATCCTGCAAAGGCAACGATCAACATCAGTCCGTCCGGCGATCTGATCGAGGCGGCGGCGAACCTGTTCGCGGCGCTACGCAAGCTCGACGGCAGCGGCGCAGCGACCATCGCCGTCACGCCCATTCCGGCTCACGGTCTCGGCGAAGCCATCAACGACAGATTGGCGCGAGCGGCCGCGCCGCGCGATTGAAATCTTGAAATTCTCAGCGTCCGACGATGATGCGATCCACGACCGGTCGCAACAGCGGGCTATCGATGGCGAACGTCTTGAACGACGATTGCGCCGACTGGACGAGGTGCGGGACGGACGGCGCGAAGGCCCAGACGGCGCCGTACATCAGAACGGTCAGCGTTCCGTTCACGATCAGATACCGACGCAACATCCTCGCACCCTGACGCCCGTTAACACTTCCTTAATCAAAACACGGACGGGCGGTCAGGCACAACCCCTTGTTGGCCATTTTCAGTGGGTGATCGGAAGTTGGTGAACACGGGCGGGATCAGCCGGAGATCGGCAGCGCGCGCCGCCCCGCTGTCCTGATCCAGTTCGTTACAACCGGCCTCAGCCGCAGCGAAGGCTTTTCAACGAAGCGCCACGATGCGATCGCCAGCGGCAGCACGATTGCGAACGCAACCAGCGTCAGCACGACCGGTGATATCGCGGGGAACAGCCAGAGAAGCGCCTGCTGGACGGGACCGGCAAAGATGTAGATGCCGAACGATGCGTCGGTGCGATTGCAGAGCCCGCGCAGCGGTCCCCAGGTTTTCGTCGCAGCCCACAGTGCGCCGTAACCGAGAAAGAGCATGGCACCCACTTCCGCGAACGACGTCTGCACGGAGGCGACAAAAATCAGAAACAGCGGCAGCAGCAGCGCGGCGGATATCCGCAGATAGTCGCGCAACAGATAGGCCAGCACGCCACCGTAGAAGTAAACGACGAAGTAGCGGAGGTTCTGCGTAAAGCCGTAGTCGTCCGGATTGGCCGGCAGCGATAGCGAGACGGTCGCGACGATTGCGCCAAGACCGGCAGCCGCGAACCAGCGAAGCTTCTCGTCGAACAGGCCCGCAATGCCGAGCAGGCCGAGCGCGACGTAGCAAGCCACTTCGTATTTCAGCGTCCACAAGGACGAGTTGACGTAGTCCGCATAGGCATTCGTTTCAAAAACTCCCGGCAGCGGCGCGGAGCCGGTTGCGAGCGTCAGCGTCTTGACGACGTAGCCGTAGAGTTCCGTGCTTTTGAAGTACGCGCCGGCCGGCAGCGTCGAGACGACAGGTCCGAGCACGAACGCGACGGCAAGCACGCAGACGATCAACGCCGGAAAAATCCGCAGCCCGCGCGCGACGGTGAAATCGACAAGGCTGCGGCTGCGATCGAAGCTTTGTGCGACCATCACGCCACTCAGGATGAAGAAGACGCGTACGGCACATTCGCCAAGCGAGCGGCCGAGCCAAGGTTGCAGCGGCTCCGCTGCCGACGTTCCCGCTGCGTAGAGGTAGCTGTGCGAGACGAGCACCAGCGTCGCCATCGCGAAGCGCAGGACGCCGAAGCTGTTGCGGTCGGGAGAAAGAATGTCGGCGAGACGTGGCGAGCTGGCGAAATGCGTATGAATTGTCATGGCGTCCGGGCGTGCTGGATTGAACTGTCAGCACGCGGCGACGCACGGTCCGTGCCAGCGCGGTTAACGGCGAACACACGCCGACGCTGGCTGCTTAACGCTTCACTCTATCCTGCACCAAAACGAGTCTCAGGCTGGCGTTTCCGGCTCTTTTCTGGAAGGCCAGCTTGCGCCCATCCAGTCGTCGGTGCCGAACAGCCAGTACCAGAAGCCGTGCCGGCGCTGGTATCGTGCCACGACGAAACGGTTCATCGTGTCCATGTGGGCGTTGATCTGATTGAGCGTCTCGACCGGCAGCGCCGCGTCGCGATCGACCTCGGCGATCCGGTTCAGAATGTTGGCGACATCGGTCGCGGAGTCGGTTCGCCACTGGTCCATCGATCCGGCGAGCGTGTGCTGGTTCTGGTTGAGCTTCATCAGCGCATCGTGCAGCTCGGAGAGATCGTTCGCGTACGCCTGATATTTTGCGGCCGCCGTTTCGATCTCGCCCGTCAGGGCGCGCTCGACACCCGCGACGCGTTCGGCGAGGTTCGTGGTGACCTGCGCGACCATGCGATGCTGATCGTCGAGCCTGTTGGCGAGGCCGTTGATGTGTTCGAGACCGGCAACCAGCGTTTCGAGGCGGCCGCCGTCCGTCGTCGTCGACAGCGCACGCTGCACGTCGCCATGCAGCTTGTCGAAGCGTTCGCCGAGTTCGCCGCTGCTGTCGCCGCGACGCTGCTGATCACCGAGAAGCGCTTCCTCGATGATGTCGAGGCGGCTCGAAATCGGCTTCAGATCGACGGCGTTGCGCAGCTCCTCCACGGTTGCGCCATTGGACGGCGCTTGCTCACGAATGGAGCCTTCGAGGTCCTGCAGTCGCTGCGAGAGCACGCTCCAGGATTGCGACATCTCCTGCAAACGGAGTTCGAGGCCCGCCTCGATATCCTCGAGCTTGGTAACGAGGGATTGGTCGGAGGGCACGGATGCGCCGCGCGTTTCAAGCACCGCTTGTTCCAGCGTTCCGATGCGATCCAGCAGGACGCTCTGGCGGTGGTCCTGGTCGCCCTGATGCGCTTGCGCGTCGCGTCCGAGATCCCGCACAAGGCCCGAGATGATGTGGCGTTCGTTGGAAAAATCCTGGCTCAGAGCGCGAACCATTTGCTCGAGCGCCTCGATGCGCGAATTCTGCAGCGCATCGGTGGGGCTTCCCAAGCTGTCGCCGCGATAAGACCGCGTCTGGTCCGAAACGTAGCGAACACCGCTCGATGCCGTGTAGCGCAGATCGGCGTTGGATCGCGTCAAGGGCGGCAATGGCTCGCTGACGTCGCGCAGCGGAGCGCGCGCTGCAAAGCGCAGTATGATATCGGAGCCCGGCAAATCAGAGCGATGATCGAGCAGCACTTGCAGAAGGTCATCGACGTCGGCCTCGGAATTGCGACGGCTCGCAGACGCGGCAGCGAGGCGCAGCAGATCGGCGAATTCGTCCGAACGTCGCGGCGACACGGAGCCGTTGCCGCCGGCGGGCGGAATGTCTCCCGCAACGATCGCCGCCGTCTCGCGCCGGAGCGACGGCACGCGGATGCCGCGCGCCTCGAGCGATGCGATCGCGGCATCGATACGCGTCATCGCGTTGAGGAGATGCTCGATGCGGACTTCGCCGGCGCGATGGGCGACAGCAACGTCGTAGGCGAGATTGCAGCAGGCGAGCACCGTTTCGTCGACGAGGATCGGACCGGCGCGATAGACGCCGCGCTTTCCGTTCTGCGCCGCCTGCATCTCGGCAGGCGTTACGAGTTCCGCCGGAGTGCCCGTCCACGTCTGCGGAGTCCTGAGATCAAGATCCTCGCCCCTGTATGCCATTACCTCGTCTCCCATCACGCGCGCGCTCTCAACGCACCAACATCACCCTCGACCGCGCCGTTGATACGAGCGGATATCGTCAAGCTCTTGACCTAATGGAGTTTAGCGGCGAATGCGCGGCACCGCGAGTCGGCATGGTTACCGGAGACGCCCAAAATCTCGTCCCGAGGGCGTGGCAGCGTCCCGGCCCAGCTATTCTAAAGAAGCGTCGGGTTCGGCGACTGATGCAGGTCAGGCCCTTCAGCGCGAGGGTCATTCAGCTTCGGGTTGATGGCCATGACGGTCATGCGTCCTGTGGGTGGCGGCCCAAGCAAGTCCAGAACTCCATTCTCGCTGCCGGAACTGCAATCGAGCCAACGCTCGTAATGCTCTGGCGCAATAATCACCGGCATGCGGTCATGGATGGAGGCGACGTCGGCGTTCGCCGCCGTGGTGAGGATCGCCATCGTCTCGATTTCGCTGCCATCGGCGCCGAGCCAGCCCTCCCAAAGCCCGGCCATCGCGAAAACGGGACGGTCGGCTACTTTGATGAGATGGGGCTGCCGCGAGCCGCGCCCGCCGGTCCACTCGTAGTAGCCGGTCGTCGGAATGAGACAGCGGCGATGGCGCATCGCTCCCCGGAACGAAGGCTTCTCAGCCGCCGTCTCGGCACGGGCATTGACGAGCATGCTCAATTTCGCCGGGTCCTTGCTCCATGACGGAATGAGGCCCCAGCGCACCAGCTGGAATTCCTGCCCGCCCTTGACGCTCGCCCTGAGAATGAGGACCGGCTGCGACGGCGCGATGTTGTAGCGGGGCGGAAAATCCTCGACCTCAAAGCATCCGAACGCCCGGCAGAGGTCGTCCGGCGAGCAGATCAGACTGTAGCGGGAGCACATTGCGAAGCCCTTCGCGTCTCATCGGAATATTTTATAAGAATGCCGCCGTCCGCCGGCCCAGAATCTGATTTAAGCGCAATCGCGATGCAACGGTCAGTCAGAAAAGCTCCGCTTGGCGGCATGTGCCGGAACGCCGTTCTGGCGGTTCTTCTCGCGTTCGGCACGCTAGGGTTGACCGCAAATGCCGCAACGGCCGCGCCCGACGTTAAGCCGTACGACGACCGCCTGCTCCGTCTCTCGGAAATTCTCGGCGCGATTCACTATCTGCGCGAGCTATGCGGCGCCAACGAGGGCCAGTACTGGCGCGACCGGATGCGCGACCTGATGGATGCGGAAGGTTCGAGCGCACTTCGCCGCGCCAAGCTCACACGTGCGTTCAATCAAGGTTATCGCAGCTACAGCCGCACCTATAATACGTGCAGCCCTTCGGCGCAGACCGCGATCACGCGATTTCTCTCGGAAGGCTCGTCGCTTTCGGAAGGCTTGCTCAAGGCCTTTCCCTGACGCACGCGTGCACCGCAGCGCGACAGATGTTGCTGAACGGCGGGTTTACTGTGAATTGTGGCCGCTTAGAACTTCCGTCGAGGCTCGTGCTAGTCCACAATCTCCGTTAGGGGAACCGCCCGCAACGGGCGGGCAACGGGCTGGAAATTGTATGCAGTGTTTCGAAGACATCGACACCAAAAACCCGACGCTCAAGGCGCTCGATCTGATTTTGGCCGCTTGGGATGAGGGCGTCGACACGGGGGTCGAACCGCAGCAGATGGCGTATGCCGCGTTGTTCACGGCGCTTACCGATCTCGTCGCGATTTACGGGGAAGACGCGGTCATTCATCTGACGCGCGGACTTGAAAAGCGCGTCGTCGAAGGCGAATTCACGCTCACGCGCCGCGACCAGTAATCGCTCGCGTCAGCCACGAAGCGCTGGTCAGAAACTTCCGCCCTTCCAGATCACTTCCGCGATAAGGATCGCGCCGAAACTGCCGAGCAGCAGTCCCGCGATCCGGTTGACGAACGCCAGCGTGCGCAAGTCGATCCGGTGACGATAGCGGCTGATGATGTGTGACAGCGTGATCCACCACAGCATGCTGCCACCGACGATCGCCGCCACCATCAGCAGAACGTCGATCGTGGAATGAACTTCAACGAAGGTGCTGACGCCGCCGAAGACGGCGAAGAGCCCGAGCACCGCTCCCGGATTCGTAATCGTGAGAAAGAACGTCTGCGGAATGTCCCAGACGAAATCCCTGAGGCTTTCGGATGAGCCCTCGGCTTCCGAGACGATCCGTAGCCGTGGCGACGTGAAGTAGAGGCGCGCGCCGAACGCAATCAACGCCACTCCGCCGAGCGCCTGAATGATCGCTCGATGTGTTTCGACTGCGCCCGAAATCGTTCCAACGCCAAGCCCAGCACAGAGTGCGATGAGACCATCACCCAACACCGATCCGATGCCGGCTGCGATGCCGCCCCAGAATCCGCGTTCGATCGCGCGCTGAATGCACAGCACGTTGACAGGCCCAACAGGCGCCGCGATGAGAATCCCGACAATGATGCCGATAGGGATAATGAGGGGATTGGGAATATAGTCCATCAAGGCGGGCGTGCTCGCGTCCGGGAGTGGAGTTTGCGCTGACCGTTACCCGGCTGCGCGATGTCTTGAGCCTCAGGTGGAAGTGATTGGTTCGGTGACTATGCTGGAACGCTCATCAAGTAAACTCTCCTCGCAGGCGAGACGATCCCGGCTGCGCCGATACGCCTCCGCTCCGATGATTAGTCGTGCACTTCTGATTCTACTCGTAGTGACGCCCATTGCTCTTGTCCACGTCTCGCGAGCTGCGGCTGGGGAAAGCGTGCAAGCTCCAAAACTTCCCGAGCACGTCGCCGATCTGCGAGACGCCATTCTGACGGCGGCGCGCTCGGGAAATATCGACGAGTTGAAGGCGGTGTTCGAAATGAGCGGCAGGACGCCGGATATCGGCGCACCCGGTGCTACCGATCCGATCGCGGCGCTCAAAACACAGTCCGCCGATGGCAAGGGACAGGAGATTCTCGCGAACCTGATCGAGCTTCTGAACATGCCACCCGCGGCAAAGCCTTTCGGCAGCGACATCGAGAACAACCTGCTCTACATCTGGCCTTATCTGGCCGAGCGTCCGCTCGACAAGCTGACGCCGGCTGAGGAAGTCGACCTCTATCGGCTCGTCAGTCCGGCGAAAGCCGCTGAGATGCATGATAAAAAGCGCTGGATGTGGTGGTGCGTCGTCATTGCCGCCGACGGCAATTGGCTGATGTTCAAGCGCATCGAATGACGGTGCGCCGAAATCAGGCTGCAATTTCTGATTGACTGCGAATTGCCGCAGAGGGGTGGCCACCGCGTCTTCTTTTGCTTTATTGCGTGCCGCTACAAGCGAGACGCAAAGCAAGGGTTTGTTTGATGACGCGTATGAGTATTCTTGCAGCCGCTATTTTGAGCTGCGCCGTCGCCGCACCGGCGCAAGCCTTCCATCCATTCCAGCAAAACTACGGATACGTTCCCCCCAAAAAGCAGAAGCGTAGCAGCCAGCGCGCCGAGCGGGCGCCGCAACCGCTGTTCGGAATGGGCTGGGACTGGGATCGCCCGCAAAACAGCGGACGCGATGACGAAGACGACGACAACGCGCGCTCATCGGCAAGCGAAGGCACGCTGACGGGCGGCGGCAGACCGAATATCTCGGCCGTCGCTCCTCCCAAGGTGTCGTTCCCGAACAGCTACGCCGCCGGTTCGATCGTCATCGATACGGCCGGACGCCGCCTCTACTACGTTCTCTCCTCGACGACGGCGTATCGCTATCCGATCGCTGTCGGCAAGCAGGGCTTCGCGTGGTCGGGCGTTGAAAAGATCTCGCGCAAGGTCGCATGGCCCGACTGGTATCCGCCGGCGGAGATGCGCGCGCGCAAGCCCGGACTTCCGGTTCACATGCAGGGCGGCGTGCGCAATCCGCTGGGCGCGATGGCGCTCTATCTCGGCAGCACGCTCTATCGCATCCACGGCACCAACGACGTCAGCTCCATCGGCACGGCGACATCGTCGGGCTGCATCCGCATGACGAACGGCAACGTCACGCACCTTGCTTCGATCGCGGGCGTCGGGACGACCGTGCACGTGTTGAAGCGGCTGCCCGCTGGTCTCGCACGCGTCGCGAAGGCCGGCAGCGAAGGCTGATGCCGTCCGCTTCGCGCGCTTGCCTCAGCGAACGAAGCCTTCGAGGAACTGAACGGGCTCGCCACGCGCGGGCCCGTTGATTTCGCCCTCCCACATGGCCTTGTGACCGCGCACGAACGTGCCTACCGGCCATCCCGTCACCGTTGCGCCGTCGTATGGCGTCCAGCCGCAGCGGCTTTCGATCCAGTCGTTCGATATCCGGACCCGGCGCTTCAAATCGACCACGGTCAGGTCGGCATCGTAGCCGACGGCGATCCGCCCCTTGTTCCTGATGCCGAACAGTCGTTGTGGCCCGTGGCTGGTCAAATCGACCAGACGCTGCAGCGACAGCCGCCCTGCATTCACATGATCGAGCATCGTCGGCACCAGCGTCTGCACGCCCGTCATGCCAGAATGCGTGTCGGGATAGGTGTGCTCTTTTTCTTCGCGCGTGTGCGGCGCGTGATCGGAGCCCAGAACGTCCACCACGCCAGACTGCAGCGCATGCCATATCGCCGCCCGGTGGCGCGCGTCGCGAACCGGCGGGTTCATCTGTGCGTAGGCGCCGAGGCGCTCGTAGCATTCGGGCGCCTGCAGCGTCAGATGATGCGGCGTGACTTCGACCGTGGCGTAGGATTTGTGATTGCGCAGGAACTCCATTTCCTCCGCCGTCGAGACGTGCAGCACATGCACGCGCTTGCCGTGCTTTTCGGCGAGACCGACGAGCCGCTTCGTCGCGATCAGCGCCGCCTCCGGATCGCGCCACTCGGGGTGCGAAGACGGATCCCCCTTGCGGCGGAGATGCATTCGCGCCTTGAGGCGGTCTTCATCCTCGGCATGAAACGACGCGCGCCGCGAAATTCTGGCGATGATGCGATCGAGCGCGTCTTCCTCGTCAACCAGAAGGTCGCCGGTGGACGAGCCCATGAAGACTTTCATGCCGGCCGCGGCTTCGAGCTTTTCGAGCTTCGGAATTTCCGCGATGTTGTCGCGCGTGCCGCCGACGAAAAATGCGAAATCGCAGAACATGCGATGACGCGCGCTGCGGACCTTGTCGGCCAACGTGTCTTCCGTCGTCGTCAAAGGCTTCGTGTTCGGCATCTCGAAAACGGCCGTCACGCCGCCAGCAACCGCCGCTCGGCTCCCCGTCTCGAGATCTTCTTTATGCGTCAAGCCCGGCTCGCGGAAATGCACCTGGGTATCGATGACCCCCGGCAGAATATGCAGGCCCGCCGCGTCGATGATTTCAGCCGCGCCGGCCGAGCCAAGGTCGCCGATTTCCGCAATCCTGCCGCCCGAAATCGCGATATCGCGGACGCCCTCCCCGTCATGGTTGACGACTGTCGCGCCACGGATCAAGACATCGAATGTATCGGCCATTTTTGCCGGCGCTCCTCACACTTGCCTTCGGCTTGAACCCCGCATACGTAACTCTCACTCTGTTTGCAATCGAGGCGAACGCTAATGTCCAGCGTAAAGATCGCGCGACTTACCGACCGCGGCGTCGTTCGCGTCGATGGCCCCGACAGCGAAAAATTGTTGCAGAGCCTCGTCACCAACGAAATCGAGGGGTTGAACGCGGGCGAAGCGCGCTTCGCGGGGCTGCTGTCGCCGCAAGGCAAAATCCTGTTCGATTTCTTCATCGTCCGCACGGAGACGGGGTATCTTCTCGACGTTGCCGCCGCCAAGGCCGCCGATCTCGTCAAGCGCCTGACGATGTATAAGCTCCGCGCCGATGTCGCGATCACCGACGCCTCGCCGGGCTTTGCCGTCTACGCCGTCTGGGACGACGGCGCCGCCGCTCTGTCGGCGACGCGCGCGTGCGTCCAATTCAACGACCCGCGCCATCCGGCGATGGGCCTCCGCTGGCTGATGCAATCGCCGCCGCCGGCCGACGCGCAGGTCGTCGAGCTGGCGCATATCGATTACGACGCCTTACGAGTCCGCCTCGGCGTTCCCGAAGCGGGCAAGGATTTCGAGTTCGGCGACGCCTATCCGCACGAAGCGGATTACGATCTCTTCAACGGCGTCTCCTTCACGAAAGGCTGCTACGTCGGACAGGAAATCGTCGCGCGAATGCAGAACAAGACCGTCGTGCGCAAGCGCGTCGTGAAAATCTCCGCCGCCGCGCCGCTGATCTCCGGAGCCGAGATCCATCTTGGCGACGTCGCCATCGGCCGGGTCGGCACGGTCGACGGACTGCATGGGCTCGCGATGGTTCGCCTCGATCGCGCCATCGAAGCTCAAGACAAAAATCAGAGTCTGCGCGCCGCCGGCACGACGATCGACATCGATGCCGACGTGCTCAGGCGTTATCGCAAATCGGCGTCGTCGCGGCCTTCGGCAGCATTGCCATCATGAGCCGGCAGGACGAACGCGAACGCTGTCCCTGGGCGGGAGCGACGGGAACGGAGTACGCGCGCTACCACGACGATGAGTGGGGCGTCCCGATGACCGACGATCGCGCGCTGTTCGAAAAACTCACTCTCGAAGGCTTTCAGGCGGGATTGTCGTGGATCACGATCCTTCGGAAGCGCGAAAACTTCCGCAAGGCGTTTCACGGTTTCGATGCGGCGCGCATCGCGCGCTTCGGCGAACGCGACATCGCGCGGCTGATGAACGATGAAGGCATCATTCGCAATCGCGCCAAGATCGAAGCGACGATTTCGAACGCGAAGGCTTATCTCGCGCTCAGCGAGAAAGTTTCGTTTTCGCATTTTCTTTGGGGACTGATCGACGGACGTCCGGTCATCAACAAGCTGCAGTCTTTCAAGGATGCGCCGACCGAAACGGACACGTCGAAACGCATGAGCAAAGCTTTGAAGAACGCAGGCTTCCGTTTTGTCGGCTCGACGACGCTCTACGCCTTCATGCAATCGACGGGCATGGTCAACGATCACATCGTGACCTGCTTTCGTCATGCGCCATGCGCCAAACTGCAGAAGTCACTCAAGATCGAAGGCCTATGAGCGGCGAACATACGTCTCCTAAGCGGGCATGGCAGCGGATGCTGTCGGGCCGCCGTCTCGATCTCCTTGATCCGAAGGCGGACGATATCGAAATAGAAGATATCGCGCACGGGCTTGCGCGCGTCGCGCGCTGGAACGGGCAGACCGTCGGCGAGCATGCTTTTTCCGTCGCTCAGCATAGTCTCGTCGTGACAGACATTGTGCGGACAATCGAGCCTCTATTCGGAGCGCGCGAGTTGTGCGCGGCGCTGCTCCACGACGCGCCTGAATATGTCATCGGGGATTTAATCAGCCCGTTCAAAGCGGCGATCGGACTCGACTACAAGGCCTTCGAGCAGAAGCTGCTCGCCGCCATCCACGAACGCTTCGGCTTAGGTCAAATGGACGCCCACGTCATTTCCGCGATCAAGCGCGCCGACACGATCGCGGCGTACTACGAAGCGGTGACGCTCGCCGGGTTCGATCCCGAGGAGGCAAAACGCTTTTTCGGCCGCCCGGAACTTCCCGATGTAATCGACAGGGAACTTAGGGGGCTCACGCCGCATTCTACTAGCGATGCCCAAGCCCGATTTGTCGCTGAATTCAAAGCACTTTGCCGCCTCTGACAATCGGGCCATTTTGCGGCGGAAGTGTAGGTTTTAGTTGCGCAGGACATCTGAAAATCGCCACGATCGCCCACTAGCTCGCCTCATGGGGAGCACGGGGAAGACTAGATGAACATGGAACTTTCAGGCCGGAGAAAGCCGACGCCCGAGACAGCTCATCGGACTCCAGATACCGACACGGAGCTTTCTCCGTCGGTCGGCATTGGCCTTAATGCGGCTATCGTTGCAGTCGCCGAGAATGAGCCTGTCGCGCTCGTCGTGCGCGGCGAGCCGGACCGGATCGGCGCCACCGACATCCTGCCATTTGGTCCTTTCGATCCAATTGAACATCGTACGCTTGAAAGCGGACTGCGGGCCTGGGTCCATAATCAGACAGGGCTCGATCTTGGCTATGCAGAGCAGCTGTACACGTTCGCAGATCGCGGCCGTCACGCCGAACCGGACGATGCGTCTCCGCATGTCGTATCGATCGGTTATCTCGCTCTTACCCAGGCTGTCGGCCATCATGGGCTGACGAACGGCGTCTGGCGGAGCTGGTATCAGTATTTTCCTTGGGAAGACTGGCGTCGCGGGCGTCCCGAGATCATCGCGCACGAGATCGAACCGCGGCTCAAATCCTGGGCCGAGAAGCCCAGCGCTCCGAAGGCCGGCTCATCGCCCATCCCGAGAGCCGACCGGGTTCGCATTTGCTTCGGACTCGACGGCATGGCGTGGGACGAAGAAAAGGTGCTCGAGCGCTTCGAAATGCTCTACGAGGCGGGCCTCGTGGACGAAGCATTGCGTGATGGCCGAAGCGCCGCGAGAGAATGGACCGATCGTCCGAAGCTCGGGCTTCCGATGCAGTCCGATCACCGGCGTATTCTCGCGACCGCGATCAGCCGGACGCGATCGAAGATCAAATACCGCCCGGTCGTATTCGAGTTGATGCCGGACGAATTCACGCTTTACGAACTGCAGAAGACCGTCGAAGCCATTCTGGGACCGCATCTGCATAAGCAGAACTTTCGCCGGTTGGTCGAAGGCGCGGGCCTTGTCGAGCCGACGGGCGATGTCAAAACCAGAACGGGCGGTCGTCCGGCAAAGCTCTTCCGCTTCCGCCGCGAGGTTCTGTTGGAGCGACCGGCTCCGGGCGTCAGAGTTTCGGCTCCGCCGGTTCGGAACTGATCCGCACGACGCTGTCATGACAAATCCAGGGTCGACGGAACCGTCGCCCTGGAAATTTGTTTTCAACTCCACTATGTTAATAACGTCCCTAGAATGCTCTAGAAGAGCATTTCTATGACGTGAAATGCGGCTTGCTGTGCCGACGCTGTTTTTATCCCGTATATGCTCACTAAGAGTATATACGCTCTTACGGGAGACGGGTCAATGGTTCAAACCCTTGAGCGACTGGCGAAACCGGCCACTGCATCGCATCCGGCCGCCAAAGCCGTGCCCCCCTATTCCTGGTCCAAGGCGCTCGAAGCCGAGATGGCGCCAATGTATGCGCGCGTTCAGCACGTCGTGACGCCGATGGAATGGCCGCACTACGCGCCGCTGATCAAGTCGATCAACGAGCTGAAGCAGCAGCGCAACGCCGTCATCCTCGCGCACAACTACATGACGCCCGAAATCTTTCATTGCGTGGCGGACTTTCGCGGCGACTCCCTGCAGCTCGCGAAGGAAGCCGCACGCGTCGATGCGAAGATCATCGTTCAGGCCGGCGTGCACTTCATGGCGGAAACGTCGAAGCTTCTGTCGCCGGACAAGACCGTGCTCATCCCGGACATGCGCGCCGGCTGTTCGCTCGCGTCTTCGATCACGCCGGAAGACGTTCGCATGCTCCGCGAAGCCTATCCCGGCGTTCCAATCGTGACCTATGTGAACACTTCCGCCGCCGTCAAAGCCGAATGTGACATCACCTGCACGTCGTCCAACGCCGTGAAAGTTGTGGAAAGCCTCGGCGCGCCCCGCGTTTTGTGCATACCTGACCAGTACCTGGCGAAGTGGGTGCAGTCGCAGACCAAGGTCGAAGTCATCACCTGGAAGGGCGCGTGCGAGGTGCACGAGCGTTTTACGGGCGAAGAACTTCAGACGATGCGCGAGGCCGAGCCTGGCCTCAAGATCATCGCGCACCCCGAATGCCCGCCGGACGTCATCGCCGCCGCGGACTTCACCGGCTCGACGTCGGGCATGATTCAGTGGGTGAAAGACAAACGCCCGCCGAAGGTCATGCTCGTCACCGAATGCTCGATGGCATCGAACGTCGCGATCGAAGTTCCGGACGTCGATTTCATCCGGCCATGCAATTTGTGCCCGCACATGAAGCGGATTAGCCTCGAGAACATCTACGACAGTCTCGTCAACTTGCGTCACGAGGTGACGGTCGATCCCGATGTTGCCCATCGAGCCCGTCGCGCTGTCGAGCGCATGGTCAACCTGACCAATTAGTTTTTGAGCGACGGCTCACGGGGAGGCGATGCAATGACTGCACAAAGACAACGGGAGGCACGATCCTTCGTCCCTTTCGAAGGTAAGCCCGGCCCGGGCGACGTCGTCATTATCGGGGCCGGGCTTGCGGGGTTGTTCACCGCACTCAAACTCGCGCCGCTGCCGGTGACGGTCATCGCGGCGGCGCCGCTCGGCGAGGGTGCGTCGAGCATGTGGGCTCAGGGCGGCATCGCGGCTGCCGTTGGCGAAGGCGACAGCACAGATAAACACGCAGCCGACACGATCGAAGCCGGCGGCGGCATCGTCGACACGCAAGTCGCACACGTCGTCGCCGATGAGGGTCCGGACCGCATCCGCGATCTGCTGAGCTATGGCGTTCCCTTCGATCGCGACCTTGAGGGGCATTACGTTCTCTCGAAGGAAGCGGCGCATTCGGAAAAGCGCGTCGTCCGCGTGTCTGGCGACCGCGCCGGAGCCGCGATCATGCAGGCTCTCATCGCTGCGGTGCGCAACACGCCATCGATCCGCGTGCTCGAAGGCTATGAAGCGGACGGCCTGATCGCGGACAACGACCGGATCGAAGGTATTCGCCTCATCAGATCGCGATCGCACGGGACCGGCAGCTACGTTTTCGTGCCCGCATCCGCGATCGTGCTGGCAACCGGCGGCGTCGGCGCGCTGTTCGCGCTGACCACCAATCCGTCCTACGCAAAAGGCGAAGCCATCGCGATGGCGGCGCGCGCGGGCGCGGTGATTGCCGATCCCGAATTCGTGCAGTTCCATCCGACCGCGATCGATGCCGGGATCGATCCCGCACCGCTCGCGACGGAAGCGCTGCGCGGCGAAGGCGCGACGCTCGTCAACTCCCTCGGCGAACGCTTCATGCTGGCGATCGATCCGCGCGGCGAGCTTGCGCCGCGTGATGTCGTGGCTCGCGGCGTGTTCAATGAACTCAACGCAGGTCGCGGCGTGTTCCTCGATTGCCGCGAGGCGATCGGCATGCATTTCAAGGACGAGTTTCCGACGGTCTGGAGTCACTGTCAGCGCGCGGGTATCGATCCCGCCAAGGATTTGATCCCGGTCGCGCCGGCGGAGCACTACC
The DNA here is from genome assembly GCF_001006785.1 of Hyphomicrobium sp. GJ21. Taxonomy (NCBI): domain Bacteria; kingdom Pseudomonadati; phylum Pseudomonadota; class Alphaproteobacteria; order Hyphomicrobiales; family Hyphomicrobiaceae; genus Hyphomicrobium; species Hyphomicrobium sp. GJ21. Next base: position 320,363 of record NZ_CDHO01000002.1, on the reverse strand, counting down.
ACATGGGCGGCATCGCCACCGATCTTCGCGGGCGCACGAGCCTCGCCGGACTCTGGGCCGTCGGCGAAGTCGCATCGACCGGATTGCACGGAGCTAATCGTCTGGCATCGAACTCATTGCTCGAAGCGGTCGTCTTTGGCGCGCGCGCAGCTGCCGACATTCGCGCATACCTGCCGCACGATCGCGTCGGGCATTTCGTTCACCCGCGCCGCGTGCCCGGCAACCGCGCGTCGGCACCCGAACAACGCAGCGAGGCCATCGACACGCTGCGCGCGATCATGACGAAGTACGTCGGCGTTCAGCGTTCCGCGAAGGGCCTGAAGGCGGCGCTTTCGGCTCTCAAGAAGCTCGACGAGTCAGCAGCCGACGATACGGTGCTTTCGAATATGATCCTGACCGCACGTCTGATTGCCGCGGCGGCGCTGGCGCGCAAGGAAAGCCGCGGCGGTCATTTCCGCGTCGATTACCCTGCAGCCGATCCGGCATTCGCGAAACGCACCTTCATCACGGTGGATGATCTGAAAGCGACCGAGGCGGCGCCGCGTGCGTCCCGCAGCGTGTCCGCAGCGGCGTGCCGACCATGAGCCGCTCGACACGCAGCCTGCCGTCGTTGCCGCAGAATCTCGTCGACGCCGCCATTCGCGTTGCGCTCGATGAAGATCTCGGCCTCGCCGGCGATATCACGACGAACGCAACGGTCGCGGCGAACGCAACGGCCAACGCCGTCATCGCCGCGCGCAAACCTGGCGTCGTTGCGGGTCTTGCGCTCGCGGAGGCTGCCTTTCGCGCCATCGCGCCGGACACAAATTTTACGATCGAGATCGGCGATGGCGAGCCGGTCAAGCCCGGAGCCGTGATCGCGCGCGTCTCGGGCAATGCACGCGCACTGCTCACGGCCGAACGCGTCGCGCTGAACTTTCTCGGCCGGCTCTCCGGCATCGCGACGCTGACGCGACAGTACGTCGACCGGGTTTCGGGTACGCACGCGAAAATCGTCGATACGCGCAAGACGACGCCAGGACTTCGCGCATTCGAGAAATATGCCGTGCGCTGTGGCGGCGGCTTCAATCATCGCGTCGGGCTTTTCGACGCTGTACTCATCAAGGACAATCACATCGTCGCCGCAGGCGGCATAGCGAGCGCGATCAAAGCCGCAAAGGCTGCTGCCGGACACATGACCAAAATCGAGGTCGAGGTCGACACGCTGGCGCAACTCGAAATCGTGATGCGGGAAAAAGTCGACTGCGTCCTGCTCGATAACATGACGCCCGCTGACCTTGTGAAAGCCGTGGCAACTGTCGGTGGGCGCTGCCTTACCGAGGCTTCGGGCGGTGTTAGTCTTGAAACCGTGACGGAAATCGCGCAAACCGGCGTTGACCTGATTTCAGTCGGCGCGCTGACGCATTCGGCATCGGTTCTCGATCTCGGACTGGATTTCATCGCGTCGCCGAAGCAGGCGACAATTCAAGCATGAATTCGCCATAGTCGCTGCCCAACTGGCTAATGTCGCCAGATGCGTTTGCGCCAACTGACAGCGACGGCGGATTGAAGTGAGGGTTCGATGGCGATGCAGTGGATCGTGGCTTGGGGCGTGACGGCCGTTACGGCGTCTGTGCTTGCGGCCATTCTGGCCGGCATCAAAAACCGCGACTATTCCTATTGGATGGCGTGGTGCTTCTTCGTGCCGCCGGTCGTGCTCTGGCTGTTGTTCCTGCCGAAGAACAAAGGCCCGCGTCCGCGCCAGCCAAGCCTCGACGATATCGATCGTCACCAGAATGGCCCGTTGTGATTCATCGGCCTAATTTGCGCGACTACTCTTGCTCTGGCGAAGGCTGAGGCTTGCTGGCGTCGCGCAGCCGGATGGCGGCCTGGGCCGCAGCGAGGCGGGCGATCGGCACGCGATACGGCGAGCAGGAAATATAGTCGAGGCCGATGCCTTCGAAAAATGCGATCGATTTCGGATCGCCGCCATGCTCGCCGCAGATGCCGGTTTTGAGATCGGGCTTCACGGCGCGGCCGCGTTCGGCTCCAATTTTCAGAAGCTCACCGACGCCGCCCTGATCGATCGTGACGAAGGGGTCCGTCGAGATTACTTCATGCTCGAGATAGTTCGAGAGGATCGGCGCGGCATCGTCGCGCGAGAGCCCAAGCGCGGTTTGCGTCAGGTCGTTCGTACCGAATGAGAAGAAGTCCGCGCCCGCCGGTCCGCGGGCAATGTCGGCGGCTCTCAACGCGGCGCGCGGCAGCTCGATCATCGTGCCGACGTCGTAGGGGATTTCGACGCCCATTTCGCGCTGCACAGCTTCGGCGGTCGAGATAATGACCTCGCGCAGAACGTCAAACTCGCGGCGATACGCGACGAACGGAACCATCACCTCCGGACGCACGGCATCGCCCGCTTTTTTCTGAGCGTTGATCGCGGCCTCGAAGATAGCTCGCACCTGCATGCGCGTGATCTCGGGATATTTTATCCCGAGACGGCAGCCACGGAAGCCGAGCATCGGATTGAATTCTTCAAGCTCCGCCACGCGCGCCTTAAGACGCATCAGGTCCATGCCCAGCGCGGCTGCGACCTGCGCCGCCTCGCGATCCTCGTGCGGAAGAAATTCATGCAAGGGCGGATCGAGCAGACGGATCGTGATCGGCAACCCGGCCATGATCTCGAACAGTTCTTCGAAATCGGCGCGCTGAACGGGAAGCAGCTTGTCGAGCGCCTGCTGCCGCCCCTCCTCGTCTTCGGCGCAGATCATCTCGCGCACGGCGAGAATGCGGCCTTCCTCGAAGAACATGTGCTCGGTGCGGCAGAGACCGATGCCCTCGGCGCCGAACTCGCGCGCCTGACGCGCATCGCGTGGCGTGTCCGCGTTGGTGCGGACTTTCATGCGGCGCGCGCCGTCGGCCCACTGCATCACGGTCGCGAACGTGCCGGAAAGTTGCGGCGGCAGCATCTTCGCCTTGCCCGCATAAACGCGCCCGGTGCTGCCGTCGATCGAGACGATGTCGCCGGATTTGAAAATGCGTGCCCCGGCGCGCATCGTTCCAGCATTCGTATCGATGCGCAGCGTGCCTGCGCCGGAAACGCACGGCCGTCCCATGCCGCGCGCGACGACGGCGGCGTGGCTCGTCATGCCACCGCGCGCCGTCAGGATGCCGACGGCTGCGTGCATGCCCTGCACATCTTCCGGGCTCGTCTCCGAGCGAACCAGAATGACATCGCGTCCCTTGGCCTTGAGCGCTTCGGCCATTTCGGAATGAAAGACGATTTCGCCGGACGCCGCGCCGGGCGACGCGGGCAATCCCTTCGCAATCAGATCGTGTTCCGCCGACGGATCGATCGCCGGATGCAGAAGCTGATCGAGCTGCGCCGGTTCGATGCGCAAAATAGCCTCGTCCTGGCTGATCAAGCCTTCCGCTGCGAGATCGACCGCAATCTTCAGCGCGGCCTCGGTGGTGCGCTTGCCGGATCGCGTCTGCAAAATCCAGAGCGTGCCGAGCTGAACCGTGAATTCCACGTCCTGCATGTCGTGATAGTGCCGCTCGAGCCGATCGAAAATCTCCTTGAGTTCGTTGAATGCGCGAGGCATCGCGGACTCGAGTGCCGTTCCCGGAGCCTCGCGGGCGCCTTTGCTCGTCAGCGGCTGCGGCGTGCGTATGCCTGCGACGACATCCTCGCCCTGCGCATTCGGCAGATACTCGCCGAAGATCTCACGCTCGCCAGTCGAGGGATTACGCGTGAAGGCGACGCCGGTCGCGGAGTTGTCGCCGAGGTTGCCGAACACCATCGCCTGGACCGTGACGGCGGTGCCCCAATCATCCGGGATATCGTGCAATCTGCGATACGTTTGCGCACGCGGGTTGTGCCACGAATTGAACACGGCAGCGATCGCGCCCCAAAGCTGTTCGCCGGTGTCCTGCGGAAAGGGTTTCCCGTGCTCGCGCTCGATGGCGGCCTTGTAGTCGGCGATGATTTCGCGCCAGGACTCTTCGTCGAGATCGGTGTCGGCTGCAAATCCGTTGAGGTTCTTGAAGTTCTCGAGAATGTCCTCGAACGCGCCGTGATCGACGCCGAGCACGACGTCGCCGTACATCTGGATGAAGCGCCGGTAGCTGTCGAAGGCAAAGCGTGAATCGCCTGTCAACGCGGCCAAACCTTCGACCGTCTTGTCGTTGAGGCCGAGGTTGAGGATCGTATCCATCATGCCCGGCATCGACGCGCGGGAGCCGGAACGCACGGAGACCAGCAGCGGCCGCTTGTAGTCGCCGAAGTGCGCGTTGACCGTCGTGCCGACTTCGTCGAGCGCCTTCGTGACATCGGCTTTCAATGCTTCGGGCAGCTTGTTTCCGGCCGCGAAAAAAGCGTCACAAACTTCGGTCGTAATCGTGAAGCCGGGAGGAACGGGCAAGCCCAGCGTCGCCATCTCGGCAAGATTGGCGCCCTTGCCGCCCAGCAGTTCCGACATGTCGGCGCCGCCCTCGGCGCGACCCGGCGCAAAGGCGTAAACCCATTTCTTTTTGCCGTCCGTGTCCGGCTGTGCCATCAGACCTCCGGTGCGGTCTTCATGCTGCCATGATCCGCGTCAGGAGACGTGCCATAGCAAATGGAGTTCCGTATTCCTAGCTGAAGCCTTCCTGGCTTCGCTCGCCTTTTGGAAAGTCTACTAAGATGACCGCGCTGGAAACCGTTCTCGATACACTTGGTCAATCAAAAGCTGCCGGGCTCGAGCGGCTGTTCGAGCTTTTGCGCATCGATAGCGTTTCGACCGATCCGGCGTTCAAGGCAAGTTGCCGCAAGGCCGCGGATTGGTGTGCCGCGACACTCAAAGACATCGGCTTCGCTGAGGCTAAGGTTGTGCCAACAAGCGGGCATCCAATGGTCGTCGCGCATGACCGCACGAACCGCGAGCCCGGCATCCCACATGTTCTTTTCTACGGGCACTACGACGTGCAGCCAGCCGATCCGCTCGATCTCTGGAAGTCGCCGCCGTTCGAGCCGCGCGTTACGAGCGAACCGCACAACGGCGAGGTGATCGTCGCCCGCGGCGCGGAGGACAACAAAGGTCAGCTGATGACCTTCTTCGAAGCCGCCCGCGCCTGGATGACGGTCGCCGGAAAGCTTCCGATTGCCGTGTCGGTGCTTATTGAAGGCGAGGAAGAATGCGGCTCGCCATCGCTCCCAGAATTTCTCGCCAAGTACGGCGATGAGCTGAAAGCCGATCTCGTGCTCGTCTGCGATACCGGACAATGGGATAAGGATACGCCTGCGATCACGACGATGCTGCGCGGTCTCGTCGGCGACGAGCTCGTTATCAGCGGCCCGGGCCGCGATCTTCATTCCGGCATCTACGGCGGGCCGGTGACGAATCCGATCCGCGCGCTGGCGAAAGTCATGGCCGCGCTTCATGATGACAACGGTCGCATCGCCGTGCCGGGATTCTATGACGGCGTGACGGAGCCAGCCCCGGAGCAGCTCGCGCAATGGAAAACACTCGGCTTGACGGGCGAAGCCTTCCTCGGCTCGGTCGGCCTCAAAACGCCGGCAGGTGAAAAAGGCCGATCGGTCATCGAGCAACTTTGGTCGCGTCCGACGCTGGAGTTCAACGGCGTGACGGGCGGCTATCAGGGCATCGGATCGAAGACGGTCATTCCGGCAAAGGCGTCGGTGAAGATCACGTGCCGGCTCGTCGCAGGACAGGACCCGGACAAGGTGATGACGGCGCTGCACGACTATGTCGAGAGCGTGCTTCCCGCCGATTGCACGGCGACATGGCTTGGCCATCATGGTTCCGGCGCGGTGAGCTTCGACACTGCGGACCCTTCGATGCAAGCGGCTGCGAAAGCGCTCGAAGAAGAATGGGGCAAGCCCGCCGTGCTGATGGGCAGCGGAGCATCGATCCCGATCGTCACATCCTTCCGTGATGCGCTCGGCATGGACAGCTTGCTGATCGGCTTCGGCCTCGACGACGACCGCATTCATTCGCCAAACGAAAAGTACAACATGCGGAGCTTCGAGAAGGGCGCGCGAAGCTGGGCGCGCATCCTTGCGGCGCTGGCTGCGAAGGCTGCGAAGCCTGCGTAGAAATTCATTCGCTCGTTTCTATTTCCGGCCCCGTGCCGCTTGAGACCATGACATGCTGAAACCGCACCTGCTTCTGACTGCCATCGTTCTACTGCTCATCGCGGGGTTCGCCGTGCATATGACGCGGCAGCAGAATGTGTCCGTCGCGACGGGCAATCAGACCAGTTCAGCCGATCGCACGGAGACTGCCGACAATCGTTCGGACGGCGGCGGCAACGGCTACAGCAGCGGCGACGGCTACAGGGATCGAGGCCGGAACAGCTACGGCAATGGCGGCGACCGCGACGTGCCCGGACAGTTCGACTACTACGCGCTCGTTCTTTCGTGGAGCCCGACGTACTGCGCGGAAAAAGGCCAGGACGACGATGCGCAATGCAACCGGCGCGATGGGCGGCGCTATTCGTTCATCCTGCATGGGCTCTGGCCGCAATACAATTACGGCTATCCTTCCGAGTGCCGTCTGCCTCGGCGTCCTTTCGTGCCGGATAACGTCATCTCCAGCATGCTCGACATCATGCCGAGCCGCGGTCTCGTCATTCACGAATACCGGGCGCATGGCACGTGCTCGGGAATGGACCCAGCGCGCTACTTCGCGACGGCGCATCGCCTGTTCGACGGGATCAACATTCCACAGCGCTTCCGCAACCCGTTTGAGACTCAGGTCGCGTCACCTGACGATATTCGCCGCGACTTCGCGCAGGCCAATCCGAATTTCAAGCCTGATATGATTGCCGTCGTCTGCGGCTCGAAGGGGCTGAGAGAGGTCCGCCTTTGCCTATCGAAAGACGGTCAGCCGCGATCATGCGGGCAGAACGAAAATCCGAGAAAGCTTTGCGCGAGCGATCGCGTCTTCATTCCGCCGACGCGATCGACAGGCGGTCCGGATACCACCACCAGACGCAGCGTGCCGGACAATACTTCCGCCGACAGCGCACCTCAGAATACCCAACGCCAGGCGCCGTTGCCGGGGCCGCGCATGGATTACGATTACGGGCGGCAGGCTCGGTAAGGCACTAATCGGGATCTGTTGTGATCGGAGTTAGCGCGATCTAAGTCGCGTTTCCGTCTCTCAGGCCGCCGAGCGCACACGTTCCGCACGCCACGCATGCGGTGCGCGCGCGATCCAGCCGGTGCTGTGTCGACCGCCAAGCGCTTCGATCGTCATCGGGTTCAAGCCCCAACCACCTGCGATGCCGAGCACGTGCGACTCGGTCGGGTGAAGCAGCAGCGCCCCGCCGATATCGCCTTGGCGATTGGCGATGCCGCGAAGTTCCAACGTCGACAGGCCTAACTCCCGTTCGCGTGCGGTCGGACGGCCTGAGTCCCACACAGGCGCCGCTTCGCCAAAGGCGGAAGCGCGCATCGGCTGGCCGTTCTCGAACCACGCCCAGGCGTAGAAGTCGATGATCGGGAAAGTTGCGAAATACTGCACGGAGCGAAATTCGCGGGCGACACGCGTCAGAAGCGGCGCGGCCTTGTCGACGAACCCTCCCCGCTGCGGCAACGGCAAGGACACACCCGCGACGAACGTCCAACCCTCGACCGGAGGTGAAATGAAGACGAACGTATCGGAGAGCTTCAGGTCGTAGATCGCCCCGATCCCGGAATTCCAGTTCGCGACGCTCAAATCGTCGAGGCCGAGAACGGCCGCCAAGCGCCCGGCGTCATCCGTCTTGACGGCGAGCCATGACATCTCGCTTCCAAACGCCCGCGGGCGGTCGGGAGCGACGTCCATACGCACACGGCGCGGCAAAAGCCGCGGTGCAAGCAGCGCGGTTGCAATAGCGATGGTCAGAGCGACCAGGATAAAGACTGCCGGAAGCACGAATATTGTCGCCCGCCGAAAGAGCCCGAACGACTTTTGTGTCGTGAGTTGCGGACCTACGCAAGCGCCTCGTCTCATGTATGCAACAAAAAACCGGGGCCCAACGAGGGCCCCGGTTCGACTCAGTCGGGAGATCTAGAAGAAAGAAGTTATGGCAGATTGACGCCAGCCGAGAACACGAAGCGCGAGTCGGCCGTTGAGTTATTGAAGTCGTTGCCAACGTTCTTGCTGATGTTGGTATCCCAATAGCGGAAGTCCATGAAGTACTTGTCGACAGCAAGCTTCAAACCGACGTTCCAGTACGTGTAGTCGCCTTCGCCAAGGAAGAAGCCGGCTCTATCAGCATTGGAGTAACCGAGGGTACCACCAATTGTCGGGTCAAAAATCGCGAATTTCGGCAAGGCATAGCTGATATTGCCTTCAACCGTTTCGGTCTCGCCGTAGTTGGTACCCTGGTCCGGCGTCCAATAACCAGTGACACCCAACGTCAGGTTTGTAACCGGCGTAATCGACGCAGAAACCTTGAACTCCACGTAATCGGTCGCACTCCATCCGAGGCTATTCGCCGGATAGGTGTAGTACACAACTCCCAAGTCCCAGCTCACAGGCCCTGTAACTGGGCGGATACCGGCGCTGATGTCCATCTCGAACGGCTCATAGCCTTGGCCGGAGATGTTTGAACCCCAGAAGTTCACATAGGCGATACCATACGTAAATTCGATAAACGGCTGGAACGCCGGCAGCTGATTATTCAACGACATACCGCGGAAGATATAGTCGCTCGTTCCCGTCAGCGTGATCGAATAGCCGAACTTCCGATCTTCGCTATCGTCTGCGAGTACAGCCGTCGACATCGCCAACGACGCGAGTGCTGCGACCCCAGCCGCACCCAAGAAACTTTTAAATTTTGCCATAGACAACCCCCGTCCAATCAGCGGTTCGCAGTCGCCGCACTTGCGGACCCCTCGATTCACACCGCGTTGTTGGTGAGAGAAACTTCTTCGGCCGGTTGACACAAGTGTTTAGGCCCAGGAAACACCGACTTCGGGGGGGCGCTGTCACATTGTGGCAACGATGCCGCAATAGCTGGCCCCGATAAAGCAAATTTGCCTCCAAAATATGCACACTCCAGGCTGCCGCTTGCCTGCAACAGCGGCGGAATGAGGAGCAACTGAGCAGTGATTCGGCTACGCTTTTGCGGCCCAGGGCCCCTCCCCGGCGGCCGAAGCTCGGAGCGGTCGTGATTCCCATGTTCGATTCTGCTAATCGGCAGCCATGAGCCAAACATCAGAAGCCAGCCAGACCGTCCTGATCACAGGCGCCGCCCGCCGCATCGGACGCGCCATCGCCCTCGATCTGGCCGAGGCGGGCTTCGCCGTCGCCATCCACTACCGGAATTCGGGGACGGAAGCCGAAGCCCTCGCGCAGCATATCCGCGACCGCGGCGGCCGCGCGCGCACCTTCCAGGCCGACCTCGCCGACCGTCAGGCTCTGGACGCCCTGGTCGCAACGATCGGACGAGAGCTCGGGCCGCTCACGACCCTTATCAATAATGCGTCCGAGTTTCTGCCCGACAGCATCGGACACCTCGACGAGAAGACCTGGGACCTCCACCTCTGCATCAATCTCAAGGCCCCCGTCTTCCTCTCCGAGGCCATGGCCAGGCAGCTGCCGGAGGGCGCCGACGGCAACATCATCAACATCATCGACCAGCGAGTCTGGAACCTGACGCCGGAGTTCTTCTCCTATACGATCTCGAAGGCCGGGCTCTGGACGGCGACGCGAACGCTCGCGCAGGCGCTGGCTCCCCGCATCCGTGTCAACGCCATCGGTCCCGGCCCCGTTCTTAAAAGCATCCATCAGACCGACGACGACTTCGATAAGGAGAAGCAGTCGACTCTTTTAAAGCGTGGGCCGTCAGCGCAGGAAATCGCAACCGCCGTGCGTTTCATCCTCGCGACGCCCTCGCTCACGGGTCAGATGATCGCTCTCGATGGCGGCCAACACCTCACCTGATCCGCTCCAAAGTGAAACGACGGCTGCGATTCATGAATCGCGGCGCATGCCGTTTCCGCCTCAATCTGACCCTGTCGCGCCCTAATTACCGCCCTATTGCTTGGCGATCCTCGCGGTGACTCACGGGGGGTCTCAACTCTTTTTTAACGTTAAGCGCTTACGAACCTTAATTGGTTTTGTATGGCGCTCTTCGAGGGGTGCCGCGTCGTTATGGGTGTATCCATGATAAGCCGCGTTCGGACGCCATTGGCGTTCGTCTTCGCTGCAGCCATGCCTTTGGTTGTAGCGCCTCTGCCGGCCTCGGCGGCAGACCTTCCACAAGTCAAAATGACGAAGACAAACACCGTTCCGGCGTGCGCCACGCCTGGACGCTTGATGGCGTTCCTCAATAGCCGCAACGGCAATGTGGACGGCCATTTCTCGACGATCGCCGCAGATTACATGCGCATCGGCGATGAATTGAAAATCCGCTGGGACATCGCCTTCTTCCAGATGTTGCTCGAAACGGGCAACCTGACGTTCAAAGGCGACGTCAAATCCAATCAGAACAATTTCGCCGGTCTCGGCGCCACCGGAAAGCACGTCCCTGGCGAAAGCTTTGCGGATGTCGCGACGGGCGTGAAGGCCCATCTTCAGCATCTCCTTCTTTATGCCGGCGAGCATCTCGATGATCCGGTCGCCGAGCGGACCCGCAAGGTGCAGGAATGGGGTGTGCTGACGGATTGGCAGAAGACGCTCAAAGGCCCGATCAATTACGAGCAGGTCTCGAAACAGTGGGCGCCGACGTCGCGCCGCTATGCGCGCGATATCTCGAATATTGCCGAGAGCTTCTACGGCAGCCCGTGCCGGGCACCTGATCCCAATCCTGAGTTGCTGGCTCTGGCTCGTCCGGGCGCCGCACCAGCTCAGACATCGACCGCTTCCGATCCGAAGGTTGCGATGGCGGACGCTGGCGCGTCATCGTCCAAGCCGTCGGGAGCTGAACTTGCTCGCCGCGCCGTCGAAGAAGCGCGCAAGTCCGGCTCGTTCGTTCGCTCCGGCCTCGGCGCGGAAGAACTCGTGCCGCAGACTGACGACGCACAGACTGTCTCTGTCGGCGAACCTGCTCAGCCGGAAAAGGCGCAGGCCGTGAAGATCATCAACGCTGCCGCTCCACCGGCCGACGCCGTGGCTGCTGCATCGGCTGAAACGGAAGCGCGTCGACCGGCAGACTCCGCGCCTGTCGAGCCGACCAAGAAGACAACCAAGAAAATACAGACGGCTGCTCTCGGCTCCGGCACCAAGTCGGCCGTGCTTCCGGGCATCACGTCGAAATCGACGCCGACGCTGTCGCCCTCCGCTCGGCCGACGTGCAAGGTCTGGACTGCGAGCTACGGCGGCGGTCACTCCGTGATCATCAGAGCGCGCGCCGACCGGCAGGACAACTACACCGTCCTCGATGTCAACGAAGGTTCCGAGAAGCGCGAAGCGGCGGCGTATATCGCGGCTTACGCCAAAGGCGGCGAGACGGTCGGTGAATTCACCAATCCCTCGCAGGCGCTCGACAAAGCCTTCGAACTCTGCCCGGATGGCTGAGTGCGGCGCGTAGTGAAGGGCCGCATTCGCATGGCAATGCCAAACTCATCGCTTCGCAAACGCGCCGTCGCGACGTTTGCTTCGGCGGCCGCGCTCGCGCTCTATGCGACTGTGGCCGACGCAGCGCCGCCCATTCGTACCGGCGCGACGAACCAGGTTCCGGCGTGCGTAACGCCGGACCGGCTGATGGCCTTCCTGGCGCAGCGCAATACCAAGGTCGACGCGCGTTTCGCGAACATCGCCCGGTTCTACAAGCTCTACGGCGAAGGCTGGCATGTGCGTTGGGACTTCGCCTTCTTCCAGATGGCGATCGAAACCAACTTCCTGAAGTTCCGGCGCGGTGATGGCCGTCGCGGCGACGTCAACGAGACGCAGAACAATTTCGCAGGCATCGGTGCGACGGGCAACGGCGTTCCAGGCGAACGCTTCGCAGACGTTGCAACCGGCGTGCACGCACAAATTCAGCACCTCGTCGCGTATTCGGGTGAACGCCTCGTGCAGCCGATCGCGAAGCGCACGCGCGAAAACCAAAACGACATCATCGCGAAATCGAACCGCCTCGGCCGCGCCGTGACATTCGGTGATCTCGCACGACGGTGGGCCGCCGATCGCCATTACGCCAAGTCGATCGACTTCATCGCAGGTCAATATCAAGAGCAGTATTGCACCGGCGAGACGCATGCCGCGCAGGAGACGATGCCGCCCGCACCACGACCGGCGCGCGGCTGGCAAGATTTCGCGCCGCAGCCGTCAGGACTTGGCGGACCGCTTCCCGAATACGTCGTTGATCCCAAGAATAGCCGCTAAACAGCTCGGGCCATTTCCCTCGACAACCGTCATCCTCGGCCAAGCGCAAGCGAAGGCCGCGGATCCAGCGCAAGACTCGTCGCAGACGCGATATTGAGCCTTCGGCTCTTTTCGTGCTGGATCCCCGAACGGTCTCGCAAGCTCACCCGCTCGAGGATGACGAAAGCGATCAATCAGTCGGCTTGAAGTAGTTGAGCGCCGCCGTCGACGCCGCGCCGCCGATCACGCACGGGATGCCGAATTGAACCTGCCCCAGCGCACCGGCTGCGACGCAGCCCAGCGCCAGCACAGTCTGCCCGGCCTGTCCCCACCAGTTGTAGTTCCGGAGTTTCTCCGAGCCTTTCGCCTTAAGCTCGTCGATCGACGCGAGCGCATCCTTGCGGATCTTCGAAAGCTCCAGCGTTTCCGACGCGTCGATAACTTCGGCGAGCGGCTTCTTGATCGAGGGATCGCTGTCGCTCGATATTCGCTTCAACATCATCAGAAGATCGTTGTCGCGCGAAGCGTTCTGCGCCAGCGTCCACTTGGCCATCGCGCCAATCGTCAGCGTATCGACCTTATCCTTCTCGAGCGAGTAGGCCAGCGCCGACGCTATGCGGCGGATCGGTGCTTCCCATCCGGTCGCGAAATAGTAGCCCCAGTTCAGATCGATGACCGTCGCGTCGTCCTTGATCGAGAGCGCCGTCAACACGGGCTTGTCGCCGTAGAGAAACTTTTCGATCAGATCCTTGCGCGCCGGCATGCGTTCGATGAAAGTACGAAGCAGAGGCCGCCAGCCGGGAAGGCCGGAATAGGCAATGCCCTTGATGATCACCACCTGATCTTCGGGCGGCAGCGGAAACATCTTCGAGACGAGATCTTCGGCGCTCGCCGAATTCGATCCGATGACGCCCGCGACGAACCCGATGTAAATGCCCGATTGATCGGAATCCTTCGTCAGCCCGTACGCCGACATCGCCTTGACGGCATCGGGCACCCGTTGCGGCTCGGGTTTATGGCGGTAGCCGTTGATCCACCGAAGCAGGTCCTCGTTGCCCCGGAATGCGGCCTCCGGAGCCTTCTCCCGGACGGGTTTTGCGAGTAGAACTCCGGGTAGCGACAGGATCAGCGCGAAGCCCAGAATGGCGAAAACAGAGCGCATGGTACCCCCCACAAAATCCTGCTCTCTTTTGATGTGCTGAGGGCTTCAGACCATCCCTCGGACGTGGTGATTTTGTGGCGCGAACGCCCGGTTTGCTTGACCTCTGCCGTTGATCGACCTTAGGTGCGCCGAAATTCAGGTATGCGATGACTGAAGACCAGATACCGGCGGCCCACGATGCCGGGCCCGAAGCGCCGGCCAAGACCGGCGCCGACGTCATAGCCGGCTACCTGAAGACTCTGCCGCAGTCCCCCGGCGTCTATCGCATGCTCGATACGGCGGGCGAGGTCATCTACGTCGGCAAGGCACGGCAGCTCAAATCGCGCGTCTCGAACTATGCGCGCCTCAACGGCCATACGAACCGCATCGCGCGCATGATCCTCGCGACGGCGTCGATGGAATTCGTGACGGTTTCGACCGAAGCCGAGGCCTTGCTCCTCGAAGCCAACCTCATCAAACGCTTCCGGCCGCGCTTCAACGTGCTGATGCGCGATGACAAGTCGTTCCCGTACATTCTCATCGCGCGCGATCATCCGGCGCCTGCGGTGATGAAGCATCGCGGCGCGCGCAACCGAAAGGGCGAATACTTCGGTCCGTTTGCTTCAGCGGGCGCGGTGGATCGCACCGTCAACATGCTGCAGCGCGCGTTTCTTCTGCGCTCCTGTTCCGACAGCGTCTACGAGAGCCGCACACGTCCGTGCCTGCTCTATCAGATCAAGCGCTGCTCAGCGCCGTGCACCGGCGAAATTCAGCTCGAGGATTATCGGGAACTCGTCGTCGAAGCCGAACGCTTCCTCAAAGGCGAGAGCCAGAGCGTGCGCGCGATGTATCAACGGCTGATGCAGGAAGCAGCCGACGCGCTCGAATTCGAGACGGCTGCGAAATATCGCAATCGCCTCTGGGCGCTGGCGCACGTCACGGCCGATCAGGCGATCAATCCGGATGGTGTCGAGGAAGCCGACGTGTTCGCTGCCTATCAGGATGGCGGGCAAACGTGCATCCAGGTCTTCTTTTTCCGCACCGGGCAGAACTGGGGCAATCGCGCCTACTATCCGAAGGCCGATCGTTCGCTCGATGCGCCGGACGTGCTCGATAGTTTCATCGCGCAGTTCTACGACGACAAGCCGGTGCCGCGCCTGATCCTCATTTCGCACGACATTCCGAACCGCGCGCTGCTCGCCGAAGCGCTAGCGAGCAAGGCCCAGCGCAAGGTCGAAATTCGCGTTCCCGCACGCGGCACGAAATCGAGCCTCGTCGAACATGCGCTGACCAATGCGCGCGAAGCGTTGGGACGGAAGCTCGCCGAAAGCTCGACGCAGGCGCGGCTGCTCGAAGGCGTGGCGGAACGCTTCGCTTTAGCCGCCCCGCCTCGGCGCATCGAAGTCTTCGACAACAGTCATATCGCGGGCACGAACGCCGTCGGCGCGATGATCGTCGCGGGACCGGAAGGTTTCGTCAAAGGCCAGTATCGCAAGTTCAACATCAAGTCGCCCGATGTGACGCCGGGCGACGATTACGCGATGATGCGTGAAGTGCTGACCCGGCGGTTCAAGCGCATCGCCGATGCCGAAGTGCTTGAAGAAATCGAAACAGAAGTCGCGGAACTCGTCGCCGACACGGTGAGCGAAGCGATCCCAGCCGCCCTCGTCGACAAAGCTGTCGTCGACGAGGCCACCACCGACGACGACGTCGCGTTCCCCGATCGACCGGACCTCGTGCTGATCGACGGCGGCCTCGGCCAGCTTTCGGTTGCACGCGAGGTTCTCGCAGGCTTCGGATTGCACGACATTCAATTGATCGGTGTCGCAAAGGGACCCGATCGCGACGCAGGGCGAGAGCATTTCCACATTCCCGGCCGCGAGCAGCCGATCATGCTCGAAACGCGCGATCCGGTTCTCTATTTCGTGCAGCGGCTGCGCGACGAAGCTCACCGCTTCGCTATCGGAACGCATCGCGCCAAGCGGGCAAAGGCGCTCGGTGTCAATCCCCTCGATGAGATCGACGGCATCGGTCCGACGCGCAAACGCGCGCTGCTCAAGCATTTCGGCTCGGCCAAAGCGGTTTCGCGCGCGGGTATCGAGGATTTGAAAGCGGTTGAGGGAATTTCTGCCGATATGGCTCGGAGAATCTACGACTTTTTCCACGATCGATCCGTCTAGAGCCAGCGCGTGCGAGCAAAAGTCACTGGTCAGCCACACGGGTGTTGCCCTAATTTCGCGGCACTTGAGCGCCAAGCGCTTGCTCTCAAATCCAGATCGTCAGGGAGTTCGCATTTCGCCGATGCTGAAACATGTGTTTGCGGCTGTCGTTGCGCTCGCGCTGGCGGCTCCTTCCGCTGAAGCAAAGCCGGGAACGCCGAACTGGACTTCGACGACGACACCGGCTGCGGGACAGGCGGCGGCACAGGCGCAGCCTGCGGCTCCCGCGCCGAACCAAGCCGCGCCGGCGGCGCCCGCTCCGGCGCCGCAACCCGCGAAGACGCAGCCCGCTCCCGTCGCGCAAACCGCGCCTGCAACGCAGCCTGCAGCCGCCGGACAGCCAGCGGCGGCGCCTCAGCCCGCTGCGCCCCAGCCAGCCGCTCCTGCAGCCGATGCTGCGCCTCCCGCCAGCCCTGATGCCGTGCCCGGCGAGCCCGCAGCCGCCGAAGCTCCGCCGCCTCCTCCGCCGCCGCCAAAGCCGGCGCCCGTCCTCTCGCCCGAGGTCAACGATGCGATCACTGTCATGGTCGACTCGATGGACACCGCCGAGAAACGTCTCTCAGGCATCAGCGCAGCCAACGACACGCTGTCGGAATTGCGCGACCAGATCGATAGCGTCATCGCGCAAGCAACCAAAACCGCCGACTCGATCCGGCCGAGACAGGATGAAATCGACCGCCAGCTGAGCAAGCTCGGGCCGCCACCGGCCAAGGATGCGCCGCCTGAGTCTGCAACGGTCGCCGCCGAGCGCGTACGCCTCGCGGTGCAATCGGCAGAGCTCGACGAAGCGACGAAGACGCTGCGTGTCACGTGGTGGCGCGCACGGCAGGCGATCGACAAGATCACCAATCTGCGGCTGTCGTTCTTTGTCAAAAATCTCACCGAGCGCATCACCAGCCCGCTGTTTCCGCAGTTCTGGACCGATCTCGCGCGCGTCGCGCCGAACGTCGAATGGCGTCTCAAATATAACGTCAACGATTGGACGTCGTCGGTCGACAAGCAAAAGACCAACGTCGCGATGCTGATCGCGGCGGTCATCGGTCTCTATATTTTTCTCAAGGGCCTCGCGCTCGCGATCACGCGCTACAGACCCAACGAGAACGCGACCCCTCCGACGTTTTTCGAACGCGCCGCGTCCGCATCCTGGATAGCGCCAGTCCGCGCCATTCCGGGTGTCGCGGCGACGTTCCTGCTCTTCGGCGGCCTCAATTATTTCGGATTGCTGTATGAGCCGACGGCCGCGCCCGTAGGCGGGGCGCTGCTCAATAGCGCGCTGATTTTCGTCGGCGTTTCGGCATTGATTTCGGCGGTATTCGCACCAGGCCAGCCGGAGCGCCGGCTTGTTCTGCTGTCGAGCCGCAGCGCGCGACGCATCTCGCGACTGATCCGCTTCCTGGCGCTGATCTATTGCATCGACCTATTCCTGTCGTCGTTCGCGCAGGTCTTCTACTTCCCGCTGGCGCTGAGCGTCGTGCAATCGCTGTTCACCAGTC
Source organism: Hyphomicrobium sp. GJ21 (assembly GCF_001006785.1). Classification (NCBI taxonomy): domain Bacteria; kingdom Pseudomonadati; phylum Pseudomonadota; class Alphaproteobacteria; order Hyphomicrobiales; family Hyphomicrobiaceae; genus Hyphomicrobium; species Hyphomicrobium sp. GJ21. Next base: position 303,232 of record NZ_CDHO01000002.1, on the reverse strand, counting down.
TCGCATTCGCGTTCGTGCTGATTGGGCTTCTGCTGACACCGTTCGAAGCGAGCGAAGCGGGCGGACTCAAGCCGGTCGGTCGCCACCGGCCACTATGGCTTAAGCTTCCGCTCTGGCTCGCGGCCTTCGCGATCATCGGATGCTGCCTCGTCGGCTACGTGGCTCTCGGACGCTTCCTGGCGCAGCAACTCGTCATGACCGGTGTCGTCGGGATGATCTCGACGCTGCTGTACCTCGCAATCCGCGCCTTCACGCGCGGCAACACCACGTCGCGCGGTCACATCAGCGTGCTGCTCGAAGAGCGCATGGGTTTCGATGATACACGCCGCAAACAGCTTGCCTGGCTGACGGAAAGCCTGCTGACGCTCGGCGTCATTCTGGCGACCATTCCGGTGCTGATGCTGCAGTGGGGCTTTTCGGGCGCCGAGATCCGCGACTGGTCGGCGCGCCTGCTGTTCGGCTTCGAGATCGGCCAGTTCCGGATTTCGCTCGTTCGCATTCTCATCGGAATCGCGATCTTCGTTGCGTTCGTCTTCGTTACGCGTCTCGTGCAGCGGCGTCTGCGCGATAATGTACTCGTCGCGCCTCGGATGGACCCGGGCATTGCGAACTCGATCGACACGGCCGTCGGCTATGCCGGGACAGGGCTCGGCGCCATCGCCGCCGTGTCCTATGCGGGCTTCGACATCACAAATCTCGCGATCGTCGCGGGCGCGTTGTCGGTCGGCATCGGCTTCGGCCTGCAATCGATCGTCAACAACTTCGTATCCGGCCTGATCCTGCTCATCGAGCGCCCGATCAAGGTCGGCGACTTGGTCGTCGTCGGCGGTGAGCAAGGCCTCGTCAAGCGCATCTCCGTGCGTTCGACCGAAATCGAAACGTCCGACCGCGCCAGTCTCATCGTGCCGAATTCCGAACTCGTCACCGGCCGCGTTCTGAACTGGACGCACCGCAATGCATTGGGCCGCGTCGTGATGAAATTCAGCTCCGGACCCGATACCGATCCGCGCCTTGTGCTCGCGGTCCTATCGGAATGCGCCAATCGGCATCCGAACGTCATGCGGGAACCTGCGCCCGTCGCCGTCTTCGAAGGCTATTCGCCGACGACCACGGATTTCTCGCTGCGCGTCCTGCTGCCGGACATCACGCACTCTCTCAGGGTCCAGTCGGATCTGAGGGTCGCCATTTACGAGGCCTTACGGCGCGCGCACATCGGCGGATCGGAGGGCTTTGCGGCGCATCCGGCCGTATCGGAGGCCTCATAACTGCGACTTTGCTGCACTTTGAGAGTACCCCATTGACGCAGCCTTGCCCCTGCGGCTACCCCAAATCATGGATCATATCGCGCAACGCTCGCTGCCGACGAGCCTGCCCAACATTCTGACCTACGGCCGCATCGCGGCGGTGCCGGTTCTCGCAGGCGTGCTGTTCTTCGGAATGACCGACACGGCGCGATGGGTGGCGTTCGCGATCTTCGTTGCCGCCTGCGTCACGGACTGGCTCGACGGCTACCTCGCGCGCATGTGGGAGCAACAGTCCACGCTCGGGCGCATGCTCGATCCGATTGCCGACAAGCTGCTCGTCGGCGCGACCCTGCTGATGCTCGTCTATACCGATACGATCGGCGGCTGGTCGATCTGGGCGGCGATCATCATTCTGTCGCGCGAAATCCTTGTCTCGGGGCTGCGCGAGTTTCTGGCGGAACTCAACGTGAAAATCCACGTGACGCAGCTCGCGAAATGGAAAACGGCCGTTCAATTCATTGCGCTCGCGATGCTGCTTGCGGGACCGGCTGCGGAAGGTCTCCTGCCTGGGACGACGACCGCAGGCGTCACCCTTCTCTGGGTCGCCGCGCTGCTTACATTGGTGACCGGCTACGATTACCTCAAAGCCGGCATTCGCCACGCGATAGGCGGGTAAGTCGTCATGACCGCTGTGCACGATCAAACCGTTGTTTTGCGCTATTTCGCCTGGCTCAGGGAAAAGACGGGCCTCAACGAGGAGCGTCTCGCGTTGCCGCCTGAGATCGTTACCGTTGGCGATCTTCTGAATTGGCAGCCGACACGCGGACATCCATTCGATCTTGCCTTCGCGAAGCCCGAGGCCATCCGCGTCGCGCTCGATCATGCCCACGCGAAGCCCGGAGCGGCGATCGCCGGAGCACGCGAGATCGCCTTCTTTCCACCTGTGACGGGAGGCTGACGTTCGTGGCTGTTCGCGTCAGCACATCGGACTTCGATATTTCAGCGGAGATGGCGCGACTGACGAACGCCGATACCGGCATTGGCGGCGTGGCGCTGTTCGTCGGCAAGGTTCGCGATCATAAGGATGGCGACGCGCTCACCGAACTCGTTCTCGAGCATTATCCCGGCATGACCGAGGCCGAACTCGAGCGCATCGAGGCCGAGGCTCAACGCCGCTTCGACCTTTCCGCGTCCCTCGTCGTGCACCGCGTCGGGTCGTTGAAACCCGGCGACAACATCGTGCTCGTGATCGCGTGCGCGTCACACCGGCAGAACGCCTTCGCCGCCGCCGAATTCCTGATGGACTATCTGAAAACGCGCGCGCCCTTCTGGAAAAAGGAAGTCCTGGCAAGCGGTGAAAGCCATTGGGTCGACGCCCGCGAAAGCGACGACGAAGCGGCCGCGGCGTGGCAAACGGCGAAGCGCTAACGCCACGAATTCGCTCGACTCAAAGCCTCTCCTCACGCTTAACGAGGGCTTAACCGTGCCATCCGATAACCTTAACGTCGTACCGCGCCGACCGCCAAAACGCCACGTTCCGTAGGCACACATTCGATGTGTGGCGCTTTGGGGAATGGCAGCGCCACGGGGGACCAAGAATGCGAAGACCGGCACACCGAGCGAAGCGCTGCGCGATGGCAGCGGCCTTGCTCTGTGCCGTCACGGGCGCGGGAACCGTTGCAGGCTCTGCCGCCGACGCGCCGAAAACGGGCAAGTCCCAGATCGCGATCGCCAATCCCTCTTCCGACGCCGATTCTCGTTCGAAGGTTCTTCGTACGCGATTTGTCGTCGGGCTCGAGCGCAAGGTCGACTATCGCGTTTTCGCGATCGCCAATCCCAACCGCGTTGTCATCGAACTTCCCGACGTCACCATGCAACTCCCCGCGATCGACGAGAACAAGCCCGTCGGCTTGGTGAGAGCCGTGCGTGCCGGACTGGCGGCTCCGGGAACGACGCGCATCGTCATCGGCGTAACGCAGCCGGTCGTCGTCGAAAGCTCGGCGATCGAGCAGGACGACAAGGGTCTGTCGCGCCTTGCCATCGTCATACGTCCAGCCGGTTCTCCGATGAGCGGCCCAGGCATGAAAGGTTTCGCTGAGCCGTCCGCCCTAGGCGCTGCGGGTTTGCAGTTGCAGCCGCCGCTTCCACGTCCGGCTGTGAAGCCGACCGAACGCGCCGCGAAAGCATTCAAGCCGATCATCGTGCTCGATCCCGGCCACGGCGGATACGACTCGGGCGCGGTGAAGTTCGGTACGGTCGAGAAGAACGTCGTGCTGGCGTTCAGCCTCGTGCTGCGCGACCTGCTCGAAAAAACGGGGCGCTATAAAGTTCTGATGACGCGCAACGACGACACGTTCATTCCGCTCGACGACCGAACGAAGTATGCGGAGCGCAACAGAGCGAACATCTTCATCGCCATTCATGCCGACTATTCCGACCAGGGCTCTCGCGCACGCGGCGCCACGATCTACACGCTGCGCGATGGGGTCGCGAAAAATCTCGAACGCTCAGCCAAAGGCAACGCCGCCGAAAACGTTCTCTCGGCGGAGGAAATCGATACGGTCAAGAAAGTCAGCGACGACGTCAGCGCGGTCAGGGGCATCCTGGCGGATCTCGCGGAGCGCGACGTGGAAATGACACACGAACGCACGGGCATGTTCGCTAAGACGGTGATCGAGAACATGGGCGAGAGCACGCCGATGCGAAACGAGCCTGACCAGCAGGCCGCTTTCCGCGTGCTCAAGACGGCGCAATTCCCCTCTGTCCTGATCGAACTCGCCTACGTCACCAACAAACAGGATGCGAGCAACCTGCAGTCGGATGGTTGGCGCGGAAAGGTCGCGCAGTCGATCGTCTCGGCGATCGACAATTATTTTTCGCACGAGATCGCGCGGCTGCCATTTTAGTTGGCGCTTCCGACTCGCGTTCCGCGAGCCGACCGGAAGCTTTGGTTTTGGTTGGCGCTTCCGACTCCGCTTCGCGGAGCCGGCCGGAAGCGCGAAGACCCGGAGACCCAGCGCCAACAAAAAAGGCTGGCGCGGCGGCCAGCCTTTTCTGGTTCGATGTGGCCGGGGTTCGTCGCACACTACCCGGCATAGCCCAGTTACCTCCTACTTGGAGGATGTTTCAGGTGTTGTCGCCAGAGCAGAAACAACCAGCGCGGTTTTCTCGACAGTTCACGCGGAGCATTTTTCGCATGTGGTCTCAGAAAGTCGGCTGGCCGGCGATAGCGCTTCTGCATGAGGCACTCCATCTTCCAGATGTCCGCGGCCCCGCCGCAAGGGCGAGGTGGTCTTCGTGGTCGGGCGAAACGCACGCATACGCTCAGCACACGGGCTCGCTGAGCGGCGCGCTAACGTCGGATAGTCGACATCGAAGTAGCGGGAAGGGGTGGACAAGGTCGTGAAGGCGACGAACCTGAGCCTGAGCGACGCTCCCTCGGGCAGCCCTGTCCATTGCTGCCGCGCGCCGTTCATAGCCATCTGCCGGCCCTTGAGGATCCGGTTCAGAGAAGAAAAGGGCATTGACCCCCGTATCTCGCTCTGACGCTCGCACGTGTTGTAAGGCTAAGCCTCACAACGCTTCACAGTTCTCAGGGTACGCGATTCGTATGACGATCCGTGAGATCAGCAACATACACATCCGGGACAATCAGCCGAATGCGCGGGCCGTCCGCGTTCACCTCAGCCGGAGACGTGCCCGCCTCGTCGCCGTCAACCTCGAGCGCTACTGTGGTCTGGCGTCCGATCAGTGCACGCCGCACCGGCAGCACATGCACGCCTGACGGACACGACGCCGGATCGCCGAGGCGACCCAACGCGAGTGAAATGGCGCTTCCCGCAATCGCAGTGCGCGAGCGCGCCTCGATGACGACCGCGATCAAGCGATCGCGTCCGACGCTCGTTTCGCGCGTCAGTACGAAGGACCCGCCATAGCGGCTCGCGAACGTCAGGATCACCCAGCTTGCCTCGAACCGCCGCCCGTCCAGCTCGACGTCGAAATGCTCGATGCCTTCCGCAAGCGTCTTGATCACCGGATAGCCGTAAGCTGCACGGCCCAGCACGCGCTTGGTGCGATAGTTCAACCGCGCGACGATGCGGGCGTCGAATCCGGCGCCGACCATCAGGAAGAAGGGCGCGCCATTGACCGTGCCACCACCGACGTCAATCTCCGCTCCTTCAAGCAGGACGTGCGCAACATCTGCGGCGCGACGCGGAAGCCGGATCTCGTGCGCCAGGACATTGCCCGTGCCGAGCGGCACGAATCCGATCGGCAGTTCCGTGTTGGCCGCACCCGTCGCAACGGCGCGGAACGTGCCGTCGCCGCCAGCAGCAATGACGGCATCGCAATTGCCTTGCCGCGCGACGTCCGCCACCCTCTCGCTGGCTTCGGCTGCGCTGCGCGCCGGAAGCTGGAAGATATTTGCTCCCGCTCCCCGCATTACGCCGAGCACACCGTCGAGCAGGCGCGGGATCGCCACGCCAGCTTTGGAATTGAAGACGAGGGCAAACCGTCGGCGCATGAAAAAGCAATGAATATGATGATGGCGGCACCGGTTGGCGCCGCCATGCTTCGAAAGCAGATTTGTCGGTAAGGGGCAGACCTGGCCGCGTCAAGAAACAAACGGCCAAGCCTACGAGCGGGTTACGCCGCCGGCGCTTCAGCCCGCCGGGCCGTCGAGGTCACCGCCTTCTGAACCTTCTCGAAGGCGCGCACCTCGATCTGGCGGATGCGCTCACGGCTGACGCCGAACTCAGCCGACAGTTCTTCAAGCGTCGCCGGCTCTTCCGCCAGACGCCGCTGTTCGAAAACGCGGCGTTCACGGTCGTTCAGCACCGATAAGGCCGACGAGAGGTACGACTTGCGCCGCTGCAGCTCCTCGTCCTCGACGAGCCGGTCTTCCTGCGTCGGCGTATCGTCGACGAGCCAGTCCTGCCATTCGCCGGACTCCGATTCGGCGCGGATCGGCGCATTGAGCGAAGCATCGCCGCCGAGGCGACGATTCATGCTCACCACATCCTCTTCCGGAACGCCGAGCTTCGTCGCGATCGCCTTGACGTGCTCCGGTCGCAGATCACCGTCGTCCAGCGCCTGCAACTGGCTCTTGGCGCGCCGCAGATTGAAGAACAGCTTCTTCTGCGCCGCCGTGGTGCCCATCTTCACAAGGCTCCACGAGCGCAAAATGTACTCTTGAATGGATGCCCGTATCCACCACATCGCATATGTGGCGAGGCGGAAGCCCTTTTCCGGGTCAAACCGTTTCACCGCCTGCATCAAGCCGACGTTGCCTTCGGAGATCACTTCTCCGATCGGCAAGCCATAGCCGCGATAGCCCATCGCGATGCGCGCGACGAGGCGAAGATGCGACGTGACCAGTTTTTCGGCCGCGTCGGAATCCTCATGCTGCTGCCACCGCTTGGCCAGCATGTATTCTTCGTCGGGCGCGAGCATCGGAAACTTGCGGATCTCCTCGAGATACCGCGAGAGGCCGAGCGACCCGCCAGCCAGTGTCGGAAGACCTTTTGTTGCAGCCATAAGCCCTCTACGGACCTTCACCCGCTCGAAGCGGTACAGTCCGTCGCTCCCTTCATGTCGTGGGAGTCTATCTTCGCGCCCCCAACGCCGCACGTTACATAGTCGTTAAATCTCGCAATTCATCGGGGGTTCCTGTCACGACGTTTTGAGCGTCGCGCGAGCGGATTAACCGCTGATTGCGATACCCACTACAAACGTTTCTTCCTGGGCTTTTCCGTCGCTGCGAACGCAATTGCGAGATCACTGAGATCGGCGGGTAATTCACTGGAAAATTTGAGCTTTTTCCCGCTGGTCGGATGCTCGAACTCCAATGTTTCGGCATGCAGAGCCTGGCGCGACAGCTCTGAAGCCGCCACACGCGCGGCGTCCTTCAAAGATGCGAGCCGCGTCCGGAAACCGCTGCCGTAAACCGCATCCCCCAAAACGGGATGTCCGATATGCGCGAGATGCACGCGGATCTGATGCGTACGTCCGGTTTCGAGCACCAGCCGTACGAGCGAGACGTCGCCCGTCGAGCGCTCCCCGGGAAAGACTTGGAGAACTTCATAATGAGTCGTCGCGGAACGTCCGGCTTCGCCGCGCACCACGGCGATTTTTGTTCGGTTGGCCTGGCTGCGGCCGAGACGTGCGCTGATCGTTCCTTTCGGAAGCGGCAGCCGCCCCCAGACGAACGCGAGATAGCTCCGGTACAGCCGACCGTCGCGGCCGTGGCTCTTGAACTGGTCCGCAAGCCCCTGATGCGCGGCATCCGTCTTCGCCACGACGAGCAATCCGGATGTGTCTTTATCGAGCCGGTGCACGATGCCGGGCCGCTTGACGCCACCAATCCCGGAGAGGCTGTCACCGCAATGTGCGATCAGCGCATTGACCAGCGTTCCTGAGGCATGTCCGGCCGCCGGGTGCACGACAAGCCCTGCGGGTTTGTCGATGACGACGAGATCCGCATCTTCATAAATGATTGAAAGCGGCAGCGTCTCTCCGGCGACATCCGGTTCGCTCGCAGGCGGCAGTTCGACCCTATAGGTGGCGCCCGGTTTGACCGGCGTGCGCGCCTCTCGTATCGTTCCGCCGTCGCTGACGTAGCCGTCGTGAATCAGCGCTTGGATGCGGGCTCGGCTCAGGTCTTCGATCTTTTGCGCCAGCCAGCGATCGAGGCGCTGACCGGCGTCCTCTGCGGCGGCAGTCAGCTCGATCGCGTCATGGGATTTCGTAGTATCTGGCACGATCAGAAACGGTGAAAAGAAAGAAGCACGATCAGAATGACCAACGGTGAGCCGACCTCGTCGGAAGTGATGCGCGAACAACGGCTGCAGCGCAACCTCAAGATCGTCGTCCTTGGGCTGGGCGCCTTGATCCTCATGGGGCTCGGCGCCGTCATCGTGAGAGTGATCGGGCTGGCGACCTCGGCACCGGCGGGGCAAGGAATTCCGAGCATCAGCGCCGCCTGGCGGACCACCGGCGAGGTGACGCTCGAAGTTCCGAAGGGCTCCAAGGTTGTATCGATCTCGCTTTCCGGCAATCGGCTGGCCGTCCATCATGACGGTCCTGAGGGGACCGACATCACCATCATCGACCTCAATACGGGCCGCCGGGTCATCGATGTAAAGCCGGTTGAGGCGCTGCCGAAAAACTAGCGCCGCGCGACCGCGGGCATTGACGATTCCGGCTTGGCCGCCACCGGCATTGATACCGGCACTGATGCTGTCCGGTACGGATTTCAGCTTGCGCGTCTTCGACGCTGTTTTCGGGGTTGATCGAACGGCGCCGACCGACTACACGTCGGGACTTGCGCCGGCCCCGTTCGTCTAGTGGCCCAGGACACCCGCCTCTCACGTGGGCAACAGGGGTTCGAGTCCCCTACGGGGCGCCACAATTCAGCCACTATCGCTAATTCCGCCACTTAAGGACGTACTAGTTTAGGCCTCGCCTTTTGGCGGAGCGCGCTTCAGCGCTTGAACGCCGCCGTGAAGTTCGGTCAGATCCTCGACGGACCCCGCTTCACTCGCGTTCTGAGAAATAGCGATGAGATATGGCGAACTGTCCGCGGACCTCCTTCTCCAAAGAAATTTCCAATCGACTCCGCATATTCTTCGTTAGTTTTGTCACTCCGGCAAGGGTCGGTTTTTGTCAGTGGGCAATGCCAGGGAATGAGCGTGGTATGATCGTAGATTGCCCGTATTTCACTTTTTTGTGAGCGTTTCCGGGAATGCCAATGAGTTGCCAACGACAGTTATTGGGAGGCCAATTTAATCGGCAGCACTGAGATCACTGAGCGCGAAAGTAAAGCTTTTCGCACCTCGCATCAGGTCGCGCAGCGTGCTCTAGGTAACAAGGGTGGGTCGAGATCGCTTTATCCCAAAAGGCGACCTGAGCAAGTGCAACGTGCCCGGCAGATCGATAGTCGCTTTGCCGAGTTTGCAGACATCGCCCACTCGCTCGAGATTGAGCACACGACGCTATCAGCGAGGACCGTTGCACTCCCTCAAGCGGACACAGCTTGCTGCGAAGCACATCTGGATGCTAGCGCCTCGGCGGCAAGCTCTGCATCATGCCGCGCCATGGACCGCATCATCACGGACTTCGAGAAAAACTAAGGACTTGATGTGAAGACGCCGGCACGATAAGTGCCTAAGCCTAGATGTACCTCGCGTAGTCCGAGCTGACCTTCTCGTCCGTTACGTGCTTCAGCACTTCGCCAACGGCGCGGGCTGCCCGGATCGGAATGGGCAGCTTCTGATTCATTTGCGTTGAGTTCCAGTTGATCTTCGTAAGCGCGAGCACCTCGCTTGCAATTTGAGCGATCGTGCTGTCACTGCCTTTATAGGGGCAGAGCAGCAAGGGCCTCGGATCATACATCCCCGGATAGGTGCCGTAGTAGGGGATGCTGCCGTTCGTGTAGAGCAGCCCCTTGCCGCCAAGATCGACGAACGTTCCACGCATGACGGGATAGTTTCCGTCCCTGAGGATCTTCACCGAATACGACTCCTGAACCCAGACCAGGTCGCGAAGCTCGGCTCCCGCTTCGTCGAGCGCTTCGAGGATGCCCTCTGCCTCTTCGTCGCGAAATTGCGAGGTCTTGAGAACGATCACACGGGCCGGATAATTCTTATGATGATTCCTGTAAGCGGCGAGTGCGTCCGCGATAAGCTGGCGGGCATCGGCCTTTGTCATGTACGGATGCCTGCCGCGGCTCTCTGTAAAGGCGCGTTTGCCCTTGAGGATGAAGCCCCGTCCCCGCTCATCGAACATCTGCGCCGCGCTCGTGAAGAGCTGCTGGCCACCGACCTCCCGGTAGAAGCTGACGCCGATGTAACAGGCGGTGAATTCGCCATCGTGAGGCATCTTGCGCCAGGGAATGCGCCCGGTGCCTTTGTAGTAAAGCGTCGTTAAAAGATTCCAGGTCCGGCCGGCCTGATCCTGAATCTTGCGCGCACGGTTTTCCTTGATCTTGCGCGGGATTTTTGCGCCCTCGTCGAACACATCCTCCCAGACGATCTGAATGGGGAAGCTCAGGGTCATGGCCTTTGCCTTCAGCATCCCCCTGAAATCCGGCGCATCGGACCCGCCGCTGTCTTCCTTCTCGACCGTCCCTTTAGAATCCACCTTGGCGTTCCAGACCCTTTCGATAAGGCTCACGGGCAAGGCGATGATCGCGACGTGCGGGCGGTGACTGCTCTCATCGAGCGTTTCGAGGAGCTGAACGATTTCTTCGACCGCCATTTCGACAGCCTTGCCGTGATGCGGCTCCTTGCGGATTTTGTCGATCTTCGAATGAGAGATCGCCGCGATCGCGCCCTCGGCTATTTCGAACTTGCACCGAAAGGGGTTTTGGTTGCCAAGGCCGGGGAAATCCGGATGCAGATTGGGGTGCTTTTCGCCCTTGCCCTTAAACCCCGTCGCCGCGTCGACGAAGAAAGCCCTCGCATCCTCGATGGTCTTCGCGTCGCCGACGACGGCGATGTTGACGACATCTCCCAAAGGAATTTGCAGAGGACCGGCCTCGAACAGACCAAGTCGCGGATCGGGATGATGGTGCTTATCACCAAACTCCAGATCTGGTTCCTCGAATATCTTCGTCTCGAATTTCATCCGAACAAGCGCTCCTGTCCATCGTCAGAGTCCGGCGCGGATTTCGGCGAACCCCATACGTCTTCCGGCACGCGCGTTGCGAGCGTGACCGCCGGCGGCTCGCCGAAGATGAGGCGTGGCTCCGCCGTGACCGCGGCGAACAAGCTGGTTTTTTCTTTATCGGACTGGCTGAGAAACCGGTGCCACATCACTACCTGTCCGCGCAGAGAAGCGCTGTTGTCGAGTCGCTTCTTCCCGGCGAGGAGAGCGGCCGGATATGAGTGTGGCAGGAACCCGTTCGTCGTGAAAAAGTAGGTTGGGTTGATCACGAGATACCACTGATCGAACAGCCGCTCGAATCGCGGGACGAACGCGTGATGACGGACGAACTCGACGCGGGCCTTATCGGTTTTGTTGCGGGCGACGTTCACAACTTCCGTCGAGGTTTTCTTCTTCAACGCCTCATAGGCGAAGCTGCGCGATGTATTCTCGGCCAGTGCACGGAAATAGTAGAGCTTGCGATCTTTGTTCCACGACAGGTCCGCGCGCACCTGATGGTCGAGTGCTTTGCGGAGCAGGAAGGCAAAGTTGTTCAGCTCGTCGTGATCCTCGTGGTAAGCGATTTCGGCGGTATCGATCGCCTCGACTTGATCAATGTCGACAATGTGCCTGCAGCTCGATTCTCGCGGATCGGCGAACGACCAGAACGTGCCGCCCTTGATCGCCCAGTCGAAGCGGGGAGGCTCGTCGCCGTCCAGCAGGACGGAACCGGCCTTCCGCGCGTCAAGCGGGGTCGACGCCACGAATACTTCCGCCGGAAGCGTGATAGGCAGGATGTTGACGAGCGCCTCTTCGCCGCCGCCGAGCGGTGGGACGTAATAGCCAAATCCCGTCTTCGGGACCGTGAGGTCCGCGAGGCGGTCCACTGCGTTCTGGTCAAGGACGTCGCGGGTCTTGTCGAACTGGAGTTTGCGGCCGTCACCCTCAATGTCGAGACTGACCGATTTCCAGAAAAATGTCTCATCCGACCTGCGGTAAAGAACGATGATGATCGGAAGGTTGGAGCCGCGCCAGTAGGCGAGGTCATCCGCGCGCAGCAGATAGCTGAAGCCATTGTCGTCTTCGGACGCGTAGCGGGAGGATTCCGTCGCCTTGACCTGCACCGCTATCATGCGCGCGAGCGGCTTGCCGTTGTCCATGACCTCGGCGATGCCATCGATCCCAGCCTCCAGCCGGGAGCGGCCGTCGAACTGAAACCCCATGGTGAGGAAGCGCAGCCGAACGGCGGCCTCGCCGATCTCGCCCAGCAGCTGGTTGTTGGTGATGGTCTTGGCCATGCTCACATCATAGAACAAGTCAAGAACATCCATAAGCGATTTCTGCCCGTAATCCGCAGGAACCTTAGGGCGAGCCGGCGGAGCGCTAATGGCGGCAATCAAATCCGCGCGGCGGTGGCTTAAATTGCCCGTTGCGAGGCTTCAGAATGCGGGGGCAAACTTCGCCGCTGTCCAATTCATTTGCTATAGCTCGCCGTACCACCTGCGAACCCCGATTCGCTGCCCAGTCGTGTTCTTCAGCCATTGAGACGACGAATGAATATTGGCGAAATCTATGTGCAGCTCACCGAATTGGTGCAAGCGCCCTTCGACCCGGCTGAGTTCCCGTTCCGTCTCCTCGAATTCTATAACGCGCCCAAGGCAACGCTGACAAAGCTGCGCACCGGCGCCCAGAACAAGGGTGAGCAGGCGGGTGATGTGCTGTGGTCGCGCAAGCTGTTCTTCCGCCCCGCCCCTCAAGGCCAAACCGCCGCGACGCTCGACGCGCTCAAGGAGGCTAAAGCTACCAAGACCCACAAGCCGCGCTTCCTGCTGGCCACGGACGGAACCGAGGTCGCGGCATACGACGTAAAGGCCGACGACCCACTCCACATCGATTACGCCAAGCTCAACGACCGCTTCGACTTCTTCCTGCCGCTCGCCGGCATCGAGAAATACGAGGCCGTTGCCGAAAGCCCGGCTGACATTAAGGCTGCCGGGCGCCTGGCCAAGCTTCACGACGAGATCGAGCGCTGCAATCCCGATTGGCTCGCCCCGGACAAACGCCACGCTCTCAACCAGTTTCTTACGCGCGTGCTGTTCTGCATGTTCGCCCAAAGCACGGGAAGTTTTTCAGCCAATCTCTTTGTCAAAACAGTCAGCGAGTTCGGCGGCATCGATGGGGAGAACCTGCAGAGTCTTCTGAAGAAAGTCTTCGACGTCATGAATGTGCCGGAGGATTGTCGTCAGGGTCTGCCTGTGCACATTTGCGCCTTTCCCTACGTCAATGGTGGGCTGTTCGCCGACAGCGCCGAGGTTCCGGCCTTTAACAGGCGCGCCAAGCGCATGCTGGTCGAAGCCGCCCAACTCGATTGGAAAGAGATCAACCCCGACATTTTCGGGTCCATGATCCAGGCCGTGGTTGATACCGACATGCGCGGCGACCTGGGCATGCACTACACCTCCGTGCCGAACATCATGAAAGTGCTGCAGCCGCTGTTTCTGATGTCGCTCGAAGAAGAGTTCGAGCGGGCGCGCGGCCACCGCGAAGAGCGCTCGCTGCTCCGAAAGCTGCTCACGCGCATCTCCAAGCTTCGCGTGTTCGATCCGGCCTGCGGCTCCGGCAACTTCCTCATCATCGCCTATCGGGAACTTAGGAAACTGGAAATGCGCGTCTTCCAGCGGCTCGACGAGATTTCCGGCGGCACGACGACGTGGCGCGAACAGAGCGGCGTCAGGCTTTCGAATTTCTACGGCATCGAACTCGCTGATTTCGCGGCCGAGACCGCCAAGCTCTCACTCTGGATCGCCGAATACCAGATGAACCAGAAATTCAAGACGCTGTTCGGCGAGGCGCCCCAGAGTTTTCCGCTCAAAGAGGGCGGACATATCGTTTGCGGCAATGCGTTGAGGCGCGACTGGTTGGATGTCTGCCCGCCGCCGACAAAGACGGTACAGAAGGAGAAGGTGTTCGACCTCTCACGCATCGAGAAAGCGCACGCGATGGAAACTGTGCCCGATGACGAGGTGGAAACGTACATCGTCGGCAATCCTCAGTTCGAGGGCGCGCGGGAGCAATCCAAAGCTCAAAAATCAGATATGCGCTTTTGTATGGATCGATACGACGGCGTTAACAGCCTGGATTACGTGTGTTGTTGGTTAGAAAAAGCAGCGCAATACGCCACTAAGAATCGCTCCGCAATTGGCTACGTTGCAACAAGTTCCATTTGCCAAGGCCAATCCGTACCGCTGTTCTGGAAGGCATTCCTCTCCCACAACATCGAAATTCACTTCGCGTACAGACCATTTCTTTGGCGGAACAACGCGAAGCAGAATGCGGCTGTTACCTGCGTGATTGTGGGGCTTCGGGAGCCATTAAAAGCTCCAAAGTATATTTTTGATGACGCAAGTCGCAAGCAGGTTTCCAACATTTCTCCGTACCTGACAGACAACGAAGATGTGTTTATCGAAAAGCGGATGACGCCTATTGATGGGCGTGCCGAACTGGTGTCGGGCAACCAATCTATCGACGGCGGCTATCTTATCCTTACTGGCGCTGAGCGGACCAAATTGATTTCGTCGTCCCCAGAGGCAGAACGCTTCTTGCGCCCACTCTATGGCGCAAACGATTTTGTTCAGGGCACTCCGCGATCCTGCATCTGGGTTCGCGATACAGAGGAACAAGATGCATGTAAGATTCCCGCGCTCGCGGAGCGTTTCCAAAACGTCAAAGAGTATAGAGAGAATGGAGGAGAAGTCGCTCGGAGCTTGACGCAAATCCCGTATCGCTTTCGCTATGTTCATGAGGCCCGCGAAAGCATGCTTCTTGTTCCAAGGCATACGACAGAACGTAGAGACTACATACCGATAGGCTTATTGGATTCAACGGCCATCGTTACTGACGGAATACAGGTCATATATGACGCTGAGGTTTATTGGTTTAGCGTCTTGTCTTCGCGCATGCATATGTGCTGGATCAAAGCAGTCGCTGGGCGAATAAAAACTGATCCGCGCTATTCCAACACGCTTGTTTACAATAACTTCCCTCTTCCGACATTCAGCGCAGAGGGTAAGACGTGCCTAGAAGATCATGCGTGGAGCATCATTTCGGCTCGCGATGCCCATCCCGGCAAAACTCTCGATTGGCTTTACGATCCAAAGACAATGCCCGGCAACCTTGTCGATGCGCATAAGGCTCTTGATGAGGCGTTGGAGAAGATTTACATCGGCCGGCCCTTTAAGAATGACACTGAAAGGCTTGAGCACTTATTCAAGCTCTACAGAGAAATGACGGCTGGCAGACACAGGGAGGCTGTCGATGCCTGATTTCGTACACGTCAGCTACGGCCAGACCGGCGCGAGCCAGAAGCAGGATGCGACGGGCATGCGCGCCATGCAGGCGCGGGCCTATGCGGAGCGCGGCTCTCAGTATCTTTTGGTCAAGGCGCCGCCGGCGTCCGGCAAATCGCGCGCGCTGATGTTTATCGGGCTGGACAAGCTCCAGAACCAGGGCATTCGCAAAGTCATCGTGGCGGTGCCTGAAAGGTCGATCGGCGCATCATTCAAATCGACGAAGCTGACCGATCACGGCTTCTTCCGCGATTGGGAGGTGGAGGAGCAGTGGAACCTCTGCACGGCTGGCGTCGACGCGGGGAAAGTCGGCAAGTTTGAAGCGTTCATGGCGGCCCCGGCCCAGGTTCTCGTCTGCACCCATGCCACGCTCCGCTTCGCTTACGACAAGATCGGCGCAGAGCAGTTTGCGGGTTGCCTGATCGCAGTTGACGAGTTCCATCACGCCTCAGCGGATGCGGACAGCCGACTTGGCGAGGTTGTCCGCGGGTTGATGGCGGACGGCCGGGCCCACATCGTAGCCATGACCGGCAGCTATTTCCGGGGCGATAGCATCCCCGTTCTCAGGCCGGAGGACGAGGAGAAATTCACGCGCATCAGTTACACCTACTATGAGCAGCTCAACGGCTACACGTACCTGAGGACGCTTGGCATCGGCTATCACTTCTATCGGGGTCGCTACCTCGATGCCATCACCGAAGTTCTCGACCCTGACAAGAAGACCATCATCCACATTCCAAGTGTCAATGCCGCCGAGAGCACGAAGGAAAAATACGTCGAGGTCGATCGCATCCTCGACCATCTGGGTGAGGTCACCCATACCGATCCTCAGACCGGCCTCCATCACGTGCGCCACAAGAGCGGGAAGATCCTCAAGGTTGCCGATCTTGTCGAAGACGACGAGAAAACCCGCAACCGCGTCATGGAAACGCTGCGCAACATCAAGCATCGCGACGATGTCGACATCATCATCGCCCTCGGCATGGCCAAGGAAGGCTTTGACTGGACTTTCTGCGAGCACGCCCTCACTGTCGGCTATCGCGGCTCGCTCACCGAAATCATCCAGATCATTGGCCGCGCCACCCGCGACAGCCCCGGCAAGCCCCATGCCCAGTTCACGAACCTCATCGCCGAGCCGGATGCCGACGCCGACAACGTGGCCGATGCTGTCAACAATATGCTGAAGGCGATCGCCGCCTCGCTTCTCATGGAGCAGGTGCTGGCGCCTAACTTCAAATTTAAGACGCGGCCGTCGGATGACACCATCGAGGGCACGACCAAGATCGTCGATATCGACTACACCAACAGCGAGACGACGGTCGCGATCAAAGGCTTCGCCGAACCCAGCACGACGCGCGTGCGCCAGATCCTCGAAAGCGACCTGGTCGATCTCACGGCCTCTGTCATGCAGGATGACCGGGTGCTCCGCGCCGCCATGAACCCCGACGAGATTCCACCCGAAGTCGTCACCCAGGTTTACGTGCCCAAGGTCATCGAAACGAAATATCCCGACCTCTCGCCGCAAGAGGTTGAGGAAGTCCGCCAGCACGTAGTCGCCAATGCGGCCTTTAAATCAAGCTGCGGCGGCGGCTTGCCGGAGCTCAACGATAACCTCATCAAGATGGCAGACAAGTTCATCAACGTGAAAGACCTCGACATCGACCTGATTGACAGCATCAATCCCTTCCAGCTCGCCTACGAGATCATGTCGAAATCCGTTGACGCCGAAGTCTTGAAGCGCATCCATGGAGCCATCACGGCGCGGCGCATTCAAATGACCGAGGAAGAGGCGGTCGCTCTTTGGCCGCGCATCAAGAGCTTCAATGAGACTCACAACCGCGAGCCGAGTCTAGCCGCAGCAAGCCCGATGGAGCGTCGCCTCGCCGAAGCGCTCGAATGGATCAGAGCGAAGAAGCGCGAGCGGATGCGCGCCGAGCAGGGCTGACCGCCATGTCCAAGCCAACGCTCGACGACATTCTGTCCAACAGCGATCCGCTGCTGAACGTCAAAGCTGCGGTCAAGACCGCGTCCACCGAGCAACAGCGCATCCTCGATACGTTTTCCGAAATCAACCAGTTCATGGACTGGCATGGCCGCAGGCCGGGAGACGCAGACAAGCCCAGCGTAGCGGAGCGCGCGCTCAGGATGAAGCTCAACGGCTTGCTGGCGGATGGGGCCGCGCGTGAGCTGCTCCTGCCCCATGACCGGCACAGCCTGTTTCCGGTAGAAAAGGTCAAGGCCCCTCAGACTCTAGATGAAATTTTCGAGGACGAGCTTCTTGCTACGCCCCAGGACGACATCTTCGATCTCGTCCACGTCAAGCCGGGCGTCGCCAAACCCGACGAGATCGCCGCGCGACAACCTTGTGCCGATTTCGAGACGTTCAAACCGCTCTTCGAGCAGTGCGCTGCGGAGATGGCCGAGGGTAAGCGTAAAGCTATTCCCTTTGCCAATGAGCAAGAGATCAGGGCCGGAGAGTTCTTCATCCTCAACGGCGTGCTGGTCTACGTGGCAGAGGTCGGAGAGACGCATCTCCGCAGCGGCAAAAAGAATGCCCGCTTGCGCGTCATCTTCGACAACGGGACGGAAGGCAACAATCTGCTCCGTTCGCTGGCGAGGGAGCTTTACAAGGATCCGAATGGCCGCCGCGTGACGACAACCGACATGGGGCCGCTCTTCGAATCCGAGCCTCAGCCCGGCGATACCGCGACGGGGATGATCTACGTCGTGAAAAGCCTCTCCAGCGATCCCAAGATTCGCAAACTCGACGGACTGCTGCACAAGATCGGCTTCACATCGGGGAAGATGGAGGTTCGCATCCAGAATGCGAAGGATGATCCGACTTTCCTGATGGCCGCTGTGCACCCGGTTGCTACCTACACTTTATACAATATCGACCGCGTCAAGCTCGAGCACCTGCTGCACGACTTCTTCGCCGGGGCGCGCCTCAACATCGAGATTCCCGACCGTTTCGGCAAAAAGATCAAGCCGCGGGAATGGTTCCTGCTGTCGCCGGACATCATCTCTGAAGCGATTTCCCGCCTAAAGGACGGCTCGATCACCAAATGCCGGTTTGATAACACGCATGGCAGAATAGTCGATATTTAGTGCGCGGAAAAAACATTGGACATCGCTGCCACTATGCGATGTCATTAGCAGGGGGTATCATCGACACTCCATGGAATGGACTATGTCAGCTTGTGGGACGTCTCGGCCATGTGCGGCGCACTCTGCCCTAACTCGTCCTCGGCAGCTTCCTCTGCCTTACAGTCTTTGTCTTCTAATGGTTGATACTAGGCAGTTGCTCTCTTCATCGGGCGCCCAAGGCGAACGCCACGTATACGAGCGGCGGCCATTCCGGCTTTCGTCCGCTCGCTGATAAGGGAACGCTCGAATTCCGCCAGCGCCCCCAACATATGAAACTGCAGGCGGCCACTAGAGGTGCTGGTGTCGATTGTGTCTGATAAGGATTTGAAAGCGATCCCACGTTTCTCGAGATCCCCGACCAGCATGATCAAATGCGACAGACTTCTTCCAAGCCGATCGAGGCGCCAAGTCACCAACGTGTCTCCCGCTTGAACACAAGCAAGGGCATCATCGAGGGCGGGGCGGGATCGTAGGACGCCTGAAAAGCCGCTGTCTGTGAAAATGCGGCTGCACCCTGCACGCTCAAGCGCATCAATTTGCAGAGCAACGCTTTGCTCATCGGTAGATACTCGGGCGTACCCGATCAGCATTCTTCCACACCCCAACCGTCGCCGACGTTGACTTCATGCCGGCATCGCCGCGTCAGAAGGCGTGGAAAACGTATCAAAAAGGGGTCCCTTTCGCTCGCCGGTTCGAGAATCGCGTCGACTGCGACGTCTGCCCTGTAACTCCGAGCTTATTCGACACTAACCATCCTGCAATAACGCTGCACAAAAAAGGACCCTTTTTCTTGCGCCGCTGAAGGGCGGCGCCCCTTCTCATCGGGGATCGCATGAACGATCCGGACAAAGGCGCGACAATAACGATTACCCGTGAGGAGTTGCACAGACGTGCCTGGGAAACCCCGCCGCATGAACTGGCGCAAGAGTTTGGAATAACGCGCCGACGCTTGATCGAAATCTTTATTAAGCTCGCTGTGCCCTATCCAAGACGGCTTTATTGGAGACGCAAAACGGCGGGCAAACCGGTTATCGCACTCAACCTGACAAGTCCACCGCAAGATACGCCTCAGTACATCGTCATCGAGCCAACTCTACCCCGGCGTAGTCCTCACGAGGGTTCTGTCCCCTGGCATCCCCTCATCGCGTCCTGGCATAAAGAACGCGCCCGTCTTCGAGCCCTACCGCCTCCCTATGGCACCGCGCTTGATTGGACACCCCTTCAGCTTCGCCAACATAAAATTCTCGATATGATCTTCAAGGCTGTCCAGAAGGACGGTTTGGTACCCCGGGATGCTCGTCGGGAAAAAGGTTTCATATTTCAGTATCAGTCGATCGAAATTCTCTGCAGCCTCACGGAAAAGAAACGTCGAATCCAAGAGCCAAGAGTTCGGACGAGTGAGTTCGTCTTCGTTCTTAAGCCGACAGGAAATCTTGTTTTCAAGATCGAAAGGTGCTTCGCCAATAACGGTCGGCGCGAATGGTTGGAAGAGGGCGGCCGTCGCCTCGAGGCCATGGTGCCTGAGATTATTTCTTCGATCCGGGAAGCTGCTCTGGCTTCGCTTCGCCTATGGCAAATACAGCAGGAGCAGACCCGAAAGAGCGCTGAGGTAAGGGAGCGCAGAGAAGTTGAAGCCAAACGGCGACAGATTGATCGCAATCGGTGGGAGGCCTTCATCGAATACGGACATCGTTTGACGGTGGCCGATCAGCTTGAAAAATTCATCAGACACCTTGAGTGCACCACAAGCGATTTCTCGGTGATCATAGATGGCCGGCCAATTTCAGATTGGCTGCGATGGGCGAGGTCGCATTTGGAAAAGTTTGATCCACGTTTGCTTAGCACCGAAGCAATTTTCGCCGAGATAGCGGAACGCCGCGATAGTCCAAGGCCAGAGAAGAGCGCTGGCCTTTGACGCCACCGGCGACACGGTACAAGCGCTCTAAGTGACTCGCCCCCTCGAATTCGCCTATCCCCGAGTGCTGACTATCGTCGCTCATTCCTTCGCGAGAGGGAGCGGCAGATCCACATCCGCAAAGTCTCCCTCAAGAGCATCGATCCATCGGGGTCG
Organism: Hyphomicrobium sp. GJ21; assembly: GCF_001006785.1. Taxonomy (NCBI): domain Bacteria; kingdom Pseudomonadati; phylum Pseudomonadota; class Alphaproteobacteria; order Hyphomicrobiales; family Hyphomicrobiaceae; genus Hyphomicrobium; species Hyphomicrobium sp. GJ21. The sequence continues at coordinate 282,782 of NZ_CDHO01000002.1, read as the reverse complement.
AAGCAATTGACGACATGCCAACTGCTCGATGTCGCCGGGCCCCACAATATCCCTGGCGTCAGCGAGAAAGATACGACGCGAGCGGGCGTTGTTCGCAGTTTTCAGTCTCAAAAATCCGCGAATTGAATTTTTGCGTTCCAAAAGTGGTTTTTGACTTGGATCCCGGGTAATAAATTGGGATATGAATTTTTTTGAACATCGACAATATTTCTATATATATCAAGTAGTTATTGTGTCGGTCGTTTTGCGGCTGAGTTCCCTACGGGGCGCCAATTTAAGCCAAGCCATTGGTTTTATAGAAGCCATTGAGAAACAAGGGCTTTCTTTACTCGACTGCTACCTTTCGCTGCTACTCTGCGAGGTATGGTCGACGTGGCAAAATACCCTTTGTCTGACCCACCGGTCCGGTTCCGAAAACCTCTACTACAAGCGTTCGGTGCCGACCGAATTGCGCGCGCCTGGACGACCGAAACAAGTCTGGAAATCGCTGGGAACTCCTGACCGTAACAAGGCACAGCGGGCATACGCCGCCAAACACGCTGAGATAGAGCTTGTCTTTAAGGATTGGCGCGCCACGGACAATCGGCCGGTCACACGCGAGCGAGCAGAAGCCTCCTGCGCAACCAGCAGAACTCGCATCTGTACTCGTCGAAAAGTATATCGAAATAACGTCGCTCGAACGAGAATGGCCGCCAAAGACAGAGCTGCGCAAACGTTCTGAGCTGCGCGAATTTCTGGAAATTTGCGGCGACAAACCGATCAATGCCTACGGTCAAGGGGATGGCGTAAAATTCAAAGACATCGAGTCCACGCTTCCCCTCTATCGCCAGCAAGCGTCGTTCAAAGGGCTTTCGCTAATAGACGCTGCAAAGAAAGCGGCGGAACTTCGCAACAAGGGGCAGGATGTTGAGTTTCTGAGCCCACTTACAATCAACGATAAGATTATCCCGATTTTTGTTACTAGAAAAAGCCGGCATCGAGGTCAAGATGACCCACTCATAGACAGCGCTCGACCAATTCTAAGTCGCCTTCCGAAATACTTTCTCGATAATAGCTTTGCGAATGTAGCTACCGACGAGCACTTCAATTTCCTCACCTTCCTGACCACCCAGTAGCGCGCGAGCTAGCGGTTGATCGATGCAAATCAATCCGCGGGCGGGTGATGACTCACTACTTGTAATCGTGACCTCAATCGTGTTCGCCGAACCCGTTAGATATTTTACTCTGACGCGATCGCCTACTTTAATTCCCCTGTCGTATGTCACGGATCTTATCGATTTTGGTGCAGCCACATCATCTGACTTCGCATCGGTGTCGGCAGACTGTTCGACTCCCGTTTGCTCGGCCTCAGGTTCATGGGGCACATCGGATTCGCGTTTGAGTATTTCCAAGCGCCTCAAAATAGCCTGCCGCAGTCTTTCCTTCTCCGCCGCCGGGTCGTTAAACCAGTCGGTCGACCAGATGCGATGGAAGTGCCAGCCCAGCCCCTCTAATACTTGCTGCCGCAACCTATCGCGATCACGTGCCGACTTGGTCGAGTGGTAAGATGCGCCGTCGCATTCCACTGCCAATATATATCCGTGCGGCCAATCTTGATGTCGGACCCCTATATCAATGAAATACCCTGCTGCCCCGACTTGAGGTATCGGAATACAACCCATGGATCTGATCTGATCCATGATAAAAATTTCAAGATCCGAGTCAGGTTCCCGGTGCGTGGTGTGCCCGGCGTGAGTCATCCCGGTAGCTGAGTATTCGAGCCAGCACTTGAGCATGTAAGCACCAGGATTGCCCGTTTCCTGCGCCTGAATGTCCGAAGCCGTCATCGATGAGAACGTGACTATGCGGTGCTTTGCGCGCGAGAATAAAACGTTCAACCGTCGTCTTCCAGCGAGACCATTGATGGGGCCGAACCGCTGCATTACAGGGCCACCAACTTTTTCCGGCCCATAAACCGTTCCGATGAATATTACGTCGCGCTCGTCGCCCTGCACGTTTTCGAGGTTCTTAATAAAAAACTCCTCGAGCCCGTCATTTTTCTCCTTCCACATCTCTATGTATTTGGACGCTGCAGGCTCGCTTTTTAGCGCATGGTCCATTTCTTCCCGTAGCAATTCGCTTTGTTTTTGGTTTAACACAACGACTCCCAACGAGCGGTCGGGACTGTCCTTCATGAACTTGATGATTGCATCAATCATGGTCCGCGCTTCCTCCACATTCGTGCCAGAGGAGTAGCGGCCGGAAACCTGTTTGAGAGATACTGCACGACCTACCCGCGCTTCTTCCGCAGATGGGAAGACGATGAGATCGTTTCGGTAAATGTGATGGTTCGAGAATGCGATCAGCGCAGAGTTGCGAGACCTATAGTGCCACCGCAGGCGCCGAACTGGTCGGAACGCAGAATTCGCGATGTCAAGAATAGACTCTTCCAAAACGGCCTCGTCATAGTCCGCTTCATCGTCGTCGAGCAATTTCTTAAAGAACGTCGTAGGGCCTAATTGGTTTGTATCGCCGACGATCATTGCCTGATGCGCGCGCACCAATGCGCCGAGCGCGTCTTCGGGAGGCATTTGGGATGCCTCATCGATGATGACCAGATCGAAATCCAGTGTGCCTTTCGCAATGTACTGGGCGACCGCAAGCGGCGACATCATCCAACAGGGCTTGAGCTCCTGAAGGGCGCGACCTGCGCGGCGGGTAATGTCACGTACCGGAATAAAACGTTTTGTCTTGCTAACTTCATTCTCCAAAAGCGATGATTCAGTCCAGGTCGATTTTCGTCCGTAACCGTTACCTCGCGGAGGAGAGGCACTCGCAATTATTTTTGCCCTCAGTTGTCGTCGCGAAAGCTGAATGATCTCCTGATCAAGCTTGGCAATTCGGCTTCGGAGTGCATCTAATTTGCCCTGCGGAAACTTTGATAAAGTTGAGCGATGCCGAGTAAAGACCGCTCGAGCCAAATTTCGGATACATACCGCTTCTGCTAAGCGTGGTAGGTCACTTATTGCCGCTGGAATCAACGAAACGGCATCGATTATCCAATTGCCGCCCAGATCCCTAAGTTCTTTAGAAGCTCGGTAGCAGGTGGCATGCAAATGCAGCCCGCGGGAATCGGCGGCGGCCGCTTGCAACATCCTCACTAACTCTTCTCGAGTGCGGGATGAAGTGAACTTGCTTGTCTCTATACCCGTGCGTTCTGACAGCCTTGTCAAAAAGTCGTTGGCCGCAAAATCGAGCTGCAATGCTTTGGCGATGGCCGTGTCGGCATCGGAAAGTTTTCCGGCTTCTATGATGCACAGACCAATTTCGAAGTCTGTACCGAGATTTCGGATTTGGTCAGAAGCCTCGAGCAATCCCTCTAACTCAACGATTGAGATCTTAGAACCGAGCCCCCGCTGGCCGAGAAGGTCTAGAAGCTGATCGTTAGATTGCAGTTCTGCAAATTTTCTTTGATAGGCATCACAACGATTTGCGACCTTCAGCAACTCAGCTACGCGTATCGACTTTGGATTTTTAAGAACGCTCTCCAAGGACTCCAGCAGTGTAACCGCCCTATCAAGCTTTTCCAGTTTATCTTGTAGCTCCGAAACTGCAGCTTCGATCTCGGAAAAAGTGGCTTCCTCATAACCGTTCTGAAGTTGCGGAATTGATTGAAGCAGATCGATTTCAGCGTTCGCAAGAAATTGGCGGATGTCACGATGGGCAATACCTGAAAGTTGCGTCTCGATGTTACGGTAAAATGTCAGCAAACCGCTAAATGCGTGAAAATCTGTATCTATGCCCGCGAACTTATCGCCAAAAAGGTTGGATAGCTGAGCGTCGGTGGCAAATTCCCTTTCTTGCTTCTTCCATTGGGCGAGCCCCTCCAAAACCGTCCATGCGTCTGCTTTATTAAAATTTTTCCGCCCAGTAATTCTGTGATACGTCGCCTTCGCATTTCTATAGTCAGAGGAGAACACCGACATAGCGCCCGCGGACTTCAAGATCCTGGCGGTTGACTGAATTTCTTCCAACTGAATTTCTTCGGCCGATAGTCCTCCTAGCCGATCGCGGCGTTCCTTGAGGTTATTCGCCCTGCTCCGTGCTCGCTCCACAGCTAACGCCGCCGTCGGATCGGCTAAAGCCTGACGGCGACCGGTCAGCAAATTTGCGGACGTCGATTGAACAATATCAAAGGCCCTTTGAAGAGCCGATATTGGCCAATTCGTTGCGATAGGAACCTCGGCCACAAACGGCGCCAGGCGCCTCTTTAGTTCGAGCAACCCTGCACGCGATCGCGCGGCCTCGTCGCGCAGTTGAACAAACGATTTAGTGTCCAAGACCATTGAGGTTTGATCGCAACAGCATTGATGTAATTCACGGAGCTGATCTCCAATGCTGTCATTCTGAGGCTCCGAGATCATCTCGGAGAGTGCGTCGAATTCAACTTGGTGTGCTTTTTTCGCGTTCAAAAATGCGCGAACTTTTTCCCCGATTTGTTGATGACAAATTCGGTTCAGGATCGCTGGATCCAAGAATTGAGAGTCATTGACCAGCGACCGACACAGCCGCCCCAACGCCTCTAAACGGCGGTTGTCTATATCCGATGGCATCCCGTATTGAGTCAGAAGCGATCGTTGCTCAGCGGATGCGCTGTAGGCGTATGAAGCTAGCCTAGCAAGCTCGATAATTTCATCCGCAACAAAGCGATCCATCGTAGAGAGCTTTAGACCAATCCAGTGTTCGCCCGCGGCCGATGCTTCTATCATAGCGCTCCGCCAGTTGGCGGCCGCTTCTTTAAGTTGTCCGATGCGATCTCGGGTACAGGTGCTCACCTCTTGGACACGAAGATCTCTTAATCCGGCCCATTCACCATCGAACATCGCGTCATTCGTAACGCTCTTTCCAAAGATCTCGTAAACCGTGAACCCGGTCTTCTCAAACGGGCCAGAGAGGATTTCGATATACTCTTGTATTGCGGCTCGAACCTCGCGGAACGCCGCGATTTTCTTGTCGTAATCAGAAACCGCCGCTTCACGATTGATTTCCAATCTTGCGCGAACAGATTCTATCACTCGTTCACGCGTCGCTCGGTCAGCCTGCAGCGGAAGAATGAATTCGCCAAGGCCGATCGCCTCCAATCGTGCCTTCACCACATTCAAGGCCGCGGTCTTTTCGGCTACGAAAAGTACCTTTTTTCTCGCCTCCAGCGCGGCAGCGATCGCATTGACAATCGTCTGAGATTTTCCGGTTCCAGGCGGCCCTTCGACTGCTAAATTGATGCCGCTCATAACATCTGCGATCGCACTAAATTGCGATGAGTCCGCATCCATGACGAGGCACGGCACTTTCCGCTCAACTTCAATCGCGTCGTTGTCGTAGACTTCCGCAAACGGTGGAGCATCCGCCATAGGCGCGTGTCCGAGCAATCGATCAATGACCCGATGGCCATCAAATGCCCCTGTGGTAACGTCGAGGTCATTATACATGGCCATACGAGCCGATGGAAAAACGCCGAGAGCTATTTGGCGCCGAACACGCCAGTTCAGCGACTTAGCGGATACGTTCGATAAGTCCTCGAAATAAGTTTCGATCGAGCCACCCTGAAAGGTGGGAAGTTCAACACCGAAATCTAAACGCAGCTTTTCCGCCAAAACAGCGTTGTATTCGGCTTCCTCCCCCGAAGTTGCTATCGAGAATTCTAAACCGTCTCGCGTTTTTCTCTTCTCAATTTCAACAGGCAACAAGACCAGCGGCGCAAACGCGGATTGCGTACCTTCGTGTTCTGTCCACTCGAGAAATCCAAATGCGGCGTGAAGCACATTGATGCCTGTTTCTTGCAACCAAGTTCGGCACTTGGTTGTGAGGGCATTCATCTTGCGCTCAAGATCATCGGGCAAAAGCAGAGTCTGGATATCTGTATCGGAGTGCCTGCCATCCTCATTCTCTTCGTCGGGCTGCGGTAGATCGTAAGAGGGCGAGATCTGATTGTTTTTGGCGTGCTGAACTAAAGATATTTGCTCTATCGTTTGCCTCGGCTTCATTCCGAGCACCATTCTCAGTCGATCGCGTAGAGCTCGTTCTGCTTTTCTACTTAACTCGACCGCTTGCTCGCTCGACTGGTCGATTTGCTGTACTGCTTCGAGATACTGCTCCTCAGTCAGACGCGCATTTGACAACGCATTTTGGAATTCCCGGGTACGCTCGTCACGCGGCTCGTCGTCGAGGGCCGGAAGTCCAACCAGCCGCATCCGCTGCCCTGTAGTGAGCTGTGAAAGGAGGACATCTGGCAATTCATCGACTACGCGCACGTGTGAAGTCGAACGCGTTGAGAACTTCGTCGAGAGGAGTGGGTTTCTTCGGGTAAGATCGAGCAGCTTGGGCCGCAGACTATGAATGCGCGTCCTCACCAACTCAACAAGTGCTGAACGAGGATCTTCTGGCCGCATGGCTGCTGAACGAGGATCTTCTGGCCGCATGGCTCTTGCATCCGTTCAAAATGTGTTGGTTGAAAAATGCTCGCGCAACCGGCGAAGGCGCTTACATGACAACCCGACGACCGCTTGATCGCCAAATTTTAAGGGTTGAGAGAAAACTGATTCGGTCGGCTAGCGGGTTGCGCCACCAAGGTGGAATGAGTATTCCCGCTACCAATCCACAATTTTCGGCTTCTAACGAAGCGACTCATGTCGCAAAGATGCCTCTTGTGACGCTCGAGCATGCATTCGCGATGCAGGCTATGTGGAAGTTGAAGGCTACAGCCTCAAAATTTCCCGAGCGAGATCCGTCAATTCGGTCTGCCGTTTCATGATTGCTTCTGGTGTCCAGTCGCTATAGCGAACGCCGAGGTCGGGCCGATGGACCGACAGCCAAAGTCGCTTCGGACATTGCTCGAACGCTGCAATTTTCGACTTAGAGAGGCCGAAGCGATGCATGTGATCTGTCCCACTCATCCAATCGATCAACCCGCCCCTCAACAATTGCAAGTTGAAGACATAGCGGTCAATCCGAAACCGTCCTGAGCACTTCAGATATCGTCGCCTCATGAAGCCTTCCAGCAGGACTGAGTGCTCCAATAAACCAGCCCATCCAAAACAATCCTGGAATATATTTTTATTATACATGCGTAATAAAATATAATTCCGCATAATTATTATACTGAACCTCGCTTTGCTTTTTTGCGTCTCGCCAGATTTTACCCTTGTTCTCAATTTGGATTGGGCGCATATCCTCAATCATCAATTTGGGAGTATAATTTAATGACCAAAAACAGTAAGATAAATATTAGAATTCCCGCCGAGTGGGAACTTCAGCGTACAATTTTCATGGCGCCTGGGAACCCAAAGGCCGATAATGGAAAACCAAACGAAAACCTTGAATTCCAATACAAGAGAATCTGCAAAGAAATCAGCAGATTTGGCGCCATCACGCTTCTCGATTCGAAAAATAATCTTAAAGAATTTATCCATAATGATGGATATACGTATTTCCCCAACAAGCACTTTGATATCTGGGCACGTGACGCCGTCTTTATTCCCCTCATCTCATCAAAAGGCGTCAGCGCATTAGCGCCTCGCTATACGTTTTACGGCCGCCACCCGCTCGCGTCCACTGATCCTGAAGCCGCCGATGACGAGCGACTCGCCGAAGGAATGGCGAAAAAGCTCGAGCTGCCTGTGTCCATTCCCGCACCCGCCTTTGAGGGTGGTTCCATCGACAGCGACGGTGAAGGGACTTTGCTGACTACAGAAACATGCCTGCTCGATCCAAACCGAAATCCGCCGACGGCTGGTGAAAGCCCAGAGGTGCTTAAGGCCAGGATCGAAGCCGGACTGAAAGCCGCCACGGGGGCGCGGACTGTTATCTGGCTTTACGGCTCGTCCTCCAGTCACGACATTACCCGCGGACATGTGGACGCCATCGCGCGTTTTATCCGGCCCGGTGTTGTGGTGATCCAGAAGCCTGATGAGGCAAACGGACCCATTCGTGAAGACTATGAGAAAAATCTCACGGCTCTGCTGGACGCGACAGATGCAAGTGGGCGCAAGCTCCAGATCGAAATTATACACGGTCCTCAGCGCGCGCCAGAATGGCCTGATGAATTCTGTGACAGCTACGTCAACTTTCTATTCGTCAACGGCGGTCTCATCATGCCTGCCTTCGGCAACGACAATAAGAAGTGCGACGCTGCAGCGGCAAGCAAATTGCAATCCTTATTGCCGGAATACGAGGTCGTCTCTGTCAACGCCAATGCCATTTGCGAGCTTGGCGGAGGAATCCACTGCATCACGTCCAATTTTCCCCATGTTCCGGTCACGTATGATGAAATCCGGGCGATCACCTTTAACGCCTTCGCGCGAAAGATCCGAGAGAAGTACCTGACCGATGACAACACGAGCGTCGGACAACCTCTTGAAGACAAGGTGATCGCCCAATTTACCCGCAACGGACAGGAAGAACGGCCGTGGCTTCCCAAGGCAATTGATAACGACGAGGTACTAATAGCGGCCGTCCTTGCCATTGCCAGCAAGCAGCGCAAGTGGAGCGACGTCGACAGTAAGGGTTTAGTTGAAGCCATCGAAAGTGGTGGCGATGACGAAATCCTGCGCGTCTGCCTAAAAGACTGTATCCCGGGCGGTTTCCCGGAACAGGACGTCGCTGCGATGCTGACATGGCGGCGCGCATTGGAGGCATGCCCGCGCTTCGCCGAGACCGTGCTTGCTCCCATTGTTAGCGAATTTCTGAACTTGCCCGGGTTGGAAGATCACGAACGCGGCCTCTCCGATGTTGAAAAAACCGCGCTGATGGCGGCCCGTTTCGTCGATGCCAAAGACGGGTTGAACAAAAAAATCGCCAGTCACATGGGCTTTACTCTTGCGAGCGAATTTTTTCGCAATCTCGGCAGACCGGGATTCAAGCCAGATATCCACATCAAGGCGTTGCTTGGTTTATGGGCGCCTGAATACCTGAAAGCCATGAAACGAGCTACGCTTCTAGAAAGCCGCTACTTCAAAAGTAAAAACGCGGAGCGCCAACGCCTACTTGCATATTGCATCCTCGCTGACTGGTTCACGGCAAATGAGAAGGACAAAATGCGCGCCGACCAAATCATCTGGCTCTATGGCTCAGTCACCGCTTCTGATACGGTTTTTCGCATTTGCCCACCGGCACTGGATACAAAAGGGGGAGCTTAATGGAGCAAGATTGGATCCGCGATTACGATGGCAACGCGGCATCGGTTTCCTACTTCGGTTCGATTGAGGCGGCAAAGGTGGCCCTTGCGTCTCTTTCGAATTGTTCCAACACGACCAATTGTTTTAATTGCGATGGGTGCAAAGATTGCACTGAATGCTGGCATTGTGAGATGTGCAGCGACAGTGTGATGTGTCTATGTTCGGTAGCTCTTGAGGATTGCGCGCGCTGCATATGGACCCATCGCGCAGTCCATTCCAGCTACCTCGCGGGATGTCGTTACTGCGAACAGTGCCATCAGTGTATCGACTGCACGGACTGCATTCGATGTTCAGGCTGCGCTGATTGCTATAACTGCAAGCAGTGCCACAACCTTATGACTAAAAAGCAGATTGCTGACGAGATTGGCCCAATGTCTGAGATACCTTCGGTTTCGAATGAGGCTGTTGCTTCCTTGCTTTCGACAATCCCCGGGATGCTTGCGTGGTCGCCCTACGAAGAATTTGACGCCCCCTCGCCCGCTGCCATCGTTGCCCTTGCAGGCCGAGCCGGGACTGCATTGGAATCTGTGTTTGGTACAGATCTCGCGGCGATGATGATCGCGCGCCAGAGTGGCTGCGAACTCAACCCAATTCAAATGTATGAGTGTATTGTGACGAATTAAACACGTGGTGATCAATACGGCCGAGGATTTAACTTTCGTTCGCGGCTAGATATGTCTCAGCGACATGCCTGCGAAGAGATAAAAGTTTGATTCAAAATTTGAAAAGGAGGGAACCGCACGTACCGATTTTATTCCAACTCAGTCGAGAGCTCTGTCCTCGATCTTTCCAGCAAGCGCATTCCCGAAGCGCAGAATACCTATCTCGCAACTCCAAGAAGACACTCCTACGAGTGACGGAGCCAATGCTCCGCGCGCCGGGAATTCGGCCTGACGAGGCGCGGCGCCTACACGCGTGCGAACCAATTACTGCCTGTCTACTCCGTATAAGACGAAGTTCTCGGTGAGCCCCTTCCGCCGGAACAACTCATCTTGTCTCCTTGCGGACACCAGAAGGCTGTCTATTTGAGGTTCCGGATCGTCCCACATGGGGTGTGAGAAGAGCCGCTCTAGACAACGCGTAATTACCTTTATTTGTTGCTCCGACGCCGGCGGACGGTAGAGCATCTTCTCCCGCTCATCATTTGTCATGATGTGCAGTGCATAGTAGAGAATGCTCTTGAGGTACGGTGCCCAGGTAAGAACAGACCCCTTGTGCCAAATACGGCGAGCTTTGACCTGTGCATTGGTCAGAGTCTTTCCTTTCACATTGGGCACCCAGTCCTCGACCTTTGTTGCCTCCGCGAGAAGCTTAGCCACTTCGCCAAAATTGGCGGCTTCTGCTGTTCGGTGGTCAGCCTCAGCCGTAAATCGCGCTGTCGATGGCTCTAGAAACAAAGTTGATCTGAAGATCGTTTGGTTTAACAGGTCAACAGTAATTGGAAAATTAGCGTCCTTTGATGCCTTTGCGATGAACGGTGTCAGAGGTGATGCATCAAGCGCAGAACTCTTGATTGCACTGCGAAGCATCTCTTTCGCGTCTGCCGCACTGAGGTTCTTACTTTTCACAAGAAATTGCACGAAGTTCGCTTCCGTATGGTTCTCAGGCGCATACTTGCTAATGAACTCCTCCAAGTGCTCCTTATAAACCACCGACAGACGATCAAGCAGTGTTGATGTGTAGAATGGAATTTGCTTCAGCTTCGAGTGCGCCTCGAGGTTTGTGATCATGAGGTCATCGAAGAGCCTCCGCGCGTCGTCGGTTTTCGCGGGCGAGACATACACCTTAATGTCAACATGCTCATGGTTGTTGAGGACCTGTGCCGCAAGCTTGTGCTGCCCATCGAACAGCTTAAGTTTGCCTTCTACCAATCTCCCAATCGAAGGAGCGAGCTGAGGGTGTGCCCTAAGGTGGTCCCGAATCAAGATCAAGCGCTTGAAGTCAATGACTCTGGGCTGCAGACCTTCTTGGTCGTCATTCTCTAGCCAGCTTACGGGTAATCGACCATAGAAGTAGTCGACCTTCAACACTGTGTCACGATAGAGAACAAACTCGAGCTTTGTCGCACCGTCGTCGATGCTTATAGATGAGCCATTATCAGAAGCCGCGATGTTGCGCCTTTTGATTTCCTTTAGCTCGAGTATATCTTGTAGACGGATATTGTTTTTCTTGGCTTCGAATAGTCTTACCAGGCGGAGATTGTCTCTTACCTCGTACAGCGATTGATCAGATTTGCGGCGATTATGTTGCTTGAGAACAATCCGCATATTCGCGACGCTTGTTTCTCCATCCTTGGAGAATGGAAGAACGTGATCGTACTCGACTTCATCTTCGTCCTTTATGATCTCTCCAGAAATGAAACATCGAAGTGAACCATCAGCTTCGATTTGCTGTCGTCTCACCTCTTGCTTCTCTGTTTCAGTGAGTTGTCGGCGATCCAACATTTTTGCCTCCCCCGTGCGCCCACCTGCACCTGCGGAAATTAGGTTATCACTATCCTGACTCTCAATTAGAATATATAGGTTGAGGCCGGCAACCTATCCCTGACGAGCAATGCTCCGTCTTCTGCTTGCGGTACGACGAAAAGTGCACGTACTCGCCCAAGTCAGGAGCCCTAATGACGAGACCGCAGACGCGAAGTCGTCCCGCCGTCGGAGTTGTCTAGGCGCCCTCGGCGTTACGCCAAGCTCAGGGCAAGCACCTCATACCTGATCATGTTGCCAGCCTCAGCGTTAGCCGACCATGCATCAAGGAAGTTCAAGGTCGCTGCCGCCAGTTTCTTGAAGCTCGACGTTTGAGGGGTGTTGTTATCAAAAATTCTTTCGGCGGAATTTCAATTCTATTCAGCCGAAAGGCGCTTTAGGACACGCGAAATGCGCCAGCGCACCTTCGGGATCTGCTGACGTGTTCCATTCAAGTCTACTTTGAGACTTAGGAAAACGCTCGCTTTCCATCGCCAACACCGAGCGATGCGTCTGCGGATTTTATTGAATGTCTATGAGCGGTCGAGTCCGCATGGGCTCATGTGAAGCGTTCGACCTCCTAGCTGAATCGATCTCGGCTCGGCACCAAAGTTATTGCGGCGAAAGCGAACAGCAAGCTTCAATTCATAGCAGAAGATTTGTTCCCAAAGATCAATGGAAATCGCTGCCAAAAACTGCTACTGAGAAAAGCAGCAGCAGTCGAATATATAATTAAGAATCAACAGCTTATCCCCCGTCTCCTACGGGGCGCCAATCCTAATTCAGAACAATAGCTTAAATCCCGTCGGGACTGTCCCATCGCGAGAGTGGGACAATCGCCGTTCACGTATTGCCCCCCTCCGATAAGAGGGGCGACACTGTTCGCAAGCTTTTTCTGGTCCGCCGCGCGTGTATAAATCTCGGCTTCTTTGATCGACTTCCAACCGAACCAAGCCATCAGCTGATGCGAGCTCGCCCCCGCTTCAGCTAGCGAAGTCGCAGCAAGCTTTCGAAGCCCGTGGGCGGAACATCAATTCTCGGGACGATTTTCCGAACGCTTGCTGCAAAAGCGAAGCCCGTTGGGAATCGTCGCCTAAACCTGCCATCGCATCGGCCAAGACTCGGATCGCCTGCTCCTGAGTCGTAGTTGCTGCAAGGGCAGAGCGAAGCGCCGGCGCTTGATCCTTCAGAAAGTCATTGAACGCGCCAGTGTTGAGACGGACGCCCGACATTGCGACGTTAAATTTATCGAGCCCCTTTGCAAGATCTTCGGAACTCGCACCGGCCGCCTTGGCGGGGAAGGCCAGTTCTTGAAACTTATCAGTCGTGACACCAGCGGCTTGCGCTTGATCTTCCAAATCCGCAACGACGTGAACGGCCTCGATCCCTTTAGCCGCGAGCTCGAGGCCCAAATAGCCGGCCGCCACGCCTTTCAGTTGCCCGGCGAGACTATCGCCCCACTTCTTGAACTTCGATGCGTTCTTTTCAATCGTGCGTTCAATCTTCGCCGACGTCTGAGCAACGCCAGATTCGGCGCGGTGAAGCGCCGAAGCTAGCTGCGACGTGTCCGCTTGGATCTTGATCAGAAGGCGATTTAAGTCGTCGGCCATGAGATCAGTTCGCGATCTTGAGTAGCTTGATCGCGTTGAAATCCAAGACGCCGCCGCCTACACGCTTCGTCGTATAAAACGCAGTATACGGCTTGAAGCTGTAGAGATCGCGCAACAAGCGAATTCCCTGCGGAAGATCGTGGATAAGATAGCCCCGGTTAAAGTCACCGAATGCGATCGGGAACTTGTCGGCGCCGACCGCATCCCACTGCTCGTTGAAGATCACCGGCTTGCCCAGAAGCAACGGCGGCTGGCCTTCCACGATCGAGTCCGTCCAGAGCGGACGCCCCTGAATATCTTTCCAAAGGCGGACGATGCGCGCCGTACCGGATGTCATCATGAACGAAGCGTTGGCGCGATACTCAGCCTTGAAGCTGTAGAAAAGCGCGTGAAGGCAATCGCTCGGCGAAACGGTAGCCGAAGCGTCAACAAAGCCGTCAGACTTGCCAGATTTAACGAAGCCGATCTTTCCCCGCATGTATGATCAAGATTGATCATGACTTGCCGCTTTGCATCTAGCACATTAGCTACATATCCAAACAGGCTAGGCGCAGGTGGCGCTTCCGCGGTAATTCGGCAGCATACTGAAGGTCCAAAGAAATGCCGCACAATCGTTGTCGTCGTCAAAGCCGGCACCTGAAAGGAAATAGCTCGGACCAGATGCCGGCAATTCAAGGGGCTTTCAATGAAGCTCTGATCCTAGCACCAGCGGCCCAGCCAAGTTTTCTTGAGCTTAGGGCCCTCGTAGCCAACCCGAAATGCGCTAACATGCAATCGACGCGAATTCGGACTTTGATATAATTAGTTGTTCGAGTGCTTGAGGGAGGCGCTCTGACAATTGTAATACGACTGATCATTAGGGGGGCGTATGATTATTGAGGCGTCTCGATGTTATCAAAAAACACACTCCCATTTTTCCTGGTGATACCAATTTTCATCGTCACTAGCTTTGCTGCCTTCGCCGATGAATTGGAGCCCCCCCCCCAATATTGACTGTATCCGAACTTGTCACGTCTTTCTCCGCCCAATTTGAGCAGCCGTTGGAGTGGCATTCTTTCGAAGCAATAAGTACTGACAAGCTTAGTAATGCCGAAGTCTTTCCTCGGTTGATTTTTGCTGGACAGGCATCAATCGCTTCCAAGGAATTTCAAGACCCTCTGCCTTGGAACAAGGCGACAATCGCGGGATCTTCAATAAAGTCGTACGATATAATTTCGACGGCAGACTTTGTAGAGTTTTTTGGGGAGCACAAGAACTTTGCTGGTACCGGCGCAAGTTCAGGTACGAGCGGAAGAGCCAATTGACGCGCATGAGCGTAATTAATAGCGGGCGGGAAGCGCCAACAATTACGCGTACTATTTCGAAAGGCAGAAAGCGAAGTTCGATGTCTGATAAAGAACGGAAGCAGGTCTTGCGCGCATATTTGTTTTTGGTTTTCTTTGCAATTATTCATCCGGCATCCGCGCAGCAATTTAACATGGGCACTTTTAATACGGACCCAGCGCCAATTATGCCACCGTCGGCGTCGAATTCAACGAGGGGCACGGCATGTGAACTCCGCGGCCAGTATGTCGCCCGATTAGGCACGGCGGACCACTTTAACAGCTCTGGGAAGCGCCTAACCAACGCGGCTGCTGTTATCAGGCAAGACCGTGCAAATTTCTTTGTCTACGGACAAGCCGACCCGGAAGATCAAAGCGACGACTTCTTCCAGATGAAGCAGAACCGGGAAATTCTTGAGAACTTACTCAACTCCGCAAGCGCTACCCCCGGAACGCTTGCGGAAATTGTCAAGGGCACGCCGTTGGTCCTCGTCAGCGTGTGCGGAAGGAATGGAGCCGACGTCATCCAGGTTTCGATCATCAGCACCACACAGTGTCGACTAAAAGAGTCTTATTTGGCGCGCCTCGGACCAGCGGATCATTTCAACAGCGATGGCGAAAGGTTGAAGGACGCGGCCGCCGTAGTACGTCAGGATCGCGCGAACTATTACGCGTTCGGGAGACGCGACCCAGAAGACCAAGGCGATCTCTATTTTTCCTCGAAAGAAAATCGGCAAGCGCTCGAGAACCTCATCAACGCGGGCCAGTCGACGCCGGATGCGCTCAAACAAGTAGTGAATGGGACGCCCTTGATTCTCGTGAATATCTGCCAACTTGGTGCGAGAGATTTTGTGAATGTCACCATCCTCGGAAATTAAATCGAAATCCGGAATAAATTTCGCGACCGCGTGGTTGCTCGCGCATATTATCTACGGCTTGGCTCCAAACGCGTCGGCCGCCAGCGATGTGGGTGCCGCTCACTTGATGGACATTCTTGTCGGATCATATCCAGATTTCTTGCGCGGTCATACCGCGACCGAGATTTTGTGGAAAGACGGAACCCGGTGGTCCTTCGACGATGGTAAGGGGAACAAGACCTTCGCGGAACGGCTTGAAGCGCCTTCGCTGAAGGACATGTTCTACGATCGTTACGTTTCGGGGCACCTGACGTCGCTTCCTTCACTCAACTCAGATCCCGGTCGTGCCCGTCAAGACGCATTCTTCACGCGCATGTACGGCGATTGCCGCAAGGGCGATGTCAAAGGAAACCTGGTTTCCTTAGTCTGGCTCCCCCGAAAATGGGGAAAAAAGATCGAAGTGACCAGGATTAATGGTATGGCGGCCAAGCTCAAAGAAGTGTCCGCTGAATTGGATACGCTACCTGCCGAATTTGATAAATACCTTTTTCCTCTTGGTGGCACCTATAATTGCCGGACAATAGCTGGCACGACCCGCCGAAGCGCCCACGCGACAGCATCGGCAATCGACCTGAATCCGAAATACTCCAGTTATTGGCTTTGGAGCCCTGCGCGCAAACAACTGAACGACCCCAATGAAGTTCCCCAGGAGATCGTGGATATTTTTGAAAGGCATGGCTTTATTTGGGGCGGAAAATGGTTTCACTTTGATACGATGCATTTCGAATACCGGCCGGAAATTATTGCCGCGGGCAAACAATCACCTTGAATAATGCGTCTTTTTGGAAGCACTCGAAAGCGCGAGTAAAATTTCACGATAGTAGAGGACGGCAAGCTATATAAAAAAACAATCCCCGATTTAAACAGTGGAGCGCCGGATGAAAAGACTCATTTACGCTGGTGCCATCATCTTGATGGCGTTACTGGTCCCGGGAGCCAGCATGGCCGATGAAACGCCATCTTTCGAATCCAGCACAAGCACACAATCCCGGCCGCAGTCCATCTTTCCAAATTTCCGCCGACAGAGGTTGGCGTTCAATGTCTGCCGATCGGATGGTGATTGCCCTCAGGGCCTTTCCTGCAGCTATTGCAGATCTCAAGGCGGCAACATCTGTTGCCGGGGAGGGAGCTGGATCTATTGTTGTCCTGGCGGGTGAACCCGAAAAAAAATGGAAAGTTCGGCCCTTGATAGCGTTCGGTGGGACGAGGGGATCTTCTGGCGCGGGGCAACGCCGGACGTTACTCCGCCCACTCACAGCCACACTGGATGGACGGTGCTCACAGACGCTATCGCGAGCGTGGTCTTCGCTAGAGGGGAACGCCTCAGCGCGTGCCCGGCGGCCAAAAATCTGAGATGATCGAGAGATCAGACATGGTGATGTATTAGTTAAGACCAACTTGGTGCTGTTCTAATTTCAGTCTGACATACTGTGTTCCGATCAATGCCAGACGAAATATTCCGCGGATGCATTTATTGGCGAATATCAGAACCTGTTAAGCACCATTGATTTGTCCATTCCGGAAAAACACGTCTCGCCGATGATCATCCTCAAGCGCCTGCTTTGGCTATTCTGCTGTTCGTGGCCGCTCGCCTATGCATCGGCGATGTATAACGGCGCACCGCTCGATACTATTCCCAAAACCAGTCCTGAAACGTTTTACAAAGCGCTCGCCATCGTGAAGATACGCAAAATTGGCGACAAAATAGGGGAACCCCTATTTGGGTGCATGGGCGCCATAATAGCCTCACGCTTCGTGCTGACAGACGGGCATTGTCTAGACAAGGCTCGTAGCGTTGAGGTGCACCTTTACAACGGAACAAATACCCGGCGCGGTGATCATGACTATCACGACGTCGGTGCAATCCTAATCTCTCCAGCTCCTGAATGGTCGGAGCCCCCCATCAATCGCGCTTGAGCCAGCGCGTTTCTGCTGTTTTCCGAAGATCAGAGAATGGGGATATCATTCGTCAACACCAGCTTGATGAGCTCGCTTTGCTTTGTGGTTCCTGTCTTCTGCAACATGCGCGCAATTTGATTGCGAACGGTCACGAGGCTGACGTCGAAACGATCGGCGATCTTCTTCGCATCCGGTTCATCGACCAAAGCGCGCAGAACCCGCGCTTCCGCCGGTGTCAGCCCAAAAGCGCTCGCGATAAGGTCGGTGCCCCCTCGGGTTGAATTCTGAGGGTCTCGAAAGGCAAGCACGACACGAACCTCCTTCATGTCCTTTAGCTTCTCGCCCCGAAACGGGGTGGCACGGACAAAGAGCGGCGGCTTGTCGCCGGCGCGCGGAATTTTTAACGAGCCGCCGCGAGGCCCGATGCCGCGAGCGGCGCAGTCGACAACATAATTGAGCCGCTCCTGCACAGCCCGATCTGACACCCTGAGCCGGCCACGGACGGCCCGCAGCCCGTCGTTGGCTGAAAAAATGGCTTCCGCCGCCGTGTTGGCGGCGACAATCGTCCCGCCGGTGTCAAGAAACGCCATGCCAAAATCCAGCTGGTTCAGGCCGGAGGTCGCAAGCGCGACGCGATCCTTGAGGCCCGCGAACTGTTTGTTCAAGTCGAGCGCCCGCCGTATGTGCGGGATGAGGCGCTGAAACGCGGCGACTTCATCAGGGCTATGGGGATCAGTGCCGGTCGCAGTGACGACACCGAGACAAGACACGTGCCCGTCGCGATTTTCAAGGACGGCCGTGATCGAGCCGTTCAGCTGGAAGCGCAGGCTATAGTCATTATAAAATTCGCTGCCATGGTAGGCGGCGCGTGGCACGAGCTGGTTGTCTCCGACGGCGGTTCCGGTAGGGACTCGCGTGAGCGGCTCGTTGAGTGGATTGATTGCGAAGTAGTGCTTGGCGTAGGCGTCGCTGGCTTCTGGATTGAGACGATACGTTGCGCCGAAAGCAAAATCGCTGCTGACATCTCCAATGTGCATCGCCGCACACACCCCTCGAAAGGAGGCGGTCAGCAAAGCTAGGACACCGTCCCATTGTTCGGGGTGAGCGCCTGCCTCGTAGATCGCATCGACTAACAGATCGTAGTCCATAACCGTCTCCCCGAACCGCAAATACACACGTAAGAAAGAGCATAAAATAAATTCAGGAGTGAACTTTCAGCACGCTGGCTAATTGATGACTATTCAATTCATAAATGCGCCCCGTGATACATATAAATCATGACGCGCTTCGTGCTTATTGCTTGACTCCGGCACAGCATCCCAAAGGCCAAAAATTTCATTTTCATTCACGCCATACCGAATGCGGTGACACGCACCGCGGGGCGTCATCAACGTGTTGATCGATGCTAACTACAAACCACCGCCGAGTTCTTCACTATACGGATTATGACGTTGACCTTCAGAAAAAAGGTCAGTTCAATCCCCGTATTTGGGACCGGGAGTGAATTACCGATGCGCTCGCTGCTGCTCACCCTGTCTTTCGCCTTCGCACTACCTTTGTCGGCATTGGAAGGCGGCGAGCCGTTAAGTACCATTCCCGGCGTCGCTGCAGAACGCTTTTACAAATCTGTTGCGTTCGTAATTGTGCGAAATGTCAGCGATAAGCCGAACAAACTTTATACATGCATGGGGGTGCTGATAAGCCCATCATTCGTGTTGACGTCAGGACACTGCGTAACTAACGCGCGGTCGATCTCTGTCCGGTTGTTCTCTAACACCTCGCCAAAGCGGTATATTCAGAGGGACGCGACTGACTGGGTAGCGCATAAGTTGCCGAAGAACGGTGATTGGAACACGTCCTCCTCGGATCCCACACTAATGGATGCCGCCCTCATTTTAATTCCGAGGGCACCGGAGTGGAATGAGCCGGTTGAATTGGCTTATGAGTACGACGCCTGGAGAGACCATCCGGCAAGGCCTCTGTATAATGTATCACAAGACACCCACGTGATGGTCAAAGGCATGGTGGACCTGCGCGCTTTAACTCTTAACCACCCCTATCGGTTCGGTGACGGCCGAGTTTACAAAGGAGCTATCGTCGAGCCTGATGAAGAGCATTTTCCGCGTCTGGGCTGTGAAGGCGATTCCGGCTCACCTATTTTCGCTCTCGATGACCGTAAAAAGGTCTTCCTCATTGGTGTCGCGCATGGCGGTTCCTTTACTTTTTTTTCCGTCCCAACGGCGGACGGCGGAGTGGCCCATTGTGGGCCATTCGTAACCTATCAAAACGTCACGTATGACACTAAGAGCTTCGTCGCCAGAGCAGAAGCCTACCTGCTTTCAAAGAACAATCTTCCGCCGCCGGCGAGTGATATCAGCGAGGGTTCCGCGCCAGCAAAATCTAAAGAAGGGCCACCACTCGGTTCCGTCCAAAACACCGACCGAGAAAGCGGGAAAGCATTGCCACGCGGCAACACAACCGGCGCCGCGATGCTCCCGTCACCCGAAACAAATAACTCGCCCACGGATGATTCTACTGGGCCATACGAAGCGTGCACTGGCCGCGATACCAACCGTGACACCGACGAGTGCAAGCTGTCCCTCACCCTTCAAAGGGGGAACTACCTCGATCAAATGATGTCGATGGCGCGGGAGCAGATGGGCGGTCCCTACAGCTTCTACAGTGGTTTCTATGACGCGACCTGCCCAGCAAGCATGGAATCCCCTCAACAGCAGCACGTGAACGAGACATCAGTGGGAGACGGCATAACCCCGACCGAGATATCCGGGATCTACGGGGCAGCGATGTGGTTTTCCGGAAACGAGCTGCACAGGTACAACCTTATTACGCCAACGAAAGCATACTTCGGAAAAGTCTCGCTAATCAAGAAACTCAGGCTGAGGGGCGGACTGTCCCCGGCGTTCCGGACCGAATCTGGCTTGACCATTGTCATGATGCCGTCCGCCTACCTAGAAGAAATCAACATCCGTGACAATCCGCTGAAACCCAAAATGACCCTTAAGAAATGCGGCACCATCGGCGACTATATCGACTTCATGCGGCATTACATGAACATCAAGAAGAGCAATCCGTATCTCCAGCAGGGCCTCCGATATTTAAACGCTCATGACCTGCCGGGAGCCCTGCTCAATTTCAAAAAGGCAGTCGATGTCGGCCCAACCTGGCGCGCCTATTACATGCTCGCAAAAGCCCAGTACGGAAATGATCAGTACGTGGACGCCTTTAAGAGCATCAGCGCGGCGCTACGAGATGCGCCACAATCTGGAGACAATTACGAGCTGCGCGGTTTGATCAACGAAAGAATGGCGGCGCCAGATGCGGCGATCGCGGATTTCCGCAAAGCGATAGAATTAAGTCCGGAAGCTAGCACAATAGCGGGGAGGCACCTTGAGAATCTCATCTCCCAAGCGGGCAATCGCCGATAGGCCAAAACAGCCCGCGCGCTCGGCCGGTAAACGAGTCGACACCGGAGTTCTCCCTGCTCCGCCTGCGGAGGGGTTTCCTTATCGCCGTGGGATGCCCGTATTTCACTTTTTGTGAGCGTTTCCGAGAGGCTCATCGCACTTCGAATCTGGGCGTGCAGCGTCCTCTAGGCGACGCACTCCCAGTTGTTGGCGAAGAGCGTCCGACGAAGTCGCTTTATCCCAGAAGCGGACATCGAGCGAGTTGGCTCAGTGTTATTCGAGTCCATTACGATGTCCGCTTGCAATAGAAAAACAGGCGACATCTAAGTGCGCGCCAAGGCAGCGCTTGGCGCTTTTGACCAAACGCTGACACCCAGCACTTTTTGTTGGAACCCGACCTTCGTTCCATCAAAGGCCGCAAGAGGCGCGGCCGGGGCGATCGTGCGCGCTGTCCCAAGATTCCGACGTGAGTGACCGCATGTTGATGGATTAATCCGTCGAGGCTATTGCTAACTTAGCACTCATACTGGAAACTTGGTTTCATGGATCGCGACAACACCGTTTTGATCGTCGCCCGGAGCGATGCGGCTTGGGGGGCCTTCATCGAACTCATGACCGAGCGTCATGGGTACCGGGTGCTGACGGCCACGACCGAGACCCAGGCCCTGGTCATAGCGCGCGACGTTCACGTCGACCTCGCCATTGCCGATGAAGGCAACCGCGAATTCGATGGCTGCGCCTTCTTGTCGGGCTTACGCATCTCCCATCCCGATGTCGTTCGCGTTCTGGTTCTCGCGATGGGCATCGAGCGCACGGCAAAGGCCATCAAAGAGGCCTCCGTTTATCAATACGTGCGCAAGCCTCTCGACATCGAGCAGATTGCGCTTGTCGTCAAGCGGGGCCTTGAGACGCGAGAGTTGGCTCGGCGTCACCGGTTGATCTCTCGCGAATTCAAGATGAGCGATGAAGGCGCATTCTATCATCCGCCCCACGATTTGCGCCTCGACCAGCAGAGCCAGCAGTTCGAGAAGCTCGTCTACGTAAGCGAAAAGATGGCGGCGCTCTGCGAATTGGCAAAAACGGCAGCCAAGACCGAGCTTCCCATTCTCATTCAAGGGGAGACAGGCACCGGAAAGGAGCTCTTGGCGCGCGCGATCCACTACAATTCGCAGCGGAAGTCGAGCCCGCTCCTCATGCAGAATTGCGGAGGCATGAACGACGAACTTT
Source organism: Hyphomicrobium sp. GJ21 (assembly GCF_001006785.1). NCBI lineage: Bacteria > Pseudomonadati > Pseudomonadota > Alphaproteobacteria > Hyphomicrobiales > Hyphomicrobiaceae > Hyphomicrobium > Hyphomicrobium sp. GJ21. Next base: position 260,708 of record NZ_CDHO01000002.1, on the reverse strand, counting down.
TGCAGTCGGAATTGTTTGGGCACAAACGCGGAGCCTTCACGGGCGCCATATCGGACCGGCTCGGCCTTTTTCGCGCGGCCGACGGCGGCACCGTCTTTCTCGATGAAATCTCGGAGGTATCGCCTTCGTTCCAGGTATCTCTGTTGCGCTTCCTGCAAGAAGGTGAAGTCAAGCCGCTTGGATCTGACCGAACGACCCATTCCAATGTCCGCATCATCGTTGCCTCAAATCGCCCCCTCGCTCAGCTCGTTGCGACTCGCGAATTCCGGCGAGATCTTTACTACCGATTGAAGGGCATCGAGTTCGAGGTGCCTCCGCTGCGCGACCGCGTCGACGACATATCGGCACTTGCAGAGTTTTTTGCAGCAAAACATAGCGAGGCAACCGGTCGAAAGATTCTCGGTTTGTCCGCGAGTCTCATCGATAAACTTTCGCAATACGAGTTTCCAGGTAACGTGCGGGAACTGGAGAACGAAATACGCCGCCTCGTGGTGCTGACGGGCGACGGCGAATATCTTACGACACATCACCTATCCCCCAACATTCTCAACGCACCCCAGCGCAGCACGGCCAGCCGCCCAAAGGGGTTTGTGCCGGAAGGCGAAACCCTCAAAGATCAGGTCGAGAGCTTGGAACGTCATCTCGTCGAGAGTACGCTAAGACGTTACCGGTGGAACCAAAGCAAGGCAGCTGAGGTTCTGGGTCTCTCGCGCGTCGGACTCGCCAACAAAGTCCGCCGCTACCGCCTCAATGAGGAAAATGCGTCATGACGGGTGACACAACCGACAACGGCAAGAAGGATCCAGCTGCGATCGTTGGTTTTCCGTTCTCGCGTGTTAGCCCGGCCCGGAGGGCAAACCTCGCCGATGCCCCTTACGGCAAACTCGCAAGAGAAATCGGTATTCCAATCGAACAAACGACAGGCCATTGGTGCAGCAACTGCCGCAAGATTTGGTTCGGCTATTTGCTTGAGGTCGCATGCCCCACGTGCGGCGGACGCCACGGCTAGACGACATCTTCACAGCGACGAAAACTGCAAACGCAGTTTCCCCATGCATACAAACTTTACATACGCGTTCACGTTCTCGACCGGCTGCAAAATTGCGCCGCAATGCGGGAACGATTTGAAATAACGCCGCTTTCTGATTTGCATTAGAGGTGGCCCGCTTCTTGCTCCCATTAACTATTCAGAAGGCGATCCGAAGTCGCCGCGATAGGGGAGAAGACGAATGGCCAACCTGCTGTGGCTCCAAGGCGGAGCGTGTTCAGGCAATACGATGTCCTTCCTCAATGCTGAGGAGCCGAGTGCCTGCGATCTCGTTACCGACTTCGGCATCAACGTGCTTTGGCATCCCTCGCTCGGCATGGAACTCGGCGAGAACCTGCAGAAAATGCTGCGCGCCCTCGTTAGTGGGCAATTACCCCTCGATATCTTCGTGTTCGAAGGATCGGTCGTAAACGCGCCCAACGGCACCGGCGAGTGGAACCGTTTTGCGGGACGACCGATGAAGGACTGGGTCCGCGATCTCGCGAACGTCGCAACATTCACGGTTGCTGTCGGCGACTGTGCGACATGGGGCGGGATACCGGCAACCGCTCCGAACCCATCGGAAAGCGTCGGCCTTCAATTCCTGAAGCGCGGTCACGGCGGCTTTCTCGGCAAAGACTACAAGTCGAAGGCGGGGCTGCCCGTCATCAACATTCCGGGCTGCCCAGCGCATCCCGATTGGATCACGCAGATCGTTGTGGCCGTCGCGACCGGCCGCGGAGGCGATCTCACACTCGACGATTTCGGACGCCCGAAGACGTTCTTTCAAAGCTTCACTCAGACGGGTTGCACCCGGAATATGCACTTCGCCTACAAGGTCTCGGCTACCGAATTCGGTCAACGCAAAGGCTGCCTCTTTTACGATCTTGGCTGCCGCGGACCAATGACGCACTCGCCCTGCAATCGCATCCTATGGAACCGGCAATCGTCCAAGACCCGCGCCGGCATGCCCTGCATGGGATGCACGGAGCCTGAGTTCCCATTCTACGATCTTGCTCCGGGTACGGTCTTCAAGACGCAAACGGTCATGGGCGTTCCGAGAGACATGCCGGCCGGCGTCGACAAGACCGGCTACGTAAAGCTCACGGCAGCCGCGAAGGCTGCAAGTCCGAAGTGGGCCGAAGAAGACATTTTCGTGGTCTGAGCTGCAGCAAAAACAATCAAGACGATCCTCAAGGGACGTCATCCAGGGAGTGAAATAATCCATGTCAGCAGCCGTCCAAACGCTCGACATTTCGCCGGTTGGCCGCGTCGAAGGCGACCTCGACGTCCGCGTTGAAATTCAGAATGGTGTCGTCGTCAACGCATGGACGAACGCCGAACTTTTCCGCGGCTTCGAAGTCATCTTGCGCGACAAGGACCCTCAAGCCGGCCTCGTCGTGACGCCGCGTGCCTGTGGCATCTGCGGAGCATCGCATTTGACCTGCGCCGCGTGGGCGCTGGATACGGCTTGGGGCACGACCGTGCCGCGCAACGCGATCCTGGCTCGCAACCTCGGACAGCTCGTCGAATCGTTGCAGAGCCTGCCGCGCCACCACTACGGTCTCTTCATGATCGACTACACCAACAAAAACTACGCCAAGTCGAAGTACTACGAGGAGGCGGTGAAACGGTGGGCACCATTCACGGGCAAGAACTACGAACTCGGCGTCACCATTTCAGGGCGACCCGTCGAGATTTACGCGCTGCTCGGAGGACAATGGCCGCATTCGAGCTACATGGTTCCAGGCGGCGTCATGTGCGCGCCGACACTGACCGACGTGACGCGAGCCTGGACCATCCTTGAGTACTTCCGCCGCAACTGGATGGAGCCGACATGGCTCGGCTGTACGTTCGAGCGTTATGAGCAGATTCAAAGCTACAGCGACTTCCTGGCCTGGCTCGACGAACGTCCGGAGCACGCGAACTCAGACCTCGGCATGTTCTGGCGCATGTCCATGGATATCGGGCTCGATAAATACGGTCGCGGCCACCACAAATACGTCTCCTGGGGCTATCTCCCGCATGAGGATCGCTATCAAAAGCCGACCATCGAAGGTCGCAACGCCGCCCTCATCATGAAAAGCGGCGTCTTCGACGGCGCGGCGGGCACGCACAAGCTGATGGACCAAGCGATGACGCGCGAAGACCTGCGCCATGCCTGGTACGACGAACCGCAAGCGCTCCACCCCTTCGACCGCACAACGAAGCCTGTGCAGAAAAATGCCGTCGACTTCAACGGCAAATACTCCTGGGCCGCGGCCGTGTTGCATTCACAGGACGGCCGGCTCGAAGCAGGCTCGTTGGCTCGTCAGCTGATCGCCGGCGGAAAGCACGGCGAGAGCTGGCAGCATTACGATCCGCTCGTCCTCGACATGTACAAAAACCTCGGCGGTGCCAGCGTGATGCTGCGCCACTTCGCGCGGATGCACGAGGGCGTGAAGCTCTATCGACAAGCAGAACATTGCCTGCGCGAATTCAAGCTCAACGACCCTTGGTACATCAAGCCGACGGAAAAAGACGGCCGCGGATGGGGCGCGACTGAGGCCATACGCGGCGCGCTTTGCCACTGGATCGAAGTCCAGGGCGGCAAGATCAAAAACTATCAGATCATCGCGCCGACCACCTGGAACGTCGGGCCGCGGACGACCGACGGCGCGCGTGGCCCAATCGAGGAGGCGCTGATCGGCACGCCGATCGCCGATCCTCATGATCCGGTGGAAGTCGGCCACGTCTGCCGCTCGTACGACAGTTGTCTTGTATGCACTGTGCACGCCTATGACGCGAAAACCGGTGAGCAGCTCGCTCGCTTCCGCACCGCTTGAGGTCTTGCTTCCTTATACCGTACCACTCGACGAGCTACGCTTGCCTGGTGCGGCTAAGGTGGCGCGCGCCCGATATCAAGGTGGGAGAATGAGCGCGAACGGCAAAGATGTGGCTCTTCTCAAGACGATCGCCGACATGATGGCGGCAGGTCTTGAGACTCAGACCGAGCCCTTTCCTGAAACGGAGAAAGAATTCGGCGGAATTCTTGCCGAGCTGCGCCGGCTTGAGCCGGACGATCTGAAGTCGAAGCTTGTCATTAGCGGCTTCGTAGATCGTCCCTACGGTCCGGATCAGCAGCGGTGCCTCGAGTGCATGTACTATCTCGTCCACCGCAGGTGGTGCGATTTGCCTGAGCTTTCGGTGCCGGTCGAACCGACGTGGTGGTGCAGACTGTGGAGAATTTGAAAGCAGAAAAGCCGATGATCCGAGGTGTGCCGTGCCCATTACCGTAGCAACATCCAACGACGAGCGGCGGCGTGAAGAGATACGTTCGCTCCTCGGAGACGGCCTCAAGGCAGAAATTTTTCCTCGTGCGGACACGCACGAGGAAGTTCAGGCGATCGTCGCGCGCCTCGGCCACGCGGGCAATGATCTCAAGTCCAAGCTCATCATCGGCGGCTTTACAAGCTACCCGGTCGAACACGCTGGCATCGAGCAATCCTGCGAGACCTGCATGTACTATCTTGTGCATAGAAAATATTGCGAGCTTCCCGAGCTCGACTGCCCCGTCGAGCCCGAGTGGTCATGCCGCCTTTGGCGGATCTAGGCGAAGAGGCTCTGTAAAAATGATCACGGTCATCGGATGCGGGAATGCCAATCGAAGTGACGATGCCGTCGGCATCGAGGTTGTACGCTTGTTAAATGGCCGCAACGATCTCCGGTCACGAACCGATGTCCGCCTGCTGGATGCCGGGACCGACGGAATGGCAGTGATGTTTGCGGCCCGCGGATGCAAGACACTCATCGTCGTCGATAGCTGCCAGACCGGCGCCGAGCCCGGAGCCATCTTCAAAATACCGGGCAGCGAAGTCGAAAGCGAAAAGCAGCCGTCGCTCAATCTTCACGATTTTCGCTGGGATCACGCACTTTATGCGGGGCGGAAGATGTACGGCGATGCTTTCCCCACGGATGTGACCGTCTACTTGATCGAGGCCAGGAGTTGCGATTTCGGGATCGGTTTATCTCGCGAAATCGAAACGGCATCCAAGGCGGTGGCCGAGAGCATCGAGGTGAGCATCGCGTCTATGCCAACGTCCTCATCCCGTTCCGCGGAAGGCTAGGTCTGCCGTGACCAAGACTGCGCTCGTAACCCTGCGCCGTGGCTCGTTGCATTTGACGCGCGAAACCTACGAGCGGTTTTTCAACGCGCTCGACAATGTCGTGTTGCTTCGTGACGGCTCCAATCTTGTCGTGCTTCCGGTCCGTCATCAGGCCGCGGGAGGTTACGTCATCAAGGTTCGCACCGGCGCCGGTGACCGGGCGGTGATGGCCGCCGATTTCTTCCGCGAGAATGGAATTGAAGACGCCGTTGAAATGACTCTTCCCGCGACGTGGAGCGAAGAACGGGCGGCACTCATCGTAGAGCGTGCGTTCGAATGACAACTAAGTTTACATTATGAAATGTGAGTAGACGCCGGCGTAAATAGCAAGTTATCTAGGTGCAAAGAGAGTGATCCATCCGCAGAGATGGGGGCTTGGGGAGGTTCAATCGTGGCGATCGGTGCGGAGGAGCAGGTGCGTACTGCCCTCGCTGCGGCGGATGTCGAAACCGCGCGACCTGAAGAACGGGCCGAGATGCTGATGGAGATCGCCGTCGGTCTTCAGATCAAGCCCAAATCCGTTGACGAGATTCGCGCCGCGATCGATCTTTACAATCGAGCGCTTGCCATTTGCCCCTCCTCACATGCGTTGCTCGAAGCACGCATTCGCGCACGCAGGGCGACGGCGCTGCAAGCAATTCCCGAAGAAGGCTCGGCGTCGCTTGAACTGGCCCGCGATGGCTTAGAGGCGGCCATTCCTAACCTTCGCGAGCACGGCTCAGCGGAAGAGCTTGCCGAAGCAGAAATGAATCTCGGTCTCGTTCTGCAAGGTCTCTCCAGTGCCGGCAAGGCGCGGATCGTCGATGCGATATCCGCCTATCAACGCGCCCTCAGGACATTCGATCGCGCAGCGTTCCCGACCGAATACGCAATCCTGCAGAACAATCTCGCGACGGCGTTTCTCTCGATTCCTTTCACGGACGAGCGATCCAAAATGCGCGAAGCGCTTGCGGTGCAGGCTTTCGAGGAAGGATTGAAGGTCGTGAACGTAATCGACCATCCATCCGAGTACGCAATGCTGCAGAACAATCTGGGGAACGCCCTCCAGTATGCGTCTTCAAGTCATTCGGTGGAAAACAACCTCCGAGCCATCGAGGCTTACGACGAGGCGCTCAAGGTTCGCAGCCGGAAATCGGCACCGCTCGAATATGCAAATACGATTTCCAACAAAGCGAACTGCCTTTGGAACCTGCCTGACGACGTCGAGGATCCGGCGTCCGGCAATCGCCTGAACCTGGCGGTGGCGCGGAAGCTCTATGCCGAGGCACGCGAAATCTTCGCGAGCGCTGGCGAAGCCGGCAAGGCGCGGATCGTCGCCGAGGCTCTCGATCAGATCGATCGTGAGACCCTTTCGGTTGCTCCGCTGCGTGAAACCAATGGCCCGATGCACGAAGCGGAATAGGCGCAAAATTTCGAAAGCGGAAAAGGACGACACGGAATGCTTGGGAATCTACCGATTGAAACAGCGGCATTTGCTCTGTTGTTGGCACTCATTGCATCGGTCATCGGGGGCGCTTTCGGCGGCGTGCTCACAGGTGGCAAGGCACTTGGTCCACAGCTCGCAGCCTTTATGGGCTCGTTCTACGGCGTGGTCGCAGGCACCGCAGGCGTGCTCATCGGCATCCTCGTTTCCGCGTTCATTGGCTGAGGTCAAACATGCTCGAAATGGTTCGAAGTGCGATCCTTCTCTTCTTCCGAGGCAAATTGTTTGCCGATCCGGGGCAGGCCTACACGCAACTTGCGATCGGCATCCTGTTTGCGGCGCTCTGCTTTGTTCTCGCCGTGCGCTTTGCCGGTCTTCCATACTGGCTTGCGGCGATAATTGCAGGCTTCCTCGGCGGCGCGCTGCAGCCACGTCTGTTCCGCGACCTCAAATACAGGTGATGCCGTGACAGCCGTCGAAACCATCGCTAGCGAACGCAACGACATCGCTCATCTCGCGGGCGATATCGAACGGCTGGAAATGATTTTCGACGGTTGGGAAGAAACGCCGCGCGGCGCGGCCATGGCTTACGGCAGGGCCATCGAAGCCTTGAACGGTGAGGCACTGAGACGGCTCGTCAGCGCCTTGAAGCGAGATCCTGCAGCACTTCAAGCCATGAAATCCGCGGTAACCGATGAGGTCGTCTACGCCGTTCTGAGACGCCACCGCATCGTCAAAGCCAGTCTTTCGGAAAGAGTTGAAGCGGCACTCGAGAACATCCGCCCGATGCTGGCCTCGCACGGCGGCGATGTAGAACTCGTGAGCGTGTCACCACCAGCCATCGAAGTGCGCTTCACCGGATCGTGCGACGGGTGCCCGGCATCGGCGCTGACATTCCACGCCGGTGTCAAGAAAGCAGTCGAAGACGCGTGCCCGGAAATCACCGAAATCCTGCAAGTCAAAGGCACTGCGGCGAGCGGACCGAATGGTGACAGCGTGCGCTTCGTCAGCCCGTTCGCGAATAGCGCCAGCGGCCCGTGGCATTACGCAACCCGACTTAGCGAAATCCCCGAAGGGGGTATCAAGGCGCAGATCCTCGAGGGCGAAAAAATCCTGCTATCGCGGCGTGGCTCGATCGTCACGTGTTTTCAAAATGCTTGCGCGCATCTCGGCATGGCGCTCGACGACGGCGAAATCGAGAACGGCATCATCACCTGCCCCTACCATCAGTTTCAATACGACCTGATGAGCGGCGAATGCCTGACGGCACCCACAGTCCAGCTGCAGCCGCATGCGGTCCGCGTCGTCGGAACGCGCGTTGAAGTGAGGTTGCAAAAATAGCGATGCGCGTCTCCCTTGCCCCGATCAGGAAGGCATCTCCCGGCAGCAACGCCGGAAAAGCACAGGCATTGCTCGACGAACTCGGTGCCCGCGTAGTACTGGGCGAAGCGACTGACTGCAGCGAGCCCGTCAGTCCCATTTCGCCCACCGCCAAGACACTTTTTGGACCGCGAGGCGCCCTGCTCGCGTCTCCCGAAGGCCCGCTCTTTGTTTGCGATACGGGTCATCATCGGTTGCTGATATGGAACAGCGCGCCTGGGCGGAGTGGAACGCCTGCCGACATCGTCATCGGTCAGCCGGACTTTTCTTCGGAGGGGCGCAACGCTCGGGGCAACGTCGACGCGGCGACACTCAACGTTCCGACTGGCATTGCCGCGAGCAATGGCGTGCTCGCTGTCGCCGATGCTTGGAACCATCGCGTCCTCATCTGGCATAGCTACCCTACGCGATCAAACCAGCCAGCCGACGTCGTTCTCGGCCAAACGGATTTCGCGGGCGCATTGGCAAACCGCGGAAAGGTGCACGCAACAGCCGACACACTCAACTGGTGCTACGGCGTGGCGATTGCTGACGGCGCGCTCTATGTTGCAGACACAGGCAATCGCCGCGTTCTGAAATGGAACCACGTTCCTTTGGACAACGGCACGCCCGCCGACCTAGTGCTCGGGCAAGAGGATTTTGTCACCCGCGACGAGAATGCAGGCTACGCCCCGGCTGCAGCCGGCATGCGGTGGCCACACGCGGTCGCCGTCACGCAAAATCGGCTGTTCGTTGCCGACGCCGGCAATAATCGCGTTATGGCTTGGGACCAGATGCCGGCGGACAATGGTGCGGCGTGCTCGTTTGTTCTGGGCCAGCAGGATTTCGCCGGCGTCGATCACAATATGGCGGCCTACTATCCGACGGCCGCCGCACTCAACATGCCGTATGGGCTTGCTGTCCTCAATGGCGTGCTAGCAATCGCTGATACTGCGAATTCGCGCCTCGTCGCGCATAAGCTCGACGAGCTTGCGATGACCGCTGCCGCAAGCCGTATTGCTGGCCAACGCACGTTCCACGACAAAGGCGACAATCGTTGGCTCGCACCTTCGCGCGATAGTCTGTGCTGGCCATATGGCATCACCGCTTGCGGCTCGACACTTGTCATCGCCGACAGCGGCAACAACCGCGTCCTCCTATGGGAGGCTGCGCAATGAACGTCGCGACGCACATTGATGCCGATGCGATGACGAGCGTCGAGATCCGCGTGCGCGGCCGTGTCCAGGGCGTCGGCTTTCGACCATTCGTGTGGCGATTGGCTCGCGAACTCGGCCTCGGCGGCGTCGTATTGAATGATTCAGAAGGTGTGCTGATCCGGGCGCAAGGACGTTCCTCGGCGATCCGGCTTCTGCTCGACCGCCTCGAACATGATCGGCCGCCGCTGGCGACCATTGAAAGCATCGAAGTCTCCCCTTTCACAGGTAAACTTCGGAGAACTTTCGAGATTGGCGAAAGTGCCGCCGGCCGAAGCGATACCGAAATCGCGCCCGACGCGGCTATTTGCGCCGACTGCGCCAACGAAATCTTCGATCCGTTTTCGCGTCGCTTCCGCTATCCTTTCACGACGTGCACGAACTGCGGTCCGCGCCTCTCCATCGTGGAGCGCGTTCCCTATGATCGCGCCGCGACCAGCATGGCGTCATTCGATCTCTGCCCGATTTGCGCGGCGGAATACGCCGATCCCGCAGATCGGCGCTTTCATGCCGAGACGACGGCCTGCCATGCGTGCGGCCCAAAGGCTCGCCTCATCCGCTTCGACGGCAAAGCCGTAAGTTTCGAGCAAACGTCGATGCTGGACGATGTCGACGGGGCTCTCGGCCTCATCCAAAAGGGTGAGATCGTCGCTATCAAGGGCCTTGGCGGCTATCAGCTTGCCTGCGATGCGACGCGCGCCGATGTGGTGGAGCGGCTCAGGAAACTCAAACATCGCGATCGAAAGCCGTTCGCGCTGATGGCGCGCGATCTCGATGTCATTCGGCGCTATTGCGCTGTTATGGACGATGAAGCTGCACTTCTCGCCAGCACCGCAGCGCCAATCGTGCTCCTCGACGCCAGCGGCCCCGAAAAGCTTCCCGATGCGATCGCGCCCGGGCTGGGGACGCTCGGATTCATGCTGCCGACGACGCCGCTGCATGCACTCCTTCTCCGGCGCATGGGTCGTCCGGTCGTAATGACGTCAGGGAACCTCTCTGATGCGCCGCAGGTGATCGCCGATGCCGATGCGAAGGCCGAGCTTGTCGGCATTGCCTCTTTCGCGCTCGTTCATGAACGCGACATTATCAACCGCGTTGATGACTCTGTTGTTCGCGTTGCGGACGGCAGAGCGCGCGTTCTCCGTCGCGCCCGTGGCTACGCTCCTTCGCCGGTGCAATTGCCCCGTGGCTTCGAGGCTGCACCCGAGATTTTGGCCCTCGGGGGCGATCTCAAGACCACGTTCTGCCTGATGAAAGCGGGCGCGGCGGTTCTTTCTCAGCACATCGGCGATCTCGACGACGCCCGCACCCACACGGACTTTGTGCGCACCATCGACCTTTATCGCGACATGCTGGCGGTAACACCTCAGGTGATCGTCCGCGATCGCCATCCCGGCTACCACAGCAGCTCCTACGCGCAAACGCTTGCCCGCGTTGGCGGCCTGCCCCTCGTCGAGGTCCAACATCACCACGCACATGTCGCAAGCTGCCTTGCGGAAAACGGCTGGCCGCTCGACGGCGCCCCGGTGCTTGGCATTGCGCTTGACGGGCTGGGCTTCGGAGACGACAGCAGCATTTGGGGCGGCGAGTTTTTGCTCGCGGATTATTCCCGTTTCGAGCGGCTCGCGACGTTCAAGCCTGTCGCCATGCTCGGCGGCGATCAGGCGGCGCGCGAACCTTGGCGCAATCTTTACGCACATCTGATGGCGGAGATGGGCTGGCCCGCGCTTGCAATGAACTTTGCCGATCTCGAGGTGTATCGCCAGCTCGATGCGAAGCCGCGCAAGATCCTCGACGCCATGCTGCGCGACGGCGTCAATTCGCCAAACGCGTCATCCTGCGGCCGACTTTTTGATGCCGCGGCGGCAGCAATGGGTCTCTGTTTCGAGCGACAGGGCTATGAAGGCGAGGCGGCCGCGCTTCTCGAAGCCGCTGTCGATCTCGATGCGCTTCATCATGAGGACGACGCACTTGCCTATCCGTTCACGATCCCGATGCTCAAGGGTTCCTCCCTCCCCTACATAGAACCGCTCGGCGTATGGAATGCCATACTCGGCGACGTGATTTTGGGAACACCGGTCGGCGTCATGGCTGCTCGCTTTCATCGCGGCCTCGCGCGCGCCATCACGATGATGGCGGTCAAGCTCGCGAAACGCGACAGCCAATCCGGCCCACGCTTCGACACGATCGCGCTCTCGGGTGGCTGCTTCCACAATCGCATTCTTCTCGAAGAGATTTTGAGACGGCTCGAAGCCGAAGGCTTCAAGGTCCTTACGCATACGCAGGTGCCGGCTGGAGACGGCGGCTTGGCACTTGGCCAAGCCGCCATCGCCGCAGCCCTGCTTATTCAATCAAAAAAGAACACGTCCACCAAAGGAAACGCGCCATGTGCCTCGGCATTCCAGGACGCATCGTAACGATCGACGATGTGGAGAAGAAACTCGCGACGGTCGACGTCAGCGGTGTCAAGCGGCAGGTGAATGTCGCCTGCGTTGTCAACGACGCGCATCCCATTGAGAGCTGCGTTGGTGACTGGGTGCTCATCCACGTGGGCTTCGCGATGAGCCGGATCGATGAAGCCGAAGCCGCAGAAACGCTCAAAATTCTGAACGAACTCGGTGAAGCCCAGGCCGAAATAGAGGCGATGCGGCTTTCGGGCGCCATTTAGGAGGCTCTGCAATGTCGAACGAAGCCGAACTTGCAGCACTCTATCCGTTCCTTCACGGCAAGTCCCAGGACGCTGCAAAGCTCGATGCCGCGCTCCTGCACTCCGTCGCGGAAAAAGCCAGAGAGAGTCGCGAAACAAATGCGGCGTTTTTCGACGCGTCCGCGCCTGTTCTCGTCGCGGCTGCAAAAGCACTCGCCGGCATCTATCGCAGGGGCGGGCAACTGTTCACGATGGGAAACGGCGGCTCATCGTGCGACGCGTCCCACGTTGCCGTCGAGTTCGTGCATCCCATCACTGCCGGACGGCCGGCCCTTGCCGCCACCAATCTTGTCGCCGATCTCGCGATGATCTCTGCCGTCGGCAACGACGTCGGCTTCGAGCATGTGTTCGTCCGCCAGATCATCGCCCACGGCCGCCCCGGCGACGGCCTCATCGGAATTTCGACCAGCGGCAACTCGACAAATCTTGTCTCCGCCTTCGCCAAAGCCAAGGAGATGGGCCTCGTGACCATTGGCCTCGCGGGAGGAGACGGCGGCCGCATGAAGACATCCGGCGTTGTCGACCACTGCCTTGTGGTGCCGACGCACTCGATCCACCGTACTCAGGAGTGCCACGTTACGGCCTACCACATTCTTTGGGACCTCGTTCACACGCTGCTCGCGGACGACCGCGGCTCGGCAGCGGGCAAGGGAGCGGCAGCATGAAATACGTCGATGAATTCCGCGATCGGGAAAAAGCAGCGACCCTTGTGAAGAAAATCCAGGGTCTTGTGTCCGAAATCCCGATCGCGAAGGATCGGCCGATCGCCATCATGGAAGTGTGCGGGGGGCATACGCATTCGATTTTCCGCTATGGCATCGAAGGCATGCTGCCAAAGGAAATCGAGCTCGTGCATGGGCCAGGCTGCCCAGTCTGCGTTTTGCCCATGGGACGGATCGATGATTGTGTCGCCGTAGCCGAACGCCCCGAGGTCATCTGCACGACATTCGGGGATGCGATGCGCGTGCCGGGCTCGCGCAAAAGCCTGCTTCAGGCAAAGGCCGACGGCGCCGACGTGCGCATGGTTTATTCGCCCATGGATTCTCTTGCGCTCGCTCGCAAGAACCCCGATCGCGAAGTCGTGTTCTTCGGCATCGGTTTCGAGACGACGATGCCGTCAACGGCACTGACGATTTTGCAGGCAGAGGCCGAAGGCATCACGAACTTCTCCGTCTTCTGCAATCACATCACGATCGTTCCGACGATCAAGGCAATCCTCGACAGTCCGGATTTGCAGCTCGACGGTTTTCTCGGCCCGGGCCACGTCTCGATGGTCATCGGCACGAAGCCTTATGAATTCGTGTCGCGCTATTACAGGCGACCGATGGTAGTCGCCGGCTTTGAACCGCTCGACGTGCTGCAGTCGATCTGGATGGTTCTGAAGCAAATCAAGGAGGGGCGCGCCGAAATCGAGAACCAGTATGCGCGCATCGTACCTGACGACGGCAACGATCGTGCGCTCGAAGCAGTCGCGAAGGTCTACGAGCTTCGCGAATTCTTCGAATGGCGGGGCCTCGGCTCGATCGACCACTCGGGGGTCCGCATGCGCGACCGCTACGCCGTCTACGACGCGGAGCGAAAATTCACCATGCCGCATATCAAGATCGCCGACCCAAAATCGTGCCAATGCGGCGAAGTTCTAAAGGGAGTTATCAAGCCCTGGCAATGCAAAGTTTTCGGCACGGCATGCACTCCCGAGACACCGCTTGGCGCGCTGATGGTCTCGTCTGAAGGCGCGTGTGCGGCCTATTACCAGTACGGTGGCATCAAAAAGCAACGGGTGGCGTCATGAACGTCATTCCGATCACGCGCACACCCCGCAGGCTCGGCACGGTCTCGGTTCGGACCGTGACGCTGGCACATGGCGGCGGTGGCAAGGCGATGAAAGACCTCATCGACGATGTTTTCGTCAGAACGTTCGACAATGCCCGGCTGGCGCCACTTGAGGATCAGGCGCGCATCGATCTCGCGGCGCTTGCCAGTCTCGGCGACCGGCTCGCATTTACCACCGATAGCTTCGTCGTCGATCCGTTGTTCTTCCCCGGTGGCGATATCGGAAAGCTTGCCGTTTGCGGCACCATCAACGATCTCGCGGTCGGCGGTGCGACGCCGCTTTATCTCTCGTGCGCCGCCATCGTCGAGGAAGGCGTCGAGATCGATATGCTTCGCCGGATCGCAAGCTCGATGGCTGAAACTGCGCACGCCGCCGGTGTCGAGATCGTCACGGGAGATACCAAGGTCGTGCACAAGGGCGCGTGCGACAAGATCTTCCTGACGACGACGGGCATCGGAGTCATACGCGAAGGCATGACGCTTGGCGCACATCTGGCGCGCCCCGGCGATATCGTCATCGTCAACGGACTGCTCGGCGACCATGGCGCCGCCATCCTCGGAGCGCGGGGCGACATGGCGCTCGATAGCCCAATAGAAAGCGACTGCGCGCCGTTGCATGAACTGATCTTCAACCTGTTAACGGCAGCGCCTGGAACGCGCGCTGTCCGCGACGCGACGCGTGGTGGCGTTGCGACCGTATTGAATGAGATCGCGGATTCATCGGGCGTTTCAATAACGATCGAAGAAGAGCGCACACCGCTCCGGCCTGAAGTGAAGGGATTTTGCGAAATCCTCGGGCTCGATCCGCTTTATCTCGCCAATGAAGGGAAGATCGTCGCCATCGTTCCGCCGGACGAAGCCGAGGCGGCGCTCCTCGCCCTTCGCTCGCACGCGTTCGGCCGCGACGCAGCGGCAATCGGCGAGGTCGGCGCCGGAGAGGCCGGCCGCGTCACCATGCGCACCGTTTTCGGCGGCACACGCATCGTCGACATGTTGGTTGGCGAACAGCTGCCGAGGATTTGTTGACTACGTTGGCTCATAACATCCCAAAGGGAGAAGAAATGCCATGTTGAGAAAATTGACACCACTCGCTGCCGCTGCACTCCTGCTGACCGCCGGTCCCGCATTCGCCCACGTTGGCGTCGGTCCCGTCGACACGTTTAGCCGTGGCTTCCTGCATCCACTTGGCGGTATCGATCACATCCTTGCAATGGTCGCCGTCGGTCTTTTTGCCGTCAATCTCGGTGGCGCGGCGCTCTGGCTGGTGCCGTCGGCATTCGTTGGCACCATGATCTTCGGCGGCGCATTGGGATACTATGGATGGCCTCTGCCGATGGTCGAGGCAGGCATCGGTCTCTCCGTCGTCGTGATGGGTCTGGCGATCGCTTTCGGCGTTCGGCTGCCGACGATTGGCGCAATGGCGCTCGTTGGTCTCTTCGCCCTCTTCCACGGCCATGCACATGGAACGGAAGGCATTGGGCTCGGAATTTCGTTCCTGCCCTACGCCGCCGGATTCGTTATCGCAACTGCGTCGCTGCACTCGGCAGGCGTCGCCCTGGGATTTGGACTCGATCGTCTTGGAACGACACGAGCGCTCATGTTGAAAAGAGTATCCGGGTCGATGGGCGCGCTCGCCGGAGTTTCTTTGCTCGCGGGCTGGCTCGTCGCGTAATTCGCGGCGCGGCGCAGGATGACTCGTCTGTGCCGCGTCCGCTGCAAAGGAACCATCTGGCGATGCACGAACTCAGCATCACCCGCAACATCGTCGCGATCGTGTCGGAGGCCGCGCAGGGCCGCCGCGTCAGTCGCGTCACGCTCGAAGTGGGCAAGCTGGCGGGTGTGATGCCGGATGCCATCGCCTTTTGCTTCGATACCGTCGCAAAGGGATCACCTATCGAAGGCGCACACCTCGAAATCCGCGAGGTCGAAGGCCGCTGCCACTGCCGAAGTTGCGGTGCCGAGTTCTCGACGCCGACGCTCTACACACCGTGCCCATGCGGGAGCCGGAACGTGGAGCGTCTCAGCGGCGAGGAGCTGAACATAAAATCAATGCAACTGGAGGAGGTCGCCTGATGTGCGCGACATGCGGATGTAACAGCGGTGCCAAGGCCACGATCGTCAATCTTGCGACGGGCCGCGTGAGCGCCATCGCGCACAACGAGCGCGAACATCATCAGCACGTTCACGAGCACGTCCACGCTGACGGTACACGGCACAGCCACGATCATAGCGACCGCGAGCATGACCATGGGCATCTCAACCTCGAAGAAGCCGGTCATGGTCATCTGCATGAGCATGTTCATGCCGACGGCACGCGCCACAGCTACCCTCACGATCAAGCTAACGTTCATGCTCATGATCACGCCCATGACCATGGCCCTTCGGTCGTCGATCTCGAAGCGCGCCTACTGGCAAAGAACGACACACTCGCCGCTCTCAATCGCGCATGGTTTGCGGGCCGGGAGATTCTCGCGCTCAACCTCGTGAGCTCGCCGGGCTCGGGAAAGACGACCTTGCTCGAGCGTACAATCCGTGATCTGAAATCCGATCTCGGGCTTTTCGTCGTGGAAGGCGACCAGGCAACCACCGCCGACGGTGAGCGAATCCGTGGCGCCGGTGCCCCTTGCGTGCAGGTAAATACTGGCACGGGCTGTCATCTCGAAGCCGACATGATCGCCCGCGGGCTCGACGAGCTTAAACCATCTTTTGGCTCCGTGGTGCTGATCGAGAACGTCGGCAATCTCGTTTGCCCAGCGCTGTTCGATCTCGGCGAGCACGCCAAGGTTGCCATTCTCTCGGTGACCGAAGGCGAGGATAAGCCACTCAAGTATCCGCACATGTTCAGCGCCGCACAGATCGTGCTGCTGAACAAGATCGATCTGTTACCTCACCTCGATTTCGACATCGAGAAAGCGGCTTCAAACATCGCCGTGGTCAATCCAGATGCGATCGTCTTTCGAGTTTCGGCCCGTTCCGGCGAAGGGCTCGACCGCTGGTACGACTGGATCCGAAAGGAAGCGTCTGCAGCGAACGCTCATGCGGTCTGAGCTAATAAACGCTCTCTGAATCAAGGCTGCATGTGGGTAGCACACCCGATCATTGATCTACTAGCGCGGCCTCACTCATTCCGAATCCGATAGCCAATTCATCAAAAGATTTGATTTTCTTTCCACTTCGTCCAAGCGGAATGCGAGCACGTCCCGAATACTGATTATGCCGATTAGCTGGCAATCTCTCTTTACGGGCAGATGCCGGATGCGATGCATCATCATCTGCCCCATGACTTCAGACAAGCCGTCGTCGGGCGAGCACGTGATGACGTGTCTGGTCATCAGCGAAGAGACAGGCAACAGATGCAGCTCTCCGCGCCGATCAGCCAAACTGTAGGCAATATCACGCTCAGATATGATGCCCTCAACTGTATGACCGTCGCTGCTAACGACCATGGCTCCTATCCGGTTCTGCTGCAATTGCCGTGCGAGCCTGCCGACGGTCTCGGTAGGCTTGATCGTTTTAACCGACGGACCTTTGAACTCGAGAATATCGCTGACTTTCATTGGACCGCCCTCACCGAACCCGCCTGGCGCACATTTGGACTGGTGTAAAAATGGATAAATACGCATCAACAAATCCCGCGCGCCAGGGGGTCGCCGCTTACAAAGCTCCACTCGTCAGATAGGCATTTTAAATCTGCCGATTCCAATTGATCATTTGTCGCGCGACAAAATTTGAAAAATAAAATTGAAAATCATCTTTGCAGCAAATTACATTTGCAACACACATAGAAATAGTCGGCCCATTCCCAGGATAACTTGTTTTAAAGCTGCGCAATTAAGTGCCACGCGGCAATATCTTTACACACGATGAGAACTTCCCCGTCATTATCGTGGTTGATTGACGGTTTTGTTTTACTGCGGACCTAGTGTGCTTCCGACGCGATGGCGGCAACATCATCCACTTTAACGACTTGGGCTTTACCTGGCTCACCGTTACTGCATCCGGTTCCTGCACCTCGGGCTGAGACATCAGAGGCATAGGAGGCAGGAGCCCCTAGCGGAGTGAGAGACGGCGCTGTCCTCAAAGCGATAACGCCTGCTATGTGCGATGTTGCGGTCGTGTATTCCGCTCGGCCGAAAAAGGTTGGCTCCGTTCTGCCGAGCGCAACCGGCGTCATTTTGGAAGTGGCGTAAACCGAGGGTTGTCTTTATTAGAAGTCGTTATGCACCATGTCGGATTTTTTGTCTGTTCAGAGTATGAGCCGCTGGATCTCGCCGGGCCGTTCAGCGCCTTCAATCAAGCCGTTCGCGCGGCGGGCAGGCCAACATATAAACTTCACGTCATCTCAGAGAACGGCGGGGCTGTTGTTGGTATCGGCGGCTTATCGATCGAAACGCGATCCTATCGAAAGACCAAGCTGGACACGGTGATCTTTATCGGTGGGGAGATCGCGCCCCTGAAGGCATCGAAGAACGTTGCCGCCGCCAAACGCCTTGCTAAGCGGACACTGCGCATCGCCAGTGTCTGCACAGGAGCTTTCATTCTTGCTGAAGCGGGCCTGCTTAACGGTCTGCGCGCTACCACACATTGGCGATATGCCGCTCACCTTCAGACTAGCTTCCCGCAGACCAAGGTGATTGGCGACCGCATCTTCGTTACGGATGGGAGGGCGTGGACCTCGGCAGGGATTGCCGCTGGCATCGACTTGGCACTGGCGCTGATTGAGAAGGATCACGGCCCGGACCTAGCGCGAGAGGTCGCGCGCCTGCTCGTGGTTCCATACAGGAGGTCGGGCGGTCAGTCCCAATTCTCTGCAATGTCACAGATGGAGCCGGAATCCGATCGTATCCGTATAGCGCTCAATTTCGCTAGGGAACACCTTGCGGAATTCTTGCCGATCGAGCGATTGGCTGATGCGGCACGCCTGAGTGTTCGTCAATTTGGTCGAGCCTTTCGCCGTGAAACTGGCGAAACACCGGCAAAAGCGGTCGAGAGGTTGCGCGTGGAAGCGGCGCGAGCCAGACTTCAAGACGGCGCTGAACCCATCGAACAGATCGCAGCAGCGGTGGGATTTACTGATCCTGAGCGGATGAGGCGAGCCTTTGTCAAAATTCACGGACATCCACCCCAGTCGATCAGGCGAGCTATGAGATTGAACGCCGAAGCGTGATCCGGAGGGCTCGTCGTGGCTTAAGCGAAGCCATGGTGGCTGCTGGCGGATCAACGGCCTCGCAGCGAAGCCTAGCCTCCATTAGCGAAAGCAGCGCACTGTCGAGGCAGGTAGATTGTGCCGGAGCCCGGCTTGTTGTCAGGACGGGCTCCGATGAAATCGACGTCATTGGCGAAGGCTTTGAACGTCAATCCATGCAGGTTGGACACTCGTGTGTCGTGCCCTTGCAGCCTTGGCGCCGAGACCGCGCGATCTAGGTCGCAAACCATTCATCGAAGGTGAGGGCCTCGGGTCCGCTTCCGATTGTGTCGGTCGCAGACCCTGCCTAAGAAGTTTAACTCGTCGCCCTCAGCGCTTCAGCGGCTAGCGCGGCGGCTTGCTCTCGGCGTTGTTGAAACGCAGCCCAAGGCGCGCGCACTTGATTGACCAGATCGATTCCCGCTGTTGCCGGAGAGCCAGCCGAGAAAGGTGCGGCGGGATTATACTCCATGGCGAGCTGGATGCGTTGCGCCTGGTTCTCACCGAATATCTCGGCACCCAGCGTTAGTGCGAAATCGATTCCGGAAGTCACCCCCGCGCCTGTCAGACGATTGCGATCTCGTACTACCCGCTCAGCAATGGGAGTACAGTCGAAGAGGGCAAGTTGCTCCAGCGACATCCAATGGCAGGTTGCGCGATAGCCAGTGAGAAGTCCCGCTGCGGCAAGAACCAGAGAACCCGTGCAAACCGAAGTAATCCAGCGCGCGCCAGCAGCTTGATGGCGGAGGAAGTGAAGAGTCTCCTCGTCCTGCATCAGCATCAACTGGCCCGGCCCGCCTGGAACGAAGAGCACATCCGCCTGCGCACATTCGGCAAAAGTCGTAGTTGGCGCTAAGCGCAGACCGAAAGCATCCTCGATTCGATCGAGCGTCTTCCACACCAATTCGACTTTTACCTCTGGAAAGCCTGCCAACACCTCGTATGGCCCGGTAAGGTCCAGTTGGGTGAGCTTGGGAAAGGTGAGCATAACAACACGCATGAGCATCTCCCGTCGGCCCTGTCTATTCAGCGATCGCCAGGCTTTAGCGCACCATTGTCGTTCCACATATCGCGATGAAGCTTCCAAGCGCCGCCCTGTTTCAGAAAGATGAGGGTCTGCTTTCCGAGATACTCCAACTTTCCATCATGGCGTCGTATCGTGGCGTCTGAGACCTCGGTCACGACTTCATCGTTTCCGTAAAACTCGAAATTGCTGAAGGTGACGGTGGCAGGGGGCTTTCCGGCATAGCCCTTTGTGAAGTAATCCGCGATCGCTGTGCGGCCTTTGACCCGTTCGCCTCCAGGCTGCAAAAGTGTTCCGTCCTCGGTGTAGAGGCTCCCGATCGCCTGATAGTCGCCTCGTTTGAAAGCATCGGACCAGCGATCATTTTCAGCCTTGATGGCGGCCTGCGTAGAGAGTTGCGGACTTGCTGCATAAGCGGGGACCGACACGGCAGTGAGCGTGATGACGGCAGGCAGCAAAGCCAGTCGAGTAAAAATTGGTCGCATCTGGATTTTCCTATCTGATTGTAGTTCTCGTGAATGCTCGGAAGAGGCAGGCGAGCGAGACAAGCTACGTCCGCAAGCCATTTGGACTCAGAGGTCAGTCCAACCCGGGAATCTGCCAGAGCCCCTTGGTGCCACCAGGGAGTTCCTTCTCTGTCATTGCCAGGATCTCCGGCCGCGCGTCGCGCGGATGACCCGACTTGAAGGGCGGGTTGGGATCATATTCGATCAAGAGCTGCACGAGCTGGGCGGCTGCAGGGCCACGCAGCTTTTCAACCACGCGCAGGGCGAAATCGATACCGGAGGTGACGCCACCGCCGCTCATGAAACGGCCATTGTCATCGGACACGAAGCGCTGAGGGTCCGGGATGGCGCCGTATTTCGCAAGCATATTGACGGTGGCCCAATGGGAAGCGCTGCGTTTACCCTTGAGAATTCCGGTCTTCGCCAGCACGAGCGAGCCGGTGCACACCGACGTCACGTGTTTCGCGCCCTGCGCCAAACGAAGGATTTCTTTTTGTGCGGAAGGCTTGTTGGCCGCCGTGAGGTCTGCTGCGCCTGGAACAAGAAGAAGATCGGTACGTTCGATATCGGCCAACCGCTCCGACTTTCCCCAAACGATCCCATATTGCAATTCGACCGGACCACCATCCGGGCTCGCGAAGCGAATGCGAGTGTTGGGCACCAGTGCGAACACCTCATTGGGGCCGGCGAAATCGAGCAGCGTTCCACCCGGATAGATCACAATCAAAATATCGAAGGGTTTGTCCGTCGCCGATCCGATCGCGCCTTTGGTTTGCGCGAAAGACGAGGTCGGCCCGCCTAGAAGCGCACTCCCGCCGACCAAAGCACCAAGCGCCGAGAGACCGCCCAACATCAAGGCGTCGCGTCGAGACCGCCCTTTCCCGAATGGAAAATCGTCCGTCGCGTCGTCGCGATCGTCACTCATGTTTGTCTCCTGAGTATCGCCCCAGATTCGATTGGACCGGAACACGGGACGCTGGTGTCGGGTCGCAGAGTTGCGGCTTCAGAACTTCGCAGTTCAGAGCTGCGAAGCACCGCCATCGACGACAAGTTCGGTGCCGACAACGTAAGAGGATTCATCGCTGGCGAGATAAAGCGCCGCGTAAGCGATATCCTCGGCCTTACCCATGTGACCCACAGGGATGGACTTCGCGAACTCGCTCTTGAAGCTCCGGACTACCTCGTCAGGCATTCCCCATCTGCTGATCAATGGGGTGTCCATCCCTCCGGGCGCGATCGCATTCACGCGGATCTTGCGATCGAGGAACTCGAACGACCAGCTGCGAGCAAGCGACCGTAGCGCGGCTTTCGCAGCCGCCGTCAACGAAATCCCGTGCTTGCCAGTCTGCGCGACGAATGACGTGTTGAGGATCACGGACGCACCCTCCCGCAGTTGTGGCAGGACGGCCTGAACAGTCAGCACCGTACCCTTCACGTTGATGTCCATGATGTCGTCGTAGAGTTTGTCGTCGATGTCGTTGATCGCGGATGGGAAGGCCCATCCCGCATTCGCGAATACGATATCCAATCCGCCGAACTTAGACTTGGTCTCAGCCGCGATCGCACGCATGTCCTCAATCGAACGGACATCGCCCTTGAGGATGAGCGCGGTACTGCCAAGCTCCGCCCTGACAGTATTGAAGGCCGCTTCGTCGCGCCCCGTCACGGCAACACGAGCTCCTTCGGAGATAAATAGCTTGGCCGTAGCCAAGCCGATGCCGCTCGTACCCCCCGTTATCAATGCAGTCTTGTTTGCAAGTCTCATTTCGTAATCGCCCTTCTCAACCAATTGGCAGATGTTGAGCTACCCTATCGCCCCAAAGGCGCGTGTCTTAAAGGACGAATAACCCTCATAAAACGACGCATCGAACTGAGGGCGCGACTGGAGGGCCGGAAGGAGAGGCGGATCCGAACGGTATCAGCTGGTTGACCACTCCCGCCGATGGCGAGGAGAACGTCAAGGATCACCGGTTAGGCAACTGCAATGGTTGAGACGCGGACATTGGGTGAAAACTCGGCGCCGAAGTCGCGTGCTCAAACGCGACGCCCTGCTTGAGGCGGGCGCCCACTATGTCGTCGCGACCGAAGAAAAATTTGCTCCCTTTCACCACGTGGCAGCTGCGGGCAAGCAACCGCCACGCTGAGGCATGACATTGAACTTGATGCGCGCCAAACGGCGTCGATCATCAACCCTTGAAATCTTTCTCTGGATTGGACCCGTCCCAGTTTTGGAAGACGTCCATGAAGCCCGGAACGGTTTCCTGGCGACTCCAGTCGCGTTGAAGCTCGCAATAGAGTTGCGTCTTGGAGATGAGCTTGCCGCCGGCTTGCTCGATGCGGCGGAGCGCGGCCTCGTGCGCGGCGACCGAGGTGCCACCCACTGCGTCGGCGACAACGTAGACCTCAAAACCTTCCGTCAAGGCATCGAGTGCCGGGAAGGCGAGGCATGCTTCCGTCCAAAGCGCCGTCATGATGAGCTTCTTGCGCCCCGTAGCCAGAACCGCCTTCTTGAACTCGACATCTTCCCAGCTGTTGATCGAGGTGCGGTCGTAGGTCGGATATGAGCCCAACACGTCCATCAGCGGTGCAATCGGCGGCTTGTTCCGGCCCGTCGCGATGTTGACCGTCGAATGGATAATCGGAAGCTTGTAGTTCACTGCCGCTTTCGCCGTATGCACGATATTGAAGACGAGCTCCTTCTGGTCCATCGAGCGGATCGAGCTGACCTGAACCGGCTGATAGTCGATGATGATGAAAGCCGAATTCTGCGGTGTCAGAAGTTGATCTGTGTTCGGATCGCGGATGGGTTCGCTTGTCATGGCATATTCCGTTTGCTGTTTGTTGGGTGCACGCGTCTTGCAAAATTAAAGGGCGAGCCCGGTGTGATTGTCCGGGCTCGCCCTTCAGTTAGTTGGCGACGCCATTTTCCAGTGCGCCGAACTTGCCGCTCTGGAAATCGAGCATCGCCTGCTTGATTTCGCCGACGGTGTTCATCACGAAAGGACCGTGAGCCACGACCGGCTCATTGATCGGCTCTCCCGTGAGGACCAAGAGCTTGGCGTCACTATTGGCCTCGAGGTTGATGCCGCCGCCGTCGCGGCCGAGGATTACCGTCTGCGCCTCGCCGACGACCTCACGTCCGTCGATTTCCACGGTACCCGACAGCACGAGGACGGAGAGCGTGTGGCCCTCGGGCACGTCGAGCGTCACCGCCTTGTCGCGGGCGAGCCGCACGTCCCAAATGTTGATGGACGTGAACGTGCGCGCCGGTCCCGTGACGCCGTCGAAGCTGCCCGCGATGACGCGCAGCTTGCCGGCGGCATCCGGCAGATCGACGGTAGGAATGTCACGATCGAGGAGGTTCTGGTATCCGGGCTTCGCCGACTTGTCTTTGGCCGGCAGGTTGACCCACAGCTGAACCATCTCGAAGTTGCCGCCCGACTTTGCAAAGGCGGGCGAGTGATATTCCTGGTGAAGAATCCCGGAAGCGGCCGTCATCCACTGCACATCGCCAGGACCGATCACCCCGCCTGAACCCGTCGAATCGCGATGCTCGACTTCGCCCTCGTAGACAATGGTGACCGTCTCGAAGCCCTTGTGCGGGTGCTCGCCGACGCCGCGCCGAGCCGTGGTCGGCTCGAACTTCGCGGGGCCCGCGTAATCGAGCATGATGAACGGGCTGATATGCGCGCCTTGCGCATTGTGGGAGAGCATGGTCCGGACGGGAAAGCCGTCGCCGACCCAGTGCTGGCGCGGGGCGCTGTAGATGCCGAGAACCTGTCTCATGGGTTGTCTCCTTTTCTGACCAAACCCTGCTGGTCGCGTTCGAAAACAACTTATACACGGGACAATTTCTGGCTAGACGGCAAGGCTTGACCAATCTGTCCTATATTTGGGACAATATCTAATGCAGAACCTCAACGACCTCTACTACTTCGTCCAGGTGGTGGACCACGGCGGCTACGCGAGCGCGGGCCGCGCGCTCGGCATGCCCAAATCAAAGCTCAGCCGGCGCATCATCGAGCTGGAAGAGCGCCTTGGTGTTCGGTTGTTGCAGCGCTCCACGCGCAAGCTCACCGTCACCGAGATCGGCCAGGAATACTACCGGCATTGCATTGCCATGCTGGTCGAGGCGGAGGCCGCGCAGGAAGCCATCGACCGCTCGCGCTCGGGCCCGCAGGGGCTGATCCGTGTCAGCGCCCCGCCCGCTCTCGTCTGCTTCGAGGTTGGGCCAATGATCGCGCGCTACATGGCAGCGAACCCGCGCGTTGCCATAGAACTCGATTCGACCTCGCGGCGTGTCGATGTCATTGGCGAAGCAATCGATGTCGCGCTGCGCGTGCGCTTCCCGCCGCTAGAGACCTCCGATCTCGTCATGCGGATCTTGGGGGAGAGCGCGCAACGCATGGTGGCCAGCCCCGAGTTAGTGAAGGGCCTCTCTCTGCCGCTCGTGCCAGCCGACCTCAGCGCGCTGCCGAGCCTCGACCTCGGGCCGATGGTTCCGAAGCACGCCTGGGAGCTGCACTGTGCCGACGGCTCATCGGTGCGCGTCACCCACAAGCCGCGTCTCGTCACCGACGACATGGCTCAGTTGCTTCATGCCGCTCTCGAAGGCGTCGGCATCGTCAAGCTTCCGACCATGGTGGTTGCCACCCACATCGCATTGGGCACACTCGTCGACGTCACGCCAGGATGGACCCCACGGAGCGGCATCGTGCATGCTGTATTCCCGTCGCGGCGCGGCCTGTTGCCCTCCGTGCGCGGGTTCATCGACTTCCTTGCAGCCGAGTACGAACGTCTCAGGAAGGCTGAACCAAATGGCAGGTAAGGGTCATTGACGCTCATTCGACGGAGTGAGGCGACTTCCGCTTTCCGTCTCGATGCGGACCTACGCGCCTCGAGATTGAGAACACTCTGACTGATGGTCGTCGACTTCTGGAATTGGGACAGCACGGCGACGGCAGTGTCAGTGCATTGGAAGCGTGATCGCGGCGCGGCCTGCGACGTCATTGTAGTCGTCGGATCCGATGCCATCATAACTTGCTGAAATATCGATGCCGAGGCCTGACGGCGTCGACGACCGTAACCCGAGCTCCACGCGGCCACGCACGCCGGTAGGCCCTGCTTGAACCCCATCGATTGTTCCTAACGTGTCCGCAGTCGTCGAGCCTGAAAAATTCCAGATGGCCTGAATTGCGGCTCGCGGTTCTATCACCGCGCCATCGGTGCCAGCAAAGCGATAGCCGATCTCCGGGCCGAACTTCGCCTGCCCCAGTCGACTACGAACTTCAGGGATCACCGCCCCAAAACGATCTTCATAGCGGTTGGAGGTATCCCGCATGTATCCGACAGAAGCCGTCGGACGGAAACTCCAATCGTAGTAATCCCATGTTCCGCTGAGCGTCGTCGAAGCCAGCCACCGCGTCGTATCAAAGTTGTCCGTGTAAGTCTGGTAGGGTGATACGTCATTGCTTGACGTGCCCCACGCTCCGCGGATCTGCCAGAAGACATTCTCGCCGAGCCGCATTGTTGCGTAAGGTCCGGCCATCCAGCCGACGCCGTCAACTTTGGTTTGATCGCCCTTGGAGGTTTGGCTCGTCGTGTCGAACTGTACGAGCACGCCGACGAGCAGCGAAGGATTGACCACATAATCGGCGCCGATCGTATAGAGCCCGAAATGGCCATCTATACCGGAGTTGTGGCGGTCATCATTGAAGCGCGAGAATTGTCCTTCGAACCAAATGTCAAAGGGTGAGAATTGCGGACCGGGATCGCCAGCCCCTTCGCGGCCGATACCAGAGGCTGCCACTCTTCGCTGTCTGGCTTCGGCCGCGACCCGCTGCATGTCACTCAAACTCGTCGCGAACCCGAGGCGCATCGGACCCTCGTCGCTGCCGGTCATTCTGATTGGCAATGATCCGGCTGTCCCCGTTTCTTCAGTGGTCGCCATCGGTGAAACGTCGCGCGTGAAGCCGCCCTCTCCGCGTGCGCCAGGCACCAGTGCGACGCGCGAAGCAGATGTGCTCGAAATGCTGGCGCCCAACCTCGATGCTGGGGCGGGCATCGTCGCCGTCGTGCCCATTGGTGACGCCGATGAGCCTGCGCCTTTCGCGGCGTTGAGCCTGTTGATCTGCCGGCCTGCGTCGGGTTCGTTGGTCAAAATCTGATTTGTACGCTGACTGAGAAACCTGCCGATCGTCTGCACGGTTTTCGTCACCTGATCGGTCACCGCAACCTGCAAAGGAGACGAGTCGGACGCCGCATACTCTCCGGACGCTGAAAAATGAGCGGTTAAGACGTGCGTACCAGCCTTGCCAAATGCTACTTGGCATTCCCCTGCTCCGGCCGAGACAGCAATGCCGGTGCACAGCTCGGAGCTGCCATCGCGGATTGTTATCGTTCCCGTCGCCGTCGCTGGAAGAACTGTCGCCTTGAGCGTTACTGCCTGACCGATGAATGGAGACGATGGCGAGGCCGACAGAGAAACGGTTGTGGCGATCGATTGATATGTGAAAGCCGCCGATAACTGCGCCGTACCGTCGGTGCTCGTCACGACAACGTCGACTGCGCCCGGTGCGTATGGCGGCGTCAGTGCGGTGAGTGTCGCGGCATCGACGAGTTCCAATGCCGTAGCCGCTACTCCACCAAAGCTCACGCTTGTAACGGCAGATAGATTCTGCCCTTTGATTGTCACGCGGGTATTGCCAGTTGCCGGACCGCTATTTGGTATGACGCTTGTGACTTCAGGTGCAGCAGAAAGATAGCTGTACGTAGCGCTAGCCGAACCGCCGTAGCTGACCACCTTGATGGTTGCCGAGCCTGGACTATGCTGCGGCATCGTCAAGATCGTGAGATACGGATTTGCGCCGCTCGTCAGCGAAAATCCGTACGACAGACCATCGACTTGAACATCGATAGCCATTTCTAGGTTGTTTCCATATATCTCGACCTGGTTGCCACCACTCGATGGCCCGCTCGCCGGTGCAATGCTCGAGATCGAAGGTGCTGCAACGAATGAAAAGAAATTGCCTGAAGTGTACGTTTGACCGGGCGTCACTACGGAAATGTTCACGGAGTCGACGGCATGCGCAGGCGCGATCGCGGTGATCGTATGATCGTCGATGACTGTTAGCGACGTCGCATTCACCCCGCCGAACGAAACGGCCGTCGCGCCGGTAAATCCACTGCCGTAAATGGTCACCTCGGACCCGCCCGACACTGGCCCAGCCATTGGGGTGAAGGATGATATTCCGGCATCGGTATAGGTAAATGTGCCGGATACCGAACCGTCCGGAAGCACGACGGAAATTTGCACCGTCCCTTGTGCGTGGCCAGGCATTGAAATGGTCAGCGGCCTGTCGCAGGTTGGTAATTCTCCGGGCGTCGTTGGACAGACTGGGGTAACCAATTCAAACGGCACGCTTGCGCCATCGACTGTTACGGCCGTTGCAAAGTCGAAGTACTTGCCAGTTAGCGTCACTAACGTCCCGCCGGAAGCAGGACCCGACGCTGGCGAAACGCTTGTCAGCGTCGGCAGTACGGCATCGAATGTATATGTTGTTGATGCCGTTCCGCCCGGCGTCGTGATCTCAATTGTCGCGCTGCCCGCCGCGTGCGCCGGTAAGCTCAGGCCGATGCGATTATCGTCCTGCGAAAAAAATGATTGCGCGGCACCGTCGACAGTTACGCTTGTTGTTCTGGAGAGATTTTCGCCGGATATTTCGGCATAAAAGCCTGGAATGCCCGGGCCATGCGCTGGCGTCATCGAGTGAATGACAGGTGGAGGCACGATCTCATAGCTGTACCATGCGCTCGACAAGCCGTTGGGCGTGGTTACGACGATGTCGACACCCCCGACGGCATGCGGAGGCATCGTGATTGAGAGAGTTTCGGTGCAGGATCCGCCGGGATAGGGATAGCAGACGAGCGGTCCATGCGCGAACGGAACTGCTAAGCCATCGACGGTGACCGACGTGGCATCCGCCAAGTACTCGCCTTGGATGGAAACGGCGTTGCCGCCTGCAGGCAGTCCACTTGATGGGTTAAGGCTGAAGACAACGGGCGGCGCGGGGTCGTAAGTAAATGTCGTTGTGGCAGAGCCGTCAGCAGTCGAGATAACGATCTGCACGGTCCCGGCAGCATGAGGCGGTGTCGTCAAACCGACTTGCTGTGGTGGAACCGGACATGACCCATTGCATGGCGTGGAGGGATCGATCGGCGCAGAATGTCGGCGTTCGACAGGCACATCAACGCCATCGACCGTTATCGATGTCACGGCGTTGAGGCTTTCACCCTCGAGCGTTAGAGATGTTCCCCCTCGCGCCGGTCCATGCGAGGGCGAGACGCTGGTGATGGTCGGTGGGGGCAGGCCCTCATAAGCGTACCGCTGCGAGGCAAATCCATAAGGCGTCGTAACGCCAATTTGGGTAAAGCCCGGACTTCCAGCAGGCATCGTAATCAACCAGTGCGGCGACTCCAGCCCCGGTCCGCTGCCTGAAAACGGAAGTTGCGAAAAGCTGACGGGCGCTCCACCAACCGTGATGCTCTCCACATCGAACAGATAGTTGCCGGAGATCTCGACCGCATTTCCACCGGCGGCGGAACCTTGAGAGGGCGATAACGCCGCGATCGAAGGCGGACGGTCGCCGTCGTAAATGTAGCTTGCCGACGCCGAACCGCCCGGACCCGTCACCGTGATGACGGCCGGTCCTGTCGCGTGCGGAGGCATCGTTATCCGCAGCGTTTCATAGCAGGGATTATCATTGCACGGCGTTGCCGGGCCGGAGCGTGTTACTGGACTACCATCTACCGTGATCGACGTGGCCGTATAGAGATTCACCCCCTGAATCGCAACGCTGTTACCTCCAGCTTCAGGCCCCTTTGATGGCGAGAGACGCACAATTGATGTTACGGGCGGAGGATCATACGTGTACGTCGCCGTCGCCCTGCCATATCCGTTCGTGACCGCAATCGTGGCGGCACCTGCAGCATGGGCAGGCATTAAGACGATCCAGCGGGGTGAAGGGGGAACCGCGCCGCGAGCTGAAACTACAACGGGATCTTGAAAAAAGTCGGCGGGAGCGCCGTCAACCGTGACGTCCCAAATATTGTTCAAATATTCTCCTGAAATACGAACCTGATCGCCGCCCTGGGTCGGCCCATGTGAGGGAGATACGGACGTGATACGAGGTTGCGCTATGAATGTTGCGGTGGCGGTAAGCATCTGGTCTACACCGTCGCCATTGTTCACCTCGATGAGTGCTGTCTCAGTAATGTCCTGTCCAATGTCAGCTGCGCCGATAATGTAGGTGCTGGAGCAGCTCGTAACGCCCGTAGGAAGTGGGGCGTCACCAATGTTGCACGCGGTGAACCGGCTTGTTCCTGAAATGCGATACGTTGCTGGCGGACCGTGGTTAATGATCGTGAAAGTGTAGCCGATCGTATCGCCGACGTTCGAGAAAGTCGTATCCATCAGTAGAAGGTCGGCTCTCCAGTCGACCGCGTATGCCGGCTCGGGTGCTAAGAGACTGATGGCTAAGGCAATAAATTGAAGCCAGCAGAAAAATCTACGCTTCAACGCTATCGATGACATAAAAGGCCCCCCAAGATGAGGGCGACGGTATTGAGCATAATCTCCTTGTGATAGAATCTTAAAGGGAAGGTGCCGCCCCGCCGAACGGTCCATGTTGCAGGGAAACAACGATCCAAAGGGCCCGCTTGCAGGGCGATTGAGGCTCGCGGTCGAGCTGACGTGCGTCGATGACCTATTTCCAGTCGGCTATGTTAAAATTAAAATTCGTGGGTCGCGAAAGTGACGTGTCAAGTCTTTGGCTGAATATCCACCCGCCATTCGTCTGCCCGCAAAGCAACTAACGGAAAAACGCGAGCATCCGTTTTTGGTCTTGCGCGGCACCTCCAACACGTTCAGTGCAGCAACGGATATTGGTTCGGGCTGCGCGATTTATGATTGTCGCGCGCTCATTCCGAGTGCGCCGCAGCGAATGTTTGAGACATATTTATGAGCCACGCGATTTTAAGCTCCCGCGTCCTGAACGTCGAAAATTGCGGCGAAGCCTGTCAGTGGCTCATCGAAGATCTTCCGATGCCCCCGCTCTTGTCGGCCTCGATTGTCCCAACCGTCGCGGGCTTGATCGCAAAAGAGGGGATCAAGGGAATTCTGATTGACGAAACGGATCGGCAGACGGGGAAAAGGCGTCTGGCTGGGCTTGGTCTGTCAATCTTCGTTGTCGATCCATTGATGGACCACTATCGCTCAGAACCCGTTCCTTTTGCGCTGATCGACGCTCTGGCGCGAAACACGTCGAAGGCTGGAAATATCTTGTTGCGAAATGAAATCGCCGCCGCGAATGCCAACGGCGGTCTCAATCTGATTGTCCATTATATGCAGCGCGGATGGGATCTTTCACATCCCCATTGGCGGGCAGTCGGAGCGATCGGGCATCAAACCTATATCGAGCATCATGTCGGCTATTTCCTAAAACGCATCTACCAGGAGGATTGGGCAACCAACGAAGAAATCTATCTGATGGCCGGATACACACCTCTGCACCAGTATCGTGTCGCGAAAGCTTCTATGCCTCCCACTTCACCACCCCTCGGAGACTCTCGCATCGCATTCTTCGCCGAACGTAACGAGGTTTGTGCCCGGGCTCCGGGATCGACAATGTCATACGTCTTCGAACGCCACCTGCCGCATTGCCAGTTCTCAGCGGCAGAGCAGCGCATTCTCTCATTGGCGCTTGAAGACCTGACGGATCTGGAGATTGCACAGCGCATTGGCCTGTCGCCGACCAGGATCAAGCAGACCTGGAGGAGTATCTATCAGAAAATCGCCGATGAACTCCCGTTCCTTGTGAGTGAAGAAGATTTCGGCGACGACCAGCGACGCGGACGGGAAAAGCGCCGTCGCGTTCTCTCGTATGTCAGCGAGCACCGTGAAGAGATACGCCCTTTCAAGGGCGCTTAGAGATCATGAGATAGAGAGCACCGTGAGGCATCTCACCGGAGAGATCGCGCTCCCATTCAGATGAGCGAGCACCCACCCTTCATTCCGCAGAGAATGCGTCAATACTCGTCGAAAGATACATCGAGACGACCGCTCGTGAGCGTGAGTGGCCCACCAAAACCGAGATACGCGAACACGCCGAGCTACGTGAATTTCTTGAGGTCCGTGGCGAACGGCCGATTGATGCTTACCGACAGGAAGACGGTGTCAAACGACGACTTGCGTCTCATCCCTAAGATTATCTGAAGCGAAGTGTAGGAGCGCACGAACCGAGATCCAGCAGCAAACTAGATCTCGGCTAAGAAGGCCGTCGGGTGATGACAAGCCTATCTCAATAACAGACCCAAACGTAGAATCCGTCAGGTGTGAGCCGCCAACATGAGCCAACACCGTATGCCCACCATCTGCCACGCCAGAAGCGTCGAACGTGACCATAGTAGATCCCGCCGTAGTAGCGACGGCCAACTACCCAGTTCCTTCGGACATTCCTACGTACGACGTTCCTTCGCACATTCCTATGAACGACATTCCTGCGGACGTTCCGCCGGACAGCTGAATTGCGATAGACTCCGCCACGATTGAACGACCCACGGTGCATGCGGGCGAAGCCGCCGCCGCCGAACCCGCCGCCGCGAAAGCCTCCACCCCGCCTGGCGTCTGCATGGGAGAGAAGGGCAGTAAAGCCTATCAAAATGGAGAAAAGAAATACCAAGCTCAGCTTGAGACTAGGCTTCATGACGCACAACTCCTGAACTCATCAACAATGACTTGCTGCCAAGAAGTGCAATTAAACGTCGGCCGAATGATTGGCCGAGGGTGAGTAAACCAAAACAGAGTATGCCTTTTTCGACCGGCAGTCATCGTCTTAAAGACCCTTAAAATGGAAACGGGTGCCCAGGTGATTTTAAAAACTACAATCCTACTTGGGCGACGACGGCCGGAAAAATCGGCAACGGCTACCCGCCAATATACAAAATTATATTCCGAGCTCTCGCCATAATGCGTTACGTTACTCTTGATCGCGATTTAATTTACCAACACGAGGAAGTGCTTTGACGCGACGACGTATTCGTTTGACTGGCTGATGCTGGCGGCAAAGAGTGCCAGCGGCAGGTATTTGGTTTCCAGCGTGAGGCCGAAATGAAATCAATCAGCTTATTTTCGAAAGCGTATTTGATCCCACTTATTCCTCTTCTGTTTTTGTATGCACTTTGCGCGGGCACATGCTTCGCAGCAAATGGGCTGCCCCAGGCGGCGGATAAGACGGCGGCAGACGATACGCGTGACGTGTTCGCTCGTTTGGACGACTATCTAAAAAATAACTCGATCCAGTTCACCACATCGTATGACGCGCAAAATATTTCACTTGGTTCCTCTCGGGGTACAGCTCACTTCTATGTCGAACGCCCGAACTTATTGCGCATTGAACTTTCCGGTGACGGTTTCTCCTATTTGATGACGTCCGACGGAAAAGTCTTCACCATCTACGATGAGAAAAAGAAGAAGTACGCGCAGCGGCCTGCAACTGAACGACCGATTGAAGCCGTGAACTTATTTACCGGACTAGCCGCATTCCAAGCGCGGGTCCTCCAATTTCTCGGGTTGATTGGTGACGTTGCACGCGGTGACAGCGATCTGAAAGTCACAAAGGCGGGCGTCGATCGCATTGGCGGATTGTCGTGCGTCCGATACGACCTGCAATACACGTCCCAAGCCGATTCGGATAAATGGACAGCATGGCTTCGGGAAGATGGCGTGCCGCTTCCGTGCAAGACCCTCATCCGGAGTTCCGATGAAGGTAGCCAGCAAACCAATGGCTACAATTGGGAAGAAGCAGTTGCGAAATCCGAAAAGTACACTTTTACCCCACCGAGCGGGAGTACGGAGGTCGAAATCAACGAGCTAGCTCTGCGACCACTCCAATGAAATGTCGTCTCCCGGGTGCGTCGGTCCTTAGTGCGGTTCGGGAATAAATTTGAATGAGTGTGTTTCGCGTTCAGAAATGGATGCAACATGCCGCTTCGGAAGTTTGACCTTCTCGCGCTTTATCTCCGTATAAGGAATGCGACTAAGAAGATGCTCTATTATATTTAACCGTGCCTTTCTTTTATCATCGGATCGCGCGACGTACCAAGGAGCCCAAGGGGTGTCTGTCGCTGCAAACATTTCATCCCGGGCTCGTGAATACTCATCCCAACGGGTGTAGGATTTCAGATCCATCTTTGAGAGCTTCCAGATTTTTCGACCATCATCAATGCGCGCCTCAAGCCGGCGCGTTTGTTCATCTGGACTGACTTCCAACCAGTACTTAATCAGGATAACTCCAGAGTCGATGATCGCCTTCTCGACGTCGGGCACGATCTTCAAAAATCTCTCGGCCTGTTTCTCCGAGCAGAATTCCATTACGCGCTCAACACCTGCGCGATTGTACCAACTGCGATCAAAAATTACGATTTCTCCGCCCGCTGGCAGGTGTGGAAGATAACGCTGAATGTACATTTGAGATTGTTCCCGCTCGGTTGGAGCGGGAAGCGCAACCACCCTGAAAATTCGCGGACTTACTCGTGCAGTGATAGCTTTGATGGTTCCACCTTTACCGGCGCCATCGCGCCCTTCGAATATGATGCAAATTTTCTTTCCTGCGTGCCGCACCCATTCCTGGAGCTTGACGAGTTCGACGTGAAGACGCTTGAGCTCGCGCTCATAGTCCTTGCGTTTAAGTTTTTTTTCGGAAGGAGATTCTTCATCAAGCTGCGCGTCAACGCTTTTACCTTTTTCCATTGTCGATCCCAGTCTGGCTGAGTTCTTTAAAATCGCGAATTTAAAGTACCGAATCAATTTCGGCCATATGAGCCGCAAAGAATGTATCCGACGCTTAACGTATATGAATTTCTATATCGCATCGCGGCGAGTATCGACAGTCGATTGTTCAGGCTCGCGGGGTAAGAAAGAAGGCGAGACCGAGGATCAGGTAAACGGCGAGAAGTTGAACGCCCTTTAGCCAGTTCGACCGCCCATCGCTTGCGATCTGGCCCGTAATGAGGACTGCGACGAACACCGCGAGGATCAAGCCCTTTCCGAAAAGAAGGTCCATGGGCTCGGGCCCAATAATTAAACTTGCCAGGACGAGTAAAGGGGCAACGAACAACGCCACCTGAATGCTCGACCCGATCGCGATCGATAAGCTGAGATCCATTCGGTTCTTTATCGCTGCCGTGATGGCGGAGGCATGTTCGGCGGCGTTACCAAGAATTGCGATTACAAATACGCCGATGAAAATATCGCTGAGGCCGAGTGCCTGAGCCGTCGGTTCAATTGTGCCGACGAGAATTTCACTTAACCACGCAATCGCCGACGTGCATATCGCGAGCACGGCGATGGACCATGAGAGTGACCAAGGTTGCGAGCTTGTTTCATCGTCTGGCAGGTTGACGCCGCAGAAAAATGATGGGTGCGTCCAGAGGGAAAATAGAAGAAACATGCAGTAGACGACCAAAAGCACCAACGAAATCGAGATGCTGAGGGATTTCTCGCCGCCGGCGTATAGCTCTCCCACGAGGCCATGGTAGGCGGCGGGAATGATGAGCGCGATCGCTGCCAGAGTCAGCATTGTTGCCTGCGCTCGAGCGCCTGCCAAGTTAAAGTGCTGTTCCGGATATCGCATTCCCCCGGCCAGCATGGCAGCGCCAAGGACCAGAAGGATATTTCCAACGATCGAGCCCACAATCGTGGCTTTCACAACGTCATAGAGGCCGGCACGAAGAGCTGCGAGTGCAATGATAAGTTCTGCGGCATTGCCGAAAGTTGCGTTGAGAAGGCCTCCTATGCCTTCGCCCGACCGGTCTGCCAATTGCTCGGTTGCCCGCCCGAGCCACGCGGCTAACGGTAAAATGCCGATGGCCGCTGTTATGAAAACAAGTTCATACCGTCCTGGCGCGAAATGATGGAGGACGATCGCGATCGGCACAAAGGCTAGGAACCAGTTCAACATCGCATGTTCTATCGCTCAGGATGCGGACGGGTGTTTGTCTTCCCAATCAACCCAATCTACGGGATGCGACGTGAGATATGCCCTCACAGCTGCTCCAATTGTTGGATAGAAGGATTGCTCTCCGAACTGCGTAAACAATCCAAAACGCTTCAACTTGTCTTTGACGGGGTCTTTCAGTTCGGCAAACGAAAGTTTGATACCGGCTTCTCTTAGAGTTTTTTCAAGTTCAGAGAGAACATCGGCCGCTGTGACGTCCACGCTTGTCACGGGCTCAGCCGTTACAACAACCCAATGCACGGGTGTCGGCGAATTCTCGACAGCGCCAATGACGCGTGCCTGAAACAGTTCTGCGTTGGCGAAAAAAAGTGGGGCATCCCAACGGAAGAGAACAAGTCCCGGAATGAGACGAGCCTGCGGGTAGCGGCTGACATCGTGATAGCCGCTTATCCCGTTAGCCCGGCCAAGGATAGCGGAGTGGGGTCTCCATCCGTCCCAAAGAAATTCTATAACGGCGATGATCACTGCGAATGCGATCCCGGGTATTGCGCCGAACGTGGCAACGCCTGCGAAGCACAACATCGAAAGCCAGAATTCCCATCGCTGCATTTTATAGATGCGGATCAGGTCCTGGATCTCGACCAGTCCAATAGCCGAGGCAATAACGACGGCAGCGAGAGCGCTCGTAGGCAGATTTTGCAGGAGATTGGGAGCAGCGATAATGAGAAGTGCAACCGCCAGCGCACCAACAACGCCGGTCAATTGAGTTTTAGCTCCGGCCGCTTCGGCGACGGGAGTACGCGACGAGCTGCTGCTGATTGGGAAGCCTTGAAAAAAACCGGCGGCAAGATTGGCTACGCCAAGGCCGACCAGCTCCTGGTTAGGGTCGACATATGTTCGCGTGCGCGCGGCGTAGGCGCGAGAAAGAACGCTCGTATCGGCAAATGAGATGAGAGCGACGGCCAAGCCACCTGATAGAACTGTCGTAACATCTGCGAGATTGATCCAGGGAATATCGAATGTGGGTAAGCCTTGCGGGAGTGACCCGAGAACCGACACGCCTGCACTCTTACTCAACCCAAAAATTCCGACGATCGCGGTTGCTCCTGCGACAGCAATTAGCAGGCCGGGCACCTTACTTCGCTTCAGCGCAAAGATCGTGAGCAGCGCTCCGGCACCTATCAGGAACGCAGTCCAATTCACTCGCCCGCCGATTATGCCTTTCATGATCGACCCCAGATCACGGAGGGGACCGTGACTTTCAAAGGAAAAACCGAGAAGTTTTGGTACTTGGCTCAGCAAAACCGTTAGGGCGATACCGTTCATGTAGCCGTAGCGTATGGGCTTGGAGAGGAGTTCGGTTACAAAGCCCAGTTTGATCAATCCTGCTCCGATGCAGACGACGCCTGAGACGATTGCCATTGCGCTGGCGAGTGCGATCGCGCGAAGTGGATCTCCGCCCGACAAAGGAAGAACAACCGCAAGAATAACAGCGGCGAGTGATGAATCCGGGCCCAGAACGAGAATTCGGCTTGGGCCAAAAAGAGCGTACGCCAATAGCGGGATGATCGTTGCGTAGAGCCCATATATGCCTGGCACGCCGGATGCGACCGCGTAGGCAATCCCGACAGGAACGAGCATCGTAGCAAGAACAAGCCCAGCGACGATGTCGTGTTTGAGCCAATCCGGTCGATATTGCCGCAATATCCGTAGACCCGGCAGCCAGCGGTCAAAGCCCGACCGATCGCCTGTTGATTGCGGTGGCAGGAGTTGGCTTTGCTTAGATGTAGGCGAAGCGGCGGGGTTAGTGGCCATGCGATTAAACCATCAGCAGACCCGGATATCCGAGCGACCTCGGTCCAGGGGCCCACTCTCACAATGATCCGACGTGTCATCGACGGCAATAGATTTATAAATTGAGATGAGCATCCGCCGGAGCACGTCATCTGTATCCCGTCGATCATCGAGCGGACGACGACAGCATTAATGAATTGGATCACGTCGCGTGGACGCTTGATCAAAATTCAATTTGAAAGTCGAATGTCGTGGCGAGGCAATGCAACGTCTGCGGAATCTCAATCGTCGGAATGACTTCGGGTGGCGACGAACTTTGTTCACCAAAGGGCTGAACCCTAGAATGAGACGCATTACTGTGTTCGCGCCTAAAACCTTGGATCGAACCCGTCACGATTCCTCTCTTGATTTTAAGCAATCTCGGCATATGCTGACGCATATTAATATGCATGCTGATTTTTTTGAGTACCGCATATGGCCGAGCCCGCAATTTCAGCGGCGTGCGAGACTAACGTCCAATGGCCCTTTGGGCTGGTGCAGGACGCGTGGAACTATTCGATCGACGCTTGGCAGCGGAGCATTCTCTTTCTCGACGTCTTGGAGCAAAGGAGCGCTAAGTATTACGAACATGCCGCAAAAGTTGCGCCGCATGTTCTGAAATTTAGTTGCGAGCTCGTGCTCGACGGACGTGAGCTTAAAAAGCCAGTAAATTACGTCCTTGCCCGTATCATCCCACCTGACGGTAAGAAGCCGGATAAGTTCAAGCGTCCCTTCGTGATTGTCGATCCGAGAGCCGGACATGGGCCGGGCATTGGAGGCTTCAAGCCGCAAAGCGAGATCGGCGTAGCGATGAAGGCGGGGCACCCTTGTTACTTCATCGGCTTCCTTCCCGATCCCGTTAGCAGTCAAACCATCGAGGACATCGCTGAGGCGGAAGCGAAATTTCTCGAGCACGTGATCAGTTTACATCCCGAGGCCGATGGTAAGCCGGCCGTGATAGGAAACTGTCAAGCGGGCTGGGCGGTAATGATGCTTGCTGCGGCGCGACCAGAGCTTTTTGGTCCGATTATTGTGGCAGGATCTCCTTTATCGTATTGGGCTGGAGCGCCAAAACAAAACCCAATGCGATATACTGCTGGCGTGCTCGGCGGCACTTGGACGACGGCTTTGCTCGGGGATGTTGGAAACGGCAAGTTCGACGGTGCGTGGTTGGTTTCCAATTTCGAAAATCTCAATCCCGCGAATACCCTTTGGTCCAAGCACTACAATCTCTATTCCAAAATCGACACCGAAGCCCCGAGATATCTGGAATTTGAACAATGGTGGGGCGGTCATGTGCTTCTCAACGCCGGTGAAATGCAGTTCATCGCCGACGAATTGTTCGTTGGAAACAAGCTGTCATCGGCGTCCGTCAGGTCTTCGAACGGCAACCTCATCGATCTTCGCAATATCAGTTCGCCGATCGTGATCTTCTGTTCGAAGGCAGACAACATCACACCGCCGCCGCAAGCGTTGAACTGGATAATTGATCTTTACGATAGCGTTGAAGACATTCGAGCCCACGGGCAGACGATCGTCTATGCTGTGCACGAATCTATCGGGCATCTTGGAATTTTTGTATCGGGGTCTATTGCAAAAAAAGAGCATGATCAGTTTGCGAACAACATCGATTTAATCGATACGTTGCCGCCGGGCCTCTACGAAGCCGTTATGACGCCGAAAGATCCCGACGATCCCACGGCCGATCTTATTTTGGGCGACTATCTTATTCGTTTTGAAGCGCGCAGCTTGGATGATATTCGCGAGCTTGGCAGCAATAGTGAGGACGATGACCGCGAGTTTGCGACCGTCGCCCGGCTCTCCGAAATAAATCTTGGTCTCTATCGGACATTTGTTCAGCCCTGGATTCAAACCTGGGCGAATGAGAGTTCAGCCGAATTGACGCGCCGGCTTCATCCTTTGCGCATGCAGTATGAGTTCTTCTCAGGCGCTAACCCATTCATCCGATCGCTGGCGTCCGATGCCGTTCGGCTTCGGGAAAATCGCCGACCCGTTTCAAAAGACAACATCTTTTGGCAGATGCAAGAGTGGTTCGGCGACTGGATGGTCCTGGCACTCGACGCCTACAGGGATGCTCGAGACGATGCCGCGCAAGCATGGTTTCATGCGATTTACGGTTCGCCATTTCTTCAGGCAGCAGTCGGTCTCAGGGCATCCGATGAAATTCCACGTCTCAGAGTAGGAGATGATCCCGCGCATCACGCTCTCGTTGAGAAAAAAATAGCCGAACTGAAGCAAAGGCTCGCCGATGGTGGCCCTCGGGAAGCAGTTATTCGTGCGCTGCTATATGTACGAATGCCCGATGGAGCCGTGGATGAACGCGGCTTCAATCTTCTCCGAAGAATGCGAGATGAAACCGGCAAAGGTTTGAATCTCGCCGCATTCAAACAGATCCTGCGCGAACAATTCTTGATGTTGCTTCTTGATGAACGTCGCGCAGTTGCCGCCATCCCAGAGATGCTCGCGACCGATCCAGACTTGGCAACCCGAATGAAGGGCAAGCTCGATCGCATGATCGAGCTGGTCGGAGTTCACAGCAAGCTGGCGCGTGAACGCTTGGCGGAAGTGGAAGCATTATTTGAAAATGAAGACATCACGACGCTGCCTGCAAAGCAGGCAGCCATTTCGACATCGCGCAACAGCAGAGCCGAAAAGCGGCATTAATGGGAGCAAGGTTCGTCGGCCCCCAGACAAACGGAGTTAGCAATGCCCGGACTCCTTCGCCCCGAAGACCTAAAGATGATTAGCTCTGACGCGGAGATGGCAGAGGTTGATCGCGATCGGCAGCTAGCGAACAAAAAGAAGCAACAAGACCGAGCGCTACGCGAGGCTTTCATGTCGCGCAAAGTCGCACCGGAAGCCGTCGAGCGGATAAACAACGCAGTTCGGATCGCCGCTCAAAACGGCCATCATCATTTGGAGGTCATCACCTTCCCGTCTAGCTACTGCAGCGACGGTGGAAGGCGGATCAATATTGCCGACGCGGAATGGCCAACGACGCTGACAGGTTTCGCCAAGGATGCCTATGATTTCTACGACAAGGAATTGCGGCCGCTCGGCTACAAACTTCGCGCGGAAATCATCAATTTTCCCGGCGGTATGCCCGGCGACATTTCTTTATCAATCGCGTGGTGAAACTTCCGAAGGAGAGGCGCCATGGCAGAGGCAATCGTCTCCAAAATTCATCGGCATGAAAAATACGAACGACTGGTTGCAGCGGCGCAGCGTTTGAGTCCGCTCCCGACCGCTGTTGCACAGCCTTGCGACGAGTCATCACTTCGTGGCGCCATCGAAGCGCGGGATGCGGGACTGATAACCCCGATACTCGTGGGACCAAAAGCAAAGATGATCGAGATTGCGAGAACAATTGGTCTCAATCTCGATGGTCTGGAGATCATCGACGTGCCTCACAGCCACGCCGCCGCCGCAAAGGCCGTCGATGTCGTGCGTAGCGGCAAAGCCGAACTGCTCATGAAAGGCAGTCTTCATTCCGATGAGCTCCTTGGTGCCGTGACGAGTCGAGAAACGGGTCTTCGCACCGAAAGACGAATTAGCCACGTGTTTGTCATGGACGTGCCCACACATTCACAGACGCTGTTTGTGACGGATGCCGCAGTTAACATTGCGCCGGATCTGATGGCGAAACGTGATATCGTCCAAAACGCGATTGACCTCTACACGGCCTTAGGTCTCGGCAAGCCCAAAGTTGCTATTCTATCGGCCGTCGAAACAGTTACCACCGCCATTCCGTCGACTATTGAAGCAGCCGCGCTTTGCAAGATGGCTGATCGTGGTCAGATCACCGGCGGAGAACTGGATGGACCACTCGCGTTCGACAATGCCATCAGTTTAACGGCGGTGCGCGTCAAGGGCATCAAGTCGCCCGTGGCGGGGCATGCGCAAATCCTTGTCGTACCGGATTTGGAAGCGGGCAATATGCTCGCCAAAAATCTTACGTTTATTTCTAATGCTGACGCTGCTGGAATCGTTCTGGGAGCGAGAGTACCGATCATTCTGACGTCGCGAGCCGACAATGTTCGGACACGCCTGGCTTCCTGCGCCGTCGCCAAATTGCTTGCTTACAGCAGACGGGCTAACGCTCCGATCAGAGCATGACCAATGTCCGATACCATACTGGTCATCAACGCGGGCAGCTCGAGTATCAAATTTCAGCTGTTTGCAATTGCACCTGGAAAACAACTCGATCGGCGGCTTAAAGGTCAGATCGAGGGTATTGGGACGAGGCCACGATTAGTTGCAAGCGATGCTACCGGTCAACGTGTCATTGATAAGGTGTGGGGGACCGACGAAGTCGGCGAATTGCATCACGCACTTGATAGACTGGTCGTGTTCCTACGCGAGTATGTTGGAAGGTTGCCCGTTGCGATTGGACATAGGGTCGTCCACGGAGGCCCGGAGTTCATTGAACCAACGTTGCTCAACTCCCGCGTCCTGGATCACCTGCAGCGATTTGTGCCGCTTGCACCTCTTCACCAACCGAACAACCTCGCGCCAATAAGAATCGTTCTGGAGCGACAGCCGCACCTCTTGCAGGTCGCGTGTTTCGACACTGCTTTTCATAGACATCATTTGGAAATTGCGGACCGCTACGCGATTCCCGATCGACTTTATCGTGAGGGCGTGCGCCGATATGGATTTCACGGGTTGTCCTACGAGTATATTGCATCGAGGATTCCGCAAGTCGCTCCTGAAATTGGCGATCATCGGGTCGTCGTCGCTCACCTCGGAAGCGGCGCATCGATGTGTGCGTTACAAGGAGGAAAGAGCATTGAAAGCAGCATGGGATTTACGGCTCTGGATGGTTTGCCGATGGGTACGCGTCCAGGTCAGATCGATGCCGGCGTCGTGCTCTATCTTATGAATGAAAAGGGCATGAGCGTTAAAGACGTCGAACATTTCCTTTATAACGATTGCGGCCTCAAGGGCCTATCAGGCATTAGCAATGACGTCAGAGATTTGCTCTCGAGCGTCGACCCAAGGGCCAGGCTGGCACTCGACTACTTTGCCTATCGCATCGCGCTTTTCGGGGGGATGCTCGCAACGGCATTGGGCGGAATCGATGGCTTGATCTTTACCGCCGGAATTGGAGAAAACGCACCGGAAATTCGCCGGGCGGTGGTCGCTCGCATGTCGTGCTTCGGGATAGAACTGTCGGAAACAGCGAACGGAAAAAACCAACTCCGCATCTCGAGCGATGCCTCCCGTGTTGGGTGTTACGTGGTGCCGACCGACGAAGAGCTGATGATTGCAAGGCACACATTGCAAATGTTGCAAAAGCAAGAAATGCCCAAGGAGAAGCGGGCATGATTGATGTTTCTTCGCTAAACTTGCTCAAAGGCAAAAAGGCGCTCGTTACCGGTATCGCAAACGATCAGTCCATAGCGTGGGGATGTGCCAAGGCGTTTCACGCATTCGGCGCAGACGTTGCGGTTACGTATCTTAATGAAAAAGCTAAACCGCACGTCGAACCCCTGGCTAAGGAGGTCGGCGCGCAAATCCTCATGCCTCTCGATCTCCAGCATGAAGGGCAACTTGAGGACGTATTCGAAAAAATTGAGAAGAGATGGGGAAGGCTCGATCTCTGCCTTCACTCCCTCGCGTTTG
Source organism: Hyphomicrobium sp. GJ21 (assembly GCF_001006785.1). NCBI lineage: Bacteria > Pseudomonadati > Pseudomonadota > Alphaproteobacteria > Hyphomicrobiales > Hyphomicrobiaceae > Hyphomicrobium > Hyphomicrobium sp. GJ21. The sequence continues at coordinate 217,792 of NZ_CDHO01000002.1, read as the reverse complement.
CTCCGAAGGATGACCTGCAGGGTCGCGTCGTCGATTGCTCCAGAGATGGATTTCTTCGTGCAATGGAGATTTCGTGCTGGTCGTTTATCAGGATGGCCAAGCTTGCCGAGCCACTCATGAAATCAGGTGGCGCCTTGTTCACGATGACTTACTACGGCTCGCAAATGGTCGTGGAGCACTACAACATCATGGGTCCAGTGAAAGCCGCTCTTGAATCGGCGACAAGATATTTGGCCGCCGAATTAGGACCAAAAGGCATCCGGGTGCATGCAATATCCCCGGGTCCTCTGAAAACGCGCGCCGCATCGGGAATTACGGCGTTCGATAAGCTTCTTCAAAAGGCACAATCAAAAGCGCCAAGCCGGAGCCTAGTCTCGATCGACGATGTCGGCGTTGCGGTAGCCTTTCTCGGCATGGATGGGGCGAAACTGATAACCGGCGAAACGCTCTATATTGATGGCGGCTACCACATCATTGATTAGACCCGCCCAGAGGGCGCCATTAAATTGCTATCGTTGGAGGGACGGACGTTTCAGATTTATGGCAATCACTAAATGTGCGATGATATAATTATCTATGGCAATCTATTTTCGGAAACGATAGCGTTGATCACGGCTGAGGGACTGGCGAGCAAACTAAGCTTACTCCAAATGGAGCAAAAGAATGACCCATAAAGTGCTTTGTGCAGTAGACGATACCGGCCATTCCGAGAGCGCAATAACCCAGGCGGCTGAACTGGCAAAAGCCACTGGAGCCGACCTCACCCTACTCGCCGTCAATTTGCCTGCCGGAGGCGACGGGCGAGGTGGAATTATTGAGTATACCTGGGAAGATTCCGACGAGAAACGCGTTCTCGACAATGCTTCTGCTGTCGCGAGTAAAGCGGGTATTTCCAATCCCAAGACGGTAAGCGTGAGAAGCCGCGATGCGGCGCGCTCCATCGTCGTTTACGCCGAGGACAATGGAATTGACCATATCGTCGTCGGTACGGGCGGCAAGGGCAACATAGCGCGACTCGTGCTTGGCTCGGTCTCAAGCAGTGTAGTTGCCCGTGCGCATTGCCCGGTGACGGTTGCAAGATAACAGGAAGCGCCGAGGTGCTTGTTCTTATTGCGCTGCGCAGAAAATTCTGTGCAAGCCAATTGGAATATCCGCGACCACATCGTTTCATATATTGCGATTAATTTCATGTGGCTGGTATCGCCGCAAGCTCATGCAGCCTGATTAATCTCCGGCTTCGTCGCAGGGCGGGCTGAAGGTCTAAATTTCTCGCGTATGGCTTGGAAGGTGACGTAAAGGGACGGGATCGCGAATATGCCGATGATGGATGCGGCTATCATTCCGCCGAAGACGGGTGTCCCGACATTGCGACGTGCGAGTTCGGAAGCGCCCACCGCGACGACAAGAGGAAGCAGTCCCAGGATGAAGGCAAAGGAAGTCATCATCACCGGACGGAAGCGTAAACGGCTCCCCTCCGTGGCGGCTTCATCGAGCGCAACCCCACGCTCGCGTTGCTCTTTTGCGAATTCGACAATCAATATGCCGTTCTTCGCCGCAAGACCGATAAGAACGACCATTCCGATTTGCCCATAGAGATCGAGGGTCAACCCCCCGATGGCGATGGCTGCGAAAGCTCCGCACACGCCGACGCTGACGGAAAGAAGAACCGGCACCGGAATGGTCCAACTTTCATAGAGAGCTACCAAGAATAAATAGGCGAACAGCAACGCAAACCCAAGGATGAGCGCGGTTTTGCCCTCTGCTCGCTTCTCCTGGAATGCTGTGTCTGTCCATTCACCGGCATACCCATCCGGCAGGGTGCGGGCGGCGACTGCCTCCATCGCGTTCAGCGCTTGTCCAGAGGACACGCCTGCTGCCGGGGATCCTTGAATCGTGACCGCGCGAAGATTGTTATAACGAATGATCGATGGCGGACCGACGACGACTCGAACCTCGACGAGGCTCCGCATCGGTATCATCTGGCCTTTTTCATTGCGGACGTTGATCCGGTAGAGATCGTCGATACTGGATCGATCCGAGGCATCCGCTTGAACCTGTACCTGCCAGGTGCGGCCGTACAGATTCATGTTGTTGACGAAATACCCGCCAAGGGACGCTTGCAAAGCTTGAAAAACATCGTTGAGCCGAACTCCCAAAATCTGCGCTTTATCGCGATCGATATCGAGATACAGCGAAGGGTTTGTCGCCGAGAAGGTACTGAAGACGCGGTCCAGTTTTGGGTCCTGGTTAGCGGCAACGAGTAGCCCGCGCAAAACTTGGGCCAATGCTTTCGGATCCCCTCCCCGCAGGTCCTGAAGGACATACGCAAAACCGCCTCCAGACCCGAGGCCGATGATCGGCGGCGGTGCCAACGGCACGACCGTGCCTCCAGGAATCTCTCGGAGCTTGGGGCCGAGACGTTGAATCAGCGAACGCACACCCAGAGCGCGATCCTTGCGTTGCTCAAATGGCTTTAACGTCACGACCATGAACGCAGCATTTGACTGCGAATAGTTATCAATAAAATTGAGGCCCACGACCGAGGTCACGTCCTGAACAGCCGCTTCACCTTTGAGAATCTCCTCGGTCTGGCGGACGACATCAATTGTGCGGCCCACCGATGCGCCACCGGGGAGTTGTGCGAGCACGAACAATGCGCCTTGGTCGTCCTCGGGGAGAAATCCGGTTGGAGTCACCTTGGCCAGTCCATAGGTGCCTGCGAGCGCGACGCCCACTAACGCCAAGCCAAACAGAGAAATTCGCAACAAGCGAGCGACGGCTGCGCCATAGGCGTCGCGCACATTGTCGATCGCTCGCATGATTGCGCCGATCGGGCCTCGTCGCGGCCCATGATGCGGTTTGAGGAGAATGCCGCACAATGCTGGGGACAGCGTTAGAGCATTGATCGCCGACAAAAGCATCGCAACGGCAATTGTCACTGCGAACTGACGAAATAGTTCTCCGGAAATTCCCGGAATAAAGGCGACAGGCACAAAGACGGAGAGCAGAACCAACGTTATGGCAATGATCGGAGCCGTGATTTCGGCCATGGCTCGTTTCGTGGCCTCGGGCGGCGATAGCTCCGGATGTTCTTCCATCACGCGTTCGACATTCTCGACCACGACGATGGCGTCGTCGACCACAATGCCAATCGCGAGGACAATTGCGAGCAGCGAGACTGTGTTTGCCGAATATCCTATCGCCAGCAGAACAATAAATGCGCCGATCAAGCTAACCGGAACCGCGAGAGTAGGTATCAGCGTAGCGCGAACGCTGCCCAGAAAGAGATAAACGACGAGCACCACAAGAATGAACGCTTCAATCAGAGTCTTGCGCACTTCATGGATGGTATCCGTCACGAATTGCGTAGGGTCGTAGGTAACCTTCCATGCCATGTCGTCGGGAAACCGCTTCTCGGCGGTTTCAAGCTTGGTGCGCACCGCTTTCAGGTTGGTGATCGCGTTGGCCCCTGGCGATTGATAGATCGCTATAACGGCGGCGGGCCCCCCGTTGAATAGAGTATCGCGATCCAGATTTGCTGCTCCCAGTTCAAGCCGGGCAACGTCGCCCAGCCGCAGCACCGAGCCGTCAGGGTTGGTCCGCAGGACGATCTTCTCAAAATCAGCAGTGCTATTGAGGCGGCCCTTCGTTTGGATATTGAGTTGAAGTTGCTGCTCGTTTGATATCGGCCGCGCGCCTATCCTGCCGACGGCGGCTTGAACGTTCTGAGCCTGGATCGCATTGATGACGTCACCGGTCGTCAGTCCCAATCCGGTCAATCTGTCGGTTTTGACCCAAGCCCGCATCGCGTAGTCTTGCGGTCCCCAAAGGACGGCGTCGCCAACGCCCGGTGTGCTCTTTATTTGGTCGAGCAGGTTGATCGTGACGTAGTTGGATAGAAAGAGCGGATCATGGGTGTGCTTGGGCGAGTAAAGCGCCACAACGCCAAGAAGGGCTGAGGATTTCTTCTTAACCGACACGCCTTGGCGCTGAACCTCGGGTGGCAAGCTCGACAGCGCGACTTGGACCCGATTGTTGACATTCACGGTATTTATATCGGGATTGGTTCCGAGTTCGAATGAGCAGATCAGCGTATAGCTGCCGTCGTCCCCGCTCACGCTCTTCATGTAGATCATCTTATCAACGCCGACGACCTGCGCTTCGATGGGTTGAGCGATCGAAGTGTCGACAACGGATGAATTGGCTCCCGGGTACGTCGTCGTGACCTGCACTTGCGGCGGAACGATATCCGGATATTGAGCAAAGGGGATTGCGTATAACGCCAGGACGCCCGCTATCGTCGTGACGATCGCGATGACAATGGCAAGTCTTGGGCGGTCGACGAAGATAGAGGATAACATCCCTTCAACTCCGATCCTGGAGTTGAAGGGCAGGCGTTGCGATCACGGCTGCGCCTGGGCGCACGCTCTGCAGACCGTCGACAATAACCTGCTCCCCTCCGCTCAAGCCCTCCTCGACGATGATGCTCGTGCCTCCGCTTTCGCCACCGGTCTTCACCCTCCGGATAGCGGCTTTTCCGTCATCGACGACGAAGACGTACGTCCCTTGCTGATCGGCGATGAGTGCCGACTGCGGGATGACGACTTTTTCGACAGGCTTGCCCGCTTCAATCGATACGTGGACGAGTTGCCCGTCGATGAGTACGCCTTTCGGATTCGGAAAGGCTGCACGAACGAGCACGGTATCGGTCGTGCGATTGACCGTAACATCGACGAAATTGACGGTGCCTTCCTGGTCGTACTTGCTGAGATCGGCGAATTTCAAATTGGCTTTCAACTGAGTGACGTCGAGTTGTTTGCCTGTCTGCTGCAAACGCAGGAATTCCCGCTGGCTAACAGGGAACGTAACGTACATGGGATCTTGGCTGACGATGACCGTCAAAGGCCCGCTCTCGGGGCTTACGACGTTTCCCTTGGTGACGTTCGTTCGACCGATTTTTCCCGTTACTGGGGCAACGATATCGGTGTAGCCGAGGTTGATCTTAGCCGTGTCCAGGTTGGCCTGATCGATAAGGATCGTGCCCTTGGCCTGTTCATCAGCGGCACGCGCCTGATCGCGCGCGACGGCTGAGCCAACGTTCCTCTCATACAATTCTTCAGCACGTTGCAGTTGGACTTCGCTCAATACCTTTGCGGCTTTGCTCCGGTCGAGTGCGCCCGCCGCTTCTCCGACTGCGGCCTGAAACAACCCCTTCTCGATTTTGTAGAGGGACGCGCCAGCCTGCACCAAGTCGCCTTCTTTGAATTCGACCGCTTCCAGGTAACCTGTGACACGCGCCCTGATCTCAACACGATCGATGGCTTCGACACGGCCGACGAAATCCAGCGATTTTGCAATTGGCTTGCGCGCAGCGGTTACGACACCGACTGATATTTGTGATGGGGCTTCTTTCGGCTGCGCAAGGGCCGGAAATGACATCAAATAAAGTGCAACGACCGCGCCTAATGTGTTGCGCATGCCGCTCTCCTTCCTAGTACCCCACAATCTGTGTTGTGTTGGCTACGATCCGAGAACGTGCGTCGAAGTGATAGATCTCGTAGGAGAGCCGATACCGAAGTTGGTTCGTGCCCTAGTCAGTAATTCAAAAGTTCGCTCGCGGCGCTGTCATTAAATCCTCTTAGGATTGAAGATTTAATCCGAACACTTGCCTAAGGACGACGCGCCAAAGCCATCAAGGGATATATTATCGAAAATCATCGTGAGAGCCAAGAGCGTTTAATATGGAAGTTGATGCTAATAATGACTCGGAGGATCGAAGCTGCTCAACATGCCAACACACAAACCGTGGACGCTTCCTTGGTGACGGCTTAGTATGAGGGCCAACGATCAGCTGATATATTCGCCCCAATTCATCATTGATTGGCTCCCTTCAATGGAGCGTAGCGTGCTATTGGTTCGATATAGGGGGAACCTTTTTATAAAAGGGCGTATCCCTCAATTGGGACCTCGCCATTGCGGATGCCCAGGATAAATTTACTGCGCCAAGCAAAAGTGGTGGAAGTTATTCGCGCAAATTCATGGACCCGATGGCTAAGCAGACAGACAGCCCAAGCGCATAGAGATCGTAGTTGAACCGGAATTTAACGAATGCCGGAGATCGATACGCAGAAGGATCAGACCGTCGCGATCGATCTTGCTATTCGTATCAGCTTGCTTACGTTGCTAGCTTATTTGTCGTTTGCAATCGTTGCTCCGGTTCTGACGATCTTAGTGTGGAGCGCCATTCTGACGGTGGCGCTTTACCCCATCTACCGCTGGCTCGCATATCGGCTCAATAGCCCGAAGTTTGCCGCCGCATTCGTTACATTACTTTGCATGTTTGTCGTCTTAGCACCTGTGACGTGGCTTGGCTTCGGTCTGCTCAACGGAGTGGAAGTCATTGTCCAAAAACTTGACAGCGGATTATCCATTCCTGCCCCTCCAGAATCGATCAAAGATTGGCCAATCGCTGGAGATCAAATCTATCGGCTTTGGACGCGCGCCATTACGGACATCAGCTCGCAACTAGCTGAATTAGCACCCGCGTTGAAACCTGTGGCTGGCTGGCTCCTCCAGGTTGCGTCGAACGTTTTGATTGGGCTGCTCAAGTTCCTGCTCTCGATTATCGTAGCAGGTTTTCTCTTTTGCCCAGGCCCCAAGCTTGTCAAAGTACTTGCTCGGATCATGGAACGCGTTCTGAACCCGCGAGGTACAGAAATGGTGGAACTGGCCGGCGCAACTATCCGCAATATTTCTCGTGGCGTTCTTGGGGTTGCGTTGCTGCAATCGTTTCTTGGAGGGATCGGTTTTCTTGTGGCCGGCGTACCCGGCGCGGGCATTTTCGCTTTCGCTTCGCTGGTACTTGGAATTCTCCAAATTGGTCCAGGCGTTCTCTTTCTGCCGATCCTTGTTTGGAGTTGGATGACTCAGGAAGCGCTGCACGCCCTTTTGTTTACCGCCTACATGGTCCCAATTGGGCTATTGGATAACGTTTTGCGCCCGATCTTAATGACACGTGGTCTCACTACTCCCATGTTGGTCATCGTCATCGGCGTCATTGGTGGGACGATCGCCTATGGAATCATTGGCCTCTTTGTTGGTCCGATAATTCTTTCTGTTGCCTGGGAACTGGGCCAAGCGTGGATGAACGGAAACAAGTCCGGGACCGCTTAAATACTAAGGCTGTCGGCTGATGATATGCGGCTGTCCCGTCCACTCGACTCGACATTGGGCGAGTGCTGCGGGATCAAGCATGCACGGAGTGCCGGGTGACGCAAGAGGCTGCTGCGGCCTCGGAGACCTCGGCCGGCGTCGCTCACAAACGGTTTCCATACATAACAATTCCATGTCAGCCCCTTGACATATTTGTGACGATAGGGCGCCCTACCTAGGCGATTTGGCCTATTCCGCTTCGACCATTTGGCTTGATTGACGAAGCGAATTCAGACGGGGGGAACCGTGCTGATGCGGAGTGCTTCAGGCCGCCTAGCGGCGGCATCGTTCCGTCCTGCGGCAACGAAATATCGAGCGCCGGACCGTTGGCGTTACGCGGCGGCGGCCGAGAACGCCGTCTTCGGTCTCGCATCGCAGAGCCGCTCGGGCGGCCGGGTGATCGCCCTTCTTTTTCCCACCTTGCGGCGCGGGTTATCGACAGCATGACGACGCTGCGCGTGTCGCAACAGCTGAAACCTGCCGACGCCGATTGGCGGCTGACCCGCGGGACTGCGAGCCCGCTTCCGGCGGATAAAGTTCACAAGGTGTCGACCTCAGACCGCGACGGCACCGCACCGCTTGAAAACCCGAGGGCGGTGCTTTCCTCGATCATCGACCGAATTCAGAACGGACCGTGGTGCTTCGTGCAGCTTCGCGGAGCCCCGCTGAGCACAGAGGATATCGGTCGCGGCGACGTTGACTTCCTCGCCAGCAGATCGTCCGTAGACGCACTATTAAGCGCGGTGTTCGAATGGACGCTTGCGGGCGAATGTCATGCGATCATACGATCGCGCTCTGCCGACAAGGTTGGCCTCGAGATTTTCGACATCGACGGACGCGACAGCCTTTGCTTCGATTTCTGGATCGAGCTTTGGCAGCTTGCGGGCGGCACGAACTACCTCAGATTCGAAGATGTCGCTCATCTGGTCGGGGCGTCAAATGGGATCGCGAGACTACCGCCCGAGATCGAAGCGGCGATCTACCTCGAGCATCTGGTCAGCAAGAAGCGGAAGCTCGACAACGATCACGTGCGCGGACGGCTCTCAAACTACGAAAGCACGTGCGCTTCGGCTGGTTCTTCCGAATTGGCGGGTGCCCTCGCTCGGATCCAGCACTCGGGCAAGATCGACGAACAGGCGCTGGCGGTGAGCCGCAAGCTGCTTGAGGACAATAAGCTCTGGCCTGCCGCAAGACCGTCGATACGATTGCGCCACAAGATCGTGACGGAGATACGCGCCGCGTGGCTCGACGCGCCCCGCAAAACGCGCAGCATGTCGATCATGGGCTGCGACGGCTCCGGCAAAACGAGCGTCATCAAAAAACTCCGCGAGGCCGAGCCGAATAAATTCAAAAGTTACGTCGGCAAGCGGCTCTATCGAAATTCCATTCTCTACAAGATTGCCGTCGCGTTGATCCGCCCGCTGCTGTTTCAAGGGCGGGAAAAGTTCGACGACACGCTGGCGCCCTTCAATTATATGCGCGCCGCTACAGCGCTTCCGTTCCTGAATCTGTTTTCAGGACGCAAGCTGACGCTCGTCGACCGCGCGCTGATCGATTTCGTCATCGTCGACCGAAAATCCGACCATCCGAGGCTACACCGGGCTTCCGGGCTTTCGCGCGTCTTCGGGCAGCGCATTCCGGTCATGCATCTTTTGGTCCCGCAGGCGCGTCTCTCGCAGCGCAAGCGAGAAATGACCGAAGCCGGACATGCGCGATACGACCGTCTGGTCTTCGACTGCTTATCGCGCCGTACGCCGACCACGTACGTCCTATTTCACAACGGAGGCGGCATCGAAACGTCAGTCTCTGCTGCCCGAAACATCATTCTTCAAGCGTCGAGGACATGATGGCCATTCACGACATCAAGCAGATCATGATCGCTCTGCGCGCCCTCCACCGGGACAGGGAAAATCGAGCCGTGTTCGGGACGGTAGCGCCGAGAACGGCCGAACTTATTTGGGTCGATCCGAAGAAGATCAACTTCTACATGGGGCAATTGCCTGAAGGCTTGAATATCCGTCGTACGAGCGGACGCATTGTCGATTTCGAGCGTCGTGGCTTGAGCTTCTCACCGCTGGAAGATGTGATTCCGGTGAAGTCCAGTCTGATGCATTGGCGCGATGGCCTGCCCTGGGAGGAGACGCCAGACTTCATTAATCGCATGATGCGCGTGAAGTTCTTTCGTGCCGGCATCAGCCACAATACCAAGTCGGCGATTACCCGGCGCTATCGCAAGCTGGATGAACTCTACCGCCGTATCGAAAAGGAAAGAGCGTTCAAGACCCAGAAGCAGTTGAAACCCTGGAATTTCCGCGAGTATGGCGGAGTCCAAATCGGCATCGATGCCGCCGGACGATTTGCTGTCATGCGTGGCTCCGGGCTGCATCGCATCACGATCGCGAAACTTCTCGACCTGCCCTACATCCCCGCAATGGTCGGGCTCGTCGACGTCAATGCCATCTCGTATCTAGAGCCGTTGCGCGCACCGCCCGAGCATCGCGCAGAGTTTGCTTCGGGCACTTCAGATATGCTCCGCGAGTACCGATCGTCCGAACGCCTCGCGGTTGACGCCTCGGCAATGTCGCTGCGATCGCCGCTGCCAGGTAGCGCGCGCTGAATTAAGTGCTGATGTAGCGTTGATCACCTGAATATCGCGGTAAATTTATTCACCAGCGCCCGCTCAGACGTAACATCGGCCTTGCGGTAGATGCGCAGGCGGCAATTCTTGATCGTGCCTTTGCTTATTTCGAGTTTTTGCGCGATCTCGCCCGTGCTTTGTCCCATCATGATGAGCGCCAGTATTTCACGCTCTCGCCGCGTAAAGTCGCTGAGCGTGGCGGCAACCTGATCGACATGCTCGTGCTGGGTTTTCTCCGAAGCCTTCGGTTCCAACGCGTAGATGCGTCCGCCCGGCGCGAGAGGAAAATGGCGATCGAGCGTCTCGGATCGCAGAATGAAATTCCGTAGTTCGAACTTCTGCGCCGCCTTGCTTGCTCCTGCGTGCACGATCTCGTCGATGGCCGGGTCTTGCGCTGCGGCCTGAATCCACGTGTCGCTCGCGTAAACCTGTTCGTGAAACCGATCATGAATCAGCATCGGACGTCTTATGAAGGCATCCATACCCGACCGGTTGCTGTACTTGAGTTCATTGAACAGCGAGCTCAGATGCGCATGATGATAACCATCGAGCGCTGGAAAGATCAGCTCAGCCCTCGCGACGTCGGTAGCCGAAAACGTGCCTTTCTCGCGCACCAGGAATAACGCCAGGCAACAATGTCCGACTGTCGTGAAGAACATCGCGAGTTCGTCGGCAATGTTGGCGGCGGCGCCAAACATCTTCTCGTATATGATGAACTCGACGTTCTCTGATTTGAGACGCGACAGCGTGAGAACGCCGGGCGCGCCGCGGGTTTTCCAATGGTTCGAATACGGATCGATCGTCGAGCATTCGCGTGTGTAGAGCTGCACGATCTCGTCGGGCACGTTGTGCGTGTAAAGGATGTCGGGCGGCGCGAAGCGCGAATAGCGCATAATCCAGCTGGAATCGTGCTTCATCGCAGAGCCGAATAGTTCAAGAAGCTCGCGGTGAAATGTGTCCTGACCGATCGACATCGCGACCCGGCCCGTGCGGTGAAACCATTCCTCGTCCGTCAGGCGCGTGACGGGTGATGTCTTGGATTTTCCGCTCATTGCGCGAGGTCGACCGTCCGTCTCGGAACATCAAAAGCCTGCCCCGCAGAGGTGACGCGCGGCGAATGATGCCAGTTGGCACTATTGTGTGATCCTCGCCAGTAAAAACTAATCTGTCCCATATGAAAGCCGACCGCGTCGATTCTCGGCTGAACTTTGTGCTGCGCAGCGAAGGGACTTTCTGATGGCCACGGTCGAGACCGTTGACGGGCTTCGGACAGAAGCACTCAAGGCACATTACACGCGCTTGCAGCGTTGGGGGTTCGCCTGGGCATTGTGGACAGCGGTGCTCTGGGGCGCCTGGTATGTGCCGGGGACTGCGCTCTGGTATGAAAAGCCCTACGTCGATATTGCGGCCGACGACATGGGACTTCGCCTCGCCGCTACCGCCGTCATGACGTGGATCCACGCGATCATGATTTTCGGCTTTCTGCTGCTGTGGAACGGGGCGCTCGGGAAGATCGCGGATTACGGCCGCACGATCGTTCGCTTTCGACGGATCTCGAAGTGGTACGCGCTCGCATCTCTCTGCGGAGGGCCGCTCGCGATCTTCGGTTCCTACATGGCGATGGGTTTCGTCGGGCCGGTATTTGCGGCTGTGACCTCTCTCTTCTATCCCGTCATCGGGGCTGTCGTCGCGCGGCTGTGGTTCAAGGAAAAGATCACCGGACGCGCTGCCCTCGGCATGGCGATCATCATTATGGGCGGCATCGCGATTTACGGGCCGGGCCTGTTCGGCGAACTCGACATTTCGAGCAACCATGCGTGGCTCGGCTATGTCGGCGGCATCATGTCGGCTATTGGTTGGGGACTGGAAGGCGCGGTTGCTGCTCGCGCGATCGACGTGTCTGATCCCGATGCCGGCATTCAATGCCGCTTCACGTTCGAGATTTTCTTCTGGGGGCTTTTGATCCTGCCGTTTCTGGCGTTGTTCACCGATTATCCGATCGGAACCTTGATCGTCGATACGATGACGCACGGCAAAGCGGTGCTGTGGATCCTGCTTGCCGCCGCGTGTCACGCGTATTGCTATACGTCATTCTACAAGAGCTTCACTCTCATCGGCGTTGGACGCGGCGAAGCGATCGGCAATCTCTATGCGATCTTCGCGCTCATCTTCATCGCCGCCTTCACGCTGCAGCTGCCGGAATGGTACTTCCTCATCGGCCTCGTGCTGACGGTGCTCGGCAGTTTCGTCATGTTCAGCGAGCCCGCTGAATCCGTCGCTCAGCTTCGCGATACCGACACAGGAGTGAGCACACCATGAAGCTGCATCAGAAGGGCTTCCTGCTGGTCGAGCTTAGCCGCTCCGCCAGCCTCTGGGACGAAGAGCTGATCGCGAGGACGCTTCGCGAATATGGTCTTTCAGGGGAATACTGGGAGAATAGCGTTCGCATTGCTCTCGACGAACTGGCGGCCGGCGGATTGGTCGCGCGCCTGCAGTCGGATTTGAAAACCATTCGCGGAAAGCCGATGCTGACATTCCATTACGCCCTCACCGATTTCGGCAAGACGCGGATGAGAGACACGGGACTGCTGACGGAGGCTCGGACGTCATGAGCGCATTCTGGGGATACGCGGGGGCCGATTGGCTGGCCCTGATCATCATCGGAGCCGCAGCCGCCGGCTGCCTCGGTTGCGCGCTGCTGTTCGTCAAGCGCTACAACGCATAAACGCCATTAACCGCGCGGCGCTTCCGGTTCGCCAAACCTGATGCGAGGGTTCTCCAAAGGCATTGCGGGGAACCAATAGGGCTGTCGTGCGATTTGTATGCATCTGTGTAATGGAGGCATACATGACCCGTCTTTTCCTGAAGAGCCTTGCAGCGTCTGCGGTTCTCGCTGCGAGCGCCATCAGCGCGCCCGTGTTTGCAGCCGACAACATGCAAACGGCGGATGAATTCCGCACCAGCAAGCTCGTCGGCACGAAAGTTTACAACAGCGCCAACGAGAACATCGGCAGCATCGAAGATATCGTTCTCAAAGCCGATGGCTCGATGGACGAGGTTGTGCTGAGCGTCGGCGGCTTCCTCGGTATGGGAGACAAGTACGTCTCGGTCCCGTTCAGCAATCTCAAGATCACGCGTGACGGGACGAGCCTGAAGATCGTCACCGATGGCACGAAGGATTCGCTGAAAGCGTTGCCAGCCTATCAGTTCTTCAAATCATAAGCGGCATTGCGTACGACTCCCGTCGGCAAGCAATGAAGCGAGCGTGATCGGTCGATCGCGCTCGCTCTGTTTTCCGATGATTGGAGAGTTTCAAGCTACTGGACGAGACACAGCAGGTTGGCGAAATGCTGCGGAAAGTAGATGACCGCAACGCCGCTAGCTGCGAGCGCTAATCCTGCAAATAGTTTCCATCGCGTCCCCTCGGCGCGCTGGCTGAGCCACGACAATCCAAGCGCCGACGCGATCACGGCAGGCACGGTTCCGATGCCGAAGCCCAGCATGAACGTTGCGCCCTGGACGCTCGTCTGAGTGAGCGAGGCGAGGAACGCCGCGCCGTAGACCATCGGGCAGGCATTCAGTCCCCAGACGACCCCCATCGTCACCGGCGCGATGTAGCGCGTCTGTCCGGCGGGCCGCAGAAACGTGTTCGCGCGCGACGCGATGGCCTGCATGCCATTGTCAATCAGGGCGAGCCGCGGCATCACTCCGGCGAGGACCATTCCCATCCAGAGCAGCGACACTGCCGTTGCCCATTGCAGAACGGCCGGATTGCTGAAAGGCGAGTTGGCGAGCACTGAGCCGCCGAGCAGGCCCGCGACACCGCCGATCGCGGAATAGGTCGCGATGCGCCCGACTTGCATCAACGCGAGATTGAGGTTCCTGTCGCTCGGCGACTTCGCTCCGAGCAGCAGATTGGCGCCGCAGGCGATCCCGCCGCACATCGTGCCGCAATGCAATGCACTGGCAAGCCCCGCAGCAGCGCCACGAATGAAGTCCTGCTCAAGCATCGCCTGCCGGTCCTCGATGCGGCGGCGCATCGGCGACATCGTTATCGTCGCTGATGGCGCGCCAGCCGGCACCTTCGAGATCGTCGAACTGGCCGCTGCGCAGCGCCCAAAGGAAGCCTGCCAGGCCCATCATACCGAGCGTCAAAGCAGCAGGAATGAGCCAAGCGAGCGCAGTCATTGCGATGTTCCGATCTTTGGCAGATGCAGTTTCATCGAGCGTAGCCGAAGCGCGTTGGCGGTCACCATAATGGATGAGCCGGACATGGCCAATGCCGCAATCAACGGCGTCACGTAACCCAACATCGCGAGGGGCACGAAAACGGAATTGTAGACGATCGCGATCGCAAAGTTCTGAAGCGCCAGGCCGCGCGCGGCTTTGGCGATCGCCAGCGTCTCGATGACCGGCTGCAGCAGCTCGCCTTGGAAGACGGCGTCGGCGGCATTCTGGGCGATGTCGATGGCCGATGCGGGCGATAGCGAGGCATGTCCAGCGGCAAGTGCGGGCGCATCGTTTAGGCCGTCGCCGACCATCAGCGTCTTGTAACCCCGCGCCTTCAACGCTTCGATCGTCTGGAGCTTCTGATCGGGGCGAACTTCGGCGGCCCAGCCCTCGATGCCGCAAGCGGCGGCTGTCTGCTCGACGGCGTCGCGCCGGTCGCCCGACAGCAGGCTGACCATGTATCCGGAGCGCTGGAGTTCAGAGACGCAGGCGGCCGCGTCCTTTCTCGGTTCATCGACGAAGTCGAAGCCGACGGGCGGTTTGCCTGCGGCGCCGTACCAGATCGATGCGTGGCCATCGCCAGCGCCAACCCAAGTTGCGGAGCCCACTTTTTCTTCGACACCAGCCGAGGTCGTGATGAGACCGGAACCGGCGACTTCCTGCACGTCGTCGACGGCCTGCGCGCGGATGCCCTGCTCGCGGGCCGCTTTCACAAGCGCCTGCGCATACGGATGCCTGCTCGCTCCGGCAATCGATCCTGCCCGTGCGAGCGCGACCGTATCAATGCTGCCGCTGGTTCCGAGGCGTAGCTCTCCGGTCGTCAGCGTGCCGGTCTTGTCGAAGACCACGCAGTCGATTTCGGCGAGACGCTCGAGCCCATCGGGTGCCTTGACGATGACGCCCTTGCTGAACAACCGGCTCATCGCGGCGACCTGAACAGCGGGCACGGCCAGCGCCAACGCGCAGGGGCATGTGATGATCAGCACCGCGATCGCGTAGGTCAGCGCCTGCTCCCACGGCGCGCCGATCAGCATCCAGGCAACAAACGTCGTTAACCCGAGAACGTGCACGGCGGGTGCATAGAGGCGCGAGGCGCGATCCGCGAGACGTACGTAGCGGCCGCGGCTTTGCTCGGCGGCGAGCATCATGCGCCCGATCTCGCTCAGCAGCGTGTTTTCTTCGGCAGCCGTGATGCGCACGCGCAAGGCGCCGCTGCAGTTGACGGTTCCGGCATAGACGGCATCGCCCGCGCTAACGGTGCGCGGCCGCGTTTCGCCGCTGATCAGGCTCTCGTCGATTTCGCTCTGGCCGGAAATGATTTCGCCGTCACCCGCCACACGCTCGCCCGCCGCGACTGCGATGATCATGCCCGGCTTAAGCTTCGCCGCGGAAATGACCTTCGTCGTCTGATCGCTCTCGACGAGGGTGGCGTTTTTCGCTCTGAGGCCCAGCAGGTTTTCGGCCGCGCCCCGCGCCTTCGTGCGCATGCGCTCGTCGAGCGCCCTGCCGATCAGCAGGAAAAACAGAAGCGTCACAGCGGCGTCGAAATAGATCTGATTTGAATTCCGCATCGTCTGGAAGAGGCTCATGCCCGTCGCCAGCAGGACGCCGAGCGAGATCGGCACGTCCATGTTGAGACGCCGCGCCTTCAGCGCCGCAATTGCCGATCTGAAGAATGGCTGACCCGCGTAGCCGACGGCCGGCAACGCGATGAGCGCCGACAACCAGTGAAACAACTCGCGGACGGAGCTGTCCATGTCGCTCGCCTGGCCTGACCAGACCGAAACGGACAGCAGCATGATATTGGCGGCTGCAAATCCCGCGACGCCGACGCGCGGGACGAGTTCGCTGACGCGCGCCTTCTGTTCGGTTTCGGCATCGTCTGCGAGAAGTGCTGACGGATAACCGGCGCGCTCGAGCGCCGTCGTCAGGTCGACCGTGGAACTCAATTCGGGATCGACGACCACCGACACGCGTTTGGTGGTCAGATTGGCGCGTGCCGCTTCGACGCCCCGCAGCGCGCGCAGCGCATTTTCAACCGAGCGGAGGCAATTCCCGCAGACAATGGTCGGTACCGAGAGAACGACCGTCTGCCGTGACGTTGCGTTTGGTTCGTGTGTTACGACCGGCGCATCTAGGGCTGCTTCCATATCCGGGCCCTCGATCTGTAAACGATCTTGCCGTTATCTGAAGCGTTGACCGACAGCGTCCAAGCGCCCTCCGACAATCCGGCGATTTCAGCGCCATAAGTGCCGTTGCCCAAGGGCCGGAGCGCGATGCTACGGTCGAAAATGTCGGTCGCCGCGCGGCCGATGTCAGCCTGCAGATCGAGGCCGTCGACCGGCGTCTTGTTTTCATCCGTGACGGAAATCGAAAGCCGTCCCGTAGCGGAATCGAACGACCGGCTTTCGTGCCATCCAAGCTTATCCTGGATGACTTCTTGTTCGAGCGTCTGGTTGTAGGCCAAGCCCTTGCGGTAAGCGTCGGCCGTGTCGCCGCTGAATGTCGAAACCGCCTTCGTAATCATGATGACATCGACGGCAGTGACGGTCAGAAAGAAGCCGACGAGAGCGGCAAGCACGTGCCAGCCGCGAATCGTACCTTTCTCTGACACCGCAGCGCTCATGACGGGCTCCTAAAGGTTGTATTGCGTGACGTCGACTGTCCGTTCGAAACATCGTCGAGTTCGATCTTCACGGGTTCCGCGTCGGACTTCAGGTCCTTCTTCTTGTCGCCGGGGAGCAACAGGAAAACCTTCACCGCCCGCACTTCCGACGGCCCCACTTCGATGGTCGGATCGACGCCGTCGAACTCGACGAATTTGGGCTGAAGTCCAGGCACGCCGCTGAAGTTCAGTTTGAAGTGGCGCGTATGCTCTATCTTGTTCGCAATCTTCACGGTGTAGCCGTTGCGCACGCCGCCGTCGCTCAAAACGACAAACAGCGGATTGCGATCCTGGATGACGCTCAGCTCGAAATCGGCGCGATTGAGAAGCGACCAGCCCATCAGCGATGCGACGAGCGTGATCATAGCCGTATAAAGGAGGGTACGTGGGCGAATGATGCGCCAGCCCTCGCGCGGCGCGGTCGTGGCGTTGGCGAGGTTGCCGATCGTCGTATAGGCGATCAAGTCACGCGGCCGTTCCACGCGATCCATGATCTCGTTGCAGGCGTCGATGCACAGCGCGCACTGAATGCATTCGAGCTGCGATCCATCGCGGATGTCGATGCCCATCGGGCAAACAGCGACGCATGCGCGGCAATCTATGCAATCGCCGCGATCGTCCCAAGTCGTCCCCTTCTTATGGGCGCCGCGCGGCTCGCCGCGAAGATCGCGATACGAGATCAGGAGCGAGTCGTGATCGACCATCGCGCCCTGGATGCGCGGCCACGGGCACATATAGATGCAGACCTGCTCGCGCGCGAGGCCGCCAAGCAGATAGGTCGTGAGCGTGAAGAGCCCAAGAAACACGTAGGCGACGACGGGCGCCGTTCCATGCAGAAGCTCGACTCCCAGCGTCGGCGCATCGCGGAAATAGAAGACGAGCGCGCCGCCCGTCGCGAGCGAGATCAGCACCCACGACAGATGCGTAACCGATTTCTTCCAGATCTTTTCGAACGTCCAACCCTGGCCATCAAGACGCAACTGCGCGTTGCGATCGCCTTGCCAGAAGCGTTCGACCGCGATCATGAGGTCGGTCCAGACGGTCTGCGGGCAGGCGTATCCGCACCACATGCGGCCGGCGATCGATGTCACGAGAAACAGACTAAGCGCACCGAGCACGAGCAGCCCGGTCACGTAGTAGAATTCCTGCGCCCAGATTTCGATAGGTCCGAACAAGAGACGCTGATTGGCAAAGTCGAACAGAATGGCCTGATCCGGCAATCCCTCGCCGCGGTTCCAGCGCAGCCACGGCACGATGTAGTAGATGCCGAGCGTGATCGCCATCACCGCCCATTTGACGTTCCGGAATGTCCCGCGCGCAAGCTTGGGGTAGATCTTCTTGCGTGAGACGTAATCCGAATGCGTGGGCGTGGAAGGGGGCGGCGCGGAGTGAGCGCCCTCCCCTCCGATCAGAAACTTGTTCGGTTTGCTCATCGACGTCATTGGGCTTTTTCCGGCACCGTTGATGCGGGAGCGCTCGCCGTTTCGGCTTGCCCTCCACCGAGAGAATACACGAAAAGCGTCAGCATTTTAACTGCGACTGGATCGAGACGCTCCAACCATGCCGGCATAATGCCGCCGCGCCCCGTGCGAACGCTTTGCATGACGGCTTCCTGCGAGCTGCCGTAGAGCCAGATGGCGTCCGTCAGGTTGGGAGCGCCCATGTCCTGATTGCCCTTGCCCTGCTCGCCGTGGCAGGCGGCGCAGTTGTCGGCATAGATTTGCGAGCCTCGCTTGGCCGCCTCGGCATCGACGTCGAGATGCGCGAAGGAGCGAACGAAGTTTGCGACGTCGCTGATCTGCGCGTTATCGAGGATCTTGTCGGTTCCGAAATGCGGCATCGCCGTATCGTGCGCCTTCGGGTTGCCGTTTCTGATGCCGTAGGAAATGGTCTGGTGAATCTGGTCGAGATTTCCACCCCATAGCCAATCGTCGTCATTCAGGTTGGGATAGCCGATGCCGCCTTGAGCACCACGACCGTGGCAACCGGCGCAGTTTTCACCGAAAAGCGCTGCGCCGCCCGCGATCGAGAACTGAAAGAGTTCTTCGTTCTTACGGATGTCGGCGAGCGGCAGCTCGGCGATCTGCGTACGATATTTCGCGTGCCCAGACTTCCACTCGTCGATCTCATTCTGGACTTGAGTGCGCTGACTGAATCCCAGCACGCCCATCGTGTAGCTGTTGACCAGCGGCCAGGCCGGATACACGATCCAATAGCCGATGGACCAGAGTATGCAGGCGTAGAACGTGTAGAGCCACCACTTCGGCAGCGGCTTGTTCAGTTCGCAGATGTCGCCGTCCCAGACGTGGCCGGTCGTTTCGACACCCGTCACTTCATCGATTTTTTTGTGATGGCTCATTGCTTATCCCAATCGGCAGGTGGCGCATCGTCGCGAAGAGGCATAGCGGACGCCTCGGCGAATTTAGCTTTGTTGCTTCTGCGAAAAGCGTAGATGTACGCCGCGATCATAATGCTCATGAACAATGCGAGCGACGCGATCTGCGTAACGACTTGTATGTCTTCGTAAGGCACGACCTAATCTCCCCTATCGCAGGTTGGGACCGCTGGCGTCGAACTTGGTGAAGTCGACAAGCGTGCCGAGCATCTGCAGGTAGGCGATGACGGCATCGAGTTCCGTCGGGCGGACGTTATCTCCCGCTGGCTGGCCATCGAACTTACGCACCTGCGCCTTCGGATAGCGCGTCAGCAGAGCCTTGGCCTCCTTCGTGTCCGGCGAGATTTGCGCAACGACATCCTTGTCGGCGTTGGCGATCATCTCTTCGGTGTAAGGCACGCCGATCGTCTTCAAGGTTTTCATACGCCTCGAAATATTCGACGTATCGAGAAGCGTCTGATCGAGGAACGGGTAGCCCGGCATGATGGACGCAGGCACCACCGAGCGCGGATCACGCATGTGCTCGACGTGCCAGGCATCCGAATACTTGCCGCCGACGCGCGCAAGATCCGGACCCGTGCGCTTCGATCCCCACTGGAACGGATGATCGTACATGCTTTCCGCGGCCAGCGAGTAATGGCCATAGCGTTCGACCTCGTCGCGGAGCGAGCGGATCATCTGGCTATGGCAATTGTAGCAGCCCTCGCGCACGTAGATGTCACGTCCGGCGAGCTCAAGAGGCGAGTACGGGCGCATGCCCTGCACCTTCTCGATCGTCGACTGGACGTAGAACAGCGGTGCGATTTCGACGATACCGCCGATCGACACGACAATCAGCGCGCCGATCAAAAGAATAATCGAGTTTCGCTCGAAGATAGCGTGGTTCACGATTATCGCTCCTTATTCGGCTGGCATTGCGATGGCGCCGGGGCGCAGTTCCGGTGCTGCGGCGACTGCGGGCTGATCCCGGACGTCGACCGACACGTCGCTGCGAATGGTGCGCCAGATGTTGTAGGCCATGATCAATCCGCCGAGCAGGAACAGGACGCCGCCTGTCGCACGGATGACGTAAGGCCAATGCAACGCCTCGACTGTTTCAATGAACGAATACTTGAGGAAGCCGAGGCGGTCGTAAGCACGCCACATCAGACCCTGCGTGATGCCCGCGACCCACATCGACGAGATGTAGAGAACGATGCCGATCATCGCGAGCCAGAAGTGCCACTCGACAAGCTTCTGCGAGTAGAGGCCTTTGCGCTTCCAAAGCCACGGAACGAGGCAGTAGACGGCACCGAACGAGATCATGCCGACCCATCCCAGCGCGCCGGAATGCACGTGGCCGATCGTCCAGTCGGTGTAGTGCGAGAGCGAGTTGACCTCTTTGATGGACATCAGCGGGCCCTCGAACGTCGACATGCCGTAGAAGGCGACGCTGACGACGAGCAGCCGGATGACCGGGTCGGTTCTGAGCTTGTCCCACGCACCCGAGAGCGTCATGAGACCGTTGATCATGCCACCCCACGACGGCATCCACAGCATGATCGAGAACGTCATGCCGAGCGTCTGCGTCCACTCCGGAAGAGCGGTGTAGTGGAGATGGTGCGGACCTGCCCAGATGTAGAGGAAGATCAGCGACCAGAAGTGCACGATCGACAAGCGGTATGAGTACACCGGGCGCTCGGCGCGCTTCGGAATGAAGTAATACATGATGCCGAGGAAGCCGGCCGTCAGGAAGAAGCCGACGGCGTTATGCCCGTACCACCATTGCGTCATCGCGCCTTGGACACCAGGGAACAGCGGGTAGCTCAGCGTTCCCAGAAACGATACCGGCAGCGCGAGGTTGTTGACCACATGCAGCATCGCGACGGTGATGATGAAGCCGAGGAAGAACCAGTTCGCGACGTAGATGTGTGGTTCCTGCCGGCCTTTGAGCGTGCCGAGGAACACCAGAAGGTAAGTGACCCATACGAGCGTCAGCAGGATATCCGCGTACCACTCGGGCTCCGCGTATTCCTTGCTTTGCGTTACACCCATCAAATAGCCGGTCGCGGCGATGACGATAAAGAGCTGGTATCCCCAAACGACGAACCACGGCGCCCATTTGCCCGGCATTCTCGCCTGGCTCGTGCGCTGGACCACGTAAAGCGATGTCGCGAGGAGCGCGTTGCCGCCGAAGGCGAAAACAACGGCTGAAGTGTGAACCGGTCGCAGGCGGCCGAAGTTGGTCCACGGCAGGTCAAGATTGAGAGCCGGGAACGAGAGCTGCCAAGCGAGAATGTCGCCAACAAGAAAGCCTACGACGCCCCAGAATACGCACGCGATTGTCGCAACGCGAATTGGGCCATCGAAATAGCCGGAACGCTTTTCTTCTCTGAGATTGGTTGGATGGGTTGCGACATATAAACCTGCCGCGACGCCGGCACCCAAAAAAAGCAGTCCCTGAAATCGGAGTATTTCCTCCTCTCCAGCGACCGCGAAGATCAGACCAATTAAGCCGATTATGACTGCGCTAATCAGCGCCAGCGAGTCGCTTAATCCTGAGCGCTCGTCCAATACATCTTGCAAAGCTGCCTCCCGATCCCACCAGGGAAGCCGCACACTCGGATGATGAACAGTCAGCAACCTTGATTTAGGTCAAGTGCGTCACTGGAGCTCGCGCAGTGATTGTCTTCAACTTTCGCCCAATCCGAAATGTTGTAAGCGAGCTGAGACGTGAACCTTTTATGACAGTTTATCGCAGCCACATCTGCGTCAGAATGGACGCGAGTGCAACGACGCCGAAAGACCACGCCAGCAGTTTCCGGTCGCGTTACGCGACGACGTGGAAACCGTGGTCGGCATAGGATGTCGAGCCCGTCATGGCGCTTCCGGCGTCGCTTGCGAGAAAAGCTGAGATGCGCCCGATCTGTTCGATCGTCACCAGCTGATGATCCGGCGTGCGCTCGCGCGTCTTTTCCAAAAGCTCGTCGAAGCGATCTATCCCTGAGGCTGCGCGCGTCGCGACAGGCCCGGATGACAGCGCGTGCACATGGATGCGACGCGGCGCGAGATCGGAAGCGAGTGTCCGCACCGTCGCTTCCAGCGCGGCCTTAACCGGCCCCATGAGATTATAGTGCTCGACAACGCGGTTGGCGCCGAAGAAGCTCACCGTTTGCAGGCTGCCGCCATCGACCATCAAGGGCAGCGCCAGCTTCGCCATGCGGATGAAGGAGTGGCATGAAACATCCATCGCCATCGCGAAGCCTTCGGCCGAGCAAAGCACAAGACTGTTGTGCAAGTCCTCGCGTGGTGCGAACGCGATGGAATGTACGACGCCTTCGAGACGACCCCACGTCGCGCGAATGGTATCGAAAACGCTTTCCAACTCGCCTGGAATACGCACGTCGCACGGGACGATGATCGACGCGTTCAGTTCCTCCGCCAAGGGCCTTACGTGCGGTTCGGCCTTGGCGTTCAGGTACGTCACCGCGAGGTCGGCGCCAGCGGCCTTCAGCGCCTCGGCACAGCCATAGGCGATGCTGCTCTTGTTGGCGATGCCGACGACGAGCACGCGCTTGCCGGTAAGATCGACGATCGGTTTCATCAGGCCTCTCTGCTGGACTTCAAAAGCGCGCAGGCTTCGATGGCGATCACCTGCTCTTCGTCCGTCGGGATTACGAGAACGCCGACTTCGCTATCCTGCGCATCGATGCGTGTTGCGTTGGCGGCATTAGCATTGTCGTCCAGCGTGATGCCGAGCCACGCGAGGCGCGCGCAAACTTCCGCACGGATCGCGGGCTGGTGTTCACCGATGCCAGCTGTAAAAATCACGGCGTCGAGGCCGCCGAGCGTCGTCGCAAGCGCGGCGATCTCCTGCGCGATCCGATGCGTGAACAATTCGATCGCTTCGCGCGCCGCCGGTTGATCGCTGCCGAGCAAATCGCGGCTGTCGGCGCTTATTCCCGAGACGCCGAGCAATCCCGAGCGGTGATAGAGAATGTCTTCGACGCTCGCGAGCGACTGTCCTTGTTGCTTCAGGAGATGGATGACGACCCCCGGGTCGAGCGCGCCGCAGCGCGTCGCCATCGGGATTCCGTCGAGCGTCGAAAAGCCCATGCTCGTATCGCGGCTTTCGCCGTTTTCGAGCGCGCAGAGGCTCGCGCCGCTGCCAAGGTGCGCGGCGACGACACGTCCGGCTGCGAGATCGGGAGCAAGCTCGCGTAGCCTCGATGCCACGAATTTGTAGGACAGCCCGTGAAATCCGTATCGCTTGATTCCGGCGTCGAACATTTCACGCGGCAGGGCGAAGCGGCGGACGATGTCGGATTGCGTCCTATGGAACGCCGTGTCGAACGACGCCGTTTGCGGCAGGTCGGGGCGGAGATGCCGGATCGCGCGGATCAATCGGAGACTCTGCGGTTGATGCAGCGGCGCCAGATCGACAAAGCGCGCAATCGTCGCCAGCGTGTCATCGGTGATCAGAGTTGCACCGGAGAAAGCGTCCCCGCCATGCACGACGCGATGACCGGCCGCCGCTATTCCCTGAAGTGCGAAGTGATCGCTCAGCCAGCCGAGCGTTTCATCGATGAGTTCGTGCAGATCCTCGGTGACTTCGGCGCGCAAAGGAATGTCGGCAACGGTCGGACCTTCGACGACATGCAACAGCAGCGGCGTGCGTCTGAGATCGATGACGCCCCGGCCCAATCGCACAGGCCCGTCTTCGGCCATGCGGTAAAGGCCGAGCTTGATGGTCGATGAGCCCGGATTGAAGGTAATCAGAATTTCGCTCATGCGGTCGCGCTGGTCCGGTGTTCTGCGACGAGCTTGGCCAACGCGGCCGACACCAGACGCACGCGCAGCGTATCGGCTCGGCTGGTCAGGATGATCGGAACGCGCGCACCGAGCACGAGGCCGGCGGCGTCGGCGCCAGCGAGATAAATGAGCTGCTTGGCGAGCATGTTCCCCGCTTCCAGGTTCGGAACGACGAGAATGTCGGCGCGCCCCGCAACGGGCGACACGATCTCCTTGATGCGCGCGGAGTCGAGGTTGATGGCATTGTCGAACGCGAGCGGGCCGTCGACTTTCGCGCCGGTGATCTGACCGCGCGCCGCCATCACCGTCAGGGCGGCGGCTTCGAGCGTTGCGGGCATCGCGGGGTTGACGGTTTCGACGGCTGCGAGAACGGCGACCAAAGGCTCGGCGACGCCAAGCACGTGCATTAGGTCGACGGCGTTTTGGCAGATGTCGCGCTTCTGATCGAGCGTCGGCATGATGTTGATCGCCGCGTCCGTGACGATCAAGGGCTTGGGATACGAGGGCACGTCGAGCACATAGACGTGGCTGATGCGCCGCTCGGTGCGCAGGCCCGACTGCGCCGCGACGACGGCGCCGAGCAATTCGTCGGTATGAAGGCTGCCTTTCATCAACGCACGAACGGCGCCCGACGATGCAAGCTCGACGGCTTTGGCGGCGGCTGCGTGGCTGTGCTCGGTCGCCTCGATGCGCAAGCCTTCGATCGAAACACCGGCTTTCTCGGCAGCGGCGGCGATCTTGTGCGGTGGACCGATGAGCACCGGTTCGATGAGGCCTTCGAGCTTGGCTTCGATCGCGGCGGAGATTGCTTCCGGACTGCACGGATGCACGACGGCGGTCGGCAACGCGGGCAGCGATTTCGCCTGCTCGAGGAACTGATCGAAGCGGCCGTGACGACGGAGCGCGACTTCCGGCACCGGAATGCGCGGCAGGCTCAGTTTTTCGGTTGGCGCGATGACCGTCGCCTGGCCCGACAACACTTCCTTGCCGTTCTGGTTGACGCACAATGTATCGAGAACGACGCGCTTATCCGGCCCCTTCTCACGCACGGTGACGGTTGCCGTGACGGTATCGCCCGGCGCGACCGGACGGCGGAAGCGCAGGTCCTGGCCGAGGTAGATCGTTCCAGGTCCCGGTAGTTGCGTACCGAGCAGCGTGGACAGCAGCGCCGCAGTCCACATGCCGTGAATGACGACGTGACCGAATATATCTGTCGCCGCATATGCTGCGTCGAGATGGGCGGGATTGACGTCACCCGATGTCGCGGCGAACAGCTTGATGTCGTCTTCGCTCACAAACCGCGTGAGGGAGGCGCTCTCGCCAATTTCCAATTCGTCGAACGTGCGATTGGTCAGGCGGATCTGGGGGATTATAGCTGTCATCGTTGCAGCACATAGGTTCCGGGCGCGGCAGCAAGCGGCGAAATGCCTTTCGCCTCGCAGCCCATTGCGGGCGGTGAAACTCTTTGAGGCGAAGCGTGTGCCGCGAGCCAGTCGGTCCAGACCGGCCACCACGATCCGTTCTTCACGTTGGCCGCTGAAAACCATTCGTCGGCGCTGAGACAGATGTCGTTTCGCGCTTTCGTCAGAAGACGGAAATGGCGGTTCGCATGTCCGGGCTCATTGACGATGCCGGCGTTGTGTCCGCCGTTCGTAAGAACGAACGTGACGCCGGTATCCGCGAGATAGTGGATTTTATAAACCGACTTCCAGGGCGCGATATGATCGCGCTCGGTTCCGACCGCAAACACCGGAACGCGGATGTTCTGCAGCGCGATCGGATTGCCATCGACGACGTAGCGTCCGCTCGCGAGATCGTTGCGCAGGAACAGTTTGCGCAGATAATCCGAATGCATTTGGAAGGGCATTCGCGTTGCATCAGCGTTCCAGGCCATCAAGTCGATCATCTGGCTGCGCTCACCCATGAGATAGTCATGGATCATGTGCGACCAGATCAGGTCGTTGGATTTCAGAAGCTGGAACGCGCCGGCCATTTGCGAGGAGTCGAGCGTGCCGCTTTGGCCCATCAGAGCTTCGAGAAGCGCCACCTGGCTATCGTCGATAAACAGTTGCAGATCGCCCGGCTCAGTGAAGTCGGTCTGAGCCGCGAGCAAGGTGACGCTTGCAAGACGATCGTCGCCCGTTTCGCCCATCGCGGCCGCGGCGATGGACAGGAGCGTTCCGCCGAGACAGTAGCCGGCGGCGTGCACCGGCCGATCCGGCACGACCGCCGAAATCGTATCGAGCGCCGCCATCACGCCGAGCCGGCGATAATCCTCGAGTGAGAGATTGCGATCCTCAGCGGAGACGTTGCGCCAGGAGATGCAGAAAACCGTGAAGCCCTGGTCGACAAGAAATTTGATCAGCGAATTGTTCGGCGACAGATCGAGCACGTAATACTTCATGATCCAAGCCGGAACGATCAGGATCGGCTCCGCGTGCACGGTTTCTCCGGCCGGAGCGTATTGGATCAGCTCGATCAGGTGATTGCGGAAGATGACCTGGCCCGGTGTTGCCGCGACCGTCTCACCGACCTTGAACGCTTCAGCACCCGCAGCAAGTTTTCCGCCCGCGATCCGCTCTGCGTCCTCAAGCCAGATCTGCGCGCCTCTGACGAGATTGGCCCCGCCTTCGCGAAGCGTCTGCTGCGCGACGGCCGGATTTGCGAATGGAGAATTGGAGGGCGACCACATGTCGAGCCACTGGCGCACGGCGAATGACACGACAGCTTCATGATGTGGAGACACGCCCGGCACGCCGCGCGTCGCCGAGGACCACCAATCCTCGACAGCGCTAAAGGTATCGGCCCAGAACTGAAACGGAAACTGATTCCAGGCGTCGCCGGAAAAGCGAGGATCGCGCCGTGCAGGCGTTTTGCTATGACCCGCTCCGTCTTCGACCTCGGCGCCGGTGATGCCACGCGCCGCGCGCTGCATCGTGTCCGCAAGAAGCTGCCCATAGGCTTCGGCGAGCGCGATCCGCTTTCCGGGCGCCACGGCCAGATGCATGCTCCAATCCAGAACAGCCAGAGTTAGGCCGATCGGCGATAGACCGGATGTCATATGCCCAAGGCCGGCAAGCGCCGCCTGATCGATCAATTGCTCGGGTGTTTGGGCTTTCGGAATATCGATCGTCTGATTTGTATCTCGCAAGAGCGTCTCTCCGCGCGCATCACACATTGGCCACGCTTGGTTCGTTTGACGCTCCCTGCATCAGCTTATTTAATTTTTTCAGTATATAGTCTTGGATATATGAGAGAATTTTGACAACGACCAACGGCGCAATTGCGCGCAGCCGAGTTTGCACGTGTTACGTGCCTTCAGCCGGCGTGCCTGATTTAAGACTTCTTAAGCGCCAGCTTTTCGCCGCACAGGGTTGCTTCGCCAATCGGCCGCGCGCCTAAGAGGCCGCGGCCGATTGCGATTTACAAAGCAGCGCGCTTCAAGCGCCGCCATTTTGCGACGGCAAAATTAGCGGTTGGGAAGGAGAGCTTTGGCGGACCTAGCCACAACGATGTCGCTAGGTATTCTCCCGCATCTTTCTCGCTGCCTCGACCATGTTCTTCAATGCGGGAAGAACTTCGTCCCATTTGCGCGTTTTCAAGCCGCAATCCGGATTGATCCAGATTTGCTCCGGCGCGAGCCGCTCGCGCGCCTTCGCGATGAGGTTTGTCATCTCACCAACGCATGGGCATCTCGGCGAATGGATATCGTAGACGCCCGGCCCGATCTCGTTCGGATACTTGAACTCTGAAAAGCCATCGAGCAACTCCATCTGCGAGCGCGACGTCTCGATTGAAATGACGTCGGCGTCGAGCGCAGCAATCGCCTCCATGATGTCGTTGAACTCACCGTAACACATGTGCGTGTGGATCTGCGTCAGATCGGATGCTCCGGCCGCCGTGAGCCGAAAGCACTCGACAGCCCATTTGAGGTAAGCCTCCCTGTCCTTCAATCTTATCGGCAAGCCTTCGCGCAACGCCGGCTCGTCGATTTGAATGATGCCAATGCCCGCTTTTTCCAGATCGACGACCTCGTCGCGAATGGCGAATGCAATCTGCCGGCACGTGACGGAACGCGGCTGGTCGTCGCGAACGAACGACCATTGTAGGATCGTCACGGGGCCAGTGAGCATGCCTTTGATGGGCTTAGTCGTGAGCGACTGAGCGTAAGCCGACCAGCGGACGGTCATCGGCTTCGGTCGCGAGACATCGCCGAAAATGATCGGCGGCTTTACGTACCGGCTTCCATACGATTGAACCCAGCCGTTTTGCGTGAAGACGAATCCGGAAAGCTGCTCGCCGAAGTATTCCACCATATCGTTGCGCTCGAACTCGCCATGAACTAGCACATCGATGCCGAGGTTTTCCTGAACGCTGATAGCGTTCTCGGTCTCCTTCATAAGAAACGCGTCATATGTGGCATCATCGATGTCCCGGCGGCGATGCGCGGCGCGCGCTTTGCGGACTTCTTCCGTTTGCGGAAACGATCCAATTGTCGTCGTCGGGAATTTCGGCAAAGCGAAACGCTTGCGTTGCTTCGCCTGACGATGCTCGAAGGATCCGGCGCGATTGGCATCGCCAGACTTAGAGCCCGCGAGGCGCGCCGCGACGTTGGCATCATGAACGCGTGCCGACGACGCACGCGATTGTGCTGCCGCTGCGCTTGCCGCGAATGCTTCTTCTGCCGCTTGCTTGCCGCTACTGGCCGCACGCGTCAACGCTGCGAGTTCAGCGAGCTTTTGCTTCGAGAACGCCAGCCAGGACTTGAGTTCGTCGTCGAGCTTCGTTTCGCTGTCGAGATCGACCGGCGCGTGCAAGAGCGAGCACGACGGCGCAATCTGGAGGCTGTCAGGTCCCCGCGCAGCAATCGCCTTTTCGACCAGGCTGAAGGCGGCGTCGAGATCGGCCCGCCAAATATTGCGTCCATCGATGACGCCGAGTGACAGGGTGTGCGACTTCGGCCAAACCGACAGCACGGACGCAAGCTGCTCCGGCGCGCGAACGAGATCGATGTGCAGTCCGTCGATCGGCAGCGCTGCAGCAAGCGAAAGATTGTCGTCGAGCCGCTCGAAGTAAGTGGCAACGAGGATCTTCAGACCGCACTTCGACAGGGCCGTGTAGGCCTTACGAAAGGCGTCGCGCTGCGCGTCATTCAAATCCGTGCCGAGGATGGGTTCGTCGATTTGCACCCAATCCGCACCCTCAAAAGCAAGAGCCGTCAGAACTTCGGCGTAAACGGGTAACACGCGTTCGAGGAGCGACAGCGGATCGAGATCCGCACTTTTCGCCTTTCCGAGCGACAGAAAAGTGACCGGCCCCACCAGCACCGGCCGCGTATGGATGCCGAGCGCCTTGGCTTCCTTGAACTCGTCGATCGCCTTGCGCGACGCGAGCCGGAATTCCTGATCCTCGTAAAACTCCGGGACGATGTAGTGATAATTGGTATCGAACCACTTCGTCATTTCCATTGCGGGAGCCGCAGCGGACCCGCGCGCCATCGCGAAGTAGGTGTCGAGATCGACGCTGCCCTGCACTTCCGCGGTTTCCGCAACATCCGCCATCATCGCATAGGCATTGGAGGTCCGCGCCGATGGCGAAAACTTCGCGGAGGTTCCGGCGACATCGTTGCGATAGCGCGGGGGTACCGCGCCAAGCATCGCAGTCGTATCGAGAACCTGGTCGTAGAACGAAAAATCGTTCGAAGGGGTGATTTCAATCCCGAGATCGCGCTGAAGCTGCCAATGGCGCGCGCGAAGGTCGGCGCCGATTTTGCGTAGCGCGAGGTAATCAAGCTCCCCTTTCCAATAGCTTTCCGTCGCCTTTTTGAGTTCGCGCTTCAAGCCGATGCGCGGGAAGCCAAGGTTTGCAGACTGAACCATGCGCGTCTTGCCTTTCGAATGACTGGATAAGTTCAAGCGGCGGTTTGCGCCGCGACCGGTTGCGGGCGTCCGTGCTCATCGACGGCGACCATTTCGAAGCTGCCGCGCATTGCCACTTTGCGATCGGCTTTACCGAGCGTTTCGGCGACGACCTCGACCTTGACGGTCATTGAGGAACGCCCGACCCGCTCGACGCGCGCAATGAGTTCGACGAGCTGGCCGACGAGAACCGGCATATGGAAATCGACGCGGTCCGATCGCGCCATGACGACGCTCGCGCCTGCGCGGCGTGCGGCCGCAATCGCCGCCGCCTTGCTCATCAAGTTCAAAGCCGTTCCGCCGAACAGCGTGCCGTAATGATTGGCCTGTTCAGGAAACACGATTTCGGCAAAGCGCGTCTCGGCAAGATCAGACGACATCGCTCATTCCTTTGCTGGCGTATCGGGCACGCGCACGATCGGAACCATTTGATCGCCCCATTGGCCGCGGCCGTTGTGGACGCGATGAGCCCGCATCAGCTCGATCGACGCGCCGGCTTCGACGGCTTGATGAATTTGAAGATTGAGCCGGTGCAGCGTGTCGGCGACCTTCCGAATGGCTGCGTCGACATCGTGATTTTTGGGTCCGTTGAACGGCTCGGCCATGTTGATGATGTCCGCTGATCTCAAGGAAATAGCTCCCGCTTGGCGGCTTATTCGGCCGCTGGTCTCACTGCATCGTCATGGAATTGCGCTGTCTCGGTCGATGCCGACATGGCCGTCGTCGATGACGTTCCGCCGGTGATCGCAAGAGAAACGGCGTCGAAATATCCGGTGCCGACCTCGCGCTGGTGCCGCGTCGCGGTATAGCCGCGCGCTTCGCTCGCGAATTCGGCCTGCTGAAGTTCCGAGTACGCAGCCATGCCGCGATCGCGATAGCCTTGCGCAAGCTCGAACATGCCGTGGTTCAGCTGATGGAAACCGGCGAGCGTCACGAACTGGAACTTGTAGCCCATCGCGCCAAGCTCGGTCTGGAACTTCGCGATCGTCGCGGGATCGAGCTTCTTCTGCCAGTTGAATGACGGCGAGCAATTGTAGGCGAGCTTTTTGCCAGGATACTTGGCGTGAATGGCCTCGGCAAATTTACGCGCATGCTCGATGTTGGGTGTCGATGTTTCCCACCACAGCAAGTCTGCGTATGGCGCATAAGCGAGGCCGCGCGCGATGCAGGCGTCGACGCCGTTGCGCAGCGCGTAGAAGCCTTCGGCTGTACGATCACCCTTGACGATGAATTCGCGGTCGCGCTCATCGATATCGGACGTGATGAGCTTTGCCGACTCGGCGTCGGTGCGGGCAACGATGAGCGTTGCAACGCCCATGACGTCGGCGGCGAGTCGTGCCGCCACGAGATTGCGAATATGCGCTGCCGTCGGAATGAGAACCTTGCCGCCGAGGTGGCCGCACTTCTTCTCCGAAGCAAGCTGATCCTCGAAGTGGACAGCAGCGACACCCGCTTCGATGTAAGCCTTCATGATCTCGAAGCTGTTCAGCGGCCCGCCGAAACCGGCTTCCGCGTCCGCGACGATCGGAGCAAACCACGTCGCGACGCTCGACTTACCTTCCATGTGCTCAATCTGGTCAGCACGTTGCAGTGTACGATTGATGCGGCGCGCAAGCTCCGGACCGGCGTTCGCCGGATAGAGGCTTTGGTCGGGGTACATCGCGCTCGCCGTGTTGGCGTCAGCGGCGACCTGCCAGCCGGAGAGATAGATGGCTTTCAATCCGGCGCGGACCATCTGCATCGCCTGATTGCCGGTAACTGCGCCGAGCGCGTGCACATAAGGCTCGGTGTTGAGAAGTTGCCAAAGGCGCTTCGACGCGATCTCGGCGAGCGTGTATCGGATGGGCACCGAACCGCGCAGCTTCATGACGTCGGCAACGGAATAGGGTCGCTCGATCCCATCGAACCGGTCGGAAGCCGCATCGATTCCCAGCTGCACCATTTCCGAAGTCTTCATGCCGTCCTCGCTTGCCAAATGACTTTATATTCGCAATATCCGCATTCCGATGGCGCGCGAAACGCCTGAAATTGCGGAGTTTTGCGAGGCCATGGCTGCGAATTTGCGAATTTTGCGAATACTGAGGTCTGCATGAGAAAAGCGTTCATGGGCGTTCGCCTGAGGCGGCTCCGCGAGGAGCGCGGGCTAACGCAAGTCGCTCTGGCGCGGGCGCTCGAACTGTCCCCGAGCTATCTCAATCAGCTCGAGAAAAATCAGCGGCCGCTGACGGTTCCGATCCTCCTCAAGATCAACTCCGTGTTCGGCGTCGATGTGCAGCTTTTTTCCGAAGACGAGGAAGCGCGTCTCATCGCGGATTTGAAGGACGTGCTCGCGGACCCCGGCCTCGGCGAGCCCATTGCACTCACGGAGATTCGCGAAATTGCCGCCAACATGCCGGCGGTTGGACGCGCCATCGTTGCGCTGCAAGCGCGGTCTCGCCAAGCGTCCGAGCGCGCCGACGCGATGGCATCACGCTTCGGGCTGAGCGCGGAAGAGATCGAACCCGCGACGCTGATGCCCTACGAAAAAGTGCGCGACTATTTTTACGCGCATCACAACTACATCGCGGAGCTCGATGAAGCCGCCGAAGCGCTGTTCGGCAAAGCTCAGCTGGTGATCGGTGACGTTGCGACCGGACTGCGAGACTATCTGCGTTCGGAACACGGCGTCGATATCGTTATTGTTCCCGCAACCGATACGCTCTCCCCGCAACGGCGATTCAATCGCGCGCGGCGCACGCTTGAACTTTCCGCAAACCTCAATCCTGGCCAGCAGGCGTTCGAGATGGCGACGCAGCTTGCCTTCCTCGACATCGGCGACACGCTGGACCGGCTTGCGAAAGACGCCGCTGACGACAGCGATGAAACCTTCCGCCTCGCGCGCATTGGCCTCGCCAATCATTTCGCCGGCGCATTGGTGATGCCCTACACGCCGTTTCTCGCTGCAGCGGAAGCCCTGCGCTACGATATCGATCTGCTCGGCCAGCGCTTTGGCGTCGGCTTCGAAACGATCTGCCATCGCTTGAGCACACTGCAGCGTTCGGAAGCGCGCGGCGTTCCGTTCTTCTTCGTGCGCGTCGATCGTGCCGGGAATATCTCGAAGCGTCAGTCGGCGACGGATTTCCATTTTTCGCGCGTCGGCGGATCGTGTCCGCTCTGGAACGTGTACGAGGCATTTTCCACGCCCGGGCGTATTCTCACGCAGCTCGCGCAAATGCCGGACGGACGCACGTATCTTTGGGTTGCGCGAACGGTGTCGCGAGGGCACGGCGGCTTCGGTGCGCCGGTCAAAACCTTCGCAATCGGGCTCGGATGCGACCTCAGTCACGCGAACCGGCTCGTCTACGCGAAAGGCTTGAACCTCGCCAACTCAGGTGTTGCGGTACCGATCGGAGTGGGCTGCAAGGTCTGCGAGCGGCCGAATTGTCCTCAACGCGCTTTTCCGCCGATTGGAGGTCGCACCGCTGTCGATGAAAACGAGCGGCGCTTCACGCCTTATCCGGTTGCATAAAGGATCGACGGGAAGTCTCGGCGTGACGATCACGCCGCAGATCAACGCCCAGCCGCTCGCCGCCGGAAATTATTCAGACACCCTGCGGATCACGATCACACCGCAATAGAGCGTCGTTGTATCGAGCTTCAACGAATAATGTACTCGGCTTCCTACATGATTCTCGTATGGCGTCTTCGCTAGCCAGAACGATACGCTAGTTCATATGCCAGCCGTGACTGACGATGATGCTCTCGCCTGTCAGCGCATTGGTCTTGAAGGCGGCAAGAAACAGCGCAACTTCAGCGATATCCGTCACCATCGTGAATTGCTTATCGACAGTTTCGCCAAGCATCACCTCCTTGATGACGCGTTCTTCCGTGATGCCGAGTTCATGCGCCTGCTCCGGTATTTGTTTATCGACCAACGGCGTGCGCACAAATCCCGGGCAGATGACGTTGGCACGCACGCCGTGCGGGGCGCCCTCCTTGGCCATCGTTCGCGCCAGCCCGAGCAACCCATGCTTCGCCGTAACGTACGCGGATTTCAACGGCGAGGCTTCATGGCTATGCACCGAACCCATGTAGATGAGGACTCCGGAGCCCTGCTTGTACATGTGCTTGACGCAGGCTTTCGTCGTCAGGAACGCGCCGTCGAGATGGATGGCGAGCAGCTTCTTCCAATCCGCAAACGGAAAGTCCTCGATCGGATGCACGATCTGGATACCGGCATTCGAAACGAGAATATCGACCTTGCCGAATGCCGAGACGGTCGCCGCGACTCCGGCGTTGACTTCATCCTCCTTGGTGACATCCATGGCGACGGCAATCGCTTCCTTGTCACCGCCAAGCTCCTTCGCCGCCGCTTTCGCCGCATCGAGGTTGAGATCGGCGATCGCGACACGGCCACCTGCCTCGACGTAGCGCCGCGCGATCTGATGGCCGATACCGCTTGCTGCGCCCGTGACCAGGGCGACTTTTCCATCGAGTTTCATGACGCGCGCTCCTTTTTCGGATCGAGATAATCATAAACGACCTTGCCGAGGCCCAGCGTGAGATCGGCAAGAATATGTGTTGCTGAAATAATTTCGCGCACCGGAAGGTCCGCGACCGGCGCCAGCGCATGCGGCCTGAGATCGAGCGCCGCCGGGCCGCTCCACGCGCCCTTGATGACGACGTCTTCGAGACGGTAATCGACAAGTTCCAGAATGCGCGGGCTGCCATCGACGTGGGGAATGATCTTCAGAAGATAGTTCGGGATCGCCAGGGACTTGGCGACGGCCTTGAGGTCGAGCGCCTTATGCTTGTAGCCCATAGTTCCGGTGGCGATCCGGACGCTTCCGTAGTCGAGCGTGCCGACGAACGTATCCTTGTCTGGGGCGAGCGACGGCTGCGCGTATTTCTTTGGGAATCCCCAAAGCTCGCGCCCGCCGTAGATCGGCGGTCCGTCGTTCAGGAACATCGCATGCGTATAGCCGCCTGCGGCGCCATTGAGTGTGACCGGAATGACTTGTCCCGATTCCGTATAGTCGCCGAAGCCGGTCGAATCCGGCATGCGGATGAATTCGTATTTGACGATTGGCTCATCGAACGTGAGCGGTTCTGGCACGACGCGCTCGAGCGCGTCTTTATCGGTGCGATAAGTGATGATGAGATATTCGCGGTCGATAAAACGATAGGGGCCGGGAGGAAATGCCGGACTGGTCAGCGGCATGGCATAAGCATTTTTACGGACGTCGGCGATTTTCATCGGCGTTCTCCATTGCAGGCGGCTGGAGTTGCTTGGTGCAGTCGAGCACGAGCACGCCGTCCTTGGGCGGTTCGCGGTTTTTCCAGGCGTCGCTGCCAAGCGTGCTTTCGACATCGGCGCGCCCGGCCTGCCAGTGCTCATTGATGGTGTAACGCGAGAATTCGTAGTCGTTGGATTGCGTGGAGTATGCGGCGCGACGGTGAATAAGATGCACGAGCGTAATCGCAGCATTGCAACTGAAGCTCGACAGCAGCTTCCAGTCGAAGCCTGCCTTGATCTCATCGGAAACCAGACTATCGAGCCGCCGCACGGCACGCCGCAGCGATTGCAGAACCTTGAAGTAATCAGTGTTGAGACGCGTGCGGCTCGAATAGCGTATTTCTTTTTCGCGCATCTGCACGTCGAACAGCGTCTTCGGTATCGGACCGCGCGCGCTGAAGAGATCGATCTGAAAGATCGTCATGTCATCGCGCGGCAGCCCGCCGTCGAGAATGTATTGCAGCGGCGTATTCGAGACGATGCCGCCATCCCAATAAAGCTTGCCGTTGATTTCGACAGGCGGAAAACCCGGCGGCAGCGCGCCGGATGCCATGATGTGCTCGGGCGTGATGGTATCGTGCCTGCTGTCGAAATATTTGAGATTGCCCGTGTCGACTTCGACGGCGCCGATGCTGTACTGAACGGCGCTGGAATTCAGAATGTCGAAATCGACAAGCTCCAGCAGCGTCTCTTTAAGCGGATACGTATCGTAGAGGCTAATAGCATCCATCGTGCCCGGCAAATTGAAGACTGCCGGTGGATAGCGCGGAGTGAAAAATCCCGGAGCGCCCGTTGACGCGACAATCGCCGCACTCGTTTCGTTGAAAAGCTTGCGTGAGTTGTCATCGATCGCAATCGGGGGAAGCGTTAGGCGACTCGAAACGATATTCCAAAACTCTCGCAGTCGGGGTCGGCGATGCTCGGGCCGATTACCGGCGATGATGGCGGCGTTGACGGCGCCGATCGAAATACCCGCCACCCAGTCAGGTTCGATGCCCGCAGCGGAAAGAGCTTCGTAGGCGCCGGCTTGATAGGCGCCGAGTGCTCCACCGCCCTGCAGCACAAGCACGTTCTTCTCGCGATTGAGTTTCTGCTTCGCCATGTCCGTCGATCGGCCAGAGGGGAAAGGCTGTAGAAAAGGTCGCGTCAGGTATCTGGTTGTGAGGGGTGCGATATTTCAATGGGTCAGATCGTTGCGAGCACAGGCGAACAGCATCCGCCAGTCGCAATCCGCCGTCATAGAGAGTCACATTCCCGTTAACCCGCCCTGTTGCCGCCCGACTGTGCGGGAACACTGAAATCCGAGGGGGCGAATTTGGTTTACGCACTACTCCACTCACCTGCTCGCGGGGCCGGAGGATGCGACGGAGCGGCGATCCTGTTTGGCCTCAGGCGCGTAAGTCAAAATTCACATTATGAATTTGATTTCGATCTTTTTGCTTTCCGATAACGTGATGCGACGGGTACGAAGCGTATCCTTTGGAGTATTTTCATGCCGCCGGGTTTTCGACGGGCGGCCGTCAATATTTTCTGCCGCTAGATACGCAAGCCGGCATCACTCGCTCTCCTTCGGTATTCATTTGGGCAGTTGACCGACCGCATAAATCGTGTAGCGACACAGTCTTCCTTGTGGACACGAGCATGCAGCCGCCGCCGAATCCTCTTTCCGTCCTCGTCATCGACGAAAACCGGCTGCGCGCGTCGGTGATCGAGGCCGGACTGCGAGATGCCGGTTATGTCAACCTGACGATCGTCCATGACGTCGTCGGTATCGCACGGCGCATTGCCGAGATCGAGCCTGATGTCATCGTCATCGACCTCGAGAATCCCAATCGCGATATGCTCGAAAACATGTTTCAGCTTTCGCGTGCGGTGAAGCGGCCGATCGCAATGTTCGTCGATCACTCGGATAGTGCATCGATCGAGGCAGCAGTCGATGCCGGTGTCTCCGCCTATGTCGTCGATGGCTTAAAGAAAGAACGCGTCAAGCCACTCTTGGACATGGCGATCTGTCGTTTCAACGCCTTTTCGCGCATGGTCCGCGAACTCGAAGAAGCGCGATCCGAACTCGAAAACCGCAAGCTTGTTGACCGTGCCAAGGGCATCCTCATGGCGACACGAGGCCTTTCAGAGTCGGAAGCTTATGCCCTTCTGCGCAAAACCGCGATGAACCAGAACCGAAAGATTGGGGAGATTGCCGAAGGTTTGATAACGGCGGCCGGGCTTCTGTCGCCGCGTGAGGGGGAGCGATAATCGTGGGCGGCGCAAACCAGATAACGGCGGGCTTCTTGCCGCTTTTAGACAGTGCGGTTCTTGTCGTCGCGAAGGAGCTGAACTTTGCGCAGGCTGAGGGCATCGATCTTGCCCTGGCGCGTGAAACCTCGTGGGCGAACATTCGCGATCGATTGGCCGTGGGGCATTTTCAGGTCGCTCATGTTCTTGCGCCGATGCCAATCGCCTGCAATCTCGGTCTGACGCCCCTCGTCGTGCCGACGATCGTCCCGATGGCGCTCGGTCTTGGTGGAAATGCGGTTACGGTCTCGAATGCCTTGTGGACCGACATGGTGGACAAGGGAGCAAGGGCCGACTTCGATCCGGCGGTGACTGGCCGGGCGTTGAAAGCTGTCGTCGCAGACCGCAACGCTTCCACATCGAAGCCGATGTTGCGCTTCGCCGTGGTCCATCCTTACTCAGGGCACAACTACGAATTTCGCTATTGGCTGGCATCCTGCGGAATCGATTCATCACGCGATGTCGAGATCGTCATTGTTCCACCTCCGCTGATGTTGGACGCATTGGCGAGCGGCACAATCGATGGCTACTGCGTGGGCGAGCCTTGGAATACGGCGGCTGCTCTTGCCGGAAAGGGACATATCGCAACGGTCAAAGCCGCGATTTGGCGGTCCAGTCCGGAAAAGGTCCTGGGTGTAAGCGCGCGTTGGGCGGAAGAAAATCTCGATGCGCTTTCCGCGCTTCTGCGGGCGCTTTGCAAGGCTGCGGAATGGTGCGGCAATGCGCGAAATCGAGGGGATCTCGCGCGCATTCTGGCCGAAAGAACCTATGTCGGCCGGCCTCGCGAGTGGCTGCTCCCGGCGCTCGAGGGAGAATTGCCGGACGGAAGCGGAGACACGAAAGCGGTCGCAGATTTCTTTGTTCCGTTCGCGAAGGCCGCGACGTTTCCGTGGAAGAGCCACGCACTCTGGTTCTATTCGCAGATGGTCCGTTGGGGACAAATCCAACACAGCGCGGAACATGTGAGGATTGCGCGCGAGACATACCGGCCCGACCTCTATCGAGCGGCATTGAAGCCGCTGGGTATCGCGCTTCCGGTCGCGAATGCCAAAGTGGAGGGCGCGCTCACCGCCGCTACCCCTGTCGGGTCATCCGGCGCCAGCTTGGTGCTAGGTCCGGACGGCTTTTTCGACGGCGGCTTGTTCGATCCCGACAAGCTCGATTCCTATATAGCGAGCCAGAAGCTCTGAGCTTGCGCTGCACAAATTTTGCGCCGAAGCGGTGTTAAACTGCTGAATGTTTGGACTTGCGATGCCTTCGCAGGTGCCGCATCGTCAAGAAGACTCGAGTTGAAGGTCTTGTACCCAGCTCACCTAAGCTGCGCGCGTTGCGCGCTTAGGATTTCATCCGCGTCCAATGGCGGGCGCTCCATAGGCAAAGCTGCCGATCAAGCCTTCACACCCTCGTAGGAGGGGTGCGAGCGCTTGGCCGGCAGCTTTTTTGTTTTGCGCAATGACCGGGAGCATCTAATGCGCACACAAGAAAGTTCCGTTCTCACGGTATCGACGCCCGAGGGCCGCGCCCTGTGGGTTTCCACGTTTGCGTTCACGGCCTGCTTTGCAGTCTGGACGATTTTCGCAATCATTGGACTCCGCATCAAAGATCAACTCGGTCTGACTGAAGCGGAGTTCGGATTGCTCGCGGGAACACCGATTTTGACGGGTTCTCTGGCTCGCATTTTCCTCGGAATCTGGACAGATCGCTATGGTGGGCGCCTCGTCTTCACGGTGAACATGCTCGCCGCGAGCGTTGCGACGGCGCTTCTCATCTTCGCCCAAACGTACCCTCAAATGCTTTTGGCGGCACTCGGAATAGGCCTTGCGGGAGGCTCGTTCGCTGTCGGCATTGCTTATGTCTCGAGGTTTTTCCAGCAGGGGCAACAAGGGACGGTGCTCGGAATCTTCGGCGCCGGAAATGTGGGCGCCGCGGTCACGAAATTTCTCGCTCCCTTTGCGCTCGTGGCATGGGGCTGGCACACGGTCGCGCTGATCTGGGCTGCAGTGCTCGCGGTCATTGCGGTCATATTCTGGCTGACGACGACCGATGATCCGATAATGGTCGAACGCCGCAGAACCGGCGAAGCGCCAAAAGCCTACGCGATGGAACTCGCGACGCTGAAAGACATCCGCGTGTGGCGCTTTGCAATGTACTATTTTTTCACATTTGGTGCCTTCGTCGCGCTCGCGCTCTGGCTGCCCCGTTACCTCATTGGCGTCTACGGCTTCGACATCGAGACCGCGGGCATGGTTGCGGCCGCATATTCCATCCCGGCGAGTATCTTTCGCGCCTACGGCGGTGTTCTGTCGGACCGCATCGGCGCGCGGACAGTGATGTATTGGTGCTTTGGCGTCGCCGCCATCGCAACATTCGTGCTGTCGCTGCCGCCGACCGACTATGTCATGCATGGGACACACGGTCCGGTCTCGGCGCATTTCGAAATCAGTCCGCTCGTCTTCATCGGCATGACTTTTGTGCTCGGCTTTTTCATGAGCATCGGAAAGGCTGCCGTCTACAAGCACATCGCGACCTACTACCCGGACAACGTCGGCTCTGTCGGCGGACTTGTGGGCATGATCGGCGGGCTCGGTGGTTTCATCCTGCCTATCGCATTCGGCTTTCTCGCTCAGGCGACGGAGCTTTGGACAAGCTGCTTCATGCTTCTCTTCGTCATCGTCGTCTCCCTCTTCGTCTGGATGCACATTTCGGTACGGCGCATAGGCCGAAGCGCAAACGCTTCTACCTCGCAGTCTGACGTCGCCGACACGCATCTCGCACACGCCGGAGGCCGGGCATGAGCCATCTTCGACGTGAGCAAATTCTCGAACCGTTCGCCCGCGCAACGAAACCCACAGCCGAAGTGAAGCCGCCTTTCGAGGGCGACACCATGGGGACTTCACAGCCATGACCGAAAAACTCGTCATCATCGGAAACGGCATGGCGCCGGGCCGCATGCTCGAGCATCTGCTCGAGAGTTCGCCGGAGCACTACACCGTCACGATCTTCAACGCCGAGCCGCGCGTCAATTACGATCGCATCATGCTCTCGCCCGTTCTGTCGGGCGAAAAAAGCTACGA
Source organism: Hyphomicrobium sp. GJ21 (assembly GCF_001006785.1). NCBI lineage: Bacteria > Pseudomonadati > Pseudomonadota > Alphaproteobacteria > Hyphomicrobiales > Hyphomicrobiaceae > Hyphomicrobium > Hyphomicrobium sp. GJ21. Next base: position 177,302 of record NZ_CDHO01000002.1, on the reverse strand, counting down.
GCAGATCATCATCCACGGTGACGGCTGGTACATCAAGAATGGCATCACCCTTTACAAGGGGCACAAGATTGTCGCGATTGATCGTACCGCCAAGACCGTGACGTCTGACCACGGCGTCGTCGAAAACTACGACAAACTCGTCATCGCTACGGGCTCGGTACCGTTCATCCTTCCGGTGCCGGGCAATAATCTGCCGGGCGTTTTGAGCTATCGCGATCTTGACGATGTCAACGCCATGCTTCTCGCGGCGCAATCGCGTGCGAAGGCTGTCGTCATCGGTGGTGGGCTCCTCGGTCTTGAGGCTGCCGCGGGTCTTGAAGCTCAGGGCACGGACGTCACAGTCCTGCATCTGATGCCGACACTGATGGAGCGTCAGCTCGATCCGGCGGCCGGGTATCTTTTACAGCGGGCTATAGAAGATCGCGGCATCAAGGTTATCTGCAAGGCCAATACGAAAGCTATCCTGGGCGACAAGAAAGTCGAAGGCGTCGAGCTTGCGGACGGTCGCGTCATTCCTGCGACGCTGGTTGTGATGGCAGCAGGCATCAAGCCGAATATTACACTTGCGAAGGACGCGGGGCTCTCCACCAATCGCGGAATCCTCGTCGATGCGGGAATGCACACATCCGATCCCGATATCCTGGCTGTCGGTGAATGCGCCGAAGTTGGCGGTCATGTCTACGGACTTGTCGCGCCGCTCTACGAAATGGCACGCATCGCCGCCGCACATCTCGCCGACAAAGCAAGCACGGCCGCGTTCGTCCATAACGACACGCCGACAAAACTTAAAGTTACCGGTATCGAGCTCTTTTCGCTCGGTGATTTCGCGGACGGTGAAGACCGCCACGAAATTGTCCTGCGTGATGCGTCCGCCGGCGTCTACAAGCGGCTCGTTCTGAAAGACAACCGCATCATCGGCACGGTTCTCTACGGCGAGACGGCCGATGGCGCTTGGTTCAACGACCTGAAAAAGAAGCAGGTCGATATCACCGACATGCGCGATACGCTGATTTTCGGGCAAGCCTATCAGGGAGGGTCCCCCCTCGACCCTATGGCGGCCGTTGCAGCCTTGCCAGATGACGCGGAAATCTGTGGCTGCAACGGCGTCTGCAAGAGCAAGATCGTCGGTGCTATTCAGGAAAAAGGTTTGACGTCGCTGGATGCTGTACGCGCCCACACCAAGGCGTCGGCCTCGTGCGGCTCATGCACAGGCCTCGTCGAGCAACTGATGTCTTTGACGCTCGGCGACTCCTACAATCCAGCAGCTGTGCAACCAATGTGCGGATGCACGGCGTTCGGGCACGACGATGTCCGCCGACTGATCAAAGCCAAGAACCTCAAGAACATCTACGCCGTCATGCAGGAGCTGGAATGGGCGACGTCGTGCGGATGCGCCAAATGCCGTCCGGCATTGAACTACTATCTGGTCTGCGATTGGCCCGGTGAGTATGCCGACGATTATCAGTCGCGCTTCATCAACGAGCGCGTGCACGCCAATATTCAGAAGGACGGAACGTATTCGGTCGTACCGCGCATGTGGGGCGGCGTGACGAGTTCAAAAGAGCTGCGTGCCATCGCCGACGTCGTCGACAAATTCGACATTCCGACCGTGAAGGTCACCGGCGGTCAGCGTATCGACATGCTCGGCATCAAGAAGGAAGACCTACCGGCGGTGTGGGCCGATCTCGGTAAGGCTGGCTTCGTCTCCGGCCATGCCTACGCCAAGGGCCTGCGCACGGTTAAGACGTGCGTCGGCACCGACTGGTGCCGCTTCGGAACGCAGGATTCGACCGGGCTCGGCATCCGCATCGAGAAATTCATGTGGGGCTCGTGGACGCCCGCAAAGGTCAAGATGGCGGTTTCTGGCTGTCCGCGAAACTGTGCCGAGGCGACGTGCAAGGACGTCGGCGTCATTTGTGTCGATTCCGGCTACGAGATTCATTTTGCGGGAGCTGCGGGCCTCGATATCAAGGGCACGGAGGTCCTTGGCATCGTCAAGACCGAGGACGAAGCGCTCGAAGTCATCGTCGCGCTTGTTCAAATGTACCGCGAACAGGCCCGCTATCTCGAGCGCATCTACAAATGGGCGAAGCGCGTCACGATTGCCGAGGTGCGCCGTCAGGTGCTCGACGACGTCGAGAAGCGCAGGTCTTACTTCAACCACTTCGTCTATTCGCAGCAGTTCGCCCAGGTCGATCCGTGGTCGGAGCGTGTCTCAGGCCTTCACAAGCATGAGTTCAATCCGATGGCGACAATCGGCATAGCGCTAGCGGCGGAGTGACAAAATGAGCTGGTTTGCGATCGGCAGCATCGCCGATATTCCACAGCGCGGCGCGCGCTGCGTCGAAACTCCGCAAGGTAAGATCGGCGTGTTTCGAACGATGGATGATCGTGTCTTCGCGATCGAAGATCATTGCCCACATCGGGGTGGACCGTTGAGCCAAGGCATCGTGCACGGGACGGCGGTGACCTGCCCGTTACACAATTGGTCCATTTCCCTCGAGACGGGCAAAGCATTGGGGGCCGACAAAGGCTCCGTGCGCACGATCCCGATCAAGGTCGAGGATCAGCAGATTTTCATCGCGCTCATCGTCAAAGCCGATCGCGCAGCTTGAGGGCGGAGCCGATGACCGCGCGGCAACCCACAAAGACAACCTGCCCTTATTGCGGTGTCGGATGCGGTATTCTCGCGGATGTGTCCTTGGACGGCAAAGTTGGAATTCGCGGTGACACGAAGCACCCGGCCAATTTCGGCAGACTTTGCTCGAAGGGTTCGGCGCTCGGCGAAACGGTCGATCTCGACGATCGGCTTCTCTATCCGGAAGTCGACGGACAAAGAGTGAGCTGGGACGCGGCGCTGCGGCTGGTCGGGTCGCAATTCTCCGAGACGATCGCGGAGTATGGTCCGGATTCAGTGGCGTTTTACGTCTCGGGTCAGCTGCTGACGGAAGATTACTATGTCGCCAACAAGCTGATGAAGGGCTTCATCGGCTCTGCGAACATCGATACCAATTCGCGCCTCTGCATGGCTTCATCCGTTGCCGGGCACAAGCGCGCGTTCGGATCGGATACCGTTCCGGGCTGCTACGAAGATCTCGAGATTGCCGACCTCATCGTTCTCGTCGGTTCGAATCTCGCCTGGTGCCATCCCGTCCTCTATCAGCGTATCGTCGCCGCTAAAGACAAGCGGCCCGAAATGAAGATCGTCCTCATCGATCCGCGGCGGACGATGACTTCGGACATTGTCGACTTGCACCTTCCGATCAAGCCTGATGGCGACGTCGCGCTGTTTTCCGCGTTGCTCTCGCACTTGTTTGAAACCCACGCGATTGACCAGGATTTCATCGCTGCCCACACGTCGGGCTTTACGGATGCGTTGCGTGCTGCGGATGCAATGGACATCTTGGCGATCATCGAACAAACGGGGCTTGACCAAAGACTATTGCGGAGCTTCTTCGAGCTTTTCGCGCGGACCGACCGAACGGTCACCGTCTTCAGCCAGGGCGTCAATCAGTCTGCGCGCGGCACCGACAAGGTCAACGCCATCATCAATTGCCATTTGGCGACGGGCCGCATCGGGAAACCCGGCGCGTCCCCGTTCTCGGTGACGGGCCAACCGAACGCGATGGGCGGGCGCGAGGTCGGCGGCATGTCGAATACGCTCGCGGCACACATGGACATCGAGAAGGCCGAGGATCGCGATCGCGTTCGCCGGTTCTGGCGGGCCCCGCTCGTCGCCGCGAAGTCCGGCCTCAAGGCCGTCGATATGTTTCGCGCAGTCGCCGACGGCCGGATCAAAGCTCTCTGGATCATGGCGACCAATCCTGTCGTGTCGATGCCGGACGCGGGTAAAATCGAGGACGCGATCCGCAACTGCCCGTTTGTCGTCGTATCGGATGTGATTGCTAAAACGGACACGGTGCGTCGCGCACGTGTGCGGCTGCCGGCGGCGGCTTGGGGAGAGAAGAGCGGAACCGTTACTAATTCCGAAAGGCGCATCTCCCGACAGCGCTCGTTCTTGCCGCTCCCGGGCGAGGCGCGTCCCGATTGGTGGATCGTTTGTGAAGTGGCGAAGCACATGGGATTCGGCGCGGCCTTCGATTACAAATCGACGTCCGAGATTTTCGCGGAGCACGCCGCGCTTTCCGGCTTCGAGAACAACGGCACGCGCGACTTCGATATTGGCCAGCTTGCGAATATTTCCGAAACTGAGTTCGATCGCCTTGAACCCTTCCAATGGCCGCGACCCGTAGGCGAACAGTCAAGCATCCGTCTGTTCACGGACGGAAAGTTTTTCACGCGCGACGGCAAGGCCCGTTTCACGTCGCTCGATCTGGAACCGCGGCGAACAACGCCAGCCGCATATCCGATGACGCTCAATACCGGGCGCGTTCGCGATCACTGGCACACGATGACACGCACAGCGAAAAGCCAGCGTCTCTCGCAACACTACGGCGAGCCTTTCGCGGAAATTCATCCCAGCGATGCCGCAAGCTACAATATCGGCGACGCGGACATCATCCGCATTTCGACGGGAAACGAGGCAATTCTCGTCCGGGCGCTGATATCGGCGCGTCAGCGTCCGGGATCGATCTTCGTTCCGATGCACTGGACCGACCAGTACGCATCGAAGGCCCGCGTCGACACGCTCGTGCCTGCTGTGGTCGATGCGATTTCCGGACAACCAGCATCGAAGAATATTTCAGTTCGCATCGAGCGATTTGCAGTCTCAACTTACGGCTTTGCCGTACTCGACCGTAAGCCCGAGAATATTGACGCCACCTATTGGGCACTCGCAAAATGCAGCGCGGGTTGGCGGCTAGAGCTGGGTTTCGCCGACGGCCGGGAAGATTGGTCGTCTTTCGCGAATGAGCTGTTGGGCGCATCCGAAGACACCGAAACCATCGCTTTTCGCGATCGTCAGAGTTCTTCCTATCGCGTCGCTTGCTATCGGGGCGAAAGTTTGCGGGGCGCATTGTTTCTGGCGTCGGAGCCAGTGGCCGTTTCGCGCGATTGGGCAGTTGCACAGCTTACCGCGCTGCATCCGAGGGCCGCTTCGCGGTTCAAGTTCATTGCCGGGCGACCGGGTGCCGGCGCAGCCGACAAAGGCGCGACCGTCTGTTCCTGTTTTGGTGTCGGTGCCAACCAAATTGCCGCCGCCGTTCGGCGCGGATGCCAAACCGTCGCCGCCATCGGGGAAACCCTTCAAGCCGGCACGAACTGCGGCTCCTGCCGAGCGGAAATCAGAACGATCATCGAAGCACAGACCCTTCAGGCAGCGGAGTGAGGAGCGGATATGAACCTGAGACCGGCCTGACGTCCCGGTGCCTGATGTTCGCGATTGATGCTGTGGACGGCATCCATCACCCCACCTGAGTTTGAGGCTGAGATGGAGAAAATCAGATGGTGCAGCGAGCCACTGTCGGACTCGATATCGCCAAAAATGTTTTTCACGGCTGCGGCGTCGATGCCCAGGGCTGAAGATTTTCAGCCGCGCGGATCGAGCCGCAAAAACAGATTCAAAACAAGGGTACGTCTAGCGCCGGGTTCAGAAGCAAAGCCAGGGACCCAGGCAGGCGGCGGGCGTTCCGCCCTTGCAGGCCATCTGCGATGAGTAACACTCAATCATCGCCGAGCCTGTTTTGCAGCTGGTTTTCACTGGCCCCTTCCCTATAAGCCCCCGCCCGGCGATTGTATTCTTGAGTGCGTTTGTGGAGAACAGCACCGCCAAATCGTGGGTGACGTTATCGCCAATGGCTGCGACCCTGGTACATTCGGCAGCCTGAGCCGTCGCCGAAAGGGCGCACGCCACAACCGCGGCCGCGAAGCCTAACTTGAAAATCCGCATTGCACCCCCCGTAAAAACAAATCTGCTCGAACGCTAGTCGAGTGCTTGGCGGTTGCCAAGTAAAGTACCGTTGCCGGCACAGATATTTTCCGCAGTGACTCTCTGCGCGCACGGTATGCGCCACCTAATGTCCGATTTGGGTCAAAGGTCAAAACGTTCGCCTGTAATCTGCCAGCCGTGGCGACAGAGGCTGCCTGACAATGCGGCCGTACGCGCGGTTGGTGCTGGAGCGGATCGCTCGCATCGGTCTCTCGACTGGGCAAGATTTGGCACGCAATCGCCGCGTCGACGATAGCCGCGTACCTGGATTGTTATCCACCGGGCTTATGATGGACATGGACTATCGGAGCGCACTCTCGGCCCGCAATCGTTCGGCCGCAAATTGCACGAACTCTCGCACACGCGGATTGTCCGAGCGGGTTGGCCGGTACACAAGATGAACCGGAATGGGCGTGTCCTCGAAACGTTCGAGAATTGGCTTCAAAAGACCGGCATCGAGCGCGGACCGGGCTTGATAGGAGAGCACACGCGTGATCCCGACACCCGCCACGGCGGCCTCGACCGCAGCTTCTGCGTTGTTGACCGAAAGCCGCGATCGCACTTTGACGGCCTTGCGGCCATAGCGTTTGCTTTTGAAGATCCACCGCGACCCGCCCGCCATTCCAGAGAACGTCACGCAATCCCGTTCCGTAATATCCGCGATGGACGCCGGGACGCCGTGTTGAGCGAGGTAATTCGGTGAGGCACAAACTGAAAATTTCAGCGTGCCGACGCGCATGGCGACCAGTCCGGAGTCGGGCAACTCTCCGATGCGGATTGCGATATCGATACCTTCCTCGATGAGATCGACGATCCGGTCTATGAGCAGCAGCCGCGCGTTGATCCTGGGATAGGCGTCGAGGAACGCTGCAATCATAGGGAGCACGTGCAGGCGGCCGAAGCTGACGGGTGCCGTGATGGCAAGCTCGCCAGAAAGTTCGGTCGACTGCCCTGCAATCCGACTTTCCGCGCGTTCGAGTTCTTCGAGCACTTGTCGACAGGTCTTCAGGTAGTCTCGTCCGGCATCCGTCAGCATCATGCGCCGAGTTGTGCGATCGATAAGGGGACAAGCCACATGGGCTTCGAGTTGAGACAGGAGCCGACTGACGTTGGTCAATGGCTCGCGGAGGCGGCGCGCGGCTGCGGACAGGCTACCTGCTTCAGCCACGGCGACGAAGACGTGCATTGCCCGAAACCGGTCCATCGCATCATTCCATTAAATGGAAATATATTTGCCAAATATTCTATCTAGCGGAGAAGCGACCGGCGCGCCACTTTCCAGTTCAGTGAATTGCAACCGGGAGTCGATGCGATGACGGCAAAGCTTTACGACCTCGAGCTTTCGGGTAACTGCTACAAGGTGCGCTTGCTTTGTGCGCTACTCAGCGTCCCTCTCGAAATCATCCCAGTGGATTTTCTCTCAGGTGCGCATAAGAAATCGCCCCTGATCGAGCTTAATCCGTTCGGCGAGATTCCGATTTTCCAGGACGGTGATCTCGTGCTGCGCGACAGCCAGGCAATTCTTATCTACATCGCGCGCAAATGGGGCGGCGAAAACTGGCTTCCGACAGATCCCGCAGGCTTGGCGCGAGTGAGCCAATGGCTCGCGGTCGCCGAGAACGAAATCGCTCGCGGTCCCAATGACGCGCGATTGCACGACAAGTTCGGTTACAAGCTCGACGTTGAGCGAGCGCGAACCAACGCCGTGCGCGTTCTCGGCCTATTGGAAAAGCGTCTGGCGAAAGCGCAATGGCTGGAGCTTGGCCGGCCGACGATAGCCGATATCGCCTGTATGCCCTACGTCGCCCTGGGTCACGAGGGAGGCGTACCGCTCGACGGATATCCGGCCGTCACCTCATGGGTCGATCGGGTCAAAGCGCTACCAGGCTTTATCGGCATGCCTGCAATTTAAGGCGACGTGGATGCTCCTTCGGCATTGGGGCGAAAATGGATACTCATCGTTACATCTCCGACATCGCGTTCACAGCCGCAGTCAAGGCTGAGCAGGAGCGTCAGGGTTCGCGCGCGCAATACGAGCGGATGGAGAAGCTCAAGGGTTGGGCAACGACCGTAACGCCGGATTTGGCTGCCACCGTTGCGGCTGCGCGCTCGTTCTATCTCGGTACGGCGAACGCAGAAGGGCAACCTTACATCCAGCATCGCGGGGGGCCGGTCGGGTTCTTGAAGGTTCTCGACGAGCGGACGCTGGGATTCGCCGACCTGTCCGGAAACCGGCAATATATTACGGCTGGAAACCTGTCCGAAAACCCGCGCGCATTCATCTTCCTTATGGACTACGCGCGGCGCCGGCGCGTGAAGATCTGGGGGCGTGCGCGGATCGTCGAAAATGATGACGAGCTATTGTCCCGTTTGCGACCGTCGCAAAGCAATGCTGTCGCCGAGCGGGTGATCGTTTTCGAAATCGAGGCCTGGGATCGCAACTGTCCTCAGCATATCCCTCAGCTTATTCCCATCGAGGACGTCGAAGCCGCTCTCGATGTGCTCCAGAAGCGAATTCTACAGCTTGAGAGCGATCTTGAACGCACGCGTTCTGCGCTTTGAACGGATGTCCGCTTTGGGTCATTCTCGTCAATCTAGATGGTGGTGAGGACGGCCAGGCAGACACAGTAAGCGGACTCCGTCATCCGAACCGCATCGGTCCCTTCCAGTTTTTTCGTTGCTTTCCGCGTCAGCGGCCGACTGATCGTGTCGGCGACGGACTGCCCCATTGCGGGCCTGCGGCTGCCTAAGTGACCTTCGCATTTGGAGAGCACCGCCGAATGGCGAAGACGGCAATTATCAGGATGAGGAACAGAAATAAAACGTGAGTCTGCCAAACGAGTGCCAACCGACAACTCGCGAAATGGCAAAAAGAGCGGAAAACCCTAGTAATTCAATGGTGGGTGATCACGGACTCGAACCGTGGACCCGCTGATTAAGAGTTATTTTGTTCGTGTTGTAAATCAACGTATTATGAGCTAGTTTATAGTTTAGGTTTATAGATTTCTTTTGTTTTTCGTTTTGGAATCAATGACGTGGCGAAGGCGTCCAAACATAGACTAAAGGGTCCGATCGTCAAGATCCGGCGCGGCGTCGCCATCTACCAGACGCACGCTGGACCTTACTACTACGCCCGCATCCTGCACCCCAAAACAGGTAAGTACGTTGTTAGGTCCACGAAGGAGACCAGCCGCCTTGAAGCGCGAAAGGTGGCGGAAGAGCTGGCCGCTGACATGCGCAAGAACGAGAGGGTCGCGGAGCCAGAATACAGCTTCAAATACTACGCCGGGCGCTACATTGAAAAAGCCAGAGGTCAAGCTCAGCGCGGTGAGCGGAATGCCAACTACGTTCGGACGGCTACCGTCGCCTTAAACAACGACGATTGGGGTTTGGTCCGTCATTTTGCCAGGCGTGATGTTCGTGAGTTAAAGACGCGGGACTGGCAACTTTTCATAGAGAAGATTGCTGCCAGACGACCGGACCTCTCCGCCTCTACCCGCAACACGTTGATGGCGGCATTTCGCAACGTCATGAAGGTGGCTCGCGACGACGGATTGATTGACGTTGTACCCAACACGCCACGCGTCACCGTCAGGGATAATCCCAGGCCTTTTTTCCGTTTTCATCCGCTAGTTCATCCGGATGCCGACGAATACAAGAAACTGCTGGCAGGCGCCAAGAAGCTTGCCGACGACGGTGTCGTCGTGCGTGGCGTAGCGGTGACGGAAGAGTTGTATGACCTTATTCTCTTCACAGTGCATTCGTTCGTACGTCCAATGACAACCGAACTCTATGCCCTCAAACACAGCGACGTGAACATTCAGCAACGCACGGAGAAAGACGGCAGGATTAGAAAGTGGCTCCTGCTCACAGTGCGAAACGGAAAAACTGGAATGCGCATGGCCCATACCTTGGAAGGTGCGCTCGCTCCTTACAAGCGGCTTTGCGAACGCTATCCGGATGCAGCTGGCGAAGACTACCTGTTTCTGCCGCACTATGAAAATCGGGCCACGGCTGCCCGTGTCTTCGCCCGGCAGTTCAACAAGCTGATGGAAGAGACCGGACTGAAGAAGGATACGGTCCTACAAACGGACAGAACAATTTACAGTCTACGTCACACAGCAATTTGCATGAGGCTGGTTTTATCCGAAGGCAGAGTGAATATCTACACGCTCGCCAAGAACGCCGGCACCAGCGTCAATCAGATTGAACGATTCTATGCCCGCAACCTGCCAATCTCAAAAGAACTCGTCATAAACTTGCAGAGCTTTGGGGAGGGGTAGGACAAGGGTTTCACCGATGAAATTTTTTGGCCAACCAACAGTGATGGGCGCTCCCATTGGTGAAGAGCGCCCACCGCAGGCACTCACATGCCCATGGCTTTATGGGCCGCTTCCATATGTTCGATGCACCCAGCCGTATCTTTCTTCTTCATGGCAGCCTTTGACTCGCTTAGATGCATCTTCACTGACTTCTGCATCTTCGCGTTGGTCATTTTGGCGACCTGGGCGTCCATTTGCTTCATGTGGGCATCGGTGCACCACGCCTCTTTATCCTGAGCGTAGGCAGGCACGAGCGCCATCAGGGCTACAAAAACTGCTGCGAACAGGATTCGCATGGCAATCCTCCTTCATGTTCGGTCGATAAATTCGGCCTGGGCCTTCAACGCGTCGGGCATCGTGTTGGTTACGGCAAGAGCCGGATTTTTTTGCATCAGCCGGCTTAGCGCTTATGCAAATTGAGGTTTTCACTGCGGCAGCGTCACTGGCTGATCGCCGGCTCAATCGTTCCCAGTATGCTTACGATTAAAAGGACCAGAGCACCGAGAACCTGCTCACCGAGCACATTGCGACGCAACCGCATGATTGACAGCGAGGAATCGCGGTCGTGATTGATCAAAATCGGTACCAGCCAAAAACGATTGGCCGCCGCCAGTATCAACATAGCAATAAACAAGCAGAGCTTCAGTATGAGCAACTGGCCGTATGCCGTTGTGGTCAGGCGGGACACGGAGCCCACCAAAAACCAAGTGTTCACCAATCCAGTGGCTAGCAAAGCGGCAACGGCTACATAACCCATGCTGGAAAACCGTCGCAGGATGACATCGATCCGCGGCAACGAAGTGTTGAGCACAAAGCCGAGCATGATAAGTCCGCCCAGCCATGCTCCTGCTGCGAGCAAATGAGAAGCATCGGCGACAGCATGGATGAGGGCGCGAACACCTTCCTCACTTTGCGTATGTCCCGTGCCTGCCAGTGTGGCCAACAACGCCCCGGCTACCAAAAGTAGAACGATGTCGTTGCGATAAATTTCGGAGCCGAGGCTAGCGGCGGCAACAGCTACCGCGACCGCCGCCAGTACGAGTCGAAGAATCCAAAGATGCCCGAAGCCAGTGGCCTGCATGACCGTGAGCAGCGTCGTTGTGTCAATCGCCGCACGAAGGTCACCACTCATGTTGGCGGTCGTAAAGGCGAGCCACAAAATACCCGTTAGGAGACATACTATCGCGACCGTGAGAAGGACTCGGCCACGCCAGCTCGTCAGCCGGCCAGATAGTTCAACGGGAGAACTATAGAGCGGAAAGAGGGCGATTCCAAAAAGGGCGCTAACCGCGACGTAGTGCACGAAGCGAGAAAGAATAAGCCCCGCTTCCAGCATCATGGCTTTACCGTAAAGGAGAAGCTGCCTTTGACGGGATGGCTATCGGCGGCAACGGCATGCCAGTCCACATTATAGGTGCCAGCTGGCAATGGGGATGGAAGCGGAATTACCAACTGCTTCGTGTCCTTGGCATCGGAGGCGGCCTTACCAGCGTCCACCTTCTGCCCAGCCTGGGTTTTTAACTCTGCGCCGGAAAAGCTTGGCTCCAACCTCTCACTAAAAATCAGCCGGATCTCGCTCGGACCAGTCGTGACGACGGCATTGGCCTCCGGCATCGTGCCGATCAGCTTGGGATGAGCGACAGCTGCGGACGATAGTCCAGCAAGGTTTACGGCGCCGAGAAACATGAGAGTCCTTATCTTCGACATGATTTTCTCCCGGTTCTTTTTTTCATGCATGCGATCGCGGTTATTGGTAGCGCCGACGCGCCTCATCAGAACTTCCGAGCGGGCAAGTCCGCTCCTTACCGTGTTGTTCTGGCAGGTGTTCACTAGGAAAGGGTAACCGCTAGACTTCCGTGGTCTCAAGGCAACAAGCGCGCCTTTAGCGCGTCTCGATTGAGTTCTTCCGGCTCAACATGCCTTGTCAACGAAATCACTTCGGCTTACTTGCTATCGAGCAACAAAGGAATCACTGCGTTTGCCTAGCTGGCTTAAGTTGCTGTCGTTGTTGACCCTCGTGCTCGTGGGCTCGCCCACGATTGCCAGCGCGCACGCAGGTCACGAAGGTAGGTCGGCCGCTACTTCCGAATATGTGGCGGACAATCCGACCGTAGACCGGAGCGTGACAGCAGACTCTTCCAAGCAAGCTCACTTTTTTGAGGCTTCCCGCCGCGTTCCTGACAATGGATCGTGTAGTGGCTCTTGCTGTTGCTGTCAGGGGATGGTGCATTGTGGTCCGTCGGGCTGCTCGGCCTCCGCTCTTGACGGACAGAATGCTGAGCTGAACTTAGATCCAGGAGCAACGCGCTTAGCGTTTTCCGAAAATCAATTGCCCCCTCGCCTGCATTGCTCATCAGGTCTCGACCGGCCACCAAAGGTCTAATTCCGCCGCTCACGGCGCGGACCGTTATCGGTCCTGCGTAGGATTTTGTGCATTACGCATTCCTATGCGTTTGATCTCCGCGATGCGTCGATTGCAAGAGCCCGCTGATAGGCGAGCTTACGCCATCGCCGTTCGGTAGCGCGGATCACGAACAGCATTTCCAGAGATAAAAGAGGCATTCCATGCGAGTGCGTCTGCTTTTCCTACTTGCAATTCTTCCTTTCCTGAGCGGCTGGGGAGACCGTGAACCTGGCTGGCCCTACTCCGGTCCGTTGCCGGACGAGGCCATCGCCGTACCACCGGCGCGCTACGTGCCGCTCGGGGTCGGCACCAAAAGCTATCGGCCAGTCGAGCCGATGCCGTGGGGCGATGTCAATCAACGCGTGATGCCGCACGAGGGCAAATCGCCTTCTGGCATGGATATGCCTGAGAAGCACGAGGGGCACTGATGTTTTCGTTCGCTGAGGGGATCGGCTGGAACTGAATTGAAGCGGGGAGACCGATGACTAGGGGGAATGTTTTGTCGATCGCCAGGCGCGGGGGCGCCATGTCGGTTGCGGTTGCGGCGGCGAGCTTCACCCTCGCCGGATGCGCGAGCTTTTCGAAGGATGGCGGGATGACACTCGTCGCGGATCAAACCGGAAGTGTGCTCGGCACCCCGGCCCAGAAGATAGAAAACGAGGCCGACGCAGCAGCGGCGAAGGCGCGCGTGCGAACGCTGCTGTCGTCGACGCTTACGGCGAACGCGGCCGTGCAAATCGCGCTGCTCAACAACCGCACGCTTCAGGCCGCTTACAATGATCTCGGCGTCTCGGAAGCCGAAATGGTTCAAGCCAGCTTGCCGCCCGCGCCGACGCTTTCCTTGGCGCATCTCACCGGCGCCGAACTCGAGATCGAACGACAGCTCGCACAAAATCTGTTGGCGCTACTCTCACTTCCTCGGCGTCGCGAAATCGCAGAAGACAGGTTCCGCACCGCGCAAGCCCGTGCGGTGGAGGCAACTTTGAGCATTGCCACGGAGGCGCGCCGCGCTTTTTATCGCGCGGTTGCCGCCAAAGAGACGGTGACATTCCTAGAGCAGTCTCGAACCTCTGCTGATGCGGCCTCAGAACTTGCGAAGAAGTTGGGCGAGACCGGTGCCATGCCGAAGCTCGACCAAGCTCGTGAGCACGCCTTCTACGCCGAGATAAGCGGTCAACTGGCCGCGGCGCGATTGCGGGAGCGTAGCGAGCGGGAAAAGCTCAATCGCGTATTGGGCCTGTGGGGCAGCGAGTTGAAATACCGGCTTCCCAACTGGCTTCCCAAATTGCCGTCCAAGCCGCGCGCCTCCGATACGATCGAAACCGAGGCCGTCTCGCGCCGCGTCGATCTTCAAATTGCACGCATGGATCTCATGGTTCTGGCGAAGGAATATGGCCTCACCCGTGCCACCCGCTACATCGACATGCTTGAGGTTAGCGCGCTCAGTCGTGACACGCACAGTCGAGTGACCAACACGGATTACACGCTCGCACCGGGTCCGACGCTCGTGAAAAGTGAAACGCCCGAGATCGAGAAGACGCCGCGCAACGGCTACGAAATCAGCTTCCAAATCCCAATTTACGATTTTGGCGAGGCCAAAACGCGGCTTGCCGAACAGAGCTATCTGCGCGCTGTTAATCTTCTCATCGACAAGGCTGTGAATGTCCGCGCCGATGCGCGCGACGCCTATCAATCCTACCGAGGCGCCTACGATATCGCGCGCTATTACGACAAGGAAATCATTCCGCTGCGCGAGACGATCTCGGAGCAAACCCTTCTCAACTACAACGGCATGCTTTCAGATCTCTTCGCGCTCCTCGCAGACGCGCGTGACCGCATCTCCGCCAACATGCAGGCCATCGACGCAAAGCGGGATTTTTGGCTCGCTGACGTCGACCTGCACGCGGCAATGACCGGAGGTGGGGCGGGCACGCTCACGCCATCGCCTCAGGCTGCGCAGGCGCCAAGCAATTAGAAACAAGGACGTTCACGATGACTTTCTCACGCCGTCGCTTTCTCGCCACCTCAGGCTTAGCGCTTGCGGGTGTCTCGCAAGTTGTGGGTCGCGCGGCAGCCGCTGCCATTCCCGAAGCCGTGATACAGAACTCGCCCGCAATGCAACCGCCGCTCTTTCCGTCAAGCGGACCGGACTATCAGCCGGTGGTGACACTCAACGGCTGGACGTTGCCGTGGCGGCAGAACGGCGATTGGAAAGAATTCCATCTTGTTGCCGAGCCGGTCGTTCGCGAATTCGCACCGGGCATGAAGGTGCACCTATGGGGCTACAACGGTCAGGCTCCCGGCCCGACCATCGAAGCCGTTGAGGGCGACAAGGTTCGTATCTTCGTCACCAACAAATTTCCAGAGCACACCACCGTGCATTGGCATGGCATGCTCATTCCGAACGGCATGGACGGCGTCGGCGGGTTGACGCAGCCGCATATCCCTCCGGGCAAGACCTTCGTCTACGAATTCGAGCTGAGGGAGAGCGGAACGTTCATGTACCACCCGCACTCCGATGAGATGGTGCAGATGGCGATGGGGGCGATGGGCATGTTTGTCGTGCATCCGCGCGACCGGTCGTTCCGGCCGGTTGATCGCGACTTCGTTTTCATCATGAGCGCTTACCGCATCGACGCTGGCTCTTACCTGCCGAAGGTCAACGAAATGCTTGATTTTAACATGTGGACTTGGAACAGCCGTGTCTTTCCCGGCATCGACACGCTTCCGGTGCGCCTCGGCGATCGCGTGCGCGTGCGGATGGGCAATCTCACCATGACCAACCATCCGATCCACCTGCACGGACATCATTTCTCAGTGAGTTGCACGGATGGTGGCTGGGTGCCCGAAAGCGCGCAATGGCCCGAGACCACCATCGATGTTCCCGTGGGCGCCGTCCGTGCCTTCGACGTTCTGGCGAACAACCCCGGAGATTGGGCCTTTCACTGCCACAAAACACATCACGCAATGAACGCCATGGGTCACGACGTGAACACCTATATCGGCGTCGATCTCAAGAGCATGAAGCAGAAGATCTCGAAGGTCGTGCCCGGTGGCTACATGCCCATGGGCGAAGCTGGCGGCGCCGGCATGGCCGAAATGGAGATGCCCCTTCCCGACAACACGCTGCCGATGATGACCGGCTTCGGCCAATACGGCCCTATTGAAATGGGTGGGATGTTCACGGTCATGAAGATCCGGGAGGGGCTCGACCGCAACGATTACAAGGACCCGGGTTGGTTCAAACACCCCGCAGGGTCAGTGGCACACGAATGGACCGGCGATGTCGGTGATTCCGCAAAGGCTGCATCGCCTGCGCACAATGCGTCCGATGTCGAAATGCACGTGGTTAAGCCGACCGGTCCGATGAAACACTGACCGCATCAAAAGCAACAGGGGAAGAGAGTCCACATGCTGCGCATTTTTCGAGTTTTCTTCGCCGCTTCCACGATGACGCTGATGGCACTCGGTGGTTCTCCGCTGCTGGCGCATGAGGGCCAAGACGATGATGACTACGCCGCAGGCGAACCTGGCGACGCATCGAAGCCGTCTCGCACGGTTGAAGTCACGATGAACGAAAGCGATGGAGCCATGTCCTACACGCCGACGGAAGTCGACGTGAAGAAAGATGAACAGATCAAGTTCGTTATCAAAAATAATGGCACCCTCAAACACGAATTCCATCTCGATACCGTCGCGGACAACACAAGCCATCGGCGCGAGATGGAGAAAAATCCTGAGATGGTCCACGACGATCCGAACGCCCAGACGGTCGAGCCGGGCAAAGAGACGGAGATCCTCTGGAAATTCTCAAAACCCGGCGTGTTCGAGTTTGCCTGTTTGATTCCAGGTCACTACCAGGCCGGCATGCACGGCAAGGCCGCCGTCAAATAACTAGCGGCCACTCGCCTTTTCAGAAAGCAAAGGAGTACCCGATGATGCATACAAAAAGTTCCCTACTCATTGCCATGGTGGCCATTTTCACTTCGGTCGCCGCATGGGCTGGAGATCTGCCGATGATCAATGGCAAGGTGAAGAAGGTCGACGAATCTGCGGGCAAGATCACCATCAAGCATAACGCCATCACCAATCTCGATATGAGCGCCATGACGATGGTGTTTAAAGCCAACGATCCCGCCATGCTCAAGGACGTCAAGCCCGGCGACAAGATCAAGTTCAGTGTCGACAAGGTCAACGGACAGCTCACGGTCATGAAAATCGAAGAGAAAAAATAGAAAACAAAACGGAAAGACCAGCCATTGCACAATATGGGAGTCAATTTTGGCCGTTGCCGAAATTTCAATGCGATTTTCAAGCGGCGACCAGCAAGGAGTAGGCAATGACACAGAAAGAGCTATTGGTCGTGAGTGCTTCTGCAATCATCTCCATGATGACTAGAATTTCCCCTGCGGTCGCGGTCCCCGTCGGCGTGTCCGCGACGTTCTCCAACCGATCAGCGCACAACGCAGTCCCCATCGACGACCGCCTAGATCGGCATTGCCATAATGTCGGGAGGTTTGTCCGATGCTACACGGCTGATCCTTGGTCCCCTGAACATATGAAGCTCGATCGACTACAAGGCCGCTTACACCACGAAGGCGGACCCGAGGATCCTATGGGCAAGCAGTCTTACAAAGAGCTGCAACATCCGTGTTAATATTGGTTGGCCCTCAGAAACATGAAAACAAAATGAGCTGATGGCACAAGAGTGAGTTTGCGGCTCATGATATCCTAGAGAGGCAGAGTCGGAGAAGACGATGGAGCCGAATGATTACCACTTTGAACGGCGCACCATACTGCGATTGCTAACCTCAGCAGCAGTGGTCACTCTCGCGACAGGCGTTCACGCTGAGCCAACGCCAGTTATGAAGGTTTTCAAGGATCCTAACTGCACGTGTTGCGGTGCATGGGTCGAGCATCTGCAGGCCAATGGGTTCACGGTGACCGTAGCCGAAGCCTCTAACATACGAGAAGTGAAAGCGCGGGTCGGCGTTTCCAAAGCGCTTTCCTCGTGCCATACCGGCGAGATATCAGGCTATGTCATTGAAGGCCATGTGCCCGCTCACGCCATCCGGCGCTTGCTCGCTGAGAGGCCTGTTGCAATCGGTCTTGCCGTTCCAGGCATGCCTATAG
Organism: Hyphomicrobium sp. GJ21; assembly: GCF_001006785.1. NCBI lineage: Bacteria > Pseudomonadati > Pseudomonadota > Alphaproteobacteria > Hyphomicrobiales > Hyphomicrobiaceae > Hyphomicrobium > Hyphomicrobium sp. GJ21. The sequence goes on along the minus strand of NZ_CDHO01000002.1, from coordinate 159,556 downwards.
GTTCGCCCGGCATGGAAGGCGGTGCGCCGGTCGTATATGACGTCGTTCTTTTCGCACGTAATCGCCAAGAGGTTTTTGGTCGCTATAAAGCTGATCGACCCATATAGGGAACCTCTGAACAACGGTACGTCTCATATGACATGACTCTCTTGCAAGTCGGGCGCGAGAGCGAGAACACCTGTGGGCCTCGATAGCGAACCTTGCGGTGTCCGGACTGGCACTTCAAGACCTCGGAACACGTGCTCTACTTTCGCGCGCGCCTTGCAGCGCGCGATTTGTGCTGATCCTCGTAAGTTTGCTCAATCGGCTCTTAGGCCAGCCAAGCTTTGCCTTGAAAAGCGGCGCGAAGAGAAAGGTTCTGAGGTGTATATTACAGCATGTCTTGGCCGCTTCGAAGTAACGAGGCGGCGTCGCTTGCATGCATCTAATTCGTCGATGACCGCCTTTACGATCGCGCGTCGTTCTTTTCGTCCGGGCACTTTCTGTTCGTCTGCCATATCCGAAGCCATCCGCGACCAATACCGCCATTCAAATAAGCTCTGGGTTATTCGAACGTACTTCCCGTAGCAGAAGAACCAGCATACAAAAAAACGCTGGGAGAACCTCCCCCGGCGAACCTTGGTCTAATGCTTCGATCACCAGTGACAGAAACGACGGCCACCAACAATGGCGATGACCACGCCAAGAAGCGACCCGGCGGCAATGGCGGAAACCACTATCGCAACTGAACAGAAGCGCGCCTATTGAGTAGCGACTCTGCTGGCATAGGCGTTCTCATCGTGGCCAGGGTTCGCACGCGACTCCGTCGTCATCGGCATCGTTGCGCGCCCAATAACCTGGACTTCCGATTGTGGCAGGCGCCAAATTTACTGTTCTTGCCATGTCGCAGTTACGGGCCGCTAACAAATGACGGACGGTCACTCCCATGGGCGAAGGAGATGCGGTAGCAACCGCCAGATAGCTGCCCCCTACGATTCCCAGAACGACCTCTATCCAGACCGTCCGTGACCGCACGTAGCGCAACCACCCAGCGCGATCCATGCGCTCCGATGTTTGCTTGAAGCGGCTCCTAAGGCGATCAGACCATCGGTCAGCCTCAAGTCCTACGGCCTCGGATTCTTTTCGCTCGACGACGAACCTGTCGTAATCCAGGTTCCGGATTTTGGCGACCGCTTCTGGGTCTATGCGCTCTACGACGCACGCACCGATCAATTCGGTCATCTCGGCAAGCCCTATGGCTCAAAGCCCGGATTTTACCTCCTCGCAGGTCCGAGGTGGCGGGGCCTCAAGCCGGACGGCATCACCGACGTCTTGCGCTGTTCGACTGCACTTGCCAACGCTATACCCCGTGTATTCCAAGACGACACGCCCGAGGACAAGAAGGCAATCCAATCAGTCATCAATCAGGTCGTCGTCTATCCGCTGAAAGACTTCACAGGGCAGATGAAGACGATCGAATGGAGCAAGGTGCCCGACATCCTCGGGCCCAAATCCTCGGGCGAAGAAACAAAATGGGTGGTCCCGGAAAAGTTCTCCGACGAATTCGGCGAAGTACTCGACATCGTCGACCCCTTGCCCGGCGAAGAAGCCCTTTACGCCCAATTTCGGCTGCTGTTCGATACGGCAGCAAAAGATGCCGATCTTAAGAAGCTGCTCGTCGACACCGCCGTCGAGACCGACCACGCCGTCATCAAGCCGTTCTTCGAATGGAGGCATAATGGTCGGCCCGCCGGCAATGGCTGGAACCGCTCCACCAACAATGCGCAGTGGGGGATTGATTACTTCAACAGAACCGGGACGGCAAAATCGAACATGTTCGATAACCGCCCCAATGAAACGCAGTATTTCTATACCGACTACGATGGCGCGAACGGGGAGCTGAACGGCAGCGGCAGCTATGAGGTCACGTTCACGCCTGGCCAGGAGCCGCCAGTCAACGGCTTCTGGTCACTCACCTTGTACAACGACAAGCACCTTTTTCATCCGAACGACCTCAAACGCTATTCGCTAGGCACTAAGAACAAAAATCTCAAACGAAACTCGGATGGCTCGTTGACGCTCTATATCGGAGCTAAATCGCCAGGCGGCGAGAAAGAGGTGAATTGGCTTCCGGCGCCCGATGGCAAATTCTCCCTCTACATCCGCGCATATTGGGGCAAAGAGCCTATCCTCGACAGTTCTTGGCAGCCGCCGAAGATCGAGAAAGTTTAGGGCCACGGCTGCTCGCGCTCTTCGCTCGGCAGTCCAACAAACTGATGGCCGCCATTTTTGGATAGGTCATAGAGCTTATCATCATTCGCATCGCTCAATCTAAAAGGCGTCGCGCCGTGGACAGGTCAGCCTGCCTGGAATTCCAGTCTGCTCGCATTCCCCTGACGCCGAACGCTCGGGCGTATTATAAGGCTTCGAAACCGCCGCATCTGCCAGGAGAGGATGATCATACGTCGTTCGCGTCGCTTACATAAATTAAGTCAAACTCAAAAATTGAAGGCTTTGTTTGGGAACCATCAATTGCACCCCGTGTTTGATGTTCGCCTGATTGATGCTTGGCTGCCGATTTCAAAAGAGCTCGTGATCAACTTGCAGGGGTTTGGGGACTAAAAACCCTGACCAGCTTAGTCGCCCCATAGCTATCGGTTTAAAACAATATTTGCATGCGCGTGAATTATTATATGAGGCGCCCAGTAAGCTAATTCTGTCCGGTAGGTTCTATCCGCGAACAAAGTGAAGCGACCTTTCCAAAAAAAACGCGTGACCGTTATTAGCGGGCTGTAAGCTACGTGCCCGTCCACTCACGTCACGTTAGATGTCGTTCTCGCTTGAATCGGTGCAGCGCCAGCGCTTGATTTTCCAACCGGGATGCTCCTCGGCCCACTTTGCGAAATGCGGTGGCGCATTCATGGTGCAACTTGCCGTGTTATCTATATTTGAATCTAGCGCGATCCTGTAATTCCGGCAAATATGAGGATCATTCGCCAAACATGCCGAAAGAATGATTGCTAGCATTCCTGCGAGTTCCTCGTATGTAAACTCAGAAGTACATGCGCCGAAGGATGTTCCAAAAAATCTATTGAACCGACATTTTCCAAGCAACCAGGCGTCGCAAGGCCACGTTGGTCTTATGGCTTTGGTAGCTACGGAGCAAGGATGCGAAACGTTTCAATACTGTGCGACTTCGCGCATCTCACGATCCAATCAAGCGCTCGAAACGGAGGCCGCAAGGGGGCGGGACGCGCGTCCGGCAGGTTGTCACAATCCGCCTGAACCACTCTGCCGGGCAGATCGTCCCGCTACTTTGAAACTCTGCCAAACGGCGACCGTAGCTTTGGCAATCGACACTGACATGCTTGCAGGCAGTGCCGGGACATTCCTTGCCCGGCCCCATTCGGGCCGGGTCTTTTCTTGCTTACGCTTGATTTCAACGAATAGGTCCGACCGATCGAGCGCCGATCTGTCGGACCGAGGAGCCTGCAGGGCGTGAAGGCCCCGTCATCAAAGGCCTCTAAATATCCTAGTTTGGAAGGAGGACGCCGTCGATGACATGGATGACGCCATTCGATTGCCTGACATCGGCGATCGTGATTTTGGCCTTGTCGCCCTTGCCATCGACGACCCACCAGCCGCCCGCGTTGTCTCCGATTAGCGTGATGTGCTCGCCCTCTACCGTTTTGAGGTCCAGCTTGCCGCCATCGGCCTTTGCTTCGCTGGCAATTTTTGCAGCTGAGTAGTCACCGGGGACAACATGGTATGTCAGTACGTTTTTCAGTTGCGTCTTGTTCTCAGGCTTAAGCAGGTTTGGGACCGTTCCATTCGGCAATTTTTTAAAGGCTTCATTGGTTGGAGCGAAGACCGTGAATGGTCCGCGACCTTCAAGCGTCTTAACGAGGCCCGCCGCTTTCACGGCCGCCACCAGCGTCGTGTGATCTTTAGAGTTTACCGCATTTTGTATGATGTTTTTCGAAGGAAACATCGCTGCTCCTCCGACTTCGACGGTCTTTTCCCTAGCGAATGAATTGGCAATCATGCCGGATGACAGCGATGCCGCAAAAATGACTGTGCCAACAATGACAGCGCGATTGGATATCGTCATGAGATGTTTCTCCGATTTACGTGGAATGGCTTCTTGGGGAGCCGTCCGGAGATACGGGTCACTAAGAAAATGGTTTCAGATATTCGGCCAACATAGAGAGCCGGTCAGGTTGCGGGGATGAGTTTACCTGCAAATAGCACTGGTCCCGTGGGCTGCCCGGTAGGAGAGCCGCCTTCCGGCTCAAGGCTTACCGCAAAGGTCGCGCTTTTGATCACTTCGGGTTTAAAAGCCGCAAGAGTGGGATGCGAGATTGCGCCTTCCTCATCGATAATCCCAAGTGATCTTGGCGTGCCGAGACTTTCCTGCACCAACCAAAGTTCGTAGCTCCTGCCAGACTCGTTCTTTGCCGCGACTGGACGTACCGTCATTGTCCTATTTTCGACATTGACCGTCACAAGGAAGGCTGGTGATGCTGCATCTTTCTGCAAAACCGCGACAAGGTTCGGCGTCTTTTCCTTGGGCGGAAATTGCTGTGCACCGATCGCGATGGCAAAAGCCGCGGCAATCGAGCCTGCAGCGATTGCTGCGCCTCGCCAGAAATTAACCCGCCGACGCAGATCGATGATGATCGCCGACCGAGGCTCCACAAGATTATTTTCGATGCGGCTTTCAATTCGAGGAAATAGAGCTGCCGAAGGCATTACCTCCGGAACAGATTCAAACAACGGCGCCAGTCGTATTTCCCAGCCCCTAATTGCCATATCAAGCGCAGGTTCGCGCAAGCGACGCGCAGCCACGGCCGCTCGCTCATCGGCATCGAGCGTGCCCAGCACGTATTCACCCGCGAGACCATCAAGATCTTCGTCACCAGTCATGACCCGAGACAGCCTTTCAACTGGGCAAGCGACCGGCGAAGCCACGTTTTGATCGTGTTCACGGGCTGAGCGAATCTTGTGGCCAATTCATCGCGGCTAAAACCGTCGCAGTAAGCAAGAAGCACCATTTGCCGTCGTTCCGGATCGAGGTGTTGTAGGCATTCGGCGAGGCGGCGCCCATCTTCGTTTCTCATCGTTGCTGCTAACGCTGTTTCGTCTTCAGAAGCATAGTCCTGTATCTCGGGATAATCTTCGATCGCCACCGGTAGCTTACGCCTTACTTCGTCGAGTGCGCGATTGCGGGCGATTGCAGCCATCCAAGAGATTGGCGAAGCCTTAGAGCTATCGTAATCCGCCGCGCGCTCCCAAATTTTCACAAAGACCTCTTGCAATACCTCCTCAGCGATATCACGGCGGGACAAGATACGAAGCACGATTCCATAAAGTTTCGCGCTTGTGGCTTGATAGACCTCGGCAAACGCTTGTCGATCGTGCCGACCGACGCGTTGCAGCAATTGGCCTAACTCGTCGGCAGTCACCACGGGAACCCGATCTTCGAATTGACAGAGAGGATCATGACAAAGACAGCGACCTCTACTGCCAGAACCAAATAAGCTGAGCAATACCCAGTTTCGTGATCAATGCGGCGATCATTATTGCACAGGTCTTTGCAATTAAATTCGATTATTCGCAACAGTTCCTTGTTGCAAGTGTTGGTTGATTGTATCGGCCCAACGCAAAAATTATTTGAAACCGCGCTGTTGCTCGCTCGTACCTGTCTAACCACGGGTATCTCGAGCAAGGAAAGGATACTCTCGCAAGGCAGAGTGAACATCTTCACGCTCGCCAAGAATGCCGGCACCAGCGTCAATCAGATCGAACGCTTCGCTCGGCATCTCAATAGGCAAGGATTTTGGCTTGCGCCCTTGCCACGCGTTATAAAGAAGTGGGACGATGCATACGGTCAATGCCAGGCTTAGGAGTCCAGATCCGATCATCTGCCCTTCGTCCCTGTGCGCTTCGTACCCTTTCGACCTGAGGCATGCTGTAACGTCTCGTCGAATTCCTGCGACATCCGATGAGGATGACAAGGGCGACAATAGCTTTGCCGAGCAAAGTTCACTCTGGAATAACCGCTTGGAATTGCCGAAATGATTCTCATGGGCATCTCCGAAACGCGCCAGGAATCATTACCATATGGGAATCTAATCAGTCGCTATGTGCGTGAGATTGCAATGGGAGTGATGACGCCACGTCGTCGCGCAGTAGTTCCATTTGGAACTTTTGCGATGGCCTCGCATGTTGGCAAAAAAAACGGAATAAATCGCAAAATATTTTGCATTATCGTCGTCGCTAGACCAAATCGATCGCTGGTGAATACTAAATAGCTACGGGATCCAGAAAAACTGAGGTACTCTCGAAAAGCTAGCTTCCAAGGGCGGCACGTAATAGCCCTATACCGCACGTGAAAATGCGAAGAAGAAGCGCCCTCGGACGGGAGCGAGGCACGCAGCAAGATCGCAGTCCCGCGATCGTTGCTACAAAAAAGTCGAACCTTGAGGTTCGACACGACCAGGATCTGTGACAACCCACAACCTGGAAGCTTGCTGGAATGTCGTTTGATGGCGACCAGCATCTGCGTTGGATAAAGCAGAGTATAAAGGGAGATCGCCCAACCGCCCCTCCTCGCCTTTTGGCGAGTTGCTCTAATCAAATGTGTCTTGGCTCCGTGAATGAAGGATTCAGGAAGGAACGCTTCGCCATCGAAGGGCAAAGTGTGCCTTTCACCGTGGATGAGAGGTATCATTAAGAGTACTTGTTGAACTCGCTTCACGAGTTCAACGAGCTTCGCTCGGACCTAGAGCTAAAAATTAGAAATTAGAGAAACGAGCAATTATAAGAATACAAATTGCCAGTAGGAACCTGAGATCATCAATTGCTACTGGTACTGCTTAATCCTTATGAGCTGCTCTTAAGGTCCAATGAATTATTGCGAGTTGATCAATAATCTCAATCTGAAATCATAGTATCACAAGATCAGCAACTGGCCGTTGGTGCTTGAATGAATATCTACGAGCTGATGAATCCACTGTAGCGCAAGAATTAAAGTTCAAAAGACCAAAAAAAATCCCATGTTCTGATCCTGGCCATAAACTCGTTGTGAAATCTATATTTTACAATGAGTCCCACCAACTGATTGAAATCGAGTCACTTTCTGCGTCGCTTGCTCCAGGACTCATCCAGACTCATTATTTCAGTTGGTTTGAAGCTGAAAACATAATGAGTTGAACATGGGTCTAACGAAACAAGCAAAGACACTTTGCAAGAGCCAAGTCGCTCTTCTCTTCATGATGCTGAAAGGCACGCGCTATCCGCTGCGCAACAAGGTGATCGCCTTGCTCTCTATCAAAGCCGGTCTGAGGGCTAAAGAAATTGCAAACCTCACATGGGCAATGGTCACGGATGCTCAAGGTCAATTGAGCGAAGCTATTCATCTCCGGAACGCAGCCAGCAAGGGTAAATCTGGACGGGTCATTCCTCTCAACAAAGAACTGAAAGCGGCCTTGCAAGAGTTGCAGAGGCAGGCAGGATCTTCTTCTTACGTCATCGTCACCGAACGTTCAGAGCAATTCTCTTCTGCCGCCATCGTCAATCTGTTTGCAGCATGGTTCCGCAGAATAGGACTGCAAGGCTGTTCCAGCCATTCTGGAAGGCGGACCTTCATCACGAACGCGGCCCGTAAGATCTCCACGGTTGGTGGCTCGCTCAGAGACGTTCAGGCTCTTGCCGGCCATAAGGCGCTCAGCACTACACAGCGCTATATTGAAGCCGATGCCGCTGCTCAGAAGCGCGTTGTTGATCTCGTTTGAGCGTCAGATGAAGACATCGGACTGTCAATCGGCACCCAAGTTTGACCCCTCATCGGCGTGCAATGTTGACCCCGATGCAGCATGAGCTTCTTCGCCTCCAAGCTCGGAGCTGCGGAGCGTAGCGAAGCAGCGGAGAGATTGGAGGCGGGGTCAGTTTTCGACGCCGATCGTCATGTGCGAACAATGCCGGTTCACACCGACACCGGCAAGACTGGCCTCGGCACATGGGCCATCGGCTTCCCATGATGGGGTCGCTCGTGGCAGACGCGGCAGGCACGGATCGCGCTCACCAGGGCATCGAGCGTTTCATCACCGTCCAGCGCGGTGGAAGATGCAATGCTGACAGTCGCCCGTTTCGGCATGCTAATGTCGTGACACGTTAAACAAGGTGACACGATGATATTTCGAAATGGCACACGCGATGAACATGACGACTTGCAAGCCTTAGCGACTCGACTTGTTCTCTTCCATGAGAACGTCCTTTAAGACCACAGCATCGTTGTGCTTCTCGTCATGCGCGCTGTAGACGAGCGTGACTGTTTGCTTTCTGGCCAACGCGCGGATGTGGTCGAGGATGTCGACATGGTCTTGAAGCTCAGAGCGGTAGCGGCGCTGAAATTCTGTCCAGCGCTCCGGATCGTGGTCGAACCATTGCCTCAGCTCAGTGCTCGGCGCGATTTCTTTCTCCCACTCGTCCAGAGAAGCCTTCTTCTTACTGATGCCGCGAGGCCAGAGCCGGTCGACAAGGATGCGCATGCCATCCTCTGGTGCCGCGGGCTCATAGGCACGCTTCAAACGCAGATGCGAAACAGGAACGGATTTCCGCGGCATACGCGCCTCCTTCTTTAAAGAACCTGCGCTGGTCATATGATGTGAGGTAGCGCGACGCTCATACGAGAAGGCTATGCACGTCACCTTCGATATTCTTTCCTGAAATGTGTCGAGAACACTTTCTTTTCCATTCGCCACTGCCTGATTTGCCGATCTGGTTTCGGAGCACGGCTTAACAACCAGCGTCATTTTTCAGATGCGCGACACTCAGACAACGAGCAGAGCGGTCTATCCGGGGTTCCCGGGATGGACATTTTGAACACCATAGGTTGGCGTATTGGCGAACTCTGCCGGCACATCCAGCATGCGTGCCGCATACCATACCGACCAAGCAACCACGAAAAGCGACAGCACCCAGACCCAGACAGGGATCGATGAGCGCGCTTCAGCGCGACGTGGATCGAACGGATCGTCCGCACTGAAAGCATCGACCCTGAAACTGATATTGCCGCGGCGTGTTGAATGCGGGCGCAAACCCGAGACGATGATCCCCGGTCCATTGTGAACCATGAACGGGATTTCCTTGACGCCCTCACCCCCGCTTTCGCCGCGCGCCAGGATCGTTAGCAGATGCGGCCCGTCGGCAAGATCGGTCGTGTCCAAAGCCACATCTGTCGGTAGCTCTTGATCGACAATCGGTTGCGCACCGCCATCGAGATAAACGCGCACGCGCGGCTTTTCCATGACCACACCTCAATCCCGATTGTCGTCGCGCAGGATATTATATTTCGGGTGTCGGCGGTTGGTTTCTCCTGGCCACAATAACATTTTGAACATGGCGACGAAACATCCGATCGTAATGACACCGGATACCGCGATGATCATGAGATTGCCGAGCAGCGACCCTGCCATATGGTGTTCCATGATGCTCTCCGCTCACTTCCCTTTGGCGCGTATCGTTGCCACTTCCTTGTCGGTAATTTGCTTGCCGTGATTACCCCACGAGCTGCGCTCATAATTGATGATGTTCGCGATATCGGCGTCGTTGAGTGTGCCGCCGAAATCGGGCATCTCGCTATCGTACTTGACGCCATCGACCGTTGCGCCCTTGAGGCCGAACAAGACGGTATGGATATGCATTGCCGGATCCGCATCATTGACGACCGCATTTCCTTTGAGAGCTGGAAATGCGCCGGGCAAACCTTCGCCCGTCTCCTGATGGCAGACTGCGCAATTGGCGCTGAACAACTGCTGCGCCTTCTTGGAATCATATCCGCTGCCCGTCGGCATAGCGGCGGAGGTTGGAGCCCTCGCCGGCGCCGGTGAGACTGCGGCATGACTGTTTGCAGCCTCTGAATTTTCAGGCCATGGCGTCTGCTTGAGCGACATCAAGTACGCCAGCAGAGCTTGCGCCTGATGGCTGGGAATGACCACGCCATGGGCTGGAGCATACGCTTTGGGCACAGGGATTGGAGTGACGCCCGATGGCGCTTTGTCTACGATCTCGAACAGCCAGGAAAACGACGGCATGATCGACTGCGGCACTACCGCTCGGGGATTATAGAGGTGGATGTACTGCCAGACCGCGTTCGGCTGTCGGGCCCCGATATTGGTGAGGTCCGGGCCGGTCCGTTCCGAACCCAGAAGCTCCGGCGTCTGATAGGCAAAGTCGCCGGGTGCGGATGGTCGCCCAAAGACCTTATCCTGGGTCAACGGGCGCACCTGCTGAGTGTGGCAGTAGCTGCAGCCGTTGGAAACATACATGGCGCGGCCTTCATCCTCGATGGCGGTGAGGGGCTTCACGCCGGGACCAGGCGGTGTGCGCGATAGGAACATTCCCGGCAACACACCCATCATCAATGCGAGGCCTGCGTAGACCAGCGTCGAACCACCTGCGATCAAAACGAGCTTGTTCATGCGGCCCGCTCATGGGCTGAAGCCGAAACCCGTGGCGTCGATCGTGCGCTGGAGCCGAGGGTCATGCACCAAACGTTCCAGGCGAACACCAAATGGCTCAGGAACATGAGCACGCCGCCAACGCCGCGCCAGACATAAAACGGCTGCATGTCGATGACCGATTGAATAAACGGCAACTTGTTTTCCCAGTCCAATCCCTGGATGGTGCCGCCGATGGACAATGAAAGGACGTAGATGATGACCCCGACCAGCGCCATCCAGAAATGCAAAGCTTGGCCGAGTTGGCTCGAATGCCTGCCGGTCGCCGCGGGGAGCAAGGCGTAGATGCCGCCCCAAATGGCAAAATTGACGAAGCCATACATGGTGAGGTGCGAATGACCGACGGTGTAGTTTGTCAAATGCCAAACCGCTTGCAATGAGCGGAACGCCTCGAACGTTCCTTGCGTCGAACCGAGCAGATAACCGAGCACGCCCACGAATATGAACATCAGCGGATAGGAGTGGCGCAACTCGCCGTACGATCCGCGCATGGTCAGCAGGAAATTGGCACTGCCCCCCAGCACCGGAACGAGCATGGCGACGCTGAATACGATGGCCGTCGTTTGCAACCACCAAGGAAGCGGGCTGAACAAGAAATGATGCGCGCCGATGATCGGGTAAAATACGAGGTTGGTCCAGAACGCGAAGATGCCGAGCGCATAGGAATAGATCGGCCGACTGAGCAGCTTGGGCAGCGCATAGTAGAAGGTGCCAAGCGCGAGTGGCGTGAACCACATGCCGACCGCGTTATGCATGTAGAAGCCGGATACGGCAACCTGTCCGAGTCCGTATTGGTACCACGGAAGAATCGCCACCACCGCGATGATGCACGTCCAGAGGACGCCACCCATCGTGTACCAGTTGGAAAGATAGATATCGTCCGTACTTCGTTGCGCCACCGTGGCAAGTAAATTCCAGGCTGTGACCAACAGAGCTGCGAGAAAGATCACCCGTACGGGCCACGGCCACTCGCGGTATTCAAGATTTCCATCGTTGTAGCCGAGGAAAAGCGCAATGGTTCCGACAAACGCCGCGATGTTGAACAACCATAATCCGAGCCACGCTAAGCGCGGGCTGTACAGTGAGGTGCGACTGCTGCGAACGGCGACGTAATAAGCAAGGCCGACAAGTGCGATGCTTGCCCAGCCGTAAAAGGTGCCATTCGTGTGGATTGGACGCAGACGGCCAAACGTCAGCCATTCTCCGGGGCCGAACTCCGGATCTCCGAACTTGTAGGCAAGCACAATCCCGATGAACGTCGCAAAAAGAAGCCATGCCGTCGCGGATATCGTGTAGGCGGCGAAGATCCGGCGCAGGCTTTCATTGCCTTGTTTCACAGTGCTGGCTAATCGCTCCGTCGTCATTTGCGACATGACAGACCTACTTTCTTGACCTTCAGCGTCTGCTATTCCCTCACGACATGAATGATGCCGGTCATATCGGAATGGACGCCATAGAAATATTTCATCGTGCCGACTTCGCTCGCCACATGCCGTCCAGTTTGCCGGCCGTCAGCGTGACATCCCAGCTTCCATCTGCTGCCGTTGCACCGGGCCGGCTCGCGCCATTCGAAATTTCGATCGGTATAGCGAGGCGAACAGTGGTGGTGGCGACAAACGCCAGGGCATCACGCAATAACAGTCCAATTCGAGCAACAAACGCCATCTGCACCGGCTCGCCGACATCGATGTTGAAACCCGATGCCCGCTTATCTTTGCACCAAAAGATACATTGTCAATGAATGTTATCAATGATGGTCGGTCGCTTGTTCGTCGCAGAATAAGATTGTCGTACGCATCCGGTGCAGCATGGGGCGTCGCATAAAGCCCTAGATTATAAGAGCATTTTTAATAACATCGCATTGCGATATATATGCTCATGCGTCGAGCGTGGCGAATTATAGACAACGCGCATTTGCGGTTCGCACCCGAAAACGTGATTAGATATTCAAATTCCCTAAGCGCAGACCCAAATGTATGACTGACGGGACGCGCTACGCTTATGGAGAAATGCAATGCGAATAACTGCGATGATTTGCGGGCTGAGCTTGCTCTCGTGTGCCGCAGTCCCGGCACTTGCGAACGACAGCGTCATCAAGGCCGTCAAGAATCCGAAGAACTGGGCGATGCAGCAGGGCGATTATGCCAACCATCGCTATTCCACGCTTGATCAGATCAATACGTCGAATGTCGGAAAGATGCAGACAGCATGGAGCTTTTCGACAGGCGTTCTCAGAGGTCACGAAGGATCGCCGCTTGTCATCGGCAACATGATGTACTTGACGACGCCATTCCCTAACGTCGTCTATGCGCTCGATCTCGACAAGAGCCAACAGATCGTCTGGAAATATACGCCGAAGCAGGATCCTTCCGTCATACCAGTGATGTGCTGCGACACCGTCAATCGCGGTGTGCAGTACGCGGACGGCAAGATCTTCCTCTATCAGGCGGACACGACACTCGTCGCCCTCGACGCCAAGACGGGTAAAGAAATTTGGAAAGCTGTTAACGGTGATCCAAAGAAAGGCGAAACCGGCACGAGCGCGGCGCTCATCGTCAAGGACAAGGTGATTGTCGGAATTTCAGGCGCCGAGTTTGGCATTCGCGGTCGCTTGACAGCCTACAACATCTCGGACGGCAAGCTCGCCTGGACCGCGTACTCCACTGGTCCGGATCGCGACATGCTTGTCGATCCAGAAAAGACGACGTCGCTCGGAAAGCCGATCGGCAAGGACAGCTCGCTGAAGACTTGGAACGGCGACCAATGGCGGATTGGTGGTGGCTCGACCTGGGGCTGGTATTCATACGATCCCGAGCTAAACCTCATCTACTACGGAACGGCCAATCCCGGAACCTGGAACTCGGTGCAGCGTGCGGGGCCGGACGGCAAGCCGATCGACCAGAAGTGGACGATGACGATCTTTGCCCGCGATCCCGAGACGGGCGTGGCGAAGTGGGCTTATCAGATGACGCCCTTTGACCAGTGGGACTACGATGGCGTCAACGAGATGATCCTCGTCGATGGCCTCGACGTCAAAGGTCAGAAGCATAATGCGCTCGTTCACTTCGATCGCAGTGGCATTGCCTACACGCTGGACCGCAAGACGGGCGTTCCGCTGGTTGCGGAGAAGTTCGATCCGGTCGTCAACTGGACGACGGGTATCGATCTCGATCCGCAGAGTCCGACATATGGGCGGCCGAAGGTAGTCGACACCAAATCGCCGTTCCACAATGGGCAAGACGTCAACTCCAAGGACATCTGCCCAGCGGCCCTCGGTAGCAAAGACGAACAGCCCGCTTCGTATTCGCCGTTGACGGGCCTCTTCTACGTGCCGACCAATCATGTCTGCATGGACTACGAGCCATTCAAAGTCTCGTACACTGCAGGACAACCCTACGTTGGCGCAACATTGTCGATGTATCCGCCGAAGGGTGAAGAAGGCCACATGGGTAACTTCATTGCTTGGGACGCGAGCAAGGGCAAGATCGTCTGGTCGAAGCCCGAACAGTTCTCGGTGTGGTCGGGTGCGCTTACGACAGCCGGTGGCATCGCCTGCTATGGCACGCTCGAAGGGTACTTCAAGTGCGTCGATCAGAAGGATGGCAAGGAACTGTACAAGTACAAGACGTCTTCCGGCGTCATCGGCAACGTGTTCACCTACGAACATAACGGCAAGCAGTACATCGGCGTCTTCTCGGGCGTCGGCGGTTGGGCCGGCATCGGCCTCGCGGCGGGATTGACCAACCCGACGGATGGATTGGGAACAGTTGGCGGCTATTCAGCCCTCAGCAACTACACGGCTCTCGGCGGTACGTTGACCGTCTGGACGCTGCCATAACCGGCGCACTGAGTTGAAGAGATGGCGCGGGTCAGGCTGATCCGCGCCACCCCGTCTGTAGACGGCGGGCCGTTCGCAATGATGTGGGATAGCCAGCATCGCAAAAAGGAGAAAGATCGATGTCCGACGGAATGTATCCAACTGCAACCACTGAGCTTGCGAATAAGCGCCGTGAGCTCTCAGGCGAAACTGAAAAAGCGTTCCAAGCATTCAGTCAGAAGGTATTCGCCGAAGGGGCGCTTCCAGTAAAGGTCAAGCAGCTCATTGCGGTCGCCGTCGCGCACGTCACGCAATGTCCTTACTGCATCAAGGGGCACACCAAGGCGGCATTGCGCCATGGCGCTTCGCAGAAGGAATTGATGGAAGCAATCTGGGTCGCCGCTGAAATGCGAGCGGGCGGCGCCTTTGCCCATTCTGCTCTGGCGCTTGAGGAAATGAATAAATCGACGACGCCTTAGTGCGCATGAGCGTGTCTGACGATGCGACGGGCGATGATGGCGCGCGCGATACTAGCGAACTTAACGTATTAAGATCGTGCGCGATTCAAGATAGCCGGATTCGCCTAGTTCCGCCGTGAATGATAGACACGTCACCTCGCTACTGATTGAAATCCGCTTCGCGAGTTCAACGAGCTTCGACTTGCTATCGGCAGCTAATAACCCAAAACCTCCATCGACGATCAATGATCGATGGCGGCGTCGCGCCAGCGTGCAACGAAATTGCTAAGTTCGCTCTCGGCAATATCTGAGACGGCAAAGTAGTCGAAATCCCGTCCCCGCCACCGGATCACAGAATATCCATCGCGAGCTTCCGCAAGCGACGGCGGGGCCGCGACGCCCGTTCCGGCGCGAGGCACCGCAACGACACTGATGACATGGGCACGGCGCTGGTAAACCAGGACCGGGACGGCCTTCCCATCGAGAATTTCGACACGGCCTCCCGCGAGCGGAAATCCCGAGGCGGCGAGATCGACAACCTGTGGCGAGAGCGCAAGCTTGCTGTCAAACCAAGGTTTCACCGTATGGCGATCGCTCGATGCGACGTCGTAGGGTGTTGCTGCCAGCAACGCGCGCCGGTGATCCGCGACGATTGCCGCGACATCATTCGATACGGGATCTTGACGCAGAATACCGTACGTCCCTGCCCCCGCAACGAAAGCTGCGAGCGCCGCGGCCACGGCCAGCCGACGCCAGCCACCACGCGTTTCGAACGATGAACGAAGCGGCACGACAACCGCCCCAGGCGGATCTGCAATTTGCGCGATACGACGCTTTAAATCATCCGAGGCGCGCTCGTGTGCAACTTGTGAAGCCAAGGCACTCCGCAACTGCTTAAGACGATCATGTTCGGCTTCGAGCGCCGCGTCGCTTTCCAGGCGACGCTCCACGTCCAGCGCGGATGCCGCATCGAGTTCGTCGTCGATGTAAGCATTCAGCAGAAGAAGCGACTCCTCTCGAGACGACCATGATGTAGGTTTGATCATGCGACACCCGCCTTTCCGGTGCCTGCCATCCCGATGCGCTGAATAAGCAGGCTGCGGGCACGCGCAAGGCGCGACATTACTGTTCCGATGGGAATCGAGAGAGCCTTTGCGACCTCCTGATAGCTAAGTCCTTCAATCTCTCTCAGGACCAAGACCTCGCGATACGCGATAGGCAGTGTCGCGATGGCATTGTGAAGGTGCTCGGAATCCGCTTTCTCAATCAGCATGGACTCCGGCGAGGCCTGCGGTCCAACCATTTCCAAGCCGGCTCGCTCAAACGTTCCTTCGTCATCGGTTGTCACCATGACCTTGGGCCGATTCTTGGCGATCCAAGTGAAGGCTGTGTTGCGGACAATGGCGAGAAGCCACGCGCGCGGATCGGCATCGCGGATCGACGAGATCGCTCGGAAGGCACGTATGCAGGCTTCCTGCACGACATCCTCGGCATCGGTGCGATTACCCGTGAGCCAACGCGCCAAAGCCAAGGCGTCGTCAACGTGGGGCAGCACCACTTCCGCAAATCGTTGCTTGTCGTCCATGCCGCCTCACGCGGGCATTACCTGACCAGAATGAATGTACAGTCTCAATCGAGCTAGCGCGCTCGTTCCTTCAGATATTCGATGACGTCCGCACGATCCTTTGCAGCATCAAGATGAAAGAACATTTTCGATCCGGGAACGAGCTTCTGCGGATCCGTCAGCCACTTGTCGAGCGTCTCCTCCGTCCACGTCAAGCCCGAATTCTTCAATGCGGGAGAGTAATTGTAATCCGGGATAGAGCCGGCTTTCCTGCCGACAACCCCGCGATGCCTCGGTCCGAGATCGTTTGTGTCTAACGAATGACAATCCTGGCAACTCTGATAGACCTCTTCGCCGTGTGATGCGTCCGGGGCTGCGAGCGAGTGACCGGAAACAAGCAGGCCCAGCACCGCGATAGCAGCGCAATTCGTTATCTGCCTCATGTCGGAAAAGCCTAATCAGCCAATGACGCGTCGGTGATAGCCAGCGGCGAATTGTTTCTCTTGAACGCCACGCTGGTGACACCGAGTACGCTGCGAAGTTTGTCAGCCGGCACCCGGAGTGGCCCGGGGGAAGGCGCTGCACCAGGCGCCGGCTGTGGGAAGGCCGTGGAACGCGCGGTATGAAACGTCACGTTTCCTTCGACCTTCTGCATAAGCTGATGAATGTGACCGTTGAGGACGGTCACCGACCCGAAACGCTTCAGATAGCCTAGCGCAACGGCTGCATCGTCTGTGCCCCATCCCCAAGTCGGATAAATCGACCATAACGGAATATGCGCGAAGACGACGATTGGCGTCGAAGACTTCAGCGGTCGTAAATCATCTTCGAGCCATTCAAGCTGTTCCGGCCCCAGATATCCAAGACCGAACTGCTTCAAGTTCACCACGTTGTTAAGACCGACGAAGTGAATACCGTTGGCATCGAAGCTGTACCAGCCACCACCTTTGGTGCCTTTGCCGTAGCGTTCGAGATAGGCTTTCTCGGTTGTCTCGTCGGTAATGTCGTGCTCGCCAGGAACGTAGTGCACGTTGAGACCCGTGCCGCCTATGATCTGGTTCGCGTCATCGAATTCAGCGGGCTTTGCACTGTGCGTAATATCGCCGGTGTGTAGCAGGAAGGCCGGCTTCGCCGGCAGCGCATCGATCCGGCCGACGGCTTCCTTCAGCGTGTCGAGAGCATGCGGATTGGCTGGCTTATCGAAGCCAACATGGCTGTCGGAAATCTGCATGAAGGTGAAGCCGCTCGTTGCCGCTGCGGCCGCCTCAGCATCATCGAGTAATGAAAGTGACTTGGGAACACCGCCAGCCACGGTCCAAAGGACGCCCGTGCCCGCCCAAAGCATGCATTCCAATGCGTGCCGTCGATTTACCTTGGGACCGTCAGCGTTATCGTCCATGAGAGTTCCCTTCTGCAAAGCCGTGACATCGTCGTTCGAAGGGCAAGACTCAGGGGGCCGGCGCTTTATTCCGACGTCATCAAAAAAATTGCGCCGCGCGCTCGAAAGCCAATGCCGGTGACGGGAATAATCCATCGCTCCGACGAGTCCGGCTCAGCATCGTTCAACCGACCGATGAACGGTTGTTTGCTGCGCGATTGCGGGTTCGTGTAACGATCGTCATTGCAACAGCGTAAACCCCTCGCAAGCATTGGAGGAATTTCAGAATGCGTCGTTCTCGTTTTTTCTTAGGTTCGCTTTTGGCATTGGTTTGGTCGACTTCTTCGTTCGCATTTGAAACCAAACCATTCGATGCAAACGCACTCGAGGACGCGCAAGCGCAGGGGAGACCAATTTTAGTCGATGTGTTTGCGCCGTGGTGTCCATATTGCAAGGCCCAACACGAGGTCCTTGATCAGCTAAAATCGAACGCTGCATATGAGAAAATCATAATCTTTCAGGTCGATTTCGATCATCAACCTGACGCGCTGAGAACGTTGAAGGTGACGAAACAAAGCACCTTGATCGCATTCAACGGAGAGAAGGAAACGGGTAGGTCGGTCGGCATCACCGATGCTCAGAAGATTGAAGATCTTTTGCTCTCCACGCGGAACTAGATCATGATATTGGCCATCCTTGCAGGTTTGCTATCATCGCTATCGCCCTGCGTCCTTCCATTGCTGCCGATCGTGTTCGGAACGGCGCTCAGCGAACACCGCTATGGACCGGCCGCGCTCGCGGTCGGGGTTGCAGTTTCCTTTACTGCAATTGGGATGCTTGTCGCGACCGTCGGATTTGCACTGGGGCTCACGGAAGAAGTGTTCCGCATGCTCGCCGCAACTCTACTTGCCATCTTTGGAGTGATCTTGATGGCTCCGCAACTTCAGGCAAGATTTGCTGTGATGGCCAGTCCCGTTAGCGGCTGGACCGAGGCCCGTTTCGGCAAATTTGATAGTTCCGGATTGGGCGGCCAACTGTTGTTGGGTTTGCTGCTCGGGAGCGTTTGGAGTCCGTGCATTGGACCGACGTTGGGAGCGGCCTCGGTCTTGGCCTCACAGGGCAAGAGTCTTGCCGAAGTGGCGCTGACGATGAGCGCATTCGGCGCGGGAGCGGCACTCCCTCTTCTTGCAGTAGGTGTTCTTTCTCGCGAGACGATGATCCGCATGCGCGGAAAGCTCGCAAGTGCCAGCACGAACGGCAAGTTCGTGCTGGGCGGTCTGCTCATGCTTTCCGCAGTATTCATCCTGACAGGCTTTGATAAAGACATAGAAACCAAGCTGCTTGAGCTGTCACCAGCATGGCTGACCAATCTCACGACGTCCGTATGATGCGAGCGGCGAGGGTGGACTTCTACTAAATTCTGATCGAACGGGAGCACGAAAATGTTGAAATCGAGTTGGAGAGGATTTGCAATCATCTTTGCAAGTGCTTTGCCGTTTTCATCAAACTTGGCGGAGAGCGCGTTCGCGCAAGTCCAGAAGTCTGCGCATATCCTGAACTTGGAGTTGGCGATGGACGCAGCGAACGAGGCGATTCGGGTGTGCCGGGAGAAAGGTTGGCCCGTGAGCGTATCCATCGTTGACGCTGCCGGTAACATCAAGGTGCGGGCCAAAGGCGATTTCAGCGCCATTCACACCAAAGACGCGAGCTTTCGCAAAGCCTATACGACGGTGGCGTCTGCGCCTCTTTTCCACTTCAATAAGCTCAGTGAATGGGTCGAAGCACTGAAATCCAACCCGTATGCATCCGCTTACGCGACTCTGCCCAACATATTTCTGCTTCCTGGCGCCGTGGCGATCAAAAACGGCGACGAGGTGATCGCAGCGATCGGAGTCGGCGGGGCACCCAGAGGCAACAAAGATGAAATGTGCGCTGAGGCTGGCCTTGCGAAGATCAAGGATCGCCTCGCAAAGGGACGCTAACGAACCAATGAGAAACACGCACATTCTAACCTATGACGGATGTCGCTGCGCATTCCGGTGAAGGCGACCATGCAATCCGGCGCATGGCGACCACTTGATCCGGTCGATGACGACCAGGGCGGCGCGCGGTTTTGGCGGCGCCGTTGGATGTAGTTTTTATGATCTCAGTATTCGCGGTGTCGATCAAGTTTCCGCCGGTCGGGGGTGGGGTTCATGCCTTTGCCGCCTTCGCCGGTTTCATGGCTGTCGCCGCAGCACCGCCGTCGGCGTCCACAATGGGCGTTACCGTTTCGATCTTGGACGTCTTGGGATCGCGCATTGGCGGACCGTCGAGGGCAAGGCGGTAGGCATTGTGGACGAGGCGATCGAGGATGGCATCGGCGAAGGTCGGTTCGTCGATCACGTCATGCCATGCATCGACCGGCAGCTGGCTGGTGATCAGGGTTGAACCGGCGCCATAGCGGTCTTCGACGATCTCCATCAGGTCGCGGCGCTGATTGGCTGAGAGCCGATCCGGACACCGGTCGCCATGGACCGGAGCGCGCAAAGAAGGCAAGCTCGTGCGGGTGCTGGAAGCATGGTGCCCGCCGACGACCGGCTTTCACCTTTACTACCCGAGCCGGCGCAATCTCTCATTCGCGATGCGCACGTTTCTGGACTTCTTGCGCGAAAAGCGTGCCGATTGACTTCCGCTGGCGGCAATCGCGTCGACCTCTAGGCGCCTGGTGTAAGGGCATCGCGCGACCGTCGCGCGATGCCCTAATCTCTGAGGTCAAACATCTATGCTAGGTGAGGTGTAATCTCGGCGGAGACGGTCTGTCGCCCGCGCTCGTCGACAGTCGCGAACAATGCGTCCACGCGTGCTTGATCCGCGTCGCTCTGCGGCACGAGGTAGGCTGCCGCGATGTAGACCGCGAGGTTGAAGACCATGGCCACGGCGCCCGACGTCAGCCCGTAAGCCCACGGTAGATAACCAGGATAAAAGAGTTCGAGCACGACGGCGATGGCGAACCCCGCCAGCATGCCGCCAATGGCACCATACTTGTTACCGCGCTTCCAGAAGATGCCGAGGAACTGTGGCACGGCGAGTTGGACGATACCCTGGTAGGCAAGAACGCCGAGAGAGAACAGCGCCGGCAGTTTGAGACACGCCAGCCACGCCGACAGCGCCGTCAATCCAAACATGCCGATCTTGGCCATAACGATGAGCTGAGCCTGGTCGAGCTTCCAGTAGTTGCCGATGAGATCGTTGGCGATCTGTGCGCCGGTTGCCTGGATATTGCCGTCGGTGTGCCCCATGGAGGCCGCCAGCACCACAACGCCCGCCAGACCCAGCAGCCATAAGCCGCCGGCTTGCTGACTGACGATAAACCAGACGTCGTTTGGACGTTCGGCCACGCCGGGGACGCGCGACGCGAGCATGCCGAAGATCAAGAGAAGCGCACCGAACAGCAGCGACAATGGGTTTGCCAGCGCAGCTGACTTCTTCAAACTGCTGACGCCGTCGGCCGTAAAAAGCCGGACAAAGATATACGGCCAGCACCAGCCGCCGATGGCGCCTGTGAACATCAGGCTGAAGAGATACAAGGGGCCTTCCGTCGAACCGATGCTCGGGATGGCGAACAGCTTCGGATCGAGTCTGACGAACGTGATGTCGCGAGCCCACCACATCCAGCCGATCAAGAAGGCCAGGATCAAGCTGCCGCCGATGTAGGCGGCGATGCCCTGCGCGAAATCGGAGATCACCACGCCGCTCATCCCCATGCGCACTGTCCAGATCTGGCGCACTACAATGACGGCCACGCCGACGATGACGGCATTGGAAAACGACAGGTCGCCGAGCGACATGTACTGGAACAGCGTGCCGAGCGCCTGCATGCCGAGCACGAGCCAGGGAATGCCCGAAACGATGCCGATGATGCCGGCGATGGTGCGAATGTGTTGTGAATCAAAGCGCAGGGCGAGCAGGTCGGGCTGGGTCCGCAAATCAAACGTCTTACCCCACACCCAGACGGGCCGAGCCATGAAGTAGAGCAAGACAATCATCAGCATGCTGTACGACAGGACGTAGAACGAGATCACACCGGAGGCGGCGGCCATGCCGCCGAAAGCCGTGAACATAGACCCTGGGTACCAGGTGTTCAGCAGCGACATGGCCTGGTAGCGCGCATCGAATGCGCGACCTCCAACGGCGTAGTCGGTGAAGTCGCGATCCCGATGTTTGCTGAGTTGCAGAATGATGACGATGATCAGAAAGAACGCTGTCAGAACGCCGAACGTGATGATCATGGATCGATCTCACCTCTCCTAACATCGACCCAATAAGCCGCCAGGACACTGGCGGCGGTAAATGTGGAGGAGCCGAGAAAATAGGCGACGACCGCCGGTACGCCGAATATGGGCGTCGTGTTGCCGTCCATCGCCCAGTAGATCGGAGGGGCGAGAGATACGATGGCCGCCAGAGCAAACCATGCCCAAAGCCAAACGGGCGTTCGGCTCGATGCAGCCCCGTCTTTCATGCACTTCCTCGTCACAGTATTCGGTTCAACCGTCCCTCATGCCGCACTATGCCCGGCTCTGAATTGGCGTCAAGCGAACGGCGAATAGTGCAGTCTGAATAAAGTCTCGCGTCGGATGCGGCCGATTTCAGACGGCTCGCATCACACCGGTCTTTGGATGGCAGTTGATGTACTCGAAGTACTGCTTTGAAGCGTCGAACACCGAGACCTCGTGATAGAGCGTGAGGTCCTTAAACGCGTTCGCGTTCCGCTTTCCACGAGTAGTCCTCCTATGACAGTCGATGACGATCGACGACGCGAGTTCGACAGGGAATGTACATTTGTACTGAGGGTCATTCTAAGACAACTTCACCTTTGAGAATCTACATGGCGAAAGAAACTCATCCCGAAACAGTTGCATCAATCCTGGCCGCGACAACTGACGAGCAAATTCTTACCGTCATACCCACGCTCTACTGGAAGGAATCGTCGGACCGATATGTGCCTTTCCTCAAAATGCTTCGCGCATACGACCGAGGGTAACGGAGATGACGTGTCGGCTAAAGCGGGCATATTCTGAAGACGAGAAGCCACAAGCGATCATCATCGTGGTCGGCGTTAAAGACGGTGATCCAACGGAATGGGCAATTGAGTTTAGACCCTGGGCGGAATGGCTTTCGATGGTCGTCGATTGTCCTCCCGAACTCGAGCTCTCGGACGCTCAGATCCTTGCCAATATTTTTTATGAGATGACATTCGCGGGTTTCGACGAGGTGACGGTCGAACTGAAACTCCATGAAATCGAGAAAATTGCCGAAACCTAGTGTAAATAGCCGCTAATTATCGATGGAGCGCCTGCGCAACCAAATTGCTCCCGGGTCGAGAATTATCGTGCGCGCATCTCGCATGCTGTCCGGCATCATCGCCTGCTTGCAGGCCGGATCGGCGGCTGGCGCGGGTTTGGTAGCTCTTTTCATGTTGTTTAGCGCAACCTAAACACACTCGGATCGCAAGCATTCAGCGTGGCGGAATCATCGCGCCCTTTGCCCGGACGGATCAAACCATAAATCGCACCTTACCAAGAAACCCTCAGACTATCTCAGAGCCCGAAGGGCATTCAGGATCACGGCCACGTCGATCGCCTCTTGCAGCAGAGCGCCTTGCACGGGCGGAAGATAGCCAAATGCCGCGACGATCATGCCCACGATAGAAAGTCCCAAACCGATGAAGACGCTTTGAAGGGCGATGGTGCGCGTTCGGCGCGCAATGCCGAGCGCCGTGGAAAGAGGATAGAGTTCATCCACGAGCAGCACGACGCTTGCGGCTTCGGAGGACGCAGCCGCGCCACGCGCGCCCATGGCGACACCGACATCGGCGGCAGCAAGCGCCGGCGCATCGTTGACGCCGTCGCCCACCATCATGACGGGTCGCGTCGCCGCTTCTCGACGGACCGCGACCACTTTGCCTTCCGGCGTTAGATCGCCCAGGATTTCATCCACGCCGAGCGACCGGCCAACCTTCTGCGCGATATGAGTCATATCGCCGGAGGCGAGGATGATGCGTTCTATTCCCGCTGCCCGGAGCGCATCGAGCGTGGTGCGCGCATCGTCCCGCAACTGATCCTGAAGCAGGATGACGCCCGCGACAAAACCGTCCACCGCCACCGCCACAGACTGCACGCCGTCATGATTGTCCAGCTCGTGAAGCAGCATGTGGCCGCCGGTGCTTCGATTGCGCACATAAGTATCGCCGCCGATGGCAACGCGTCGCCTGCCCACCGTTCCTTCGATACCCTTGCCCGGAAGTTCGGCGATCTCGGCGGGCGGCAGAAGCATGAGGCCCGCGTCGGTCGCAGCCTGGATGAGCGATGTCGCCATGACATGCGCCGACGCTTGATCGAGGCTCGCGGCTAGGCCGAGCACCTCTTTGTCGGTGAACCGTTCTCCTGTTCTGATCGCGGTGATCGTCGGTCGCCCTCGTGTGAGCGTACCCGTCTTGTCCAGGATCGCCGTTCGCACATGCGCCAGCGCTTCCAGGGCCGCGCCGTCCTTCACTAGGATTCCTGATTTTGCCGTGCGAGAAATGCCGGAAATGATCGCCACAGGAACGGCGAGGATCAACGGACAGGGCGTCGCGACGACGAGCACCGCCAGGGCGCGAATCGGATCGCCGCTGGCGAGCCAGGTAACGGCGGCGATGGAAATCGTGAGCGCCAGAAAGCCGATTGCATAGCGATCGGCCAGACGCGCCATCGGCGACTTGCTGGCCTGTGCGGCCTCGACGAGGCGAACGATCCCAGCATAGGTGCTTTCGGCTGCGGGCCGGCTCGCAATCAGATCGAATGCGGCGCCAACAAGTGTCGAACCACTGAGCACCTCGCCACCACGGGAGAGGCTCTTGGGGATCGATTCGCCGGTGAGGGCCGAAAGGTTGAGCACTGCCACGCCGTCTGCGACGTGGCCATCTACCGGAACGACATCGCCCTGCCGAACCAGCAGCCGGTCACCCTGGCGGATGGTGGCGATCGGCACTTCTTCGAGCGTATCGCCGCAATAGCGCATGGTGGTGAAGGCGACGCGCCCAAGAAGCTCCGTTATTTCGCGGCGTGCTCGGGCCTCCGCGAAGGATTCGAGCAACTGGCCGCCCGCATACATCAGCGCGACGACATTGCCGGCGAGGGTTTCCCCAAAAGCGAGGGCAGCGGACATCGAAAGCGCCGCGACGACATCGAGCCCGACATCGCCACGGCGCAGCGATGCGATGATCTGCCCGAACAAGGCGAGCAGAACAGGGAGCGTCCCAAGCGTCCATGTGAGATTGGATGATCCGGCTTCGCCGTGCCACCAGAACCAGCCGCCGAGCACAAGACTCAGCAGCGCAATTCCGACGAGCAGACGCGGACCAAAACGCCGATAGGCCGCGCCGATCGTCAAACGCGGATGAACCGGATCTGTTCGAATCACTGAGGATTGTGTCACGTCAATTCAACGCCGATATCGTGCCGCTCGCCACCGTGGCGCCAGCCGCACGAGCGCCCGCAGCATGCCGAAAAACGTGATCGCCCATGCTCCCAGCGCGATCCAGAGGAACGCGCGAGGCAGGCCGGAGAGGAATCCGAACTCCATCGCCCGAATCATCTGCCAGGTGCCGGCAGCATACATGCCGAGCGGGAACACTGCTCCCCAGTAGAGCGGATCGTAGCGGAGCGGAAAACGCTCGAAGCCGTGACGCCAGACCCCGAGCAGCAGCAGCATGGGTATCCACCAAGTTCCCGTCGCCCAGTAGAAAACGGTGAAACCCTTCAGGAATGGCAGCAGCGATGTCAGAAAAGGCGCATGCGGCGCGTTGAGGATTAGCAGCGAGCCGGCCAGCGTGGAAATCGCCATCGCGCCCATATTGATCCAATACGGCGGCGACAGATCGCCGGGAGAAAAACGAAAGAACGCATAGCGGTAGAAAATGAGCGACATCATCCAGATGTAGAGCATGCCGCTCCACAGCCACATCGACAGCGCCAGCAGATTGAGTTCGAGCCGATAGGGTTGGGCGACGCGTACCGCCAGCAGCGCGCTGGAAACGGCGAGCGCCTGCGTCGCCACCACCGCCAGCAGCCAACTCCCGCTGATGCCCTTGTCGAGCGTCGGCTTCTCGCGCCGCACGGTAAAGGCTACGAAGATTGTATAGATCAGGCCGATCCACAGCAGAATGGCAAGCAGCCACAGCGCTCCACCGGCCACAACATTTTCGTCGAGAATCAGAAACTGGCTCGCCAGGATGCCGGTGCCAGCCGCCATCGTGAAATAGCCCGGTCCGGTCAAATGAGCGACCATATCGCCGAAGAACCGTCGCGGATAACGCCAGGCGCGCAGGCCATACAGCACACACAGAAGGGCGTATTGCGCGATGTTGAGATAGAACAACGCAAACGCGATGTGCGAATGCTCCATCATGAAGGCCGCAAGAGAGACAATGCCAGTCGCCATGACGAGCCCGAAATAAGCCGGCGACAGATCGGCAAGGCCCGGTTCGGGCTGCGCCGGGTCGACATTATCGCCGCCGATCATCACCGCCTCCTCCCCTCTGCAGTGCGGACGATCGACGACCGGGAGGATCGCCATCGCCGCGTCCGGTCGCGCTCTTCGACGCGGCGCAATTTCGCGTGTGGTTTCGGCCCACTCATTCCACCACCTCCAGTTCTCCCGCATCCACCGGCGCTTTCCGACATCAACGCCTGTGAGACTAAACTAGCGGCTTGAGGAGCGGAGAAATTCGGACTCATCGTCACCCTCCTGAGTAGTTGGCATGAGACAGAAATCCAGCACGCCTGAGACACCGTCCGAGCGGCTTGTCCGCGACATCCGCCGAGCCACCCGCAAGCAATATTCAGCCGAGGAGAAGATCCGCATCGTCCTCGAAGCGCTGGCCGACAAGCCGTCGAAGCCATCGCGGATCTGGAACCGCATTCCCGATGACGTCTCCGCAAACCCAAGGCAAAATCGAGCGCTGGCACCAAACCTTGAAGAACCGCATCCTGCTGGAAAACTACATCGGCCCTCACCGTCCTCAACACGAGATGCAATTCCAAGCGGAAGACCCGAGCATTATCTACAGGGTCGCTGATGCGCCCTCACGACCCTTACGGATAGGGGTTCTCCCACTTGGCATCGGCCCTTCGACGAAGGGCCGATAATCGGAACCGCTTTTGATGACGGCATGAACGGTGCGCGCCATCTTGGCGGTAATGGCAGTTAGCGCTTTGCGCTTCAGATCAGCGTTGTCGCGATCGCGGGCGATGTAGCGCTCATACTTGGCTCGGATGCTGTTGTTCGGCTGCCGGATGGCTACTTGCGCCGCCATCCAGAAGGCGCGGCGCAGACGGGCATTCGGATCGAAGCCTGGAGGATCGACTACAATCAAAATCGACCGCATACGAGCCTAGGTGGCTTGACGCCGGAAGTGTTCACTGCCTAACAAAACCAAGCCTGAATTATCGCATGACGGCCGGACCAAAGACGGGGTGAGATCCAGAGGCGCCGTGAACTAACATTCCATGTGGCCACTCGGTCGGGGGGCTGATCATTCATTGACGCTGTAATCATGACACCATGCGCCGAATCCCGGGCGCGGCAATCGTTCAAGGTGTTAACCCAATCTCAGCCGTTGCCCATCGGCTAAAATCCATTGGGTTACCAAGTATAGATATTCAGAAGACTGGTATGATGCCGTAAATGACATCCGCCGTCGCCTCCGACGGCATCAAGTTTTTTGCGCCGTCCGCGAACAAGGGCAATTTTTTGGACCGTCATCGCGCAACAGTGGCCGGCTCTAGCGCGAACGGGGCCCTTGTACTTAAACTAACTAAGCGAATTTGCGTCTGGGCCGAATCGACCCGAGTACGGCGGACTTAGAGTCTGTCCGGCGCTTTTGCCATAAATTTCATTCCGGGCCAATCGCCGAACCATGATGTGCACCATCGCCAGGATCACAACGCGGCGTGTGCGCAAGCGCAGCATTCGAAACCCTTCACGAGGCGTCGGCAACGCTGCAACAATATGAAGGTGCGCTCGACGATCCAGCACGAACCGAACGCAAGGGCATCAGGCTCCTTTGTCGCCGGTCATAACCTTGCTCATCCACTCGTCAATTGTCGTGGTGCCGATTTCCTCGACCTTTTCCCTCTCCGCTGAGCGTACCACATCCTGCATTGAATCGATGCGCTTCCATTCGCAAAATGGTGTTACAGGCTCTACGCCCGGTGCATAGCGCGACGTTTCGAGCTTCTTGTAGCGGTGAACATAGCGCGTGCAGTTTATCCAGGTTTCGGTCACGCTGACCTTGACCGCCATTTCGGCCTCCTTGAACAACTGCACTTCGGGTCCACTTCTGATCAGTTCGGCGCGCCCCTGCACACGCAGCCGAAATGGCCTTTCAAAGTCGACGAACAGGATGCCGATCTCGGGATTGGACGAGAGATTGCCCATCGACAGATACATGCCATTGCCGTCGTAGCTCGGAAAGACGAGCGTCGAAGGATCGAGCAAACGAATGAAACCGGGTGCACCACCCTTGTAGGAAACGGTCGGCCGGCCGTGATGGTCGATTGTCGTCAGGAAAAACATGTCCCTGCTTTCGATGAACACTTTCGTCGTCTCGTCGAATTCGGATTTGACGATCATGCCTTCCAAACGATCGGCAAGCCCGCGCGTATCGAACGCCATCTGAAGCGACCGGTGGGCGTCTCCGTATAGATGGCTCATTTGCTTCCTCGGTTTCTCGTGGTTCTGCTTTTGCAAGAGGCCTACAGGGCCCTTAGATCAGCTTTTGTTTTGCTTTTAGGCCAGTAGTTAACGTGTCTGCGCATTCCGGTGAAGGCGACCATGCAATCCGGCGCATGGCGACCACTTGATCCGGTCGATGACGACCAGGGCGGCGCGCGGTTTTGGCGGCGCCGTTGGATGTAGTTTTTATGATCTCAGTATTCGCGGTGTCGATCAAGTTTCCGCCGGTCGGGGGTGGGGTTCATGCCTTTGCCGCCTTCGCCGGTTTCATGGCTGTCGCCGCAGCACCGCCGTCGGCGTCCACAATGGGCGTTACCGTTTCGATCTTGGACGTCTTGGGATCGCGCATTGGCGGACCGTCGAGGGCAAGGCGGTAGGCATTGTGGACGAGGCGATCGAGGATGGCATCGGCGAAGGTCGGTTCTACAACAACATGAAGACCGCAGTCGATGCCGTGTTCGTGGGGAAGGAGCGGGCCTTCAACCGGCGCTTCATGCAGTTGATGAGCCATCATCTCGTAGAGCCGACGGCCTGTTCACCGGCGGCTGGCTGGGAGAAGGGGCAGGTTGAGAACCAGGTCGGAACCTTGCAGGATCGCTTCTTCACGCCGCGGCTCAAGTTCAAGACATACGAAGAGTTGAACGCTTGGCTACTCGATCGCTGTATCGCTTACGCGAGGGCGCAGCCGCATCCAGAGTTCAAGGATCAGACGGTGTTCGCGGCCTTCGAGGCTGAACGCACTGCGCTCATTCCCTATCGCGGCCCCTTCGATGGCTTCCATGCGACAACGTGTGAACCGGCCCTGCTCACACATGACGATCGGCGTCGAAAACTGACCCCGCCTCCAATCTCTCCGCTGCTTCGCTACGCTCCGCAGCTCCGAGCTTGGAGGCGAAGAAGTTCATGCTGCAGCGGGGTCAACATTGCACGCCGATGAGGGGTCAAAGTTGGGTGCCGATTGACACTGAACGCGCTATCGGGGCATTGGCTGTAGCCGATCGCATGCATGTTCGGGTGGGTTCCATTTGGAACCGGGGCAGCTAGCACCTAGCCAAACCCGAACTGATAACAAAAATGCTGGGCCCCGCAGGCCCAGCATCCTTTATTCGAATGTATTTTCGAAAGCGACAATCGCTGGAGCGGTAGTTCCAAATGGAACCGCTACCCCGACGCTATCTCACGCGACAACGCCTCGAATTCAATCCTGTTGGCGAGGCCGCGAAGATCGGGAAAATAAATCGGAAACAACTCCCGTACGCGTTTTTCCTCAATCTCGATATTTAACGTGCGCAGCTGCGCCAGGTACTTCTTACAAGCGGCTTTGCGAACGCTATCCGGATGCAACGGGCGAAGACTACCTGTTTCTGCCGCACTATGAAAATCGGGCCACGGCTGCCCGTGTCTTCGCCCGGCAGTTCAACAATCTGATGGAAGAGACCGGATTGAAGAAGGATACGGTCCTACAGACGGACAGCCACGAAGGCGCGAAGACCCTGCCGCCGCCTATGGCGCATAGCCGGTGATTGGTGGCCGCGTTCGTACCTTGTGTCCCGCATAGATTTATACTAATTCCAATATGAGCGCATTGAACCAATAGCCTCGAATGGCTCTCCATGTGCACGACACCACCAAAAGAACATTAGTCCACTGCCGGAGCACCATTCATGCGCGCCCTTCATAAGGAAAATCATCTCATCGAACGCATAGGCTGGCTTCGGGCTGCGGTGCTGGGAGCCAATGATGGGTTGATCTCGACGTCGAGCCTGATCGTCGGTGTCGCCGCGGCGACCAACGCCTCCCATGAGATTCTTGTGGCCGGTGTTGCTGGGCTTGTGGCCGGGGCGATGTCGATGGCGGCGGGTGAATATGTGTCTGTCAGCTCGCAGGCTGATACCGAGGAAGCCGACATGGCGCGGGAACGTCACGAACTGGCGACGCAGCCAGAAGCCGAACTGATCGAACTCGCCGCGATCTATGAGCAGCGCGGTATCACGCCAGTATTGGCGCGACAGGTCGCCGAACAGATGATGGCGAAGGATGCCTTTGAAGCCCATGCGCGGGATGAGCTCGGGCTGGCAAACCATGTGATGGCGAGACCAGTTCAGGCCGCACTAACCTCGGCGGTCACTTTTGCGACGGGTGCGGCCCTGCCGCTGATCGTCGCCTTGCTCGCGCCGGCCGGGACGGCTGCACGGGCCGTATTCATTGCTTGCGTCATTGGTCTTGCCATCCTCGGCGCTATCGGGGCGCGAGCTGGCGGCGCCAGCATCTGGAAACCGACCTTCAGGGTGGTGTTCTGGGGCGCCGTCGCGATGGCCTCGACCGCATTGTTCGGTTCACTGATCGGCCGAGCGGTGTGACGATGAAACGCGTGTCGCTCTCCAGACCATTATGTCCGCGGTTTCGGTCCTCGGGATGATGCTGGCCGTAGCCGGAATCTGGCCGCCGGTGGAAGGGCTATCAATTCTAAAATCTCCCGGTCTGGCGACGGTCTATTTTGCCGGGGGGCTTCCGGCCACCTGGAGCGCCCTGACGGCGTTGTGGCGCGATCATACCCTCGATATCGATCTGCTGATGGTCGTCGCGGCCGTGGCAGCGGCCATCGTCGGGCTCCGTTCGAAGGCGCAGTGCTGCTGACACTCTTCAGCGTGTCGACACGTTCGAACACCAGGCCTTGGGGCGGACACGCCGGCCGTTGAGGCGCTCATGTCGCTCCGGCCAGAGACGGCTTTCCGCAAAGGAGAGGACGGGACCACGGTGGAGGTTCCTGCTGCGGAGCTTGCCGTCGGCGACGTGGTGAATGCGAAGCGTCAAACAGAAGCTTGGTTAGCCAATGAGTTGGCTTAAGCAATAGTAGTTTTCGCACCACCGTCATCCCGGATTAGGGGTTTTGGTTTCCGTCGCTGGTCGCGACTCGAAAGCGCGAAACCTTACAAGTTGGCGACACAGCCGCCTCATTGAGAGCAGACATTCCCCTGAATTTCACCACCGGATGTGGGGGATGACTAGATGTTCGATCCGGCGGCACGTGTTTGCCGAAAACGGAGAATTGCACTTGGCGAGCGCAATTCTCAGAAAAACGCCCGCCGTGCCGGCATCGGAGCCACGAAATCCGACGCCCCAGTTGCCGCCGCCGGATGCTTCCGCGGAGCCGCCGTAAAATGCCTTCGCGACGACCTGGAACAGGTTTATCGCCTTTATCACGTGGCACTAGCTCTCTGGCTCCCCTTTTGATTCGACGCATGCTTCAACCGCGATACCTGATTTTGCCTATCGCCCTTGGCGTTCTTTGCGGTATCGCAGGTTGCGATACACCCGATACAGCTGCCAATGAGGGTGTAGACCGACAGACGTGCCTTGGATCGGACCTATCGCCGATCAACGCTCTCGCGGCGTGCTCCCGTTTCATTACAGCGCCGAACAGCCGGACGCTGAGCCGCGCGGATGCCTACTACGGGCGCGGCGTCGCGTTTGCGAATTTGAGCGAATTTCAGCATGCAAAGCTCGATCTTGAACGTGCCATCAGCCTCGTTCCGAAAAACCAATGGGCGCGCCAACGGCTCGAAACTGTGAACCAAGCGCTATCGAAAGCGGGAGGCTGAATTTGAACGGCTGGGCATGCGGCGCCAGTTACCGCCAGGCGACGAGTACGTCTCCTGAGGTTATCATCGCGATGCCGAGCCAATTCATGACGGTCAGCGTTTCACCAAGAATGGTTACGTCAAATAAGGCGACCAGGACGACGCCGAGCTTATCGATTGGAGCAGCAAGGGCTGCGTCACCGATCTGCAAAGCCCTGAAGTAGCAGAACCACGATGAGCCAGTCGCCAAGCCTGAGAGCAGGAGAAATAGATATGTGTGCGCCATCGCCGTGGCAGCGCATACTGGCATAGATGAAGGACGAAGGTGATGAATGGTGAGAATAGCGTACGTCAGGTGACTGCGTCTAAAGTCGCCGAAATTACGCTCGCATTTTGGATCCTGAAAATCCTAGCAACAACGCTCGGTGAAACCGCAGGCGACTATGTCTCAATGTCGCTTGACCTAGGATACTACGTAGGATTGGCCATCACGGTTGCCGTCCTCATTGTCGTCCTTGCGGCCCAGATAAGATCCCGTACATTTTACCCACTTCTGTTCTGGCTCGCGATTATCGCGACGACCACGGCAGGGACCGAAATTTCGGACTTCATGGATCGTTCTCTTGGCCTGGGATACGCGTTAGGATCCGCGCTCTTGGTTGCCGGTCTGATCCTCACTCTTGCATTCTGGTATATGCGCACAGGAAATCTCACCGTGTATCCTCTTTACAGGAGGGATAGTGAACTCTTCTTTTGGCTTGCCGTTCTATTCTCAAACAGCCTTGGCACGGCATTTGGCGATTACCTCACCGACGATATCGGACTCTCGTTCCTTCAAGGCGCGGTAGTGACAGCAGCGATCATCTTGATCGTCGGCGCGCTGCATTATTCCAAGTCAGTGCCTGATGTCCTGCTATTTTGGATCGCCTTTGTGTTCACGCGCCCCTTTGGTGCGACCTTCGGCGACTTCCTCACTAAGCCGCCAGAAGTCGGCGGATTAAATTTGCCCCGCGACTATGCGTCGTTGACGACGTTGGTTCTGCTTCTCGCAATTCTCTATGTCTCAACTCGGAATACAGCAAAGAGCAACGAATAGGAACGAGTTGGGCCTTCTTATCGACCTCTGCTGTTGGTTCCTAAAGCCGTCATCGGCCCGCCGCGTACATCTGCCGAAGTGAGTGAGTAACAGCTGACAATGCTCCGTGTTATTCGACAATACCTTTTGGATTTGGAATGCAAGCGCCGGCATCCCGAGCTTTATGATGACGTGCTCCAAGCAGAACGAATGGAACACTGCACGCAGGCCTTTAAGCGCAAG
Organism: Hyphomicrobium sp. GJ21; assembly: GCF_001006785.1. Lineage (NCBI taxonomy): Bacteria > Pseudomonadati > Pseudomonadota > Alphaproteobacteria > Hyphomicrobiales > Hyphomicrobiaceae > Hyphomicrobium > Hyphomicrobium sp. GJ21. The sequence continues at coordinate 126,180 of NZ_CDHO01000002.1, read as the reverse complement.
ACAGTTGCCATCGTCGGCAACGCAAATTCGATATTTGAGCATTCATCAGGTAAAACTATTGATGAAACAGACGTTGTCGTCCGCATCAATCAGGGTGCGCCAATCAATTTTATTGCGCAAGGAGGGCGGACAGACATTCTTTGCCTCGCTGTGCCCACGGGGCGCGCGGCGATCAGCGAGACGTTTGGTAATCCGGCAATCATCTTCGTATCGCCGCGACGTGCGATTCTCTCCTCAGATCTCGTGGATACAGTAGCGGTTCTTCCGCTGCAAAATTGGAAGGTAGTATCATCCCTGCTCGGTGGCTGTCGTCCATCCGCAGGTATGATCGCGACATGGATCGCACACTATTTGCTACAAGCCTCCAGCGTCTCCTTGTATGGCTTTGATTGGAAGAAGACGAAAACCTACTATGCCGACAAGATGCGAAGGAAACATCACAACTGGGCTCTCGAAGAAGCCCTAATGATGAAATGGGCGAAGGAAGGTTGGCTAAAACTACCTCCGCCTAGCAGCCGCTCATGATAACCTTGAACATTTCCTTGGCCTTCAGGCGGGCGTCAAGCTTATAGATACGCATATTCAGGAGTTCGTTTTCGTCGAAGGCGTAGCTTTTTAAGCTCTGAAGATTGATTCTTGCAGCCGCAAACTGCCGATCTGAAATCACCCGACTATGCAGCTGCGCATCCTCAAGGAGACCCTCGATTTTGTGGGTATTGGATGGCCAAGCCAAGAATGGAACTTCAAGAACAATTGCCAAACACAACGCATGAAACCTGCCGCTGATTATGAGTCCAGCCTCGTTCGATAAATGAGCTGCGAACGTCTCGAAACAAGGAAGCTGGTTTTGCCATCGGGCTTTCTGAGAAGGCGAACGTAGCCACGACGATGCCTGTCGCCAGCGATATTTGCATCGACTTCCAAAATTCCGGTCGGGAAATGTTTCGATGCGAGGTGGCCGAGTCATTATAGAGTAAAATGACGCGCCGAGATGCTTGGAGATTTCATAAAGGCGGGAGGTTTCTCCTCTGTCGACGCTATCGATGACGATGATGCGATTACCAGGACCGCGCATCGCCGCGGCGTTCCAGGTCAAACTCATATCCGGCACAACGGTTACGTCGAGACCTTGCTTCTTTGCTTCCAACGCGCTGCGACCGTCGCGAACCCATATTCCGCGAAATCTTTTGAGGCCGTCTGCAAGCGATGGTGAGTTCCCCTGATAGACGGAGTTGATGAGATAAGCCGGCATACCTATATCAGAAAAAAAAGCAGCCGATTGCGCTATCGCCTTTGCGCCTGCTCGGTCATGATGAAGTGTCCCCTCACCGTTCACAATAACCAAGTCAAATTTGGACCAATCTGTTCTCTTTAAAGAAACATTCAACGGCAACCAAGCGGTGATAATAATTCCCGCCTCGACCGCGAGTTCTTGCAGTTGTCGAGCAACCAAAGTGCAACCATGATGGCCCGTTGCATGGGTTGCATTCAAGACTGCTGCTCTGAGCACGACTAGCTCTCACGACCGCTTATTGTACGTTCAAGGTGTGCATCGTAAGTAAACCCCGCTTGCAGAAGAGCAGATTTTGACGAGTGAATGCTCATCGCTATGCCACGTGCGTCGCAAATCCTTTTGGCCAACGTCAGATGCTCGATGATCCGTCGACGGGCCTTCAGCAATCCCGATTTGGCGACGTCTCCAGCCCTTTCATAGAAACGTGGCTCGTCAGCGTTCTTTATATCAATTCCGACGAGCCCTATACGCGCCGGTGCGAGGCCGATCGCGAATTGAATCGCTGACACAACGACCGACCCTCCTTGAATGACTCCCCACGCGGGCGAGAGGGAGAGGGCACTTGTACAGTCGTCGTTAAAGCTGACAAAGCGTCGGCGCTTTAGGTGTGCATCATTGGTGAGACGGCGGAGGTAGGGCTTTCGAAGGTCGTCGATTAAGATAATGGGACGGGTCCGCAACCATTCGGGTTTACGTTCGCAAATCGCCCTTATTACAGCCGGTGATAAGAAACAGACCATTTGTGCAGGAATCCGCTCCTGCATCATTCCAAAGTGACGCCACACGAAGCGCTCGTCTTCTATGGCGATTGCGAGTGGCTGCATGATAACGTCGCCCACGAGCGAAATTGCACCGTTCAGCAGAATGCTAGATTTGTCCGGAATAAGTGACAAGTTTTGTTCCAGGATTGAGGGCCCCGAACCGACGATGTAGATTACATCAGGTCTACGAAGGTGATGGTGCGTGACCAACGTACCGACGTGGACGTCGCTATATAGGATTCCTGGATTCGCCCCCCAACGCTTAAGTTTAAGGTGGGGCCACCATGCTTGAAAATGTCGACGAGTGGGTCCGAAAAGGAACGGCGCGGCTCCTTTCACCACAAACCTATTTAGTTGTAGCTCAGTTCGAATGATTGAATTCCTTTGCCATGAGCGGATGTTCATCCGCTATGATTCGCGCCCGACCAATAAGTGTCCTATAAAATTCGATTACCTTATCCGCCTCAATATCAATCGAAAATTGCTCCTTCGCTCTAGTTCGGGCAGCGGCAGCCTTTTGCGCGCAAACATTCGGGTGATCGAGTAACTCGGCAATCGCCAACGCCAATGCATCCACGTCGCCAGGCGCTACCAGTCGCCCTACTTCATCTGTCACGAGCTGAGGAAATGCTCCAACCGTCGTTGCTACGACAGGCACCCCACTCGCCATAGCTTCTAACGGCGTGACACCAAACCCCTCCCAGTGCTGAGGGGCAACAAAAATGTCTAAGGCGCGATACCATTTTGCAATTTCGACGGTCGAGACTTCGGGCAAGAACAGCAACCTGTTACTCAAGTTCGCGTCGCGGACCCTCTCATTTAGCCTTTTGAAATAATGTTTATGTGCCCGTGTTGTCCGTCCCAGCACGATCGCTCCCACATCTGGATGTGACGGTAGTACTTTGAGCATCGCTTCTACAAATGTATCCGTTCCCTTCCGTTGGCGAATGCGCCCGAAGCATCCGACAAACCTAAGTGGGGGCAGGCCGAGCGCATCCCGCTCATCCCGAATATTGACCGTCGGAAAAAACCGCTCTAGGTCAATACCGTGACCAATAACCGTTGACGGGTGCTCCAAGTAACTTGCTGTCGCATTTGACGTCGAGATCAAGCCATCCATTCGATCTATTAATCGTCGTGTCCAAACCGTATGTTGGCGTTGAGAGGCTGATGTAAATACCAAGCGAAGTTCAAACCCGAATAAATCGCGGAGCACTACCCCCGAAAGCATTTCGATATTGCGCCGGGCATGCCAAATGCGTTGTTGGCCATTACCTGATTTACGCAAGCTTAGAAGATCACGAATTCGGATTTGGGGAACCGACGCGTGCAGGCCAAAGCCTACCGCCACGGACTTCATACTTTTTGCCTGTGCTGTTACGAGCCTTTCCAATGTGGATGTCACTCCAGACAAGCGTCTGCTGAAGTTCGGATTGATAACTTCTATTTGACCGGGGGCGCGACGCTGGTGCGACGATGCGCGAAGGCGGGCTGATAACAGCCCTTTCAAAAACGATTGTTGAGCCACGGCCCTGCTCCCCGCAAACAGATCTGTTTCTCGATCTACGAAAGCAATGGCGTGACAGCGTCAACATGCAGACAGTTTTGTATGCATTGTCGATGACTTCACATTTGGCTAAGAGGGAAATGACTAGAGAGATTAGACAGCGGGGGGGGGGCAATGCGCAAATTAGGTGAAAAGATCAGATCACAGCTGCCTGTGTTTTTCGTTTTAGCCGGCCTCTTAGGAATCTTTCGAATCATTTTGGGCAAGGGACACAACGCGCTCGATTATGCGGGCTGCATTACACTCATAGGAATTTTGTGCGCAATTGTGATTTTGCTTATGAATGGAATAGACTTAGTAAAACAGAAAACTATTAAGATGTACCGAGCCAAGCGTACGGTGCGAAAATAACCAACTTAAACTACATGCGGAACGGCGAACCTTCCCGCGCCCGATTTTACTGACTCTGCATCAAGGATTTTGCCGCAAACATCCGAACATTTTCAGCGCGAAAAATACCAAGGCCGTAGTATTTGCACTGAAGATGCCGGCGAATACGACATCAGACAAAAAATGCCCCCCCTCCATCATTCTGACTAACCCTGCCAGTGATCCAAACGCAATTGAAAGAGGCAATAAAAGAGCTGCCTCAAGCGGGAATAGGATTGTCGCAGCGAATCCAATTGTAAATATCGATGATGCCTCACCCGAGACGAACGAACAGTTTTTTGCGCATTCGTGCGCCGGCCGTAACGGCGGCGTATACCCATGCTTTCCACCAAGCTCGAGGACATCGCGCGGCCGTGCGCGTCCCCAGTGATCCTTGAAACCGAGATTCGTTACGACCAAGGGACCCGCCAGGATGCAAACCAGCAAGAAGTTCCACTCGCAGAATATGAGGCCGGACCATGAGCCTCGCGCTCGCGAGTAATAACTCCCCACGGCTGCTACCGCACATACGACAATGAAGAGCCCGTTGAATGCAATACGGATTGATTGAAGGACAAGCGAATCCATACCGATGAAACGGCGACCGGACGTATGAAATTTTTCTGCGACTACCAGGTCAAGATTCGGATAATAAGAAAAAACAGCTGCGGCGATGCAGCCGATAACTATCGATCCTACCAGCATTCTTGATGCGACTAAAAAACAGCGATGGCATCCATTGTCCATTTGCATCGACACTCCGCTAGCGAAGTGGGATGTTGCCGTGGGCAGTGTTACAATGGTGACCAAGGATATACAAAGATGTATATTTGGCTAATCACATAGCGCCGATATTTCAAATTACGCTCACACCAGATTGAGCTTAGCTGCAATCCGGACTAAATCATTTAAATTCCGTGCGTTCAGTTTCCCTTTCAGATATTTGTAATCGTGCGCTACTGTAGCATACGAAACAGATATTACTTTCGCAATTTGTCCAAGGCTACGGTCTTTGGTAAGATTTCTAATTATTTCTTGCTCTCGATCGTTCAACGAAAATCGTAGCGCAGCGTTTTTTACTTTCAGGAACGCCAGGCCCTGTGTAATCCGGTCCGAGAGCCATATTTGTCCAGAAGCAACTATTCGTATCGCTTCCCGCAGGCTCGTAACTTCGCCGGTCTTGCCAAGAAAGCCCTTTGCGCCTCTTTGTAGTGCTTCAAATGCGACGAGAGGCGCCTCGACAATAGAAAAAATGATGACATCTAAGGACGGATTGTTTGCGAGCGCTTCACTACAAAAATCAAATCCGCTCCCATCTGGCAAATTGCTATTGAGAAAAACAATGTCGGCGGGGCGGCGCTTTCAACGCACTTCTCGCCTGCGCGATCGAGCGCGCATCGCGAACCACAACATCGTCGTCGGCGGAAAGAACGAGCCGAATACCCGAGCTGACGATGGGATGATCGTCAACGAGGAGAAGGTGCATGACTGCGCCTTCCATGAACCTCATGTGGACTTTTGAACAACCCCGATCATGGGGATGATACCGACGTGTGGCAATGTGCCATTCGGTTCTTCAGAACCACGTGCGCGGAACGAGAAACAAGAGATTGCGCTTCGACAGGTTCCAAAATCCATTCTGGCAGGCCCCAATCAACCGAATTGAAGCGCCTAGCAAAGGCATGACTCGGTATTGCCTTGGGGCATCGACCGCACAAAACTGTAACGATCACGAAATGTGGGAGTTTGGCAATGCAAGAGAGTGACGACTTCGCACGTCTTACGTCACTTCAGCACACACTGCATCCAAGAACGGTAAGCGTCCCATTGATTCGCGTCTGGCGACCCACGCCCCAAAAATAATTTCAGAGACGCTCATGATAGTTACATATCTGTGACTTTGCCGGGAAAAAGAAGCATATTGATTCAGGAATACTGCCGTAAAGATCTATTTACGGAGTGTCGAAATCGCAACCATCTGCATTGCAGCATACAACGTTAAATGTCCCCACGTTGATCGGGAAAAGCGAAAAATCGATCCCTAAATTTGTACGAGCCCACTCGTAATCAAATTCGAATAATTTGGGGATTTGGGGATGCAAGTCAGGCCAGCTGTTATCAATGGCGTAGCCGTTATCTTAATTCTTAGTTGGCCGGTCTTGGCTACAGCGCAAGATGCAACAGCACCGCCGCAGAACGGCAGTCCCGCTTCGCCCGCCGGCACGTCGTCAGGTCAAACCGCAAATCCAGATGCGAGTAATACAAAACAGATGCCTGAAGTACGAGTCATTCAAACCAGGCCAAAAGCAGTCAAGAAAGTCGCCAGTCACAAGAAAAAGCAACCCGCGCCTGCGGTGGTCGCCCCGCCCGCCACAGCCGTTGCTGTGAGTGGTCCACCAGCCCAACAAACCGAGACGCCGACGGTGGACCAAGACCAAGTTCCGTCGATTCAATCGCCTCTTGGCGAAATTAAGATGTCGCCGATCAGCGGCAGCGAAGTACCACTCGGCAAAGTGCCAGGGGGTGCAAGTACCGTTTCATCGTCGGAAATAGCTCGGTTGCACAGCGACTACGTTGGTGATGCTCTTACGGCCTATGTTCCAGGTGTCATTTTGAGTGATCTCCAAGGCAACGCCTTTCAAACGAATATTGATTACCGGGGATTTAGCTCATCGCCTGTTGACGGAGTTCCTCAAGGGTTGGCCGTTTATCAGAATGACGTCCGCCTCAACGAAGCGTTCGGCGATACGGTCAATTACGATTTTCTGCCGACCGTCGCGATTAACAGCATGACGATCATGAGCGGCAATCCCGTCTTCGGCCTGAATGCGATAGGAGGTTCGCTTTCAATCGATATGAAGGACGGCTTCACCTTTCAAGGGTTCGAAGCCGATGCCCGATTTGGCTCATACGGACGGGCGCAAGGTTCCATTCAGGATGGCATGAGAATTGGCAACTGGGCGACGTACATCGCCCTGGAAGACATTCACGACAATGGTTTCCGGCAGTTCGGGACCTCCAACATTCGACGAATGTATGCCGATCTCGGCGTTCGAGGCGACGGGTCGGAATTCCACCTCAACTTCACCGGTGCAGACAATACGGTTGGTGTAGCAGCGGCCTCGCCAGTCCAGCTACTAGACGAAGGCTGGGGCAAGGTTTTTACGACGCCTCAATCCACGACAAACCAAATGGAAATGGTTTCTCTCAACGGCAACGTGAAAGCGTCTGACACCGTCGATATTTCAGGCGTCGCTTATTATCGGCACTTCAATCAAAAACACGTCGATGGCAACCTATCGAATGCAACGCCGTGCCCCATCCTTCCAGGCGGCCAACTTGGTGCTTGCTTTGGAAATTTGGACGGAAATGAAATCCTTCTCCAGAATATGGTTGGCAATCCAATTGTGTTGCCCCCCAGATTGGACTCGCTGGGTGAGATCGACCGCACGTCTCTGGACGCGAACAGCTTCGGTGCATCGCTTCAAGCCGTAAACAAGGCGAGGCTTTTCGATCATCACAATCAATTCCTTGTCGGCGCGAGCATTGATCATGGCGAGGTTTCATTTGGATCCTCGGCCGAGCTTGGGACCACGGGTCCCGGCTTTGTGGTGAATGGCGGTTTGGGCTTTGTCGGCCCCTCCGGCACCGGCTGTGATCTCGCCAATCCGGACGACGAATCTGAAGGCTGCACTCCGAATGGAACGAGCGATAAGTCCGACATTGGTCCTGTCAACGTCAATACGCGGAACACATACTACGGGCTCTATTTTGTAGATACCTTCGACGTAACCGATCGGCTTACGCTAACGGCAGGTGGACGCTTCAACGTTGCGAATATTCAGATCAGCGATCAAACGGGGCTGGCTCCAGAGCTCAACAGCGACAATACCTATTGGCGTTTCAACCCGATGGCTGGAGGGACGTACAAGCTATTTGACGGAATATCCTTTTATTCGAGTTATTCAGAAGCAAACCGCGCTCCAGTCGCGACTGAATTGGCGTGCGCCGATCCTGACAATCCGTGCCTTTTACCGAGTTTTTTGACGTCCGATCCCCCGCTTAAGCAGGTGGTATCTCATACAGTGGAAGCGGGATTCAGAGGCGAAAAGACCGACATTCTCGCCGCGCAAAAGATTGCGTGGAGCATCGGTTATTTCAGGACATTAAACACCGATGACATCATCAATGTCACCTCCGCTATTACCGGCCGGAGTTCGTTTTCCAACGCCGGCAGTACGCTACGCCAAGGTCTAGAACTACAGGTCAATTATTGGTACGGACCCTTGTTCGCCTACATGGGTTATAATTTCGTTGATGCGACTTTCCAGAGCGACCTCACGTTGGCTTCGCCGTTTAATCCTGAGGCCGATGGCGATGGCAATATCTTTGTCCATCCCGGCGATCGCTTACCTGGAGTTCCAGCGCACAAATTCAAAGCCGGCTTTGATTATCATCTTACTCCTAAATGGCGTTTTGGCGCAGATCTCATAGCTGCGTCCGACCAAATATTCTTCGGCGACGAGGCCAACCAGAACAAGCCTCTAGGCGGCTATGCGAAAGTCAATCTGCATACATCCTATGATCTGACCAATAATGTTCAGATTTATGGGTTGGTCGATAATTTGCTCGACTCCCAATACGGTGTGTACGGCACTTATTTCGACGTCGCCGAGTCAAATTATACTTTTGGAACTTCCTTTACCGATCCGCGTACGATCTTACCAGCACCGCCCATCACCGCGTACGGCGGTGTTAAGGTAAGGTTCTAGCGCACAGCAGTTCCCGTCGAAGCCGCAGACGACCTGGAGCGAAGTTGCGTTTGCTCAAGGCTACCCGGCTACGGTCAACTCCGACTATCCAATCTTACAATTTTGTGTGGCTTGTGCCGCAAATGTGTCCCCGCGCTGCCGTTCGCTTTAACGGACACTTTTTGACGGGCAATGACATGCACACCAAGGACTTGGCGCGCGCGCTTCGCGCGTTTGCTGGAATTGCCGACTTTGACCGCTCTCAGGAACTGCATCGCTTCGCGGCTTTCTTCGACCGAGGCAGGAACGAAACGGTGGCTGCGCGACTTAAGCGCGCCGCGCCATCTGCACATTACCCGCTTGGCTTGAAACAGTCACTTGAGGCTATCGAATCCGGTTTGCGACTTTGCGGAGCTATCAAACCGAGCGGTGAGTTGGCTCACATTCAAACGCTTTTCGGAGGTCGGGCCAATGGATCTTTGGAAGACTTCTTTTCCGAGATATCAGCGCCGCCGCGAATAACGGATGTTACAGCCCGGCGATTCAAAACGGCGGATTTAAATCTTGCTAAACGTCTGTCTTCGGACTTGGCGATTGCGGCAGACAACACCGACTCGTTTCGAATGCGGCTTGCGGAACTCGAGTCTTCCGCTCCGGCCGGCACTGCGACTTGGACGCTGGTGGCCAATCAATTCATCGGCAACCGCAGAGTCTATCGCGATCGCAAAACGGCGGTCCGAGCAATCCGGAGACACTTCGAAGATTTCTTGATTCAGAACAGCTAGGGACTTGGGACGAAAATGTTGGTGTAAGATTACGGAGCCGAGAAATAGCCAACGTTTCCAATTTTGCCGTATCGATGCAGGTTGCCGATTTACGTCGGTCGAAAGTGAATCTGTGCGCGCGACGTCAGTCACCGCTCAGCAACCGTCCGAGTTCGGCGTGGCTTGTAGGATTGCATGGCCTCTCGCGTATCGAATTGTTCGCGCACTCTGTCGAAACAGAGCTCGTTAACTACGGAAGAACGGAAATCTGGAGAGCCTCAAATGTGCCCAACCGGGCGCGCTTCATGAGGTTGGAAAGGGCAAAAGGTAAGTCATGCGGTAAGCGGTCGACCACCAAGATCGGCAAAACCCATTGGTCCCAGGGCGCCTTGAGCGCGTGCTTTTGATCGGGAGCTGATCTTGCGGGTATTATGAAGGCCATCGGTGTTCGCGCCGAGAGAAAAGGCCGGACACATGGGGCCACCGACCAACTCTATGAGACAAGCCAGAAAGTTCTTGCCAACAGGGTGCCGTCCAGACATGCGACTTTGCCAATTCCGTCTCGTCGTGAATAACCAGATGGTAGATCGTCCCTACCTGCGTCCTTGGTTATCGCAAGGGCAATGGCGCGGTCTCTTTCACGGTGCGGATGACGATATTGCTGCGAATGTCTTTGACCATCGGCAGGAGAAGAAGTTTGCCCAACAGAAACTGCTCGTAGTGAGCCAGGTCCGGCACGACGACCTCAAGCAAGAAGTCGGTTTCTCCCGACAACAGATGGCAGGCGACGACCTCCGACATCTCGATGAATGCTGCCTGGATCGCCCGTGCATTCTCGTCGCGGTGGCCGTCCACCTTAACGCCGACCATAACGGTAAGCCCTAAGCCGACCTTCGCGCGGTCAAGCAGCGCCCGATATCCCTTGATTGCGCCCTGCTCTTCTAGGCTCCTCACGCGCCTCAAGCAGGGCGTGGCCGACAGCCCAATGCGGCTGGCCAGATCGGCGTTGCTGACGCGCCCATCCGCTTGCAGAGCAGTCAGGATCTTCAGATCGAGTTCGTCGAGAGAAATTAGCATAATCCACTCTTCTGGAATGCCGATTGAGTTGAAATAGCTACAACAGCCTATTTCCGCTGTCCAGAACGCAAGGACATGCTCCGCCGATCCGTGCGAGCGTTCGCCCCGCGGGAAGGGGTGTGGAATGAGCTTTCGTGATGATGCTGGCGTGACGGTCGCGGCACTGCAAGCTTATGGCGAACGTGCCGCGCGCCGCGAGGGCGCCGTCTTGCGCCAACCCAGCATCGACGCGCTCGTCGATGAACTCGACATTGAGCGGTTGATTGCCGAAGGCGGGCTGGAAGGGACGCGGCTGCAACTGTTTCTCGACCATTATCTGTCGGGCGCTACGCGTCTTCACCACCCCCGCTACATGGCGCATCAGGTCGGAGTTCCAGTGCCGCACGCGGCGCTTGCCGCGCTGATCGACGGCTTTACCAACAATCCCATGGCCATCTACGAGATGGGGCCTCCGGCTGCTGCCATCGAGCACGCCGTGCTGAACTGGATGATGACCAAGGTCGGATGGCGAGGTTCGGCTTGTGGCAAGCGATGCGGCGCAGGTGTGCTCACGCATGGCGGTTCACTGGCAAATCTGACTGCTCTTCTTGCCGCCCGTGCCAGATGTGCACCCTGGTCATGGACAGAGGGTATTCCGAGCAACCTTGTGCTGGTGTGCTCGCCGGGATCGCATTACTCGATCGCACGTGCCGCCGCCATCCTCGGCCTTGGAGCGCAGAACGCACACTATGCTGCGACGGATGCTCTTGGGCGGATCGACCCGGAACTCTTGCCCGGCCAATTGAGAAGGCTATGTCAAGAAGGGAAATTACCGATCGCTGTCGTTGCAAACGCCGGCAGCACGGCTCTCGGCTTGTTCGATCCTATTCGCGACATTGGCGCGATATGTCGTGAGCACGGGGTTTGGTTACATGTCGACGGTGCTCATGGTGCGTCCACCTTGCTTTCGTCGCGCCTGCGCCACCTCGTCAACGGCATCGAGGACGCGGACTCGATCGTTTGGGACGCGCACAAAATGCTGCGCTCGCCACTGTTGTGCGCCGCAGTGCTCGTGCGCGATGAGACCGCCCTGAATGATGCCTTCCAACAGGACGCCAGCTACTTATTCCACGACAAGGATGAACCCGGCATCGATTTTGCTCACCGCACCATCGAATGCACCAAGGCAGCTTTGGGTTTAAAAGTCTTTTTCGCTCTCGCGCATGGCGGCGAGCAGGCCCTAGCTGCTGTTATCGATCGTCAGACCGATCTTGCGCAAGCGGCCGCCGATCTGCTCCGTGCAACCCCAGGCATTGAGGTCGCCGTCCAGCCTCAAACCAACATTGTCTGCTTCCGGCTCCATGGCACCGATGCGTTGCAACTCGCCATCCGTAAGAGACTGACCCACGATGGCGTTTTTTATATCTCGACGGCGGAGGCTTTGGGAAAACGCTGGCTGCGTCTCGTGCTGATGAATCCGAACACGACGATCGACGACATCGCTGAACTTCGAACGGAAGTTCTAGCTCTCGGCAGAGGTTGAAATGAATTTTTCTCAGTTCGTCGGAAGCGGCGCCCGAGCAATCACTGAAGGAGCCGTGCTTGAGCGTGTCAGGCGTGACCCGGGCATCGCACTCGATCCGCATATTTTAAACGGTGGCTTCGTCTACGATGCCAAGGCCCGCATAAGATTGGCAGCGATTCACGCCGACTACATGCGGTTGGCGCGAGAAGCGAACCTGCCGATCCTCACGTTTACCGACACTTGGCGATGTTCCCAGCGAGCGATCGACGCGTCGCGGTTCAAGGGGCGGCCCGTCAACCAGGACAATGTCCTCTTCTTGAACGATCTGCGCGCCCACTTTGGGGCAGGCCCGCCAATTTTCATTGGCGGTCTCGTTGGCCCTTCGGGTGACGCCTACAAACCCGAGGACAGCCTCGATCGAGACGCTGCTCGTGAATTTCATCGTCCACAAATTTTTGCGCTCTCATCTGCGGGAATAGACTTTTTGCATTTAGCAACGGCCCCGAACGTGGAGGAGGCCCTAGGCGTAGCCGATGCGATGGCGGAAACTGGCCTGCCTTACGTGATCAGCTTCGTGATCCGCCGCACCGGCGTCGTGCTCGACGGAACACCCATTGATCAGGCCATGGATCGTATCGACGCGGATGCTGCCCGACCTCCGGCCGGTTTCTCTATAAACTGCGTTCATGCTCGGGTGCTGGAGACAGCGCTGGAAGCTGTAGCGTCTTCGCACCCGAATACATTTGAGCGCATCCTGTCATTTCAGGCCAACACTGCAGACGCCGAGGTGGAGGATTTGGATAACAGCGAAGTGTTGGTGACCGAGCCACCCGAGGACTTCGCTGTTCGCGTCGCAAGACTGGGAAGCCAGTATGGCCTGCGTGTCCTAGGTGGTTGTTGCGGTACCGAAGGCGACCACATCCAGGCCTTGGCGAATAAACTGACCAGCAAGGAGAGCTTGATCTGATGCGGATGTGCTTGCGCGCATATCAATCGAGCATTGGAGCAACAAACCTATGAGACCGTGCCACTCTTGCAAGAAAGAAACGCCGTGATTGAAATTTCGACGCTCATCAAAGGCGCGCTCGTCGGCGCGGCCGGAACCATGCTGCTTGATGTTTGGGCACTGTTCCTGACGAGCGTTATGAACGTACCGGCTACCAACTGGGCGATGGTGGGTCGATGGCTTGGCCATATGCCTCACGGCAAGTTCCACCACGCATCGATCAGTGCCGCTGAGCCCGTGAAGGGAGAACTCGCAATCGGGTGGATTGCGCATTATGTGATCGGCATTAGTTATGGCGTGCTTTTAATCGCGCTTTGGGGGGCTGGGTGGCTGGCTGCTCCGACACTCCTTCCGCCGCTCATTTTGTCTTGGATGCTTCTGATCGCACCTTACTTCTTGATGATGCCGGGCATGGGTTTGGGCATCGCTGGCTCCAAGACGCCAATGCCGGCAATCACACGCATCAAGAGCGCCGTGGCCCATTCTGTTTTCGGATTCGGGATGTACCTCGCCGCAGAAGCCCTGGCACACCTTTGGCCGACTGCAGGCTAAAGATATGCAGCACATACCGACTGTCCGTAGCCCCATCCCAGATATTCGTGCTCGCGAGACGGGGCGGCTAATCGACTGTATTTTCGAGTGTGACAACCGCTGGCGCGGTAGTTCCAAATGGAACTGCTACCCCGACGCCATCTCATGTGACAACGCCTCGAATTCGATCCTGTTGGCGAGGCCGCGAAGATCGGGAAAATAGATCGGAAACAACTCCCGTACACGTTTTTCCTCAATCTCGATATTTAACGTGCGCAGCTGCGCCAGGTACTTCGGCAATACACGCGCAATGATCTCACTGCAGGCGCTCGCCGGCACGTCGAAACAGATCGGCATGCATCGCGACCTCAGTGCAGGATCGATTTTGCGTACACTGTTTGCCGTCAAGATGAACCGGCAGTTGGTGTAAACCTTTTCGATAAGCCCTCGTAACCCCGCCTGCGCCTGCTTGGATAGGTAATCGGCCTCGTCGATCAAGCAAACGCGGGGTCCAGATCCAAGGCCATAGCTCGTGGCCCCGGATTCGATTTTTCGGACGACATCGATCCCATTGTCCAGCGAACCGTTTATCTCGAAAGAGTTGTCTCCCAGCCGAACCAGTAATATTCGAGCTGCCGACGATTTTCCTAAGCCCGAGGAACCGTAAAACAACATGTTGTTCGGCGACTTTGCCTTGGCCATTGCCTCAAGCGAACTGATAATCTGTTGGGGCTGCAGCAGGTCCGAGAATTCCCTAGGACGAAGCAATTCCGATAGCGCATCACGCATCGCCTGCAGCTCCCTCTTCTATGAATCTTCCAAGGGTGGAGAAAAGCTCTTCGCCCACGTCGACGTCGAACTCCTCGAAAAGGCCTTTTAGCCTTTTCGCGAACGCCACTCGCCTTGAGGCCGCCACAAGGTTGAAATCGAACGCAAGGATCTCCGGCCTGGGCGTATCACTTCCGCCGACGTGATTGACCGTATTTGGGTTCGGCTTTCTAAAATGGTCCTTGATTGCCTGCAGCGTCACGCCGGAGTGCAATATACTGTCTTGAACAAGACGGTCGAACTGATCCTTTTCTAATAATGCAAGTTCATAGATCGTCGTCCAATCATTGGGCAACAGGTCAGCATGCGCTTCCAATAATGATGCTTTGGAACCAATCGCTTTATACTTCTTTCCCGTCGATCCCTTTGGAGGAAGATTTATCGCTCGGTAGAATTCTTCAACTTCCGCTTTCTTCAGCTCCTCATGCGCTTGGAAAAATAATACTCCCAGATCCAGAATCGCACGGACGCTGCGCTTGCCGATCGTGTGGTATCGATTGACCAATTGGCTGACGGTTGGCTTCTCGATCCCGACCGATGCGGAGGTACCTTCAGATGTACTGTCGGCGTGTTTAAGCATAACAGAACCTCACTCTCTAAATCTCTTAGGCAGCATCGGTTGGGCGGGATTTTTCGTACATTTTCGCGCGCTGCTTTTGACGACGCATGTAAAGTTCGCCGAAGTCGATTGGGTCGAGAAGCAACGGCGGGAAACCACCTTCCCGCGTGATATCGGCAACAAGCCGTCGCAGGAACGGAAAGATCATCGTCGGGCCGGAAATAAGCAAGAACGGCTCAAGCGCGTCCTCCGGAATGCTCTCAATTTTCAACATGCCCGCGTAGGCGCTCTCAAGTACGTAGATTGTACCGAGCTTGTTCGATACCGTTGCTTTGAATTCGATGGCTGATTCATAGAGATCGTTTTCGATGCGCTGAGCGCCGACATTCACCTCTACCGCCACGTTCGGCAGATCGCCGGGGCTCGTAATGAGCTTGCGGAAATGGGGGTTCTCGAACGAAAAGCTCTTGATGTACTGGCCGATGACCTTGACTTGAATCTGCTGCTGGCCTTCCGCAGGACCGGCATGATCGTTGGTGGGCCGTGCCTTCTTCGATTTGCTCATATGATACATTCCTTGCGCCAAAATGGATGGGTTCGCTGACTTACGACCTCTGATACGCACCAAGACGAACGTCCTCATTTCGCCCGAAGGTGGTCGGGCGATCATTCTCGTTTCAAATATGCATTCAGAGATTTGTAGTGCTGCGCGATTTGTGGGCGCGCCGCATGGATATGAATCCGCGCATTTCCCACTTAATACAATTGGAAACTCTTTCTGTTAAAGGAAGTACCTATAAGCTATTGAAATCATTCATTTGCATACATTGTCGCGCATTATATTTCGCCAAAGTTCAACCATAGAACCGCCACATTACGCTCATCTTGGAGATGGCTGTGATAAGCTTTATTCCCGCACCTTTTGATTTTTAAATTGCGCCAACCTAATTTCGCGAGCCCGTACGGCGGTCGTTTTGCGCGTAATTTCTTTATCTCGAATTAGCCTTTCAAGAACGTCTTCATCTATTCTGCAGATCTCATAAAGTGCGGAAGTGACGTTAGGCAAATCGGACTGATGTTTCATCAACGTCGCATTTCTAGAAATGCGCGTTAATTTGCTTAATCTACCTTTCTCCCATCCCAGATTTGTAACCACCATCATGTGTTTATGAGCTGGTGCGTGGCATATCGCATGGCAAATAGCTGCTGCCTCGAACACCAATGGCGGTTTTGAATTCATGCAGAATTTGAGTCGCTTAATTACATTTTTGATATTTGGAAATTTAGCCATCTGCTGCGCCAAACGAACACTATTAAACACGTTTCGAAGCGTGCAATTCTCGGTTTAAAACTGGACTGGCTATCGCGTGTCGCGATCGTATGATGATTACGTTCCTATTGAAAGGCGGGATCTGCCGGCAACAAAAATGGGCGACGCACAGGCCTTGTATGGAGGCGACGCAATTGCCGGAAGCGATAGCTAGTGTTTGCCAAGGCGTCTGATGCAAGATCGTTTGTCGCTTTGACTAGGTTCACCGACTCTAGATTTTGTCAGCGATGCGTACTCAGCACAGAGCCATACTGAGCCCCTTAGTCGGCCCGCCAAATTACGTGCGTTAGGAGCTGGCCCGATCGACAAGAGAACACCTGATTGATCAGAGTGTTCGGAATTATCACCGCTGGCGATACGGCGCACGTTGGTTTCACCTTTTTAAGTTGAGCGGACGGTTTCTTCAGGAGCAACACGCTGCTTCCTGAAGCTGCCCTCACAAAAAGGCACGATCAAAAAGTTTATAGGAGTTTATAGTTTTTACGACGTATACGCCGTAACGCTAAGTCATTGAAATGGTGGGTGATCACGGACTTGAACCGTGGACCCGCTGATTAAGAGTTATTTTGTTCGTGTTGTAAATCAACGTATTATGAGGTAGTTTATAGTTTAAGTTTATATATTTTGTTTGTTTTTCGCTTTGGAATCAAAGGTGTGGTGAAGACGTCCAAACATAGACTAAAGGGTCCGATCGTCAAGATCCGGCGTGGCGTCGCCATCTACCAGACGCACGCTGGACCTTACTACTACGCCCGCATCCTGCACCCCAAAACAGGTAAGTACGTTGTTAGGTCCACGAAGGAGACCAGCCGCCTTGAAGCGCGAAAGGTGGCGGAAGAACTGGCCGCTGAGATGCGCAAGAACGAGAGGGTCGCGGAGCCAGAATACAGCTTCAAATACTACGCGCAGCGCTACGTTGAGAAAGCCAGAGGTCAAGCTCAGCGCGGAGAGCGGAATGCGAACTACGTTCGGACAGCTACCGTCGCTCTAGACAACGACGATTGGGGTTTGGTCCGTCATTTTGCTAGGCGTGATGTTCGTGAGTTAAAGACGCGGGACTGGCAACTTTTCATTGAGAAGATTGCCGCCAGACGACCAGACCTCTCCCCCTCTACCCGCAACACGTTGATGGCGGCATTTCGCAACGTCATGAAGGTGGTTCGCGACGACGGATTGATTGACGTCGTACCGGATACCCCGCGCGTCACCGTCAGGGATAATCCCAGGCCATTTTTCCGCTTTCAACCTTTGGTTCCCAGCGAAGCTGACGAATACAAGAAACTGCTGGCAGGCGCCAAGAAGCTTGCCGACGACGGTGTCGTCGTGCGTGGCGTAGCGGTGACGGAAGAGTTGCATGACCTCATTCTCTTCACAGTGCATTCGTTCGTGCGTCCAATGACAACCGAACTCTATGCTCTCAAACACAGCGACGTCAGCATTCAACAGCGCGCGGAGAAAGACGGCAGGATTAGAAAGTGGCTCCTGCTCACAGTGCGAAACGGAAAAACTGGAATGCGCATGGCCCATACTTTGGAAGGTGCCGCCGGTCCTTACAAGCGGCTTTGCGAACGCTACCCGGATGCAACCAGCGAAGACTACCTGTTTCTGCCGCACTATGAAAATCGGGCCACCGCTGCCCGTGTCTTCGCCCGGCAGTTCAATAAGCTGATGGAAGAGACCGGACTGAAGAAGGATACGGTCCTGCAAACGGACAGAACAATTTACAGTTTGCGCCACACTGCCATTTGCATGAGGCTGGTTCTGTCAGAAGGCAGAGTGAACATCTACACGCTCGCCAAGAATGCTGGCACCAGCGTCAATCAGATTGAACGATTCTATGCCCGCAACCTGCCGATTTCACCGGAGCTCGTCAAAAACTTGCAGACCTTTGGTCAGTGATTTCGCTAGGCGCTGCCAACCAAAATAATTACCATCAAGTAATCCAATGTTCGTAGATCAGAGCATGACCTTTCTCGTCTTCCGACGGCACAGTTTACCTCACGCATTCGGCATATATAATACGTATACTGACAATGAAAAATCAGCAGAAAATACCATCATTGTTCTAGAGAAAATCTGCTGAATCTGCTATATTTGTTTCTAGGTTGCTGGAAAATCCACGCCTAGAAGGAAGACGCCAAGGGCTCTTCCACGCTGTCGGCCAGCGAACACCTTATACGATTGAACAGCCGCTCCGGGCGCGCGGTATAAACCCCACCGATTTCAATCTGAACCGATCCTGCTTGGGCTCACGCACGTGGACCCTTGATGGATTCATATTATCAATTCTAGAAAAAGGAAAAAATATTGAATAATTACGATTATTGTTTGCGGACCGCATTTCTTGAGGCTGCGGAAATAGGCCACTGGAACGCTCCATATGCGGTAACTCTAACGATGAAACAGGCGATCAAGCGAGATCACTTCACGATCCGCCTTGATCCACTGAAGGCCAGCATGAACCTGCGGCACTTCCTGAATTTGCTGAACGGCAAAATCTTTAGCAGCGGCGATTTGAGGAGAGGCCACAGTATCCGATGCATCCCTGTCCTGGAAGATGGAGAGCGCTATCACTACCACCTCTGCTTGGATAGGCCCGCACATGTCTCTGAGATCGTATTTATGAATCTGATTTACGATTGCTGGCCACGCACAGATTTTGGCTACTGGATGATTGAGATAACGACCGCTGATCCCGGTTGGGTTCGCTATATGGCCAAGGGACGATCCAAGCGCGTGTTTGCGGATGCGATAGACTGGGAAAATTTTCACAATCCAGATTGAGCTTTCTTGGTCGGCCAATAGACAGCCTTTCTAGACATCAAGCCTGTCAACTGTGTCAGGATACGATTTTGGAAATTGCAATCGGACCGGTCAACGAAGAACGCGACTCTTAAAGCTGCCAGGAACGGCAGCTTTTTTGCATCATACGACACAATTTATCGTTGAAACGTCAGCGAATGAGCGGAATGATTTAAACAGCCGTCTTCTTCTTGACTTTTTTCTTCACTGGAGCGCTTTCAGTTTCGTCGCTTAAACCGAATAGCATATCTGCTTCGTCCAGGATTTTCTGCCAATATTCTTCCCAGCCGATCAAATCCAGAGGCTGCTGGAAATCTTGTGCAGTTCCAACGCCAGATACTTTGACCTCCTCTTGTGTGAAGGGCCATGCCCTGTTGCGCTTTGCTTTAGGTCTCTGCCACTGCGCAACGCCCGCTTCGGTTACGCGCGAGTCGATATCAAACTCTACACGGATGGGGATGGTGGCTGCGGTATATCGCTAAATATAGAACCAAGACCTATTATTTAGATGCCACTGATTGGATGAACGTTCACACGGGTAGCGCTGTATAAACTCCTTCCCTAGTCTAATCGTACTGATGTTTCGTCATGAGCCCGCCCGGCTCTTGATTACTCAATGCAACCAATTTTCAGTGATGATTTTATCAGTGGACACTCAACGGTTCTACCGAACCCAATCTAACTATTCCAAACTGGACCGATGAAAGATTACGTACCTATTCTGATTAGCCTCCCACCAGATCTAGTAAGCCAATTGGACAAAGCTTCATCTATCCTGGGTTGGACCCGCATGGCTTTGATACGCCGCTGCATCATTCGCGATCTGCAGTACGTTCTAAAGCAAGAACTTCCACGAATCGTCAAAGCGCAGGAACCAGACGATCACTTTCACTGGATCAACCGAATGATGCAGCCTTTCCGGGCGAGCTAATAGAACATGCTTATGGACCATCCTTCCGCCATTACATAATAGTGGAGAACATCCATTCTGGGTGCACGAAGTCTCGCATCAGAGCGTCATGGATGTACTTTCCGGCGAAATAGCTAGCGGCAGCGTCCCCATTCGGCGAGCATCATGCAAGACGATGATGACTATTCGTACTTCGTGAACAAGAAGCCTGACAAAACTTACGTCAGTAAGCGCCTCAGGAGCCGCGCGGACGAGAGGCCAATGCGCATTGCTTCTAAAGTGATTGATGCCGAACTTGACGTTGGAGATATTCAGAAAATCGGCGAGCAAGTTTTGCGCGTTACCCCCGGCCAAAGGGAAGAAATTGTTGCAAGCTTTTATGAAGATGATCGATCTCTTCAAATTCTAAAATTGCAGCGGTATTTCAAGCTCAGTGGCATGCCTTTTAAATCGCATTTTGCCTTTACGGGCTCTGAAATCGATACACTTCTAGAGTTCGTAGCGAACTTGCGGCGCATTCCGTTGACTTCCGCGCAAAGGATAAATCTCACCGATGAGCAGCTTCGCAAGCTTATCCTATCTCACGACCAAGCAAGGCGTCTGGTTTTAGACAACGAAGCCCTCTTCGCTCAGATGGCGCAGAACGAAGTTACTGGTAGAGACGTTGTCGCCCTTGGTTACAGACGCCGACAACTTCACAGGTTTTCACAACTCTTGGATGATCAGGAGTTCTTCCAATCAGAGGAACAGCGGCTTGGCTTATCAGGAGAAGCTCTGTGGCAGGATTTCTTTGAAGGAAACAAATGGATCTTTGGATACGGCTTGACGTCCGTTTTCCTTAGTGCGCTTGACGAGAGGAAACTTGAACGTGTGGTCCGTGGCGCTGATATAAGTGGGCGGGGAAAGCGGGCAGATGCAGTTCTCAGAACGCGTGGATTGATAAGCTCACTTTGCTTTGTTGAAATTAAACGGCATGACACTGAACTTCTTATTGATCGCTCCTACCGTTCTGATATTTGGCGGCCATCAGACGAATTGAGCGGAGGCGTATCTCAGGCACAGGGAACAATGTACGCGGCGTTGCGCCGGATTGGAGAACGCCTACCAATTGTGAAAGAAGATGGAAGCCCTACTGATGAAGTTTTGTACGGGATTTCTCCCAAAAGTTTTCTGATCATAGGTCGTTTAAGTGAGTTCCTAGTCAACAGTCGAACGCACGAAGGCAAGTTCAGATCGTTTGAGCTTTACCGGCGGAATCTATCGGCGCCAGAAATCATCACTTTCGATGAACTCTATTACCGCGCAAAGCTTATTCTAGAGACCGATGCACCGGCCCCCTGAGATCAACTGGTTGCGAAACCTATGTTTTCCAATCAGTCCCACCAAGTCACTGAAATCGACTCACTTTTTCATTCGCTTGCTCCAGGACTCATCCTGACTCATTATTTCGGCTGGTCTGCAGCTGAAAACATAATGAGTTGAACATGGGCCTAACGAAACAAGCGAAGACGCTTTGCAAGAGCCAAGTCGCTCTTCTCTTCATGATGCTGAAGGGCACACGCTACCCGTTACGCAATAAGGTGATCGCCCTGCTCTCTATCAAAGCAGGTCTGAGGGCTAAGGAGATTGCGAACCTCACCTGGGACATGGTCACAGATGCTCAAGGTCAATTGAGCGGAGCCATGCATCTCAGGAACGCGGCTAGCAAAGGGAAATCCGGCCGCATCATTCCCCTCAACAAAGAACTGAAAGCCGCCTTACAAGAGTTACAGAAGCACGCCAGCCATTCTCCCTACGTCATCGTTACTGAACGTTCAGAACAGTTCTCTGCTGCCGCCATCGTCAATCTATTTGCGGCTTGGTTTCATCGGATTGGTCTTCAAGGCTGTTCCAGCCATTCCGGAAGGCGAACGTTCATAACGAACGCGGCGCGTAAGATCTCTACAGTTGGTGGATCGCTCAGAGACGTTCAGGTGCTTGCCGGCCATAAGGCACTCAGCACCACCCAACGCTATATTGAAGCCGATGCCGCTGCTCAGAAGCGCGTCGTTGATCTCGTCTAGCCTTCAGAAAGAGAGAGCCACATGCCCGACTTTGCTGCTCTGAGTGGAGAACTTGAGAAGCGCGAACAAGATGAGCAATCGAAACTGATTTCTGGTTTGCAAGATCTACCTACAATGACCGAACGAGGAGAGATCAAAGCCACCTACTTCGCCACCATCGATTGCGACAATGACAGTGCATCTGCCGGCATCTTACGCGGTCAGAATACAGCTCTTCTTGAAATGATTGGACTGGCCCAGATATCCTAACAACTCGTAGCTTGATAGGCTAAGAGCCTAATCCCGCTGGGCCTCAAGGGTCCTTCTATCATTGTCACGACTCAAGTCGTTGAGGACACGGTCGCCATCCGATTTATGCTTCTGCAGCTTGAGCGCGCCATGCTCTATTTCAACATCAAAGCAGTCAGAGGATTGCTTCAATCTGTTCGCCTTCAAGCCTGCGTTGATCGGCAAATCGCGTTCCATTTCACCAGTTTATTTAACCAGCGTGGCTTGATATCTAATATCCAGGCCATGAATTTCTTATGCCCTGATCATCATCCAGCCCAGCAATATCGCGAGAATTTTGCTTTAAGACAATTAGAAAAGCAGATCAACGCGTGCAGAGAGAGCGCTGCGAAACAGCGGATGAATGCAAAAGATCGGATTATTAGCCTTCCCAGCGTGCGATAGTAATAGTTGAACGTCGTCACCATGATCAAAGACGTAATTTTCAGCGCCGCCAGATCCAATGACTCCAAAAAATCCGAACCACAACATCATTCGCACAAAACGCTCGCTAGCCGCGGCGTCCTTTAGTTGTTGACTCGCAATGCGTTCGATATTGCGTTTGTCTAACCTGATCCCCTCGTTCGCGTAAGAGTAGATGACGCGATTAGCGTTGGGTGCGACGTCACGAATTTCATAGTTCAAATCGCGAAGCATATCGGTTGAATAGGAGGCAACTGCTCGCTTAGCGTCAGCGCCAGTAATCTTCCCCCTTCCCGAAAGTGCCGCGTTAGACAAGCAGAGTTCAATCATGTCTAGCAGCGATCGTGGACGGCGAAGGCAATGCCGAACCAAGTAATCGAAGACAGGTTCGCCTTCGATATTCCCCTCAACAATATCCTCAAACTTTAACGGCGGTTCGATCCCAAGTTCCGCGCACGCAGTCTGCAATCTAGCTTCAACTAATTGGAGCAATAAATCAGGCTCCCGCCATTGAACCCAAACAATACTATCCTTGCCGCGATCGCTCGCTTCATCCATTAGCCAATGATAAATGTCGTCGCGGAGAAAAATTACAGTTGAGATTTGAACATTGGCTTTTCCTGCAGCTCTTTCAATGCGTCTTCCAGCGTCCATTAGGCACTGAACGATGCGAACGTCACTAGATGTCACGCCAGCAGTAGTCCAACCGCGGTCCAAGTTATCTACTAATATGAGGGTTTGCTTTTTGAGGGCAACGTAACCGATGATAAGATTTCGCAGTTTCGGAAAATCCGTCCTATAGATCATTTCCGTAAGTTCGGGAGTTGTTAGAATTTTGCCATCCCGGATATAGCCATCGGTATCAAGTTCTTGCCTAAGCCTGTTTATCAATCGGAGAAGCCGCTCTGGGAAATCGCCTTCTCTGAACTCGTCCACATTTTCATAAGCGTTTCTAAGTTTTTCGTACGATGCCGTAATGCGACTATCGCGGGCATATATTGCATAGTCATCCTCCAAAATTTTATGAGCGAGTTCTAAGTAGAGGACATACTCCCAGAAAATCGTCATGGTGTGCGAGTGGGTGGCTTCAGAAAAATTATTTGCAATGACTTCGCTCAATTTTCGAAGCTGGAAGCCTTCCGGACGCAAATCGAGAACGAGATTTGCCCGGTTGGCCCTAATACGATTACGCACCTGCCAGAAGATCGCTGTCTTTCCTACCCCTTTTCGTCCGACAACCAATCTAGCCTCTCCCCGCAGCGTACGTTTGAACTCGCGGGTTTCCAGAAAGTAATGATCCAGCACTAGTCGTTCGTTCTCAGCGGCAGTGGCGCCCAGAGACAGGTTCACCAAATGTGATCGTGCCAGTGGACGCGCGGGCACACGCATTTGCTGTTGGCGCTCATGGATTCTAGGCACCAGATCAACAACCGCCGCGTTGATTTCTTTTCGATCTCTGACTGTCGTCACCCCGTCGCGCAAGTCGAAAGGGGCCGTGAAGTCTTGGTACTTCAAAACCGCACGGGGAATGCCAGCGCCGTCCGCTATTCCAGCAAGAAGGTAAGCGCGAAGATTGTGCTCCTCTGCGCCTTTTATGGTTTGCGGTATCAATGAAAGATATACGCCGCCAGAAGAGTTTATTTCCCTGAACGCGCGGTCCAGTGGCAACCGATGATCTTCGGCTGGATCATAAGAGCGAAGCCCAAGCCGCTGTGCCTTAACTGCTGAAAAATATGAAGTTGCAAATTCGATTTTCTCCAAATGGTTCTGGAAAAATATCGGGCTGGTCTGATCGACTGTAATTCCGGGAGGGCTTTGCTGATAAGGCTCGCGTGCATCGCGCACAATGTTCGCAAGATCGGCTCCGTTCCGATAACGCTTTAGTCTGTGGGTATCAAATAGCCCTAGCTCAACCTGGCGCTGCATGCCGCCTTTCCAGGCCTCAAGCAAGGTGAGGAAGATCGGTTTTCCTAGACCTACAGCATAGCCGATTTCGTAGAAGACGTTGGGATTCGGAACGGTAATATCAAAGAATGATGCCTCACATTCTTGGATCGCACGAACAACATCTTTGATAATTGGTGATGAAGCACCATCGAAGTCGGTCCATGGACGCAGTTGCGTTGGGCGTCGCCAACTGCGAAAAGTCTCAATACCAGCCGTGATGTTATCGACTAGCTCCGGCGGCTCAGCCGGGTATCCAATGAATGCGTCTCTCATTGTTCATGCATACCGCGAGTCCCCCGATCGTCCCGCATGCGCTCACCACATTGTGAGCCATAACTGCGCTCACTCATCCCCTGATTCTGTTCCGCGCAGCCGTCAGCCTAAGCTGACCCACGAACCCAGCTCGCTAGATTGCATGCTTTAGAAATTTGTCCAGTGACGTGGGAATACCCTGATCGGGGGAAGGATCAGCGTGTTCGGAATTATACAGCCGGAGGGGTACGGCGCGCATTGCGCCCGCCAACCATTCACCTTGTCGCGCTTGAGGGTCTGGTTCTTAGGGAATAGAACGCCCTTCATCGCGCGTCAGAGCGCAGCCATCAGCCCAAAGCTGACCGACGAAGCCAGTTCGTTAAAAAGCGTGGTCAAAAAGTTTATAGGAGTTTATAGTTTTTATGACGTATAGGCCGTAACGCTAAGTCATTGATTTGGTGGGTGATGTAGGATTCGAACCTACGACCCGCTGATTAAGAGTCAGCTGCTCTACCAACTGAGCTAATCACCCGCCGTGGCGTCCTAGTGGACCGCGATATGGCCCAAGGACGTCGAAGGGGCCCAATTGCGGGCCCCGTAGAGGGAGCGCATAGCATCGGCGAACCGCACTGTCCACCCCCTCTTGATCGAAGCCTTATCTGCGTCGGCGATGCCGCATGCGAGCCCGCCGAAGCGCCGCCTAAACGGCCTGCTGGGCCTGCGCGGTTTTCTGCCGTTTCACCGTCAGCTTGGTAAGGGCCGCCACATAGGCGCGGGCGGAGGCCACCAGAGTGTCCGGGTCGGCGGAGCGGCCAGTCACGATGCGTCCGTCCTCTTCTAGGCGCACGGAAACCTCGGCCTGGGCGTCGGTCCCTTCGGTCACGGCGTGCACCTGGTAGAGATCCAGGCGGGCGTTGTGCGGCAGCAGCTGCTTAATGGCGTTGAAGGTTGCATCGACAGGTCCATTGCCGACCGCCTGCACCGTTTTCGACTGGCCTTCGATGTCGAGCGTCAGCGTCGCCGACTGCGGACCCATCGTTCCGGCGATCACCGTCAACGCCGCGACCTTGACCCGGTCGTTCATGTGCGCGACGCCGTCGTCGACGAGGGCTTCGATGTCCTCATCGTAAACGTGCTTCTTGCGGTCGGCGAGCGCCTTGAAGCGATTGAAGGCGTCTTCCATCGCGTTGTCGCCGAGGTTGTATCCGAGTTCCTTGAGCTTCGACTTGAACGCGGCGCGGCCCGAGTGCTTGCCCATGACGAGCGACGATTTTCCGACGCCGACGGACTCCGGCGTCATGATCTCGTAAGTCTCGGTGTGCTTCAGCACGCCGTCCTGATGGATGCCGCTTTCGTGCGCAAAGGCGTTCCGGCCGACGATCGCCTTGTTGTACTGGACGGGGAAATTCGTCACTGCCGAGACCAGCTTCGAGGCGCGCGAGAGCATCTCGGTCTTGATGCCGGTGTGATGCGGCATCAGATCGTGACGCGTGCGGACCGCCATGACGATCTCTTCCAGCGCCGCATTGCCTGCGCGCTCGCCGAGACCGTTGATCGTGCATTCGATCTGGCGCGCGCCGGCGCGGACGCCCGCGAGCGAGTTTGCAGCTGCAAGGCCGAGATCGTCGTGGCAATGGGTGGAAATGACGACCTTGTCCATGCCCGGAACGCGCGTTCTCAACATCGTAATGAGGTCGAAATATTCCTCGGGCAGCGCGTAGCCGACGGTGTCGGGGATGTTGATGGTCGTGGCGCCGGCCTTGATCGCCGCTTCGCAGACGCGGCAGAGATAATCGTGCTCCGTGCGTGTCGCGTCCATGGCGCTCCACTCGACGTCGTCGGTGTAGCCGCGGGCGCGCGTTACGGACGCGACGACGCGCTCGAACACCTCGTCCTGCGAGAGCTGCAGCTGATGCTGGCGGTGCAGAGGCGACGTGCCGATGAAGGTATGAATGCGGCTGCGCTTGGCGTGCTTGATGGCTTCGCCCGCGCGATCGATGTCGGCGAAGTTGGCGCGGGCCAATCCGCAGATCACCGACTGCCGCGCCAGCTTGGAGATTTCGGTCACCGCCTCGAAGTCGCCCTCCGACGCGATCGGGAAGCCCGCTTCGATGATATCGACGCCCATGTCGTCGAGGAGCTCGGCGACCTGAAGCTTTTCCTCGAACGTCATCGTCGCGCCGGGGCACTGTTCGCCGTCGCGGAGCGTGGTATCGAAAATCAGGATCTTGTCTTCGTCGCGCTTCGGCACGGCCGGCGCATTATCGGTAACGGACGTCATCGGTTTCTATCCTTTGCCGGGCGACCGCTCATGGGGGTCGCCGCTTGTCGCTCTACGCTATTTAAAAGTCGTCGATCCCCTGAGCACCACCCGGCGGACAGCCGAGTTTCATGCGGCCCAGGGGCCCGTAAGCGGCAATAGGAAACCATTTTCGCACCAGCACACGAATTCCCGGGCACGCTCCTGACGGAGGGCGCGCTGCGCGCAAGGCCAAACTGGGAACGGTACCTGTGTCATCTGATCCTGTGGAACGCCAAAACCCCCGCCCGTGTCAAGCCCGGCAATCTTTAAATGGTCTAAAGTAATCCCAAAATGCAAGAGTGGGTGAGGTGCGGCGCCTCGACCGACGGGTCGTAAAGCATTCGCCGTTCAGCCGGGCACGCGGGGCCGGCTTAGCCTTCCTTAATTCTGATGCCCGCAAAACGCTTGGAGACACCTCATTATGACTTCGGTTGCCGGAACGACGCTCCGCCGGGAGACCTACCCGCCCGCCCTCATCGCGATCCATTGGTTCACGGCCATCCTCATCGCAGCGGTGTTTGCGGCGATCGAACTGCGTGTGTACTTTCCCAAGGGCAGCGACCCCAGAGACCAACTCAAAGCATTGCATTTCATGCTCGGGCTGACGGTCCTGCTGCTGGTCATCGTCCGGATTTTCCTTAGAAGCCAGACACGCGCGCCTCAAATCGTGCCGCGCCCGAGCGCCTGGCAGACGGGCGCTGCGCACGCAATGCATGCGGCGCTTTATGCGGCAATGATCGCGATGCCGGTGCTCGGTTGGCTCATCCTGAGCGGGGAAGGCAAGCCGATCCCGTTCTTCGGGCTGACGCTGCCGCCGCTGATTGCCGAAAACAAGGACCTCGCCAAGCAGATCGAGGGCGTGCACGAGTACATCGGCAACGCGCTCTACTTCCTGATCGGGTTTCACGCGCTGGCAGCGCTCGCGCATCATTATCTGCAGAAAGACAACACGCTTCTCCGGATGCTGCCGCGCGGTCGCTGAACAAGCCGCAGACGTCAGGCGAGGAGCTTGCCCTCGGCGACCCGGATAGCATGGCCGCCGATGCGTACCGTCTCGAGCTTGCCGCGCCCGATGGTCATCGTCAGCGCGATGGCGCTCGGACGGCCCATCTCGATGCCCTGCTCGATGGCGCGCTTGTGCGTGCCGTCGGGCAATTCGTCGAACTCGTTGATGACGTGCGCGAAGCCGGCCGCGGCCGAACCGGTCGCGGGGTCTTCCGGCACGCCGAGATCGGGAGCGAACATGCGGGCATGGAACGCCGACTGCACGCGCACGCACTGGCGCGTATAGAGAAAGACACCGTGCACGTCGCGGGATGAGAAAACTTCCGCCCAGCGCTGCGGCGCGACTTTCACTTTCGCCATCGCTTCAAGATTAGCGACCGGCACGAACGCGAAGTTGTTCGCACCCCTGAGCAGGGTCGGCTTGTGATTTTCGAATCCGACCTCGATCGGGATCAGTCCGACAGCGGCGGACACTTCCTCCGGCTCCGGCAGACGTTCGAGGGTTGCGGTCGCTTTCGGCGCATCGAACTCGCCGAATGCCGCGGCCTGCGTGCGCAAGCGGACGCCGACGCGGACGCTGCCGATTTCTTCTTCTAGCGCGATGATCGCATCGCTCTCGCCGTTGAGCTGCGGCTGCGATCGAAGTTCCGCCAGCAGTACCGCGGCGCCGAGCGTCGGATGACCGGCAAAAGCCAGCTCGCGGCTTGGCGTAAAGATGCGGATGCGGGCAGTGTGTCCGGCGCTCGTCGGTGTCAGAACGAAAACCGTTTCAGAGAGATTGAACTCGCGCGCGATCGTCTGCATGTCGGCGCTCGAGAGACTGTCGGCTTCGGTGACGACCGCCAGCGGATTGCCGCCGAACGGTCTCTCGGTGAATACGTCAAGGATATAGTAATTGAGCGCCATTGCGCGCCAGTCTCCCCGCTATGAGCCGAACCCACGCCCTATCAGCGGAGCGGCGGCACCATGAGGCAAGGCGCTTCTGCCGCCAAGCATTTTTTGCAGTGGGAGAGCAGGATCAGATGCCTGCGAAAAGCGCATCCATCAGCACACGCATGTAGCGCGGCATCGGAAGGTTCTCGATGTCGGACACTCCGGCGACGGAGATGATCGCGTCCAGTTCCGAATTGCTCGTGGCGCGGATGTGCGCCTCGGCGCGACGGACGAATTCGGCCGCCGTCACGTTGACGCGCAACGGCACGCCGATCGACAGCTGCGCTCCGGAGCGGGTCAGATAGTAGCCGTCGTCTTTCTCGAGCGCGTCAGGATCGATGCCTGTTTCCTCGGCAGCCTCGCGCAGCGCCGAGCGATCAATGCGAACGATTCCGTCGGCGCCGACATCCTTCTCGTCGATGAACCCGGCAGGTGCATAGGCTTGTCCGCCGTTGACGTTTCCCATTCGCTGACGACCGAGCATGATGTGTCCGCCTTGTGTGCGAATGATCGCAGAGCCGAAGCCGTCGAGAACGCCCGCATTCGGAAAACCCGCGAGCCGCCAATACAGATAGCTTTTGAAATCCGTGCGCAGCAGCGATGCTCGCAACGCTCCGTCAGAGATCGTCACGCCGTCGACGAGATAGATCGTGCCGTTGAAGTAATTCGGATTGGTGCGTTTTGCTTCGGCCCATTGCACATCGATCGCGCCGGCGTTTTCGTCTGCAAACGCCCAGCGCGCGGAACTCACCTGCAACAGACACGAGGAAAGTTTTTTGACGCCATCCAAATCGTTGCGCGTCACGCGATCGAACTCACTTTGCGTCATCGAACAAACAGCCAAGCCACAAATAAGTCTCGATCTGATTAGAACCCGCAGCGGTCATTTTGAGACAGATTTAAATGCTCAAAGCACTGATATCATCGCATGTTTTCGCAGGGTCGCGTCTCCGCATAAAATCTGCTTGGCCATGTAAATTGCGAAGTTCGGTCATGACGTGGACACGATTCCAATCGCATATCGCTCTCAAGACAGCGTCGCTGGGGGGCGACAGTCAAGATCTCCCAGCACCTCATTGCCGGTTCTAAGTCCTGGTGTTGCATCAGGATCGATGCGCGGCGAGGTGCCTGCAGGGGTCGTTCTGCCTCCCGATGGAACAGCCATCGGGCCCACGTAGCAAAGGTGCTGCGCGGAGCCCCACCATATCCGAGGAAGCTGCGTGAGCGGCAGAATTCGGAAACGGGCGGCAGAGGTCCCCGCTCCTCTGCCGCCCGCGTTAGTCCCGGCCATCCGTCCTGCGTATTGGGCGAACGGCTGGATATGACGTGGACCGCCCGCGCTGCCGCACGTAAACCCTCCCCAAGAGAGCGGCAGTGCGGGTCGGTTCACGGCTTCGGCATTCTCCTCATATTCCCTATTCTACAATTCGTCTCGATGTCGTGCGCTCGTGCGCTCGTGCGCTCGTGCGCGTCAACGTCGGCGATCGCCGAATAAAAAAAAAGCGGCGGAAATCGATCCGCCGCTTCCATGTTCGATAGTCCGGGCGCCGCTGAACGCGGCGAACTTTAGTTCTTGCCCTTGTCGACGAGCTTGTTCTTCGAGATCCACGGCATCATCGCGCGCAGCTTGGCGCCGACTTCTTCGATCTGATGGCTGTCGTTCAGGCGGCGCGTCGCCTTGAAGCTCGGCTGGCCGGCCTTGCATTCGAGCATCCAGTCGCGCGTGAAGCGGCCGGACTGAATGTCGGCGAGGACCTTCTTCATCTCGGCTTTCGTCTCGGGCGTGACGATGCGCGGGCCGGTGCGGTATTCGCCGTACTCGGCCGTGTTCGAGATCGAGTAGTTCATGTTGGCGATGCCGCCTTCATAGATGAGGTCGACGATGAGCTTCACTTCGTGCAGGCACTCGAAATAGGCCATCTCCGGGGCGTAGCCCGCTTCGACGAGCGTTTCGAAGCCGTTGCGGATGAGTTCGACGAGACCACCGCAGAGAACTGCCTGCTCGCCGAAGAGATCCGTTTCGCATTCCTCGCGGAACGTCGTCTCGATGACGCCCGAGCGGCCGCCGCCGATGGCCGACGCATACGAAAGAAAGAGATCGTGCGCGTTGCCGCTCTTGTCCTGATGCACGGCGATGAGGCACGGCACGCCGCCACCCTTCTGGTATTCACCGCGAACAGTGTGGCCCGGGCCTTTCGGCGCGACCATGCCGACGTCGAGATCGTCGCGCGGCTCGATCAGATTGAAATGCACGTTGAGGCCGTGCGCGAAGAGCAGAGCAGCGCCCTTCTTCATGTTCGGAGCGAGGTGATCTTTGTAGATGTCGCCCTGCAGCTCGTCGGGCGTCAGCATCATGATGACGTCGGCCCACTTGGCGGCTTCCGCCACGTCGAGAACCTTGAAGCCTTCCTTCTCCGCTTTCTGCGCGGAGGCCGAGCCCTTGCGAAGCGCGATCGCGACGTCCTTGACGCCCGAGTCGCGAAGGTTCAGCGCGTGCGCGTGGCCCTGGCTGCCGTAGCCGACGACAGCAACTTTCTTCGACTTGATGAGATTGATGTCGGCATCACGATCGTAATAGACGCGCATGGGCGGCCTTTCGGGTTCCCCGGTCGGAATCGACGGTCGGGCTGGGTTGACGTGGGACGCGATAGAGAGCGCCCAGAAAATATGGCCGGAACCTACTCAGAACGCCCCGCCGTTTCAACGGTCATTGCGTGCGCGAACGGACGCGGCAGCAACGGACGGGGGGGTTCAAAGCCCGGACCAGCCGAGCTTCATTAACTGAACTTTTTGCAGGCCGGCTTTCTGGATGCTCCCTAGTACGAAATTCAGTGGCCGCCGGGACCGCGCCCGATGGCGGCGATGCCGGTGCGCGAGACTTCGGCGAGGCCAAGCTCGATCATGAGATTGAGGAAGGTCTCGATCTTCGACGGCTTGCCCGTCATCTCGAAAACGAAGTGCTCGGTCGAGGTGTCGACGACGCGGGCACGGAAAATCTCGGCAATGCGCAGCGCCTCGATCCGCTTTTCGCCTTTGCCGACAACCTTGATCAGCGCCAGCTCGCGCTCGATGGCATCGCCCTCTTCCGTCAGGTCGCGCACGCGGTGCACCGGCACGAGCCGTTCGAGCTGATGCTTGATCTGCTGCAGCACGGCCGGCGTGCCGCTGGTGATGACGGTGATGCGCGACAGGTGTTTCTCGTGCTCGACCTCGGTCACGGTCAACGAGTCGATGTTGTAGCCGCGGCCGGCAAACAGACCGATGACGCGCGCCAGCACGCCCGGTTCGTTGTCGACGAAGATCGACAGCGTGCGGGAGACGATCTCCTGCGTGCGCGCTGGACTTGGATAGTGGGACTGCTTCTGCGGCTCGGCCATTGTGATGATCTCAATCGTCAGACGTAGCTTTCGATGAGCGTGTGGCCCACCGCATAATCCGGTATTCTCCACTCTTCCTTGAATGCCGCCGTTCGCCATTCAACAAAAGCGGGATGCGCGAGCATGGTGTCCATGTAGGCGCGCGTCGCCTCGCGAACCGGCACTCCATAAGTCTCGAAGCGCGTGACGATCGGAAGGTACATGGCGTCGGCCGCCGTGAAGGCGCCGTAGAGATACGGCCCGTTGCCACCGAAACGATTGCGGGCTTCGGACCAGATATCTTCGATGCGATCGATGTTCGCCTGCAGCGAGTCCGTCAGCACGGGCGTCGCGAACCGCGCCCCGAGATGCATCGGGCATGCCTGGCGGAGCGCCTGAAAGCCGCTGTGCATTTCGTTTGAAATCGCGCGAGCGTGCGCACGCGCCTTGGCATCGCGCGGCCAGATTGCGCGATCGGGGTAGCGCTCGGCGATCGTTTCAACGATCGCCATGCTTTCCCAGACGAACACGTCATCATCGACCAGTACCGGAACCTTGCCGGACGGCGAATATTCCATAAGCCGCTCGCGGCTGTCGGGACGACGCAGCGGAATGGTGACTTCTTCGAACTGGATGTCGAAAGCTTTGAGGAGCGCCCACGGACGCAGCGACCACGACGAATACAGCTTGTTGGCGATCACGAGTTTCAGCATGGTCAGCGCCCGCCCTGAGCGCCGTCGCTGCCCGCATCGCCAGGCGTGTTCGGCGGAAACGCGGATTTGATGAAGATCGGCATGCCGTTTTTATCGACGAGCTTTCTGAAAGCGTCGGCTTCCTTGACCGATATCTTGTATTGCTTGAACGCGGCGACGAACCGCTGTCCCATGGAGTTGGCAATGTCTTCGGGCGCCGGGACGCCCATGCGCACGCGCTCGGCTTGCGGAATTCGCGCATAGATGCGCGCCAGCACCTGCGAGTGCATGTAATCCTGCGCCATGCAGGACTCGAGGCCGGGGGTATAGTTGCTCGACAGCATCTGGGTGCGGTAGCAGGCGTCGAGAAACTTCAGGACGCCCTGCGAACCTTCGCGCTTATGCAGCTCGGCAAGACGCTTCGCCGAGTCCTTGATGTTGGCGACGCGGTCCCACGACTCCTTGGCGAACGCAGGCGCCGGAGCAACTGCCGTCGCACCCAATGCGAGCGCAATGAGAAAGCCCCAGAGACCACTGCGTGTTTTGATGTGTCTCACACCAATACCTTGCCTTCATCGCCGATCGCGCGCTCGACTTCTTCGTCGGAAACGTTTTCGCCGAGCAGCATTTCGTTATGAGCTTTGCCCGACGGGATCATCGGGAAGCAGTTGGCGAGCTTGGCGACGTGGCAGTCGAAGATGACCGGGCCCTTGGTATTGATCATCGCCTCGATCGCGTCGTCGAGATCGGCGGGATGATCGCAACGCATGCCGGTCCAGCCATAGGCGTCGGCGAGCTTGACGAAATCCGGAAGCGCTTCCGTGTAGCTTTCCGACAGGCGATTGCCGTGCAGAAGCTGCTGCCACTGGCGCACCATGCCCATGTACTCATTGTTCATGATGAACACCTTCACCGGCAGCCGGTACTGAACCGCCGTCGAGCATTCCTGAATGTTCATGAGAATGGACGCATCGCCCGCCACGTCGACGACGAGCGACTTCGGATGCGCAAGCTGCACGCCGATCGCGGCCGGCAGCCCGTATCCCATCGTTCCAAGTCCGCCCGACGTCATCCAACGGTTCGGCTCCTCGAAGTGGAGGAATTGGGCGGCCCACATCTGATGCTGGCCGACCTCGGTCGTGAAGTAGGTGTCGCGGTCTTTCGTCAACTCGTAAAGACGCTGACACGCATACTGAGGCATGATCATGTCTTTGGAGTTCTTGTAGGCAAGCGATTTTTTCGCCCGCCAGCCGTCGATCTGCTTCCACCACGCTTTATGTGCCGCTTTATCGAGCACGGGCGCCTTGGCTTTCCAGATCTTCAGCATCTCTTCGAGCACGTAGGTGCAATCGCCGACGATCGGGATGTCGACCTGGATGTTCTTGTTGATCGACGATGGATCGATGTCGACGTGGATCTTCTTCGAGTCCGGCGAGAACGCGTCGATGCGGCCGGTGATGCGGTCGTCGAAGCGGGCGCCGATGTTGATCATCACGTCGCAATCGTGCATCGCGAGGTTGGCTTCGTAGGTGCCGTGCATGCCGAGCATGCCGAGCCACTGCTTGTCGGACGCGGGATAGGCGCCGAGACCCATCAGCGTCGACGTGATCGGGTAGCCCGTCATGCGCACGAGTTCGCGCAGCAGCTGGCTCGCCTTCGGGCCGGAATTGATGACGCCGCCACCGGTATAGAAGACCGGCTTCTTGGCGGCCGCGATCACCTCGACCGCTTCGCGCACGGCCGACTGGTCCGGCTTCAGGTATGGACGGTAGGTCTTATGCTGGATGTTCGACGGGCCGACGTAATTGCCGGTTGCGAACTGCACGTCCTTCGGAATGTCGACCACGACCGGACCGGGACGGCCTGTGCGCGCGATATGAAAGGCTTCGTGCAGCACGCGTGCGAGATCGTTGACGTTCTTCACGAGCGTGTTGTGCTTTGTGCACGGACGCGTGATGCCGACGGTATCGCATTCCTGGAACGCATCGTTGCCGATGAGGTGCGTCGGCACCTGGCCGGTGATGCAGACGATCGGGATCGAATCCATCAGCGCGTCGGCGAGGCCGGTCACAGCGTTGGTCGCGCCGGGCCCCGACGTCACCAAACACACGCCGACCTTGCCCGTCGAACGCGCGTAGCCTTCGGCCGCGTGCAGCGCGCCGCCTTCCTGGCGCACGAGGATGTGGCGGATCTTGTCCTGCTGGAAAATCTCATCGTAGATCGGCAGGACGGCTCCGCCCGGATAGCCAAAAATCAACTCGACGCCCTGGTCGGCGAGCGCGGTCAGAACGATTTCGGCACCCGTCATTGTTCGTGCCATGTGGCGAACTCCTGGATCGGCTCGGCTGGCTTTTTCGAAGCCTTGGAAAGGTGTGGAACGTAGGCAAAAGAGTCTATTTGGTCAACGTCAACACTAAATAAATGCGAAAATATCGCGGTCAATACGTTCCATACATTTCGCATTTACGTGTTTCCACGAAATCATATTTCGACGCGACCACGTTTCCTGCCGTTTGATGTATTGCCGCGTTTCGGCCTTCGCCGCGTCGGCAGCGGCTTCGATGGAGCTTTGGCCGCGCACGACGTCCAGAAGCGGACGTACGCCAATGGCGCGCATCGCAGGCAGGTCGGGATCGAGTTGCAGAGCCTCCATGTCTCGTGCCTCGTCCAGGGCGCCGGAGCCGATCATGCGATCGAAACGGGCATCGGCGCGGGCGTGGAGGTCTTCGCGGTCGAGCGTCACGAGAAAGCGGATGGAGTCCGCAGCGTCGACCACGGGAACGCCCGGAATCTGCTGCCAGTCGGCCAGCGACTGGCCTGTCTGCTCGATCACCTCGAGCGCCCGCACGATGCGCTGCGTATCGCCCGGCGCGAGCCGGTCGGCCATGCGTGTGTCGCGCGCCGCGAGTTCGCGATGCAGGCCCGCCGCGCCGCGCCGCTCGGCCTCGGCCCGCCAGTGCTCGCGGATCGCCGGATCGATACTCGGGATCGGTGACAGACCTTCGAGCAGCGCTTTGAAATAGAGACCCGTGCCGCCGACGATCACTGGGCGCTGTCCCGCCTGACGCGCTCTGGCCAGCGCATCGGCGACATCGGCAACGAAACGGCCTGCGGAATAGGCGTCCGAGGCGGGGATGAAGCCATAAAGCGCGTGCGGCACGCGAGCTTCTTCTTCCGGCGATGGACGCGCCGTCAGGATGCGCAGCTCGCGATAGACCTGCATGCTGTCGGCATTGATGATGACGCCGCCGACGTGCTCGGCGATCGCCAGCGCCAGCGCCGACTTGCCGCTCGCGGTCGGCCCGGCGATCAGGATCGGCGGAGGCGTATCTTGAGGCTCACTCATGAAAACGCCTCCTAGCGCAGCCGGACCGGCGGCGCCAGAAGGCGAACTCCTTAAATCCGCTCGCGCGGGCCAGCCAGCTTAGTAGCTGACCTTGGCGCGGGCGCCGATGACCGTTGCGTGCCCGACATCCTGCGTTGCGCCCGGGTTCCAGAAGTACTGGAAGTCCGGCGTCAGCGTGACGCCGTCGCAGATCTGAGCCGTATAGTTGAGTTCGAGCACCGACTCATAGGTTGCGCGGCCATCGGCGGGATCGAGCCTGACGAGATCGGGCGAAATCTGACCCCAGCCGAAAGCTGCGCCGAAGGCGTCCTTCGTGCGGCCAGGCACGAAGCCGCTGAACACGATGCCGGTGTCGAAGTACATATCCATGACGCTATGGCTCGTCGGACTGCCGGATACGCGCCCGAAGATGCTCACGCTCTGATCGTCGCCGTTTTTCCAGATCTGCTGATCGACAATCGCATAGAGGCCAGATGCCTGATTGACCGTCGCTCCGGTATTGAAGTCCTGGTAGATGCCGTCCGGAGCATCGAACTGGCGCCAGCCGCCAACCTTGACGGTGCCGGCGAGGCCTATGTCGTACCTGAATGCGCCTTCGACGATCAGGAGTGCGCCGTCACCGAAACGGAAGTCCGTCCCGTGGCGGTTGCTCTTCTGCGCATCGTCCGCATAGGGGTTCGCAGGGCTGCCGTTGAAAATACCGGCGAGGATCGTCAGGTTGTCGGTCGGAGCGAACTGTGCACGAGCACCCATCGCGGTCAGCGGATATGCGGGGCCGCCCTGGACCATGTTGGTCGCGAGAATGCCCGCCCAGCCGAACGTTCCGTTCAAGAACGCGCCGGCGGTGTCGCTGACGAAGAATTCGGTATCGGCTGCGATCGCACCGAACTTCAATTTCAACTTGTCGTCGAGAAGCGCCTGCTCGAACCACAGCTCGTCGAGGCGGACGGTCTCAAAGCCTTCGAGATTGCTGACCGCGAAGATGCTGCCGGTGTTCGT
Organism: Hyphomicrobium sp. GJ21; assembly: GCF_001006785.1. Taxonomy (NCBI): domain Bacteria; kingdom Pseudomonadati; phylum Pseudomonadota; class Alphaproteobacteria; order Hyphomicrobiales; family Hyphomicrobiaceae; genus Hyphomicrobium; species Hyphomicrobium sp. GJ21. The sequence continues at coordinate 88,542 of NZ_CDHO01000002.1, read as the reverse complement.
CGTCGGGCCGATGCCGTGGACGTAATAAGCGTTGGCGTGGATGGTGCCGCCCTTCCAGCCGAGCATTTTCTCCAGATCGAGGTCGACATAGGTTTCGATCAAACCGTTGTACGTCGAGCCGCGCGACACGCCGCCGGACGTCACGTTGTAGTATTCGCCGGTGTAGTTCACGCCGTACAGGACGCCGCGCTGCGCGAAGGACGCGCGCACCGGATCGTTCCAGCCGACCGCGATCGATTCTTCGGGAACCCCGGTGACGGGCTTATCTTCGGCCCAGGCTCCTGCAGCTGCCCCCAGCGACAAAAGTCCCATCGCCGACACCGCGCCGGCTTTGACCATTGACCTCATTTCAATTCCCCCAATGCGCTGCAGCCATGCCCACTCGATGGCCTGGCGACGAGACTGCGGCGACGGCTCAGCAAACCCCGGCTCAGGGACACAACAATTAGTTGACGCTCCCCGTCAACATTAGACTGGGGGCAACGGGGCGTCTGTAACACTTCCTCGGGAATGCTGTTGCTGGCCTGCAATAGGACGCGCGCGTGGTAATCGCCAGCAAGCGCTTTTTGCGAAGAATAGCGCACAGAATGGCCGGTTCTTGCGAACTTTTGTAAACTAGCCGCGGCCCGAGCGCCGACTCATTTTCTCAGCAGTCGCGGCAGCTCGAGACCCGTCCAGCGACGCCACGTGTCGGCAAGACCGGGCTGCATTCGGCCCCAGGCGCGCGCGACCTCCAGCTTGATCCGCGTCTTCAGCATCCGGCTGTAGCGCCAGACCCACGAGGCGCGAATTTCGGCGAATAGCGCATCCTTCCAGGGCACGAACCATTCATAGAGGCGTGCGAACCAACCGATGCGCATCAAGGCCGGTTTCGTCAGAATGAAGACACGGGCGATGAGCGCCGTGGATGCCAGCTTGGCGCCGACGAAAAGCATGGTCGCGGAGGCAAAGTGATGGTTCGCCAGCAGCCAGACGGCGACGAACTTCAACGGCACCAGCAGCACAGTCGGCAATGCGATGGCGAACAAAGCCGCATAGGGCGGCAGGTTCGCGATGAGGCGCTCGACCGCCGCGATGGGCGCATATTTCGCGAGCCGGGCGATGAATGCCGAAAGCGGACGCCAGCCCCATTCCTCGAACAGGACGAGCAGCGCGGCGATCACGTTCAGGGCGGCGATGATCGGTCCGCGCACGATCGACCACGCCGTCCGCAGCAGACCGCGCAAGACCCAGAGGACGATCACGGAAGCTCGCCGGATGGCGTGCCCTGCTTGTTTCGCCATTGAAATGAGATTGTCGGAATTCAAGCGCGCTGCCTTCGCCGGTTATCGGATCAGGCCCGCAGTCTAGCAGCCCGAATAGCCCTGGGAACAATTCCAAAGAATTATTCCAAACGGAGGCAGGCGCCGCTGCAATGATTTCCGACGCGAACCGCAAGCAGCTTCGTTAAGCCGCTGTTGACCTTCGCAACGCCGCCTTGAGGGTCCCGCTTCCCAATTCTATACTTTTTCAGTAAATAATTGAAACGACCAAGGAGCGTGCCTTGAAACTCTCTCGCCAGATCCTGTTTGCAACGTCCATCACACTGGCCGCGATCATCGTGCCTCGCTTCGCGACGGCGGCCGAGCACGTCGTCGAAATGCGCAACAAAGACGATGCCGGAAACACCATGGCCTTCCAACCCGGTTTCGTGAAAGTCGAAGTCGGCGACACGGTCAAGTTCGTGCCGACGGACAAGAGCCACAATGCCGAGAGCGTGCGCGAGGTATGGCCGGAAGGCGTTACGCCGGTGAAGGGCGGCTTCAGCAAGGAAGTCGTTTTCAACGCCGAAAAGGAAGGGCTCTACGTCCTGAAGTGCGCGCCGCATTACGGCATGGGCATGGTCGTGCTCGTGCAGGTCGGCAAGCCCGTCAACCTCGACCAGATCAAAGAATACAAGGCGACGGGCCTCGCGAAAAAGCGCCTCGACGGCGAAATCGCGAAGGTCGTCCAGTAACGCCCAGCGCGACGAGTTCGAGTTCTGCCGCCTGCCTCCCGGAAGGGGCCAGTCAGAGCTCGTAAAGACCCCGGGGCAGGTTCTCCCGACCTCTCCCCGGGGTTATTCTTTTTACGAACGCACCGGTTCGAGCAATGCAACGTCGTCGGCGCGACGCGGCTCTCCGGCTTCCTCCAGAGCATGCGCAAGCTCTTCGCGCGCCTTTTCCGCCTGACGCTGGCGCGCCCACAGTCCGGCATAAAGTCCGCGCCGGGTGACAAGTTCCGCATGCGTGCCCTGTTCGACGACGCGGCCCGCATCGAGCACAAGAATATTGTCGGCGTGTATGATCGTCGAAAGCCGGTGCGCGATAACGACCGCGGTCCTGTCTTTCGACACGCGATCCAGCGCGTCCTGAATTTCTCTTTCGGTATGGCTGTCGAGAGCGCTGGTCGCCTCGTCGAGAATGAGGATCGGGGGCGCTTTCAAAATCGTTCGCGCAATGGCGACGCGCTGCTTCTCGCCGCCCGACAGCTTGAGCCCGCGCTCGCCCACCATCGTGTCGTAGCCGTCGGGCAGCGTTTTCACGAAATCGTCGATCTGCGCCATCTTCGCAGCGGCAAAGACTTCGTCGTCCGTCGCATCATGGCGGCCATACTTGATGTTGTAGAAAATCGTGTCGTTGAAAAGCACGGTGTCCTGAGGGACGACGCCCATCGCGGCGCGAAGCGACGCCTGCGTGACGTCGCGAATGTCCTGGCCGTCGATGGTGATCCGCCCGCTCGTCACGTCGTAGAAGCGTAGCAGCAGACGGCTGATCGTCGATTTTCCCGCACCCGACGGTCCGACAATCGCAACCATTTTTCCGGCCGGCACCTCGAACGACACGTCTTTCAAGATCTGCCGCTCGGGATCGTAGGAAAAGCCGACGTGCTCGAAACGGATCGTGCCGCCGTCGACTTTCAAAAGCCCAGCGCCTTCGCGATCGGCAACTTCCGGATTCTGGTCGAGCACTTCCATCATGCGCTCGATGTCGGTCAGTCCCTGGCGGATTTCGCGATAGACCATGCCCATGAAATTCAGCGGCATGAACAGCTGCAGCATCAGCAGGTTCACCATCGCGAAGCGCCCGACCGTCGAAGTGCCGGCGAGCACGTCGTTGGCGGCCATGACGAGGCACACCGTCAGCGCGATGGTGAAGATGACCGCCTGGCCCGAGTTCAGCACCGCGAGAGTCGTAAAGGTCTTGATGCTGGCCTTTTCGTACTGCGCCATCGACTTGTCGTAGCGCGCGGCCTCGCGCTGCTCGGCACCGAAGTATTTCACCGTCTCGTAGTTCAGCAGGCTATCGACGGACTTGGTCGTGGCGTCGGTATCGCTTTCGTTCATCACGCGGCGGATCTTCAGCCGCCAGTTGGTCGTGTGAACCGTGAACCAAAGATAGCAGACGATCATCGTCACGATCGTCACGATGAAGCGCCAATCGAACTCGAAGGCGCAGACGATGATGATCATCAGGAATTCGACGATGGTCGGGATCAGCGTCATCAGCGCCATGCGGCTGATGTTCTCGATGCCGGCGCGGCCGCGCTCGAGCACGCGCGTCAATCCTCCCGTCTTGCGCTCGAGATGAAAGCGCAGCGACAGGCGGTGCATGTGCTCGAAGGTCGCGAGCGCGAGGGTGCGCACCGCATGCATCGCGACGCGCGCGAACATGCCTTCGCGCACCTGCATCAGCAAGGACATGACGATGCGGGCAACGCCGTAGAACACGCACGCCAGGATCGGTGCGCCGATCAGCCAGGGTATCGTCTGGTTCGCAGGAACGTGTCCGCCGGTCGCTGCGACGAGCGCGTCGGTCGCCCATTTCAACGTAAACGGAACACCGACCGTCGCCGCCTTCGCGATGACGATCAGCACCAGCGATCCGACGATCGTGCGCTGCAGATCGGGCCGATTGTGGGGCCATACATACGGCCAGAGCGCCCGTAGAATACGTATGGTTTCAGCGGTCGGCGTCAGGCGAGCCAAAGAGATGCCGCGGCCTGCGGCGCCATTCGATTGTCGTTGCTGCATCGCGTTGAAATAGGGTCAGAGCGGAAAAATGTCCATCAGCGGCGGGCCGGAATGAAAATGCGCTGGCAGGGATAAATCAGATCCGGATTGCGGATGATCGAGCGATTGGCCCGATAGAGCCGCCAGTAAAGCCAGCCAACGCGGTAATGACGCCGAGATATGCGCCAGAGCGTGTCGCCGCTCGCGATCGTGTAATGCCCCGGCGTGCGGACGCGGCGTCCCGCCAGGTGGCAGCGCGGCGCACGCCTGATCCAGCGTCTGACGACCGGCCCGCGCGCAAGCTTGCGCGAAGCAACCTTGCTTTCCGCAGGCTTCGTCTTGGGCGATTTCTTGCTTCCGGAGGCTGGCGACGGCTCTGAGGACTTCCCGGCCAGCGTTCCCGTTTCGGGGGTGCGGTTTTCGGATGTCTGCGGCGGCGCGGCGGCGGCCGACTGCTGCTTTTTCGTTTCGGCCTCGAGGGCCGCCGCGCGCTGACGTTCCTGTTCGGCTTTCTCGGAGGCAAGCTTGGCAGCGGCGCGCTCGTCTTCGAGGCGTTTGGCTTTCTCGTCATCGAGACGCTTCGCTTCCGCGGCTTTGCGCTCGGACTCGGCCGCGCGCTCCTCGGCATCGATGCGTGCGGCTTCGGCTTCGAGCCGCTCGCGCTTCTGCTTGGCTTCGGCCGCCAGACGCGCTTCCTCGGCCTGCTTCGCGGCTTCCCGTGCCACGCGTTCCTGCTCGGCGCGCTTGGCGTCTTCGGCGGCCTGGCGAGCCTCTTGCTCTCGCTTTGCCTCGTCGGCGGCTTTCTGCGCCTCTTCGGCTTTGCGAGCTTCTTCGATCCGTTTCGCGTCGTCGGCTCGCTGCTGCTCTTCGGCGCGTTTACGCTGCTCATCCGCGCGTTTGGCTTCGTCTTCCGCGACCTTGCGCGCTTCCTCCGCCCGCCTTGCTTCGTCGGCTTTGCGGGCTTCCTCGACACGCCGAGACGCGTCCTCGGCGGCCTTGCGGTCGTCTTCTGCGTGTTTGGCCGCTTCAAGAGCGTTGCGCTCGTCGTCTTTGCGCTTCGCCTCTTCGACGGCTTTCCGAAGGTCGTCGGCTTCCTTCGCTTCCGCGGCGGCTCTCGCTTCCTCGACCTTGCGAGCCTCCTCGGCGCGTTTCGCTTCCTCTTTCGCCAAACGCGCGTCTTCCACTTGTTGGGCCTGCTCGGCGATGAGCGCATCCTTGGCGCGGCGCGCGGCCTCTACCGCCTCCGCGTCCTGCTCCTTCACTTCGTCCAATTTCCTGGCGATCGAATCCTTTTCGGCGGACGTCCCGCCGGTTCCGGGCACCGTCAGTCGCGGGACGATCGTCGTCTGGAATTCACGGTTGGCGCGTGCGAGCCAATCGCGAACGCGGTCGGCAAAGCCCAGACCTTCGACCGGCGTGTCTCTCTCGTGAGGCTTCGCGGTTCCAGTTGGTTGAGGCTTGGCGGGCTCCGCCGGCGTCGCTTGCGCGAGCGTGGTTTCCGGGATGGGCTCGGTGTTCGACTTGACGGTCACGCCACCGGACGCGGCATCGGCCATGCGGACGACCGGATCGGCGACGACCGCGGCGGCAGGATCGATCCAAGCCACCTCGACCTCGCCGACGGTCGCGATGTCGTCCTTGAAAAGCTGCGTTTGCACGAGCGCCGCGTTCGCGGGTAATGGCGCCAGGAGCACAACCAATGCGGTCATGGAAAGGCGTCCCGCCCGCACGAATGCGTCGGCCGTTTTCTTCTTAGAAACGGCTGGTTGCCCCGATTTCATAACACCGCCTTGTAAGTCCATTATGAGCTAAGCACACCACAGCGCTCGCAGCCAATACGGGTCTGGAATTGTATGAGCCGCTGTACCTCATCGGCCACCACCGGATTTGCGCCGCACATCCGGCCGCGCCCGGAAAATGCCTCCATTGAAGAGCCGCGATGCTCTGGTGACGGGGGCACCGGCTTCTTAGATTAAGATCATCGATGACAAAAAACGGAATACGAATGAATGAAATTTTGAAGCCGGCGGTGGATACGTCCGCCGCCAAAAAGCTCGTTGTGCCTTCTCCCATCCAAGGCGTCTGCGTCTACTGCGGCTCCGGGAAGGGTCTTAATCCGGCTTATGCCGTCGCCGCGCGCAAGCTCGGGAAGGCGCTGGCCGATCACAACCTCCGTCTCGTGTACGGCGGCGGCAGCCTCGGCCTGATGGGCGAAGTTGCGCGCGCGACGCTCGGCGGCGGCGGCAAGGTGACCGGCATTATCCCCGACTTTCTGGGCGCGCGTGAAATGATGCTCAAGGATGTCGACGAGCTGATCGTCGTCGAGAGCATGCACGTGCGGAAACAGCTGATGTTCGATCGCGCCGACGCGTTCGTGGCGCTGCCGGGCGGAATAGGCACGCTTGAAGAACTGGTCGAGCAGCTGACCTGGTCGCAGCTCGGACGGCACACGAAGCCGATCGTCGTCGCCAACATCGAAGGTTTCTGGGACCCGTTCCTGAAGCTGCTCGAGCACATGAAGGGCGATACCTTCATCCGTCCCGGCCTCGACGTGCATTTCAACGTCGTCGACCGGATCGAGGACGTGGTGCCGGCCATTCTCGCGAGCGCGCCCGCCAAGGCGCCCCAGCGCGAGGACGCGATCGCCGAGAAATTCTAGCGGGCGGCTGTTTTTGCGTTGCCACCGGCCCCGGCGGATAGGTTCCGGCCGCGCGTTCCGTGTGGTTAAGTCTCACGCAATAAGCCGCAACTTCGGCTCAGCCGTTGCGCTCGCCCGGCTTCCCACTTATCAGCCGTATGATGAAGACGGATGAGAAAACACGGGCGCCCGTCGCGCGCATTCCGGACGCCGACGTGCCGGGCACGGTCGAGCGCATGCGCAAGGGCGAGCGGCGCGCCATCGCCAGCGTCATCACGGAACTCGAACGGCTGTCGGCCGCGGCCCCTGCCCTGCTCCAGTCGCTGCAGCCGCATCTCGGCCACGCCCTCGTCGTTGGCTTCACCGGACCGCCGGGCGCCGGCAAGTCGACGCTCGTCAACGCCATCATCGCGCAGCTCAGGCAGCAAGGGCGCACCGTCGGCGTCATCGCGGTCGATCCGTCGAGCCCGGTTTCGGGCGGCGCGATTTTGGGCGATCGCATTCGCATGACCGCGGCCCTCGACGACGACGGCGTGTTCGTGCGCTCGCTGGCGTCGCGCGGCTATCTCGGAGGCTTATCGCCGGCTGCAGTGCGCATCATCGACGCTCTCGACGGCGCGGGATACGACGTCGTGCTGCTGGAGACGGTCGGCACGGGACAGAACGAAATCGACGTGGCGGAAGTCGCCGACATTCGCGTCGTCATCGCAGCCCCCGGGCTCGGCGACGACATCCAGGCGATGAAGTCCGGGCTGCTCGAAATCGCCGACATCATCGTCGTCAATAAGGCCGACCGGCCGGGCGCGGAGCAGACATTGCAACAGCTCGTCGGGGCGCTTTCGATCCGCGCGACGATGAGCGACAAAGTCCCGGTGCTGAAGACGTCCGCCATCAACGGCGAAGGCGTGCCGAAGCTGATCGAGACGCTGGATCAGCTCGGCGGCAAGGTGCGCGCGGAAGATGCGGTCAGCCGCAGGCGCCGCCGTGCCCGATATCTGATCGCGCGGGCTGCGTCCGACATCGTCGCCAACCGCATCAAGGCAGGCAGCAAGGGCGGGCTCGATACGCTTGCCGACTCTGTCCTCTCCGGCACGATGTCGCCGCACACGGCGGCGACGCGCCTGCTGGAAGACTGACGGCCCAGCCGCGTCGCGCGCTGCTGGCGTGCCGCTTGCGAGGCTCAGGCTACCGCGAGCTTGCTGCGCCGGATCGAGTATCCGAAGTAGATCACCAGCCCGAGCGCAAGCCAGGCAATGAAGCGCAGATGCGTTTCATACGGCAGGAACGTGATCAGCGCTCCGCACGAGAGGATGCCGAGAACCGGCAGCACGATTCCGCCTGGCGTCTTGAACGGGCGCGGCATGTCGGGGTGTGAAATACGCAGGGCGATGACGCCGCCGCAGACCAGCACGAAGGCCGCCAGCGTGCCGATATTGACGAGTTCGGCCAGAACGCCGAGCGGGATGAAGCCTGCCATGATCGCCATGACGGTACCGGCGATGACGGTTGTCCGGACAGGCGTCTGCGTACGCGGATTGACGGCCTCGAAAAACGACGGAAGCAGGCCGTCGCGCGAGACGCCGACGATGATGCGTGTCAGGGCATAATAAAGCACCAGCATAACCGTCGTGAGACCGGCGACGACGCCCGTTGCGACGAGCCCGGCCGCCGTATTGTGCCCGATGCGCAGCAAGGCCTCCGACGCCGGGGACGGCACGTTCAGCGCGTGATACGGCACGATGCCGGTCATCAGCGCAGAGACAATCACGTAAATGACCGTGCAGAAGACCAGCGCTGCGAGGATACCGATCGGAACGTCGCGTTGCGGTTGATAGGCTTCCTCGACCGCCGTCGAAACGGCGTCGAAACCGACGTAGGCGAAAAAGACGATCGACGCACCGGCCAGGACGCCGATGGGGCGGCTGCCATCGTGGCTGAACCAGCCAAACGGCAGGAATGGCGACCAGTTGTCGGGATTGACGTTGAAGACCGCGACACCAACGAAAATCGCGATGGCAATCAGTTTGATCACGACCGCCGCGGCGTTGATGCGGGCGCTTTCCTTGACGCCCGCGATGAGCAAAAGCATCAGCATCAGAATGACGCTTGCCGCAGGCAGATTGATGAAGCCGCCCCGGCCTGCCTCCTTCACGCCCGGCGCGTTCGGATCGAAGCCGAACCATTGGAGAGCACCGCCGAGATGCTCGTTCCACGCCAGAGCGCTCGGGCCCCGGACCAGGGTGTCCGGCAGTCCGACCCCCATCGCCGTCAGGGCGTTGTTGAAATATCCCGACCAGCCGTTGGCGACAGCGGCGACCGAGACGCCATATTCGAGGATCAGGTCCCAGGCGATGATCCAGGCGATCAGTTCGCCGAAGGCCGCATAGCTGTAACCGTAGGCGCTGCCGCAGCCCCCGACGCTCGAGGCCAATTCGGCATAAGAAAGCGCCGCAAAGCCGCAAGCGACGCCCGCCACGATAAACGAGAGCACGACTCCTGGCCCCGACTGGACCGCGGCGGCGTGGCCGGTCAGCACAAAAATGCCGGTCCCGATGATCGCGCCGACGCCCAGCAGCGTGAGATCCAGCGCGCTCAGGCAGCGCTTCAACCCGAATTCGGAGTTGTCGTAGGCGACCGCTTTTTTTCTGAAGAGATTGGGCATGGTTGCGCGTCTCCTGGTGCCGTTTGCCTGCGTGATGCCGATAGCGCCCTGGCGCACACCTCCCGGTGGTGCGTCCCCCGGCATCCCCCCGGAGATTCTGCGCGGGCCGAGCTTGGAGCAGGCATCCAAAGATGTCTACAATTCGCGTGCCTCTCGACCGGGCCATGCCCGAAATACGGACTGCGCGCTCAATCCGTGTGCTACCGGCCGTGTGCTTCCGGCCCCGTACTGCCGACGGTGTGCTGCCGGTTTACCGCGCTTGGCTCGCTGCCGAGTGCCGGGGGGACAGCCCGCCCACTTGCCCGATGTGGCTAAACCCGTTAGCGACTTTGGAAGAATTCAAAAATATGCGTTCGTCAAGGCGCGTTCGAATGCGGCAGGAGGTTCATCGATGTCGGATGAGGCGGTTATCGCTCAAACAGGACCGTTCCAGGTCGAACTGACGGAAGGTCAGGAATACTGGTACTGCCGATGCGGACGCTCGAAAACGCAGCCGTTCTGCGACGGCTCGCACGAGGGGACGAGTTTCGTCCCGCTCCAGTTCACCGTCGATCACACTGGCGTCTTCAACATCTGCGGCTGCAAGGCAACCGACGACGAGCCGTTCTGTGACGGCACTCATAACGTTCTGTAATTGCTAAAATATTTTACGCAATTACCGCTGCCCGTATCTTCGTCTCCGGGTCTTCGTCACGGCAACCCTTACCGGTTGCCATGATCCCTGAAATCGAGACACGTGGCAGGTGATGCTCAGCCGAGCCGAGCCGCGCTTAGCTATTTTCCGAGCGCGACGGAGTTCGGTCTTAATAACTTAGCGGCCCTGCGAGGCGTGCATGCATTCCGTCGCGAGGCTTTTTTCCAATCTCGACAATTCGTCCGGCACTGCTTTCCCCGAGCGCCGGAATTCCGTGATGCGTCTCTTAACGAGCGCGTAGCATTGGCGAGGATCGTCGTCCGACTGTTCCATCTGGTGGACCAGTTCGGCGAAGTCGCCGCTGCCCATCTGTTGTGCCATAGCAGTAGTGTCTCCCGCTCCGTTTTAAAAAGGATTTCGAGGTTCCCACGCCTCGTCATTCCTTTCGACTCAGTAGCTTTCGATTTAGGCGCGCCGATCACTGAATTAAATGCAGTATAAGAAGCATGATCGACGAATTATGCGACTGTGGACTAGCTGCAGTGAATACAAGCTGAACAACAACGTCCGTCGCCTGCGCCCAACACGCACATCTGCTCATGTGATCGTGGCGGAGGACTGGCGAGAAATAGGCTCACCTTTCACAAATTATTGCAGAGCATTAGCTGCGGGGCAGCGAACGTGCTCCGATGCAGTCAAATCCTAATAATTCACTGAAAAAGCGCGCGATTGATTGATGCACCGTTGCTGCTCTGCTACGCCTCCCGCGCCGCATCAAGGATTTGCCCATAATGATCCCTCGCTATTCACGCAAAGAAATGACCTCGATCTGGGAGCCGGAAACGCGCTTTCGGATATGGTTTGAAATTGAGGCGCACGCTGCAACGGCGAGCGCTGAAATCGGACTCATTCCGAAGGATGCGGCGAAAAAGATTTGGGAAAAAGGTTCGGCCGCTTCATTCGACGTGGCGCGAATTGACGAAATCGAATCGGTCACCAAACACGACGTTATTGCATTTTTGACGCACCTTGCGGAATTCGTCGGTCCGGAAGCCCGCTTCGTGCACCAGGGCATGACGTCGTCGGATGTTCTCGACACCTGCCTCAACGTGCAGCTCGTGCGCGCCGCCGATCTCATCATTGGCGATATCGATCGCCTGCTCGCAGCGCTGAAGACGCGCGCCTATGAGTTCAAGGACACGGTCACGATCGGGCGCAGCCACGGCATCCATGCCGAGCCGACGACGTTCGGCCTGAAACTCGCCTTCGCCTACGCCGAGTTCGAGCGCGCCCGCGAACGCGTGGTCGCCGCGCGCAAGGAAGTCGCGACGTGCGCCATCTCCGGTGCCGTCGGCACGTTCGCGAACATCGACCCGCGCATCGAAGCGTACGTCGCGGAGAAGATGGGTCTGACGCCCGAGCCCGTCTCGACGCAGATCATTCCGCGCGACCGGCACGCGATGTACTTCGCGGTGCTTGGCGTCGTCGCCTCGAGCATCGAGCGTCTCGCGATCGAGATCCGCCACCTGCAACGCACGGAAGTTCTGGAGGCGGAAGAGTATTTCTCGCCGGGTCAAAAGGGCTCGTCGGCAATGCCGCACAAGCGCAACCCCGTCCTGTCCGAGAACGTGACTGGCCTTGCGCGCCTCGTGCGCGGCTATTCGATCCCCGCAATGGAAAACGTGGCGCTCTGGCACGAACGCGACATCTCGCATTCGAGCGTCGAGCGCATGATCGGGCCCGACGCGACCGTGACGCTGGATTTCGCACTGAACCGGCTCGCCGGGATCATCGAGAAGCTGGTGGTCTATCCCGGCAACATGAAAAAGAACCTCGACAAGCTCGGCGGCCTGCACAATTCGCAGCGCGTGCTTCTGGCGCTGACGCAGGCTGGTGTCAGCCGCGAGGACGCCTACGCGCTCGTCCAGCGCAACGCTATGAAGACGTGGGAACAGGGCAAGGACTTTCTCACCGAGCTCAAGAGCGACGCGGACGTCACGGCGAAGGTTCCGGCGGCGAAGCTCGAAGCGATGTTCGATCTCGATTATCACACCGCCCAGGTCGACACGATCTTCAAGCGGGTGTTTGGCGCGCACTGAGACTGCGGTGCGCGATCCGCTTCGCGTGCGCTGCTCCTGCGCTCTTCCGGCCACGTCAACTGACGTTTACAGAACTGTAGTGTAAGCGACACAGCGCTGTCATGCCGTCTGACGACTTTGCAGCCCGATTTGGGCTGGGGGGTTGTTCGCGATGTGGTCGTCGGAAGTCAGCTTCGGACCGAAACGCCATTGGGACGTTGATGGTGCGGATGAGCGGCAAGGGGTTTCCGCTCACGCGATGATCAAGGCCGCTTTGGCAACCGGAGCCATCGCCTTTCTGCTGTTTCAATTGCTGCCCGGCCTCGACATGGCCGTTGCGCAAGCCTTTTACGAAGGCAACAGCAGCTTCGCCGGCATTACCTCGCCGTTCGTCTGGGCCGTGCGCGACGGCTTCAGTTTTGCGTTTTATTTCATCTGCGCGGCGACGGTCGTCGGACTTGTCGTTGCGGGCCGGTCATCCGGGAGCTGTCTCGGGTTTGCTTTCAATAAGTGGCTGTTTCTGACGCTCTGTCTGGTTATTGGGCCGCTCGTCGTCAGCAACATCGGCTTCAAGGATCATTGGGGCCGCCCGCGGCCGCGCGACGTCATTGAGTTCGGTGGCGCGAAGACGTTCACGCCGGTGTTTCCGCCGTCCGATCAATGCGGCCGGAACTGCTCATTCGTCTCCGGCGAAGCCTCGGCCATTTACATCGTATTTTTTGCGGCGGCGTTTTTGCTGCGGCGGTACGCACGACGCTTGATTTTGCTCGGCATTGTTCTCGGCAGCGTCGCCGGTCTGACGCGTATCGCGCAAGGCGGGCATTTCCTGTCCGACGTCATATTCGCGGGCGTGCTGATGGCGCTGACCGCTGCGAGCCTGCAGCTTCTTTTCGACACGATCCGAGCCTCCGATCTCGCCGAACAGCATGAAGCCCCGGCCTAGGCCAAACCGCCGACGCCGCTCAACTGATCAGCCTGCTGTCCATTGCGCTCCCGGGCATGCTTACATGCCGGGACTCGACTGAAAGACCACGACCGATGAATGCGATTATCGCGGCTCAACCGAGAGACTTTCTGTACGGCCGGGCTGCGGCTCTGGCGCGGCCGCGCGTTTCGATCATTGTGCCGACGTATCGCGAAGCGGAGAACGTCGCACCGACGGTTGCCGCGATCGAACGCGCTCTTGGCGACATCGCGTGGGAAATCATTTTCGTCGACGACGACAGTCCCGACGGCACAGTCGCGGCCGTCAGGTCTCTCGGGGAACGCGACGGGCGCGTGCGCGTGATCCGGCGTGTCGGGCGGCGTGGCCTTGCGGGCGCGGTCATCGAAGGCATGATGGCATCCGCCGCCGATATCGTTGCCGTGATCGACGCCGATCTGCAGCACGACGAAGCGTTGCTGCCGAAGATGCTCGGCGCCATCGAAACCGGGAACGCCGATCTCGTCATTGCGACGCGCTACGCGCAATCGGGCGACGCGCAAGGCGGCTTCTCAGCACTCAGGCGCAACGCCAGCACGTTGGCCACGCACGTGTCGAACTTGTTGCTCAAGACGAACGTCAGCGATCCGATGAGCGGATTTTTCATGATCCGCCGGGACGCCATCGACGGCATCGCGCCGAACCTCGCGACGGGCGGCTTCAAACTGCTGCTCGATATTCTGGCATCGGCGCCGGACAGTCTCAAAATCGTAGAGATGCCCTATCAATTCCGGCCGCGTCAGCTCGGGACATCGAAGCTCGACGCGCTCGTGATTGCCGATTTCCTCGGGCTGCTCTTGTCGAAGCTTTCGGGCAACACGATCTCGCCGCGCTTCTTCCTATTCGCGCTCGTCGGCGCAACCGGCCTTGTCGTGCACCTTGCGACGCTCCGGACCGTTCTGACCACGACGCACATCCCGTTCAACGCCGCGCAGTTCACGGCCGCGCTGGTTGCGATGACGTCGAATTTCTTCCTCAACAACGCTCTGACGTTCCGCGACCGCCGGTTGACGGGCGCTGCCGCTTTCAAGGGCCTGCTGACGTTCTATCTCGTCTGCAGCATCGGCACGCTCGCGAACGTCGGCGTCGCCGAGCTGATCTACCTGCGTGATGCCAGCTGGTGGCGCGCGGGCATCGCCGGCGCGGTGATGGCAGCCGTCTTCAACTATGCCGTCAGTTCCATGCTGACGTGGAGAAAATAGTGCGCGATCTGCCAGACGCACCGCCTGCCATTGCTGCGGCGGAGATTCCGCGCGTCGATCGCGCCGATGTCATTCTGATCGTCGCGGCGGTCGCGTTGTTCGCGCTCCGTCTCGTGATGGCGGCCGCAACGGGTTTCGTCGACGATGAAGCCTATTACCGGCTCTGGTCGCTGGCGCCGTCGCTCTCCTACTACGATCATCCGCCGATGATCGCGTGGATGATCGCAATAGGCCGCGTACTGATTGGCGACACGACCTTCGGCGTGCGCTTCATCGCGCCGTTGTGCCACCTGCTCGGCGCCGTTCTGCTGTGGCGGACGGCCTTCCTGCTCTACGGGCGCGAAACGGCGCGAGCTGCCGTCTGGCTTTTGCTCGCAATGCCTCTGCTTGCGATCGGCGGCATTCTCGTGACGCCCGATCTGCCGTCGGTGCTGTTTGCCGGGCTCGTGCTGTGGGCGCTCGCGGAACTCGATCACTCGAAGAACGCGAACTGGTGGCTTGCGATCGGCGCGTTCGCGGGCCTTGGCCTCTTGTCGAAATACACGAACCTGTTTCTCGGCGCGACGATCGTGATCTGGCTTATCGCATCGCCTGAAAATCGCCGCTGGCTTCGGGCGCCACAGCTTTGGATCGGCGGCGTTATCGCGGTGGTCGCGACGCTTCCCGTCATCGTGTGGAACGCTGAACACGACTGGGCGTCATTCACCAAACAGTTTGGACGCGTCGGCCATAGCGGCACGCTCACCGGACCACTCTACTTCGTCGAATTCATCGGAACGCTCCTGGCGCTGGTGAGCCCCGTCATCGCAGTGCTCGCAGCGCTCGGGCTCGTCCAAGTGGTGCGATCCGCCATTCGGCATCGCCGCAGCAACGACATCCTGCTCGCCGCAGCCGTGCTGCCGATGCTGACGTATTTCGCCGTTCACGCGCTGCATGATCGCGTTCAAGGCAATTGGCCTGCCCCACTCTACCCGCCGCTTGCTATCTGCGCGGCGCTGGCGCTTGCGGCGATCACTCCGGAGCGACGACGTTCAGCCGTCTTCACGACGGCGCTTGGTTTGGGCTTTTTCGTAACGGCCGCAATCTACGCCGATGCGCTTCATCCAATCGCGGCTGCCGCGCAGATGAAAGCTCCAACCGAGCAGATGTACGGATGGACGGAGCTTGGCGACGCTGTCGAGAAGAAACGCATCGAAGCGGGAGCAGGATGGGTTGCGACGTCGAGCTACGCTTCGACGGGACAACTGACGTTCGCGCTGAAGGGCAAGAGCGACGTTGCGCAACTCGATCAGCGCATCCGCTATGAATTTCTGCCGCCGTTGTCGCCGGACACTTTGCGAAAGCCAGCGCTTTACGTCGAACTCGACCGGCGCGTCGATCTCGACTTGCTCAAATCGAAATTTCGGACTGTGACCGCACTCGGCAGCCTCGCCCGCACGAACGGCAGCGCGACAGGAGCGATATACAAAGTGTATCTCGTCTCCGATCCCGTCGCGCCGCCGCTGTGAGTTTGTGAAACTTACGCCGCTTCCTTGTTGAGGCGGCTTTCGGCGAGCTTGGTCAGCTTGTCGTCGGCGCCGTATTCCTCTTTCAGTGTCTTTTCGAGGATCGTCGCGACGTCCTTGTGGCCGAGCAGCTTCGCCCAGGAGACGAGCGTGCCGTAACGCGTAATTTCGTAATGCTCGGCGGCCTGGCCGGCGGCGATCATCGCGGCGTCGCGCGTGTCGGGGTCCTTGATTTCCGACATCAGCTCTTCGCCCTCTTCAAGAATGCCCTTGATGGCCGGACACTCTGTCGCCTTCGACTTACGACCCATGGCTTTGAAAACTTCGTCGAGCCGCGTGATGTGCTCCTTGGTTTCCTCGCAATGGCCCATGAACGCCTTCGCTAACGCAGACGAGTCGCAAGCTTTCGCCATTTTCGGAAGCGCTTTCACCAGCTTGTTCTCGGCGTAATAGATGTCTTCAAGCGTGTGATTGAACAGGTCTTCGAGGTTTTCGATTTTCATTGTGCTCTCCTGAGGCGGCCGGGGTTCGATGCCCTGAGCAACGCGACCTGACGCGTCCGGTTCCCGCTTATGGCCGTCAAACCGCGCCTGGAGGCTTTTCTCCGCACGAGGCGTCGGCTAAGCACGTCGCCGATGAAAACATCCGAAATCGACATTCTCCTCGTGCCGGGCTGGCAGAATTCAGGCCCCGACCATTGGCAATCCCGCTGGGAACGCAATCTCAAGACCGCGCGCAGGGTGATCCAGGAAGACTGGGACAACCCGGACGTCGAAGCGTGGGGCGACCGCATGGCGAAATTCGCGAGCGGCGCGACGCAGCCGGTCGTCGCGGTCGCGCACTCGCTCGGGGTGCCGGCGCTCGTCTTTGCGGCTGACAAGCTGAAGCGCAGCGGCGTCATCGGCGCGTTTCTCGTGGCGCCCGCCGACGTCGACTATGCGCACTACTGGCCCGACACGGGAGGCAGACGCTGGCCTCCGGACAAGGGACCGCGCGGGTTCGAGACGATGCCGGAACGGCGGTTACCCTTCCCGGCGCATCTCGTCGTCGCCAACAACGATCTCTATTGCAGCTACGCGCGGGCCGAACATTTCGCGAAGGCATGGGGCGCGACGCTCAGCGACGCCGGCGAGAGCGGACACATCAACATAACGTCCGGTCATGGGCCTTGGCCCGAAGGCCTGCTGCAGTTCGGGCAGTTTTTGAAGACGCTCGGGTAATTGAGCGAGGGACTAGGTTTTAGGGATTTGGGATTGGGTTTTAGGGATTAGGTGTGCGGAAGCGCGCTTGAGGTTTCCACTTCCAACGGCAGCCAAGCTCTGATGCGGCTCGAGCAAGGCGCGCAAAAAAATCATCCCCGGGGACGAGCCCGAGGATGATGATATTCGCTCAACCCCTGAGCGGGGCAGCGCGGTAAGGGAGCGCAGAAGCGCTCAGTCCTTCGACGACTCGAGATCGGTCACGGCTTTGGCGAGCGCGCTCGCCATCACGGAGCGGATTTCCGCATCGTCGATCGCGACGCCCTTCGCGGCGAAATCGCCTTTCAGTTTACGAAACACGTCATCGTCGCCTGCTTCTGCGAGATCGGCTTTGCGAACTTCCTTGATGTAGTTCTGAAGCTGTTCATCGCTGAGGCCGAGCTTCGCGCCGGCCCATTCGGCAACGGCCTTGTTGCGGCGACTCTCGGCTTTGAATTTCAGCTCCGAATCGAGAGCGAACTTCTTCTCGAAGCCCTGCTCGCGTTCATTGAACGTGGTCATCTGGTCGTATCTCCTTGGCGCTTGTCTGGTAGTACGGCTCACGACTTTAGGTTGTAGTGCCCCGAGGCGCCCGCTGGGCGCGTGGTGGTAATGTTCCCGTTGCATCCGCTCTTCACCAGGATTAATCGGCGGTGCGAGCGAAATCAATGGCTTGGCCAAAGCCCTCCGAAAAGTGCTGCGGCTCATGGTCTAGATTGTGCCGCCCCCGGCGTTCGGCTAGTCTCCCGGCTAGGCTTTCGAGCGTGAAAAGGCGCGCGGCTCCTTACCCCGACATGCAGAAAACAGGTTGGAAAATCAAGGCGTCCGCGTCCGAGTGTGTGTGCGTTGATAGAAATCTTATCTAAGCATGAGTGAGTGCAAGCTGTTGATCCTCAGAGGTCCAGGAATGAACAAGCGTCGGCGCATCTACGAGGGCAAAGCCAAGGTCCTCTATGAGGGTCCCGAGCCGGGAACGCTCATCCAACATTTCAAAGACGACGCAACTGCTTTCAACGCGAAGAAACACGCGCTGATTGAAGGCAAAGGCGTGCTCAACAATCGTATCTCCGAGTACATCTTCGCGAAACTCGGTGAGATCGGCGTGCCGACGCACTTCATCAAGCGTCTGAACATGCGCGAGCAGCTGATCCGCGAAGTCGAGATCGTTCCGCTCGAAGTCGTGGTGCGCAACATCGCGGCGGGTTCACTCGCGACGCGCCTCGGCCTCGAGGAAGGTGCGCAGCTTCCGCGCTCGATCGTCGAATTTTACTACAAGAAAGATGAGCTCAACGATCCGATGGTGTCGGAAGAGCACATCACCGCGTTCGGCTGGGCGACGCCCCAGGAGATCGACGAGATCATGCAGCTGGCGCTGCGGGTCAACGACTTCCTCGTCGGGCTTTTCCTCGGCATCGGCATCCGTCTCGTCGACTTCAAGGTTGAGTTCGGCCGGCTTTACGATAACGAGCAGGTTCGCATCGTGCTTGCTGACGAGATCAGCCCGGATTGCTGCCGCTTGTGGGATGCCCAATCTGGCGACAAGCTCGACAAGGATCGGTTCCGCCGCGATCTCGGCGGCGTACTCGAGGCCTATCAGGAAGTCGCGCGCCGCCTTGGCGTGCTGACGGAAAATCCGCGTCCGCGCGGCGCAGGCCCGGTGCTCGTCACCTCGAACCCCATCAACGGCAAACCCAATTGAGGGATTAGGGACTTGGGATTAGGGATGCTATTCCCTAATCCCCTCAATCCAGATCCCTAGAGCTGAGCATGAAAGCCCGCATCAAGATCACTTTGAAGAACGGCGTCCTCGATCCGCAGGGCAAAGCCATCGAGGGTGCCGTCAAGGGCCTCGGGATTTCCGGCGTCAGCGACGTCCGGCAGGGCAAATACGTCGAGGTCGATCTGGCCGAGAGCGACCCGGACAAGGCGCGCGCCATCGTCGAGCGGATGTGCAAAGACCTGCTCGCGAACATGGTCATCGAGAATTACAGCTACGAGATCGCGCCCTGATGCGGGCCGGGCGAGCCATCGCGCTGGCCATCGCCACAATCGCTGCCGCATCTGGAATCCGCTCCGGTTCGGCGGGTGCAGAACCGGTTGTGGCGCCCGACCTCGATTGCAGCGTGGGCTTTGACGCTCTTCATAATCAGCTATCGTGGTTGCCTGGCGCTCAGCGTGAGAGCGTGGAGGGCCGGGATGTCGTGACAGTCGCCAATCCCGACGTGTGGCGCGTCGAGATCAGGTTCACGCAATCCGGCGAGCCGGCGCATCCGGCGGTCACTCTGCGAAAGTTCGTGAAGCAGGTGACCGGTGTGTGGACGGCGCAGAGCAAGGCGTGCGGCTATGGCGACCGGGCGCAGTTCGATGCTCTGATGGCGGCGCTGAAGGTCGAGGACACGCGGTTGACGAACGCGTCGCGCGACGACGTCGAGCGCCAGAAGCGCGAACGCTCTCCGCTTTCGCCGATGCCGTGACGGGTAGAAATTCCCTCCATCCCTAATTCTTCCCGCTTGGCGGGGAGATCGCGATCAGCCACGCGACGTGCATCGCCGCGCTCGACGACGCCGATTTCCAGTTTGTGAAGCAACCGACGGGCGAACCGGCTGTGCGAAGGCTTGCATAGTGCGCTAGCTGCCCTTCACCCTAACCCTCTCCCGTGAAGGACGGGGAGAGGGAACCCCAATGACCTTCGCCCGACTTCCCCTCCGCTTGACGGAAGGGAGCGGGGTGACGGGCTAGGTGGATTTCAACAGTGGAGCGCCGCGCCTCCCTCCAAAGGCATCCAGTCTCTCCGCTACATCACGCTCGTGTCGTTACCCCCACCCCTAACCCCTCCCCGCAAGGGGGAGGGGAATTCTTGCTGCTTTTTTCGGTGCTTGCAGGCGCGTGGCAACGGGGGGCGCTAGGTGGCTGCCCCTCACCCTGACCCTCTCCCCGTGAAGGACGGGGAGAGGGAATGCACCTGCGACGACCTTCGACCCACTTCTCCCTCCCCTTGACCGGGAGGGGTCGGGCCAGGCGGATTTTCCGGGGCGTCTTGCTGGGTGCGGGGATACGGTCGTTGCGTCATATGCGAGATTGCGGGTATTCGATGGCTCACACTTGCCACCTAATTCTGCCGTCCATTTAGAGGCCGCCATGCTCCGTGCTTCCGTCATCGTCTTTCCGGGTTCGAACTGCGATCGCGACGTCAAAACGGCGATCGAGCGGATCACCGGTTTCGCGCCGAAGATGGTCTGGCATGGTGATGCGAGCGTCCCCTCGTCCGATGTGATCGTGCTGCCGGGCGGCTTCTCTTATGGCGACTACCTGCGCTGCGGGGCGATGGCCGCGCACTCGCCGATCATGAAGGACGTCGTCGCCAAGGCGAACGCGGGAACGCCGGTCATCGGCATCTGCAATGGCTTTCAGATCCTGTGCGAGTCTGGACTGCTCCCCGGCGCGCTGATGCGCAACGCGTCGCTCAACTTCATCTGCCGCGACGTGTTCCTGAAGGTCGAGAACGACCAGACGTTCTTCACCAAGTGCTATCGCAAAGGCGAGGTCATCAAGGTTCCGATCGCGCACGGCGAGGGCAACTACTTCGCGGATAGCGAGACGCTCGACCGGCTCGAAGGCGAAGGACGCGTCGCATTCCGCTATTCGGATGCGGCGGGCGCTGTTTCTTCCGAGACGTGCCCGAACGGCGCCCAGCGCAACATTGCTGGCATCGTCAACGAGACGGGCCGCGTGCTCGGCATGATGCCCCATCCCGAACGCCTCTATGAGTCGGCGCTTGGCGGCACCGATGGCCGGCGCGTGTTCGAGAGCATTCTGCTGTCGACGCTCGAAGCGGCAGCTTGATCGCATCGGCCGACCGACGTTGAGCGGTATCGCTGCGTCGGGTTTATAGAATTCTTGCGTCGCGCTTGTCGTGGATGGCCACCTGCGCGGTCGGCGCGAAGGGTGCAACCTCGCGCGGCTTCCTCACACTCCTGTTCTTCCGCGTTGGTGCAGAAAAAATTGCCCGCGCAATTCAATCGACCAATCAGGCGAGAGCGACGACGGCTTATTCGAGATTCCTACGGCTTGTCGTGGATGGCCGCGTGCGCCATGACGGTAACGGTGACGGTGACGCTTCAGCCGCTCAGTCGAGATCGAGTCGCTTACTCCATTCGTCATTGCCGCGAAGGCGGCCATCCACGCGGGTTCGTGGTCGGAAGCGACCCATCCGGTGCTGAGCCAACCGCAATTGTGATCTTTCCGGGGCATTTTCCGTTACCCCTTGTCGGCGAGCGAAACGACCTTAGATGTCTAGGGATTGCGGGGCCGGGCCCCTCTGGCAGAGCCAATGATGGCGCTGCGATGTCGGACCGCATCGGGTGTGCCCGGTGCTGTATTGAGTTCAACACCGGGCATACCTCCAACTTTCCGACCGGAGGAATCAATGTCCCGTCGTTTCGTCACCCTGCTTGAGCGTTCTGGGGAAATTCGTCAGCTGATCGAGCGCGAAGAAAGCTCGGCTGCGCCGCGCTCCGTGCGTCTCATGCGGTTGAAAAAACTGCAGTTGCAGCTGTCCGAGAGCCTGCGTGAATTATCCGTGAAGCAGCTGATCGCGATGGCGTCTGCGCCGAGATTCAAACCGAAGTTCGTGTTCAATGACGTGAACTCCGCCCCGGCGCTGTCGCGCGGTTGGCTTTCTGCGTAACGCTTCCCAACGGACACGGACGGATGCGCGCGCATCCGTCCGCAGTTGGCTTAGGCTCAAATAGACTTTCAAATAGGTTGGCCGACGTCGATGCGATTGCCGTCGGGGGTCCTCGAAGACGAACGCACGCAGGCCGTAATCCTTGTCCTTCAAACCTTTGATGATCCTGAGGCCCGCCTTCTGACAGATGTCGTGCAGGGCGTCGACGTCGCTGACCATCAAATGCGCGACATTGAAATCGGCGGCTTCGTAGCGCGGCTGTAACGTCAAATGCACTTCGGCGGCGTCGCGCTTCAGAATCATGAAGCCGATGGGACTGCCGTTCTCGAAAGTTTTCCGAAAGCCCAACACCTTCGAGTAGAATTCGTAGGCCCTGTTGATGTCCTTGACCGGCAGCATGGCTGCAATCCGCCCGAAGCGGACACCGTGATCGGCGCTGTTATCCATCGCATCGACTCGCTTGCGGAGACGCCGCCATTCGTCCGGACGGTGCCGGCTCAATGGTGTGCTCCAATGTTGAGATGAAGCGGGACGGTGCCCACGCGCCAGTTCTACCGGGCAAATCGTTTTTCGCAAATAAGTCAGCGCTTCAGGCAACAAAAAAGGGGCTGAGCGCCCCTTCTCCGTGCAGTCGAATGCGCCGCTGTCTAGCGGGCATTCCCGCGCTGCTGGCTGGATCGGACATCCATCGGCGTGGACGTCAACGCATTGAGCACAGCAACAACGAGGGCCTTCATAAATCACCTTTGTTCAGCTAACCGGCTGGCGTCAGTGCCTGCCAATTCCCGGGATAGAGCCCCCGGGCCGCTTCGTTCTACAGTGTAGATATATGATGCGGTGCGATTGCGCCAGTGCGGCGTTTGGCTGCCTGCTCTGCGCGCCCAGCAACCCCCAGCAGGTGGTTTTAAATTCGTAATTTTATTAATAATTTCAATCGTTAAATCGGAATAAAAAAGGAAGGAAGCGTGGGCTTCCTTCCCGATATTTACGTGTTGCAAGTAGGAGCAGAAAGCCCGCTTTATTTCGCAGATGCGTTATAAGCGATTTTCTGCACGAGTTGCATCGACAGCGAGCCAGCGCCCTTTGCGCAGCGGAACACAGCCGAACCGTCGAGCGCATCGACGCTGCCAGAAGCGCCTTCTGCGATCGTCAAGTTGACGCGAACCGGCTCAGAAAACGATTTCTCGTCGCCCGAGTAGGCGTCCGACAGCAGCAGCGTCAGCCGGCAGGCATGATCGTCGCTCGTGTAATAACCAACGGCGCGCTTCGAACCGACCGCGAATGTGATGCCTTTCAGGGGTTTGACATGATAGGCAGCCGGCTGATCCGCCGATGCTCCTGCGGCTCCGGAGAGCATGGCCAAACCAGAAATAAGCGCAACGCTTGCGAGTTTTGCGAAAGTCGTCATGACAGGATCTCCACTGTCCAAGAGCGCCGAGTTCAAGCCCGCGCACGATTGTCTGGGCGATGACGTCTGCGCTGATTGCAGAGATAAGCCCCTGAGCCCCAGTAGAAAATCCATATTATTGCAACGCGGTAATGCCGATTGTGCAGCGCGGAACCGTCACAGCCCAACCGGGTAGGGCATATGCGTCACAGCCTTTGCGGGTAGTCCCATGTCAATGCGGATGCGCGCGGTCGCAGGCTTTAGACGACATCTCCGCGGAGTTAGGTCTGAGATCGCGCCCGGTCTCGTCGTCGCCGCGCAGGCGGCCAGCCACGCGACGTTCGTCTCTCTCTTCGGAGCACTCATGCTCCGCTGCAGCGGCGGGAATGAAACTTTCCATGGGATTGGTCGTGGATGGCCGCCTGCGCGGCCATGACGGCGGAGGAGCTGCGGGGAATCAACCTCCGACCTACCGGAGCTTGCTCGCAGCCTCGCGCCGGGCGGCCGGCTCCCCGTAGGGCAGTCGCCTGGCGCCACCAAAGAGAGCGACGTTTGGCCGTTGGGGGCGCAAGGCCGGAAGGGCGACAAACGCTGCTCAAGACCATATAAGCGGACCCAATTCCAGCGCCCTACGAGATCCTGATGACAGAGACGACGACGCGAAAAATCACGCCCGAGATCGTTGCCGAGCACGGCTTGAAGCCTGACGAATACCAGCGGCTCCTAGAAATTCTCGGCCGCGAGCCGTCGATCTGCGAGCTCGGCATTTTCTCGGTCATGTGGAGCGAGCACTGCTCGTACAAATCCTCGCGCGTGTGGCTCAAGACGCTGCCGACATCGGGCGCGAAGGTCATTCAGGGGCCGGGCGAGAACGCGGGCGTCGTCGATCTCGGAGACGGCGATGCGGTCGTCTTCAAGATGGAGTCGCATAATCACCCGTCCTACATCGAGCCATTCCAAGGCGCGGCGACGGGCGTCGGCGGCATCATGCGCGACGTGTTCACGATGGGCGCGCGGCCTGTCGCCAACATGAACGCGCTGCGCTTCGGCGCGCCGGATCATCCGAAGACCCGGCACCTCGTCTCGGGCGTCGTCGCGGGCATCGCGCATTACGGCAACTGCACCGGCGTTCCGACGATCGGCGGCGAGACGAATTTCGACACGGGCTACGACAACAACATTCTCGTCAACGCCATGTGCGTCGGGCTCGCGAAGACGGACAAGATTTTCTATTCCGCCGCCAAGGGTGTCGGCCTGCCGGTCGTCTACGTCGGCTCGAAGACGGGACGCGACGGCATCCACGGCGCGACGATGGCGTCGGCCGAGTTCGACGAGAAGTCGGATGAGAAGCGCCCCACCGTGCAGGTCGGCGATCCGTTCACCGAGAAGCTGCTGATCGAAGCCTGCCTCGAACTGATGGCGACGGACTCGATCATTGCCATTCAGGATATGGGCGCGGCCGGTCTCACGTCGTCGACGTCGGAGATGGCGGACAAGGGCGGCGTCGGTATCGAGCTCGATCTCGATCTCGTACCCCAGCGCGAAACCGGCATGACGGCTTACGAGATGATGCTCTCGGAGAGCCAGGAACGCATGCTGATGATCCTGAAGCCCGAGCGCGAAGCGGACGCGAAAGCGATCTTCGCGAAATGGGGCCTGGACTTCGCCGTCATCGGTCACACGACCGACACGCAGCGCATGATCATCAAGCACAAGGGGTACGTCGAAGCCGACCTCCCAGTGCCGGTGCTCGCGAATTCCGCGCCGATGTACGAACGGCCTTACACTGAACCAAAAAAACCTGCGAAGATTTTGCCCGAATGGGTGCCGGCGCCGAACTCGATCCTCGGTACGCTGAAGGAGTTGATGAGCGGACATCATCTCGCGTCGCGGCGCTGGATCTGGGAACAGTACGATCACATGGTGATGGGCGACACCGTCGGCCGTCCTGGCGGTGATGCGGGCGTCGTGCGCGTGCACGGCACGCAGAAAGCGCTCGCGGTCGCGTGCGATGTGACGCCCCGCTATGTCACCGCCGATCCGGAAGAAGGCACGAAGCAGGCCGTCGTCGAAACCTGGCGCAACCTGACAGCAACCGGCGCCGATCCGCTTGCGATCACCGACAACATGAACTTCGCCAATCCGGAACGGCCCGAGATCATGGGCCAGTTCGTCGCCAGCGTGCGCGGTATGGGCGAAGCGTGTCGCGTGCTCGACTATCCGGTCGTCTCGGGCAACGTCTCGCTTTACAACGAGACGAACGGCGTCGGCATTCCGCCGACACCGGCGATCGGCGGCGTGGGGCTCATTCCCGATTCCTCGAAGCTCGCCGACATTCGCCTGAAGACCGAAGGCAACGTGCTGATCGTCATCGGGCGCGAGGAAGGCCATCTCGGGCAATCGCTCTACCAGCAGCACGCGACGGGCAAGTTCGAAGGCGCGCCGCCGCCGGTCGATCTCGAAGCGGAGGTCAAAGCCGGGCGTCTCATTCGCGCACTGATCCGTGAGGGTCGCGCGCTCGCCGTGCACGATTGCGCCGACGGCGGGCTCATCGTCGCGATCGCCGAAATGGCGCTCGCAGGCGGAAAGAACGGCCTGTCGCGCGATGCGTCAGGACTCGGCGTCGAGCTTTATGCGTACGAAGGCAAGCTGCCGACGCACGCCGTCTGGTTCGGCGAGGATCAGGGCCGCTACGTCGTCGAAGTCACGCCGCAGAAGGCCGAGGAAGTCCTGGAGCGCGCACGCCTGCTGGAGCTTCCGGCGCGCATCGTCGGCCGCGTCGGCGGCGACGCAATCAACCTCACGGGTGAAACGGCGCTGCCGCTATCCGAGCTTCGCACCGCGAACGAAGGATTTCTGCCGGGGTTGATGGGCGGCTGAAGTTAAAGATCCGTCCTTCAAACGAAAACATAAGGAACAGACATGCGTCGCTTGACATCCATTGTCATCATGGCAGCAGCACTTGCAGCCGGCGCAAGTCTTCTGACCAATTCATCCGCACTCGCACAAACACAAGGATCGCAAATGACCACGACATCGTCCGGCCTGCAGTTTGAAGATACCGTCGTCGGCACGGGCGCCGCGCCCGCTGCTGGCCAGACCTGCATCATGCACTACACGGGCTGGCTCTATCAGGACGGCAAGAAGGGCGCGAAGTTCGACTCGTCTGTCGATCGCGGGCAGCCGTTTGAATTTCCGCTTGGCATGGGCCGCGTAATCAAGGGCTGGGACGAAGGCGTCGCATCGATGAAGATCGGCGGCAAGCGCACGCTGATCATTCCGCCCGCACTTGGATATGGCGCGCGCGGCGCGGGCAGCGTCATCCCGCCGAACGCAACACTGCTGTTCGAAGTCGAACTGCTCGGCGTGCGATAGATCGCGTCGCTACTTCAAATGAAATGAACTGCGTTAAGATCAAGAGGGAACGCGCCTGCGCTTCCTCTTGATCGATGTTTCGAAATTGATTGGCTCTACCCGAGCAGGTCTTGCGTCACTTACGCGCGCCGGGATTGTCCATCATTTCCTTGCTGGAAATTGAACCGCTGTCCGGTTTGGCGTTCGGCATAGCCGTCATGCCTTTAGTATCGCTGTTTACGCCGGGCTGATTTTGCATCTGGCGCTCGGTAAGGCTACCGGAATCCGGTTTTGCAGTTGCATTTGCGGTATTTCCGCCCATCGTGCCGGGATGGTCGTGCATGGCTTTTGCCGTAATGCTGCCGCTGTCATCGGCAAATGCGATTGATGTCGATAGGACAAGCATCGTCGCTGCCAGAAATGGCTTCATCATGGAACGTCTCCGTATGAACTAAGTTGAATATCGTTGGCGTGAGATGAAAGGGAGCACTCGAATTGTGTCCCCAGAACTCACTCACAGGGGTGTCTACGGCGAGTGATTTGCGTTCGTTTCACCCACCACGAAATTCATTCGAATTTTTCTTCGATCAATCAGGAGCGCTTCCTTAACGCTCTTCGTGCGGACCAAGGCGCCATCGCGCTTCGCACCTGTTCCTTCCGAAACAGCGCCCTCGGGCGAGAGCAACCATAGCAATCGGAACACCATAGAAGGATCGTGTCATGCGCCGAGTTGAAATCATCGCATCCGCATTTGCCGTTTCAAGCCTGCTGCCGATCGTATCTGCAAGCGCCGCTTCCGCTGCCGATCCGACAGGCATCTGGATCAACGACACCGGCCGCGGCGCCATCGAGATCAAGCCGTGCGGCAACGCGCTTTGCGGCAACGTCGTGTGGGTGAAAGATACCGGCGACGCGAAAGGCTGCGGCAAGCAGATCATCGGCAACGTCGTGCCGACGGGCGGCGGACTTTGGGACAACGGCTGGATCTATTCGCCGGAGAAGGGCCGCAAATATAACGTCGAGCTGAAACCGCTCGCCAACGGCACGCTGCGCGTCACTGGTTATGCCGGCATGCGCTTCCTGTCGAAGACGATGATCTGGACGCGCGCGCCGGCCGATCTGCAGCTTTGCGGTCAGCCGAATACTCAGATCGAAGCGAAGTCCGGGCAGCCCGCGGAGACGAAGCCTGACTCCAATTCGAAGGTTGCTGTCGTCACGCCGCCGCCTGCTCCGGCCCCTGCGCCGTCGGTCACGCCTGCGGACAAATCCGATGCCAAGCCGGCTTTGAGCGACAAGCCTGCGCCGCAACCGAGCCCCAAGGCGAACGAAGCTGCGAAACCGAAAGCCGAGCCGCCCGCCGCGACGAACGACGCCAAGCCCGAGCCTTCGCAGCAAAACGAAGAGACCGCATCAGCGGATGATGCAACGCCATCCGAGCTTGGAGACAAGCTCAATGACCTCGGCATGGGCAAAGTGTTCACGAAAACGAAGTCGGGAAAATGCAAGCTCGATTTGCCGTGGGTCAAGCTCACGCTGAATTGCGAGCAGTAGCCTGTTCGGCGCGCAACATCGCGAGAGAGCGAGCAGCCTAATTTCGGCTCATGTACTCAGGCACAAAAAAACGCGGTGGCAGAAACTGCCACCGCGTCAAATTCGGAGATGATCATCCTTAGATGAGGTCGATCTCGGCCGGAAGGTACGACGTAACTTCAAGGCCGACTTCCTGCTCGCGAACGGCAGGCTTTGTCCAGGTCTTCATGGTGTCCTCCATCAGACTGCAAGAGCTTCCGCTCCATGACCATCAACGTAAGCCCTTCAGCCGATAACGTCCAATCGCAATTGCGTGAGAATTTGATCAGAAACGCTTATCATCACCCTTGCCTCCGCTGATGCGACACGGCATAGATTCCGTGACCGCGCCTAAGCGCAAACAGCTATCTTCCGGAGACTGCGAATGCCGATGCCCGCCCCTGAGATCGAGCGGCTGATCAAAGCCCGATTTCCCGATGCCCAAATTGAACTTCGGGACCTTGCCGGTGACAACGACCACTGGGCCGCCCACGTCGTATCTGCGGCGTTCAAAGGCAAAAGCCGCGTCCAGCAGCACCAGATGGTCTACGACGCGCTCGGCGGACGCATGGGCGATGTGCTCCATGCCCTGCAACTCACAACCGCAGCGTCGGCTGATTGACTTCGCCGGGCGTCTCGCCCACATCTCGCTTCAAAGGGCGCCGAGATTGGCTGTCCCGAACATTAGGAACCAACGTCATGGCCTCTGATCCCGTCCAGCAAAAAATCGCCGATACCATCGCCAGCAACGATGTCGTGCTGTTCATGAAAGGCTCGAAGCAATTTCCGCAGTGCGGGTTCTCGGCGACGGCCGTGAAGATTCTCGAACACCTCGGCGTGCCGTTCAAGGATGTGAACGTGCTCGACGATCAGGGCGTCCGCGAGGGCATCAAGTCGTTCTCGAACTGGCCGACCATTCCGCAGCTTTACATCAAGGGCGAATTCGTCGGCGGCTGCGATATCATGCGCGAGATGTATTCGGCTGGCGAGCTGCACGATCTGATCTGCTCGAAGGGCATCCCGCACGCGCATCATCACGCCTGACGCTTCAAGCCTTCAGCGCAAAGAATTAAGGTGGACCGTTTCCGGTCCGCCTTTTTTGTTGTCTGGTTTCCCGCAGTCTCAAGCGTGCGGCGGAGCGACGGCCGCGGGCGCTGCCTTGCCCTTGCGCGATTTCCGCCATTCCTCGAAGCGCTGAATGACAACGAACATCGACGGCACGAAAATTACCGCGAGGCAGGTCGAGGCGATCATGCCGCTGAACACGGTGATGCCGATCGACTTTCGCGCCGATGCGCCGGCGCCGGTCGCGAGCACAAGCGGCGCGACGCCGAGAATGAACGCGAACGACGTCATCAGGATCGGCCGGAACCGGGCCCTCGCCGCTTCGACGGCCGAGTCCATGATGGACTTGCCTTCGGCCCGAAGCTCGCGCGCGACTTCGACGATCAGAATGGCGTTCTTCGCGGACAGCGCGATGAGCAGCACGAGGCCGATCTGGACATAGAGGTTGTTATCGATCCTGAGCCCGAGCATGACGCCGACGGGACCGATCAGCGACAACGGCACGGCGAACAGCACCGCGAGCGGCGTGTACCAGCTCTCATATTGTCCGGCGAGCACGAGATAGACGAGCAGCATCGCCAGCGCGAAGACGTAATAGATCTGGCCGCCGACGAGCTTTTCCTGGAACGACAGCGCCGTCCACGACGAGCCGACGCCGGGCGGCAGCGTCTTTGCGGCGATGTCGTCCATCAGCTGCATCGTGTCGCCGGAGGAGAAACCCTTCGCCGGAACGCCGACGATGGAGGCCGACGGATAGAGGTTATAAAGGCTGATCAGCGACGGCCCGACGATCGGCGTGATCGTGAGCACGGTGCCGAGCGGGACCATGTCGCCATTCTGGTTGCGGACCTTGAGGTTCAGAACTTCGTCCGGCGTCATGCGGAAACCGGCGTCGCCCTGGACATAGATCTGGAAGACGCGGCCGAACTTGTTGAACTGGTCGACGTAGCTCGAGCCGAGATAGGTCGCGAGCGTCTGGAAGACCTGATCCGTCGTCAGCAGCAGCGTCTGCACCTTCTCACGGTCGATCGTGACCTTGTATTGCGGAGCCGAGGCGCGGAACGGCGTCGAGGCGCGCTGGATGGCCGACTGCGTGCTCGCCGCCTGAACAACCGCGTTCGTCGAATTTTCGAGCTTGCCGAGATCAAAGCTGCCATCGCGCAGCTCGATCTGCATCGTGAAGCCGCCGGCATTGCCGATGCCCTGAATGGGCGGCGGCGGCAGCACCATGACGCTGCCGTCGGTGACGGCCGACATTTTCGCGTTGAGGCTGGTATAGAGCGACAGCAGATCCTCGCCCTTGCCGCGTTCGCCCCAGTCCTTCAGCATGATGTAGGCGACGCCCGCGTTGGCGAGCGAGGCGCTGTTGTCGAGCGGCGAGATACCGGCAATCGTGATGACGCGCTCGACGCCGGGCACAGCGCGCGCGATTTTTTCCACCTGATCCAGCGATTTCTGTGTGCGCCCGAGAGAGGCGCCGTCGGGCAATTGCACGGCCGCAAGCAAGTAGCCCTGATCCTCGATCGGCAGGAAGCCGGTCGCGACGCGCGTCATGCCGTAGATCGAACCGCCGATGATGGCGGCGGCAATGAGCGCCATCAGCCCACTGTGATGCACCATTCTATCGATGAGCCGCGTGTAACGGCCTTCGAGGCGATCGTAGACGGCGTTGAAGCCGCGATAGAAAAAGTTGCGCTGCTCGGGCGGCACCGGACGGCGCAGCCACATGGCGCACTGCGTCGGCTTCAGCGTCGCGGCGTTGACGGCGCTAATCAACGCGGTTGCCGCAATGACGAGCGCGAACTGCGCGTACATCTGGCCGGTGAGACCCGGCAGGAACGATGCCGGGAGAAACACCGCCATCAGCACCAGCGTAATGCCGATGATAGGCCCCATCAGGGCATTCATCGCGGCGATCGACGCGTCGTGGCCGGACATGCCCTTTTCAATATTGTGCGCCGCGCCTTCCACAACGACGATGGCGTCGTCGACGACGATGCCGATGGCGAGCACGATCGCGAACAGCGTCGACAAGTTGATCGAAAAGCCCATCGCCGCCATCGCCGCGAACGCGCCGATGATCGTCACTGGCACGGTCGTCGCAGGCACGAGCATGGCGCGCCAATCCTGCAGGAAGACGAGGATGACGATCAGCACCAGGATCGCGGCTTCAAACAGCGTTTTATAAACTTCGTCGATGGCCTGCTGGACGAAGATCGTCGTGTCGAAGGGGATCGTGTACGCGACGCCCTCGGGGAACTCCTTCGCCAGCGCCTGCATCTTGGTATTCACTTCCTTGGCGACATCGAGCGCGTTGGCGCCCGGTGTCTGGAAGATCGCAAGACCGGCGGCCTGCTGGCCATTGAGATTGAAAATCTGCGCATAGGTTTGCGCACCAAGCTCGACGCGGCCGACATCGCGCAATCGCGTCAGGTCTCCATTGGAGCCGGTCTTGACGACGACGTTGGCGAACTGGCTGGCGTCGTCAAAGCGGCTCGAAACGTCGAGCGTGTATTGGAACGATTGATCGCCCGCCACGGGCGGCATGCCGATCTGTCCGGCCGTCACCTGCTCGCTCTGCTGCTGCAGTGCGTTGATGACGTCCTGCGCGTTGAGACTGCGCGCCTGCATTTTTTCCGGATCGAGCCAGACGCGCATCGAGTACTGGCCTGCGCCGAAGACGTTGACGTTGCCGACGCCGGGCAAGCGCGAAATCTCGTCCTTCAGGCGGATGGTCGCGTAGTTGCTCAGATAGAGGCTGTCGAACTTGTTGTTCGGCGAGGTCAGCGTCACGATCTGCAGGATCGACGTCGACTTCTTCTGCACGACGACGCCCTGCACCTGCACCGATTGCGGTAGAGACGCCATCGCAGCAGACACGCGGTTCTGCACGAGAATTTGCGCGTTGTTGAGGTCGGTGCCGATATCGAACGTGACCGTCAGCGTATAGGTGCCGTCGGACGCCGCGTACGACTGCATGTAGATCATGTTTTCGACGCCGTTCACCTGCTGCTCGATCGGCAGCGCGACGGTATCGATGACGGTGCGGGCGTTGGCGCCCGGATAGCGCGTCGTCACCTGTACGGTCGGTGGAACGACGTTGGGATATTGCGCGACCGGCAGGCGAAGCACGGAGACCGCGCCGATCACGACCATCAAAATCGCGATGACGTTCGCGAGGACGGGACGCTCGATAAAAAATTTCGAGATCATGGCGCGGTTTCCGCTGGCGGCGCGATCGTTTTGGCAACAGGGTCGATTTTCTGGCCGGGCACCACCGACATCAGGCCGGAGATGACGACGCGGTCGTCCGGCTGCACGCCCTTGTCGATGACGCGGAGGTCGCCGACCTGCTGGCCGAGAACGACCTTGCGCTGCTCGAGTACGTTATCCTTGTTGACGACGAGGACATATCGGCCGCTCTGGTCGCTGCCGACGACACGATCCGGCACGAGAAGCATGTTCGGCTGTTCGGCACGCGGAACGCGCACGCGCACGAAATATCCCGGCAGCAGCGAGCGGTTTTCGTTCGGCAGCACGCCGCGCACCAGCAGCGTGCCGGTCGCCGCCGTAATCGTCGGGGCGGCATAGTCAAGCGTGCCCTTGTGCGGATAGCCCTGCTCGCTCTGCAGGCCGACCTCGATCGGGATTTTCTTCATGTCTTCGCGCGTCAGGCCTTGGGCGCGCATGCTGGAGCGGATGTCCTGCACGTCGGTTTCGCTGATGGCGAAGTTCACGTAAATCGGATCGAGCTGCACGATGGTCGCGAGCGTCGTCGGACCGCCGGCGCCGACAAGCTGACCGAGCGAAACTTCACGCGCCGTCACGATGCCGTCGAAGGGAGCTTTGACTTCCGTATAACTGAGGTTGAGCTTGGCCTGCTCGATATCGACCTCGGACTGGGTCTGCTTGGCGATGGCGGCATCCTTGGCGGCCGTCGACTGATCGAGCGTCGCCTGGCTCGCGATGTTCTTCGCGGCGAGATCGACTTGGCGCTTGTAGTCGGCTTCCGCCTTCTTGGTGTCGGCCTGTGCACTCGACTGGCCCGCCTCGGCCTGCTCGAGCGAGAGCTGATAGGGCTTCTGTTCGATGACGAAAAGCACGTCACCGGCTTTGACCAAATCCCCGTCGTTGTACTTGATGGCCTGAATGAAGCCCTGGACGCGGGCGACGAGCGTCGTCGTATTCACCGCGGCCGTGTTGCCCGTTGCTTCGAGATAGCGCGTGACGGTCTTCTTCAAGGGCTGGGCGACTTCGATCTTCGGTGGCGGCGGCGGCACGAACGCATTTTTTTCGCCACAGGCAGCGAGCGTCAGGACGCCCGCCAATGCGCATACAGCTGGAATTCCTGTCATTGGCCGGAACAGCCGGGCCACCGCCGACTTCTGTTGCACGCCAGCGTCTGCCGATGCTCGCGTTTCAGTATCGCCACTCATTGAGAGCCTGCCGAGGTTGTGAGCGAAATACGACGTGCCGAGACAATCGCAAGTTATGTCATTTCCGAGATATCGTATAGTTCGCGCACTCGTACCGGCTGGAAATGACTCATGCGACTGCCCTCGCGCACCCGCGAAGCAGCAAACACACAGGAAGTGAAGATTCCGTAGCGGCGGGTGATTTTAAGGCCGG
The DNA here is from genome assembly GCF_001006785.1 of Hyphomicrobium sp. GJ21. Classification (NCBI taxonomy): domain Bacteria; kingdom Pseudomonadati; phylum Pseudomonadota; class Alphaproteobacteria; order Hyphomicrobiales; family Hyphomicrobiaceae; genus Hyphomicrobium; species Hyphomicrobium sp. GJ21. Next base: position 54,882 of record NZ_CDHO01000002.1, on the reverse strand, counting down.
TGAAAGGCCGCCAGAATTGGCCGTGCAGCTACATTTGCCCCGGACCGGCAGCGAAAGTCGGGCTGGCGTTGGGATCGCCCTTGAAGGCGTAGTCGATTTCGGCGGGCGGCTCGGTCTGGCCACGACGGCCGCTATAGTCACCCCAACCTCGTTCGCTCGAGGCTTTGATGGTGCGTCGAGCGCTGGCGCTTCCCGTCTCGATTGGAGTTGCAGCAACCGTCCTTGCGTTTGGCGGTCCGTTCCATATCGCGCTCTGTGGCGCCAGGGTTTCGCTGGAGCAGCCTGCCAGGAGAAGTGTCGCGCACGCGAGCCGCGTCAGGCGTCCGCCCTTCGCCGCGCGCCGAATGGATCGCAGGTTCTTCAAAGCCCGGAAGCTCACGGATGACGCCCTCGCATGCTCCCGCCCCCTATAGCGGACTTCGGCCTGCTGGTGGAAGCGAAGTTACCACTCAGGCGCAGAGTTTCGGGTTCTACGAGGAGCGCGCTCCCGACGCGAAATGTTCCCAGCCTTGCAGCGCCGCCGTCCTAATTTATGCTCAATGCCGTTGTTGCATTCGAACAGCATCCCCTGGCGGTGCGGTTTTCGGCGAGACCAGCCATGCGGTTAAGCGGACGACGGTTCATTCTGTCGCTTACGATCCTGACGGCCAGCGTCTGTCTCGCGCTCGGCATCACGCTGCCGATCTTGAAGCTCACGAGCTTCACGTTCTGGACGACGGAGCACTCGCTGATCTCGACGGTGCAGGTTCTGCTGCGCGACGGGCAGACGTTCCTCGGCGTCATCGTCGTCGTGTTCTCGATCCTGCTGCCGATCACGAAGCTGCTTTATCTGCTACTCGTCTCGACGCTGCCGCCCGCGGAGATCGTGCGCCATCATCAGCGGCTGAGGGCGCTCGAATGGCTCGGCAAATGGTCGATGCATGACGTGCTCGTGCTGGCGCTCACGATCTTCTTCATCAAGAGCCAGGGCGTCTACGACGCGTCGAGCCTCAACGGCGTCTACTTCTTCACGGCGGCCGTCATCCTGATGATCCTGTCATATGCGTGGATCAGGACCGACGGCATGGCGGCGGCGCCGGAACTCGTACCGGTTTTGCCGGAGCCCGATGTCGGAGCGACCCAGCGCTCGCACGGCTGGCGGAATTTCGCGCTGAGCTTCCTGATCATTCTCGCGACAGTGTTTTTCGCGCTCGGCATCATCATGCCGACGATCCGGTTCACGACGATCTACGTCTGGACGAACGAACATTCGATCCTGACGATCATGTACGCGCTGTTCGAGAACGAGGAGTATTTTCTCGCGGCCGTCGTCTTCGCGGTGTCGGTGTTCTTTCCCTTCCTCAAGCTTTTCTATCTGCTGACGCTCATCACCTCGCACGACATGCCGCCGGACTTCCGCAAGCGTTCGATCGCGACGATGGAGTGGCTCGGGCGCTATTCGATGACCGACGTGATGGTGCTGGCGCTCATGATCTTCTACGTCAATTCGTCGGGCTATACGGAAGCGACCGTGCTGCCTGGCGTTTATTTCTTTGCCGCGTCCGCGATGATGACGATGCTGGCCTATGGCTGGGCGAACGTCGACCGGCCGACGTTGCGGCGGCGGCCAGCCGGAAGCGGACCGGCGATGTCGGGCGATCCGCGTGTCACCATCGCGCGCGATCCTGTGCGGCGACACGCCTGACTAAAAAGGCCGCCATGCAAGCGGCCTTTTCATGAATGTACGTCCCACGCGCTTACACAGCGGCTTGGTGCTCGTCAGATCGTGTGGATGTCGCGATCCTTGGTTTCCGGAACGAACAGGAAGCCGATGACGGCCGTCGCCGCGGCGACAACGATCGGATACCAGAGGCCGTAGTAGATATCGCCCGTTGCGGCCACCATGGCGAATGCGGTGGCCGGCAGAAGGCCGCCGAACCAGCCGTTACCGATGTGATAGGGCAGCGACATCGAGGTGTAGCGGATCTTGGTCGGAAACAGTTCGACCAGCGCCGCCGCGATCGGCCCGTACACCATCGTCACATAGAGCACCAGGATGAAGAGGATGCCGACGACCGTCGCCGCCTGACTGCGGAAGATGTCGAAGGGATGGGCCAGCTTCACGATCCCGGGATCATTCGCCTGCGGATAACCGGCTTCGTTGATCGCTTGCGAGCCGACGGTGACTTTGTTTTTCGGATCGCCGACGGCCGTCTCGAGATCGGCAGCTGGAACTTCCTTGTCTCCGATCACGACTTTCGCCGGTTGACCGGCGGGTCCCGCCTCGGTCGAATATTTCACCGATGCCTTCGACAGCCAGTCGCGGGCCTTATCGCAATTGGTCGTGTACTTGCGCGTGCCGACCGGATTGAACAGCGAACCGCATTCGGCCGGATCGGCAACGACCTTCACCTGCACGGTTTCGATCGCATGCGCGAGCGCCGGATTGGCCGTCTCGGCGAGAAGCTTGAAGAGCGGGAAGTACGTCAGCGCCGCGATGAGGCAGCCTGCGAGGATGACCGGCTTGCGGCCGATCTTGTCCGACAGCCAGCCGAAGAACACGAAGAACAGCGTGCCGAACAGCAGCGACCAGGCGATCAGGAGGTTCGCCGAATAGCCGTCGACCTTGAGAATGCTCTGCAGGAAGAACAGTGCGTAGAACTGGCCGGTGTACCAGACGACGCCCTGACCGGCGACGAGGCCGAGCAGCGCCAGCAGCACGTACTTGTTGTTCGGATAATGGAAGAAGCTTTCGGTCAGCGGCGCCTTGGAGCCCTTGCCCTCGTCCTTCATTTTCTTGAAGGCGGGCGATTCCGACAACGACAGGCGAATCCAGACCGAGATTCCGAGCAGAAGAATCGAAACCAGGAACGGAATGCGCCAGCCCCATTCCTTGAACGCGTCCTCGCCGACGATGGTGCGGACCGCGAGAATAACGATGAGCGAGAGGAACAACCCGAGCGTCGCGGTCGTCTGAATCCAGCTCGTATACATACCGCGTCGGCCGGACGGAGCATGCTCGGCGACATACGTCGCGGCGCCGCCGTACTCGCCGCCGAGCGCCAAGCCCTGCAGCAGACGCAGCCCGATCAGAATGATCGGAGCGGCAATGCCGATCGACGCCGCGCTCGGCAACAGGCCGACGACGAACGTCGACAGGCCCATGATCAGGATCGTTACGAGAAACGTATTTTTGCGGCCGACAAGATCGCCTATGCGGCCGAAGATGATGGCGCCGAACGGGCGGACGATGAAGCCGGCTGCGAATGCCAGCAGCGCAAAGATGTTGCGCGTCGATTCATTGTAGATGAAGGCGCCGGACGGATCCTTCAGCGAAAAGAACTGCGCGGCGATGATGGTCGCTAGAGAGCCGTAGAGATAGAAGTCGTACCATTCGAAGACCGTGCCGAGCGAGGATGCGAATATCACGCGGCGTTCCTCGCGCGAGATGCCCCTCCTTCGGTCTGACGAAGTTATCGGTTCTGCTGGCGTCATGCGTTCGCCCCCCTTCAGCTTTCAGCTTTGTTATTCTCAATTCTAAGCTGAAGGACGCGTGCGAAGCGAATGACTGTTGCAGATAAATATATTCTGCTTTCAGCTAGTGACGCGTCTTCTGCGACGCAAAAAAGCCGGCGACGTGCGCCGGCTTTGCATTTTTAGTTGCGCGTGGCGACTCCGCTTCGCGGAGCCGGCCGAAGTTTTGATGCACATGGCGACTCGCGTTCCGCGAGCCGGCCGCCATGCGTGAGCGAAATTAGCGCGAATAGAATTCGACGACGAGGTTCGGTTCCATCTGAACCGGATAGGGCACGTCCGAAAGCGCCGGAATGCGCGTCAAGGCCGCCGTCATCTTGTTGTGGTCGGCGTTGACGTAGTCCGGCACGTCGCGTTCAGCGCTCTTGATGGCTTCGAGAACCAGCGCGAGCTGCTTTGCCTTTTCCGTCACTTCGATGACGTCGCCGATGCGCAGGCGGTAGCTCGGAATGGTGACGCGCTTGCCATTGACGGTGACGTGGCCGTGGCTGACGAACTGGCGCGCAGCGAACACGGTCGGCACGAACTTAGCGCGGTAGACGAGCGCGTCGAGGCGGCGCTCGAGCAGGCCGATCAGAAGTTCCGAGGTCGAGCCCTTGAGGCGCGAAGCTTCGTCATAAGCGGCGCGGAACTGGCGCTCGGAGATCGAGCCGTAATAGCCTTTGAGTTTCTGCTTGGCCTTGAGCTGCTGGCCGAAGTCGGACAGCTTGCCCGAACGGCGCTCGCCATGCTGGCCGGGACGGCTTTCACGGCGGTTGAGCGGGCTCTTCGGGCGGCCCCAGATGTTCTCGCCGAGGCGGCGGTCGATCTTATGCTTGGCGCGAATGCGCTTAGTCATCTTCTAGCACTCCATGAGTTGAGACCCCGCAGGCCGAAATGACCGGCGCGGCCGTGTGGAGCGCCCCCTCCTCTACCCTCATTCGAGGGCTGACAGGCATGGACCTTCTACAGTCCCGCCACGGGTGCGCGGAAATCAAACGCGGGCCCGAAGGCCCGCGCGGAATGGTTGATAGAGGCGGTCAGCCGTCCCGTCAACGGCCTATTCGCCGCTATTTCTTCTCGACCGTCGTGCCCCCCGCGACCGAGCCGGTGGCCGTCGGGGCTCCCTGCTGGGGCTGGGCTGGCTGGGCCGGGGGTTTACCGGCGACCGCGCTCACCGGCGGGCTCGCCTCGACGTAAGCCGTGATCAGCTCCTTAACCTTCTTTTTCTGCTCGTCGGTGCACGACTGCGCCGACTCCTTCTTCTCGTCGACGACGACTTCCTTGTCGCCCTGCTTCTCGACGAGACGGATGCGCCCGGTCAGCAGCATGACCGTCGTGAGGTGGAGCTGGCTGATGTAGACCATCTGCTGCGGCGTCCACTTCTTCTTGAATTCTTCGCGGCGCATGAGCGCGCGGTGGTTCAGGATCTGATCGTCGCGCAGGTCGCAGATCTGGGCATGCGCCGACAGACGGCCGGCCTTGATGACCTCGCGCGCCACATCCAGCGGAACAACGACCTGATCCTTCTTCGTCTTGTCGATGACGATGACTGAGCCGTCCGGCTTGGAAAACTGCTGAGGCGTCAGCGACCAAGCGTATTCCATGAACGATTTGACCGCGTGTTCACTCAGGTCCTGAGCGCTTGCTGACGTCACACTCCCCGCAAGCGTCAGCGCAGCAACGCCCGCCAACACCACCCCCGCCTTAATATTCATCAACATCTCCAGTTGAGCCTGAATTTCTTTTCCGGTTTCCGTCGAAAGCCGTCCGACGCGGCGTCTCGCAAGCCACGTTGCATATCGCCAGTATGCCTTTTCCCTTGGCATCGCTCAGCCCAAAACATGTCCAGATCAAGGCGTCGCACTTGGGCCTTTTCGGGCCCTCCCTTTGCCCTGTGCGAGCGTGGCAACTATGCCACGAAGGGTCCGAACTTCCTGTTCCGTGGCGTTCATTCGTGTCAGCAGCGTGCGCAGGTTTTGTGACACGACCGTTTTGCGATGGGCGGGATTGAAAAACCCGTTTGCCTCGAGTTCCCGCTCCAAATGTTCAAACAGACCAATGAGTTCCTCCTTGGTCGCCGGGCGGTCGCGGCCCATGTACAGACCTTCGTTCAAGGGCTTCTCATAGGTTGTGACGCGGCCGAGACTGCGACCGGCATCGCTGCGCATCCATTCGTAACCGAGAAGCAGCACTGCCTGTGCGAGGTTGAGAGACGCGAAGCGCGAATTCACCGGAATCATGATCAGCGCGTCGGCGTTCGCGACCTCGCTGGTCTCGAGGCCATTGCGCTCGCGCCCGAAAAGAATTCCGCAGCGTTCACCGCGCGCGATCCGGGCGCGGGCCTCGGCGATCGCCTGCTCGGGCGTCAGGACGGGCTTGCGCATGTCCCGCTGGCGAGCGGTTGTAGCGGCGATCCAGTTCAAATCCGCGATGCTGTCCTCGAGTTTCTCGAAGGGGCGGGCATCGTCGATCACGTAGTTGGCGCCCGAGGCCGCGATGCGGGCCTTTTCATTCGGCCAGCCATCGCGCGGATTGACGAGGCGGAGATCGTCGAGCCCGAAATTGGCGCAGGCGCGCGCCACCATGCCGATGTTGTCGGCCAGCTGCGGCTCCATCAGGATGACCGACGGCGTCTCGCCTTCTCCGGCGACCGGCTCGCCCTTCATGTGTGCCCGGCGCAGGCCGTGGCGAAGCTTGCGGATGACGCGGCGCGCCCAGAACCAGTAATTCTCGCCCGACCACTGCTTGGCGAGCGACTCGAGGCACGGCGTCGCGATCGTCTCGGTGCCTTCGCCGTTCAGGCGGACGCGTCCGTCGCCGACAACGATCTCTTTTTTGCTCAGGATGAATTGATCGAGCGTCTCGATGCCCTGAACTTCGGTGCGGCGCTTACAGCCGGGGCACGTCACCTGATCTTCGATGCACTTGAGGCTGGCGCAGTACTGCAGCACGGGCTCCAGCGTCTGGCGCGTCAGTCCAGGAATGGCGAGCGTTTCGAGGCCCTGATCGATCGAGACCGCATGACAGGCGTGCACGACTTCGGCGACGCGCGTCTCGCGAGATCCGAGCACGGGTTCGCCGCCCGCGCCGATCTTCACATCGACGTTCGCGTCACGGTTATCGGTCTCAGTCCCGGCGTTCAAATCCGTCTCCGTTTCGCACGCGATCCCGCAGCGGCCGCCGCAGTCATACTATAGACGCGCACTGAAGGGTCCCTAGCTTGGAACATTGCTAAACAAATGAGCGGCGCTTGCCCAGCCTTTGGTCTAAGCCCCGGAGGGCTTGATCCCGCTCGCGAACTGCCGCACGACTGCGGCGAAGGTACGCTTCATCGGTGCGCCGGGGACCTTTAAGGTCCGGCCCACTCGTCCATCCTCCATTTTCGCTTGCGAGATCATCCCCATGAACAAGATCAAGGTTGAAGGCACCGTCGTCGAACTCGACGGCGACGAGATGACCCGCATCATCTGGAAGCTGATCAAGGACAAGCTCATTCACCCGTACCTCGATCTCAACATCGAGTACTACGACCTCGGCGTCGAGAACCGCGACAAGACCGACGATCAGGTGACGATCGACGCCGGCAACGCGATCAAAACGCATGGCGTCGGCATCAAGTGCGCGACGATCACGCCGGACGAAGCACGCGTCAAGGAATTCAATCTCAAGGAAATGTGGAAGAGCCCGAACGGCACCGTCCGCAACATCCTCGGCGGCGTCATCTTCCGTGAGCCGATCATCTGCACGAACGTGCCTCGTCTCGTGCCCGGCTGGACGCAGCCGATCGTCGTCGGCCGTCATGCCTACGGCGACATCTACCGCGCCACCGATTTCAAATTTCCCGGCAAGGGCAAGCTGACGATCAAGTTCACCGGCGACGACGGCGCGGTGATCGAAAAGGACGTGTTCAATGCACCGGGCGCCGGCATCGCGATGGCGATGTACAATCTCGACGAGTCCATTCGCGATTTCGCGCGCGCGTCGCTGAACTACGGCCTTGCACGCAACTATCCCGTCTATCTCTCGACCAAGAACACGATCGCCAAAGTCTATGACGGGCGCTTCAAGGACATTTTCCAGGAAATCTTCGACGCGGAATTCAAGGATGAATTCGCAAAGCGCAAGATCACCTACGAGCACCGCTTGATCGACGACATGGTTGCGAGCGCGCTCAAGTGGTCGGGCGGCTACGTCTGGGCCTGCAAGAACTACGACGGCGACGTGCAGTCCGATACCGTCGCGCAAGGCTTCGGCTCCCTCGGCCTCATGACGAGCGTGCTCATGACACCCGACGGCAAGACCGTCGAAGCGGAAGCCGCGCATGGCACGGTGACGCGCCATTACCGCGAGCATCAGAAGGGCAAGGAAACGTCGACGAACTCGATTGCCTCGATTTTTGCGTGGACGCGTGGCCTCGCACATCGCGCCAAGCTCGACGGCAACGAGCCGCTGGCGAACTTCTGCAAGACGCTCGAAAAGGTGTGCATCTCGACGGTTGAATCCGGGTTCATGACGAAAGACCTCGCGCTGCTCGTTGGCCCCGATCAAAAGTGGCTGTCGACCACGGGCTTCCTCGACAAGGTCGACGAGAACCTGAAAGCGGCGATGGGCGCGAAAGCATAAGCCCGTCGCGACGATCGATGATGCGAGGCTTCGCATGACAGACAGCGAGGCGGATCGCATCATCGGGCTCTACGAGCGGCACGCGCACCTCTGGGACGCGGAGCGATCCCGCAGCCTACCCGAACACGCGTGGTTACAGCGCTTCGAAGCGTTGCTGCCCAAGGGCGGCTCGGTGCTCGACATCGGTTGCGGGGCGGGCGAGCCTGTTGCGGGCTATTTCGTGCGAGCGGGCTATCAGGTTCACGGTGTCGACTCGTCACCCACCATGATAGAACGCTGCCGGGCGCGTTTTCCTGAAAGCGCTTGGGACGTCGCCGACATGCGCACGTTGTCCCTCGGGCGAACCTTCGACGGCCTGCTCGCGTGGGACAGCTTCTTTCATCTGACGCGGGACGATCAGCGCCGCATGTTTGCGGTTTTCTGCGCGCACGCGGCACCTCATGCCGCTCTGATGTTCACCAGCGGGCCGAGCGACGGCGTGGCAATGGGGACCTTCGGCGGCGAACCACTCTACCATTCCAGTCTCGCACCGGACGCTTATCGCGCATTGCTCGCTGACAACGGCTTCGAGGTCGTCGCCAACGTGTTCGACGATCCGCAGACCGGCGGGCACAGCATCTGGCTCGCGAGGAAGAGCCTTTGATGGCGCGTGGAGTCTTTGTTTGCGCGTGGCGACTCCGCTTCGCGGAGCCGGCCGCCACGCGCGGGTCGAATTCACGCGTTCCGCGAGCCGGCCGAGTTTTGGATTGCGCATGGCGACTCGCGTTCCGCGAGCCGGCCGCCATGCGGGAGCGTGAGCGAACGCGCTATTTCTTCTGGGCGGCGATCTGCTGATCGACTTCGGCCTGCATCTTGGCGGTCATGACGTTGAAGTCGTTCTTCAGCGTGGCGCAGGCATCCTTTTCGCCATCGCAGACCACGGCCATCGTGATGACGAGGTTATCGCCCTGCTGCACGGGTTTGCGGCAGATGGCTGCCGGGTAAGCGGGATGCCCTTTCACCGTGAACGTGTACATCACGGAGGCATTCTTATCGTCGTCGCTGTAAGCGACGTACTGATCGCTCTTGTAGACCTGCTTCAGATCGGACTTCGCCGAATACCGGTCGATCAGCTCTTGAGCCTTCGCTGTCGGATCACCGCAAAAACCCTCCGCCGCCGTGACCGTCGGACCGGCTTTGGGCATCGGCGTCGGCGCAAGCTTGACAACTGGATCGTTGGCAAGCGCCGGAAGCGTTAACGCCAGAACAGATGCGGCCGAAACGACAAAACCCAAGGCACGGAAGCGATGCATTTGCGAGTATCCCAGCAGGAAGTTTGCCGGGCTATATACCCAAACTTCCCGACCGTCACTCGTGAATTCCCGGCAAGGTTATGTTCCGCAGCCTGCCATCTCCGGCATTTCGGGGTGAGCCGCGAGCGTCGTGGCAATCAGACATCGAAACGCGAGACCACGTCCGTTGCGCACGGCGAGCATGGCCGCCTGTGCGGCCATGACGAACGGGAGGGCGTAGCGTCTACGACGCGTCAGCCTGCGAGGCGGGCTTCGATGGCTTTCAGTGCGTCGCCGGCTTTGGCTCCGTCTGGGCCGCCCGCCTGCGCCATGTCGGGACGGCCGCCGCCGCCCTTGCCGCCGAGCGCTTCGGCTCCCGCCTTCACGAGATCGACGGCGCTCCACGACTTGACGAGGTCTTCCGTCACGCCGACCGCGAGACCGGCTTTGCCGTCTTCCGTCACGCCGACGATCGCGACGATGCCGGAGCCGACCTGCTTCTTGCCGTCGTCGATCAGGCCACGCAGATCCTTCGGATTGAGGCCCTGCACGGTGCGCGCAAGCAGCTTGACGTTGCCGATGCTGCGGATGGCATCCGCGCCGTCGGATGCGCCGTTGACGCCGCCGCCGAGCGCCAGCTGCCTCTTGGCGTCGGCCAGCTGCTTTTCGAGAACCTTGCGTTCTTCGACGAGATGCTTCAGCCGCTCGATCAGGTCCTCGGGACGCGTCTTCAGTACGCTCGCGGCTTCGCGCACGCGCGCGTCCTGTTCATCGAGGTAGGCGCGCGCGCCCTCACCCGTCAGCGCTTCGATGCGGCGAACGCCTGCGGCACTGCCGCTTTCGGCCACGACTCGCACGAGCCCGATATCGCCGGTGCGCGTAACATGCGTGCCGCCGCAGAGTTCGACGGACCATGCTTTGTTGGCGCCGGGGCGCGTCGAGCCCATCGAGACGACGCGCACTTCATCTCCGTATTTTTCGCCGAACAGCGCCATTGCGCCGGACGCGCGGGCCTCGTCGAGCGCCATCAAGCGCGTCACGACAGGCGTGTTTTCGAGCAGCACGGCATTCGCCATGTCCTCGACGGCTTTGATTTCGTCGGCCGACATCGGCTTCGTATGCGAGAAGTCGAAGCGCAGGCGATCGGGTGAAACCAATGAGCCCTTCTGCGCGACGTGCGTGCCGAGCACTTGCCGCAGCGCTTCATGCAGCAGATGCGTCGCGGAGTGATTGGCGCGTGTCGCCGTGCGACGGGCGTGATCGACTTCGATCTCGACGGCGTCGCCGGCTGTGAAGCTGCCAGCCTCGACCTTGCCGAAGTGCACAAACAGATCGCCGAGCTTTTTCTGCGTGTCGGCCACGCGGAAGAGCGCGCCCTTTGCGCCCTTGATGACGCCCTGGTCGCCGACCTGGCCGCCGCTTTCGCCATAGAACGGCGTCTGGTTGAGGATGAGCGCGCCCTCGTCGCCCGCCTTCAATGTATTTGCGTCTTTGCCGTTCGCGACGAGCGCCGTGACGATGCCTTCGGCGGTCTCGGTGTCGTAGCCGAGGAACTCGCTGGCACCGACCTTGTCCTTGATCTCGAACCACAGGCCTTCGGTCGCTGCTTCGCCCGAGCCTTTCCAGGCGGCCTTGGCGGCATCCTTCTGCTTTTTCATCGCGGCGTCGAAGGCGTTGGTGTCGACGGAAATTCCGCGCGGCTTCAGCGCGTCTTCGGTCAGATCGAGCGGGAAGCCGTAGGTGTCATAGAGCTTGAACGCGACGTCGCCGGGGAAGACGGAGCCCTTCTTCATGCTCGCGGAGCTTTCGCCCAGGAGCTTCAGGCCGTTGTCGAGCGTGCGTTTGAATTTCGTTTCTTCGAGCTTCAGCGTTTCGGTGATGAGCGGCTGCGCGCGCACGAGTTCGGGATAGGCGTCGCCCATCTCGCGCACCAGCGACGGCACGAGCAGATGCATCAGCGGATCGTGGCAGCCCATCTGGTGCGCGTAACGCATGGCGCGGCGCATGATGCGGCGGAGCACGTAGCCGCGGCCTTCGTTCGAGGGCAGCACGCCGTCGGCGATCAGGAAGCTCGTCGAGCGCAGGTGATCGGCGATGACGCGGCGCGCGACGTTCAGGAACTCGGGGCTTGCGTCGCCGCCGGTTTCCTTCGCACCAGTCTTGGCGGCTTCTTGCCGGATCGCCTGGATGAGGTTTTCAAAGAGGTCGATTTCGTAATTGTCGTGCTTGCCCTGGAGCACGGCCGCGATACGCTCGAGACCCATGCCGGTGTCGATCGAGGGGCGCGGGAGATCGATGCGATCGCCGGGCGCGCGCTGCTCGAATTGCATGAACACGAGATTCCAGATCTCGATGAAGCGGTCGCCTTCCGAGTCCGGCGAGCCCGGCGGGCCGCCAGGAATTTTATCGCCGTGGTCGAAGAAGATTTCCGAACACGGACCGCAGGGGCCGGTGTCGCCCATCTGCCAGAAGTTGTCGCTCGAGGCGATGCGGATGATGCGGTCGTCGGAGAAGCCCGTGACCTTCTTCCAGATTTTATAAGCGTCGTCGTCGGTGTGATAGATCGTGACGAGCAGGCGCTTCGCGTCGAGGCCGAAATCCTTGGTCAGCAGATTCCAGGCCAGCTCGATGGCGCGGTCCTTGAAGTAATCGCCGAACGAAAAGTTGCCGAGCATCTCGAAGAACGTGTGATGGCGCGCGGTGTAGCCGACGTTGTCGAGGTCGTTGTGCTTGCCACCGGCGCGGACGCACTTTTGCGATGAGGCGGCGCGCGGGATGGCGCGCGTCTCCTGCCCGGTGAAGACGTTCTTGAACTGCACCATGCCGGCATTGGTGAACATCAGCGTCGGGTCGTTGCGCGGCACGAGCGGCGACGACGGCACGACCTCGTGACCGTTCTTGGCGAAGTAGTCGAGAAACGAAGAGCGGATTGCGCTGACGCCAGCCATGTGTGCCTTCAAGCCTTATTCGCGGACATAACCGCCCGGACCGAAGCGTCCCTGGAACGGTTCAAGGCCGCCGTTGTAGCGGCGGCCCTGGAGAGTGTCCAGAAACGGAAGGTGAGACGGAAAGGCCGGTCTCACGGCACGGGATGGCAACTCCGTCCGCCACGAATATTGCAGGCCCTGTCTCCGTCATGCCCGCGAAGGCGGGCATCCGTCCGAGCATCCGACAAACCGCAAGGCATCGGCTTGGGCAGATCCCGGCCTGCGCCGGGATGACGGTTGTATAGTGGGCGCACTCCCTTCCGTCATTCTCGGCTGAGCGCAGGCGAAAACCTGGATCCAGAGTAAATCTCGTCGAAGGCGCTATAATGAGCCTCCGGCAGTTTTATGCAGGGTCCCCGAACGGCTCACGGTTTTGCCGTTCGAGGATGATGATGTTCTCCGACGTTCGATTCGTCAGCGCTTGGCCTTGGCGACTTTCTTGGTGTCTTCGTCGGGCAGGACGCCGTCCTCGTCCGGCTCCTCGCCGTCATCCTCGCCCGCGTCCGGGTTGACCAGCATCTTCTCGACGATCAGACCAGCGTTGGCGCGTATGGCGTTTTCGATCTCGGCGGCGATCTTCGGGTTTTCCTTGAGATACGTCTTGGCGTTCTCGCGGCCCTGGCCGATGCGGTCGCCGTTATAGGACATCCAAGCGCCTGACTTCTCGACGATGCCAGCCTTGACGCCCAAGTCGATCAGCTCGCCGACTTTCGAGACGCCCTCGCCATACATGATGTCGAACTCGACCTGCTTGAAGGGCGGCGCGACCTTGTTCTTGACAACCTTGACGCGGGTCTGGTTGCCGACCGTTTCCTCGCGCTCCTTGATCTGGCCGATGCGGCGGATATCGAGGCGGACGGAGGCATAGAACTTCAGCGCGTTGCCGCCCGTCGTCGTTTCCGGGTTGCCGAACATGATGCCGATCTTCATGCGGATCTGGTTGATGAAGACGACCATGCACTTCGATTTGGAGATCGAGCCGGTCAGCTTGCGCAGCGCCTGACTCATCAAGCGCGCCTGCAGGCCCGGCAAGCTGTCGCCCATCTCGCCTTCGAGTTCGGCCTTCGGCGTCAGAGCGGCGACCGAGTCGACGACCAGCACATCGACGGCGCCGGATCTGACGAGCGTATCGGCGATCTCAAGCGCCTGCTCGCCGGTATCGGGCTGCGAAATCAGAAGGTCTTCGATCTTGACGCCGAGCTTCTTGGCATAGCCCGGATCGATCGCGTGCTCGGCGTCGACAAAGGCGCAGATGCCGCCGCGCTTCTGGGCTTCCGCCACCACGTGCAGCGCAAGCGTGGTCTTGCCCGAGCTTTCGGGACCATAAATCTCGATAATGCGGCCCTTGGGCAGGCCGCCGATGCCGAGGGCGATATCAAGCCCGAGCGAGCCGGTCGGTATCGCTTCGATATCGACCTTGTCGTTGGCGCCCAAGCGCATGATCGACCCTTTACCGAAGTTCTTGTCGATCTGTTGAAGCGCGTGTTCGAGCGCCTGCTTCTTGTCCATCTTGCCCCCTTCGAGCACAGTCCAATCCGGCCGTTCCATCGTCGTCGTCCCTCAATATGGCAAGCGCCCAGCGCCTTCAATTAAGGATATATGTACCCTATTTGTTCCACTCGCGTCAATCACGTTTTGTTCTCGCGTCGCTCAAATAAGCGGAACTTATAGAGTGGACAGGGGTCAAGTGGGCTATCGGTCCGCTATTCGGCATGATGAGCCGGAATGATTTCAGGAACCAAGACGAGGTATCAGACATGAGCGCATCAAGCGGCCGTTTCGGCATCCGGGTCGGCGAAGCCCTGGTCGCGGGCGGCCCGCCAGGCACTGCGGCGGAACCCGAAGTTGCGATCGGCGAAATGGACGGCCCGTTCGGCACGGCCTTCGCGACGCTTCTCGGCGACCAGACCAAAGGGCACAGCAAGGTGCTGTCGCTGCTCAACACCGACGTCATGGTGCGTCCGCCGACGCTGTGCGTCAGCAAGGTGACGGTCGAGAACGAGCGCTACACGAACATCCTCATGGGCACCGTTCAGTATGCGACGTCGATGGGCGTGCTCGACGCCGTGCGTGCTGGCGACCTGCCCCGCGACAAGGTCGATGATCTCGGCATCATCGTGTCGGTGTGGCTCAACCCGTCAGTTGCGACGATCGAGAAGCTCGACCACAAGATCCTGTTCGATATTCATCGCAAGGCGACGGCGCTCGCCATTCACAAGGCGATGACCTATCAGCCGACGATCGACTGGCTGCTGGAGAACCAGGACAAGGTCATTCACAAATATTTCGAGAAGGGTCTCAAGGGCGAGATCTAAGGTTCGATCAAGCTCGGACGGCAAACATCTGCGTCGAGTTCGTTCCGATATGCGGGCGGTGCACTGATCATCAGGTGCCGCCCGCATTCATTTCTGCTGCAGACGATCCGCATGGGTCTTCACCTCGCGCTCGGCCCCTCCCCTGACGGGAGGGGAGAAGTGGCGTTTGGATAGAGATCTTCAGACGACGCTCGAAATTCTGGCTGGCTCTGAAGTTCTTTCGTCATTCTCGAACGGCTGAGCATGCGAAGGCCGTTTGGGAATCCAACAGAAGAATTGCCCAAGGCTCAATATTGCGTCTGCGACAAGTCTTGTGCTGGATCCCCGGCCTTCGGCTCGGCTTCGCCGCGCTCGGCCGAGGATGACGAAGCGAGAGGATTTCTACTTCGCCAGCTCTTCCTTCACTTTCGCGGCGAGTTGGGGAAGAGAGAACGGCTTCGGCAGGAAGGCGAAATTGTCGGAGCCCATGCTCTCGCGGAAGGCTTCGTTCGGATAGCCCGAGACGAAGATCACCTTGATCGACGGATTGCGCTTCCGCAGTTCCTTGAACAGCGCGGGGCCATCCATCTCCGGCATCACGACGTCCGAGACGACGATGTCGATCTCACCTTCATTCGCCGCCATGATCTCGAGCGCTTCGACGCCGTCGGTCGCTTCCAGAACCTGATAGCCCTGACGCTTCAGCGCGCGCACCGCGAACTGGCGAACCTCGACCTCGTCCTCGACGAGCAGCACGCGGCCAGTGCCGGTGAGATCGGTTGCCTGGAGTTCCTTCTTGCCGGCGGCGACGGGCTGCGGACGCACGGCTGCAGGCTCTTCGTTGTCCTCGACGACATAGCGCGGCAGGAAGATCTTGAAGGTCGTGCCCTTGCCGAGTTCGCTTTCGGGGAAAATGTAGCCGCCCGACTGCTTGATGATGCCATAGACCGAGGCGAGGCCGAGACCCGTGCCCTTGCCGATGCCCTTGGTCGTGAAGAACGGCTCGAAGATCTTCGCCATCACTTCCGGGCTCATGCCGGTCCCGGTGTCGGAGATTTCGAGCAGCACGTATTCGCCCGGCGTGAAGCCCGCAGCGGGACTCATGCGCTGGCTTTCGCGCTCGGTGACGTTCTGCGTGCGGATCGTCAGCTTGCCGCCGTCGGGCATGGCGTCGCGAGCGTTGCGCGCGAGGTTCAGAATGACCTGATACAGCTGGTTGCTGTCGGCGCGGACGTACCAGAGATCGCGGCCCGCCTGGAACTGCAGATCGATCTTCTCGCGCACCTGCGTCTTGAGCATGGCGCGCATATCGGACGTCAGCTCGTTCAGATCGAACACAGAGACCTGCTGCATCTGCTTGCGCGAGAAGCCGAGCAGTCCGGCGACGAGATTGGCAGCGCGGTTCGCAGCCGACTGGATGTTCTTGATGTCCTTGTACGACGGATCGCTCGGACGGTGCGTTTGCAGCAGCAAATCCGAAAAGCCGATGATGGCCGTCAGCACGTTGTTGAAGTCGTGCGCGATGCCGCCCGCCAGATTGCCGACGGCTTCCATCTTCTGCGCCTGCGAAACCCGGTCCTCGAGCTGCTTCTGCTCGGTCGCGTCGATGACGTAGAGCGCAGCTGCGGCGCCGCCAGACACGGCGGCAAGCGGCGACATGAACACGCGGCAGGTGAACTGCTTCTGATCGCCCGCCGTGATCTCGATCGGCTGCACGTTGCCGCGCCCGGCGAGGACTTCGGCGAGTCCTTCTTCGATGCGCGTGCGCTCGCCAGCGTCGCCGGTGCGGCCCAGCGCTTCGCAAGCCAGAACGTCCTGCGCAGGTCGTCCGTCGAGCACGAGGCGCATGAATGCGGGGTTGCAGCTCGCGATCCGGCCTTCGCCGTCGATCGTCGCGATGCCGAACGGCGCCGACTGGAAGAACTGCGAGGCGCGAACGTCCTGCGGCGTCCGATCTCCGAGACCAGCCGTCAGACGGTTGATAGCGGTGATCGTGAAACCTTCATCGGGATGACCGCCCGCTGGTTCGACGAGCAGCGTCAGCGGTACCATGCGGCCGTCCTGCCGCGTCAGGTCGAGATCGACGACGCGCTGATCGGCTTCCGGGATCTCCGCCATGTTCTCGAGAAGGCGTGCGCCGTCGCCGCCCGCAAGTTCGGCCAGGCGCAGATGATGCGTCCGGAGCGAGCCGACCGGATAGCCGAGCCACTGCTCGAACGCGGCGTTGACGTGAAGAATGGTGCCGTCGCCGGCGATCGACATGAAGCCCGCCGGCATCGTGTCGAAGGCTGCGAGCGCGGTTTCAAGCGTGCCGACGCGCTGCGCTTCTTGCGCCTTGTCTTTCGAAATGTCCCGGATGCGCCACAGCGCGAGACGCTGCCGCAGAAGCGTGCCGTCGCCATTGCCGGTCGAAACGAACGGGCGCACGGAAATCCTGACCCACGCCGGGCGGCGCGACGGGCCTGGACGCAATCGGACATCCTCGCTGCGGCTCTCGCCGCGTTCGGCGGCGCGCGTCAGGCGAAAGAGAGCTTGCGTCGCTTCGGGCTCGGCGCTCATCACGGCATCGAGCGCCGCGAACGGTCCCGCTTCATGACGGCCGAACATATCTTCGAGCGCCGAATTCGCGTACACGACCGTACTGTCTTGATGCGCGAGAATCTGCGGTTCGTCGCTGGCGTCGGCGGCAGCCTTGAGCAGATCGCCCGGCGCCACGCGCGCTCCGATGCGAATGTGTCCAGCGGCGACGCCAAAGATCAGGAACATGCCGAGCATTGCCAGAACCGCGATCACGGTCAGCAGAACCGGCTTGCCGGAGCTGCTCGCAAGCAGGCCAAAAACCAGGGCGCCCGCAGCGGCAACGATCATTGCTATGGGGAGGAACCCGCCGAACCCTTCCGCTGTGTTCAGCGTGTCGAGCGGGGCGGCATTGATCCTCAACGCCTCGCGATCCTTCATGGGCTCGGAATCTATCTGATTCTCGATGGCCGGGGCGTCAGTCTGGAGCATGGGAACTGGAACTCAAACGCAACTGCAACTGTGCCGCAACGAGTCGGCGCTTTTCTGTTGGCTAAGACTTCGCTCAAGAGAGTTAACATGCAGTCAACTCGCGTGTATCGATCGCTGTCTCTTGCAAGAATTCGATACGCGGCATTGAGGCAACCAGGCACGAGGCGCGCATGCAAAGCTATATCTTCTGGACGTTGCTGTTGGTCGTGCTGGGATTGGCGAGCGCGGGCATCGCGGTTTTCCTGCGAGCTTATTTAAACGGGACCAGTCCGTCCTCCGTTCTGTTCCGGCAAAAAGGCGAGCGCAGGCTCGAGGTCGTTGATCATGCCAGCGTCGACAGTCGCAGAAAGCTGGTGCTGATCCGGCGCGACGGCGTCGAGCATCTGTTGATGACCGGCGGGCCTGTCGACGTCGTCATTGAAACGGGCATCACTCCGCCCGCCGCGCCGCCGCAGTCTGAAATAGCGCCGCCTCGCGATCGCGCCGGTTTCCGCCGCCCGCCGATGTTCGCGCGCGGCTCGCAAACTCCGCCGGAGTCGGATTCCGGACCGCAGTTTTAGGGATTAGGTTTTAGGGAATAGGGATTAGAAATTCGGCGATCGATGCAAAAGCTTCATGGCCGCGAAGGCGGCCATCTACGACTGGTTTGCCGGATCAGGATGGATTTAGTGGGAAGCGTCGACGTCGCCGAAATCGGCCATCGTCAATTTGTGAAGGTCGAGCGGCCTGACGGCACTGGCAAACTGATTTTGCAGGCCGCGTTTTGCTGATCGCGCCGACTGTTTGCGCGCTGCCGAAGCGGCATTCCACATTTCCGGGCTTGCGCTGACATCTACATACGGAAGCGCGTTCACCCAAGACGTCGAAGACAGAACGGCGCTGGCCATTGTCGCGATCGCCGCTGCTGCCAGCGTAGACGAGATCGTAATCGACACGAGCGTTGTCTCCTTTGTTTGCGCCGGGCGACTCCCCTCCGGGGAGCCGGCCGCCCGGCGCGTGCCGCCTAGTTCCGTTGCGCCGGGCGACTCCCCTCCGGGGAGCCGGCCGCCCGGCGCGTACCGCCTAGTCCCGTTGCGCCGGACCAACTCCTCTCCGGCGAGCCGGACGCCCGGCGCGCACGGCCAGCATTGCGTCGAGCGGCTCCCCCTTCGGGAAGCCGACCGCCCAGCCAGCACAAGCTGTGGTAGAAGAGTGTCCCCCCAATCAATTAATGGCCGGTAAAGCCATGTCGCGAAACGGGGCGGCCGGGGGTAGGCCGCGCCCTCGCCTCAGCTATTCCTCGCGATAGACGCGCTCGCGGCGCTCGTGGCGCTCCTGCGCCTCGACCGACAACGTGGCGATCGGGCGGGCATCGAGCCGCTTCAGGCCGATCGGCTCGCCGGTATCCTCGCAATAGCCATACGTCCCGTCCTCGATCCGGCCGACAGCCGCATCGATCTTGGCGATCAGCTTGCGCTGGCGGTCGCGCGTGCGCAGCTCGGTCGCCCGATCGGTTTCGGAGGTCGCGCGATCGGCGAGATCGGCGTGCTGCGTCGAGTCCTCGTGCAAGATCGCCAGCGTTTCGCGCGTCTGGCGCAAGATCTCGTCTTTCCAGTCAAGCAGACGCTTGCGGAAATACGCCTTGTGAAGGTCGTTCATGAACGGCTCGTCGTCCGACGGCTTGTAGCCGGCAGGGAGAACGATATCTGCAATCTTTACGCGCGGAGCCATCTTCTTGTTCGTACCCTCTGACTTCTTTGACGCCGGTTTGGGCGCTGCGGCCGGCTGCGCTGCGACCTTCGCTGCTGGAGCCTTCTTTGTAGCCGGTTTCGCGGCCGTTGCCGTCTTCACCTTGGAAGACTTGACCGGCGCCGGTTTTGCCGCCGTTTTCTTTTTGTCCGCGGCAGGTTTGCCTGCCGGCGTTTTGCTGGCCTTTGCCGACTGAGCGGACTTGGCAACAGCTTTCTTCCCGGCGGATTTCCCCTTCGCCGTCTTTGCCGCGATTGTCTTGCTCATCGTCCGCCTCTCCTGAGGCTTATGCGCTCGAGCTGATAATCGTTGCCGAAGGAAACTCGATCCAGGTGAATCGGGCCTAATTTCCGGCCGATCCTTATCTATTCGAGGCGGCGCTAAGTCAAGCACGCGCGCTGCCCTATCCGCGTCCAAAAACGACTAATTTTAGGCAGTTAAAACAACGACTTGACGGGAGTACTCCGGTAATTTGCCCGCCACCATTGCACGATAGCCCGCCGCCGGTCGTGCGTTTCCGTCATCTTGC
Source organism: Hyphomicrobium sp. GJ21 (assembly GCF_001006785.1). NCBI lineage: Bacteria > Pseudomonadati > Pseudomonadota > Alphaproteobacteria > Hyphomicrobiales > Hyphomicrobiaceae > Hyphomicrobium > Hyphomicrobium sp. GJ21. The sequence continues at coordinate 34,946 of NZ_CDHO01000002.1, read as the reverse complement.
TCGTTCTTTCAGCCGCCCCATAGATTGGCGAAGCACAAAACTCCGAGGTTACGGGTTTCATGAAATTCGAGGGCACCTCCTCCTACGTTGCGACGGACGATCTGAAGGTCGCCGTCAACGCAGCAATCCAATTGCAGCGGCCGCTTCTCATCAAGGGCGAACCCGGCACGGGCAAATCGGTGCTCGCTGCCGAAGTTGCAAGAGCGCTCGGCGCGCCGTTGATCGAATGGCACATAAAGTCGACGACAAAGGCGCAGCAGGGCCTTTACGAATACGATGCCGTTTCGCGGTTACGCGACGGCCAGCTCGGCGACGAGCGCGTCAAGAATATCGCCAACTACATCAAGCGCGGCAAACTGTGGGAGGCGTTCACAGCACCCGAGCGCTCGGTGCTGCTGATCGATGAAATCGACAAGGCCGATATCGAATTCCCGAACGATCTGCTGCAAGAACTCGATCGCATGGAATTCTTCGTCTACGAAACGGGCGAGACCGTAAAGGCGACGACGCGTCCGATCGTTTTGATCACGTCGAACAACGAAAAAGAATTGCCGGACGCGTTTCTCAGGCGCTGCTTTTTTCACTTCATCAAGTTTCCGGACGCAGAGACGATGCGCCAGATCGTCGACGTGCATTTCCCTGAACTGAAGAAGCGGCTCGTCGGCGATGCACTTCGGATTTTCTACGAACTGCGCGACGTCCCCGGACTCAAGAAAAAGCCGTCGACGTCGGAGTTGCTCGACTGGCTGAAGCTGCTTCTGCACGAGGACATCGATCCCGCTCTCATCCGCGAGAGCGATCCACGCAAGCTCGTGCCGCCGCTTGCCGGAGCGCTCATCAAAAATGAACAGGACGTTCATCTGCTCGAGCGATTGGCGTTCATGACGCGACGGCGCAAAGAATAGCGGCTGCGAGAAAGCAGCTCTCTCCTGCCCGCTGCTCGCATATGCGAATTAGATGCAATTCGTATTCAAACCGCGAACCATGTTCAGTTGGTTCATCGCATTTCGGAGCAATCGCCTTGATTTCGGCCGGTGATTGCGCCTGAATGCCCGCGCACCTACTTAACTCAGCGGTGAGACTACTTTTGCGGCTAGGAGATGTGCCATGAGAAAGTTGCTAATTGCGCTGGCAGTGCTCGGCGCGCTTGGGAGCGCGGCTTGCGATAGTCAAAAAGAGAAAGCTGACAACGCTGCCGACAAGGCCGCGACCGACAGCGCGACGGCAGATAAAGCTGCTGCTGATGCGGACAAGGCGGCTGCGGAAGCCAAGGAAGCGGCCGACAAGGCAGCTGCCGAGAAAGCTGCCGCCGAGAAGGCCGCAGCAGAAACGCCAGCCGCTCCGGCGCCTGCTGAAACACCGGCTACGCCGCCGGCAACCGACAGCTCGACCACCACACCGGCACCGGCTCCGGCGCCGTAAGTATCTTCCGGTCACGATCGACGGTTTTTTACCGCTATTTCAAGAGGGGGCTAAGCCTTCCGGCCTAGCTCCCTTAACAGCTCTGTTTGTGCGTATTTGTCGCGAATGGCGACCACCATTCGGTGACGTACCGGCCTTAAACATTCCGCTCCGGAACCGCCGGACGGTAACCGCAGCATAAGTTCGCCAGAGCTTGCTCGGCAGAATTGCGGTAATGCGGCCTACATCCCGATTTCATCGGCCGCGCTTGCTGCGCAATCCACAGCCATCAAAAAGTTTGGACGTTGTATGTGTGGCATTTTCGGAATCATCGATCTCAAAGGGCGCCGCTCGGTTCCCCTCTCCGTACTTAAGCGCTCCGCCGATGCCATGCAGCATCGCGGCCCCGACGAGGACGGATATCTGCAGCGGCCCGGCGTTGGCTTCGCATCGCGCCGCCTCAGCATCGTCGGATTGGCCGATGGCCAACAGCCGATGTTCAACGAGGACAAATCCGTCTCGGTCGTATTCAACGGCGAAATCTATGACCACGACGATTGGCGCCGCGATCTGACGGCGCGCGGTCACACGCTCAAAACGCACTGCGACACCGAAATTCTTCCGCACATGTGGGAAGCGCACGGCGAAGACATGTTCGAAAAGCTCAACGGTCAGTTTGCCGTCGCGCTGTTCGACGAACGCAAGCAGCAATTCATTCTCGCGCGCGACCGTTTCGGCATTTGTCCGCTCTACTGGACGCGCACGACGCGGTTCGGCAACGACTGGCTGATCTTCGGGTCGGAGATCAAGACGCTGCTCGCGACAGGCATGATCGAACCGAAACCGGATCGGCGCGGTATCGACGCGGTTTTCAATTTTCTCGCAGTCGCAGGGCCGTTCAGCTGCTTCGACGGCATCAACATCCTGCAACCTGGCAAGTTCTTGAAAATCTCGCGCGGCCGTCATGGCGACGCCGCCGCGATCAGCGAGCATGCATATTGGACGATGGACTTTCCCGACAAAGGGAAAGAAGCGCGCGGCCAAGACGAGAAGACGCTCGTCAATGAGTTCGAGAGCGTTCTGTATGGGGCGGTGAAGCGCCGGCTCCGCGCCGATGTTCCGGTTGCGTCATATCTCAGCGGCGGCGTCGACTCGAGCACGGTCGTCGCGATGGCGAGCGACATTCTTGGCGCGCCGCCGGCGACGTTCACCGTCAAGATCCGCGATCCGAAACTCGACGAGACCGAGCAGGCGGCCGTGATCTCACGCCATCTCAAGGCCGATCCGACGATCGTGCCGTGCGGCTCGGAAGAAATCGTTTCGAACTACCAACGGCTGCTGGTTGCAACGGAAGCGCCCGTTACCGATACGTCGTGCACAGCGCTGATGCTTCTTGCAGGCAAAGTGCATGAAAAGGGCTTCAAGGTTGCATTGACCGGCGAAGGTTCCGACGAATGGCTCGCCGGCTATCCGTGGTACAAGATCGACCGCGTGCTCGAGTGGCTGGGCGCCATTTCAGGCGGCACGATCGATGCCGCCATTCGCAGACGCTTCTTCACGTGGCTCGGCTGTAACAAGGACGCCGTCGCCTATCTCGATCGCTGCGCGCCGTCGGCGGGCGGGGCGCATCCGTTCCAGCGCTTTTACGATCTGCTCGGCGCGTCGCGTTTTCGTTTCTACAGCGGCGACATGCTCGGCGAGCTTGGCGATCATGATCCGTATGCGGATTTCGCGCCCGACCTCGGGCGGGCGGAGCGTTGGCATCCGATCAATCGCGCGATTTACTGGGCGGGCCGCATCCATCTTCCGGGCCAGCTTTTGAGCCTCAAGGGCGATCGCATCGCGATGAGCCAGTCGGTCGAGATGCGCTATCCGTTCCTCGACAACAACGTGTTCGATTTCGTTGCGGGCCTTGATCCGAATTGGAAGATCAAAGGGCTCAAAGAAAAATATCTGGTCCGGCGCGTGGCGGAGAAATGGCTGCCGAAATCGGTTGCGTGGCGGCCGAAGGGTATGTTCCGCGCTCCGCTCGATGGCTTTTTCCTGCAGCAGCGTCTGCCTTACGTCGACGAACTTCTCAGCGAAGCCTCGCTGAAAAAGACCGGATACTTCGATCCCGAGGCCGTCGCACTGTGGCGAACGAAATATACGGAGCTGTCGTCGCGCTTCTATCAGCGAAGCTCGATGGAACTTGGGCTCGTTGCGGTGCTCGCGACGCAGCTCTGGCACCAGACGTTCATCGATTCCTCGCTCGCGAACCTGCCTGATTGGCATACGCTCGCGGGCGTCGAGAGGAATCCGCGCGATCTGGCTTTTGCGGAGCAGATGCCGGAAGCGGCCGCCGTCTGACGACCGGTTCCGTTCTCAGTTTGCGTCCTTCGCGCGATAGGCCGCGAGGAACATCGTGACCGCGGACTCGACGACCGTATCGATCTCCTGATCGGTCGGACGTTCCGTGATCGCACCGTAGAGACGCGGACGGAAGATCAGCGACTGCACAAGCTCAAGAAACTGCGCGGCGGCGAGATAGGAATTCGGGGCGTTCAATCGTCCGGCCGCGACGTGTGCGTCGATGTAGGCCGCAAGCGCGGTCGCCATGCGCTTCGGTCCAGCCTCGAAAAACTCGGTGCCGATTTCCGGCATCCGTTCGGCGACGCCGATGACAATGCGATGGGCAGCGACGACGAACGGATCGGAGAGTATCCGCATCATCTCGGTGCCGAACTGAAGCAGCGTGGCTCTGATGGGCTTCTGCGGATCAAGGAGTGAGATCAGCTCTGAAATGTTGCGATCGCGGCGCTCGGCGCAGATCGACGTGAAGAGATGCTCCTTGTCCTGGAAGTACACGTAGAGCGTCGCCTTCGAGACTTTCGCCTCGCGGGCGACGTCGTTCATGCTCGCCGCGTCGAAGCCGAGCGTGGAGAAGACACGTCCCGCGCCCTCCAAGATCTGCCGACGCTTGTGCGGGTCGGTTCCGGCGGCAGGCCGCCCTCCTCGTCGTTCCAAGACTTCTGGCGTCGCTGGGCGTGTTTCCATGACTTTTGATCCTATTCGAGCGTTGGCGCCCGATTGGCGAAATGCGTCAACATGTGAACCAAACGGTTCAGTTTCCCCTTGATATTGACCAGCGGAGCAGCTAAGTCAAGTCCGAACTGAACCGTACGGTTTATTTACTCATTTCGAGACAAGGGAATTTACCCATGGCGCGAGGAACTTTGCAGACCGTCCTCGATCACACCTCGGACGAGAACTCGCATCGCCAAAACCAACAATCGGGCAGCGGGCGCATTCATTCCCTCGCAAAGTCGAGCAGCGCTCCTGAGGCTTCAGAGACCCGCACTGCGAAAGCCGACGCCTCGCCGCGCGCCGACTCGGGCGAGCCCGCAACAGCCCGCGAAAGCGGGAGCGTTTCTCCGGCCGCGAGCAAGGACGTGTCAAAACCTGCGTCGCGCAAGAAGCCGATTTTCATCGGCATCGGCGCGCTGGCGCTGATGGCGGGTCTGTGGGCCGGATATCACTACATCACCGTCGGCCGCTTCATCGTTTCGACGGACGATGCCTACGTCGGCGTGCACATGTCGATGGTCTCTCCGAAGGTTTCCGCTTACGTCGCCGACGTTCCTGTCACCGACAACCAGTTCGTCAAAGGCGGTGACGTTCTCGTACGCCTCGACGACGGCGATTACCGGCTGGCCCTCGACCAGGCGAAGTCCAAGCTCGCGACGCAGAACGCGGCCATCGCAACGTTCGACGCTCAGATCAAAGCGGCTGAAGCCGCAGCGGCGCAGGCGCGCGCGCAGATCGACGCTTCGAAAGCCAACGTCATCAAGACGGAAGCTGATTTCAACCGCACAAATGCGTTGACGGCCAAAGACTACGCGACGAAGGCATCGCTCGATGCAGCGATCGCCGCTCGTGATTCCGCACGCGCGCAAGTCAAGGCCAACGAGGCCGCGATCCAGTCGGCGGATGCGAACATCGCGCTTCTGCATGCGCAGCGCGAACAGGCGACGCAGGTTGCGAAGGAGTTGCAGGTCGCTGTCGAGCAAGCGGCGCGCGATCTTTCGTTCACCGTCATCCGCGCGCCGTTCGACGGCATCGTCGGCAACAAGAACGTGCAGGTCGGTGACTACGTGACGCCGGCGAAGCGGCTCGCTGCCATCATCCCGCTCGACAAGGTCTACGTCGACGCCAACCTCAAGGAGACGCAGCTTGGTCCCATCGTCGTCGGTCAGGAAGCCGACGTGGAGGTCGATGCGCTTGGCGGAACGGTGTTGAAGGGCAAGGTCGTCAGCGTCGCGCCCGCTTCCGGGTCGCAGTTCTCGCTGCTGCCGCCGGAAAACGCGACCGGCAACTTCACGAAGATCGTGCAGCGCGTGCCCGTGCGCATCGAGGTTCCGGCATCGGAAGCCAAAGGCCGGTTGCGGCCGGGGCTGTCGGTGGTCGTCGATATCGACACGCGCACGACGCCTAAGACCGCCGGGCAGCAGCACGCTTCAAATTAATCCTGGAGATCGCGTTACCTGAAAGGTGACGGTGATGAGCCGATCAGACACATCAAGAATCAATCCCGCTTCCGACGTGCCGCCGGGGACACTCGAATGGATCGGCGTTACGCCGCGCCAGCTCGCGGGCTTCATGGCGATGGTGTTCGGCATGTTCATGGCGATCCTTGACATTCAGATCGTGTCAGCGTCGCTGTCGGAAATCCAAGCCGGGCTTTCCGCAAGCTCGGACGAAATTCCGTGGGTTCAGACGGCGTATCTGATCGCCGAAGTCGTGATGATTCCACTGTCGGGATTTCTGGCGCGTGCGCTCTCGACGCGCGTGCTGTTTCTGTCGGCAGCGATCGGCTTCACGGCCGCGAGCGCGCTTTGCGCGACGGCAACGACGATCGATCAGATGATCGTCTACCGCGCGCTGCAGGGTTTCATCGGCGGCGGCATGATCCCGAGCGTGTTCGCTGTCGCGTTCTCGCTCTTTCCGCCGTCGAAGCGCAACATCGTGTCGCCGATCATCGGTCTCGTCGCGACGCTGGCGCCGACCATCGGCCCGACCGTTGGCGGCTATCTCAGCAACGCCTTTTCCTGGCACTGGCTGTTTCTCGTCAATGTCGGCCCTGGCATTCTGGTTGCGATCGCCGTGTACTTCCTCGTCGATTTCGACAAGCCGGATCATTCGCTGTTCGGCCGCTTCGATTTCGTCGGGCTCGCTGGCATGGCGGTGATGCTCGGCTCGCTCGAATACGTTCTCGAAGAAGGCCCGCGCTACGACTGGCTCGACGACAGCACCATCGCGACCTTCGCGGTTATGACGGTCGTCGGCGCGATCATATTCTTCTGGCGGGCTACGACCGCGAAGGAACCGATTGTCGAACTGCGCGCATTTCGAGACCGGAACTTTGCGTTCGGCTCGGCCTTCAGCTTCACGATGGGCATCGGGCTATACGGCCTGACCTATCTCTATCCGGTCTATCTCGCGCAAGTGCGCGGCTACGATGCCCTGATGATCGGTGAGACGATGTTCGTCACCGGCGTCGCGATGTTCCTCACCGCGCCGATCAGCGGACGTTTGGCGAGCGTACTCGATCCACGCGTGATGATGCTGATCGGCTTCACGGGTTTCGCCGCCGGCACCTACTGGACGACGGCCATCACCGCCGACTGGGACTTCTGGGAGCTTTTCATTCCGCAAATCCTGCGTGGATCGTCGCTGATGTTATGCATGGTGCCGATCAACAATCTGTCGCTCGGAACGCTGCCGCCGGAGCAATTGAAGAATGCCTCCGGTTTGTTCAATCTCACGCGCAACCTCGGTGGTGCGGTTGGCCTCGCGGTCATCAACACGCTGCTCAACAAGCGCCTCGATCTGCATCTCGAGCGCCTGCATGAGAACGTCGCGTGGGGCCGGGCGGTGGCGGAAGATCAGCTCAGAAACATGCAGCAGTCCATGTCGCAAGTGATGCCCGATGGCGATCTGACGGCGTTGAAGCAGCTCGCGATGCTCGTGCGCAAGCAGGCCAACGTGCTGTCGTTCGCGGATGTCTTCCTGTTTCTGACAATCCTGTTTGCGACGGCTGGGCTGTTCACGTTGCTGATGCGCAAACCCGCCGCGATCCCCGCAGGCGCGGGTGGTCACTAGCTCTCTCTGTCGAGCGCATCATCGCCAGTCATGCGTTACGCGCGGCTGGCGATGATCTCTCTATTCAGTAGACGAGCGTGCCAAACAATCGTGCGTTCGCGCCGGGCTGCAGGACTTCATCCTTCTTGAATGACGCACTGTTGCGAATGTCCTCGTTCAAGAGGTTCTCACCCTTGAGCCCGATGATCAGCTTCGGTGCGATGCCGCCCTCGCCGTTCAACGTCATCGTGTAGCTGATCTCGGCGTTGACGAGCGTGTAGCCCGCAGTCGGCGTTTCATGGGGCGCGATATCGTTCTGATTGAACGCGTAGAGGGATGAAACCTTGGCCTGCCACGCGTCGTCACGATAGTAGAGACCGCCGCCGATCCGGTGCGGCGGCATGCGCGGCACGTACTCGCCGTTCGAGAATTCGGCGTGCACGAAGTCGTACTGGCCAGAGACACCCCAGATGCCGTTCCAGATCTGAGCAACGTCGTATTCGGTCGCCAGCTCGACGCCATAGAATGTCGCGTCCCTCTGATTGAAAATCACCTGATCGAGTTCGCTGCCGGAACCGCACGAGGCTATCGTGTCATCGCATTTTGCGCCGGTGAAATCGCGGAAGATGTAGCCATCGAATTGCGTGTAGTAGAAGGATGAATCGAACCGCCAGCGGCCTGCGGTCTTGTTGAAGCCGAACTCGATCGACTTCGACGTCTCGATGCCGATGTCGGGATTGCCGATCTCGAACGTCTCCGTTGCCTCGTGCGCGCCTTTCGAAAAGAGTTCCTGCGCAACCGGGGCGCGCTCGGCGTAGGTTCCGGTGAGCCGCGCTACGATGCCGTGCGGCAGGTCGTAGAGCAATCCGAGGCTGCCGCTGACAGGCGTGAAGGATTTGCGCTCGGCGACGAGGCTGTCGGGTAGCGGGTTCATGATATCCGCATACATCGACCCGCCGACGTTATCGTTCTCGACGCGGCCGCTGGCCTGTAGCCTGAGCGCAGACGCCAGGCGCAGTTCCTCGAACAGATAGCCTCCGATGCTGTCCGTCGTATTGGGTTCGAGCAGATTGTCGCCCTCGAAGCTGATGCCGGCCAGCTGGCGGTTGCTGATCTGAATGCCGGCGGTGCTCGTCAGTGCGCCGAACGCGGTCGCAACAGGCACGGATTCGATTTCCGCGCGGCCTTCCGTGTATCGGTTCGTGAAACGCGATCCGACGGCGTCGGCGCCCTCGTCCTCATCGAAAACGAGTTCGTTGTGCGCGTAATTCGTCCACCCAAACCAGCCGCGCACGGCGGCGATGCCCATTTCCGGCGCGCGCCATTCGCCTTTGGCGTTGATCTTGTCCTGGCCCATATCGATGCGCGATTTTTCTTCCGCGGCCTCGATGCCGGGCACTGCGTAAAGACTATCGAAACGCGTGTAGCTGACGCCCAGGAACCCGTCACGTCCGATAAAGGAGCCGCCGATCGACGCCCCGCGGCTGTCGAGAAATGAGTTTTCCTGACGGCCTTCCGGCGTATCGTAATCGTCGGCATGGCGCGCGAAACCGTCGGCGTGGATGGCGAAGCCCTGCGAACCTGCCGTCGCCTTGAACGCTCCGTCGCGTCCGTTATCGACGGAGCTCAATCCGCCGGTGACTTGGCCGGTGAAGCCGCCATACGGAATGTAGGTCGGAATTCGCTGGTTTTCGGCGCTGACGACGCCGCCGATCGCCTGCGATCCGTAGCGAATGGTCGAAGGTCCGCGCACCACCGTGACGCTGTCGGCGCTATAGGGATCGACCGGAAAAGCGTGGTCCTCGCTGATGTCGGAAACGTCGCCTGTCGCGATCCCGTTTTCCTGAATTCGCACTCGGTTGTTGTCGAGCCCGCGAAGAATAGGACGATTTGCGCCGGGCGCGAACGTGGACCCGGCAATGCCCGGCTGCTGATCCAGCGTGTCGGTGAGCGTTGCGCCGTGCGTCGGAATGATATCGCGGGCATTTGTGACTGTTGTCGCCTGCGTGCCTGATTGTGGGCTTATGAGCGTTCCGGGCGGCGGTAGAATCGTTGCCGCCGAAACAGCATCGTCGTTTCCGGAGCCAGGCGACGATACCGATTGCGGCGTCACCGGCTTCGAAGCAGCGGCTTTCAGTCCTGTCGGGTCATTCCCTTTCGGTTTCCGCGACTTCGGCTTCGATGTGGCGACTTTTTTTGGCGCAACGACGACTACCGACGGCAATTCAGCGCCGACGGTTTGCGAGTTCGATTGCGCCTGCTGGTTCGCAGATGCCGGAGGCGTTGCGTCTTGGGCGTGCGTTTCTTGCGCAAGCGTTGGCGAGATTGGCCCCAACGCCACAGCGGCCACAGTCAGTCCAACATACCTACGCATCATTTCCCCCAATTCTTCTATCCCCAGAGAGCGGTCTCAAATACCGCAATCCAGTTTCGTATATTATAACATATTAATTGTGTCGAGCGGGATGCGGTCGCGGTGCGCGGACGCGTGACTTTCAAGCGACAGTCGGCCGTGAGAACGCGCAGCAAACCCTTGGTTTCTTTGCATCCGGGGCCCGCGTGCGGGCAACTCTGGCTCTTGAACTAAAGACACAGCTCCGCCTCATCGCGTGGCCGCAATTTCGAGCCAGGCCATCGCGTAAAAAATCGACGCCGCACATCGCTCGCGGCGAGACGACGACAAAGGATCGACCGGGATGAAAGTCTTGCCGCTCAAGCGACGTTCGTTTCGTCTGCAAGCCGCCTTGGGCGCGATGCTGATTTCGAGCATCGGCATGTTGAGCACGCCCTGCTCCGCCAAGCACAAAGCGCAGACCGCCATACCCGGCGATCCGTGCACCAAGATGAGCGGCTACCTGTCGAAGCGCATCAGCGACATGAGGAGCCTGAAGACCGCGATGGAGAAAGAGCAGTCGGTTCCAGACACGCTCGCGGGCGTCTTCGATCTGATGCAAGGCAAGCCCTACATCGACCAGCCCAAGACGCAAAAGCTCGCAGAGATGCGGCGCGAGGCCAACAGCATCAGTGATGCGATGCGTGTCTCCGGCTGCACCGTCGTCGATATCGATGCGGAACTCGCCAAAGCTCCGACGCCGGTTCTTCCGACGCCGGATCGCAAGGGCAAGATCGATGCGTCAGGTCTGGAACCCAGTATCCCGGTTCGCTCCGCGCATTAACTTTTTGTTTACCCGAAGCACCTTGAATTCCCGGAGCTGTCTCTTGCACCGGGCTGACCACCGTGACTTTTCCTCGAATTCTGGTCGTGACTGGGGTGTTCGCTGCGACGGCGTCCGTCATTCCGGGCGATCTCGCGGCTCAGAGCCTTACGATCGACGAAACCGTCGCCGTTCAAACGACATGGATGAGTGGCTACATGGGCCTAGGTGGCGGGCTGGCGCGCGCGATGCCGAAGCCGTCAGAGAAGAAGCCCTCCGATAAGAAGATCGCCTCGGCTGCGCCAGAGCGCCGGGTTGTACGTCGGCCGGCTCCGCAAATCGTTCGCCGTTCCGTTCCGTCGAAAGCGCCGATCGCGCTCATCGCAGAAACGCTCGATCATACGGGCGAGAATATCGCGACGCTCGGCGCGCAGACCGCACAACAATAATCGCTTTCCTCCGCAGCCCGCTGACGAATGCGAGCGGCGGCACCCCGTCGGTGATTTTCACGCGCGACCCAAACCAACGACAGAAGAGCGACGCTGCGGCCTAGGCCGAACAGCGGAAGGCGTCCCGGCATTCTTTGCCGTATGACAGGCGTACTCTCGCGCGGCGGTCGTGCACACGATCTCGCGTCAGCTTTCCTGAAGCCGATTCAGCGCCGAGCCCCGCGCGCTCGCTCGACAACCGGGTTCACGAACTCAACGAAACAAGAGTCGTCTGACCGAAATGTAATCGCGGCGGTATTTCCTCCGCCGTTTTGCATCCTACATAACAGTCGCCGTGCGGTTTCGGCGTGGCGCACAAGGCGAAGGAGCCCCCGTCATGGATTCTCAGGAGCAACGTCTCATCGAGGATTTGTTTGCCCGCTTGCGAAGCGTAAGCAGTGGGCCGAAGGACCGGGATGCGGAACAGCTTATTCGAGATATTCTGTCTCGCTTTCCAGACGCTCCCTATTATCTGACCCAAAGCGTGCTCGTGCAGCAGCAGGCGCTGGATCGCGCCGAAGCACGGATCAAGGAGCTTGAGGCCGCGAGCGAAGATCGCAGCGCCAGCGCGTCGCGTGGTTCATCCAGTTTTCTCGGCGGTTCATCGGTGCCGCAGACAGGCGCGCAGCCCAGCTATCAGACTGGCCGCCGGTATGCGGATGCCGAAACATCGCCCAATCCTGGACGAGCCACTGAAAGCCCGTGGGCGTCGCAGCCGTCGCGCACCGGCGGCTTTCTCGGTACTGCGCTTTCGACAGCGACCGGCGTTGCAGGCGGCATGTTCATCGCGGAGAGCATTCGTAATCTTTTCGGCGGCGGCAGCTCGGCGTCGGCCAACGAAACCCAGGCCAAGCTCGATCGCGCGCAGGACGATGCACAGGACGCGCGAGACGATGCCGATCAGGCGCGGAAAGATCTCGCTGCCGACGATGCTGCGCTCGACGACATGCAGGACGAGGAGGATGACGACTGGTCCGACGATGACGGCAGCATGGACGTTTAAAAACGCCGTTTAACTTGCGCGATAGCTCGCTGGTCGCCCCCCAGCGGGCTATTGCGTCGTGTCAGCTAGCGGTCACGCTGCCGGAACTCCAAGCTTGAGCCGCGCGCTTAACACGAGACGCGACTGATGCGCGTCACACGACGAGCGACAGCTGGAGTTTCGAGAATGGGCAACGAACACGATCCCCCGACCAATCCTTTTCCGACGCAAGAGCCTGGACAGTTGCCGCCCTTGCCGCCGGAACCCAAGGAGCCGCCGCAGCCGGCACCCATTCCAACCGACGATCCCCAAAAGCCGGACGCAGAGCCGCTGCGAAAGTAGTCACTCCACAGCGTGTTCGCATTCTGAATAGCTCATGAACGTTGCTTCTTTGATCAGCGTAACAACAATTGAAGGAACAGGCAGAAACGTTTCCCGGTTTCCCTCCCGACTGCGGGTTGGTGGTACGTCACAAGGAGACGAAAATGCTGAAGTCCTCAATTGCAATTGCCGCGTTGATGATCGGCGCGCCAATGGCGTTTGCGCAGGGCGCGCCGAACGCCGACAAAGGCGGCGCTGGCGCGGGTATGTCAGACAGATCCTCGCATGAGCGTATGGGCGGAGCGTCCGGCGCAAGCGAAGGCTCGTCGGGCTCGAATTATGCGCCGGGACATGAAAAAGGCAGCGGTCCGGCCAATGAGCGAGCGCCCGGCAACCTGAAATCAGAAGGGTCCGCGCGTGAATACGCTCCCGGACGCGAGAAAGATAAGACTGGAAAGCAGTCGGAAAGCCGCTCCGATCGCGACATGCAGCGAAATCGCGCCGATCGATCTGAAAGAAGTTCAGACCGCAACGCCCGAGGCGACCGTGACTCCGATATGAGAAATAAAAATGCATCGGGAGATAGGGACCGCAAGCGTAACGAGGCGCGCGGAGAAGACCGCGGCGGCGCGTCGACCGGCACAAGTCAGGGCACGGAAGGTCGCGCAGAAGGACATCGCGGATCGATCGCGAGCGTCACAACTGAACAGCGCAGCAGAGCCCGCTCGGCGTTCAGCAGTCATCGGGTCGCGCCGGTCCGCGATCTCGGCGTAGCGGTGAATGTCGGCGTGCGACTACCGCGCACGGTGCATTTGTATCCAGTGCCGCCTGCAGTGATCGAAATCGTACCGGCATATCGCGAGTATGAGTACATCCAGATCGACGACAATCGGATCGCTATTATCGACCCCGACACTTTTGAAGTCGTCGACATCATCGTGCTGGCGTAAACTGAGCAACCGACTTTAAGAACGAGGGCTCGTGGCATTGCTGCGAGCCCTTTTGCTTGCGAGCAATTCGGCATCTCTTAAACAAGCAAATGTAAATGATGAGGAAGCGAAAGAGGAGAGGCCCAGTCCGGGGGAAGACTGAGCCTCTTCGTGATGAAGACCACCAACCGGGGGGCGCTGGCTTTTGGTGCAGGGGGATACACCACCGGTCTTCACATCCTCAACAGGCGCGTGAGCGATTTAGTTCCACCCTAAAAAGCTATAAAAACAGCGATTATTATTAAAAGATTTTCATCAGTTCACGTATCGCCGACGACGATCCGCAAGCTGCGGCTTGCGCTTGTCACATCATAGAAAAACACCCTGGCGATTGAGCCAGGGTGCCGATTTCGTTAGCGCTTTCTTTCGTCGTTCCGATGCTCGGAACCTTGTTGATGACCGGGCCGATTTTCCTGGCCACCCTGCTGCTTCTTCTGATCTTTCTCATGCTGCTTGTCGTGTTCGTGGCTCTGCTGCTGCTGACCACCACGCTGCTCGCCACCCTGCTGCTGGTGGCCCTGTTTCTGGTCATTACCCATTTGATAGTCTCCATGGTTGGGGACAGAAAAACGGGCGAGCGCTCAAAACGTTCCGAACAATGATCGACAGAAAATCGACGCGGTTCACTTATAATTTCTAACGCAATTCATATCTCCAAAGCGCAGCCTCGGCACTTCGCGGCGGCTCGTGAATTACGTTGCGCTCATCCTGAAACAACGGAGCCTCATCATGCTGATACTCTACTATTCGCCGGGCGCGTGCAGCCTGGCCAGCCACATCGCATTGCATGAGGCGGGTGAAAAATTCGATCTCGCGAAAGTCGATCTCAAAACGCATACACTCGAGGACGGACGTTCGTTCAAGGATATCAATCCGAAGGGCTATGTCCCGGCCTTACAGTTCGACAATGGCGACGTGCTTACGGAAAACGTCGCCATTTTGACGAAGATTGCGGATCGCCATTCAACGCTCGCCGCGCCGGGCGAATACGGACGGTATCGCCTGCTCGAAATGCTGGCGTTTATCTCGAGCGAAATTCACAAATCCTTCAAGCCGCTGTTCAGCGCCAGTTCCACTGCCGAGGAAAAACAAGCGGCAAAGGACGCGATAGCGAAGCGTCTCGAGTTTCTCGCCAAGCACAAGCAGACGTCCGACACTTATCTTTTCGGAGACAACATGACGGTCGCCGATGCCTATCTTTTCGTCATGCTGCTATGGGCAGAGAAAAACGGCGTCAAAGTGCCCGACACGTTAAGAAAACTGGCGGAAGCGATGAAAGCGCGACCGACGGTTCATCTTGCATTGAAGCACGAAGGCCTCGCTGCCTGAGGCGAGACGTTCCGCGATATGATCAGCGTACAACCTTTGCGCCGTGCGAACGTGATCGCTGTTCAGATCTCTTTTACATGTGGAAACTTTCCCGGCACTGATCGGGCAGGTTGTGTGCTTGCACGTCGGAAATTCATTATCCACAGCGAGCCGCTTGCCGTAACTTTCTCGATGAGATGCGATCGCTATAATCGCGCGACGTTTTATGACTGCTGATTTCTTTCAATCTCATTCTTTTATTTATTTTGGAGGCGCTCGATGTTTGGCGGAGCCGGCCAGTTAGCGCGCAACTACAAAACATTTGAGCATACGATCAAGCTCCGGACGCGAGAGACGATCGCGAAGATCAAGCGCCAAAGAACATCAGCAACCATCATCGCGGTCACCGGAAGCAGCGCCAAGACAACGACTGTTGCTTTGCTTTCGCATATTCTCGCGGGCCATTCCAAAGTCACCTCGCAGTTTCTTTGCAACGGATACGGGCACGCCATCGACGCGTTGCTCAATCTACGCTCTGACACCCGCTACTCCGTCATCGAGCAGGGAACGAAAAAGCCGGGGCATATCCCCCAAGCGGCAAAACTGCTGAAGCCGGATCTCGCCATCATCACGCTCGTCGCCATCGAGCACTATGCCACGCTCAAATCCATCGAGGCCGTGGCACAGGAGAAATCGGCACTGGTCGAAGCCGTTCCCGACGACGGCCTTGTCGTCCTCAACTTCGATGATCCGCACGTCCGGGCCATGGCGGATCGCACGCGGGCGCGTTCGATCACTTTCGGCACGACGGGCGGCGATTATCTCGCGACGAACATTCGGATGGACGTATGCGGAGTACTCTTGCTGACGCTGACGGGCGGGGGCCACACCGTTGATCTCGAAACCCAGCTTCTCGGTGCGCACAACTGGCTGACGATCGCAGCAGCCGCGACATCTGCACTCGAACTCGGCGTCCCCGCGGAAACCGTTCGCGCCAGAATCGCCTCGTTCGCGCCCATTCACGGACGCATGAGCCCGCACACGACTCCGGATGGCACGCGAATAATTCTCGATTGCGTCAAGGCTCCCTATCACAGCATTTTCCTGCCGTTGGAGACGCTGAGTTCGATCACCGCGCCCAAGAAGCGTTTCATCCTGGGGCAGATCAGCGATTACGCAGGTAACGCCACAAAGAAGTATAGAGATGCCTACGCTGCCGCCGTCCAGGTGGCGGATGAAGTCTGCTTCGTCGGGCCGTGGGCGCATAAGGCGCGGGCGCCGCAAGCAGACATCGACAGCGGTAAGTTCCGCGCCTTCGCCAAAGTGGAAGCTCTTGCTGCTCATCTCAGAGAAACGGCGGTCAAAGACGAGGTCATCCTCGTGAAGTCCGCGAAGAATTTGCACTTGGAACGGATTCTGCTCGACCGCATCTCGGAGGTTCGTTGCTGGCCTGACGAGTGCGGCCGCAAGGCTCCATGCGAAGAATGCGGCCTCTATGACAGACCGTTCTTCGAGCACGGAGGTCAGCGCCGATACCGTGAGCAACGGCAGCGTTCGAGAAAGATCAAATCCTGGCTGAGCTCGTTCGCGTAATCGCGAAATCGTGCTGCAGGCAGATGGGCTGCGCCACGACGTCGAGAGAATCCGGCGTGATCGCTGCGCCGGTTCGCACCGGGATCGCACCCGACGAATTTCGGCCTCAGCCGAAATCCGCGAACGCCTTGAAAGACATGGTGAGCCCGGTTGGGATCGAACCAACGACCCTCTGATTAAAAGTCAGATGCTCTACCGCTGAGCTACGGGCCCCCGAAGGGGTCCGGTTACCTGCCTTTTCGCCGGAGCGCAAGTGTCGGCGCGCGCGTTGTGTAAAGATCGCTGCGTGTGGCCCGCATGGTGAGGCTTTCCGGACAGATTTACGCACCTGAGCCCGACATTTGACAGCTGCTCTGACCGAATCCGCGGGCGGAAGCGTTGCAGCGACGCCCTAGACGCCAGCGGTCTCGTGTTCTGCGGCGATATGGTCGCAGTATCAGCACGCAGTTCCGCTTAGACACTCGAACATCGTTTCCACGTGTGAGTGCTTCGAGGTTCCCGCATCGGCAGGGCGCCATAGGACTCGGCTCGGAAACATCCCGTTTCAATTACGGCGCCGCCATGCCTGACCGCCTCAAAGCCGTTCTTCTGATGTGCACGGCTGTTTCGCTGTTCTCGTGCCTCGATGCGACCGCGAAATACCTCGGCAGCTACCAGGGCATCCCGACGTCGGAAATCGTCTGGGCCCGCTTCCTCGGTCAGGCTCTGCTGATGGTGATCATCTTCGGGCCGCGCTCGGTTCCGGGATGGTTCAAAACCAAGCGCCCCGGGTTACAGCTTTTGCGCTCGCTATTCATGGTGGCGACGACGGCGTTCAATTTTCTCGCCATCCAATACCTGCGTCTCGACCAGACGATCTCGATTGCCTTTCTGGCGCCGCTTCTCGTGGCAGCGCTCGCCGGCCCGCTACTCGGCGAATACGTCGGATGGCACCGCGCGCTTGCAATCGTATCCGGATTTATCGGCGTTCTGATCGTCGTCAGGCCGGGCATCGTCGAATTTCATCCGGCATTTCTGGCATCGCTCGTGTCGATGACGGCTTATGCGCTGTTCATGATCGTGACGCGCAAACTCGCGGGTGTCGATACGCCGCTCGTCACGCTTTTCTATGCGCTGCTCGTCGGGGTGGTTGCGGGCGGATTTTTCGCCATTCCGGAATGGGTGTGGCCGGCGACGGCGTTCGATTGGCTGCTGCTGCTCGCGACCGGCGCGCTCGGCGGGCTCGGGCATTATCTTCTGATCCACGCCTATGCGCTCGCGCCTGCGTCATCCGTCTCGCCGTTCCTGTACTTCCAGCTGATGAGTATGATCGGGCTAGAGTACTTGGTGTTTGGCGACACGCCGGATCGCTGGTCGCTGATCGGGTCTAGCGTCGTCATCGCGTCGGGCATCTATCTCGTGCATCGCGAACGCATCGCGCATCGCGAGAGCAAGGATGCCGCTATGGAGCAGCAGGCCGCTTCGTGATCCGCGCCTTCGTTTCGTCGGCCCATTCGGCGAAGCGGCCGTGCGCGATCGCGTCCCGCATCGCCGCCATCAGGTCCTGGTAAAAAACGGTGTTGACCCACGACAGGATCATGGCGCCGAGAAATTCACCGGACTTGATGAGATGATGCACGTAGGCCTTCGAATAGTCGCGCGCGGCCGGGCATGAGCTCAGTTCGTCGAGCGGGCTCATGTCCTCGGCGAACTTGGCGTTGCGCATGTTGAGCGCGCCGTTCCACGTGAATGCGTATCCGTGACGGCCATTTCGCGTCGGCATCACGCAGTCGAACATATCCACGCCGAGACGGACGGACTCGATCAGGTCGAGCGGCGTGCCGACGCCCATCAGATAGCGCGGCTTGTCGGTCGGAAGCGCTGGCAGCGTTTGCCCAAGCGTCGCGATCATCGCCTCGTGGCCTTCGCCGACCGCGAGACCGCCGACGGCGTAGCCCGGGAATTCCATATCGACGAGCGCTGCCGCGGAACGGCCGCGGAGTTCGGCGTCGGTGCCGCCCTGCACGATTCCGAACAGCGCCTGCCCCGCATGCGCGCCGCCAGCGGCACGTTGCGCCTCGAAGGCGCGCTTCGAGCGTTCGGCCCAGCGCAACGATAATTCCATCGCGCGCTCGACCTCGCGGCGCTCGGCGGGCAACTCGATGCATTCGTCGAACTGCATCTGAATGTCAGCGCCGAGCAGGCACTGGATTTCGATCGAGCGCTCGGGCGACAGCATGTGACGCGAGCCGTCGAGATGCGATTGGAACGCGACACCCTCTTCCGTGATTTTGCGAATCTTGCCGAGGCTCATCACCTGGAAGCCGCCCGAGTCGGTCAGGATCGGTCCATCCCAGCGCATGAATTTGTGCAGCCCGCCGAGGCGCGCGATGCGTTCCGCGCCGGGACGCAGCATCAGATGATAGGTGTTGCCGAGGAGGATGTCGGCACCGGCGTCGCGCACCTGATCGGGATAGAGCGCCTTGACCGTCGCAACCGTTCCGACCGGCATGAAGGCCGGCGTGCGAATGACACCACGCGACGTCGTGATCTCGCCGAGACGCGCAAGGCCGTCTGTCGTCTTGAGATGGAAGGCGAAGTGTTCTGTCATCGGTCAAGTGCTAGGCTCTGCATTCGGTGGGAATAGCAGGCTGGCGTCGCCGTAGGAATAAAAGCGATAGCCAGAGTGAATGGCGTGGCCGTAGGCGGCGCGCATGGTGCCGAGGCCGGAGAAGGCCGCGACGAGCATGAACAGAGTCGAGCGCGGCAGGTGGAAGTTGGTCATCAGCGCGTCGATCGCTTTGAAGCGATAACCCGGCGTGATGAAGATCGACGTGTCGCCCGACCAGACCGGAATGCGTCCGTCGTCGCCCGCGGCGCTTTCAAGAACGCGCAGCGATGTCGTGCCGACGGCGACGATGCGGCCACCGCGTGCGCGCGTTTCGTTGAGCGCGGCGGCGGTTTCGGCGGAGATCTCGCCCCACTCGCTGTGCATCTTGTGCTCGCTGGTGTCGTCAGCCTTCACGGGAAGGAATGTGCCTGGCCCAACGTGCAGCGTCACGAAATGGCGAGAGATGCCGCGCGCCTCGAGGGCGGCGAACAGCTCGGGCGTAAAGTGCAGCCCGGCTGTCGGCGCGGCAACGGCGCCGTCATTCTTCGCGTAGACAGTTTGATAGCTCTGGCGGTCGCGATCATCGGCGCCGCGCTTCAACGCGATGTAAGGCGGCAACGGCATCACGCCGACCGCGCGGATCGCATCGTCAAGCACGCTGCCCGCATAGTCGAACGCCAGTTCGACTTCTCCCGCCTCGCCTTTCGCCGAAACGGTCGCGTCGAGCGCGCCGAGAAAGCAGCTTTCGCCCGAGTGGCCGAAATGTACGCGATCGCCGACCTCGAGACGTTTCGCGGGACGTGCGAAGGCGCGCCAGGAACTGTCTCCGACCTGCTTCGTCAGATTGAAATCGACCTTCGCCTGCACGTCGCCGCGCGTACGCACGCCCGAGAGCGCCGCCGGAATGACGCGCGTGTCGTTGAAGACGAGCGCGTCGCCCGGATTGAGCAAGCCCGGCAGATCGCGAACCGTCTTGTCGGAAAGATCGGCATCGTCGCGCGCGCAACCGCCCTTTACCGGATGCACGACCAGCAGGCGCGCCGAATCCCGCGGCTCGGCGGGACGCAGCGCGATGGCGCTATCGGGCAATTCGAAGTCGAAAAGGTCGGTGCGCATCGCGTTCGTGTCAGCCTCTACGCCATGCTCCCACGAGCGCAAGCAGCGTGACGACGAGCCAGCTTACGATCATCAGCGTACCGCCAATCGGCGTAAGCATCTGGAACGACGCGTCATCGAAGATCGTGTGATACGCGATTTGGCCGGAGAATATCGAAGCTCCCGCGAGCATCAAGGCGGCGACGGCCTGCCAAAGGCATGAGCGCGCGGTGCGCGACGCCACGGCGATCAGGGCGACGGCTCCGGCGGCATGCAGCGTCAGCATGGTCGCGGCGGTGGCCAGCGACGCACTCGGGTATTTGTGCGAAGCGGCGGCGGCGAGTGCGACGCCCGCAGCGCCGGCCAATCCTGCCCAGGCGAGAATGAGAAAAGGCGCGCCGCAAAGCGCGCCCTTGGTCGTGTCACAAGAGTCAGCCATTACGCTGCATCCGAAGCGACGCGGACGGTGATCATTTTGTCCGGGCTCGCAGGCGGCTCGCCCTTGTTGATCTTGTCGACGTTTTCCATGCCCGAGATCACCTTGCCCCAGACAGTGTACTGCTTGTCGAGGAAGCGTGCGTCGTCGAACACGATGAAGAACTGGCTGTTCGCCGAGTTCGGATTCTGTGCGCGCGCCATCGAGCAGACGCCGCGAATGTGCGGTTCGGCGTTGAACTCGGCGGGCAGGTTCGGAAGTTTCGAGCTGCCGGTGCCACGGCCTTGCGGGCAACCGGTCTGCGCCATGAAGCCGTCGATGACGCGATGGAACACGATGCCGTCATAGAAGCCTTCGCGCGCCAGCGTCTTGATGCGCTCGACATGCTTCGGCGCGAGATCGGGACGAAGCTCGATCACGACCGGACCCTTGCTGGTTTCGATCAGCAGCGTGTTCTCGGGGTCTTTGTAGTCGGCCACTTGTGGGCTCCTTTCATGATTTCGTTCTCTCTCCCCAATCCAAGCGCGGAGGAATGGGGAAAGGGAGTTTTGCTACTGGACGTAAACTTTGACCATCGTATCGGGATCCTCGACGGTGCCGGAGCCCGGCTCGCCGCGCTTGATCTTGTCGACGTTCTCCATGCCCGAGACGACCTGTCCCCAAATGGTGTACTGGCCCGTCAGACCTGCGCAGCCGCTGTCGTTGAAGCAGATGAAGAACTGGCTATTGGCGGAGTTCGGGTCCTGCGTGCGCGCCGCGCCGACCGAGCCGCGCTTGTACGGCTCCTGCGAAAATTCGGCGGGAAGATCGGGCAGCTTCGAGCCGCTCATGCCGGTGCCGGTCGGATCGCCGGTCTGGGCCATGAAGCCATCGATCACGCGATGCCACTTAAGGCCGTTGTAGAAACCTTCGCTGGCGAGCGTCTTGACGCGCTCGACGTGCTTCGGCGCGAGATCGGGCCGGAGCTTGATGACGACCTTGCCGGTCTTCAGCTCAATGACGAGATCGTCGCCTGCGGCGCGCGCAGACGTTCCGGCGAGACACGTCATCGCGAATACGGACGCGAGGGCAAGAAATAGATAGCGGGTCATGGCGCTCCTCATGATGTCTTGGAGGTTTTCCAGAGGCGGGCGGAGCCGCTCTGTCGTTGCGGCCGGCAGTGTTGCCGCCCTTATGGCGATTTGACGGCCTGATCGCAACCCTTGGACAGGGCTGCGGCGCTTGCACAGGGATTTCGGCGGGCCGGACCGTCGCTAGCGATGGGATTTCATGCCGCGCGAGCGGCTCAGCGGCGCTGCGGGCTGTGGCTCGGGTTCGACAGGTTTACGCGTGTCCTGCGGCGCGCCGTCGAACGTCACGAGAAATCGCGGCATGTCGTGAACGATGCCCGCCGGCAGAACCTGGACGCCCTCGCGCACGAGGCGGGCGAATTGCTGATCGCGATGCGGACCACGCCCGATCGCACCGCCCTTCGCGACGACGCGATGCCAAGGCACGAACTCGCGCTCGTCTTCGGACAAATGCGCAATCAGCGACTGAACGAGCGCCAAGGGCTCGCCGATCTTTTGCGCCAGCACGTCGAACGTCGTAACGCGGCCGATCGGAACGGCACGGACGAGCGTCAGCAGATCGGCTCTTTTCGACATGGCGTTGTCCGTCGTGACGTTACTTGGATTTGGCAGCCTTGGCCTTCAGCCGTTTCAAAACGTCCTTGGAGACGAACGGCGAAGGATCGCCGCCCATCGAGACGACCGCGCGCACGAGGTTGGCTGCGATGTGGCGCACGTGCGGCGACGCCGCGACGTAAACGGTCTGAATATCCGGCGCCATCTCGCCGTTCATGCCCGCCATTTGCATTTCGTAGTCGAAATCCGTGCCGTCGCGCAGGCCGCGCACGATCACGGTCGCGCGGTTGGCCTTCGCGGCATCGACGGCGAGGCCGGAAAACGTCACGACCTCGATTTTCGTTTTCGTATCGCGCACGATGGGCCGGACTTCATCCTGCAACATTGCGATGCGATCGTCGGTCGTGAACATCGGCGACTTGCCGGGATTGACGCCGATACCGATGACCAATCGATCGAGCAGGCCCGCGGCCCGACGGATGACGTCGGTGTGCCCGAGGGTCACGGGGTCGAAGGAGCCGGAATAGAAGCCGATGCGGATCATGATCGCTTGTAAGGGCGCAACCGATCCGAGATCAAGCCGTCGCCGCTTCTTTAGAGGAGGTCTTAAGCGTCCGCTTGATGAGCGCCGAGACAATCGGGCGTTTTCTCAACGCCGCCAGGAACCGGCGGCCGTCGCGGGTGCGGATCCAAGTTTCGAGCGGGGGAATGCGGTCCGTCGCACGATAATACCACTTGGCGAGTCCGAGGCTCACCAGGGCGACGGCTGCTCCGACATACAGGTCGATGAGGTAATGGCCGCCGACCGGGACGGTCGAGACGAACATGATGACGTTCAGCAAGATGCCAAGCACGCCGATGACCGGCACGCCACGCCAGGCGACTGCGAACAGGACGGCAGACGCCGCGTGATAGCTCGGAAACTCGACGATGCCGCTGAACACCATTTCGCGCGAACCGTTGCGCAGGCCTTCGATGAACTTCGGCTGCTCCCAAGGCATGACGTTGATCGCGTCGGGAAAGTCGGCGGGCGTGAAATTGAAGTGCCAATACGGCCCCATCGCGGGGAATAGGAAAAATCCGAACATCGTGATGGCGAGCGTGATGGCGGACGCGGTGATCATCACGCGCAAACGCTGGGGATCGGTCGCAGTCAAGGCAACGATCAACACGACGGGCTGCCAGAGGTTGCTGGCGTAGACATCGCACAACACGCGTGAAAGCAGCGGGTGGTCGCGGAACCAGAACGCAATCGCAACCCAGTCGACGCCCATGCGGCGATCGATTTCGGCCAACGCCGAATCCTGCAGCGGCATCGCAAAGGCAGCGAGGACGGAGCACAGCGGCGGCACAACAAGGAATGTCGCCGTCAGGATCGCGGCCATTTCCATGATCAGGGCCGGACGAAGCCAGCCGGCGCCAGTCAACGCCGCGGCGATCGCGAGCAGAATGACGAGCTGGGCTGTGAGCAGATATGGCGCGTAATGAAAGCCCATCGAGACCGACAGGACTATGAGCAGCACCGCGCAGGCTGCCATGACGATCCAGGCGAGGCGCGTCGAACGCTTCCAAAGCTCGGGAATGCCGGCGCGCAGGTACACCCACGCGACCTCCCACATCGGTTTCGGCAAAATCGCGAACGACGCAATACTCATCGGGACGGCCCCACTACTCGACCGGTGTGTTCTGCCAGAGAAGGCTGAAAGGCGCGTTAAGGCTGGCGAGGAATTTGCCGATCCGATAAAATTCAATCATTTCAGAATTCTAAACGCGCTCGGCTCTCCGGATCGCACAAACAAAAAGAGGCCCGGTTGTCGCCGGGCCTCTCAGATAAAGACTCGCGTGTCGCGCGCGCGTTCTATTTCAGCGGCACATACTCGGAACGCGATCCCAAAATGTCGGCGAGATTGAATCGATAGCCGAGGCCGACGGAGACGATGAGCGGGTCGACCGTCACGTCCGCCTTGACGCCGGTGCCCTTCCAGGAAACGTCGGTATCGAGCCAGACCTTTTTGATGTCGGCGTTGAAGTACCAGCCCTGGCCGAGTTCCACGTCGACGCCAGCCTGCAGCGCGAAGCCCCATGAGTCATCGAGCTTGATTTTGGCGCCGCCGAGATCGCTTTTGCCGCCGTCGAAATAGTGGATGTATTGCACGCCCGCGCCGAGGTACGGCTTAAAGCCGCCGACCGGATCGAAATGATATTGCAGCGTTACGATCGGGGGGAAGGTCCAGAAGCTTCCGAGATCCATGCCGTGCAGCGATCCCTTACCTTCCGCTTCGAAACGCGCGAAGCAGCAGAACAACTCCGCCGCGATGTTCTTGGTAAAGAAGTGCGTCAACGTCAGAGTCGGAAGAACTTCCGTGCTGACGTCGGCACTGGCGTTCGGATCGATATTGACCTTCGCGCTCGAGTCCGGAACGACGACGGTGCCTTGTACGCGCACCAGCGTGTCTCCGCTATAATTGCCAGCATATGCTGGCGCAGCGATCGTCGATAACCCAAGCGCAAGAAGCACGCCGATTGCTTCTTTCTGCATTTTCCAAACCCCCATTTGCTTCTCAGTCCCCACCGCGAATCGCGCGCGACTCGCCGGTCTGAGAAGCGTTATCGATGCAGCGCAGCAACGTGCCTACGATGCTGCCGCGCCGACTTCTGACGGAGATCAGACGACGGACGCGATAATTTCGCATGTGACGCTCACGCCACGAATTTTGTTGATTTCAATCAAAATCATGCGGAGGCGACCGGTCGATAAGAAACGTCTAACGAGGTCGATCGCTGCGAGCCCTGCACTATGTCGTCTTATGAAACCGCAGCGAAAATCATCGACCGCATGCTGTCAGGCGACCGTGCGAACATCCTCGCGCCTCTGCAAAAGCGTGCTCAGCTCGTGCGGCTCGGCCATCGCTATGCGGTCAGCGCGCTCGGATCGGGCTTCGTCTATATCGTCGCCCGTGGCGTCGTCTGCATCGAGACTACGGCGCAAACCGACATCCACGCCGTCACGTCGCTTCTTTATGAGGGCGACGTTCTGATCCCTGAGCTACAGGCGCCGCTGCCCGAGCTAACGCTGACGACGCAGCGGCCTTCGGAATTCTGGAAGCTGACCATGACGGCGCTCGCAGAAGAAGCCGAGCAGAACCCGCAGCTTCGCAAAGCCCTTTTCCTACTGCCGCAGGTGCAGAACGCGCGCGCCCAACTGCACATCGCGGCCATGTCCGGCTTGAATTCGGAGGAGCGGATCGCGGCGGTCCTCGTCGAGATCGGGGCGCATATCGGCATGCAGGCGGGCGGCGCGATCTCGTTCGATCTCCCGCTGACACGCTACAACATCGCCGATTATCTCGCGCTCAATCCCGATACGGTTTCACGTATCCTGTCGTCGCTCGTCAGCGACGGGATCATCGAGCGCCGCGGCCGGTTTCAAGTCTCGATCCGCAACTGGCGGGCACTCGTTGCGAAGTGCCCGCTCAGCGAAGCGATCATCCGGCTGCACGGCGCAGGCAAGCCCCTGCTTATGGGCTGACGCCTTCGCTGCCCTCGTCCGTCTCGTCCTCGGTGATGCGCTCGACGGAAACGACCTTTTCCTCGGCTTCCGTCTTGAAGATGCGCACGCCCTGGGTGTTGCGTCCGGCGATGCGGACGCCGTCCACGGGGCAACGGATCAGCTGTCCACCGTCGGTGACGAGCATGATCTGGTCTTTCTCGTCGATCGGGAAGGACGCGAGCAAACGGCCGTTGCGATCGTTGACGACCATCGCGACGATGCCCTTGCCGCCGCGACCCGACGTGCGGAACTCGAACGACGACGATCGTTTGCCGAAGCCCTTGCTCGAAACGGTCAGTACGAATTGCTCGCCCGCCTGCATCGCGGCGAAGCGTTCGGGGCTGAGCGTCACCGCCTCGGCGCTGACTTCCTCGGCGTCGGCCTCCGCGACGGGTTCGGCGTCTTCGGTTTCTTCCGAGCGACGCAGAGCGCTCGCCTGTTTCAGGTAGGCGGCGCGTTCTTCGGCGGACGCCTCGAAGTGATCGAGGATGGCCATCGAGATGACTTCGTCGCCGTCGCCGAGCCGGATGCCGCGAACGCCGGTCGAGTCTCGCCCCTTGAACAGGCGGATTTCATCGCTGATGAGGAAGCGGACGCACTGTCCGTCGGCGCTGGTCAGCAGCACATCCTGATCGGGCTTGGCGATCCCGACCTGCACGATGCTGTCGCCTTCGTCGAGCTTCATCGCGATCTTGCCGTTGCGATTGATGCTCTCGAAGTCGGCGAGCGCGTTGCGCCGGACATTGCCGGAGCGTGTCGCGAAGATCAGCTCAAGCTCGCTCCAGGTCGAGGAATCCTCCGGCAGCGGCAGGATCGACGTGATGACCTCGTCCTGCGCGAGCGGCAGCAGGTTGACGAGCGCTTTGCCGGGCGACTGCGGCGACGCCGGCGGCAAGCGCCAGACTTTCATGCGATAGCACATGCCGCGTGACGAGAAGAACAGCACCGGCGTATGCGTCGACGTCACGAACAGCTGCGTGACGAAATCCTCGTCGCGCGTCGACATGCCGGAGCGGCCCTTGCCGCCACGACGCTGTGCGCGATAGGTCGCGAGCGGCACGCGCTTGATGTAGCCCTTGTGGCTGACGGTGACGACGCAATCCTCGCGCTGGATGAGATCCTCGTCTTCGACCTCGCCTTCGATGTCGACGATTTCGGTTTTGCGCGGAGTCGCGAACTCGTCCTTGATCGCCTGCAGCTCGCCCTTGACGATATCGACGACGCGGGCGCGCGAGGCGAGAATTGCGAGATATTCGCGGATTTCATTGGCGATTTTGTTCAACTCGTCCGCGATCTCGTCACGGCCGAGAGCCGTCAGGCGGGCAAGACGCAGTTCGAGGATGGCCTTCGCCTGCTCTTCCGAAAGCCGGTAGGTTCCAGTCGCCGACACCTTGTGGCGCGGATCGGCAATCAGCTCGATCAGCGGCACCATATCCTTTGCCGGCCAGTCGCGCGCCATCAGCTGCTCTTTGGCTTCGGCGGGCGAGGCGGAAAAGCGGATGAGCTTGATTACCTCGTCGATGTTGGCGACGGCGATCGCCAAGCCGACCAACACGTGAGCGCGATCGCGCGCCTTGTTCAGCAGGTGCTTGATGCGACGCGTGACGACGTCCTGCCGGAAGCTCGTGAAGGCCGAGATAAAATCCTTCAGCGTCAGGCTTTCCGGACGGCCGCCGTTGATCGCCAGCATGTTGGCGCCGAACGTCGTCTGCAGGTCGGAATACTTGTAGAGGTTATTCAGAACGACATCGGCGACCGCATCACGCTTCAGCTCGATGACGATGCGAATGCCTTCGCGGTTCGATTCATCCCAGAGATCGGAGATGCCTTCGATCTTCTTGTCGCGCACGAGATCGGCGATCTTTTCGATCAGCGAGCGCTTGTTCACCTGATAGGGAATTTCGGTGACGACGAGGGCTTCGCGATCCTTGCGGATGTGCTCGACGGTCACGCGGGCGCGCATGATGATCGAGCCGCGGCCCTTGTGATAGGCTGAGAGAATGCCGCCGCGGCCGAGAATGAGTCCGGCCGTCGGGAAATCCGGACCCTGGATGATCTGCGAAAGCTCGTCGATGCCGATCTCGGGATTGTCGAGGTCGGCGATGCAGGCGTCGATGACCTCGCCGAGGTTGTGCGGCGGAATGTTCGTCGCCATGCCGACCGCGATGCCGCCTGCACCGTTGACGAGCAGGTTTGGAAATTTGGCGGGCAGAACCGACGGCTCCTGAATGGTGCCGTCGTAGTTGTCGCGATAGTCGACCGTATCGTTGTCGAGATCGTCGAGCAGGAAGCTCGCGACCTTGGCGAGACGCGATTCCGTGTAGCGTTCGGCCGCCGGAGGGTCGCCGTCGATCGAGCCGAAGTTGCCCTGCCCATCGACGAGCGGCACGCGCATCGAGAAATCCTGCGCGAGACGCACGAGCGCGTCGTAGATCGCGAGGTTGCCGTGCGGGTGATACTTGCCCATCACTTCGCCGACGATGCGCGCCGACTTGACATACTTCTTGTTCCAGTCGAGCCCGAGCTCGTTCATCGCGAACAGGATGCGGCGGTGCACCGGCTTCAGACCGTCGCGGACATCGGGCAACGCGCGCGAGATGATGACGCTCATCGCGTAGTCGAGGTACGACTTCTTCATCTCGTCTGAAATGGAGACGGGGCGGATGTCGCTCGGCTCGCGGCCAGCCGGTCTTTCGTCGTCGCTATTGTCGGTCAAAGTCTCAACTTTCTTGGAGGCAGATCGCGGCTGCAGCGCGGACGTTCGGCTGGCGCGGGATAATGCTGGATACCATATCGGAAAGCGCGCCGGAAAGCTATCGGCGCGGCGACGTGACGCGAAAACTCATTGGAAAAAATCACCTTCAAATTCAATATGTTATTGGATGCTCCTTGCACGCGGCGCGGTGTGTTGGTGACTTCATCCCGACACAGTCCGAGACTATTTGCTCAACCGTGCAGATTCGGGATTTTCGTGGGTCCCGATCGAACCGGCGGCGCGGCGCCGACGAGCCCCGCGCATCACTTGAAAAGGAACTCTCAATGAGCCCAAGACTCTTCGCTCTCGCCTTCCTCACGCTATCCGCCGGAACGCTTCCGGCGCTCGCCGACGACGTCTTCCTCACCGAGCAAAAGTCGACGGAATATCTCGCGAAGGACCGCCTCATCGGCGTCAACGTCCATAACGGCGACGGCAAGGTGATCGGCGATATCGAAGATCTCATCGTCGACGGCGACAACAAAGTCATCGGCGCGATCATCGGCGTCGGCGGGCTTCTTGGCGTCGGCGAGAAGAAGGTGGCTGTCAGCCTGCCGTCGCTCAACATCGAAGCGGCGGAGAAAGGCATCGTCATCACGTTGCCGACAGCGACGAAGGAAGCGCTGACCGCCGCTCCGGCGTATAAGCGCGCCAATCCGCCGAAGGGCTGGCTGCAGCGCGCCGCCGAGAAGGGCGAAGAAATTCGCGACAAGTCCGGCCCCGCTTACGAGAAAGCAAAAGAGGCCGCGAAGGAAGCCTACGAGTCGGCGAAGGAAAAGGCTGGCCCGGCGCTCGAGAAGGCCAAGCAGGAGGCTCAGGACGCGCTCGCCAAGGCGAAGGAGGCCGCGCAGCCAGCTCAAACTCCGGCCGAAGCTCCCAAGAACTGACGCGCATACACACGAATTATCGTTGTGGTCTCCACGTTTACCCCGGTGCGGAACGGCACCGGGGTTTTTTGCGTTTTTCTTTCATCCAGCATTACCGCAACCGTGCGGCGGATGCAGTCGATGAAGGAAACGCCAAATGCATATGGTTTTGATTGCCGCCGCGCTGGTTCTTTCAGCGGCATTCTCGCAAGCTGCATTCGCGGCCGACCAAACGTCCGGCGAACAGCTGTTCAATAACAATTGCCGTACCTGTCACTCGTGGAAGGAAGGCGATAACCGGCTCGGACCAAACCTGCACAAAGTCGTCGGGCGAAAATCCGGCGCGGTCGAAGGCTTCGCCTATTCGCAGTCGATGAAGCAGGCGAACCTGACCTGGGACGAGGCGACACTCGACAAGTTCATCGCGAGCCCGGACAGCGTCGTGCAGAACAACAACATGAAGCCGTTCAACGGCATTACCGACGCCGCCACACGCAAGCAGATCATCGAGTTTTTGAAGTCGAAGTGACGGGGGGAGCGCTGCCGATTGGCGGTCTCCGCCGCGCTTAGCGCCCATAATTGAGCTATGTCCGCGAAGGCGTTCGTGTAGCTCATGTCGTCGCCTGGTAGCGGCTTTCACTGAACTGACTTGCGTGTGCTCGCAATCGCCTCTCGTCGCGTGGATGGCCGCCTCCGCGGCCATGACGTGAAGTGGGCAGGACTTCGGCAAAGCAGGCGGCCGGGTCCAGGTGCGTCGCCATTTTTGATAGTGGGCTACGACGGCACCGGGACGTTAATTCAGCCAAGCTTTGGCAGTAGACGCCTCCCGGCCGTTTCGGCTACGCATGGCCGCCCAGAAGTACGGAGGGTGAGCGTGGCGTCGGGCGGTTCGAGATCAGTCGTTCTGATTGCACTGGGGTGCAACTTCGGAATTGCGGCCGCGAAGTTCGTCGCGGCGGCCTGGACGTTGTCGTCCGCGATGCTTTCGGAAGCCATTCACTCGCTCGTCGATACGGCCAATCAGGGATTGCTCCTGTTCGGCATTGCGCGCGCCAAGCTCCCGGCGGACGAGCAGCATCCGTTCGGCTACGGCAAGGAAATCTACTTCTGGAGCTTCATCGTCGCGATGGTTCTGTTCTCGCTCGGCGCGGGCGTGGCCATCTACGAAGGCGTGCTGAAAATCCTCGATCCGCACCCGTTGCAGAACGTGGAAGTTCTTTACGCGGTCCTCGCCGTGGCGATGGCTCTGGAGGGTTACTCACTCTTCAAAGCGGTGCGCGAGTTCAATGCGCGGCCGGAGGCGCGGCACGGATTCGTCGAAGCGTTGCGCCGCTCGAAAGACCCGAGCCTGTTCGCGATCGTGCTTGAAGACATGGCTGCGATGCTCGGCCTGACGATCGCTCTCCTCGGCACGCTCGTCGCGCATCTCGGCGGTTTCGACAAAGCCGATGGCGTCGCGTCGATCCTGATCGGTCTGCTGCTTGCGGGCGTCGCGGCGTTCATGTCGATCGAGATCAAATCGTTGATCGTCGGCGAGGCGGCGTCACGCGTCGTGCAAGCGGGCATTCGCGAGATCGTGACCGGCGAGATTGGTGCAGGAAAGCCTATTCGCAAGATCAACGATCTTCGCACGATGCATCTCGGCCCGCACGACGTGCTTGTCACGGCAAGCGTCGATTTTCAGGACGGCATCAGCGCGCGAACGGTGGAAGACGCGACGGGGCGTTTGCAGGCTGCGATCAAATCGCGATTTCCAGAAGTGCGCCACCTGTTCATCGAAGGGCAGTCGGAGGAGACATTCAAGCCCGCATCGGTGACGCTGCATTAAAACGAGGTGATTGCACCACATTCGTCATTCTCGAACGGCCAAGCCTGCGAAGGCCGTTCGAGACTCCAGCATAAAATGTGCCGAAGGTTCGATTTTGTGTCTGCGACGAGTCTGGTGCTGGATCCCCGGCCTTATCTTTATTTGGCGCTTGGCGACTCGCGTTCCGCGAGCCGGCCGCCAAGCGCGCTATTGCACAAGCGCAAACTAAAATGGAATTTCGTCGTCGAGGGCTTTGTCGAAGCCGCCTTTGGAGCCGCCGCCGCCGGACTTCGATGACACCCGGCGCGGCTCGCTTGAGCCAAAGCCGCCGTCGTTCCCGTAATCAGGTCCGCTTTCCTGCATGCCAACGGAAGAACCACGTCCGCCGGATGCGCCATCGAGCATCGTCAGCGTGCCGTTGAATCCCTGCAGCACGACTTCGGTCGAGTATTTCTCGGCGCCCGATTGATCGGTCCATTTGCGCGTCTGTAGCGCGCCTTCGATGTAAAGCTTCGAGCCCTTCTTCACGTACTGCTCGACGACCTTGCACAGCGGCTCGCTAAAAATGACGACGCGATGCCACTCGGTCTTTTCCTTGCGCTCGCCCGTCTGCTTGTCGCGCCACGTCTCGCTCGTCGCCAGGCTAAGGTTGGCGATCGGACGCCCGTCCTGCGTGCGGCGAATTTCGGGGTCCTTGCCGACGTTGCCGACGAGAATGACCTTATTGACCGAACCTGCCATTCGCAGTCTCCTTGAAACATGTTTGAACTTCAGACGCGGATTGCGTCATCGGCCGGTTCATCTCGGACTGATCTGACATGAACGCGGCGGCATCTTAGTTGTATCGGCGGCAGCACCGCAGAATCTCCAACCGACATTAGAGGCTAGGGCTTCGGGCTTCCTCAGATCATTTGCCGTTGTCCACGCTTTCCATGCCGATCATGTTCTCTTTATGTTCTAATATAGGGAGGCAGCTGCAACAGCGCAAGGGAAATCCGAACCGAGTGACGGCGGTCGCCCTGGTGGCGCTTGACTGGCGGATGCCATGGTCTAAGGCGATGGTTTGTTTCTCACGCGCGGCTGCCGCGCACCACCGGAGCACCAAAGCCGCAGATGGCTTACTATAATTGTCTGAAATGCCCGGGATATTGCTGCTCGTATCCGGTCATCGCGCTCAACAAACGCGACGTGGAGCGCCTCGCGAAATATTTCAAGGTGACGTTCAATACGGCCAAGAAGCGCTACACGCGCGAAGGCCACGGGCACAAATATTTGATGCGCCGCAAGGGCGACAAGCATTACGGCCGCATCTGCCAGTTCTTCGATACGAAAGAGCGCCGCTGCACGATTTATCACGGGCGCCCGCGCGCTTGCCGTGAGTATCCGGGCCACGGGCGCTGCGGCTACTATGACTTCCTGATGCACGAGCGCCGCTGCCAGGACGACGACACGTTCGTCGCCATCACCAATCACAAGGATTGAGTTTCGGTTTTGCGCTGACGGGACTGCGCTTCGTCGAGTTCGCGCTCTGACCCGCTGGAGATCCAGAGGGTAATTTCTGGACCGTCAGCGAATATCAGCCGTCGCGGTGACGTTCCCGGTCGCTCGTGCGTCGACGCGCGAGAAGATTTTTCAAAGTGACCGCGCTCAGAGCCTCATGCATCTCACTTCGGCCAGTTCAACCGGCATCACCCAAAATTAAACCCCGCCGCATCCTCGGATGCGCGCGGGGTTCGTTTTTACCTTCGATGGTGTGCCCAGACTAAAACCGGGCTTTTGAAGCGAGGCTCTGGCTCACCTTCACGGCAGCCGCCCTCGTGCGATAGATCCAAATTGTGAACGTGACAGCTGTCATGAGCGCGGCCAAAGTCTCGAGAGCGCCCGTCAAGCTGCTGACCTCGTGAACGTCAATCCTCGAGGTCCCGTTAAATGATCCGGTGGAGTCATCTCCCTCCTCGATTGTTTCGCCGTGTCACGCTTACCGCCTTTTTCATCCGGCGCACGGGACATTACAAACCACGTGCGCCGAACAACTCGCCATCACGAACGCTGCTCATCGACCCCATCGGCCGAGATGCCTTTGCGATCATTGGCGACAGCAGCACCGTCACCACTTAAATCTGTGCCTCAAATGCGGTGTCGTCAAGACGTCATATGCGTGATTGCGATCAAAAATATTTAACGTTCGCACATCGTGCGTATGCGGCGCATTTAACTTTCCGGAACTGAAAATAGACAACGTTCGAAACGCGAGCATTCGATGAGCGAATTGCATACGACTGGCAGTTGCCTTTGCAGGGGCGTGATTTTCGAAGTTGTCGGCACGCTCAGTCCGGTGCTTGCGTGTCATTGCTCGCAATGTGCGAAAACAAGCGGAAACTTCGCAGCAATGACATCTTGTCCGCGCGAGA
This sequence comes from Hyphomicrobium sp. GJ21, assembly GCF_001006785.1. Classification (NCBI taxonomy): domain Bacteria; kingdom Pseudomonadati; phylum Pseudomonadota; class Alphaproteobacteria; order Hyphomicrobiales; family Hyphomicrobiaceae; genus Hyphomicrobium; species Hyphomicrobium sp. GJ21. The sequence continues at coordinate 1,454 of NZ_CDHO01000002.1, read as the reverse complement.
ATTTGAAAATTTTTTCCGACGAAACACTGCGCTGGTTTCGATCGTCAGAAGCCGTCGAGCGCGGTTTCTGCAATCGTTGCGGCGGCAATCTGTTTTGGAAGCAAACCGGAAGCAGCGATATCTACATCACCGCAGGCACGCTCGATAAGCCGACCGGCCTCAAAATCAGCGAGCACATCTTCATTGCGTCGAAGTCAGACTATTACGAGCTGAGTGACGGTCTTCCGCAGAAGGACGAATGGTGACGCGCACGGCGAGGCGAATTCAAATCGCGCGCCGCCGTGCGCTATCGCTACGCTACTTGATCGGGCACGCTTTATCGCACGGCACGTTTTCGCTCTTCTCGACAGAGCCGCGGAAAATCGACACCGTTTCACGCACGCATTGTCCGCCCGACTGTACGACGCGGACGATGTTGTCGCCGGATTTTGCCTGGCAAAGAACCGACATGTCTTGCGCCACCTCAAACGGCTGCTGATCGTCGCCCGCAGTCTCCGCTGCGAGTGCTTGCGGCACGATCAGGTCGAGCAAGCTCGCGGTGTGCGAGGTCAACGGCTTCGGCAGGCGATCGAATGCGATCCATTCGTAATTGACCTGGCCGCGAGGTCCGTTGACACGGATCGAGATGTCACCGGTCTTCGGGCAGCTTCCGACCTCGACGCGCGCGGAGCCCTGCGTAACGAGCGCGCGATAATCGATCTTGCAGCCGAAATTCTTCTCCAGCAGCGCCGCCTGTGCGAGACGATGATCGACCTGGTTGAACGGCACGTCGTTCTTCCAGGAGAAGTAGAGATTGCGCGCCGTCGGGACGGCGGCCGCGACCGAAACGGCAAGCACCAGCAGCTTGACGAGCGTCAGCGTGCGGTTCACCGGATGCGCGGGGTGCGAAATGTTCAGCAGAGACGGAGCGTCGCTCATTCCAGTGCCCTCATTGATAACAAGCCCGCAAAAGTTTCCGAAACCCATAGGATGGCGTCAAGGCTGAATGGCGTCGTTTTGCTGACAGCCGTGTGAACGGGTGTCGGAGCGAACACCGTTCGTGATGGTGGGTGTGGATCGCGTCCCTCTCCGCTTGGAATTTGCAGTTCGTGTCCGCATTCCCACAGACTGCGCGCTGCCGCTCGACGCACTATTCTTCTCCCCTCCCCTTCACGGGGAGGGGTTGGGGGTGGGGTGGAGGACCAGGCGAACTGTTGGCGAAAATTCGCGGGTAGCGCGTAAAGGCAGCCGTCCGGGGCGGCGGAAGGAGTCGCGGTCGTTCCAACGCATAACGCCTGGCGCGTTACCCCCACCCCTGCCCCCCTCCCCGCAAGGGGGAGGGGAATTAGCGGCGGTTCGCTCTGCCTTGTTGCGTCGCGAAACCCGCATGCAACCGGCGGTGCCTTAAGCTGCCCCTCACCCTAACCCTCTCCCCGTGAAGGACGGGGAGAGGGGATTTGCCTGCAGGGGTCTCC
>NZ_CDHO01000001.1:505000-639381 GCF_001006785.1 Hyphomicrobium sp. GJ21 | reverse complement strand
GAGCCGAGAAGTTCTTCGACATCAAGTGCCGCAAGGCCGGCCTCGCGCCGTCGGCGGTCGTCATCGTCGCGACGGTGCGCGCGCTGAAGATGCACGGCGGCGTCGCCAAGGACAACTTGAAGAGCGAGAACGTCGAAGCCGTCATCAAGGGCTGCGAGAACCTCAAGCGCCACATCGAGAACGTCAACAAGTTCGGCGTTCCGGCCGTCGTCGCGGTCAATAAGTTCATCACCGACACCGACGCCGAGGTCGCCGAAATCCAGAAGGCGGCGGAAAGCATGGGCACGCGCGCGTTCTCGTGCACGCACTGGTCGGACGGCGGCAAGGGCACGGAAGACTTGGCGCATCACGTCGTCAAGGTCATCGACGAGGGCAAGGCGAAATTCAAGCCGCTCTACCCCTCCGAGATGAGCCTGCGCGACAAGGTGAAGACGATCGCGACGGAAATCTATCGTGCCGCCGACATCTCCTGCGACGCGAGCGTCGAGACGCAGTTCAAGGACTTCGAAGCGGCGGGCTTCGGACACTTCCCGGTCTGCATGGCGAAGACGCAGTATTCGTTCTCGACCGATCCGAACAAGCGCGGCGCGCCGACCGGCCACATCGTGCCGATCCGCGAACTGCGTCTCGCGGCCGGCGCCGAGTTCATCGTCGTCGTGACGGGCGAGATCATGACCATGCCCGGCCTGCCGAAGGTCCCCTCCGCCGACAACATCCGCCTCGACGACAAGGGCCTCATCCAGGGCCTGTTCTGATCGATATCGGTTCCACAATCGCCGGTCCGCCCTTGCCCAGCGCAGGGGCGGACAACCCATTTTAAGCAATCAAGTGAGCTCTGATGACCGCAACGATTATCGATGGAAAATCCGTAGCCGCAAAAGTGCGGTGGCAGTGCCGTGAGCGCACTGACGAACTCCAGGCTCGACACGGCGTGGTGCCCGGGCTCGCCGTCCTCATGGTCGGCGATGACCCCGCATCGGCCGTCTACGTCCGCAAAAAAATTCAGGCCTGCGCCGACGTCGGCATTCAATCACACAAGTTCTTGTTTTCTCGAGACGAGAAACAAAGCGTTGTGATCGATAAGATCCGCGAGCTGAGCGCCGATCCGAAAATTCACGGCATCCTCGTGCAGCTGCCGCTGCCCAAGCACTTCGATCTGCAGGAAGTCCTCGGCGCCATCGATCAGGAAAAAGACGTCGATGGCTTTCATCTCTATAACGTCGGCGGTCTTGTCGTCGGCGGCACCGTGTTCCCGCCCTGCACGCCTTATGGCGTCATGCTGATGCTCGACAACTCCGGCGTCGAGATCGCCGGACGCAATGCCGTCGTCGTCGGGGCAAGCAACATCGTCGGTAAGCCGATGGCGCTCATGCTGATGAACCGCGAAGCGACCGTTTCTGTCTGCCACGCCAAGACGCGCGACCTGGCGCAGTTCACCATCCTTGCCGACATCCTTATCGTCGCCGCCGGCTGCCCGAACCTCATCACTGGACCGATGGTGAAATCCGGCGCTGTCGTGATCGACGTCGGCATCAACCGCCTCCCCAACGGCCAGCTCGTCGGCGACTGCGATTTCGAAGCCGTGAGCCGCCGGGCATCGAAGATTACACCGGTGCCGGGTGGCGTCGGTCCGATGACCGTGACGATGCTCCTCGTGAACACAATAAGCTCTGCCGAACGCTCCTGCGCGGGCCGTCCCAACGCGATCCCGGGCGCCGTCGGCGCGGCGCTTATCGACTGAATAAAAATATGTTATCGGCGATAAAAATTAGTTCTTCTTGATAATCGATCGCATACACTAGCTTTCAGGTCCTAGTGGTTCCTCCCATTTTGACCCACGAGTCCAACTTGCCGGGGAATTTCTTCCCCGGCCATTTCTCCCTTTATTGTCGTGGGTTTGCATTTCTTGGCCGACGATAGACTCGTCTGATGTCGTCATCGTGCATTCGGCTTAGCAGCTAGCGAGGCGAGAATGACCGGCAGACGCTCCAATGCACGTGAATCCCTCTCCGCTCCCGTCGTCATCCTTCACGAAGCCGCCGCCCAATGCGGACATCTGGCGGCCCAGACACTCGACGCCGCCGAAACACAAAATCGGCTCGTCGAGGAAACGAACCAGCGCACCAGTAGCCTTGCCGAGTCCCTCAGGGCGGCGAACATGGGCTTGGAGACGTGCAGCGCGAACGCAACGAACATTCAGACTGAAACGCGCGATGCTCTCCGGAACATATCCGAGGCCCTCGATCGCGATTTCAGTGCGCTGACGGAAATCATTTCCAGGAAATCCGAGGATACGAAAAGGATTCTGGCAACGATCGTGGAGATCGGCCACCAGATCAAAATCCTTTCGATCAACGCGCGGATCGAGGCCGCTCGTGCAGGCGACGCGGGGCGCGGATTTGCCGTCGTTGCGAACGAAGTCGGCCGGCTCGCGGAAACGACGATGGACCACGCGAAGGAGGCCGAAGTTCTGCTGAACTTCGCCGACGTCGAAGCCCAGATCGATAAAGCCGCGCACGAGTTTCAGTCCGCGGTGACGTCGGTCCGGCAGTCGAGCGATGACTCGCTTGGACGCGTCTCGGCGACGATCAACGAGATGACGAGCAATCTTGCCGACGTTGCGGACAATAACAAAGTTATCGACGAACTTGTCGATATGCAGCGAACCGCCGGCAGCCGCCTTCGCGCACGCCTCGGCTGGGCGCTACAGGAACTGGACGACGTCGCGTCGGCAACGGCCAACGCCGAAGATGCCCACGAGCCACTGCTGGACGTGGCGCGACGATGGAAGCTCTCGCCCGCAACGGACCGCCTCGAACAAATAAAACGGCGTGGCGTGCTGCGCGTCGGCGTGGAACCGGGCTTCGTTGGATTGTCGTTCCGGCGCCGCCCGCGCGAGCCGCTGATGGGCCTCGACGTCGATTATGCCCGCGCCTATGCGCAATCGATCGGCGTAACGTGCGAGTTCGTCGAGTATCCGTGGGATGCGTTGACAGGTCTGCTGCACGTCGGCATCAAACAGGGCGAACCACCCGTCGATGTGATTTGGAGCGCGCTGCCGCCGAACGCGGCTTATCGCCAAGTTGCATATTCCGAGACGTACACGTACCTGCCGTTCGTCCTCGCACGCCGCGTCGGCGATATGCGAATTCGCAAGCTCGATGACCTCGACGGAAAAGTCCTCGGCATCATCAACGACCCCGGCGCGTTCGAAGTCCTCGATACATACGGCGTTCGCTGGTCCGCCAACAAGGACAAGCCCGGGCGAAAAATTTCGCTCGCCAATCTCGTCGCCTATTCCGATCAGGGCCGCATCCACGATTGCCTTGCCGAAGGAAAGGTCGACGGCTTCTGCGTGGATTTGCCGATCTACCACTGGGCTTGCTCCAATCCGGCGAGCCCATGGTTCGGAAAAATCGAAATCTTGCCGGGCAATCTCGCGAGCAAGCTCTACTATTATACCGTCGCAGTCGCGGCGAGCTCGGCGAGCGCGTCGCTTCTCAAAAGCGTCAACGCCTTCATCAGGAGCTTCCGCGCCAGTACACGCTGTAACCAAATCGAACAGCAATGGCAGGGCCGGGTGCACGACGGAACGCATTGCTATCGCGACGAACCGGGCAACCTTCTAGGCGAAGCCGAACTCAGCGCATGGATCGAGCAGAGCCAGCCCGGCTGATCGAACGACCAGCTGCGAGCCGAGCTTTCGCTGTCAGCATGGCCTGGAGCACCGGCCGCATTGTCGGTCACCCCAAAGTCGGCACCTTCGCCCACAGGTTGTTGCATCGAGATGGTTGCCCTTAAAGATAGAAATAGGGTATCTGCTTGCCCGCGCGGGGCCGTCGGAAGTGCGATCGCCCGATGCGGGCGGGGCAGGCATGACCAAAAAGAAAACGGCTTTGATCTCGGGGGTGACCGGCCAGGACGGAGCGTACCTTGCACGGCTGCTGCTCGATAAGGGCTACGTGGTGCATGGGATTAAACGGCGGTCGTCATCGTTCAACACGCAGCGCGTCGACGAAATCTATCAGGACCCGCACGAAGACGGCGTATCGTTCTTCATGCACTACGGAGACCTCACGGACGCGACCAACGTCATTCGGCTGGTGCAGGAAATTCAGCCTGACGAAATTTATAATCTGGCGGCGCAAAGCCACGTTCAGGTCAGCTTCGAGACGCCGGAATATACCGCCAACTCCGATGCCGTCGGCGTCTTGCGCTTTCTCGAAGCCATCAGAATTCTAAAACTCGAGAATTCCGTTCGCTTCTATCAGGCTTCGACGTCCGAGCTTTACGGCAAGGTACAGGAAACGCCGCAAAAGGAATCGACGCCGTTTTATCCGCGCTCGCCGTACGGCGTGGCGAAGCTTTACGCGTATTGGATCGCCGTCAATTATCGCGAAGCCTACGGAATGCACGCATCGAACGGCATTCTCTTCAATCACGAAAGCCCGATGCGCGGCGAAACGTTCGTCACGCGCAAAATTACGCGGGCCGTGGCAAGGATCGGCGCCGGACTGCAATCGACACTTTATCTCGGCAATCTGGATGCCAAGCGCGACTGGGGGCATGCCAAGGACTACGTCGAGGGCATGTGGAAAATCGTTCAGAGCGATCAGCCCGGCGATTACGTGCTCGCAACCGGCGAAACCCACGCGGTTCGCGACTTCGTTGAATTAGCATTCGCGGAAATCGGAAAAACCATCGACTGGGCCGGCGCGGGTGTTGACGAAGTCGGCACTGACACAAAAACCGGCGACGAACTGATCCGCATCGATCCAAGATACTTCCGCCCGACCGAGGTCGACGTTCTGCTTGGCGACCCAACGAAGGCGAGGAACGAACTCGGCTGGCACCACAAAACGACGTTTTCCGAACTCGTGAAGGAAATGGTTGCGGCCGACATTCAGCTTCTTGATCGTGAGAGCTGGCGCAACACGCTCGCCGAATGAGCTATAGCAAGGCCATGTCCTTCGATCTGAAAAACAAGCGCGTCTTCGTCTGCGGTCATCGCGGCATGGTTGGATCCGCGATCGTCCGTCAGCTTGCTCATCAGGATTGCACAATCCTGACGGTCGGTCGCGAGCGCCTCGACCTTCGCGAGCAGACCCAGGTCAGAGCCTGGTTCAACGCCGAAAAACCCGACGTCGTATTTCTCGCCGCCGCCAAAGTCGGAGGCATTCTGGCGAACGACAGCAAGCCCGCCGACTTCCTCTATGACAATCTCGCGATCGAGATGAACGTAATCGAAGCCGCTTTTCGAACGGGCGTCGAAAAGCTTCTGTATCTTGGATCGTCCTGCATCTATCCGAAGCTCGCGCCGCAGCCCATTCCTGAAAATGCGCTTCTGACCGGCAGCCTAGAGCCGACCAACGAAGCGTACGCGATCGCCAAAATCGCCGGGCTCAAATTGTGCCAGGCTTATCGCCGACAATACGGATCGGACTTCATCGCCGCGATGCCGACCAACTTGTATGGACCGGGCGATAGTTACGATCTCACATCCAGCCATGTCATCCCCGCTTTGCTCCGCAAGGCGCATGAAGCAAAACGAGCTGGCCATTCCGAAATCACGATCTGGGGAACCGGCACACCACGGCGCGAATTCCTGCACGTCGATGATGCCGCGAGCGCCCTCGTCCACCTGATGAAAGTCTACTCCGGAATGGAGCACGTCAACGTCGGGACCGGCGAAGACCTAACCATCATGGACGTCGCCAAGCTCATTTGCGACGTCGTCGGATTCACCGGAACAATCGCTACAGATCCGAACAAGCCCGACGGAACGCCACGAAAGTTGCTCGACGTCTCGAAATTGACAGCAACGGGCTGGTGGCCCCGCTACGGCTTGCGGGATGGGCTCGTCGACGCTTATCGGTGGTTCGCGGCAAACGAAACAACGTCCCGCCTCACCGTCTGATCCAACGAATAGCTTGCCCAACGTGACGAGCGTGGCTGCCGAGGCGCACCGCCATGCCGCAATGGCTCAGATTGACATGGGTCATGGTGCGCATACGGAGCAACGCCCAGCTATACAAATATTGACGGCAGCGCGTACCCCCCCTCGGAAGGGCCCCATCCGTAAAACGCCGATAAAGCCGGATTTCTCGTATCACGTTGTATCGTATAGCGATTTTTAATGCGTACGCCTCACAAACCGCCCTGATAGAGCACGCTCGATCGCTCATGGAGACTCCGCGCATGATTCCATCGTCTGAAGCGCCGGTCGATGGCGACGTCTGCAGGCCTTCGGAGTACTCCTTAAAAACAGCTGAGACCGAATCCCCGTTCGAACTTAGTGAGCTGTTCTTTTCGCGCACCGAGTCGCGCGGGCGCATTCAATCCGGAAACGCGGTTTTCCAACGCGTGAGCGAATACCCCTGGGCGGAGATGATGGACCGTCCGCACAACATCATCCGCCATCCCGATATGCCGCGAGCCGTCTTCTTCGTCTTGTGGGAGCAGATCCGCGCCGGGAATCCCGTCGGCGCCTACGTCAAGAACAGAGCCAAGAACGGCAATTACTATTGGGTATATGCGGTCGTAACCCCGATTGAGGGCGGCTACCTGTCGGTGCGCCTCAAACCGAGCAGCGACCTCTTCGCTGCCGCATCGACACTTTACAAGTCCGTCCGGCGAAGCGAGATCGCCAGCGCCATAAAGCCGGCCGATAGCGCGGCAGCGCTCGTGCATAGTTTGCGCGCCAGCGGTTTCCGCGACTACCCGGCCTTCATGACGGCTGCCCTAAGCCGCGAGATGCGCGAGCGGAATGCAGCAATGGGGCGACCGGCTTGGCGGCCGATAGATCTGTTCGATAATCTGGTGAGCGCGGCCGACACGTTGCTTGAGACGACGGATCGCATGCTCACGATGATATCGACATTCAATCACACGCCGACCAACCTGCGGATACAGGCCTTACGGTTGGGAGACAAAGGGCGCGCGATCGCCGAAATCTCCTCGAACTACGACCATATTTCCAAGGCGATCGTGAACAACCTCCAACACTTGGAAACGGCGTCAAAAGAAGTGTTTTCAGGTGTCAATGAAGGCCTGTTCCTCGCCTGCACTGCACGGCTGCAGGACGAAATGGCGAGCCTCTTTGATCAGGAAGTCTGCGATGACAGAGACGCGACGAGCGAGGAAGCAAAACGCCTTCGCCAGCAGACTGACGACTACAAAGCGCGCGCTGCTGCGAAGTTCGATCTGATCAAGTCGCGCATCGGACACTTCTTCGATCTGACCAGCGAAATGAAACGTCTTCTCTCCGGACTGATCGCCGTGCGCGTGATGGGCAAGGTTGAAAGCGTCGGTCTGAGTAACGGAATTTTTTCCGATCTGATCGCCGACCTCGAACAGGGCCAACAAACTTTGACCCGCGGCCTGGAAGACATTGCAAAGTTGAACGATCGCATTCGTGAGACCGTCGTCGAGCTGGACACGCTGACCTAGTCGCGCGGAATCGCCAAACACTCGCAAGAAATGCGCACACGCTTGCGATGATCTTATTTTGAAACGACGATTTCGAACGCCAACTCCCAGGGCGTGCGCTGTATGGCACGCGGAATTGTCACACCGGTGCCCAGACATTCCGGACAGAAATCATAGACACGCGAAATCAAGCTATGACACGGAGTGCGGCTGGTCGCGTGCTGCATCGTACCCCCGCGAAAAACGAACCCCCTGCCGCAGCACGTGCAGCATGTTGCGCCAGGTGTCTGAATATCGGACATGGGCAACCCCGATCGCTTTACGTCTCAGTGGGTCGTAATGATCCTGCCGTCATAAACCGATGAACCGCATATTAGATGACTGCTTTAACTCCGTCAGCCCGGCTAATGGTTCAAGAATGCCCGCGGTAACAAGTCGTTGAAGGCGATGAAGCTTGTCGCCGAAACGCCGGCAACTCTATGGCGACAGAGCTGCGAACCGTTGACCGATCGAGATGCAAACACCTGAATGGGCTGGTTGGTTCTCAAAGACCCGCCGGAAGTTTGGCTGCCATCATTTCCCGGCGGTCATACTTGCGCCCGTCGGTGACGAAAGTACCGTCGCCGACCGCGTGCAGCATGCGCGTCTCCTTTCGTTTGGTGTCGATATAGGCCGCGACGGCCTCGAGCACGACAATGTCATGCTTCGGCACGAAATCGATGACCTTGCATTCAATATTCGCGAGGCATTCCGCAAGCAGCGGCGCTTTGACGAATTTCCCGTCGACCGCCGTAAACCCGAACTTCGCGAACTTGTCGGTATCTTCTCCCGAGCATGTGCCAACGCCCACGACCCGATCGAGCAGGTCAACGGTGGGAATGGCGATCACACACTCTTTGGTCTTTCGCAGAGCAGCAAAAGAATAGTTCCAGCTGCCGGTCGTCAGCGCAAACTTGGGCGTAAAATCCATCACCATCGTCCAGGAGATGGTCATGATGTTGTTTTTACCGCGATCCCGCGTCGTGACGAGCACAACCGGGCCCGGCTCGATCAACGTGAAGGCCCGGCTCAACTTCATTTCCTCCATGCCAGACCTTCTCCCAGAACCTCCATAGTCATCTTCGCCATCTCAGCTGCCGCCAACCAATAAGGCTCCTTGCAACCGTTACGACAAAGGCCTCAATCGCGCCCGGGTTCCGCCTCGTCGAGTTTCTCCCGCCGTTGCCGCTTACCGACGAAGTCCTGCAATCGCCGACGGGCAGCGGCAAAAGCGTCGGAAATGACGACTTGGATATCCTCGTGTCTGCCGGTGTCCGTCGTGTTGTGGGTGATCGCGATATCTTCGGCACCCGGCACCGAGAGAAGCAGCCGAACGCTGTAATTGTCGCCTTTGTGATGGCGCCGCTGCTCGCGGGCGACGACAACGCGAGCCGCTGTCAGACGCCCACAGAACTGCTCGAGCTTCTCAAGCTGTTCGCGAACGCGATGCTCGATGGCACCGCTATGTTCGAGATGCTCGAAACTGATTTGGACTGGCGTCTGCATGTTTCACCTGCACTTGCTTCGCTTGATTAGCTAACATGCGAAATTGAAGAACAACGCCCGGCGCAAGCATTGACAAGTATCAATAAAATAAGCCGCGCTTGACACTGCCGTTACCCGCACTAGCGCGCGGAAGTTCCTCTCGCGATCGCTCGCATGACACGGGCTGCGATTTCCGAAGGCTCCCCGAGCGCGGCTATTTCGATCCAGCTCGTCGGCTCTCGCTGACGCATCGCCTGCAATCGCACGACTTCGGTTGTCGCGTCGGAAACGTCATTGCGCCTCGCATCGACACGCTCGAGAAGAACGTCCGTCGGCGCATCGAGCCAGATGCCGGTGAACGAAACGCCTTCTTTGCGCGCACAATCTGCGATGCGCACGCGGTCTTCCTCGCGATCAAACACCGCTTCCGCAACGACCGAATGCCCAGTCGCGACTATGGCTGCGGCTTCGCTCAACTGGGTTGCGTAGACTTTTTCCGATATTTCGCTGCGATAGGCCTCAGGCGGCAATCTGGTCTCGGCTGAAACTTGGAACATCCGCTTGCGAATGCGATCGCTCGCAAGCACGCGGGCGCCCGGTGCATTGCCGATGCGATCGGCGATCATCGCAGCGATTGTGGATTTTCCCGTTCCACTCAAACCACCAATTGCGAAGAGACGCGCGGACTGCGGCTCAAGCAAACTCCCTGCGAGTTCAAAATACCGTCTCGCCTGCGCCGCAACACCCTCATCGTTCAAGCCCTGGCCTTGGCATTGCGTCGCCAGAACGTGCGCGCGGATCGAAGCCCTGACCGCCATGAAGAACGGCAGCAGCGCAATGCCGTCGTCCTCATCCGCATGATCGAAGTATCGGTTGAAAACCAGGTTAGCTGCTGAGCTTTCACCGATATGCCAAAGATCCATCAGCAGAAAAGCCAAGTCATACAAGACGTCGATCGTCGCCATAGCATCGTTGAATTCAATACAATCGAAGAGCGTTGGCGTGTTGTCGACGAGGCAGATATTGCCGAGATGCAGGTCGCCGTGACAGCGCCGAACCTTTCCCGCCGCCCCACGACGATCGAGAAGTTCGCGATGGCGATCGAGCGTGGCGTCTAACGCGGAATTGAGCCCGACAACGTTCTCCCTTCGGAAAACATCTGTCGTCGCGAAGGCCGCAGCATTGAGCGCGAGCACATCGGCCATGATGGCGGCCCCGGAATTGCCTCGGCTGACTTCGGCCACGGCGTGAAAGCGCGCAATCGCGTTCGCAGTCTCGGTCAACAGCGAAGGCGTCAGCATGCGCCTCTTCGCCATCCGCTCAAATGACATGTTCTCGTCGAAACGCAGCATCTCGACCACAGCATCGAGAAGAGGACCATTCCCATCGAGCGCGAGAGAGCCATCCGGCTCGGCCGTGATGCGGCGAACACCGAGATAGATCGCCGGAGCGGTTCTTCGATTGAGTTCCACTTCCCGCTGACACGCGGCAAGACGAAGCTCCGCTGTCGAAAAGTCTACGTAAGGCAGCTTGACGGCGCGCTTCAGTTTGAACGCGCGCGGACCGATTAACAGAACAATAGAGATATGCGTCCTGATGATCGCAACATCCGACTCCACCGTGCCCTTCGGCCGCGTATTGCGCAGAAAATCGACGATAGCGGTCTGGTCATGATCGAGCACCATGCGCATCTGTTTCCTTCCATTCGCGGCGCGGAGCCAGCTCGAATTGAGGTATGGGCCGGCGAACAGCAACGCGTTCGACATGCGGATGCGATCTCCCGCACATCCAATCTCGTAAGCCAGCACGCTATAGCAACACCCGGCGCCAAGCGATGAGCACAGGATTCGCGCGGCGTTTGGAAGCGCGCCTCCTCGCAGATCCAGCCTCTTTGCCGCTGAGTCCTGTCGCGAATCCGTCAAGGGAGGCCTCTAGGCTGGTGTCCCCGAACAGACGTGTCAGGATAAGCCATGAGCGCCGACGAACGACGTGAATCGCCTTTTGCAGCCAGCATGCTGGAGCACGCCGACGCCCCGCCGCGCAACACGTCCGGCAACCCGACTATGGGCGAGATTATCAGCCGGCGCTTTTCGCGGCGTGAAATTCTGCTGGGTGCGCTCGCGGTATCGGCGATCTCGACGACGATCGGCGCGAAAGCATTGGCCGCCGCTGAAGCCACCCAAGCGGAGACCAGCCAGTCCGCGTTTCACTTCATTGAAGTCGAAGCCGGAGTCGACGCGCATCATCATGTCGCCGAAGGCTACGACGCCGATGTTCTCCTTCGCTGGGGCGACGCGCTTTTTCCGGACTCGCCAAGCTTCGACCCGGCGCAGCAAACGCCTGAAGCACAGGCCCGGCAGTTCGGCTACAACAACGATTTCGTCGGCTATCTGCCGATGCCCGACGCGGCCGATCCGTCATCGCACGGCGTGCTGTTCGTCAATCACGAATACACCAATCCGCATCTGATGTTTCCCGGCATCGTCGAGATCAAAGACGGCAAGCTCAGCATGCACGCCGCGACGCCCGAGCGCTTCAGCATCGAAGCGATGGCGCACGGCGCGACGATCGCAGAGATCCGAAAGATCGACGGCAAATGGGCTTTGATAAAAGACTCTCCCCTTAACCGGCGCGTCACATCCGCGACGGAAATCCATCTCTCCGGACCGGTGTCCGGTACGGATCGCGTCAAGACAAACGCTGATCCAAGCGGACACAAAGTCCTCGGCACACTCAACAATTGCTCCGGCGCGATGACGCCTTGGGGAACCTTCGTCTCGGGCGAAGAAAACATTCACGGCTACTTCTCCGGCGCGCTGCCGGAGGGCCACCGCGAAACGGCGAACTATCAGCGCCTCTCCATTCCATCGGCGCCTTATGCCTGGGGCCGCTTCGAAGATCGGTTCGATCTTTCCAAAGAGCCGAACGAGGCCAACCGTTTCGGCTGGGTCGTCGAAGTCGATCCGTTCGACCCACAGTCCGTTCCGAAAAAGCGCACCGCTCTCGGCCGTTTCAAACACGAAGGCGCGGATAACGTCGTTGCAAAAGACGGCCGCGTCGCGGTTTACCTCGGCGACGACGAGCGCTTCGATTACGTCTACAAGTTCGTTACCGCAGGCCGCTTCGATCCGACGAACCGCGCGGCGAACATGGAACTGCTCGACGCGGGCACGCTGCATGTCGCGAAATTCTCGGCCGACGGATCGGTTCTCTGGCTACCGCTTGTTTTCGGGCAAGGACCGCTCACCGAAGCTAACGGTTTCAGCAATCAGGCCGACATCCTGATCGAGACGCGCCGCGCGGCGGACCTTGTCGGCGCTACCAAAATGGATCGCCCCGAGGACATCACGCCCCACGCCGCGACCGGGCGCGTCTACATCATGCTGACCAACAACACGAAGCGAAAGCCGGAAGAGGTCGACGCCGCGAACCCGCGCGCCGAAAATGCCTTCGGGCATATCATCGAAATCATCGAAGATGGCGGCGACCACGCAGCAACGCACGGCCGCTGGGAAATTCTGCTCAAGTGCGGAGATCCGTCCGTCGCGGCGGTCGGAGCGACATTCTCCACCGAGACGAGCAAAAATGGTTGGTTCGGTATGCCGGACAACGCAGTCGTCGATTCCGCAGGACGGTTGTGGGTCGCAACCGATGGCAACGATGCCAAGGCGACCGGCCGCGCCGACGGACTTTGGGCCGTCGACACCGACGGACCATCACGCGCCACGTCGAAGCTCTTCTTCCGCGTGCCGCACGGCGCCGAAATGTGCGGCCCTTGCTTCACACCCGACGACACGACGGCGTTCGTCGCCGTTCAGCATCCCGCTGATGACGGACCGGATTGGCCTGAGTTCGGCCGCTATTCGTATTACGAAGATCTTTCGACGCGCTGGCCGGACTTCAAACCCGACATGCCGGCGCGTCCGTCCGTCGTCGCCATCACGCGCAAGGGCGGCGGCAAGATCGGAACATGATGGGAAGCCGCGCCGACAACGCCAGGCCGATGCCTGAGCGACAACGACGCTTTGCTAGGTGGCCGAAGCTTTCAAGCGATCGACGCCGCGCTCCCAGTTCAGCGCCTGGAGCACGATCTCATCGAGATTGTCATGCTGAGGCGTCCATCCGAGCGCGTCGCGAACCTTGGACGATGCCGCAACGATCGCCGCCGGATCGCCGGCCCGGCGCGGCGACAGCACGACTTTGAAATCGTTCCCCGAGGCGCGCTTCACCGCCGCGATGACCTCGTGCACCGAATACCCCTTCGAATATCCGCAATTAAAAATCTCCGACGCCCCGCCGCTGCGCAGATATTTCAGTGCCGCCCGATGAGCGGCCGCCAGATCATTCACCTGAATGTAGTCGCGAACGCACGTTCCATCGGACGTCGGGTAATCGGTCCCGAAGACTTCCATCTGGCCGCGCTTGCCGACCGCAGTCTCGCACGCGACCTTGATCAGATGCGTCGCTTTCGGCGTCGACTGTCCCGAGCGGCCTTTGTAATCGGCGCCCGCGACGTTGAAATAGCGCAGCGCGACGAAGCGAAAATCGTGCGCACGCGACGTATCCGCGAGCATGATTTCTGTCATCAGCTTCGACGATCCGTAAGGCGACATCGGCGACAGCGCCGCCGTTTCCGTGACAGGATTTTCCTTGGGATTGCCATAGACGGCGGCCGTCGACGAGAAGATGAAATTTTTGACGCCGCATTCCACGGCCGTCGCAATCAGCCCGCGCGACTTGACCGTATTGTTCAGATAGTAGCCGAGCGGATCGGCAACGGACTCAGGCACGACGATCGATCCCGCGAAGTGGATGATTGCGTTCACATCATGGTCGCGGATTGTTTGCCGAACGACGTCGGTGTCTGCAATATCCGCCACGACGAGGTCTGCACCCGGCGCGACGGCCCAGCGATAGCCCGTCGACAGGTTGTCGATGACGACAACGTTCTCGCCGGCATCCAGAAGTTCGAGAACCATATGGCTGCCGATGTATCCGGCGCCGCCCGTGACCAAGACGCTCATGACGTTGCAACAACCTTCCGAAGCATTTCAAAATATAATCGCACAAGAAAAAGCGCCCCCGTTGGGAAACGGAAGCGCTTTAAATCATCGTCGGCATGCAGCCGGAGCTTGCTGCCGGACGGCCATCAGTAGTCGAAGCGGACCATGCCACCACCGTAGAGGCCTTCGCCACCGCTACGGGATTCGCCGCTGTCGTTGACGAACTGATTGCCGATATTGAACGTCAAGCGCATCGGAATTTTCGGCGTCACGTTATAGCGCAAGGTCGTGAACGCACCGACGCGCGTTGCCACGTCGCCGTCGTCATCAAGAACCGAGGCTTCCGGTCCGAAGATGACGCTTTCAGCACCGAACATCTTCTGGAAGTTATAACCGAGCCGGCCCTGTGCCCAATACGAATTGAACGCCATCGAATAGCTGGTTTCGAACGAACCGTAGAACCGATCGTCGCTGGTGTCGTCGGTTTCGAGTTCGAAGGCAACCTTCAGGCCGGAGTCCGTGCCGCGAACGTCGTTGTTCAGATCATCCGGCGACAGGTGCACGTCGCGCACTTCGTAACCGATATAGGCGGTCGCGCTCCATCTGTCCCGCACCCACTGATAACCGAGCATCACGTCGAGAGAGCGGTCTCTGGCATCGATCTTGGTGCCGGCGGGCGCCGATGCACCCGGATCAGGCGTGAACACGCCGCCCGTCGCCCGATAATCGTAGTCGGCGATGATGCCTTCCGAGCGCAGAACAAAGCCGTCGGTGTAGAAGCCGCCGTTCAGCTTGGCGAGCGCACCGGTATAGAAAGCCCAGGCGTGGTTCGCACCCTCGACGCCCGCGTAGCTGATGTACTTGGGACCTTGCGTATCATCGATTTCACTGCCCGGGTTCAGAACCTCCGAACGGCCGAGCTTGTAGACCAGCGATGCGCGTGCCGTCAGAAGCGACGGAACTTCCGAGTCAACGTAGTCCGCATCTTCAAAATTTCCTGAGTTCGTCACGCGTCCCGCGAAGTCCGAGTACCGCACTTCGCCACGCAGGAAGAAGTTGTCGGTCAGCCGCGATTCAACGCCGCCGCCAACGAAGTAGCCCCCGAACGTGCGCGAGCCCCGGCCACGCAGCGTCGTTCCCGGAGACGTAGGCGGATCGATGTCCCACCAGCCATCATTGTCGAAATGCGCTTGCGTATAGCCTGCGGTGGCAAAGATCAGCGTGCGGCTGTTGAGGAGGAAGCCGGCACGTGCGCCGATCGCCCAGGCGCGGTCGATCTCCAGCGCGTTATGCTCATCGCGGTTGCCGCGCGTGATATCCGAAAGATCGATATCGCCGAAGATACCGACAACGAACCGGTCGCCGATCTGTCGGTCCGCACCGTAAAGCAGCGAGACCAATCCACCGTCCGCGTGCTCGGTGCGTGATGAAGATGAATCGGGGTCGCCACTATTGTCGCGATAGTTATTCTTCGAGCGGTTGTGACCGTAGCCCCAGCCCGCACCGAAGTAGACTCCCGACCAGGTCGGCTGCTCGATAACCGGCGCCGTATCCTTCAAGGAGCCGAAAGGACCATCTGCGTACGCAGTGCCTGCCATGGAGCACAGCAGCGCTGCAGCCGATAGGGATCCCAAAACGAGTTTCATGTACCCACTCCGAAAGGGCGTTGACACCCTGCACAACTGCGCCGGCTGGAAGGCAGCGCTCCTTGTGCGTCTCAATTCAAAATTGAGTCAGAGTGATTCGCCTGAAGGTGTCGAGGCGAAGGGCGCGTCAAGCCCGAAAAGCTCGACGCGCAATGGCACGCATGTCACAGTTTTTCGGCTATTGCGGTCACGCCGCAGGCTGTAGCGATCCCGCGCTGTCTTTCACACGCCGCCGCTCAGGTTTTAACTGTATATTCATATCCAATTCTGGGGATATCGGCTTGACAGCTTCGGCCGTACGCGGCTTCACCAGCGCCACAGGCTCGCACGGCGTTCCATGCCACCGGCTTGCCTCGGGCAGCATCTCACCTTTCATGAGAACCGATAGAGGTCCGAGGTTCGAGCGATCTCGCATTTCGGTTCCGTAGAGAACGACCGCCATGTTGCCGACGCTGCAACCGTCACCGATTTTGACGACGTCAGCCTTGAACACCCGATCCTCAAACAGATGCGTCTGAATGGTCGAGCCGATATTCAGGCAGGCACGGTCGCCAATCTCGACGAGGTCGAACTCCGAAAACAGCGTCGTGCCGAGGTAGCACCATTTCCCGACCTTGCAGCCCATCAAGCGCAGATACGCGGCGAGAAACGGCGTGCCGAGCAACGGTGCCATCGCAGGCGCGGCGACGGTTTCATAAACGCCATTGACCAGCTCGTTATTCCAGATGAAACGCGACCAGAGCGGCTTCGTCACCGGAGCATTGCGGCCAATGAATACCGCTTTCACAAGCGCCGACAACCGCATCGACACGAACGCCAACGCCGACGCCAGCAGCGGCACGAAGAGGACGAGCAGCCACGTCGGCATCATCGCGCGGTGTGCGAGCACAATCAGCGTGGCGAACGTCACCATTTCGAGCGCAAAAATTGTTCCCGGCAGCAGAACCCGCGCCGTGTCCGTCAGCGTGCGGGCGACCAGCGCTCCACGTGTCGGCGCAAAGATTTCCTTGTCGTCGAACGACGTCTCCTGCTGAGTCTGCGGCAGGGCAAATCCGGGAGCGCCGAACCATTTCGTGTCGTCCGGAACATCTCTGACCTGCGCTGGCGGAGTCGACGCCGCGCCGATCAAGGCATTGCTGCCGATCGTATGTCCGCCGGCAACGACCGCGCTGTTACCGATAAAGCTGCGCGCGCCGATGCTCACTTTGCCAACTTCAACCGTACCGCCATTGATGCGTTGGCCGCCGACGAGGCAGGCATCCGCGAGAAAGCTTTTCTCGCCAACTTCCAAGAGATTGGGCGTGATGTGCGAAACCGTCGAAACCTCAGATCCTGCACCGATCTTCGCCCCGAGCGCGCGCAGCAGCGACGGGCAGTAGATCGTCCCATAGATCGGCTGCAAAATCGTTTTGGTGTTCTCGAGCAGGTAGCTGACAAACCAATGCTTGAGATACGCTCCGCTGTAGATCGACATGCTTCCGGCTTCGAGCGGCGGCAGCAGGCGCACCAGCAGAACCGCGCAGCCGACATACGTCAGAATGCCGACCGGCACGGCGGCGAACGCACCGATTGCGCCGCCCATCGGGCCCGCAAGCCAGAGACCGCCAAGGATCAACGCCATCGACGGCGCAAGCGTCAGGAGCAGAAAATAGCCCATCGCATAGATAGATGCGAGGTGGAGGAGACCGAACAGGAACCGCGCACCTCTGCGCGAGTCTGCTTGCCGCGACGGCACATCGACATCGGCGGGCCGTGCCGGCGAACCGCGACGGCCTTCGCCGTCCTTCATCACCGTTCCATCGCTGAGCGCGGACATATCGTCGAGCCGCGCGCCGTTCCCCATTCTCGTGCCAAGCCCGAGATTGCAATGCATGCCGATAAAGCAGTTCGCTCCGATTTCCACGGGCGCAATGACGAGATGCCCGTCCTCGACGCGATATCCCAAAATCTGCGTTTCAAGCCCGACACTCGAGCCGTCGCCGATCGTTACCGCATCGAACGCACCGCAAATCGCCGTCGAAAGCGTGACGTTGCGACCGATCTTGGCGCCCATCGCGCGCCAGTAAAGACTCATCAGCGGCGTGCCGGAAAACATGTCCGCCCAGCCGAGGGGCTGGAAGCACTGCACCAGCCACCAACGGAAATAATAGAAGCTCCAAAGCGGATACCGCCCAGGCTTCACGCGCCCAATGACCAGCCATTTGAGCGCGACGGTGAACAGTAACGCGCACGGCCAAATTCCGAAGCCGACCGCAGTCATGATCGCCGCAGCCTGAGGCCACGCAATTTCGCCGTCGATTACCGACGTCGCAATCACGGCGACAAACGCCAGCGGCGCAGCGACGATGCCGTAATAGACAAAAATGCTCACGGCCTGCAGCGTCGCAACCGTCCAGCGCATCAGCACGCCGGACTGCTTGTCTGGCTTCACCTGAACGGCCGCGTCATCGGAACTCGCCGCCCCGCCGAAACCGCGCGCTTCAAGAGCACGCGCGAGTTGCCTTACCGTGCGGTGATCATAAAAATCGCGCACGGAAATCGGCGCGTCCGGCACGGCGGCCCTGACAACACTGACGGCCTGCGAGGCGAGCAGCGAATGCCCGCCGAGGTCGAGAAAGAAATCTGCCGTCACCGAGACCTCGGAAAGCTGAAACGCCGTGGCCCAAGATGCTGCAAGTCGCTTCTCGAGATCGCTTTCCGGCAAAACGATTTCACTCGGCCCGTTCAGCAGCGTCTGAGGCTTGGGCAAGCTCTTGCGATCGACCTTGCCGCTCGACATCATCGGCAGTTCTTCGATCACATCGAGATATTGCGGCACCATGTAGGGTGGAAGTCGATTGCGAAGATTTTCTCCGATCGCCTGCCGGTCGAGATCGACCACCTGTTCGTTGACGACGATGTACGCAGCAAGCTGCTTCATCTCGCCGATCTCGGTCACGGCGACCGCCGCTGCCTTGATCGCCGGATTTTCGATGAGGACGGATTCGATTTCTGACAGCTCGATACGAAAACCGCGAATTTTGACCTGATCGTCGAGACGACCGAGGAAATACAGCGCTCCATCGTCTCCGAGACGCACGTGATCGAACGTTCTGTAAAGCCGGTCTTTCCTTTCCGGCTCGAACGGGTTGGCGATAAAGCGCTGCGAGGTGAGTGCCTCGGAGTTCATGTAGCCGCGGCCGACACCGGCCCCACCGATGAACAGTTCACCGCATTCTCCCGGCGCCACCGGCTGCAAGTTTTCATCGAGGACGTAGGTTGAGTATCCCGGAAGTGCCTTGCCGATGGAAACGGGTTCGCCGCTGATGCATTCCGACCAGGTTGCAACGACCGTCGCTTCCGTTGGCCCATACGTATTGAGCATGCGCCGGCCCGGCCGGGCCCAACGCGTCACCAATTCGTTGGAGCAAGCTTCACCGCCGAGCACGAGCGTCGTCACCGTATCGAGATCCCGGTCGATCATCGCCAGCATCGTCGGAACGGTGGAAAAATAAGTCACGTTATTCGTGTTGAGGAACTCGGCAACATCGGCCGGCGAACGCTGAATCTCTTCGGTCGGAACGACCAGCGTGCCGCCACGCGAGAATGCAGCCCAGATCTCCTCGACCGAAGCGTCGAACGCCGTCGAGAAACCTTGATAGACGCGGTCGTGATCGGTGACACGATAAACGGTCTTGAGCGACTTCACGAACGCCAAAGCGTTGCGGTGTTCGATCATCACGCCTTTCGGCCGCCCGGTCGAACCCGACGTGTAAATGATGTAGCTCAGCGCGGCGGGCGTAAGCGCCTGCTCGAAATCGATCACGGGAACGACCGGCTGAACCAGAATGTCATCATGCGCCGTATCGAGACGCAGCAAAGGCGCATCGAGTTCGCCCTCGAAACCGTCAGCAAGGGTGCCTTCCGACACCATGAACTTCAGCTGCGCGTCGTCGGCGATGGCGCGAATGCGGTCCATCGGCCATTTCGGGTCAATCGGAACGTAAGCCGCACCGGCCTTGAGAATGCCGAGCATGGCGGCGTAAAGCCTGGGCGACTTCTTCAGGCAGAGCCCGATCAGAGAACCGACGCCAACACCCATCTGAGTCAGAAAGTGAGCGATCTGGTTCGCGTCGCAATCGAGCTCTTCATAAGTAAGGATCTGACCGGCGAACTCCACGGCCGGGTGATCGGGTCGCAGCAGCGCCTGCTGTTCGAAATGATGATGAAGAAGACGTGGCTCGCGAGGCCTCTCATCCTGCCAAAGCTGGAAATCGATCTCTTGAATAGCCACGGGCATCCTCACTCAAACAGCGGCTCAATGGAGCCCGCATCGAAGTGAAAGAACCCGACGCGAGCGCTACGGAGTAGCGACGCCCCTGACTGTTGACGATCCAAGTCCTGAAAACGGGTTGCAGAAACCAGTCGTGAGAACTTCCCGAAAGAAGGCGATCGTCACCAAGATCGAAGGCGACATCCGCGATCTCAGCAATTCCGGTGCCAAGCATCTTCACGTAGGCTTCCTTGAGTGTCCAAAGCCGGGAAACGGCATCCGCACGCTTGCCCCCCGTAAGCTTTGCAAGGGCCTTGAGTTCACGCTTCGACATGACTTCGCCGAGCCAATCGTCGGCGTAATCGAACGACGCGTCAGCGATATCGACCCCCACATCGCCGACGGTAGAAACCACAATGACGGACATAAATGACGTATGCGAACAGTTGAATTTAAGGTTGTTTTCGCCGTTCACGAGGATCGGCTGACCGTTCTCCGTGCGTGCGAAGCACCACGCATCCGGTGTCACCTTTCCGCCAACACTGTCCGACAGCGCTTGACGCAAAGCAGCCCGAACAACGAGCGACCGCTTGCGCGTTTCCAAATGCCGGATCGCCGCGAATTCGGCGAAGTCCGCTTTAGTTAAAAACGCCTTGTCGTCTTCCGGATTGGCATTGGGATTGTGTTCGACGTACCAAATCCGCACACCTGGAACGGCCTCTTGTCCCTCAATCGGCGCGCGTCGATCATCCCTCGACGTTGCTTCTGATGACGCGACGCCGTCGCCGAAAAGCGATCCAATTCGACTAAAAATCGCGGCAAAAGCCGATTTCTTGGAGATGATTTCGCCGCAATACACAGAAGAGCCTCGATACCAGGATGGGGCCGACTGCGATCTGCTTTAAAAAGGCGTGCCAATTAACCGGTCGGCAACCTTTGCAATTGAATCGAATTGCGTGCGCGCGATTAAAAGTGAAAATATCGTTTACGATTGACCGTTGATGCTCTGGCCAAATTTGATCGAGCGCATATGTGAAAGACCGTGTGCGCTTCGCCGTCATCATGCAGTTTGATGCGACGATCGCGTGCCAGACGGGACCCGCGTGACGAAATCCAAACAAAATCGAGGCGTGCAATTTGCATTAGCGACGATCGCCGTCTTCGGCGTCGGCGCGTTCTTGGCGTTGAATCCGAATGCGGCGCAATCGGAACCCGAGGTAATCGACACGGCTGACATGAAAAAAGGCTACGGGATTAAGGAAACAGGTCTGAAACCCGTCTATCCGTCGAACTTCAAGTGCTCTCCAATTACGTCGCTCTACGCAAGCTGGATCGATATCGATGGATCGCGCCGGGACGAGATTCACTCCGGCATCGACGCAGGAAAATTCGGAGAATGGATTCTCGCCCCAGCATCCGGAACGGTTCGCGCCGTATGGGAAGCCAATTGGCAGTGGGGTTCGGAAGGCGCTCTTCTTTTGAAACACGATCGCCGCGACGTGAATTTGCCGAACGGCTCGAAATACTACTACTCGGAGTTCGATCACCTGAACTTCGACGAAATCAAGCACTTGAAGGTCGGACAGAAGATTGAACGCGGACAAAAGCTTGCGCGCGTCAGTCGTCCGGGCGAGCAGTCATCTTATCTTCCCGAAGTCCATTGGGAGGTCTGGGAAGTCGGTAGCGATGATCTCGTTTGGCGCAAAAACCGTTACGACGCCCCAGAATGGTGGAACGAAACCGCCCAGCTGATCGACCCCCTTTATATGCTTGGCATCAATGATCCGCCCAAGGATGGCACAAGCGTTCGCATCACGCCGTTCGAGGCGGGCCGCGACTTCAAACGATATCGGGGCTTCACCTACATTTTGGCTTGCCGACCGAAATAAGCGCAGCCTTAACGCTCGTGCGAAGCGTTGGCATCGCTCTTGCTTTAATCCGTCGAGTTCTCGGTTTTGAGCAGGAGCCACCCATGCGCAGCAACGTAAATAGATCGCGCAGCCGCAACGCCGCATTTTCGATTTTGGCAGCCGCGCTGATGACAGGCGCCATGTCGTTACCGGTGGCGGCGCAAAGTCCGCAGGCGACAACCGATGCCGATAACGGCACCGTCTGGTGGAACGAACTCGTCGCCTCCGATCCCGACCGCAGCCGCGACTTCTATCAAACGGTTGCCGGATGGACGCCGAAGATCGTCGCGGCCGACGACAACACACGCGCGCCTGCGCCGGGCGAACCAGCTTACACACTGTTTTCCGCTGGCTCGACGGAAGCCGCGGGCATGACGAAATATGAGGGCAAGGACGCGAGCGATCCGAAGCCGGGCTGGCTCATGTATATTCAGGTCGCCGATGTCGACACGGCAGTTGGCGAAGCGCTGAAAAAGGGCGGCAAGATTTTGCGCGCGCCTGCGGATGCAACAAAGATTGGACGCATCGCAATCGTGCAGGATCCCGACGGCAATGCCTTCGGACTCTTTTCTCCGGTTAAAACGACAGCGCCGACGCAATAATCGCTTCGAGCGATCGCCGACCGTCCTCGCGACAAGCCTACGGCGCGGAGCAGCAGAGTTTGCCTCCGCGTCGAAGTTCAATTCTTTGCAAATTCGACCGCGATAATCGGTGCGTCTATTTCCAGGCCGCCAGAAGTTGCCTGTTCTTCTCATTCGTGCGGTTCTCGACCTCGAGAGCGTTTGCCACCATCCGGAAGTGCCGCATCAGCTCGTCGCCAAGCTCGCGATCGTAATTCAGTCGCTCGATTGCCGTTTGCATGCACTCCAGCCAGGAGTCGCGCTCGGCAGGACCGACCTCGACGTGGCGATGCATTTCCCGCACGTCCGAATGACCGTGTTTCTCGATGTAGAGCTTCGGCCCGCCGAAGAATCCAGACAGAAAATTGAACTGCTCCTCGCGCGAATTCGCGATGCCCATGCCGCGAAGATGGAGAATGCTGAGGAGTTTGCCCTGCGGCTCGAATTCGATGATGTCGTAGAACGTCTCAACGAGCTTTCGCAAACCCGGCGCCCCACCGATGCGCTGATAAATGTTAGCTTGCGCCATGGCCTTCTCCTTCCAATTCCATCCCAACATATCGGATAGCGATATAAATACGCGTGCGACACGACTCTTGTTGTTTTTGCCAAGCTATCCTTGGGTTGCTTTTGGACGACCCTCGTCGCGACGCATTGACGGCCGTCAAAGATTTACGCCGGCGGCAAATTTGATGGCTCAGAAAAGCCGCCGGCGCTTTGGATGAAAGTGGCTAGAGGCAATTGCCCCTAGCCAAGTTTGCGCACATGCCGAATGACAGGGTTTATGCGCGTTCCGATTGAGGATGGGTTCGCAGGCGCATAGGATCGTAAAACGGCATGCGCACCACAGTACCCGTGTAATTCTTATCGTCGTGCAACGTCAGCTCGGTCCCAAGTTTCGTGAATTCCGGCTTGATCTGCGCCATGACCAGCGACTTCATCAGGTGCTGGCTGAACGTCGAGCTGCAGACGACGCCGACTTGCTCGCCATTCGCCGTGATCTTCGAACCCGGTTCGATCGCTTTTCCTGCTTCGACTTCGACGCCCGCGATGAACGAACGCTCTTTGCCTTTCTTGGCGGCAAGCGCATCTTTGCCGACGAAGGCCGGCTTCGACAAGTCGATGGTCCAGTCGGCGCGCACTTCCCAAGGCGTCGTATCCTCGTTCGTCATATCGAACGGGAAAAACAACAGTCCGCCTTCCACCCGGATGATATCGAGGCACGACCACGAAGCGGGAACGATGCCAGCATCCTTGCCAGCTTTCAGAATCGAGTCCCAGAGGAACGGCGCGTCCGCGGCCGAGCAGAACACCTCATAGCCGCGCTCTGCGGAATATCCGCCGCGCGCGAGCGAAACCGGCTTTCCGAACAGCGTCGTCTTCTGATGACGGAAGTAGCCGAGCCCGGCCAGGTCCATCGGCGTATGCGGTGCCAACGTTTCGAGTGCAAGCGGGCCTTGAAGCGATAGGATGTGGACGTCGTTATCGCGCTCCACCTTGACGTTAAAACCGCCCTTGGCGGCTTCCGCCGCTTCCTCGAAGCTGCCGCCGCCGTGCGAGACACGGAACTGGTCCGGGCCATCGACATAGACCAGCACGTCGTCGATCAGTCCGCCGTTGGCATTGACGATGTTGCTAATGTGGGAATCGCCGGCCTTGGTTTTCGAAATATCGGTCGTCAGAAGGTGATTGAGAAACGCCTGCGCGTCCGGTCCGCTGACATTGACCAATCTCAGTCCCGACACGTCGAACAGACCCGCGCGATTGCGGACAGCCTCCGTTTCGTCATAGGGATTCGTGGAATAATTCTGCGGGATCGGCATGTCGTTCCAGGCAGTCGAAAGATCCGAGCCCAGTGCCCTGTGGCGATCGTTAAGAGCCGATTGGCGCGAAAAAGACATTAGCTTTCCTCTTGCAATTTACGTTCAGGGCCTAAGGCCCGACTATCGCTTCTTACTTTCTTATTCGAACAAAAAGCCGACAGGCGTGGGCTTGCCGTCATCGTACTTGGCGAGCCATTCCTTCGTGACATCGAAGTAGCGGGTGATGCCCTTATACTCAGCCAGCTCCGGCGGCAGCGTCTGAAGAACGCGATGCATTCTCCGAGCCTTGTTAAGGTCGGTGACGAGTTCGTCCATCTTGATCAGATAGGCGCGGATCGAAAACAGAATTGCGTTGGAGCGCGGCAGACGCCAGAGCGCCTGAAGTTCGACGCGCAAATGCACCTTATCGCCCACGTTCTCCGGCGTGACAGTCGCGCGATCGGGGCCCCATTTGTGATAGTTTTCTGGGCTCGTATCGAGGCGCGGATTGATCGTCATCGTCCAGTTGAGACGACGCACGGGCTTTCCATACTGAAGCGCGAGAAGGAATTTCAGCGCGCGATCGAAAACGCCTGCTTCATGCGCCAGCGGCACGGGCGCATGCCACTCCATGAAGTTCATGCCGACGTCGAAATCCAACGACCAGTCGGCTTGCGCCGTCGCGATGCCCGCATCCATCCAAAGATTGTTGTCGCGCTGATCCGAAAGCGTGAAATCGCCCTGGCACTGGCGTGTGATGTATTCCATCGGTTCGTAAGGCAGCGTCGAAGCATCGCCAAAACGGAACTTGTTCTCGATCCTGAGCGGGCGATTGATCCAGTGCCAATCGTCACCGTTTCTCTCGAGCGAAAAGTGCTCGGGATAGTCGCGCGCTAGGCTGGTCATGATCAGCTCGAGCGTATCCCACTGCGCCAGCATCATGTGCGGCAGCGCTTGGCAGCGCGTCGGATCTTCTTTGAGCACGAGTGCGCGGTCACGCATGTCGGACACGTAGTGCTCATCGACGTCGAACGGAAATTCATACACCGACCCCTTCGGGCCCGGCACATGCGGCTCGATATTCACTGAGTAGCGATACTTGTCTTCCCAATAGGGAAAGGGAAAACGCTTGATCGCCGCCGGGCTGTTGGAAAATGTGAAGTCGTCCCGGAATGTCTCGTCTTTGAAAATCGTATTCATGGCATCATCCTTTATTTTACCGGTGCGTCTCAGAGATCGAGTGTCAGGCTGCCGCCGTCCATTCGAGACACACATGTCGCGATCTTGTTTCCGCAGCTCTTTTCATCGTCCGATAGGTAATGGTCGTTGTGGAGCATCTTTCCGTTCACTTCCAAAACGTTCGTGATGCACTGGCCGCATGCGCCGCCTCTGCAGAGGTAGGGCGCGTCCACGCCGGCCTGCTCCAAGGCTTCCAGAATGCTTTGATGTTCGCCGACGACGATCTCGCGCCCTGACTTTGCAAGCTTGACGACGAATTGCCGTCCCGGCGGGGGCGCAGCGAAGTGCTCGTAATGGACGTTTTCTTTCGGCCAGCCTTGCTCTTTCGCCGTCTTCAGAACCCAGTCGATCATTCCCTGCGGGCCGCAGACATACAGATGCGTACCGAGCGGCTGGTTCTCGAGAATTTGCTCAAGCGGAATGAACTGCCCGAGGTCAGCGCGATAGAGGAAGACACCCGCGTCGTTGGCGTTGAGCAGGCTGCAGTAGGCACCCTCTTCCAGGGAGCGCACGCCGTAGTGCAGTTCGAAATTCGTCTTGTCGTGCTTGAACTGCGCCATCATCGCCATGAACGGCGTAATCCCGATCCCGCCCGCCAACAGGATGTGCTTCCGGCCCGTGCGATCGACCGGAAAAAGATTCACGGGCTCGTTGATTTCGAGCGTCATGCCCTTTGAGACATTCTCATGCATGAACGCCGAACCGCCGCGCGTGTCGTCGACGCGCAGAACGCTGATCTGATAGGTGCTCGTGTCGAGCGGCGAGCTCATCAACGAGTAAGGGTTGCGGAATACGCGGTTCCCGTCGCGCATGGTGACGATCACGTGCGAACCGGCCGAGAAAATCGGCAGCGGCTGCCCGTCAACGGGGACGAATGAAAACCTTTTGATGCGATTGGCGACGCGCTCGAGTTCCTCGACGCGCACACGCCGCGAGGCGTTCGTAGTCATGCAAAATCAACCTTTGTCTCTGGAACTTCGCCCGGCTTCTCGGCGTCGATGCAGACGCCCTGAAATGCTCCAATGCGCCAAGAATAATGATCGCGCACGAGCAGCGTGAGGCCGCAGTGCGTGCAGCGCACCGGATTGGTCGTCACGTTTTCGGTGTAACCCTTGCAGTGCACGCACTGGACGCGACGCTTGAGCGATCCGCGGTGCTCTCGATAGACGGAAGTATAAGAAACACCGTGCCCAATAGCCGTCTTCACGACGGAGCCGATCAGCGGTTCGCGTCCGGCCGCATAGATACGCGTGCCCATTTTTGAAATGGCGAGCACGCTGTCAAAGCGCGCAATCAAAGTTTCGAGCGTCGGAAAGGTCCACAGGTTCCCGACATTCGTTGCCCTCACCTTGTTCGCGACGGCGTCATCCGAAGCCGACTCGCGGTCGAGCATCACGGTCGTTCGAGCAAGAAATTCCGCGCTCGCAGCGCCCGCCAAGTCGACGAATGCGTCGCTTCCTTCGGTGTCGACGATAACGATATTGCTTTTGGCGAATGGGTCCGGCTTCAGTTTCTCGTAAGTCGGCCGACTTTTAAATCCTGGTTGAATCATTTCTCCAAGTGCTCTCCCTTATAAAAATAATGGGATCGCGGCGAAGCTGCAGAACGTAAATTGTTCAGCCTGAAGTTCTTCGCCGCGATCAATATCTTATGCTTCACCCCGCAAGCTGGAAGAACCAGTTAGCGACGAGGACGACGGAAACGCCGGCGAGCAGGACGATGTAGGGCAGGATGCCCGCCTTACGCGCCCGGAGGCTGTCCGTCGTCAGGTTCAGGTCATCGAGCATGTGCTGCGGGAACTGCCCTTTGTCCTGAACGTAGTGGCGGAACCAGAACACCGGAATGATCAGCGCCGCCGCAATCGCAGCCGACGTCAGCGCCAGCGGGTTCCACACCTTCGCACCCGCACCCATCAGCCCGGCATTGACGAATGAGAACAGCACGCCAAGCGCGAGCAACAGCGTCGGCGCCCTGAACGGACGTTCGATATGGCCGTTATCGATACGATGCAGCCAGCCGGAGTTGAGGTTCAGGAAGTTGAAGATGATGTAGCAGCAGTTCGACACTGCCAGGATGAAGAAGAAGCTCGTCGCATCCGCGGCCGCAATCGCAAGCAGGCCGAGATTGAAGATGAGATCCGTCCACATCGCATGCGTCGGTGCGCCGTGGCTGTTGACGTGGTCGAGGAAGCGCGGAAGCCAGCCGTCGACCGAACCCTGGTACAAGGTGCGCGACGAGCCGGCCATCGCCGTCATGATCGACAGCATCAGCGCGAGGATCATCATCATGACCATGATGTTGACCAGGAAGCCCGTGCCGCCAACCATCTTGGCCATCGCTGCCGCGACGCCAGAACCGTCGACGATCGGTGCAGCGAGCATGCCGTCGAGACCGAGAACGCCCTGGAACGTGAACGGCACCAGAGTGTAGAGCAGCAGGCACAAGAGACCGGAATAGAAGATCGCCTTGAACGTGTCGGTCTTGGGATTCTTGAATTCGCTCGTGTAGCAGATGGCCGTCTCAAACGCGTACGTCGACCAGGCCGCGATGAACATGCCGCCGAGCACCAACGTCCAGCCGTTGATGTCCCACGGACCAGTCTCCGCAACAGCCGCCGCCTTCAACGGCGCCAGCGGCGAATAGTTCGACCAGTCGATCTGCCCGGTCAGGATCGGAACGACGCCGACGATCAGCATCGGGATGATCACCAGCAGTCCGATATATTTCTGAACGCTCGCGGTTCCAAGAATGCCGCGATGCTGGATGGCGAAGGTGACGAGCATCAGCACCGCACCGATGAAGAACACGGCGTTGAGCGAGAACGTAACCGGACCGAGGCTTTGAGTGAACAGACTCCATGTGCGGATGGTCGGAGTCAGCGCTGCAACACCGTCGAGCGCCAGCAGGGCGCTGATGGCATCAGCCGATGTCTTGCCGGCGTTGGCCGCGAGCCACTCAACGACGCGCGGGCTATCAGCGGTGAGCGAAGCCGCGTGCGCCTGCACCCAGGCGAGCACTTCCGGCGAATCCGTAGCCGGGATTGGACCGACGGCATTCAGAATGTAGGCCGCGGCGATCGAACAGCCGAGCGATAGCACGGGCGTCCACGCCAGCCAGTTACACCACACCGACAGCGGCGCGATGATCTTCGAATAGCGAACCCATGCCGCCGCGCCATAGATCGACGCACCACCCGACTTGTTCGGAAACAGTCCGGCGATTTCCGCATACGTGAATGACTGGATGAATCCCATCACCATCGAGGCGGCCCAAACGAGGAACGCCACCTTGCCGGTCATGCCCGCGATGCCGCCGATGGAGAACAGCACCAGCGCCGGCACGCCGCTCGCCACCCAAAATGCGCCACGCCAGTCTATCGACCGTACAAGTTCTTTTGGGGCTTGCCCCCCTGAAAAGCTTGCTGCTTCAACTGTCATTATTTCCCTCCCAGGAAACGTGTTCTGCCGCTTTTGCGATGCAGTTATCTTTTGTTTGTTTTTCAACCAATCGTGCCAAATAATGACCAATTTCGACATTTCTTGATTGATGGGTGCGATATTTTCACATATTGCAAAGGAAGCAAGTTAAAATTCGTTTCCGGTGGGGAAATTTTTGGCCTTGCTCAAGCTTTGAGCATGACTAGGAAATACTGTGCATTTGCGAAATAAAGCTTCTGTTTGTTGAATTATAATCGTTTTGGAAACCCTGGTGGTAATTGGTGATTTTTGGTTTGATTTTGTGCGCTTTCCATGCCAGTTTCATAACCAGACGTCGTGACCGATGCGTTTGAGGAGCCGGACATAGTGAATGAGATGAACCGGCCCGATGCTTGGCTTGCCTGCACGCTGGCAGGTCTGCGCGCCGTCGAAGAGGCACGCATCGACGAAGCCGCCTCGTTTTGGCGGGATAGCTGCACCTTCGCCGATCACTTGCCCGACGAAGATCCGCGCCGCGCGGCAGCTCTCAGCAATCTTGGATTGGGCGAACTCATTGCCGGTCGTCGCACGCAAGCGATCGCCGCTCTGAGCGCTGCGCGCACGCAATGGCGAAATGTTGAAGCCTGGGTCCAGCGGATGGACATCCCGTCGACGGCAAGCAGCTCGATGTTTCATTTCCTGCTCGCAGCCAATCACCCCGACGTGCTGACAGGCCTCCGCCGCAAGAAATATCTGACGCTCTGCGCCGGCGCCGCGGCCCTCACGGATTCGATCTACGATCAGGTCTGCGCAGACAGTACCGAACCCGATCACGCTCTACTGCGCACGCAAGCCATCCACGCCGCATTCGGTGAAGACGCAACCGGCACCCGCGTTCTTGTCGATCTTACCGGCGCCTCGTTGCCCGCACGACGCGTGCGCATCGTCAAAAGCACGGAGGCGCAATGGCGATCCGTAGCGAAAAATACAGTCGTCGAAATGCGTCCGCTCATCGACGCCGCCTATCTGACAGTCGGGCTGAAGCCTGACAGCGGCGACGGCGCACACGCACATCGCGACTAGAAAACACAGAAACGCGAACGAACACGGGAGACGAAATGGCCGGGGCAATGTCAAAAGCTATTCCACCTTGGGAGCAGGAGGGCATCGACCCGCCGTTCGCCAAGGAGAAAGTGAAACTCGCCGCACGCCGCATTTTCGAACGCGTCGTTTCGGGCGAGTATTCCTTCGGGTCTCGCCTCGCAGCTGAGCGCAATTTCGCCGACGAGTTCGGCTTGACGCGCTCGACAGTCCGGCAGGCTCTGGAATTTCTCGAAACTTACGGCGTCGTCGTGCGACGCGCCAACAGCGGAACTTACGTCGTCTACAAGCCGCCAGCACCGGCTCCGCAAAGCGCACCCGTCCAGGCGCCGCCGTCGCTGGATTATCTCGACATCAAGCCGATCGTAGAGTCGGCGTCTCCATTCGAGATGGGCGTCGTCTGTTCGCTGCTGGAGCCGGAAATCGTCAGGCTCGGCGCGCTATACATGTCCGTGCGCGACCTGAACGAACTGCGTACACTCCTTGAAGATATCGAGACCGTCGTCGCCGACGCCGCGAAATTCGCGCATCTGGAAAAGCAGTTCCTGATGAAGATTGCGGAAGGCACGCACAACCGGCTGCTGATCACCATGTACCGGATCGTCGGCGAAGTTCGCTGCCAGCCCCACTGGCTTGCAACGCGCATTCAATCGCTGTCCCCGAAGCGGATCAGCGACAGCCGCCAGCGGCTCCGCTCTCTTTTCGAGGCGCTGGAAAGCCGGGACATCGAGGGCGCGATGGAGTTCATGAACCTCATCATCGCCAGCAATCAGCAGGATCTGCTCTATCAGCCCTGATCGCGATCCCGCGCCTAGAGAATATATCGGCTGCCCGCGATTTTCTCTTCGCGCTGATCCCACATGAGCCCCATCTTCCGCATGTGCCGGATCAGCACCTCTTTATGCTTTGACCACCAATCGAGGATGGAGCCGAATTCCACGATCCGCGCCCGTCCGTCCTGAATTCTCACCACCGGCCAATATCCGACGAGCGCGTTGTCGATGCCGAACAGCTCCCTGCCCCACCAGATCGCGTCCCCGAAAACGTTGCGGCTGCGGCCCCCGACCTTCATCATCGCCATGACGGTTGCAGGTTCGAACGAGCGGCATCGTTCGACCGCCGACTTCCAGATATCGAGCACCGACACGTATTGCCACGAGACCGCGCTCCATGTGCCCGGAAACCGCGCGCAGAATTCCTCGTAAAAGCCGTTCGGATTTTCGAAACTGATCTGCTGATCGTTCAGCCTCGGATCGTCGAAATCAGGAAACTGGAAGACAAAGCCTTCCATGAACTCGGCCGACGTCTTGGCGATCAGCTCGACATAGTTATCGCATGTGCACGACAGGATCGGCCCACGGTAACCCTGCCGGAACGCTTCGATCGTCAGCGCGTGAACGAACGGCTCGTAGGCCGTGTCCCAGCATAGAAGGTCCGGCTTCTTCGCAAGCAGTTCCTCAACGAGCGGCTTGAATTCCGAGGTCTCGATCGGAAACAGAAGCTCGGCGACAACATCGATATCGGCGGCTTCGAACGCCGCGCGATACGTAGCGATCGACGGGATGCCGTGCGCGTCGTTCTGCGTGCACATCGCGACGGTCTTGATGTTCGGATGCGTCCGCTTCAGCCAGTCGACGCCGGTTACGTTGTAAATCGGATGAACTTCGCTCGGAGCAATCAGAGTGCGCGAGTCGGGCGTGAGATCACTCGGCAATGCCGTGCTGACGAGAATGCGCCGCTGGTTCAGGAAATCCCTCAACGGCCGCGAGAAGTCGTCGCCGCCGACCATGATGAGAAACTTCACCTCGTCCTCTATGACGAGCTTGCGCGCGCCTTCGAACGCGCGGTCGGGCTGGAACTGGGTGTCATACGGAATGACGTTGATCAGGTAGCGATGATCGCCAATCAGCAATCCGCCGCTCGCGTTGATCCGCTCTTGCCAGATCAGACAGCCATTGAACCCTGGCTCCGCCCAGGACTTCAAAGGGCCGGACAGCGGCGCAAGAAACCCGACATTGACCGTCTTCTTCGTCACGAACTTGCGGCGTGGCATCGCCACCGACAGCGCCGAAATAAGCGGAAAATGCGACTTGGCCATTTCGAACGGGTCTTTCGGACGTAGGGAATGCGGCGGCCATCGAGCCGAACCGGGGCAACAGAAGTTGGTGCGATTTCCGGTTGATTACAAGCCGCTTGATAAGTCAAAGACCGAAGCCGGAAAAGCTGGAGAAATATATGTCCGCTTGCCGGTCGGCCATAGAGTTTCGGCCCGCAGGCGTACCCAAAGCCGTCACGTTGCCTAGAACGCGCGGGTTATCGTCGCGCAGTGGCCCGCAAAGCCCGAACCGGCCTTCGACGTCATAAAGTTGCGCCGCGGATAGGCGAAAAGCGCCCGTCCGACATATTGGCGACCGCCCGGCCTTTCGCAAATTCTTGTTCATGCGCAATGGCGCGAGCTAAAACGCGATCTAGCGGACTCGACCTGGAAAGCTTAGGCTTCCCCGCCTGCCCACGAGGAGAGACCGAATGCCGAACTTTGGATTGTCGCGCCGGGACTCGGTCGACTTGAGCGACGCCCGCCAGGTGAACTGGAAGCGTGGCTTCTTCCGCGTCTGGATGCTGCTCTCGGCCGGCTGGATCATGGGCTGGACCATCTACCTGATGCTCGAAGGCGCGCATGGCAGCTTGAACAGCCGCGGCGACCTGATCGAAGTTCCCATTCTTCTGTTCGCGCCGCCGATCGCGCTTTGGCTGTTCGGCCTCGCAGCGGCATGGGCGATCCGCGGCTTCGACAAAGAGCAGTAGTTTCCCGCGAGCGCCGCTCGCCGGAACATCGTGCATCAATTCAACAGGGAATAGCCGAGGCTGCCTCTCGCAGACGGGCTATTTTGCGTCTTCGGTCGCAGCCTCGGGCGAGAACTCGGCGGCCTTCCCGGCACGGCCGTTCTCTGCATCGGCATCCGGCATCGCTGCTTTCTTCGCGACGATGTTCGGCCATTGATCCGCATGCTTGCGATTGAGGTCGAGCCAATGCGCGGTGGCCTGTGGTTCGGCGTCCGAGAAGATCGCCTCCGCCGGACATTCGGGCACGCACACGCCGCAGTCGATGCACTCGTCAGGATGTATGACGAGCATGTTCTCGCCTTCGTAGAAGCAGTCCACGGGGCACACTTCAACGCAGTCGGTGTATTTGCACTTGATGCAATTCTCTGTGACGACGTAGGTCATGATTTCGGATAAATCGCTCCAATCTTTTGCTCAGCAAGCGATGCAGTCTGAGCCCTGGCATTGAGGTCCGGCGCCAACATATCGCCGCTCCGGACCATCCGATAGAACGTGCCAAGCCTCCACACAATTTGGCCAATCGGCGCGCATCTCCTGCAACCCGCGCTTTTCTTCCATGTTGCGCATGGGTCAAGGCAAAAGATATACATTAAATGTATCAATTCGCCGTGAGCCTATAATTCGACGAGTTTGAAAGTCGTTGGTTTGCGCCGGATCAAGCTACGAGGATGCCATCATGACGCTCGCAACAAGCTCGATCGCGACAGTCGTCGGAGCCGATGATCCGACGATCCAGGCCCTGTTCGCTGACGCCGCTTCGAGATGGCGCGCCGCCGGATTGAACGTCGTCGGGCTTATCGCCGAGACGCACGGGCTCGAAAATCGCGTCTGCCGCGCCGGATACCTTCGCGACGTCGTTTCCGGCAAAGCCTACTCCATCTACGTCGAAACCCCGAGGGCCGAAACCTCCTGCCACCTCGATGCCGACGGCGTCGAAACTGCCTGCGGAGAGCTTCTGAAGCAGATCGCCGATTGCGATATCGTCGTGCTCAGCAAGTTCGGTAAGCTCGAAGCGGAACGCGGCGGTCTGGCCCCCGCATTTGACGCAGCGATCGAGGCCGGAAAGCCCGTTCTGACGACCGTATCGCAGCGCCATCGCAAATCGTGGACGGGCTATACGGCGGACGGCGCCGTTTATCTCTCACCAGAAGAAGCCGCGCTCGATCAATGGCGCGCCAGCGTACAAAAGACCGCGACGAGCCTTTAAACCGCCGCGCCACGATCCCGATCGGCTCTAGTATTTCTTATGCCGGCGCCGTTGCACGCGATCTCGCGTAGGCTGCGACTGTCGTTTGCAGAACGCGCTATCCGTCCCGCTCAAACATCCATACCGTTCGAGAAGCTCGGCGTCGCGCTCGCTCAACGGCCCGCCCGCCCGCGCATTCGCACGCGCATGCTCCAACTCACCCGCCTCCCCTAAGCCGATAGCATGGGCTGGCGCAGAGCACGTTAGCACGCACAATCCAAAGGCGATGAAAACGCTTCGGTGCATGATCTCCTCCTCATAAACCTATCAGTTCGTCGAAACAACGAATCCAGGTCGCTGCGTCGCAAAACTGATATCCGTACCCACACCTGCCGAAACCACCCACCTCAGCAGATCGCTGAAAAATTCAAGTCCTGGCCCAAAGAAAAAGTGTTCCTGTCCTAGTGGAACCCTCGACCATCACCACATGTTGAGGGGTCGGCGCGGTCTCGATGCGCCGGTTGGTGGCCGGCATGATCTGGCCATCCCTACTCCAAGGACAAAGCGACGACCATGAAAGTCGATGGTTACAGTTCCGACGAGTTGAAGAGCTTTCATCGCGTCCTGCAGGCGGCAATGGCGGAGATCAGCGCACGGCGCGCGGACTTCCAGATTGCCGACATGATTGGCCGCCTCTTTGAAGCAGCCGATAAAGGGGAGCGCGATCCGGCAAAACTGAAGGCTGCCGTTCTCGCCCTGACGCAAGTGCGAGCTTTGGCGACATCCAAAAAAACGAAAAACCGAAACCGCTCGATGATCACGATTGCACCGAGGCAGCCCAGCAATCGACCAATGTTGACGGTGTTTCCGCGCGCTCGGCTGTCGACGCAGAAAAGCTGATCTCGCGCGTTCACACGAAACGCGCGATCGCAATCATTCAAAAATTATTGATGCGCCTGTGCAGCCCGGCGCGCGACTTCTTCCTGCGAGACTTCGCCGGCGGCGATCAGCGCATTGAGACAGCGAGGCGACAACCGCTCGCCCGCGGCGCGCATGCATGCGCGAACTTCGGGACTGTCGGAAGCGTACTGACTGCAGAGCGCACGATAGTCGCTTGAGCACGCGAGCTTCACGCGCAAGCTGACGGCATTCGCCTGCGTCGCGAGCCCAGCCGTTGCAAGGACCGCAATCGCACAGCAAGACCACAGATGGGATGTCGCGTTACGCATCATGCTCCTCGCGCCAACATGCTTATTAACATACTGACAATAAATGGTTTATCGAACTCTAACAGGCTTCGCCGATTTAATTAAAGTGCAAACTGTCGCGAGACCGGAAAAACCGCCGGTTTATGATCGTACGCTTGAATGTTTTCAAACTCAGCGGGTCGCGCGATCCAAATTGATCGACTGATCGAGACCTATCGCTTCGTGCAGACCTTTGACGCCGACAAGACTGGCGCCATCCAGGTTGGCCTGAGAAAAATTCGCACCGGAAACATCCGCCCCCGCGAAGTCTGCGCGCGAAAGATCCGCGTCCGTAAAATCGGCGCCGGTCAGATCGGCACCGGTGAACTTCGCGAACCACAAGACGGAGCGCTGCATGTTCGCAGCGTGCAAACGCGCCCCGGAGAAATCGCAGTACTTGAGAATGTTCCGATACGCCGTCGCGAGCGTGCCCTCGCCCGACCGCCATTCGAGCGGCGCGAAATTCGCTTCCGTCATATCGGCGCCTCTGAAATCGGACCCTGACAATTCCGCTTGCACGCGGACCTTCGACAGGTTCGCACCGGAAAATCGCGGAGCATCCGACGTTTTGCTCGAGAGATCCGAGTATATCGTCGGCCGCAGGATCGTCGCGCCTGTGAGATTTGCGCCCGAGAGATTGGAGCGGATCAACACGGACCGGTCGAGCCTCGTATGCGACAGATCCACGCCCGACAGATTGGCATCCGTGAAATCGGTGCCATAGAAATCGGAACGCGCCAGGTTGGCGCCTTTAAAATCGAGGTCCGCAAGATCGAGATAGACCAGGAACTTTCCTGAAAGATTCGGTCGTTCGCCGGGCTTCGCTTTATGCAGCAAGGCCGTGATCGTGTAAGCGGTGACTTCCGCGTGCATTGGCACCGGTCCGGTTGCCGGCTCGGCAGACGCGCCGACGAACCCTGCAGCAGCAGCGAACAATGCTGCGATCACAACGGTTTGGCGCAATCGGCGACGCATCCCAGGACCTCACCCGCTCACGGCATCATGCCCGAGTCGAAAGCGAAGAATATTCGTTCTGGCTAAAATGGGAATGCTGCGGAAGCACTTAAGAGGCTCGCCGCCGGCACGCCGAAAATAGGTCGAGCGCCGGATCATAAACGCGTGTTTTTACGTCCATCATCCCGAGCACGGACGAAAACAGGTTATCGTGGCTGACGCGCTGCGAAGAGCGCTGGACGAGACAGCCGGCGTCGATACCCGCCCCCTCCCGCATGGACGGCGAAAGCCAGACAACCATGGGCACATGAATTTGCGCCTCCGGAGCGAGCGCATAAGGCATCCCGTGAAGATACATATTGTGCTCGCCGAGGCTTTCGCCGTGATCTGAAACGTACAGCATTCCGGCGTCGACGCCGTGACTTTCCGCGGTCGACAGAACGCCGATCAGACGCGCCAGAACATGATCCGTATAAGGGATCGTGTTGTCGTAGGCGTTGATGATATGCGCCGTCTCGCAGTCACTGAACTGAACGACTTTGCACGCCGGTTTGAACACCTCGAACTTCTCCGGGTACCGCTTCCAGTACGCCGGGCCGTGGCTGCCCATCATATGCAGCACGATGACGGTATCGCGCTGCATGTTCGCGATGCGCTGATCGAGACCATCGACGAGCACGTCGTCGAAATTTTCTGTGCTTGGATAGAACGTCGGAGCGGCGTGCCCGGTCAGCGTTTCAGTCTGAACGCGATCGCAAACGCCTTTGCAACCGGCTTGATTTTCCCGCCAGATAACGTCGATGTCCGCGCGCTTCAGAATATCAAGGAGATTATCGCGCGATGCCGCCTTCGCATTCGAAAAGGCCGCCTTTCCGAAGCCGGAGAACATGCACGGCACCGATTGCGCCGTATCCGTCCCGCAGGAATACACCTGCGAATAGTTGATGAGACCCTCGACCTTCGACAGCATGGGATTGGTCGGCTTGCTGTAACCATTGAGCGAGAAATGATCCCAGCGCGCCGTTTCTCCGACCACGACGACGAAAAGCGATTTGCGTCCTCGCGACTGCGCAGTCGCGGCCCGATGCGCATCTTCCCCATAAGGTGCGATGACCTGGGCTTGCGTGACGGTGCGCTTTCTCAGGTATTTCGACGTCGCCGCGATATAATTCAACGGCGTCAGCGTCAGCTTCAAATCGCTCTGCTCGCGGAAAATGGAGAGAAAGCTGCCCCAGACCGGGAAAATCGCGAGCACCAGCATCACGGCCGCGAGCGCCGCATACCGTGCCTTGCCCAGCGCTTCGGCCTTGAACGTCTGCGCTGTCCAAGGGATCGCCGCGAACAGCACCGCAGGCAGCACGCCAAGGATCGCAACCCAGGCTACGAGATTCAATGACATCAGATCGCGCGCTTCACGCGTGTCCGTCTCGAATATGTTTCGCACCATGTCGCTATCGATGACGATGCCGTATTCCGTCATGAAATAGCTGGCCGCAGCGGTCACCGGCAGCACGATCAAGACGATGGCGCGAATGACCGGCTTATACGAAATGGCGAGTAGGATCAGATAAAGCGCGGCGACCGCCGCCACCAGCGTTGCGACGACAAAATGCCAATCGCCGAAATTATGCGGCGCGGCCGCAATCAGCAATTTCCGCCAGAACGCATAATTGAGCGCCACCGCGATATAAATCGCGAGCAGAAGAATTAGGATTTCAGGACGGCGAGGTTTGAACACGGTCGATCCTGGCGTTCACCGGAAAACGGCATGAGACGAATTGGCTATGCGGAGGAATTCGGACGCAGCATCAACGTCAACGCGACGGCCGCGTCAAGCGGCGACGTGTCGGTCAGATACGCCAATCAGCCTCTCCAGCGTCAACTCGGTCGATCGGTCTAGTCTGCCGTCGACGCGGCGGGGCCGAAAATGCGACTGGAATGCCTTGAGAACATGGCTCGTGCGGTCGTCGAGAATTCCGGTCTGCTCGACACGATATCCATAAAGCGCGAGCAGTTCCTGCGCGGCGGCAACCCGGCTCCCCGACGCGCCGATGTCGAGCCCAGGATCGTCGGCATGCACCGACGAGGGCCGCACCCAAAGGCCGAGGCCCTGACGCGCCAGAAGCGCCCAATTGAACTTCTCACCCGGATCGATCTTACGCCCCGGCGCGACATCCGAATGCGCGAGAACCGCGTCCGTCGCCATCCGATGCCGCTGCGCAATGTCCTTACCCAGCGCGATCACCGCTTGCATCTGAGCCGCTGGAAAATCCGGATACCCATGCTGGTGTCCAGGATTTTGAATCTCGATGCCGATCGAATGCGAGTTGATGTCGGTCTCGCCGCGCCAGAACGAAGCCCCGGCGTGCCAGGCGCGCAAGCTTTCCGGCACGAGCTGCGTGATGCGTCCATCTTCATCGATGACATAGTGACACGAGACGTTGCTCTCCGCGCGCGCCAGCCAGTCGATGGCCTTCGCCGCCGACGACATTCCGGTGTAATGCAGAATGAGCAGCGACGGCCGGACGCCACCGCGTCGCGGCTCGTGGTTTTCCGCAACGCGCACCGAACCGACGAGAGGACTATCGGCTGCGAACGTCACGGACTGGATTCCAGCGCGCGTTCGGCGCGCAATCCGCGTTCGGAGAGAATTTCTTCATAAGCGGCCGTGATCGCTGCAAGCCTGCGCTCGGCGCCGGCGAGAAATTCCGGCGGAACGCCTTTCGCGACCAGCGCATCCGGATGATGGCTCTTCACGAGATCGCGGTACCGCGCCTTGATGTCTTTGTCGGACGCCGCGGGCGAA
Organism: Hyphomicrobium sp. GJ21; assembly: GCF_001006785.1. NCBI lineage: Bacteria > Pseudomonadati > Pseudomonadota > Alphaproteobacteria > Hyphomicrobiales > Hyphomicrobiaceae > Hyphomicrobium > Hyphomicrobium sp. GJ21. The sequence continues at coordinate 600,403 of NZ_CDHO01000001.1, read as the reverse complement.
ACGCTCAAGACCTCGTAGGGACTGTCCGCATCGACGACGAACCCGCGACGAACGCAGCGATACTCGCGCTGCGACAGTCCAAGAATTTCCGAAACGTGCGCGAGATAGCGGTCTTCATCGGGATGCAGCACCCCGTCGGCGCTCGCGACATGGAACAGACACTCGAGCACCGAAATCTTGAGGTCCTGCTGATCCTCGAGCAGACGCGCGACCTGTGCCGCATACGCCTCGTAACCGGCGACGTCCTGGCTTGCGAGCTGGTACAGGCGGCGGACGTGCGCACGCTCGGTATCGGGCACGGAAAACTGCCGTTCGAAAGCTTGCGCTTCAACCGGCAGCGAGACGCCGTCGGCTTTGCTCATCTTCGCGGCAAGGGCGACAACGGCAATCGTAAACGCGACGCGCGATTGCGCCGGCGAACGTGCGCCATCGATGCCGAGCGATCCCTTGAACGCTTCGAGCGCCGAGCGCAGCCCACCGCCATAAGTGGCAGCCACCGCATTTTTCAGAAATTGCCACGCCATCGTCCGGCCACCCGTCGTCAGCCCTGAACGGCTTCCTCAGCCGCCGAACGGAAGCATAAGGGACGTCGAAAAAGACTTCCCCTAAATTTACTGCAACAAAAGCGGAAAGCCGGAAATATCTGGTATGCCGCAGAGCCGGGGCGGAAAGCCTCCGGCCGTAGGTTCGCCGGCTCGCAGGCTTTAGGACCCAGCGCGCCGCGAATTCAGGAACGCCTTGAAATCGGCCGCATCCGCCGCCTGCCGAAGCTTCGCGAGAAACGCCCGGAATTCCTGCGCTTCTGAGTCGAGCTTGGTCATCGTCGCGCGCCGATAATCTTCGAACGCCGCGTTGTCGAGATCGCGCGGGGGGGCCGGACTGTCAAACCGCCGGTTCTGATAAGACCAATAGGCACGCCGCACGCCGGAACCCAGCGCCCGAACCAACACGCCAAAGAGCCCCGTACCGAACAGTATGAGCCCCGCGAACGCCGCGATCGCGACGAAGAACATCAGCCTCATCACGATCGAGCCGACGAAAAACAGGATCATCGCCAACACGACAAACGGCACGACGAACAGCAATGGGAAGAAAAACAGCGGCATCGAACGTCTCCCACACGCCAACGATTGAGGCGAACGAATGAGGCGACCGAGAGGCCGCCTCACACATCGTATACGATCAAACACTGCCTTCGGTTGCGGCGGGGCGATCGCGACGCTCGCTCATGAACTGATCGAATTCCGACTTGTCCTTGGCCTGACGCAGGCGCTCCAGGAACGAGCGGAACTCGCGCTCTTCTTCCTCGAGACGCTTCAGCGTCGACTCGCGGTAGTCGTCGAACGCTTTATTGCCGCTTGAATACGCGCCGCGTGCGAAGTTCCGCATCTCGCCTTCGACGCGGTCTTTCGCCCGGCCGAACCGTTCCACGAACCGGTTGTCCCATCGTCCGCGTCCGCCGTGCCATCCACAGTTCATGCGTCCACTCCAAAGCATATAGGCCAAGATGGTGAGCCCAATCGGCCAGAAAAGAACGAACCCCAGGACCATCGCGACAAGCCACGCCGGCCTGCCGAAATCGTCAAGAGTCTGAACCACTTGCGCCATCGCCACCCTCTCCTCGTTTAGGGATGTAAATGTATTTTACATTCACATAGGTGGGAGAGCAAGGGGCGGTTTCAAGGGAGGGGGCGGGGAAATTTTTCACATCACAATACAGGCGTCCCCCGCTTTTGATCGCTAGCGGGTAACCATTCAGATCATTCGACAATGCGCTTTCCATTCTCCATGGCGAACCTCGGCGCCGCGGAAAACCTAGGGTTTCGGATTTGGCCCTTCCAATAGCCGGATCAGGTAAATTAGAATTGGACGCTCAATGCCATTCTTGTCGGTCCGATAGACTACTTTGATATCGGCCCAAGCTGTATTGCACTCCCACAGATCCCCGGGTGGAATATCCGGATAGAGTTGCATTTTAATACGCAGATCGGAAACAGTAGGAACTATGCAGGCCCAGCCAGCATCTCCTTTATCTCGGTCTTTAGCGTGAAATTCAATGCGAACACCGTTTAAGTCGCTGTACCTATCACCTTCTTGAAGCTTATCGATATCAATCTGATAAGGAATTTGCGCAATCGTTGGTGGGTCTATTTGCCGGTCACCAATTAAAATTGGGCCGTTTTGTTGAACTCTGCTCGGCCTAAAGAATTTGACCGCAGCTTTTGCAAGTTCTTTGCGCTTTCTCGGTTTAGCGAACTGATGCTCGAGATTCTTGCGAATATGTGCTTCACTTCGTTGAGAGTGAATCGCCAACTCGGCAATTACAAAATCCAATTGCTCGCGTAGAATTTTTGAGCCTGCATTATCTATTACCCTCTTATATAAATAATCTCCTCCGTAAAAAAGTAACATCATTACGCATATAGTGATCAGAGTGTTATAGTGTTCCGGGGGCAAAACGCCGAACCAATCATGAAGTGCGGCGGGCACCTCGCGCTTCAAGTCGTCTTGGAATGCCACTACTAGGGCAAGAAAAAAATATTCTTTGAGGCTGCCAGTTGATATGGTTTGAACGCGAATAGAAGCGTGTTCGACCGTCAGGCCATCGAACAGGGTATTCAGGAATTCTCCGAGCTCATATACCAGTCTTTGATTGGCCTGGAGGGTGCCGATTACATCTTCAATTGCAACTGTGTCTGGCACTTCATATTCGACGCGATGCGGAAATAAGAGTTCCACGTATCCCCCCAGGGCAACTTATTTTTTTCTTGAGCATATCTGACGTCGTCGAATAATTACAACCTATAAAAGAGATTGACGCACTTGCTGCGAAATGCCGACGTTTTACTAACACCTCAACCCTTCCTCACCCCCAACCCATCCAGATAAATCAGCACCGCCGCGTCGAGCAGGTCTTCGGGGCTCATCGGGATCGGGCGCCGCGCCTCGTCGCCGCGCGCGAAGAGTGACGCGATGCCGTGCGCCTCGGCCCAGATGTGCAGCGCCATCATCATGACCGGCGGACGCTTGCCCTCGGGCATCGTCGCGATCAGCGCCGCGCACGCATCGCGCAGCACGTTGAACGCCCGGTCGCCCGCGACGTGCAGATCCGGAAACGCCTGGAACGACAGTCCCGATTCAAACATCGCCGAGTACTGCGCCGGCTCCGCCCGCGCGAACGCGATGTAAGCGTGCCCCACTCGCTCGAACGCCTTGAACGGATCAGGCGTCCCCTTCGCCCAGGCCTGCGAGAGTTTCGCTGCGAAAAGCTCAAACGCGCGGCGCGCCACGTCCGCCATCAGGGAATCGCGATCGCGATAATGCCGGTAGGGCGCCGCCGGACTGACGCCCGCTGCGCGCGCAGCCTCCGCAAACGTGAATCCTGCCGGGCCCTTCGCGGCAATCAGCTCCAGCGCCGCCTTCATCAAGGCTTCGCGCAGGTTGCCATGATGATAGCCGCGTCGCGCTCCGGGCGGCGGATCTTGATCCCAGGTCATATGGCGCTTCTAGAGCGCTTCCGGAAAAGTGGGAACCGGTTTTCCGGTAAGAAGCACGATCGACAAAAGGCTGGAGCCTTTCTGCGGCTCCACCAAAATCGGAAAGCTCCAGCGGGTTTGCGCCGCCTCGCACACGCACCGGCGCTTACTCGGGCGTCACTTGCAGATGCGCATCAGGCCGTCACGTCCGTGGCGAGCGAGATCGAGATGGAAATGGTCGGCGTGCAGCCGGTTGTAGTTCGGACTGAGCACCGTCGTGAAATACTCGCACGACCCCTGGTGCACACGCCGCAGAAACGCCTGCTCGCGCTCCGAGCCGTTCCAGTCGCGAAGCACGCTGATCGTATCGCCGTTCGCCAGTTTGAACCCGCCAACATCGAGAGCGTTGGCGTAAGCGTGCTCCGAAATCTGCGCGCCATCGACACTGTTCATCGGCCTGCAGGAATACGACGCGAGAATTTTCAGCCCCGCGAGCTCCTGGCGAAAATAATAGCGCGCCGCCGGTTCGACGACGTTCTTCACCCAGCTGTCGATCTGCGGGATCATCGGACAGCGCAGTGATGCCGAAGGCTCGAGCATCACCCGGCCGCTATCGGCCGCCAGCATTTCGAAGGGAGTTTCCGCGCCGCAGACGCTCGGACCGCCAAGCGCCGAACGGGCGCGCACGAACGCCGACTGGCGGACGACGCCGGACGCAAGGCAAGCGCGTTCTTCGGGCGAGCGCCATGGATCGTCTTTGACGACGAAATTCGTCCCCGATGTGCCGCAGCCCGACAAGAGCGCGGGTCCGGACAACAACAGGACGATCAGCGGAGCAAAGACGCAGATACGACGCAAGACCATGACGCGCCAAGTAAACGGAGGTAAGGTTAATCGAGAGTAAAGAAGCGCCCGCCCAACGCATAAAATCCCCTATTTTTCAGGCTGATTTTGGCCGTCGCGGAGTCAAAGCGGAGGCAGACAGGCAAATCAGCGCCTCGCAGCGAAGCTGTGGCCGTCAAGGCATCGGCTGCGAATTGCGCAAGTTATCCACAGCCAAATCGATCCCGACACATGCCTGAAATCCCGCCGTCATCGAGCCCCGCTATTGGGCATTTGCTCCCGTAGGCGCTGCCGGCCGGACATGTCCTGCGTACCAGCTCGGAATGCGCTGATTTCATAGTCTTCGATCGGATTTGTACCGCGTACCGATCCGAAGATGTGTGACGGAGAGCACGGCTGGAAATACCGCGAGACAGCCCGCGTCTCGCGGACATGTGCCCTGACGCCCGATGTCTGGCCTAACCGCTTTCCCTCAGGCGCAGGCTCGGGCAACGGCCGTCGGGGCAATTATTTTTCGCCCGCCGCGGCGCCGCTTTCGAGAGATTTGCGGCCTTCGAAAAACGCCAGAACTTCAGCCTTGAACATCCGGTCGCCGACGGCGCGGTTATGGTCTTTCCCAGGCATCGTGATCGCCCGCGCACCGGGAATGAGCTTGGCGAGTTCGTACGCCGATCCGCCGATGACGTCGGCTTCCCCGACCGCCACGAGAACCGGCGCTGAAATGGATGCCGCCATCTCCGCCGTGATCGGCGCCCGCGCCGAGCGAATGCACGCCGCAAGCGCTTTGAGATCGCTTTTCGTCTGCTCGGCGAAGGCGCGAAACGTCCGCGCGGTGGGATTTGTCACATCGTTGATGCTCTCCGCCTCGAGCGCCCGCGCGATCGGCCCCGTTCCGGCCATGCCGCGTACCATGTTGATGCCGAGCCCGCCGAAAACGACATGATCGACGCGCTCGGGATGCGCCAGCGCCAGGAATGCGGCAATGCGCGCGCCCATGGAATACCCGATGACGTGCGCGCGCTTGATGCCGAGATGGTCGAGCAGCCGCTTGGCATCCTCGGCCATCAGCGGCGCACCGTAATCGGTCAATTCATGAAGCTTCTGACTGTGCCCATGACCGCGGTTGTCGAACGCGACGACCCGGTATCCGGCCTTACGGAGAAAATCGACCCAGCCCGTCCCGCCCCAGTTCGTCTCGACGTTCGACGCAAAACCGTGGATCAACAGCACCGGCGGTTTTTCCGTGCCGTCGCCAGGACCGCTACCGCTACCCGTATCGAGGTAGGCGATCTCCACGCCCGCGCTGTCGAACTGCTTCATGCCGTCGCTGCCCACTCTCTCTAAGGATGAGGTATCTCCCCTACCATCATCGGCGCCCAGAAGGTATGGTGCCGCCGCAAATCTCCAATTCGCTAAAGGGCGTCGCATGGCCGGAGCACTGATCCCTCATTTCGCAAACGACGTCGGCGCCGAGCGCATTTTCGTCGGCGTCAAGGAATTCAACTGCATGGGCGCGCGCGCGCCGTTCGACCATCCGCACATCTACCTCGACATGGGACAGGACAACCAAATCCTCTGCCCGTACTGCTCGACGCTCTACATCTACGATCCGCGCCTCAAGGCCGACGAGAGCGATCCGAAGAACAGCCTCGTCTCCGACGCCGCCTGATCGTCTAATGAACCGCGCACCGCACATCCGGCACTACGTCTGATGAGCGCGAATGATTTCCGTGTCGCAATCGCAGGCGGCGGCATCGGCGGCATGGCGACCGCGCTCGCACTCGCCAATCACGGGATCGCTTCGGAAGTCTATGAACGCCGAGAAGCGTTTCCCGAAGAAGGCGCGGGCATTCAAATCGGCCCCAACGGCACGCGCATTCTGCAACGCCTCGGCGTCGCGGAGTTTCTGCAAGCTCACGCCGCGACGCCAGATGTCCTGAGCGTTCGAGACGGCAAGACCGGCCGCGAACTGACTCGTCTGCCGCTCGGAACCTGGATCGCGGAGCGGCACGGCGCTCCTTATTGGACGGCGCACCGGCGCGATCTGCACGTCGCGCTGCGCGCACGCGCCGAAGCAAATCCGCTGATCGATCTTCGCACCGGTATCGAAATCGCTTCGTTCGTCACCGAGCCTGACGGCATCACGGCAACCGGCACGCGCGGAGAAACGCTGAAAGCTTCGGCACTCGTCTGCGCCGATGGGCTTTGGTCGAACCTTCGCAATAAAATCGCACCGGGAGCCTCTCCACAGCCTGCTGGCAAAGTCGCGTTTCGCTGCGTTATCCCGGCCGGCGATCTCGCGCCCGAATTCACACCGAACGCCGTGCACATCTGGCTCGCGCCCGGCGCTCATGTCGTCCACTATCCGGTGAATGCCGGACGCGACATCGCCCTCGTCGTGATCGCCGACGACACGATGCGCGAGCGCGGATGGGATACATCGGCTTCGGCCGCAACGGTGCACGAGAAAGTTCGCGACTACGCGCCGCCGCTGCAAGCCCTCATCGCCACAGCCAACGATTGGCGATGCTGGTCGCTCTACCGGATGCCACCACTCGAACGCTTGTCAACCGGCCGCGCGACACTACTCGGAGATGCCGCGCATCCCGTACTGCCGTTCCTGGCGCAAGGCGCGGTGCTGGCGCTCGAAGACGCGATAACGCTGGCCGCGGCTCTCACAGACCGGCGAAGCGACGTCGAAGCATCGCTGCAGAATTACGAGCAGGCCCGCCGTCCGCGCGCGCGCCGCGTCGTGGAAGCATCACAAAGAAACGGCCGCATCTATCACATGGCTGGCGCCACCGCGCTGGCGCGCAACACGACGATGCGCCTCGCGCCGCCCGCGCGCGTCATGGCGGGCTTCGATTGGCTCTACGGCTGGAGGCTCTGAGCATGCCGCTCCGCCTCGCATCGTTTCTCTCCCCGCGTTCCGATCTCGTGACGCTCGGCGCACAAGCCGTCGTCGTGAACGAAGCCTCCGAGGTTTTGCTGATCCGTCACGGCTATCGCCCCGGCTGGCATTTCCCAGGCGGCGGCATCGAGCACGGCGAAACCATCGACCGCGCGTTGAGTCGTGAATTGCTCGAAGAGACAGGCGTGACGATCACGCAGCCGGCTCGCCTTTTCGGCATCTACACGAACTTTGCCGTCTTTCCCGGCGATCATGTCGTGCTCTTCATCGTCGAGCATTGGCGCCAGGATGAAATCCCCGCAGCCAATGCCGAAATCGCGGAGCAACGATTTTTCGCACTCGACAATCTCCCGGCGACGACCGGCGCGGCCACCAAGCGCCGCTTGAACGAAATCTTTTCCGGCTCCGAGCGCGCGAGCGCATGGTAAGTCTCCCGCACCGCTTGAACGAAGACGGCTTCCTTGCCGGGCGCAAGCTCGGATAGACCACTCGAGATCGAACAGGGCATATGGACATCTTCAACGGCATGATCGGCAGTTTCCTGGTCGCCTTGCCGGCGCTGTTTTCGATCGTCAATCCGATCGGCGGCGCGTTGATCTACAGTCAGGTGACCATCGGACGACTGCATGCCGAACGCATAACGCTCGCATATCGCGTCGCCGTCTACTCCGCCATCGTCATGCTGGTGTCGCTGCTCATCGGCGCATCCTTGATGAGCTTCTTCGGCGTCAGCATCGAAGCGCTGCGCGTCGCGGGCGGCCTCGTCGTCGCGGCGAGCGCCTGGGGCATGCTCTATGATCCCAAGGAAAACGAAGACCGCAAACAGGATCACGCGGCGTCGGCAGCGGGCGAAAGCGACATTGCGTTCTTTCCGTTGACGATGCCGTTCACCACGGGCCCAGGCACGATCTCCGTCGCGATCGCGTTGAGCGCCAGCCGCCCCTCGACGACGGAAGCCCTATTGCCATTCTACACGGGCACATCGGCAGCCGCGATCGTCGTCTCGCTCGCCGTTGCCATCTGCTACGCGTCCGCCGATCGCCTCGTGGCGCTGCTCGGCCCCGCCCGCGCACGCATCCTCACGCGCCTGTCGGCGTTCCTGCTGCTCTGCATCGGCATCCAGATCCTGATCTCAGGCGTGCAGGGCGCAATTGCAACGACACTCGCCCGCGCGCACTAAGCCGTGCTTCCCCGGTTGAGCGAAATCACCTAGTTTGCAGCCGACAGCAGGGAGTGGAAATGCGATGGGATTAATTATTGCAGTCGCCGTCCTCATTTATCTCGCAAGCGCGATCCGCATCCTGCGGCAGTACGAGCGGGGCGTCGTCTTCATGCTCGGCAAATTCGCGGGCGTTCGCGGACCCGGCCTGACGCTGATTTTCAATCCGTTCCAGACGATGCAGCGCGTCTCTCTCCGCACGGTGACGATGGAGATCCCGTCGCAGAAAATCATCACCAAGGACAACGTCTCGATCGATATCGCAGCCGTCGCTTATTACAACGTCAGCGATCCCGAAAAATCCGTCATCGCGATCGAGAACGTCTACGAGGCCATCAACCAGATCAGCCAGACGACCGTGCGCAAGGTCGTCGGCCGCTTTTCACTCGACCAGCTTCTGGCTCAGACCGTCGACGTCAACGAGCAGATCAAGAACGTGATCGACGAGCACACCGAGCCCTGGGGCGCGCAGGTGACGGCCGTCGAGATCAAGGACATCGTCCTTCCCGACAACATGCAGCGTGCAATGGCGAAGGAAGCCGAAGCCGAGCGCGAGCGGCGCGCCAAAATCGTCGGAGCCGAAGGTGAGTTCCAGGCCGCAATGCGTCTCGGCGAGGCCGCCGACATCATCGCCGCACATCCGGTCGCCTTACAGCTCCGTACCCTGCAAACGATGTCCGAGATTGCGACCGAGAAGAACTCGACGATCTTCTTCCCGGCCCAGTTCATGACGACCGTGCAGGAAGCGATCGCGACGCTGAAAAGGGATTCGGAAAAAGGCTAACGGCCGCTCATCAGCGGCCGCCAGTTCCGGTGATCACCACCAGTTGAAAAAGTTCGGCTTGCGATACCGGCGATCGTAACGATCATAACGGTCGTACCGGCCATAACGTCCGTCGTCGTAGTAATCGTAGGGATCGTCGCGCACGTAGGCCGGAGCCGTCTTGCGCGGCCGCTTCTTGAGAGCGCCTTGCGGCTCGGTGCTGATCACGACGACGAAGTCCGTCGCTTTGCCCGTCTCGACACTCAGCGGCTCATCGGACACGATGACCGAGGAACCCGGCCAGACGTAACCCGAAATCCGCGACGCCACCTCCGGCGGAATAGTAATGCGATCGAGCGCCGCCGAAGCCTGATCGGCATCGGTCGCAGGCGCGCTGAAGTTCAGATTGGCGACGCGCCGCTTTTTGAAAGATGACGTATCGGCTTCTTCGGCCGAGCGGCGCGCAATCGAAACGACCTGCCAGCGCAGATCCTTCGCCTGTTCCGTATAATCGACGGCAGTGATCACATGCGTGCCGATCGGTTCGTCCGGATTGGCGATCGTAATCGGCGCATCGAATACCGGCTCATTCGCCTGGCGAACGTAAAGCCGCTGCGTCTTGCGGCTGATGAAGATCGAAACCGGATAGATCTTCCACTTTGCAGCCTGCATCACCGCGACCGCAGCCTTCTTGACGTCGTCGACCTTCGTCCACTCCGCCGTTGCGGCCGCGAGATCCTTCTCCGTTGCCTCGACCGCGGCCTTCGCGGCATCGAACTTGTCGTTCACGACTTTCGCCGCGGCATCGACCTTGGCTTTTTGATCCTGAGCGCGCGCCTTCGCTTTATCGGATTTCGCGTCAAGGAGCGTCTTGTCGGCCCGCGCAACCTTTGCGTCGGAAGCTTTCTTGCTGGTCTCCGCACGCTTCAACTGCTTCAGGGCCTTGGCATGGACGGCTTTCTTCTCGTCCATGACATTCTTCGGTTCCTCCGTCAGCGATGTCGCCGTCTGAGCCAGCAGGCTCTTCTCCGATGCGACAACCTTGAGCGCCTGCATTTGTGCGGCGCGGGCGGGCCACTTCGAAACGTCGGGCTCGAAGACGTTCAGGTCTTCCTGATCGTTCGCGTCTCTTTCATACGTCGCGGGTACCGCCACAGCCTTCTCGTCCGCCGGAACAGGCTTGGGAAGCAACGGATGCGAAATGTCGGCAGGAGCCGCATCGTCATATGAGACGACCACGCGCAAACCCAACCGCGTCAGAGGAAACAGGCTTTGCGCAAATTCATACGGCATGCGCACACAACCGTGCGACGCCGGATATCCCGGCAATGCACCGGCATGCAGCGCAATGCCCGACCACGTCAGCCGCTGCATGAACGGCATCGAGGCGTCATCGTAAATGTTCGAATAATGCTCTTCGTTTTTCTGCAGGATGCTGAACACGCCAACCGGCGTTTCATAGCTGGTCTGACCCGACGATATCGGCGCGCGCATCGCGTCACCGTTTGCGTCATAGACCGAGATGCGCTGATTCTTGATCGAGACCACCGCCACGACCGGCCGACCGGAAAGTTGCTGCTGCGTCACCTGCTGCGGCTCTTCCGCGTCGCGAACGCGATTGCGTGCATCCGCTCCGTCGGCAATGCCCAAGGCGGCAGCCAGAACGAAAGTTGAAATCGCGGAATTTCTGACGCGCACCAGCGCCGACACGCTCGACATGTGTTGCCCTACCGAAGACAGGCAGGAAGGCCGCTCACGCGTCCCATCCCCCGTCAAACTTAAACGTTCACACCAAGTTTACGTTCCGGCGTGCTGTCCCGCCGCGGAGGCAGAAGATCACCGAAACGTGCCGGAAACTCGACATTGATGCAAATGAGATTATGGCCAGCGCGTGAAGCGACCGTTAAATTGCGCCCGTTTTGATGTCCGGGCCGCACACAATCGCAAATCGACAAGCTTCCCCTGCTGCTCTGCAAAAGCGAGCCCATCACCCCTATATCAAGCCGGACGAAAATCCCTCAAATACTCATACCGATCAGAAAGGTATCCCGATGGCATTGACCGCGGACACGATCGAACGGGCCGGACACTTCTCAATCGGCGGAGATTTGCCGGTCGTGAGGCTGGGCTTTGGAGCGATGCGCATCACGGGCGCCGGAGTCTGGGGAGAGCCCGAAGACCGCGAGGAAAGCCTGCGAACGCTCCGCCGCCTTCCCGAGCTAGGCATCAACCTGATCGATACGGCGGACTCCTACGGACCCGAGGTGAGCGAACGCCTCATTCGCGAAGCCCTCCATCCCTATAAAGGTCTCGTCATCGCAACCAAAGGTGGTTTGCTCCGCCCGGCTCCCGGAACATGGGTGCCGCTCGGCAAACCCGAATACCTGCGTCAGCAGGTCATTCTCAGCATTCGGAGGCTCGGCGTCGAACGCATCGACCTCTGGCAGCTCCATCGCATCGATCCGAAAACGCCGCAGAACGAACAGTTCGAGGTCATCAAAGCCATGCAGGCGGAAGGCCTCATTCGCCACGTTGGACTGAGCGAGGTCAGCGTCAAGGACATTCAGGCGGCGCAGAAATACTTCCAGGTCGCCACCGTCCAGAACCTCTACAATCTCGCAAACCGGAGCAGCGAGGACGTCCTAGACTTCTGCGAGCAGAACGGCATCGGATTCATTCCGTGGTTCCCGCTTGCGGCGGGCGATCTCGCCAAACCCGGTTCGCGCCTCGACACCATCGCCAAGAAGCATAAGGCCGCGCCGAGCCAGATCGCACTCGCCTGGCTCCTCCGCCGCAGTCCCAACATGCTGCCGATTCCGGGCACGTCGAAGGTTCGCCATCTCGAGGAAAACGTCGCCTCCGTCGCGATCGACCTGTCGGATGCCGACGTCGAAGCGTTGAACGAGATCGGTAAGGCCTAGAGTGCTCAACCGGTTTTCCGATAGGAAGCACGACCAAACAAAAACCTAGAGCCGATCCGCGATTCAACGAAAAACGGAAAGGCTCTAGGCTAGCTTGACGCTCGGCTTCACGGGAGGTGTGCGCGCGAACGAGCTCGCCATCTCCCGAAGCAGAGCACGAACCTCGGGGTGCTCGTTGCGGTCCCACTCCGAGAGCATGTGCTTTAGATCATCCTCGCGCCGGCGCAGCAGACGATCGTAGGCGGCGCGCCCCTCATGCGTCAGCTCGATCGAGTCTCCCGACTCTGTGGCAAGTCCCGCTGCCAGCAGTCCTGAGATCAATCGCGCGATATACGCGTCATCGATCGCAAGCCGCTTTTCGAGTTCCGCGCGAACTTCGCGGCCACCGCGCTCCGCGATACGAGCCAACAGCCAATATTCGTCCGGCTCGACGGCCAAGCCGATGCTCTTCGCGGACTCCTGGTACACGCGCCAACGATTTTCGCGCGACGTGTTGCGCTCGACGATGCGATGCAATTCCGCAAGCGATGTCGCATCGCGCGGCATCTGCAGCGGATCGTTCGCAGGCTCCGGAGCAAGGCTGGTCCTGAGTGGCACTTCCTTGATGGCGAGCGTCAGCAGAAAGCTGACGAACGCCAGCGCCGACGCGGTCATGAACACAGGCCGAAGCGATTCCACGAACAGTGTGTGATAGGTCGCGCGCAAGGTGTCCGACAGGCCCGCGATGACGGAGGGGTCGTTTGTAATCTCGGCGAGCTGCGGCGCAGAAGTGCTCAGTTTATGATGTAGCGTAAAGGAAAAGATTCCGCCGAACAGTGCCGCGCCGACCGCGCCGCCGATGGACCGGAACAGCGTCGTCCCCGAGGTCGCGACGCCGAGTTGCTCATAGGCGACCGCATTCTGCACCGACATCACCAGGATCTGCATCACCATGCCGAGCCCGAGGCCAAGGCACAACATATAGACCGACGCCGTCTCGGCCGATGTCGCGAGCGTCATTCTCGAAAGAAACACAAGCCCGAGCGTCATCAACCCGGTACCGAACACCGGAAACATCTTGTAGCGCCCAATCCGGCTTATGATTTGGCCGCTCGTGACCGAGCTGACGAAAACGCCAAGCATCATCGGCGTCATGTGCAAACCGGCGCTCGTCGGATCGAGACCTTGCACGATCTGCAGATAAACCGGCATCAGCGTGATCGATCCGAACAGCGCCATGCCAACGATGAAACCAACCGACGACGCGATAACGAACGCACGTTCCTTGAACAGCGACAGCGGCAACAGCGGATCGGGGACGACCGTTTCCGCATACAGGAACCACCCGAATGCGAGAACGCCGAGTGCTGAAAACGCAAACAGGCTGACCGGCGCTTCCCGCGCCAGCGTCGCGCCGAGACTCGTAACGATTACGACGCACGTCAGCGTGATCGCAAGCAGGCCCGCACCGACATAGTCGATCTCCACTCGCTCCTTGCGCGCGTGCGGCCGGAACGTTCGGTTTATCACGAGCAGCGCAGCGAGCCCGAACGGAACGTTGATGAGAAAGATCCAACGCCACGACATGTTGTCGACGATGAAGCCGCCGATCAGCGGACCGAGCACGGTCGAAAGCCCGAAAATTCCGCCGAAGAATCCCTGATATCGGCCACGTTCGCGCGGCGGCACCACGTCGCCGACCACGGCGATCGCAGTCACGATCAAGCCGCCGCCGCCGAGGCCCTGCACGATGCGGAACGCAATCAGCTCGGGGAGATTTTGCGCGAGACCGCAAAGCGCGGACCCCACCAGAAAAATGATGACGGCCGCCTGCAAGATGAGCCGGCGCCCGAAAAGATCGCCGAGCTTTCCGTAAAGCGGCACCACCACAGTCGTGGCGAGTAGGTACGCCGTGACGATCCACGAAAGATGCGACAGGCCGCCGATCTCGCGAACAATGGTCGGCAGCGCTGTCGAGACGATCGTTTGATCGAGCGACGCAAGCAGCAGAACGAGCGCCAGGGCGCCGAAGATCGCGAGGCGACGCCGCGTTTCGCTCTGGGCGTCATCGGAATTTTCCACGGTCGGACTTTGCATGCCGTCGAACGTCCCTCACAGCAATATGCGGCTTCCGCCGGCAACATCCCGAATGCGACGCGATCGGCCGCGTCGGCGTTATCCGCGTTCAACACCCGGAATTGAGCAAAGTTCGGGTGTTGGAACCAGCCTGCAATCATGCGGTTAGGCGAAAATCGGGCAGGGCTGCGTAGACGACTTGCATTGGCGCAGCAAGACCGCAGGTGTGTGGATATTTCACGGCTCACGCGCCGCATAAGCAACACAACTCGCTCTAAGCTAGGCAGCGTGCGAGGTTCGATTGGCGCCGAAACCGCGAATATGATAGCCGAACAAAATTGAAACTCCGGAGTCGATGATGCGAGCACGGGCGGCTCAGATCGCAGCGATGGCGCTATTCTGTATTGGCGGACCGATCACCGCGTCGGCCAGCCCAGCGCTGCTCTTCGAATTGTCGACCGGCAAGGTGCTTTACTCGGAAGACATCGACGACGTCTGGTACCCTGCGTCTCTGACCAAGTTGACGACGGCTTATCTTGCGTTCCAAGCGATCAAGGACGGCAAGCTTCGTCTCACCGACAAAATCCCATGCTCTCTCGTTGCAACGCTGCAGCCGCCGAGCAAAGCCGGTCTCAATGTCGGCGACACGCTGACCGTCGAGCAGGCGCTCCAAGCCGTCATCATAAAGTCGGCGAATGACGTGACGGTCATGCTCGCCGAAGCGATTTCAGGCAGTGAAACGAACTTCATCGAGCAGATGAACGCGACTGCTCAGCGCCTTGGCATGACGCGTACGCATTTCGACAACACCAACGGGCTTCCGTCTCCCGGCCAGCTGACAAGCGCACGCGACCTTGCACGCATCGCCCGCGCCATCGTCACCGACTTCCCTGAGTACGCCAGCTATTGGTCGATGCCCGCGATGCGCCTCGGCAAGCGCCGCCTCGGTAGTCACAACGCCTTGCTCAAAACCTTCCCCGGCGCTGACGGCATGAAGACGGGATTCACCTGCGATTCCGGCTACAACGTCGCCGCGTCCGCAACGCGTGACGGCCGCCGCCTCGTGGCCATCGTGCTCGGCGAGTCATCCGGTAATGAGCGCGCTGTCCGTTCGGCGGCATTACTGGAGTACGGCTTTCAGTACTACGATTGGAAAGCCATGTTTAATATGCCGACAATCGACACGCTTCCGGTCGATCCCAACGCCAAGGGCGTTTTGTCGGTTCGCGACACGGTCGCAGCCACCAGTTGCGGCGGAGGCCATCGCCACCGCGGCGCGAAGCACCGTGCGAAGCCCAAACTGACGGCGAAAAACAAAGCGATCAAGAAAAAGAGCGATGCAGCCGACCAGCCACAGGATGCGGCGAGCGGCAGTGCTGACGGTGCGCCCGCGCCGGCGGCCACGCCATCGAAGGGCGCTCAATCGAAAGCCGCCCAAGCCGCGTCACCCTGATCGGCGCTGCTATCAGACAATAAGATCGAGTGGCCCCTGCCTATAAGTGCAGCCGGGCGGATCGCGATCGCCGGGAAAAGGATCTGCGTCCTCGTCATTGCTGCCGTCGCCGGGATCTTCATCATTGCGACGTGCGCTCGGCGGCGGCTGAGGTTCCCGCCGTCCCGCTTCGGCCTGCGGGTCATCTCGTTGATCGCCCGTCCCAGAGTCGGCCTGAACGCGTACTATTCCGGCACGACCGTCCATCGCCTCCGACGCGGACGCGGACGCCACGGCTAGGCCGAGAACCGCTCCCGCCGCCAACACGCCTAGAACAAACCTCATAAACGGCCTTTCGGATGCGCGAGCGAGCCTATGACAAGACGCAATTAACCTAAGTCGAATATGGCGCCGCGGGAAGCCCAGGTGATGTGGCTTCAATTTTGCTTTCAGTGGTCCGTCAACCGGTAAGTAAGCCTGGAGTAGGACCATACAATGTCGTCGACGTCGCCAATTACCCGGATCAAAGAGCCGGACTTTACCCCGACGCCTCGGGATGTCGGCGCGATGGCGGAAGTTTTAGAGGGTCGACACGGCGCTTTCGCCGCGGCGATCGCTGACTTCTTCGCAATCTATCACGGCGAGAAAGGAGACGCCGGCCGCGCATGGGCCTGGAGCGGCGTCGCAGAACTCGTCCGCCAGCGCGAACGAACACGACTGGAAAGCTGAGTAGCAGACAGGAATTTGTTGTGACGACCGCGACCGTACAGCCCGTCGACGTCGATGCCGCCACTGTAACGCGTACCGAAACGAAGCAAGCCGGCGTGGTCGCCGCCGTCCGCGCACGCGTCTCGAGCGTCCTGACGCAGGCCGTCAATGTGCTGGCCGCGCGCGGTGAGCGCGAACGGACACAACGCGATGCCCTCGTCGCGTTCGCGGTCCGCGTTCTGAGCGCAGGCCTTCTCTATCTGACGCAGATCGTTCTCGCTCGCTGGATGGGCGGCTACCAGTACGGCATCTACGTTTCGGTTTGGACGTGGGTGCTGATCCTCGGCGCCATCCCGCACCTTGGCTTGAACCTCGCTTCAATCCGTCTCGCCCCGGTCTATCGCGAGACAGGCGATTTCGAACGCCTGCGCGGTCTGGTGCACGGCAGCCGTCTGTTCGCGCTCGCGAGCGGCACGGCGGTCATGATGGCCGGACTGCTGGGCGTATGGCTGTTTCAGGATCACATCCAGAGCCAATTCGTATTGCCTGTCTATCTCGCGCTCGTCTGCATTCCGCTCTACGCGCTGACCGATGTGCAGGACGGCATCGGACGCGGCAACGCCTGGATGAGCATCGCGCTCGTCCCGCCGTATATCTTCCGTCCGCTGTTGCTCCTCGCAGCCATGTTCGCCGCCTACGCGGCCGATCTGCCGATGAATGCCGCGACCGCCGCCGCCGCCGCGATCGTCGCGACATGGCTTTCGGGAATCGTCCAGGCTGTGCTGATCAACCGGAGCATGCGCGAAACGGTGCCGCCCGGACCGCGAACCGTCGACTTCGCGGCATGGTTCAAGATTTCGCTGCCGCTGCTCGCGATGATGAGCGCCGAGCTACTGCTTCAGAACACCGATATTCTGGTCGTGACGCACTTCATGTCGCCCGCCGATGTCGGCATTTACTTCGCCGCCGGCAAGACAATGGCGCTGATCATGTTCGTCCACTACGCCGTCGGCAGCGCCGTTGCGCATAAGTTTGCGGCCCTGCACGCACGCGGCGACCACGATGGACTCCGAAGCTTCGTGAAGGACGCGGTCAACTGGACGTTCTGGCCGTCGCTTGCGAGCGCCATCGTCATTCTGGCGCTCGGCAAGCCGTTGCTGTCGCTGTTCGGCCCGCAATTCGAAAGCGGCTATCCGGTAATGTTCATTCTCGTCATTGGCTTCCTCATGCGTTCCGCGATGGGACCGGCCGAATATCTTCTGAACATGCTTGGCGAACAGAAAATTTGCGCGACGGTCTTGTTCGGCGCTGCACTTGCGAACATCGCGCTGAACTTCATCCTGGTGCCGCGCTTCGGACTTGTCGGAGCAGCCAGCGCCACCGCGATGTCGCTGACCAGCGCTGCATTATTGAACGCGATCGTCGTCTGGCACCGCCTCGACATCAAAATCGCGATCTGGAAAAACCTGCCGAAGTTCTAGTGCCGGCGGCCGGCTCGCGGAACGCGAGTAGCCGCCACAGGGCCCGCGCTTGCTGCCGGCTCCGCGAAGCGGAGTCGCAAGCGCAATCAAAAATCCGCAAGCACCAACGAGGACTCCTCACATCGGCGAGGCGAGAACGAGCGTCCAGAAGGATTTGAATTCGGTCTTCGGGTCCTGCACCAGCGCGATGCCCATGTGCGTCGCATCTCGCGTGAGCAGATTTTTGTTGTGGCCGGGGCTCTCTTCCCAGCCACGCATGACTTCATTGAAGTCGACCTGGCCCGTGCCGACGTTCTCCGCCGTCAGACGCGCGCGATAGCCCGCCCGCTTGACGCGATCCCACGGATTCGAGCCGTCGGACCCATAGTGCGAAATGCGGTCGAACTTCGCGAGATCGCGCGAATGCGATTTCGCCGCTTCCGTCAGCTCGGGGTTGAGCTTCAACGGCTTCAGCCCGTTCTTCTTGCGATAGGCATTGATGACGTCGCGCGCCATCTCCGCATTGAGCGACGTGCGCGAGTAATCGCGATCGCTCAGAATGCCCGGCGCGGCTTTCTCGAAGCTGCCGCTCGGAGCCTTGTCGAGCGACGCGACCTTGACGTTGCCGCGCGGCGTTGACGGCTCTCCGCCGAGACCGACGCTCTTGACCGACGGCGACGACAGCGAGGCCGTCGTTGCAGGCTCGGTGAAACCTGTCGAAAGGGACGTTGAACCGAGGCTGCAGCCGGCCAATGCCGTTGCCAGCCCGGTAGCGAGCGCGACGCGATACATAACAGCTACTCCCGGCACGTGACGTGCGCGAAACTCCATCATTGCCGGAAATCCGTTAACGCGATGTTAACACTAACAGGACGCGAATCGCGCCTCATATCGCGACGAAACGATTTTGCAGATCCTCGCATGAGGGTCCCTCACGTGCCCATTCCCGCCCCACCTGATTTCGCGCCAACAAGGTGTCGCGATTTTGACCGCCGGGCGGCGAAAGCCTGACGGCAAAGTCTGTCGCGAGCACTTCGCCTTCGTCGATGGCCGCGGCTGTGGGTCGTGGCGTCCAACCCTCTTGGAAGTGCCCGGCCGATCATCAACAGTCGTCGCGGCAACTTGATTCGTGCCGGGAGACCTTCGATGAGTGCAGCCATCGGACAACCTGAGCGAAAATTCGAAGCTCACGAACCTGCGCTGACCGCGAAGGACCTGGTGCTGCTGCGCATTTCCGCCGGAACCGCGACCCGCGCCGACCTTCAGCGCGACGTGGCGCCGCTTCTCGCTCCAAGGCTGACGGGCGCCGAATTCCGGCGCTCGGCCGAGCTTGGCATCAGCAATCTCATTGGCAGCCAGCTCGTCTCCGAAAGCAAAAGCCGCCTGACCTGCACCGGCAAGGGCCTTCAGGTTGCACAAGCCCTTCTTGCCTCGGCCAAAGCTCCCTGCGCGACATGGCCCGACGTCAAGTTCGCCCTCCTCGTGCGCGCACTTCGAACCAGCGACACCCCGGCGATCCGTAAAACCGTGCAGCGGGCCGAAGGTCTGGCCGCACTTGTGTTGCAGCATCACTTCGGAAAATCGACGGCCCGCGCGCAGTCGCCCGCCGACCTGCGCGGCGACCTGGCGATCATCGCGCTGGAACGCGCCTTCGGAAACAAGATCAAAACCGGCTTCAAGAAAGGCGCGGGCCTGCCTGCGAAGCCGGGCCGCGTTCTCGCAGGTCAGCTGTTCAAGCAGCCGCGTGAGATCGCAACCGACGGCAAGCTGATCGTCCACCTCGCGTGCGAAATCGCCGGCAGCCGCGAGCAGTCGCTCGAAGGTCTCGAACTGGCGGTCCTTCGCGGTCTGATGTCGCCGAAGGACGACTCGGATGCGCTGTCAGCACAGTCTGCCCGCCCGCAACGGGCGGAAGCGTCACCGCGTCCCATTCGCCCGCCGACACCGAAACCGGCCAACGATCGCGCCCCGATCTCCGAGATTGCGCCGCTAGCCCCGCGTTCTCCGTCGCCGCCGGACATGCCGGAATTTTGCCGCGCTGTGATCGATGCGGCACGTCCTGTCTCAGAGGGCTGGCCAGGCAACCGGAAGGCGTTTATCTCTTTGGTCTGGAAGGCGATTCGCAACACGCGGCCCGACTGGGGGTTATCCGAGATTGCGTTCAAAGGCATGCTCGCTGAAGCCCACCGTTCGGGTCAGGTCGAACTCGCGACCGCCGATCTCAAGGACGGCCGCGACCTGAAATCGCTCGAGGATTCGAAGATCCTCTACAAGAACACCGTCTGGCATTTCGTGCGCGTCCAAGATTAAAAGGTATTTCGGTTCGCAATGGGCGTTGAAGGCGGTCCACTCAAAAAGGCGTCGTTTGCTCACTCGCTCGCTCCTGACAAGCTGAGCGAGGCGTTCGAGCATTCGATTACCTGGGAGGATGATCTCTGGCGGGCCGATCCGGTCGACGTGCCGGAAATCCACGCCAAGGCGCGCCAGAAATTCAACGATCTGCTGACGACGATCACCTCGGGACGCGGCTATCACACGCCAGAGCGCATCCTGCTGTTTCACGGCCAGTCCGGCGCCGGAAAAACGCACCTTCTGCGCGCGCTCCGAACCGATTCCCATCGCACGGGACAAAGCTACTTCGGCTACGCGCAGATGACGCCGGACGTGCAGAACTACGCCGACTTCTATCTGCGCCGCCTCGTCCACTCGCTCGAAAAGCCCTACGACCCCGATCGCTTTGGCGAGTCCGCTCTGTCGCGGCTGACGAACCACATGGTTCTCGATTCCGAGGTCATTTCCTCGGCTGATCTCGAAAAGCTGCGCGACGCGACGCTCGACGACAAGCAGCTGGCGCGCCTGATCCTGCGTCTCGCCGACCAGATCGTCGCCTGCGACAAATTCCAGACGCGCGAGCTCGACATCAATATCGTGCGCGCACTTCTCTATCTCCAGCGCCGCGACCCGCGCATCGACCAGCGCATCCGCCAGTATCTCAACGGCCGCCAGCTGACCGCAATCGCCCACGAAGCCGTCAGCGCGCTCGATCCGAACGACGGCGAGGACCGCGCCTTCGAAATCATCGCCGCCCTCGGCGCACTCGTCTGGACGGTCGATCGCGCCGCGCTCGTCTTCTGCATCGACCAGGTCGAAGACCTCCGCTTCTTCGACAATGCCGAGGACCGTTTCCAGCGCGCCGTGCGCGATCTCATTCAGATCGCCAACCGCTCGACGAACGCGATCATCATCATCTCGTGCCTGGAAGACTTCTACGGCCAGGTGCGCAGCCTCGTCGCGCAGTCCTACATCGACCGCATCGAGAAATCCGGTCCCGTGCTTCTGCGCGAAAGCCGGACGCCGGAAGAAGCGCGCCTGATCATCTCGAAACGTCTGGCGCATCATTCGGAAACGCATGGCGGCGGACTGAGCTTCCCAGACGCCTCGCAGTTCTTCGGACCGCAGTTCTTCGAAGAATTCGGCGGGCTATCGACGCGCCGTCTTCTGGAGCACGCGCAATCTCGTCTCAGAGAAGCAACCTCCACCGAAGGCGACGAACGCGAGCCCGAGGAAAATCGTCCGTCCTTCATCTCGACGCTCGCGCAGGCACTTGGCGCGGCAGTCGGGTTCGGCTCGGCCGACGAAGAAACGCCGACGATCTCCGCCGTGCAGTTCCGCGAAATGTGGGAACGCTTCGCCAACGAGAGCGAAGCCGAAATGCCAGCCGACGATCAGGAGCTGGTCGACATTCTTTCATCCGCGCTGTCACTTGCGCGCGACGAATGGGGCAAGGCGATCGAAGTCACCGTCAAGCGCCTCGAGCTTGGCGACGATCTCCCGGCCTTCGATCTGACAGTCCGCCATCGCACCGGCTTCGCCAACGATGTGCGCGTCTTCCTATGCAACCGCCCAACCCAGGGCGGCGGCCTGAAGCGTCAGCTCGACAAGGTGCTGACGGCAATGCAGGGCAAGCCCTGCTTCATGCTGCGCGCCAGCGACTTCCCGCCGAACAAGAAGAACCAGACGGCGCAGGCATTCCGCAAATTCCGCGACGGCGGCGGCCGCCAGCTACTCGTGCCGATCCCCGAATGGGAACGCATGATGACGGTGCGCGAGTTCACCGCCCATCACCGCACCGACCCCGGCATGACGCAGTGGCTCGAAGGCACGAAGCCGCTCTCGAGCCTGATCTCGATCATCCATCTTCTGCGTCTCGATCTGTTGGGCCGCCCCGTGCCGCGCCTCGTCGCCAAGGAAATGGACGACCCGCAGTCGTCGCTCGACGGATTCGACACGCTGTCGGCCGAGCAGGCGCGCGCATCGCATCCGGGCGACGGCGAGCCGGGCCTGCCCGCAAACGACGACGATCTGCCGATGTCGGTCATCCTCGATGAGAACGGCAGCTACGGCGCCAGCATTCTTGCCGGCGGCGAGAAGAACAACCGCAACCGTCCCGTCACGCTGAACAAGAGCGTTCTGAAACGTCACGCTGCGTTCTTGGGCGGCTCAGGCTCCGGTAAGACAACGCTCGCGCTGTCGCTGATCGAGCAGCTTCTTCTGCGCGGCATCCCAGCAGTCCTGATCGACCGCAAGGGCGACCTCGCGAGCTACGCCAACCCCGACGTCTGGCGCGCCAACGACAACGAAGCCTCCGACCGTCGCGCCGAGCGCGAAAAGCTCGCCGACGCCATCGACGTCGCGGTCTACACGCCGGGCCGCGCCTCCGGCCGCCCGATCTCGATCACGCTGCTGCCGAACGGCATCAACGAACTGCCCGAGCACGAACAGCAGTTGCTGGCGAACCTGTCGGCCGCCGCCCTCGGCGAAATGCTACATCTGAAGAACTCCGCGACGCATCAGAAGCAGTCCGGTGTTCTGGCTGTCGCGTTGCGTGTTCTGGGCTCGCTGTCGACCAGCGAAGTCACGCTCGCGGACTTGATCCGTCTTCTGGAAGACGAGCATCCGGAACTAACAGACCAGACGCAGCGCATGGACCCGTCGGGCAAACTCCGTCGCGATCTCGTCGCGCAGCTCGACTCGCTGCGCTTGCGCAATGCCGCCCTGTTCGAAGGCGGCGGCGAAAGCCTGCGCATGGAAAGCCTGCTCGGACTTGGCCGCTACCAGCGCCCGAACCGTACGCGCCTGTCGGTCATCTACACCGGCTTCCTCGGCGACAACGAAAACATCCTCTTCTGGGTCTCGCAATTCCTCTCCGAGGCGCTGCGCTTCTGCCAGCGCAACCCGAACGACGAGTTGCAGGCCGTCGTCATGTTCGACGAAGCCGACCTCTACATTCCGGCGAACTCCAAGCCCGCGACCGCCGAGCCTCTCCAGAGCCTCTTGAAGCGCGCCCGCTCCGCCGGTCTCGGCATGATGCTCGCGACCCAGTCGCCGGGCGACCTCGACTATAAGAGCCGCGATCAGATCACGAGCTGGTTCATCGGCCGCGTGCGCGAGGACACGGCCCTCCGTAAGCTCAAGGCAGCGTTCCAATCGGAATCGGGCCTCGACCCGGCCTCGGCGCTTCCCGGCCAGACGGTCGGCGAATTCCATTTGGTCCAGGAAGGTCTGGTACGGCCGATGAAGGCGCAGCGCTCGCTGATTGCCGCCGAGCAGGTGCCCTTCGATCGCATCGAGCAGTTGGCTGCCGAAACCCGCGGAATTGACGAACGCCAACTCCGGCTATTTGATCTTCGTTAATTTCTGCAAATCCGAATTGAACTGGCCAAACGCTATTCAATTTGCATTTCAATGCCCGAAATACTCCGTGATAGTGCGCTGCCTATAGTTGTGGCTTCTTTTGCAGCCGCAATCCGACCATCTCAATGTAATACTTTGAAAACAAAACAGATTTTTGTCGACCCGTACACCGCTTGAAAGGCAAATCCGCGAAATTGCGAAACCTTTGTTATGCGTGCCCGTCAATACAGCCGGGAGCCGCAAAATAAGGCAGGGGTCTGTCAACAAAGACTGCGTCGAGATATTATGAGGATGGCTGACGATGTGGGAATGCGGTCAGCCACGCAGTTAGGGGGCGGCCCTCTCTCAGCGAAAAAAGAACGCGACGACCGAGGGGGCAAACCGGTCGGATGTGGTCTTCGTGAATGGCCGAGGCAGTTGGGAGTAAACCCTTTCGAGTTCAGTGCGGGGTAAGTGTCATGGTGGCGAAGCCTTTCGTCATGATGGTCGTTGCGACTCTAGTCGGTCCAGCAATCGGCGTCGGTCTTTTCATTCTCGTCAGCAATTTCTAAGCGCGGAGTCGAGTCCCGGCGTTCGCCGTCGGAAGCGTCCGTCGCACGCTCGCGGCCACATCACTCGCGGCCTGAGAGTTGCCTTGGACGTCCACGGCCGCACAAATGCCATGAGTTGGCGTGAATGCCGCCGCGAGCCCGTTGAGCTGGCGCCTTAAACTCCAATTATGCAGGCCGTACGACAGCCGCGTTCAGCGCGGCGCGAGTGCGGCTTGCGGCAATGCTATCCATTCTTCGCCTTTTCACGGCGCTCAGCGAGATTTGTCTGAGGCTCCCGCGCCAGGTCGTGCGCCGCCTGATGTCGGCGGTCGCGTTCAATCCGAAGCTCGGGCCAATCCGCCACGTTTTCACGGCGACGTCGCTCTATGTCCTTTTCGCGCTCGTGCTCGTCTACATCGCGGCCCCGATCCGCGGCTACATCGGCGATCTCACACTGCACGAAAAGCTTGGCTATGACGCCGAGCGCTGGCTCGCGACAGCCATCTACGATCCCAAAGGCAACTTCGTCGGCACCTTCGACCCCCGCCTCGATAGCCTGCGCGACGTCAACTACACCGACAGCGACATCGAACTCGGCAATTACGTTGCCAGTCCCGATCACAAATCCATTCCCGTGCGCGACGTCCCCGAGCAGTACTGGCGATGCCTGACGTATCATGAAGACCGCTACCTCGGCGGCGCGCTCAACCCATTCGGCATCGATCTCATCGGCGTCCTGAAAATCCCCGTCACGACGATCACGCATTCGATTAGCGCGGGGCGTCCGATGTTGGGTGTCGGCGGTTCGACGCTGCCGATGCAGTTCGCACGCGTCATCTATAAAACGCCGCCCCACGCAGGCGAGGGCGGCATCACCAAACTCCGCCGCAAGCTCGGCGAATGGTGGCTCGCGCCCGTCATCTATCGCGAGCTCACGCGCAACGGCGACGATACGCTGCTGAAACAGTGGGCCGCGAACCACATCTGGCTGGCGCAGCGAACCGGCGGCCAGCCGCTGCACGGCGTCGAAGTCACCAGCCAGGTCGTCTTCGGCAAGGAAGCGAAAGACCTTTCGACCGCCGAGCAGTTCGTGCTCGCGTCCGCCGTCAACAAGCCGATCATTCTGCTCCAAGGCAACGACCGCCTGAACGCGGTGCGCCTCGACCGCTGGCGCTACATCACCGAAGTTCGCGCCCGCACCTGCGCCGAAAAGCTCATCACCGATGAAGCCGAGCAGCGCAAAGTCGTCTTCGAGCTGATGGCGCTCGCAGGCGGCCCGCCAGATCCGAAAGTGAAGCCGAAGCTCGAGGCGGCGCTCGAACGCTTCGTCCCCGACCAGGTGAAGCGCGCAGAAGCCAACCCGATGATCCGTGCCAACCTGCTGCTCCCTGCAGCCCGCTTCGGCATCCGCGAGGAGATGAAGCAGAGCTACGGCTTCGGCTGGCGCGACTACGTACGCGGCGTCACGACGACATTCGACATCGGCGAGAACCTCGCATTCCGCGAAAAGCTCGATGCCAAGCTGACGGCGCTCAACACCGAATGGGCATCACGCATCAACGCCGCATTCACGCTCGATCCGAAGAAGGTCGCCGCCGACAAGACGTTGCCGAATGTGATCGTCGTGGCGGCCGACGCCGAGGGCCGCATCGTGCGCTATTACGAGACCGGCGAGACCGCTGCTTACTTCGGTTCGCTGCCCGCGCGCCGCTCGTCCGATGGCGTCTACGATCCCGCGTCCGAAAGCCGTCAGGTCGCCTCAACCGGCAAAATGCTGCTCGCCATCGCGCTCGCCAACCAGGGCCGCGACACGGGCGAAAGTCCCTATTCCGATCCGGCCGCTCCGGCGCAAGGCCTCGACACCTGTGCCAGAGGCACCAGCCAGCAGAACCGCAAGGCGATCGTCGCGTTCGCCTGCTCGCTCAACGCGCCGCTGATCAATCGCGGCGCTGCACTCGGACAAGCGCCGATCCGGCGGCTGATCGATGGCTTCGGCTTCACGATGCCGCCCGCTGCCGCAACGGGCGGAACGCCGCCGTCGACTGCCGTCGTCCTCGGCCAGATCGCCGGTGCCCCGCGCCGCGTGCATTTCATGTCGAGCGTGGTGCTGGCTTCCTTGATCGGCAGGAGCGACCGGCCGATGCGTCCGCCGACGATGATCAAGACCTACGACTACACGCAGAAAGGCCAGAACGGCGGCGGCATCGCGGCCGAAGCACGCCCGGCCGTCATTCCAAAATCTTTGATCCGGCCGCGCGGGACAGGGTTGATCCGGACGTTGCTCGAAGCCCCGCTCTGCTACGAGACAGGTGGCAAGTCCTACGGCACGCTGAAAAGCATCGCGAAGTGGTGCGCCCGGCGGCGCGGTGACTTGCGCCTGCATTTCGCCAAGACCGGGACCTCCGTCACGCTCGATCCGAACGCGACCGTCGACGCCTGGGCGAGCGGCGGCCTGCAGTTCGCGAACGGCGCCGCCTATTCCTATGTCGTTCTCGTCGGCACCGGGAATGCGTCGCAGCCTTGGGCGCACGATCTGCACGCCGCCCAGGTCGCCGCGCCGTTGCTCGAAGTCCTGCTCGGCGACCTTGCCGATCACGCGAAGGCGAACCCGCGACGCGATCTGCTGCCGCCGCCGCGAGTCAAATCCGCGCCGCGCATTTCGAAGGCAGCGCCACCGGCCGCAAGCTCGAAAGTATTTGCCAGCAAAGCGCTCGAACGCTCGCCGTCCGACGAACAGCTTCGCACGCTGACGTCGAACTGAGCGCGCCTGCGCCGTTCGCGTCCTGTGAATGACGGAAACAAATCCGCCAGCACTTCGACACCCGTCAGCCGCAGTTCCAACATCAAAAACGCGGACTGGCGGCTGAGTGTGCCGGCTGCACCAAATGCGGGTTGGCGGCAATGAAATTGGAGACACAAGATCACCGGCGCGGATCGTTCCCGCTGCGTGAAGCGGTGGACGACGGCGAGGACGCCTCTTCGAAACCGCCGCGCGACTGGAAGCGCATGGTCCTGATTTTCGGACTTGGAGCGTTGTCCTGGGTCGCAACCTATGTCGGCATGCTCGAACTGATCGAAGCCAACATGGGCGACTTGCCGATGATCCACCGCATCATCGTCGGCTTCTCCGTCGCCATGCTGATGACGATGATCATCTGGCTGCTCGACCAGCTCTTTCGTCCGCACCCGCTGACGACCAAACTGTTCTACGCGAGCGGCTACATTTTCCTGTCTCTGATTTCCATAGGATTCGGATTTGGCTTCTACTGGAAGGTTCTCGAAAGCCGCGGAGAAGCATCGCGCTCGGCCGAAAGCGCCGTCTCGCAGGTTCAGAATTCGCTGCATGGCGCCTCGACGCGCCTCGAGCAGTTGCAGGCAACGCTCACGCAATTGACTCAAGTCTCGACCGACAAGGCTGAACTCGAACGCACAAAGGGCACATCATGCCCGAATTCGCGCCCCGGCGACGGACCCAGACGCAAAATGCGCGAGGACGACGCGCAGCGCTTCTCATTCGCATCGGAATTCGTGAAAGGCCGCGTCGGCGCGGTGAACGCCGACATGCACGCCTTGAACGGCGATCTCGCGAAGGTCGTTTCCGCCGATGCCTCGACGTTCGATGCCAAAACAGGCACGCGCAACGAGTTCATGCGCGCGCTCGGCCGCAAGCTCGATCTCACGGTGACGGGCTTCAACGCCTTCCGCACCGACCCGCAGCTCCGCCAGATCCGCTCCGATCTCGCCGACCGCGCCGATCGCACGACCTTCGGTGACGGCAAGGCCGCCGTCTCCTGCCCCGATCCGCAACTGCAAATGGCGCTGCATGGCGTCGTCAAGGCCATCGATCAGCTTCCCGAATTGCAGAAGCCGGAAATCGCGGCCGTCGAAGGCTCCGAAGCGACGATCGAAGCGTTTCGCCGTTTGACGGCGACGTTCTACGGCCTCTTGGCGTTCAAGATGCCGCCGTCCGCCGACGAGCTTCGCGAGTTGCAGAAAAAAGCCATCCAGTCGGTCGAGAACCCGACCGAGGCTTCGGTCCGCGCCCTGCGTTCAGACGAAGCGTCCGGCCTTTCGAAACGCGACTACGTTCCGCTCGCAGTCGCGCTGTTCGTCGATCTGTGTTTGTTTCTCGTGTCGATGGGCCAGCGTCCGGGCAACCGCCTCGACGGCCTGGTGCCAAAAATGAAAGCCGCCGAGCGCGGACCGGTCATCGAAATCCTGTCGCGCTTCAACGACATCCATCGCGACAAACAAGTCCGCGAGAATTTCGAACTGTTCCGCCACGTCGTCTTCGACATGAACGGCGACTACTACGTCGCGGTGCCGCTCGACGCGCCGCCCCGTCTCAGTCCGACTGAACGCGAAAACCTTCGCGTCGAAGCTCAGCTTCTTGCGAACCTGTTCGCGAGCTTCGAGCGCGAGAAAATCTTCAAGCGCACGCTGCTACCGACGCGCGCGAGCATTCAAAGGCGGCTGGCGCGTCAGGGCTCGAAGTTTGCCACCTCGGAATCCTTCCGCGTCTATAAGTTTGCGAACGGCGCCTGGTCGGACATCATCCTCGGCGCGGTGATGGGCGCGGCCAAACGCGCTGAAGCCCGGCGCGCCCAATACCCCGACGATGCAATCGAGAACGACGAAAACGACGAGCCGCACACGACGCCGCCGACGCTCGACATTGGAGCTTTGAAGCCTGCGAACGAGCCCGCAGAGCCGACGCTCTCGTTCGAGCCGAAGATCCGGCCGGCGCCGCCGCGCCCCGCCAGCGTGGCCATCGATCCCGAGCATGAGAAACGGTTCGGTCCCTATGCCACCGCGTATCGCCCGGATGCGGAATCCGGCCGATCTTCGCCCGTCTTCACCGCGCCGCACGCTCAGCGCATGCGCCATCCGCCGCCGCCGCCGCCGCCGCTTCATGAAGCCGAAATCTCTGTCAAAGCCGCCAATAGCAACGCGGCCGCAACGCCGCCGTCCGCTGATCCGCAGCTGGCGACCATTATCCCGATCCCCCGCTCCGAGCACCGCCACAGATCGGCCGACGAGCGCTTGAACGCCGTGCTATCCGAGCCGCTCGCCAGCGTCACGCTGAAGCGCGAAACCGCCACCTTCACGGTGCCGGTCAGCGAGGCCGTCGTTCCGTCATCCTTGCGCGACGCGCTCGCGAAATCTGCCGCCCACCAAACCGGCGCCCAGAGCGATGCCGGCCATCTCGACGCACTGACACCGGCCACCGACGATCTGCTTTTTTGGGAGCCGGATCAAACGCCTGCGGATCAAGAGCCGCTTTCCGCGTCCGACGAAGCCCTGTTCAGGCGCATCGCGCCGCCGGCCGCCGAATGAAAAAAACTTGGACAAAAAAAGAGATAAGGCCGTTCGCCATAAATCGAACCGTGTCGCAACGCTTGTTTAACATTCTTCTCGGCTTAATGGGGCAGCCGAGGCAAGCCAGGGTGCTGCTTCCCCGGCGACCAGTTTGGGCTGACGATAGGACTTACAAATGCGCATTTCTTCACCTTCGCGGCTCATGACAATGTCTCGAACGGATAAGGAAACGCGGCTCAAGGATTTTATCGTCGAAAGCCTCACGGCTCTGGCCGAAGGCCCCGGCGGCAACGGCAGCATTTCGATGCTCGTCCGCAGCGTCGACAGCCCTGCAGCGCGCGCGCTCAGCGCAGCGCTCGCTGAACTCCCGCTCCTTCCGCTCGATATCAGAGTGATCCTCGCCGACACGCGCATCGAAGACGCGACGCTGCCGTCGCTGCGCGACAACGCCGGTATCGAATTCCGCCTTCTGACTGATCCGCGCTTTGGCGCCTCTCACGAGCAGCTCGTCGTCGGCCGCACGCATGTCTGGATCGGCGACTGCCTGCGCCGCGACCCGAACAAGCGCGACGCATTCGAACTCTATCACAAGGCCGACCCCGTCGCGCGCAAGTGCGCCGCCGTTTCGTTCGAGAACCTCTGGTCGCGCGCCAAGACGCTGATGCCGTTGAAGGGCGCTGCTCTCGCCCCGGAAATGATCGCGACCGGAAACGCGTCCGGCTTTCCGTGGTCGCACCGCCAATAATTCCCGGCGCGAACCACACACTCTGAAAATCCGACCTGACTGGCCGCGACAGGGTTAATTCCCTCGCGGCCATCGGATTTGTGCGCCGAAATCATCCCCGCTCGCCACGCGTCTGATAAAATCCGGGGACGATCTGCGCTCTCGTCAGAAAAAAAGCCGCAAGAACGCGCAAGCATCGGCAATTGGCAAATTACCGCCCCGCTTCGGCCGTTGGCTCTTGTTGGGCTTTCGGCTTGCTCACTCCGGAACGATACTCCGCCCGGGCTAAGCTCAGGTGTCCCCGCGCACCGTCACGCTTTACAGGATGGCATCCCATGTTTTTCTTCGCGCGCCTCGCACTGGTCTCCACGCTCCTGCTGGCGACAGTCACCGGCGCACTCGCCGCCGACAAGGTTTTCTTGCACCAGGGCGTCGCCGCTGACGCGAAGCGCTACGAAACCTTCCTGAAGACGAACTGGAAACCAGACGGCAAACCTGCGGCCGTCCTGAAAGCCGACGCCGACAAAGTCTTCGCCTCCGATCCCCGCGCCGCCTCCCGCAGCCTCGCGGCGGCCGTCGTCGCGAACGACAAGGACTGGGCCACTTGGACGCGTCTCGCGGAATCGCTGATCGCGATCAAGCCCGATCCGAATTCCGGCAGCGAACGCTACGATCTTCCGATTTACGCATCCGGCGCCGCCTATCGCGGCTATCAGCTTGCCAGCGCAACGCCGGATAAAGCGCACGCGCTTTACGTCCTCGGCCAGACGCTCGAGCGCCGCTCCTATTGGCGCCCCGCGATCGACGCGCTGAAATTCAGCCTCGATCTCGCCGATGACCAGACGACGCGCGAAGCCTACGACAAGCTGCGGAGCCAGTACGGCTTCCGCATGACCGACTACAAGACGGATAACGAAGCGACGCCGCCGCGCCTCTGCCTCGAATTTTCCGAAAAGCTGAGCCGCACGCAGACGGATGTCGCGAAATTCATTTCCGTCAACGGCAAGGACCCGCAGAATCTCGTCCAGGACGCGCGCCAGCTTTGCGTCGAAGGCCTGAAGCACGGCGAGCGTTACGTCGTACAGATCCGCGCCGGACTTCCCTCGAACGTCGGCGAAAACCTGCTCAAGACATCCGACATCGCCGTGTATGTCCCCGATCGCTCACCCTTCGTGCGCTTCGGCGGCAAAGCCTATGTTCTCCCCGCTCGCGGACAGCAGGGCATTCCCGTCGTTACGACCAACACCAACAAGATCAATGTCGAGGTCTTCCGCCTCGGCGATCGCGCGCTCGCAGCGACATTGCAGTCGGGCGATATGCAGCGCCAGCTTTCGAGCTACGACGTCGACAACATTCGCGATCGCACCGGCATCAAAGTCTACACCGGCACGATGGATATCGCCGCGAAGCTCAATGAAGAGGTGACGACCGCAGTTCCCGTCACCGACGCGACCGGCCGCCTGGAGCCGGGCGTCTACGTCATGGTCGCAACGCCGACGGAAAAGTCGAAGAACGAAAGCTACGAACGCGCGACGCAGTGGTTCATCGTCTCCGACCTCGGCCTGACCGCGTTCACCGGCAGCGACGGCATCCACGCTTTCGTGCGCTCACTCGGCGACGCGACAGCCATTCTCGGAAGCCAGGTCAAACTCGTCGCCCGCAACAATGAAGTGCTCGCGACCGCAACGACCGACGAATTCGGACACGCAAAATTCGACGCCGCGCTGACCAAAGGCGAAGGTGGCGCAGCGCCCGCCATTCTCGTCGCGATGCAGGGCATCGGCGAATATGCCTTCCTCGATCTCACGCTCAACGCGTTCGATCTCTCCGATCGCGGCGTCAAGGGCCGCGATCCGGCAGGCCCCGTCGATGCCTTCATGTACACGGAACGCGGCGTCTATCGTGGCGGCGAAGAGGTGAACATCACCGCTCTGGTCCGCGATCAGTTCGGCAAGGCGTCGGTGGTTCCGACCACGCTCATCGTCACGCGTCCCGACGGCGTCGAGCAATCGCGCACGGTGATGAACAATCAGGGCCTCGGCGGCCGCGACTTCACGCTTCAACTCGCCAAGACCGCGATGAGCGGCACGTGGCGGCTCTGGCTGCATACCGATCCGAAAGCGCCCGCGATTGCGGAACGCGCCTTCCTCGTCGAAGACTTCGTGCCGGAACGCCTCGACATGAAGCTCTCGGCCAACGTGCCCGCGCTGACGCCCGACGAAAACCAGACGATCAGCGCCGACGGCCATTATCTCTACGGCCCGCCTGCCGCAGGCCTCGGCCTTGAAGGCGAAGTCGTCGTGAAGCCTTCGAACAAGGATGTGGCAGGCTTCGCTGGCTACGTCTTCGGACAGGCAGACGAGTCGGTCAATCCGGTGCGCCAGGCGCTGCCGTCCAATCTCGCGATGGACAACGACGGCAAAGCCGCAATCGCCATCACGCTCCCGCAATTGCCGCGCACGCCGAAGCCGCTCGAAGCCGCCATCAGCGTCAAGCTGCGCGAGGCTGGCGGACGCACAATCGAACGTAACCTGACGCTGCCCGTCGACCTGAAGCTCGAGCGCGTCGGCATCAAGCCGTTGTTCGAGAATTTCACAGCTCCGGAAGATCAGAACGCGGGCTTCGACGTCGTCCTGCTCGGAGCCGACAACAAACCCGAAGCGACCGACAATCTGACGTGGACGCTGACGCGTCTCGACACCAATTGGCAGTGGTATCGCCGCGACGGCTCGTGGACGTATGAAGCCGTCACCGTGAAGCGCAAGATCGGCAGCGGCCCGCTGACAATCGCTGCCGACACGCCCGCGCGCATCTCGCAAGCCATCGGCTGGGGCCGTTACCGTCTCGATGTTGCATCGAACGATCCGAACGGACCTGCATCGAGCGTTGTCTTCAATGCCGGCTGGTATACGTCCGGCGATACCGTCGACAGCCCCGAGCAGCTCGACGTCGCGCTCGACAAGGACAGCTACAAATCCGGCGACACCGCCAAGCTCCGCATCGCGACCAAACTCGGCGGCAAAGCTCTCATCACGGTTCTCGGCACCGGCCTTCACCTTCTGAAGGAAGTCGATGTCGAGAAAGGCGGTGGCGAAGTGGACGTGCCCGTCTCCGATACCTGGGGTCCAGGTGCCTACGTCACCGCCCTCCTTTACCGTCCGATGGACGAAACGGAAAAGCGCATGCCGAGCCGCGCCATCGGCATCAAGTGGCTGCCCGTCGATCAGAGCGCGCGCCAACTCAAGGTCGCCGTGACGCTGCCGGATAAAGTGAAATCCGGAAGCAAGATCGACGTGCCGCTGAAAATCGAAGGCCTGACTCCCGGCGAAGACGCGCGCGTCGCCGTCGCCGCTGTCGATCTCGGTATCTTGAATCTCACACGCTACGAGACGCCAGCGCCGGAGAAATGGTTCAATCAGCAGCAGAAGCTGTCGTTTGAAATCCGCGACTTCTACGGTCGTCTGATCGACGGCATGCGCGCCGACCGCGGCAAGCTCCGCTCGGGCGGCGACGCTGGCGGCCCCGCGATGCAGGGCAATCCGACCGTCGAAACCGTCGTCTCGCTCTATTCCGGCATCGTCCGCGTGCAGGAAGATGGCACCGCGAACGTCAGCTTCGAGTTGCCCGACTTCAACGGCACCGTGCGCGTGATGGCGGTGGCATGGAGCGACGATAAAGTCGGCCACGGTTCCGGCGACCTGATCGTCCGCGATCCGGTGGCGCTGACCGTTGCCGTGCCGCGCTTCATGACGCTCGGCGACGAGGTGAAGCTCGGCTTCGACCTGCACAACGTCGATGGCCCGAACGCGCCTTACAAACTGACACTTTCCAAGAAGCACGGCGACGACAGCAACGAAACGCTGACGTCGATCACCGACAAGTCGGTCGACCTCAAGACAGGCGAGCGGAAGATGCAGCGCATCGCCTTCAAGCCCGAGGATCTCGGCCGCCTGACGCTCAAGGCCGTCGTCACCGGTCCGAACGACATCGCCGTCAAACGCGAAATGACGTTCGAGGTTCTGCCGCCTGCTGGCGACATCAAGCGCACGACGATCTCGTCGCTCAAACCGGGCGGCAAGCTGAACATCAGCTCGGATGTGGTCTACGATCTGATCCCGTCGCGCACGCGCATCAACCTGTCGGTCGGCCCCGCCGCACGCTTCGACGTGCCGACGCTCCTGACCCAGCTTGACCGTTATCCGTACGGCTGCGCCGAGCAGACCGTGTCGCGCGCCATGCCGCTCGTCGTCGCCAACGCTCTCGCGGCGCAAGTCGGCATTGCCGAGGACAAGGCGCTGAAGGAACGCGTGCAGACGGCCGTCGCGCGCGTCTTCGAGATGCAGGATTCAACCGGTGCTTTCGGTGTCTGGGGTCCCTCCAACACCGATCTCTGGCTGACGGCCTACGTCACCGACTTCCTGACGCGTGCGAAGGAAGCCAACTACGACATGCCGCGCGAAGGCTTCAATCGTGCGCTCGACCGGCTGCAGAACTTCATCGCGTATGCGTCCGACTTCGAGAAGGGTGGCGAGGACCGGGCCTATGCGCTCTACGTTCTCGCCCGCAACGGCCGAGCGCCGATCGGCGATCTCCGTTACTACGCCGACACGCGCATCGACCGCTTCTCGACGCCGCTCGCGAAAGCCCAGATCGGCGCCGCGCTCGCGATGATGGGCGACAAGGAACGCGCCGAACGCGCGTTCTCCGCGGCGCTTGCGATGATGCCGGACGTGACGCCCGACTTCGGCTATCGCAGCGACTACGGCTCGACCTTGCGTGATGGTGCGGCTTTGGTGGCGCTCGCTGCCGAAACGGGCGTCGCGAAAGCCGAGCAGCCGAAACTCGCGAGCGTCATCGCAAAGGCCTACGAAACCCGCTCCTACACCTCGACGCAGGAACAGGCATGGCTGCTGCTCGCAGCGAAAGCCTTGAACGACGAAGTGAAGGCCGCGAGCCTGTCGATCGACGGCAAGCCGTCGTCCGGACCGGTGCTCCGCGCGCTCACGCCCGCCGAATTGAAGGATGGCGCGTTGACGATCACCAACGACGGCGACGCCGCGGTCGATGCCGTGATCTCCGTCATCGGCGCCGCCCTGACGCCGGAACCGGCCGTTTCGAAAGGCTTCCAGATCGAGCGCCAGGCCTACACGCTCGACGGCAAACCGGTCGATCTCGCGAGCCTCAAGGGCGGCAAGGCGGGCGTGAAGCAGAACGACCGCTTCGTCATCACCGTCAAGGTCACGTCGGAAGACGAAGGCGGCCGCGTCATGGTCGTCGATCGCTTGCCCGCCGGCTTCGAGATCGAAAATCCGCATCTCGTCGAAAGCGGTTCGATCGCGGGCTTGAGCTGGCTGAAGTCGACGGCGTCACCCGAGCACACGGAATTCCGTGACGATCGCTTTGTCGCAGCGTTCAACTTCGCCAACGTCCGCACGACGACGGAGGAGAACAGCTCCGTCGAAGGCGATGCGCCGGAAACGCCGAGCGACGGCACCGTTGCAACGCCGGAAGACCCGGCGCAGAAAAAAGCGCCGCCGGTGTCGGCAACGCTCGCCTACATCGTTCGCGCCGTCAGCCCCGGCACGTTCGTGCATCCCGCCGCGACCGTTGAGGACATGTACCGCCCCGAGCGCTACGCCCGCACCGCCGCCGGCACGCTGACCGTCTCCGCGAAGGAGTAAGCAGCGTGCCCATGCTGCAAACCCTCGCGAAACGTCTCTCTGCGCTTTTCCCTCTCCCCGTTCTTCACGGGGAGAGGGTTAGGGTGAGGGGCAACTTCTGGCGACGTCAATCGCCTCTGCGCCTCATCTCGACCCTCTCATCGCAAACAGGAAAAGGGAGAAGGGACACAGACCCTCCTGAACCACTCTCCGAGGAATACTCAGAGATTCCCCTCCCCCAACGCGGGGAGGGGTTAGGGGTGGGGGGAAGCCACACATCTCATCCTTCCGCCAATGCACGCTCGACCGACACCCCACCCCCGGCCCCTCCCCGTCAAGGGGAGGGGAGAAGTTTCACGCCATGGCGACGGCTGGGGCTTGCAACACTGCTAGTGGCGTTAACCGGCGCCGCCACCACCTACGGCCTCTACGTCAAAGCCTTCGCCGACGCCGGGCCGCTGCTACTTGACGAAGCCAAGGCAACATCGGTCACCGTCGTCGATCGCGACGAGCGTCTGCTGCGCGCCTTCACGACAACGGCCGGCAACTGGCGTCTGCCGATCGATCCGAAGGACGTCGATCAACATTATCTCAAGATGCTGTTCGCGTTCGAGGACAAGCGCTTCTACAGCCACCACGGCGTCGACCCGAAAGCCGTGCTGCGCGCCGTCGGACAATTGCTGCGTCACGGCCGCCTCGTCTCCGGCGGCTCGACGCTGACGATGCAGGTCTCACGCTTGCTCGACGGCAAGCACGAGCGCACCGCGAGCGGCAAGCTGCGCCAGATGGCGCGCGCGATCAATCTCGAACGCAAGCTCTCGAAAACCGAAATCCTCAAGCTTTATCTCCGCCTCGCGCCCTTCGGCGGCAACCTCGAAGGCGTACGCGCGGCCTCGCTCGCTTACTTCGGCAAAGAACCACGCAGGCTCTCGCTCGGCGAAGCCGCGTTGCTCGTCGCGCTGCCGCAATCGCCCGAGCAGCGCCGTCTCGATCGCAACCCCGAAGCCGCGCGCCGCGCCCGCAATCGCGTTCTCGACCGCGCCGTCGCCGCGCACGTCATCACCGCCGCCGATGCCGCGCGAGCCAAGACCGAACGCGTCGTGAAAGCGCGCTACGCCTTCCCGATGCTCGCGCCGCATCTGACCGAAACCCAGGTCGCGACGCATCCGAAAGACGACATCATCAAGCTGACGCTCGATCGACCGCTGCAGGCGAGCCTCGAAAAGCTTGCGACCGAACAGGCACGTCTCATCGGCGATAAGGTTTCAGCCGCCATCGTCGTCGCCGATCACCAGACCGGCGAAATCCTCGCCCAAGTCGGCTCGGCCGGATACATGGACACCGGACGCCAGGGCGCCGTCGATATGGCGACCGCCGTCCGCTCGCCGGGCTCGACGCTGAAACCCTTCATCTACGGCCTCGCGTTCGAAGCCGGTCTCGCCCATCCCGAAACATTGATCGACGACCGCGCGACGCGCTTTGGAACCTATGCGCCGAAAAACTTCGACGAGAATTTCCACGGCACCGTGTCGATCCGCGAAGCCCTCGAACAATCGCTGAATATTCCGGCCGTTCGCGTGCTCGCCCGCGTCGGACCCGGAAAGCTCGTCGGCCGATTTCGCCGCGCGGGCGTCGATGCGCGCTTCCCCGACAAATCAGAACCAACACTCGCGATGGCGCTCGGCGGAACCGGCCTGACGCTCGAAGAAATGACGCAGCTTTATGCCAGCCTCGCGCGCGGCGGCGACAGCATCGCGCTGGTTCACCGCCTCGACGAGCGCGGCCGAACACTTGCCGCGACGCGCGTCAAGCCGCTGGTCAACGCCCATCGCCTGATGTCGCCGCTCGCTGCGTGGTACGTCACCGACATTTTGAAAGATGCGCCACCGCCGCCGAACGCCAAGGGCGGACGCTTCGCTTACAAGACCGGCACCTCCTATGGATACCGCGACGCTTGGGCCATCGGCTATGACGGCAAATACGTTGTCGCTGCCTGGGTCGGAAAGCCGGACAACTCGAGCGTACCCGGAATCCTCGGACGCACCGCCGCTGCGCCGATCCTGTTCGACGCCTTCGCACGCATTTCCGAAAAGCGCGCCCCATTGCAGTCGATGCCCGCCAACGCCATCACGGGCACGAACGCCGATCTTCCCGCGCCGTTGAAACGCTGGCGCGATCCGGGAGACGATCCCGCGAGCGGCCGCTTTCTCGAACCGCCCGTGCTTATTTCTTTCCCGCCCGATCAGTCTGAAATCGAAGGCGCGGAACTCGGCGGTGATCCGTTGATCCTGAAAGCCGACGGGGGCGCGCTGCCATTGACCTGGCTCATCGACGGAACTCCGATAGAGTCTAATCCCCATTCGCGTGAGGCGACGTGGCAGCCGGGAACTGCCGGCTTCGCAAAGCTGACGGTGATCGACGCCAAAGGCCGCACCGACCGCGCGTCGATCAGATTAAGATAGCCGTTCGAAGACGTAGCGGGAACGCGTCCGGCGCGCTAGCTTCCGCTTCGTCTCTTATTGTTCGGACACCTGTCATCGATGATCGACACGATGCGAATTGCGACACGGAATCTTTTATTCCTTGCGATGATGCTGACGCTGGCGGGCTGCCGCGAAGCTCCGCATGAGCAAACATCCTCGCTTCCAGCACTCGGCGCCAACGTCAACGAAACGACGGTGTCGGGCATCTCATCCGGCGCCTACATGGCCGGACAATTCCAGATGGCGCACGCCAAGCGTGTTGTCGGCGCGGCCATTATCGCGGGCGGCCCCTACGGCTGTTCCGAAAGCATTTTCGCGAACACGCTCCCGGGGACCGGAACGGCGTTCCTCAATCTCAGCAAAGCCGTCAACGGCTGCATGCTCGATCTGCTCGAGATCTGGGGCGTTGCCGATCCCGCCGAACTCGCAGCGAAAGCTGAAGCGCGTGCCGCCAAGGGCGAGATCGATCCGATCGCCGACGTCACGCGCGACCGTCTCTATCTTTTCACCGGTACGTCCGACCGCACCGTCGTTCCGTCAATCGTCAAGCACGCCGCCGAGTTCTACGCCAAGCTCGGCGTTCCCGCGGCGAACATCGAACTCGTCTCAAGTTATCCCGCTGGCCACGCCTTCGTCACCGACAATGAAGGCAACGCCTGCGATGTCTCCGCCAAGCCGTATGTCGTCAATTGCGCTTACGATCAGGCGGGCGCATTGCTGAAGCAGATGTACGGCGATCTGCAGCCGCGCACCGAAGCTGCAACGGGCGACTTCATCGACTTCGATCAGCGCCCCTTCGCCGCCAACGATATGAGCGGCAG
The DNA here is from genome assembly GCF_001006785.1 of Hyphomicrobium sp. GJ21. NCBI lineage: Bacteria > Pseudomonadati > Pseudomonadota > Alphaproteobacteria > Hyphomicrobiales > Hyphomicrobiaceae > Hyphomicrobium > Hyphomicrobium sp. GJ21. The sequence continues at coordinate 561,384 of NZ_CDHO01000001.1, read as the reverse complement.
CGGCCTCGCCGAAACTGGCGTCGTCTACGTTCCGAAGGCGTGCCGCGAAAAATCCGGCTGCCGCGTGCATATCGCCTTTCACGGATGCGCGCAAAATCGCGAAACCGTCGGCAACGCCTTCATCACCGAATCCGGCTTCGCGCGGTGGGCCGACACAAATCGGCTGATCGTATTGTTCCCGCAGGTCGCCGCGTCGCCGATCAATCCGCAGGGCTGCTGGGACTGGTGGGGATATACCGGACCACAGTATTTGACCCGTGATGCGCCGCAGATTGCCGCAGTGAACCGGATGCTCGATGGCTTGCAAGCGGGCGGCGGGGGCGCGTAAAGCCATCCGGCCAGAGGGAATGGCACGACATTCAAAGCCGCACGCCGGCGACCGCATACGGGGAGACACGCTATGCTGATGCGCGAGGCTTTGCTGGCGCCGCTATGGCCGCGCCGAACCGGCACGCTTCCGAGCCTGCCGAGAACAATCCAGATCGCCGTCACCACCGCGACGATGGGATTGCTCGTTGCCGCCGCCGCGCTTCCCGACGATCGCGATGCTGCACCGGCCGCCGCATCAGCCGCGCCCGCATCTACCGCGCACAATCCTGGACGCGAATCCGATTTCGGCGCTTATCTCGGCGCGCCCTATCATTACCCGAGTGATTTCCACCTCAAGAAGACCGGCGTCACCGATCTCACGATCAAAGACATTCCCTGGTACACGAACCCATTCGAAAACCCGCTGTACTACGGCGTCCGCTTTCAGCGCTGGTTCGAAGGCGGCCGCCTCGGCACGATGCTCGACTTCACCCACTCCAAAGTCTACGCGCCGATGAAAGAGGGCGAACGCGCGTTCGAAGGAACGCTCGACGGCAAGCCCGCGCCCGCCTCGGCAAAGATCGGTGACTATTTCAACAAGCTCGAATGGACACACGGCCACAACATGCTGACGTTGAACGGCCTGCTGCGTCTGCCGTCGCTCGGCGTCATTTCTCCCTATGCAGGCGTCGGCGCGGGCATGTCGTTTCCGCACTCCGAAATCCACCTGAAGACGGACGAAAAACGCACGTACGAATATCAGTACACGGGCCCCTGCGCGCAGGCGCTGTTCGGCCTCGAATTCCGTCTCCGCACCGGCTCGATCTTCATCGAGTACAAATTCACGGCAGCCGATTACTGGGGACCTCTCACGGGCCGCGACGGCACCTGGTTCCCGATCGACATGTGGCGGCAATTCTCACGCTGGTGGAGCGGTGAAGAACCGCCGAACGGTTGGGCAGGCTCGAAGCTCATCAGCCATCAGGTGATCGGCGGCTTCCTCGTGCGCTTCGTTCCGAAAACGGCGACGCAATAAGCCTTCAACATCGCAAACTATTTCGCTCGCCGCGAAGAGGCCGCCCGGCTCTTCTTCGCTGGAACAATGGTCCGCAATCGCGCTAGAGCCTCCGCGGACGAGTGGAGTTCGTCGCGAACCCACGTCTCGAAAACCTCGGCGGCCTCCAACTTTCTCGCACCCGCGCGCCGCACCAGATAGTAGCTCGCGCGCGATGCGACGACGTCGAGCGGAGAGACAATCCGTTTCGCACGCAATGCGTCCCCTGCCTGAATCTGGTCGGCGATTGCGAAACCTTGCCCAGCTTCAGCCGCCGCGATCGCCAGATCGCCGTTGAGCGTCGGCCCCGAGGGAACGATCGTTTCAATGATACCCGCAGCCGTAAGCCAAGCCTCCCAGCATTCCTTCGCGGTCTCGCGAATGAGCAGGCTCGGATCGAGATCGCTTGCCGCCGACAGCGGATGCGCGCGCAGGTACGCCGGACTGCACACCAACATCAGCTGCGACTCGACAAGCTTGCGCGCGTCGACGCCCTCCCATTCGCCGAATCCGTAACGAACACCGAGATCGACATCCTCCTTGCCGAAATCAACGAGCCGATGACTCGGGTCGACCACAAGATCGATGCCCGGATGAAGCGACGTGAACTTGGCAATCCTCGGCGCCAGCCACAACGCCGCGAACGAGACGTCCGATGTGACGACCAAGCGCCGGCGGCGACGGGACGGCCGCGCGAACTGACTCGACGCTGCCGCAATGAGATCGAAGCTTTTCGTCAGGCTTTGCGCCAGAGACAGGCCCGCCTCCGTCAACTCAACGCCGCGCCCCGTGCGCTCGAACAGCGGCGTCCGAAATTCTTCTTCGAGCGAACGCACGTGCCGGCTGATGGCGGCATGCGTGACATTCAGTTCGCCGGCCGCGCGCGAAAAGCTCGAAAGCCGGGCGGCGGCCTCGAACGCCTTCAAGGCATTGAGAGGAGGCAGTTTACGAACCATGCCTGATGTAACAAAAACTAACAGGTCATGTAAAGCAATGCCGTTTGTCTAAACCGTTCTGCGGACACACCATTCTCTGGCTTTTCAGGAAGGAGCCAGCAAATGATGCGCGTGATCAACCACCTGATCGAAGCGATCGAGAGTTTGATTTTTCACTCGCGCAACCGGCGCGACGATCGCAAATGACCTCAAGCGAGATCAGAACCGCTTCAGCAGCCGGTCGATGTAATCAAGCTCGTCCTGTGGACGAAGGCTGTCGCCCGACCGCTTGCGCAGCTCTTCCAGAATTTCGCGCGCCCGCTGCGCGTCGATGGCATCCGGCACTTTGACCGACGTTCCGAGATCAGGCCCCTGCGCGCGTTGCGGCCGCCCGAGCGGATCGCGCGGAGAATTACCGCCGCGCCCGAGCCGCTGCTGCGCATTCTTCTGCATCTGCTCGGCCATCTGCTGTGCACTCTCGCGCATCTGCTGCAGCGCTTCCGCCTGCTGATTGCCTGCCTCGTCGAGATCGTTTTGCTTCAGCGCGTCTTCGGCGTTACCCATCGACTTCTGCGCATTACCGAGCTTATCCGGATCGCCGGAGCCCATTTGCTCCAACTCTTTCTTCAATTGGTCGAGCTGCTCGCGTAACTGCGCCTGCCGGTCCTGCAAGCCGCCCTTGCCGCGCTGCTGCCGCCCGACGTTGTTTCCGTCTCTGCCCTGCTGGCCTTCGCCCTGCTCGCCGCCGCCTTGGCGACCGGGGTCCATACCGCTTTGTCCGCCTTGCGGCGTCCGGCCTTGCTGGCCTTTTCCTGCTTTCGGCGAGCCTTGCCCGTTAGGATCGTCCTGCGAACCGCCCTCGGGCTGCTGACCGCCTTCCCGGCGCCGCTGCTCCTTGAACGTATCGTCCATGAGTTCTTGCTGCCGGCGCGCAAGATTATCGAGTTCGTTGAGCTTCTTCATCATCTGCTGCGTGCGCTGCTGCTGCGCCCGCGACTCCGGCGTATTGTTCGCCTGCAGACGGTCCATCAGCTCGCGCAATTCCGACAGCATGCGCTCGGCCTCTTCGCGCGACCCCTGGCGCGCGTTTTTCTCGAGGTCCTTCATCATCTGATCGAGATCTTGCTGGCCCAGCTCCTGCATCTGATCGTCTTGCTGCTGGTCGCCCTGCGGATTTTCCTTATCCGCGTTTTTCTGCATCTCGTTGAGATAATCGTTGAGCCGCTTTTTCAGCTCCGCGAGCGCGTCCTGAATTTCCTTGTCGTCGCCCTTCTGCAGCGCATTCGAAAGCTGATCCTGCGCATCTTTAAGCGCACGCTCGGCCTGCGAAAGATTGCCGTCCTCGACCTTGAGCGCGATCTGCCAGAGTTCGTCGACCGACTCCTTCAACGTCTCGCGCGACATCTCGCGATCGAGCCGATGATAGATCGCGCGCAATCCCAGATACACGGACGTATCCGTGATGAAGCCTTCAGGCTCCATCGTCAGCGCATCGAGAGCTCGGGCGACGGTCGACCGGTTGCGCGAGTCCTCCGCCAGCTTCCGGCGCTGCTCGATCAACGCCCGCGCCAGCGGATTCTTGAAACGCCGCGCAGGCAGCACGATTTCGATCGGCTTGCTGCGTCCGACCTGACCGCCGACATCGGTTGCTTGCAGCCACAGCCGCACGCGCTGCCCGGCCCACGGATGCTCGCCGATTTCGAGCAGCGTGGATGATTCAACTTTCTTCGCGCCCGGTCGCGGAATCTTGAGGCTCAGGACCGGCGGCGGCTCGAGCGGCAATCGCGGCCCGGTGAGCGGCGGCGGCCGTGCCCACGACGTCGCCGGATCGCCGGCCTTCGGCGGCAATGGCTGGACTTTTACTTCCGCGCTGGCGACGCCGTAATCGTCTTCCGCGGCATACGTCATCCGCATCGACCCGCGCGGCGTGCCGGTGATCTCTTTCGTCATCGCGATCGTCGGCGGCTCGTCGACGATGACGTCGAACGTCCATTGTCCAAGCTCGCGCGAGCCGGACAGCGCTCGAATGCGAGACGACTTGCGAAGCTCGTAGCGCACTTCCGCAACGCTCGACGTATCACCCGCCTTGCGCGGTTCGGGCGTCACGCGCGTCACATCGGGCGAACCGTCGCTTAACACCTCGAGCGCCACCCCGTCCGAACCAAAGCCGACGCCGCGCAGCGTCAGCAGGCTGTGATCGGGAACCTCGAAAAAGCGCTTCTTATTTTCATCGTCGGCAGATGCCTGCTGCGAACCGTCGGACAGCAAAACCGGCGGCAGCGCCGTATAGGGCGGCGGCGTGACCCAGGCATCGACGCGCGTCGGCGTACCAGGGCCCGCGACGCCGAAGCGAAACGCCGACGCGAGCCGGTCACCAAGACTTCCCGTCACCAAAAGCGCAGCCGGAATCAGCAGCAGCATCGCAAGCCCGCGCAAGGCCCACGGATCGAAACGATCCGTCCGCGGCCGCGGATTGCCGACGCGCAGCCGCGCGATTGCGCGCGCCAAGCGCTCGCGATGCGCCTGCCAAAGCGCCGACGTTTCAGCATTCGAGGTGCCGGACGAAAGCGTGTCTTCGTAAGACGTAGCCGGACGATGCGGAATTCCGGAACGCCGCTCGATGCGCCGGATTGCTTCATCGCGCGTCGGCCACGGAATGCGCGCGGCATAGATCGCGGCCGCAAGCGCCGCCGTCGCGAACGCCGCGAGCAACGCCTTATGGACGAAAGGATCGAGATAAGGCCAGACGCCCGCGAACGACACCAGCGCAAACAACAGCGCGATGCCGATCAGCAGCCATAGTCGCGGCCACAGCCGCTCGAACACCAGAGCGAACGTGCTGAGGCGAACTTTGCGCGCAAAAGACCGCGACAGCGCGGAACTCTGATCCGTGGTGTGAGGGTCAGCCATTAGGTCTAGCCTAACATGGGCAAAACGCCCCGTCCCTTAACAAAATGCAACGTCGCCGCCCGGCGAAACGCCCGTAACTTCAACGATTATCGGGCGCAATTGTTGCCGAATTCCGGTCTGTCCCAGCAGCCGCTATCCCACCAACGTCAAGTCCGCCTTCGCGGCCATGACGGAATGGGAAATGGAACCGAGCGCGGCTGGCGCAACGGAGCGAAAGCGCGAGTTCAATCAACCCGCGATCCACGGCGGCAGCTTATCCGCGCCGATGAGATCGTCGTAGCTCGGGCGCGGCCGGACGACCGCATAACGATCGCCGCTGACCAGCACTTCCGGAACCAGCAAGCGCGTGTTGTAAGTCGACGACATCACCGCCCCGTAAGCGCCCGCCGTCATCACCGCCAGAAGATCGCCCGGTTCCGACGGCGGCAGCGCTCGATCCTCGGCGAGAAAATCACCCGTCTCGCATACCGGTCCGACGACGTCCTGCTGCACCGGAGCCATATCGTTGCGCTGCTCCGCGACCGGCCAGATCTCGTGATAGGCTTCATAGAGCGTCGGCCGGATGAGATCATTCATCGCCGCATCGACGATGGTGAACGTCTTGTCCTCGCCTTCCTTCACGTAGGTGACGCGCGTCACGAGCAGACCCGCGTTGCCGACGATCATGCGGCCCGGCTCCAGCACGATCTTCAAACCGAGATCGCCCAGCGCGGCTTTGACGACGGCCGCATATTCATCCGGCGTCGGCGGGATGTCGTTGGCGCCGCGATACGGCACGCCGAGCCCGCCGCCGATATCGAGATGCTCAAGGCGAATACCATCTGCGATCAGATCGCGCGCCAGATCGTGCAACAGCGCGAAGGCATCGCGGAACGGCGCAAGATCGGTGATCTGGCTGCCGATGTGCATGTGAATGCCGGAAATCTTGAGGCCCGGCAGCTTCGCCGCCCGCGCATAAAGTTCGCGCGCATCCTCGAACGGCACGCCGAACTTGTTTTCGGCCTTGCCGGTTGAAATCTTCGCATGCGTTTTCGCATCGACATCCGGATTGACGCGGATCGCGATCGACGCCGTCTTGCCGAGCGCCGTCGCAACTTCGCTCAGCGCCAGAAGCTCCGGCTCACTCTCGACATTGAAGCCGAGAATGCCTTCCTCCAGCGCATACGCCATCTCGCCACGCGTTTTGCCGACGCCTGCGAAAATGATCTTCGAGGCGGGAACGCCTGCCGTCCGCGCGCGCCGAAGCTCGCCCTCCGAGACGACGTCCATGCCCGCGCCCAGCCGCGCCATCGTCGCCAGCACCGCCTGATTGGAATTGGCTTTGACCGCGAAGCAGATCAGCGCCTTCTGATCGCGGAACGCCTCAGCCAGCACTTTGTAATGACGTTCGAGCGTCGCCGTCGAATAGACATAGAACGGCGTCCCGACCTCGTCCGCAATGCGCGCGAGGCTGACGTCCTCGGCATGCAGAATGCCGTTCTTGTAGTGGAAGTGGTGCATGGGGCTGATCAGCTTACGGTTGGAATTTTCCAATCGTCATGCCCGCACCGCAGTGGCCCGTCCAGACTTATCGTCTGTGTCGCGGCTGGAATTTCAAATTCTGGTTGTCGAAGGCTGGAGTGCTTCCGGAAAAGCTCTAGCGCAGCAGCGGATCGAGAACGAAGCCCTCATGCGGCTTCTTCGGCGCATCCGAATTGGAGCCTGGATCGCGCGCATCCGGAGACTTCGCTTCGCCCGCGACCTTGGCCTCGGGCGGCGGCTCAAGCGGTCCCTTAACGCCACAGCCCGCGAAGCCGAACCCCACCGCGCACAGCAGGGCCACGGCCACCAGCGACTTGAGGCGCAAAAGCGCTGCCATACGTGCGTGTCTCCAAAACCCCACGGCCCGGAAAAGCGGGCAATCTGCCAGCCTGTTCTAGCCCTTCGCGCGGTCCTTTTCCAACCGCCGCAGCCAGTGACGCGCCATTTTGAGGACGTTCTGTGGCGCAGTTCCCCCATAGCTGGTTCGGCTCTTGACCGAGTTTTCGACCGAAAGCACCGAAAAGACGGCCTTCGTGATCTTGGGCTCGATGGCCTGCATATCGGCCAGCGGCAACTTGTCGAGGTCGAGACCCTTCGTTTCCGCCGCCTTCACGATCGAGCCGGTGACGTGATGCGCGTCCCGGAACGGCATCTTGAGTTCCCGGACGAGCCAGTCGGCGAGATCGGTGGCCGTCGAATACCCGCGTCCTGCGGCAGCGCGCATGGCCTCCGGCACCGGCTCCAGATCGCCGATCATGCCCGCCATCGCCGCCATCACGAGCCTGAGGCTCGCCAGCGCGTCGAACGTCGTTTCCTTGTCTTCCTGCATGTCCTTCGAGTAGGCGAGCGGCAGGCCCTTCATGACCATCGCGAGCCCCTGGAATGCCGCCGCGATCCGCCCCACCTTCGCGCGCGCCAGCTCGGCCGCGTCCGGGTTACGTTTTTGCGGCATGATCGACGAACCGGTCGTGAACCGATCAGACAGCTTCACGAAGCCGAACTGCGGCGTCATCCAGATGACGATCTCTTCCGCGAGCCGCGAGAAATGAATGGCCGTAATCGTCGCCGCCGCCAGCGTTTCAAGCGCGAAATCGCGGTCCGACACGCCATCGAGCGAATTCGCCATCGGGCGGTCAAAGCCCAGCGCTTCCGCGGTTCTCTTCCGATCGATGGGGAACGACGTCCCGGCGAGCGCCGCCGAGCCCAGCGGGCTCTCGTTCAGCCGCTTGCGGGCGTCCGCGAAGCGGCCCCGGTCGCGCGCGATCATTTCCACGTAGGCGAGCAGATGATGTCCGAACGTGACGGGTTGCGCCGGTTGCAGATGCGTGAACCCCGGCATGACGGTCGCGGCATGCGCTTCGGCTTTTTCCGCCAGCGCCTGCTGTACGCGCTCCAGAGCCGCGTCGATCCCATCGATCGCATCGCGCACATAAAGCCGGAAATCGGTCGCCACCTGATCGTTGCGCGAGCGCGCCGTATGCAGCCGCCCGGCGGCCGCTCCGATCAAGGTTTTGAGCCGGTTCTCGACGTTCATGTGAACGTCTTCCAGCGCCACCGAGAACTCGAACGTCCCGGCGTCGATCTCCGCCTGGACCTGGTCAAGCCCTTTGACGATCTCCTTCGCGTCGGATTTCGTTAAAATACCGGCTTCCGCAAGCATTTGTGCGTGCGCCTTTGAGCCGCGAATGTCCTGCGGCGCGAGTCGCTTGTCGAAGCCGATGGAGGCATTTATCTCCTGCATGATCTCGGCCGGAGACATTTGGAAACGGCCACCCCACATGGCGTTGGCGGGCTTATCGGTCACGAGCGGCTCCGTTTAGCGAGAGAAACAAGGGTCCCAGATGGCAACGAACAACGCGGTTGGGCTGCAGAAGGCTCTTTGGATCGTGGCGCTGACAGCGCTCATCGGGTTCGGCGCCGTATACGTTATCGGAGGCGGGTTCGACAACGCAGGTTCAGAAAAATCCGGCGCCGTTGCCCAGGATTTCTCTGCCCCGAGCGTCGGCGCATCGGGTGAATCGTCATTCAAGTTCGGAAAAATGGCAGCCTTCGTCGCCAAGAAGACGCCGGAGCCGCTGCCGGACATCAAATTCCAGGATGCCGCAGGCAAGGAACTGACGCTCTCGAGCCTCAAGGGCAAAACAATCCTGCTGAACCTCTGGGCGACGTGGTGCGGCCCGTGCCGCGAGGAAATGCCGGCTCTGAACCGCCTGCAGGCTGAACTCGGGGGCGACAAATTCGAAGTCGTCGCGCTGAGCCTCGACCGCAAAGGCTACGAGGCCTCGCGCAAGTTCCTCGACGATCTGAAGGCCGACAAGGTCGTGCTTTACGCCGATCCGACCGCCAAGCAGGGCATGGAGCTGAAGCTCCTCGGCATGCCGACGACGATCCTGATCAACAAGGATGGGCTTGAAGTCGGACGGCTCGCCGGCTCGGCCGAGTGGGATTCCGACGACGCCAAAAAGCTCATCCAGGCAGCGATGAACTAGCCCGCCCACAAACGTCATCCCCGCGCAGGCGGGGATCTATCCCAACATCAGGATTTACGCAGAGATCGAACCTGGACGGATCCCGGCCTTCGCCGGGATAACGTCCTTGGCGACGAATTACTTCTTTTTCGCTTTGACCTTCTGCGTCAGCGCGGAAGCCGCAACCGACTTCGCTTGCTTGCTGGCCGTCTTGCTGCGCAGGATTTTGGAGGCAGCCGACGCGACCTTCTTGCCCGTCGTTTCCTTCGGGTTCCTGGACTGAGTCAGCGCCGAAGCGGCAACCGCCTTCTCGGCCTTCGATGCGGATTTGCTGCGAAGAACCTTCGAAGCCGCCGAAGATACTCTCTTGCTAGTGGTTTCTGCTTTCGCCATGGACGTCGTTTCCTTGTTGCGAGGGCCGCGAAACGGCGGTCCGACGAGGCGGCAACATGTCAGATTCGCTTTCGTCAAGGAATTACTGGCACGCCCGAAAGCATGCGATTTCTTTGGCATGAGGGCGCGAGCGCTCCACGCCCGCCCGAGCCGCCACCCATGTCCTTCAATATCCGCGATCAAGCTCGAATTGACAGGTTTGCGCCAAGAGGCGACAAGGCCCATCGGCATTTTTAAACTGACGACAATGACGGAGATAAGATCGAAATGGCCGCCGCTGATACCCTTCGCGATCTGCAGAAGACCATCGAGAGCGCGTGGGACAACCGCGATGCCGTTTCGTTTGAAACCAAAGGCGAGGTCCGCGACGCCGTCGAAACGTCCCTCGGCCTTCTCGACACTGGCGCGGCGCGCGTCGCCGAAAAGAAAGATGGCGCCTGGACGGTCAACCAATGGCTGAAGAAAGCGGTCCTGCTGTCGTTCCGTCTCAACGACATGGAAACGATCTCGGGCGGCCCGGCAGGCAGCTTCTACTGGGATAAGGTGCCGCCGAAGTTCGCCGGATGGACCGAAGCCGACTTCCGCAAGGGCGGCTTCCGCGTGCTCCCCGGAGCCATCGTCCGCCGCTCGGCCTACATCGCTCCCGGCGCCGTCCTGCTTCCTTCGTTCGTGAACCTCGGCGCCTACGTCGACAGCGGCACGATGGTCGACACCTGGGCGACGGTCGGAAGCTGCGCGCAGATCGGCAAGAACTGTCATATCTCGGGCGGCGCCGGCATCGGCGGCGTTCTGGAACCGCTGCAGGCAGGCCCGGTCATCATCGAGGACAACTGCTTCATCGGCGCCCGCGCCGAAGTCGCCGAAGGTGTTCAGGTAGGCGAAGGCTCCGTGCTGTCGATGGGCGTCTATCTCGGCGCTTCGACCACGATCATCGACCGCACCACGGGCGAGAAATTCTTCGGCAAGGTGCCGCCGTACTCGGTCGTCGTCTCGGGCTCGATGGCGGGCAAGCCGCTGCCCAACGGCGAACCTGGACCGAACCTCTACTGCGCCGTCATCGTCAAGCGCGTCGATGAGAAGACGCGCTCGAAAACGAGCATCAACGAGCTGTTGCGAGACTGATCGTGCCCCTGACCTATCGAGCGCTCGATCCCACAAAAATTGTGGAGACCATCGAAAGGCTCGAAGAGCGCATCGCGTCGCGCTTTCCGGGGTCGGGACTATCGCGGGTTTGCTCCGATCTTGCCGGCGTCGCCAAGCAGACGTCGCAGCGCATCACGTATGTTGATCGTCCGAACTGGACGCTGCGTCTGCTTCTGCTGGCGATGTCAGGCTCCTCGCTTCTGATCCTCGTTTATCTCGGGTCACAGGCGGCAGCACTGAAAGGCACCGACGAATGGTCCGAGACCGTTCAAGGTCTCGACGCGCTGTTCAATCTTCTGGTGCTTCTCGGCGGCGGCGCGTTCTTCATCTCGACGCTCGAAACGCGCTGGAAGCGCGCCCGCGCGCTGACGGCGCTGCACGAACTGCGCTCCATCGTCCACGTCATCGACATGCACCAGCTGTCGAAAGACCCAAGCTCCGATCGCCCTCCGACGGTCGGCGGCAAGAGCGGCGATCGCAAGATGTCGCTGTTCGAACTCATGCGCTATCTCGACTACTGCTCGGAAATGCTTTCGCTCACGGCAAAGTGCGCCGCGCTCTATGCTGAACGTCTGAGCGACTCCGTCGTCGTCGATACCGTCGGCGACATCGAGCGCCTGACCTCCGACCTCTCCAGCAAAATCTGGCAGAAGATCACCATCATCGAAACGCTCGACGGCCGCGATGTCCCGCTGCCGACGATCGAGCAGAGCCAGAGGACCTCCGCTTCGTCATGACGCTCAATCCCACCGACCCCGTGACCCTGACGCAGGCCCTTATTCGCTGCGAAAGCGTGACGCCCGACGAAGGGGGCGCGCTAACGCTGCTGCAGAACGTGCTGGAGCCGGCAGGCTTCACCTGTCACCGGCTGGTGTTTTCGGAACCCGGCACGCCCGACGTCGATAACCTGTATGCACGCCTCGGCTCGGGCCGGCCGCATCTATCCTTCGCGGGCCACACCGACGTCGTGCCCGTCGGCGATGAAAAGGTCTGGACGGTCCCGCCGTTCTCCGGCGACATCCGCGACGGCAAGGTCTACGGACGCGGCGCCGTCGACATGAAGGGCTGCGTGGCAGCTTTCGTTTCCGCGGCCCTGAAATACATTCATCATCATAACGGCCTGCCGCGCGGTTCGCTGTCATTCCTGATTACGGGTGACGAAGAAGGCCCCTCGATCAACGGCACGATGAAAATCCTGGATTGGCTGAAGTCGCGGGACGAAGTCGTCGACGCCTGCCTCGTCGGCGAACCGTCGAACCCGAAGGCTTTGGGCGATGAGATCCGCATCGGCCGGCGGGGCTCCGTCAACGCCGAGATCGTCGTTCACGGCAAGCAGGGACATTCCGCCTATCCGCAGATCGCCGACAATCCCGTGCCGAAGCTCGCACGCCTTATTGACCGCTTGTCGACGGCAAAGCTCGACGACGGCACGCCGGACTTCCAGCCGTCGAACCTGCAAGTCACGGTCATCTCGGTGCCGAATACCGCGACCAATGTCATCCCCGGCCAAGCCGTCGCCAAGATCAACATCCGCTATAACGATCTCTGGCGCCGTCCGACGATCGAAGCCTGGGTTCGCGACAAACTCGCACACGCAGCGGCCGAAGTCGGAGCGAAGTATGAAGTCAGCTTCTCAGGCACCGGCGACGTCTTCCTGACGAAGCCCGGTCCTCTCGTTTCCACGCTGACAGACGCCGTTCAATCCGTGACCGGCCGCATTCCAAAGCTGACGACCGGAGGCGGCACGTCGGACGCCCGCTTCATCAAAGACATTTGTCCGGTCGTCGAATTTGGTCTGGTCAACGCCACAATCCACCAAGTCGATGAGCACACCAGCATCGCCGATCTCGAACAGCTGACCGAGATCTATGGCCGCTTCATCACGAATTATTTCCGTACTGAATAACAGTTCGGCGCTGGGCGCTGGCGGCCGGCTCCGCGAAGCGGAGTCGCCAGCGCCAAACAAAATCCAGCGCCAACAAAAAAGGCCGCCTGATCGGCGACCTTTTTCAATCCCACCCGTTTTGAACAGGCGTTAGACCAGTTCTTTGAGTTCCTTCGCGGCGCGGAAGGCGATCTTCTTCGAAGCCTTGATCTTGATGGCTTCGCCCGTCGCCGGGTTGCGGCCCATGCGCGCCGGACGCTTGCGAACCTGCAGCACGCCGAGACCGCCGATGCGGATGCGCGCGCCCTTCTTCAGGTGCTTACCGATGGTGGTGACCAGGTCTTCCAGCAGCGCGATCGACTGCTTCTTCGGGATCTCGTGAGCCTCGGCGAGAGCCGCCGCGATATGCTTCAACGTAACGGTTTCGATCTTTGCAGTTGCCTTTGCCGGGGCCTTCGCCGGAGCCTTCGCCATGGTAATCCCTCTCATTTGCGAATCAATTCGATGTCGAACAATACATCTTCAAAGTCCAAAAACACGCTGTTTACGGGCGTTTTTCGAATGAAGCGCGCGAAATGAGCAGCATTTGTTGCCGGAAAGCAAGCGGCAGTTTCATGGCCGATGCAAAAAAAGTGCGCGGAAACCCGAAAGTTTCAGCGTCATTTGCATTCCGGATGCGGGCGGAAAGGGAGGAAACGAGAAGGTCGGCACGCTGCCACCCGAGGCTTCGACGACCTGCCCGGTGACCAAACTGGACCGTGCCGCAGCGAGGAAGCTCACGACGTCGGCAATGTCCGAAGGCTGCCCGATGCGCTTCGACGCGTGTTTGCCAAGGGCGAGCGATACCCCTCGGATTGCTCACGAAAGCCGCCGCGATATCGGTGTTGAAGACGCCCGAAGCGACGGCTTTGACCGCAGCGGCGAAGTGGTCAACGCGCTCCGCTGCGCCGAAATCGAAAAGCGCTTTCCAGACGTCATCACCGCCATATTGAAGGCAAGCGAGAAGCCCAAGAAGCGCTAGCGCGGCTCGCCCGGCCCTTCAAAACGTCAAAATCCTCAGCGAACGAGCGGGAACAGCGCGGCACCCGATGTCATGGGTGTCGAAGCAAATGACTGCAACCCTGACACGGAGATGAGGAAATGGCCTACGTCGATGGATTTGTCGTTGCAGTGCCGGAGAGCCGCCTCGCCGATTACAAGAAGCTGGCGAAGAAGGCGGGCAAGATCTGGCTCGAGCATGGCGCGCTGGAATACGTCGAGTGCATTGGCGACGACGTACCGGTCGGCAAGCTCACATCGTTTCCGCGCGCGGTGAAATTGAAAGACGGCGAAGTCGTCGCCTTTTCATGGATCATCTACAAATCCCGCGCCGATCGCGATGCCATCCTGCAAAAAGTGTTTGCCGATCCACGCCTGTCTAAAGACATGTCGGAAATGCCGTTCGACGCAAAGCGCATGATCTACGGCGGCTTCAAAACGATCGTGGAGATGTGACGTATCCCGTCATCCTCGGCCGAGCGAGGCGAAGCCGCGTCGAAGGCCGGGGATCCAGCATAAAATGCGCCGAAGGCACAAAAAATATTGTCGTCTTCGACGAGCCTAACGCAACGGCGCTGGCGGCCGGCTCCGCGAAGCGGAGTCGCCAGCGCCAATTAAAAACTACTTGAAATGCTTCGACAGCTTCAGGCCCTGGCCCTGATAGTTCGACTTGAGACCCTGGCCGTAAATCATTTCGGGCGTCTCGATCATGCGCTCATAGATCAGCCGCCCGATAATCTGCCCGTCTTCGAGAATGAACGGCACTTTATGCGAACGCACCTCGAGCACGACGCGCGATCCGCCACCGCCCGCCGGAGCATGACCGAACCCAGGATCCATGAACCCCGCATAATGCACGCGAAACTCGCCGACCAGCGGATTGAACGGCACCATTTCGGCGGCATGCGTCGGCGGCACATGCACGGCTTCCTTCGACGCGAGAATATAGAACTGATCGGGATCGAGGATCAGGCGATGCTTGTCGCGAACGTAGATCGGATCCCAATAATCCTCGACCGGATAAGCGCCCGGTTTATCGACATCGACGACGCCGGTATGGCGGCGCGCGCGGAATCCGATAAGCCCCCGCGCATCACCCGCGAGATCGACCGACAGCGCGATGCCGCCCGAGATATCCGCATCCTCGGTTGAAATCAGACGCTCGCGCTTGTGGAGTTCTTTCAGATCGACATCGCTGTCGGCGGCCGTGCCGACGCGAAAGCGAATTTGTGAAAGCCGCGATCCCTTCCTGACGACGATCGGAAACGTCTGCGGACAGATCTCCGCGAACAGCGGCCCATGATAGCCGTGCGGGACCTGATCGAACGCGCCGACGCCGTCGGCGATGACGCGCGTGAACACATCGAGCCGGCCCGTCGAACTTTTCGGATTGGCGGAGGCTTCGACATCCTGCGGCAGTTCCAGGCTTTCGAGCAGCGGCACGATATAGACACAGCCCGTTTCGAGCACGGCGCCCTGGCTCAGACTGATCGTATGCAGCGCGAGATCGTCGAGCTTCGTCTGCACGCGCCCGCCGGGCTTCGGAAGAAAGCTCGCCCGCACCCGGTATGCAACCGGCCCAAGCCGGAGATCGAGGCTCGCGGGCTGGACCTGCGTTTCCGCGACCGGCTCGGCGATCACGATCTGGCCTGCCGCAATCATCTCCGTGATGCCTTGCGAAGGAACGATGCCGTGAGCCGCATCGCGCCGCTTCGACGCCGCAATGATCCTCTCTGCTTTGGCCATCTCGTCCTTCGCCTTTCAGCCCTGTTGCGGGCCCACTAACGCTAACGTCGATCCCTAAGCCAGCCGCCCCTTGACGCCAAGAGGCACCGGAGTTAATCCCCGAGACGTTCCGTGGTCCTTTGGCCGGCCGGCTTGCAGCCACGTTAAACAAGTCGCTAAAGAGGCCGTGTGCGCTCCCGGTTTCCCGCGCCCGGCTTCGACGACCGGCGCCCGTGGACCGGGTTTTTTGTTGGCGCGAAAGGCTGAAGTCCGATGGCAAAAGAAGAAGAGCAGTCTGCCGGGCGCAATTGGCGGCCCGAGACGGCACTCGTGCATGGCGGCATCACACGGTCGCAATGGAACGAAACGGCGGAAGCGCTCTATCTGACCCAGGGCTTCGTCTATAACTCGGCCGAGCAGGCCGAAGCCCGCTTCAAGCAGGAAGACCCGGGCTTTCAGTATACGCGCTTCGGCAATCCGACGACGGCGATGTTCGAGGATCGCCTGAAGATCTTCGAAGGCGCCGAGGAATGCCTCGCCACCGCGACGGGCATGGCGGCCGTTACCGCCGCGATCCTCTCCTATGTCCGATCCGGCGACCATATTGTCGCGGCGCGCGCGATGTTCGGCTCGTGTCGCAACGTCATCGAAACGATCTGTGCACGTCTCGGCGTTTCCTCGACGCTGGTCGACGGCAAGGACTTGAACGCCTGGCGCGAGGCGATCCGCCCGAACACCAAGCTGTTCTTCTTCGAGACTCCCTCCAATCCGAACCTCGAGCTCGTCGACATCGAAGGCGTCTGCAAGATCGCCCGCGAAAAAGGCATCATTTCCGTAGTCGACAACGTCTTCGCGACGCCGCTGCTGCAGCGGCCGCTCGCGCTCGGGGCCGATGTCGTCGTCTATTCCGCGACCAAGCACATCGACGGCCAGGGCCGCTGCCTCGGCGGCGCAGTTCTCGGAAAAACCGAATTCATCACGAAATATGTGCAGGAATGGCTGCGCCAGACTGGGCCGTCGATAGCACCCTTCAATGCTTGGGTGCTGCTCAAGAGCCTGGAAACGATGCCCGTCCGCATTCGTGCGGCGTGCGCTACGGCCGCCAAGCTCGCCGACCTTCTGGCCGGCCTCGACGGGGTGACGAACGTCATCTATCCGGGCCGCGCCGATCATCCGCAAGCTGAGCTTGCCGCGCGCCAGATGCCGGGCGGCGGCCAGATGATCGCGTTTGAGGTTGCTGGCGGCAAAAGCGGCGCCTTCCGCTGCCTTAACGCGCTTCGCCTCATTATCCTTTCGAATAACCTCGGCGACGCGAAAAGCATCATCACGCACCCGGCGACGACGACGCATTTCAAGCTCACCCCGGCCCAGCGCGACGAATTGGGCATTAGCGATGGCATGATCCGGTTATCGGTCGGACTTGAAGCTGCCGAAGATTTAGCCGACGATCTGACGAACGCAGTCAAGGCGGCCAAGGGCTGATGGGAACCAATGACCAAGAACACGCCAGCATCGGCATCTAAATCGACATCTAAAAGGCAGGCTGCGAGCCACCCTTACGAAGCGATCACGCGCGGCATCCGCATCCGCGTGGAGCCGCAGTACCTCGACGACCAGTCGTCGCCCGAGGACAGCCACTTCGTCTGGTCCTATGCCGTCGAGATCAGCAACGACGGTCAGGAAACGGTCCAGCTGAAATCACGCATGTGGCGTATCACCGACGCGCTCGGCCACACCGAGGAAGTGCGCGGTCCTGGCGTCATCGGACAGACCCCGACGATCCAGCCGGGCGAGTCGTTCAACTACACGTCCGGCTGCCCCTTGAAGACGCCGCAAGGCATCATGGTGGGCAGCTATCAGATGACGGATGAATCCGGCAAGCTGTTCGACGTCGCCATTCCGGCCTTCTCGCTGGATAGCCCTTACACGCGCCGCAGCATGAACTGACAGCGACGGGCAGGATGAGCACGAGACGCGCAACTGAGACACCGGCGGAGCTGCTCGCCCGCCTCGTCTCGTTCGATACGACCAGCTACCGTAGCAATCTCGATATCGTCTCGTTCATCGAAGACTACCTGCACGGCCACGGCGTCACCTCGCGCCGCATCGTCAGCGACGACGGCCAGAAGTCGTCTCTCTACGCCACGATCGGACCGGACGGCGAAGGCGGCGTTGCGCTGTCGGGTCATACCGACGTCGTTCCCGTCGATGGCCAGACCTGGACCAGCGATCCTTTCACCGTGCGCGCCGCCGACGGACGTTTTTACGGACGCGGCACTGCGGACATGAAAGGCTTCCTCGCAGCCGTTCTCGCCGCAACACCCGACTTCAAACGGCGCAAGCTCAAGACGCCGATCCATTTCGCGTTCTCCTACGATGAGGAAGTCGGCTGCCTCGGCGTTCGCCCGATGCTCGCCGAACTCGGCAAGGAACTGCCGAGACCGCGCATGGTCATCGTCGGCGAGCCGACGTCGATGCAGGTCGTCGATGCCCACAAAGGCCCCGTCCGCTGGCTCGTCGAGGTCAAGGGCCGCGCCGCGCATTCGAGCATGGCGCCGCTCGGCGTCAACGCGATCACCTTCGCCGCGCGCCTCATCGGAGAACTGGAGCGTATCGAAGCCGACCTGAAAAAGAACGTCCGCAACGCCCGCTTCGATCCCGACTATCCGACGCTTCAGGTCACGATGCTCGAAGGCGGCACGGCGTCGAACATCATTCCGATAAGCTGCACCTTCGGCTTCGAAGTGCGCGCCTTGCCGGGCCTCGATCCCGCAATCATCGAACGCCGTCTGCGCCAGTTCGCCGAAACCGAGTGCCTGCCCGAGATGCGCCTCGTCGCACCGGAAGCGGACATCGCGATCACGCGCAAGAATTCCGTCACGCCCTTCGGCGCCGACCGAACGTCCGACGTCGTCGCGCTCGCCCTCAAACTTACGGGCCAGAACGAAACGCACACCGTCTCATTCGCGACCGAAGCCGGACTTTTCCAGGAGGCCGGCGCTCCTGCGGTGGTTTGCGGTCCTGGAGACATCGCGCAGGCCCACACCGCCGACGAATGGATCGCCGAAAGCGAGATCGTGAAATGCTCCGCGTTTCTCGAGCGTCTCGGAGATTGGGCCGAAGCCTGAGCGGGTGCACTGCAAAAAGCGCCGCTTCTCAGCACATTGACCGCGTTTCCACGCGCGTGTGACATCACTGCGACATCTTCGTGCCCTTTTGCATCGGCCCACCGCTTTTTCTAGGTCTGCCGCGCAATCGACGCAGTGTTAGGAGTACGAATGCGCCGAGCCGGCAAGCATTCGCGATCACAGAGACAGTCTCATGACCTTGCGCACCAAAACCCTATCGTCCGCACTTTGCGCAACGATCGCCGCGTCGATGCTGTCGGCATGCTCGACGACGCCGCTTCCGTCGATCGGATCGATCAATCCGTTTGGCGGCAACCAGCTCTCCGAAGTCGATCGCGCATTTCTGCAGGCCGCGGGAAGCTGGGATACCAACCACGACAACGTCGTGACGTGCAACGAGTGGAAATCGTACGCCGAAGATCTGTTCAACGGCGCCGACACCAATCACGATGACTCGCTGGACGCGAGCGAGTGGCCAAATCTGATCAAGGTCGATCGCCTGTTCGAGACTGCGAACCTGCAATATTACGATGCCAACGGCGACGGCAAAGTCTCGCGCGCCGAATTCGTCGACAAAGCAAACCCGGCGTTCACGCTGATCGACAAGTCCGGCAGCTGCAAACTCGACGGTTCGCAAATCGCGAGCGCCCGCTCGAAAACGGAATACGACGTTTCGGGGGCCAAGGCCGAAAGCGGCGATCCGCGTGAAGCAGGCGGCCAGGCCGGCAAAGTCGCCAACGGCGGCATGCGCTAACGCGAACTAGCCGCCGGCTTGTTTCAGTTCATCGAGCGAAAACGTGTATCGCGACGTGCAGAATTCGCACGTCACGACGATACGGCCGTCGTCGTCGCGCATGTCCGCAAGATCCGCCGCTCCGAACGCGGTCAGAACGTTTTCGACCTTTGCGCGGCTGCATCGGCAAAATGACGTCAGCGGAATGACGCGCTCGATCGCGACCTGCTCTTCGTGAAACAACCTGAGCAACAGACGCTCGACCGGCAGATCGGGATCGAGAAGCTCATGATCCTCGACCGTCGCGGCGAGCATCTCGACGCGACGCCAGTCTTCCGCGGCGTCATCATCGCCGTCGCGCTGCGCCGCAAGACTTTGGACCATCAGTCCGCCGCCGCGCCGATGCCATTCCGGCGTGCTCGAAGCCGATCGGCGCGCCGCCACGAACTGGTTCGCAACCGCGATCCGAATGAATGTCGGAAGCCCTTCCCGCTGCTCGAAATAAGCCGCTGTCGTCGCCTGCAGCGCCGCATTTTCAAAAGCGAGAACGCCTTGATAGCGCTCTTCACCGGGACCGGAATCGAGCGTCAGCGCCAGATGCCCGTCGCCAAGACCGGCACGCTGCACGTCCGCGTCGTCGAGCTTGGCCGCGTCGTAGCGCGCATATCCGCGTAATCTGCCGGGCGCGGCGTAGTCGGCAACCAGGATTGAAACCGGCCCACTCGCACGAACCTGCAGGTTGAGATTGCCGCCGTCAGGCAGCGCGGAACCGCAAAGCGCCGCAACCGCAATCGCCTCCGATAAAAACCGGCTCGGTGCATCCGGCATCGCATGCGGCGTGACGATATCGTCGAGCGTTTTGCCCAACCGGACGAGCCGGCCGCGAACATTGGAGCGGCGCGTGCGAAAGACGACGACGCTGTCGTCAGCCGGCACGCGCGGCGGCTGCGGTTCGATCGGCATACGGCGATACTCTCAGCGTTACGCGCCGAAACACCACGCAAGAATGGCCTTCTGCGCATGCAGGCGGTTTTCGGCTTCGTCGAAAATAACCGATTGCGGGCCTTCCAGCACCTCTTCGCTGACTTCATGTCCGCGATAGGCGGGCAGGCAATGCATGAAGATCGCCGACTTGCTGGCCTTGCTCATCAGCTTGGCGTCGACGGCATAAGGCGCGAGGATTTTCTTGCGCTTGGCGGCGCCAGACTGCCCCATCGACACCCACGTATCGGTAACGACGCAGTCCGCGCCCTTCACCGCTTCACTCGGATCGGTGCCGATTTCGACATTGCCCTTTTCGCGCCGGACCCAGTCGAGGGCCTCCGCCTCAGGATAAAGCGACTTCGGGCACGCGAGGCGAAGCTTGAATCCGAAACGGACCGCCGCGTGCATCCACGATACCGCGACGTTGTTGCCGTCGCCGACCCACGCAACCGTGCGTCCCTTGATCGGGCCGAGATGTTCCTCGAACGTCTGGATGTCGGCCATGATCTGGCACGGATGACTCTTTTCCGTCAGCCCGTTGATGACCGGAATGGTCGCGTGACGCGCAAGCTCGGCGAGCGTCGCGTGCGCGTTGGCGCGGATCATGATGCCGTCGGCATAACGTGACAGCACGCGCGCCGTGTCGGCAACGGATTCACCGCGCCCAAGCTGCAGATCGTCGTGATTGAGCGTCAACGCCTGACCGCCGAGCTGGCGCATCGCAACGTCGAACGACACGCGCGTCCGCGTCGACGGCTTCTCGAAAATCAGAACGAGCACGTCGTCCTCGATCCCCTTCGGACGAAGGTCGGCCGGAACGCGCTTGCCGGCACGTTTCATCGCGTGCGCGTTGTCGATGATCTTCCGCAGCGTCTTGGAATCGAGATCGGCAATATCGAGAAAATGCCTCGGGCCCTGTTTCGCGGTCATTACAGTCGGAGCCTTCTCCAGCATCAGCCAACCTCGCGATCGACGCGCGAAAGCGCGCGCGATAGAATTTGCATGGCCTCGGCGATGTCCTTGTCCGAGGCGATGAGGGGTGGAAGCACGCGCACGCAATTGTCGCCCGCGCCGACCAGCAACAGTTTTTCATCCATAGCCGCAGCCACCAACTTCTGTGGTGACACGTGCGCTTTGAGCTTGAGCCCGGTCAGAAGCCCCGCGCCGCGAACCTCTTCGACGACGTCCGCATGCTGATCCTTGAGCCCCGAAAGCCCCTGCTTCAAATGCAGCGCCTTCGTGCGCACGCCTTCGAGGAACTCAGGCTCGGAAACGATGTCGAGAACCGTCGACGCAACAGCCATCGCCAGCGGATTGCCGCCGAACGTCGAGCCGTGAGTGCCAGGCGTCATGCCTTTCGCGGCTTCCGCCGTCGCCAGGATTGCACCGACCGGAAATCCGCCGCCCAAGCCCTTCGCGACGGCCATGACGTCCGGCGTGATACCGGCCCACTCGTACGCGAACAGCTTGCCGGTGCGCCCGACGCCGGTCTGCACTTCATCTAGCACCAGCAGCAGTCCATGCTTGTCGCAAAGATCGCGAATGGCGCGCAGATCTTCCGGCGAGAAAGAACGAACCCCGCCTTCGCCCTGGATCGGCTCGAGCATGATCGCTGCCGTCTCGGGCGAGATCGCCGCTTCCAGCGCCGCCAGATCTCCGGCATCGACGTGATCGAAGCCGCCCGCTTCCGGCGCAAAACCTTCGAGATATTTTTCGTTTCCGGCCGCGGCGAGCGTCGCGAGCGTCCGCCCGTGGAACGCGCCGCGGAACGTGACGATCCGCTGCCGCTCAGGATGACCGGAGACATAATGATAGCGGCGCGCGACTTTGATCGCGCCTTCGCAGGCTTCCGCGCCCGAATTGCAAAAGAAGACGCGCTCCGCGAACGTCAGCCGCGTCAGCTTTTCAGCAACCGTTTCCTGGCCTTCGACGCGATAGAGGTTCGACGTATGCCAGAGCTTGTCGGCCTGCGCCTTCAGCACCGCGACGAGCGCCGGATGCGCATGACCGAGTGCATTCACCGCGACGCCTGATCCGAAATCGAGATAGCGGTCGCCGTTTTCTGCGAAAAGCCAGCAGCCCTCGCCGCGCGCGAACACGATGTTCTGACGGCCGTACGTACCCATGACTGCGGCTGACGGCTCAGTCGACACTGAAGAGCGACCGGGTGTTTTCCCCAGCGCGGCGGGGGAAGATGCCATGTGCGTGGATAACCCCAGGCGGAAAATCAAAAAGCCGCCCACTTTTGGCGGCCCGAATGCAACCACTGATACGCGTTGACCGTATTCCTGTCAACGAATGTCCCGTATTCCCGGGGTGCCGCGAGTAGAACTGACAGCGCTACAATCCAGCGGTTGAATGGGCTGTCTCCCAAACAGGCATTTCGGACATATCCCCGGCCACGAATCGATCTGTTGCTGCCTCGCAACGTTTTCCTGTCAATACCCTTATGATTAAACCTCTGTCTTGTAGGCGGGATTCAGCATGTTGTAACTTACCCTTGTTGGGCCACGAGATCTGGCGGCGCCTGTCGCGCCCTTGATCCGGCTGTGTATCGGCTCCAACCGCGCTCTGGGCAGCCTTGTATGCGCCGCCCGCGTCTCTAGCGTGTATGTTCCGCGTTTTCCTGAAGTTTTTGCGTTTGTAACCGGTCAGGACCGTCGTCGTCCTGCGTCCGCGTGCTGTCGTTTCGACTGCGCGCGCGCAGACCTCGCGTCTCGACCGTCGTTCCGCGGGCACCGGGGGGTGCACGCCGCTGTTGCGGCTCGAGAGGGAGCATACGACGCATGTCTTGGACTGATGAGCGCGTGGATCTGTTGAAGAAGCTCTGGTCGGAAGGACTAAGCGCTAGCCAGATCGCCGGCCGTCTTGGAAGTGTGACCCGCAATGCGGTCATAGGAAAAGTTCACCGTCTCGGCCTTTCCGGCCGGGCGACCACGTCACGCATGAAAACGCACCGTCCGCGCAGCCGCATGGTCAATGCCAAGAGGCCGGTAAAGCCGCGCTTCGCCCAGTCGGGCAATCCGGCCGTCCGCGCGTTGTACATGGATACCGAGGCTTACGTGCCGCCGGCGGAGGAAATCGAGATCCCGCTCGCCGAGCGCAAGACCATCCAGACGCTGACCGAATGCAGCTGCCGCTGGCCGATCGGCGATCCGCAGACGCCGGAGTTCCACTTCTGCGGCCGTAACAAGGTGCCGTTGCTGCCGTATTGCGAGGTTCACGCCCGCCGCGCCTTCCAGCCCGTCGCGCCGCGCCGCCGCGAGCGCACGGAAATCGAAAGCCCGGTCGCCATCACAAGCGCCGTTCTCGCGACTGCGGATCCGAAGCAGCGAGCCTGAGATATTCCGCGAGGCTAGCCGGGGGGCAAGGCCAGCGGAGCAAGAAAGCCAGCAGCGCGCGGGGGCCGCTGCTGGCTTTTCTATGCCCATTTCGCTAACCGTCTTGGCTTCGTCGCGGAACCGGCTCTTCGCCGTATGCTAGCTTCGCGGCACGCAGCCCTTTAAGCAGCCTCAGGAGACGTCCCATGTCGAAAAGCAAAGGCAAAGGGAAGTCCAGCAAAGGCGAACCCGCACCGTCAACCGTCTCTGAAGTCAAGGAGAGCGGCACCGGCCCGACCGCGGCCGACCGCAAAGCCACGAAAAAACTGGCGGAGAGCGGAGCGACCGGCGATCTCCTGCAGAGCTTTTCGATCGACGCGCCAAAGCTGCCGAAGGCAATTGACGACGCCTCGATGCGATCCGGCTGCTATCCTTATGATGAGCGCATGAAGCGCGCCGAGTTCGAAGAGCGGCTGCTGGCGTTGCAGATCGAGCTTGTGAAGCTGCAGAAGCATAATCTCAAGACCGGCGGCCGCATCCTTTGTCTCTACGAAGGCCGCGACGGCTCGGGCAAAGGCTCATGCATCAAAGCCTTCAACCAGCACATGAATCCGCGCAATACGCGCACCGTCGCCTTGACCAAGCCGACCGAAACCGAGCGCGGACAGCTCTACTTCCAGCGCTACGCCGTGCACCTTCCGACCGCCGGCGAAGTCGTGCTCTTCGATCGCTCCTGGTACAATCGCGCCGGCGTCGAGCGCGTCATGGGCTTCTGCACCGAGCATCAGCTTGCGATCTTCCTGCGCGAAGCGCCGGAATTCGAAGGCCTGCTCGTGCGCGATGGCATCAAGCTGTTCAAATTCTACCTGACGATCGGCCGCGAGATGCAATTGAAGCGCTTCTACGAACGCCGCCAGGACCCGTTGAAGCAATGGAAGCTGTCCGACGTCGATATCGCCGCGCTCCCGAAATACGATGACTACACGAAGGCCGAGGTCGAGATGTTTCGCTTCACCAACACGGTCATCGCGCCGTGGATGGTCGTCCGCGCCAACGATCAGCGCCGCGCCCGCCTCGAAACCATCCGCCACGTGCTGCTGGCGATCGACTATGAAGGGCGCGATCTCTCAGCCATCGGCGAGGCTGATCCGCAGATCATTTATTCACCGGCTTAAGCAGTCATCGAACCAGCAGGATCGGCGCCTGGATGGCCGCCGATGCGCGCGAAAGCTCCCGTCCGTCAGCGAATGCTGTACCGCCGAACCGCGCAACGACGAACGACGGCTTCATGCGCGCGATGATCTCGGTCATCGCGCCGGGCACGCCGAACGTCGGACCAATCGGCGCGAACGCAACCGTGGGCATTTCCGCAGTGAGCAGCCGTGCCGGATGCTCGATCTCGGCATGCTCTGCGGATGTCTCCGCGCCAATGACGAGTTGAATGACGGCGTCGGGCTGCGATAGCCGCTCGGCTGCACGCAGCATCGACGGCAGCCGGTCGCCGTCTTCGACGATGACGACGACGCCCGTTTTTCTCTTGGCCAGCGCTTCGCCGCACAGAAGAAAGCCGGTCGCTCCGCTGACATTGGCAAGCAACGAATTGATGACGGAGTGTCCGCCGACCGACGGCGTGCCGGTCAGCGCCACGATGTTCCAAGGCCCGCGCATCAGGCACATATCGGAAATGCGGTCGACGGCATCGCCCTGCGCCAGCGCATGACGGACTTTGACTTTATGCGTCCGGCCGGCATCTTCAACGATGCGGCGGCAACGCTGCGCCAGAAGCTGGAAGCGGTACGCAACGGGCGGAATATCCGGCAGACCGACATGACCGATGCGGCGGAACGGAACGTCACCGCTTTCATCCGCACGTTGATCGACGACGATCGTCTCGATCTCGGCATCGTAGGCGCGGGCTAAACGCAACGGCGCATCGAGCACCGAGGGCGTACAGCGCGACTCGGGATCGAGCCAGAGAACGACGCGGCCGCTCAGCTCCGAAGCTTCGGCCACGTGCGTGATCATGGGGTTTCACCGTCGGCGCGATGTGCGAGAGCCTCGGTGACGTCGGACGCTCTGATCTGCGCGGCATCGCGCGTTCCAGCGACCGCATCGGCATCCTTGAGCAGATGCAAAAGCGCCGTGCACGAAAGCGAAACGCGCCCGCCGCCGCGCCGGACCGCATCCTTGTAGATGATCGGCGCGACGCTCGGCGCCAACGGACGCAATGCGTTGTTGGAAGCGAGCCTCGCCGCCCCCATCGAAAATTCGTTCTCCGGCATATCGGCAAGCGGCACCGCCGCGCTGAGCTTGGCGACGTGCGGGAAATGCCGCGCGATCCCGGGCTCGATGGCTTCGAGTTTCGACCACGACTGCTCGTCCGCGATCAGAATGATCGTTGCGGCAAGCGGCACCGGGTCCGCCTTGATCGACAGGCCCGACCCGCTCAGCGGTGTGATTTCGCGCGACGCGAGCGCGGCGCTCAACGCCGACCACGCCTTCGGATCGGCTGCGAGCCGCCAGGCCTCGATGATCACAAATCCGGACCCGGCGCGAGCCAGTTGCCCCGGCACATGCGCCGGCCGTCCCAGCGCATCGCGACCGATTTCACCGAGAAGATCGACGGGCGACACATGGCGCACGGTCACGACCTTGCGAAGCTCGTCGCCGTCTTCGCCCGCGAGATTGAGCGGCATGGCGGCATGCTGCCCCGCGCCGCCCGATGTCGACGACGCCACGAAGGCATCTTCGACGGCATCGATCGCGGCGACGATCGGCTGATCGTCTTCATGCGCTTGCTTGAGCGCGACAAGGCTCGGCCGGATCGCACGCAACGCCGTCTGCCGGACCAGCGCCTCATACTTCTCACTGGCCTCGAACTCGACATTCGGCAGCGTCGCGACGATCGACTGCAACTCGCTTTCCAGCGTCGTGATCTTGGCCTCGACGTTGCGCTTCAACGCCTCTGGCAACGCGCGAAAAACATCCGATCGCACGACGCGGCCTTCGTGCATCGGTGCCAGCACGTAACCGTCCAGAGATTTGACGACTGCGATGTTCTGCGATTCCGCACGCCGCCGCACTTCGTCGACGGCCTTGTCGCCGAGATAGCGAATTTCTTCTTCCAATAGATCGAGACTAATCCGATGCTCGTCGCTTTTGGTATGGCGTTCAAACGCGACCGTTGCCTTGTCGATTGCCGCGCGAAGATCGCGCACAAGCTCCGCAGCCTTACCATGCGGAATGGCGAAGGCCTTCGCACGCGTCGGCGTGTGCCGTTCGACCACGTAAATCCAATCGTCGGCAGCGTTGCGCGCTGTGTCGGCGGCAAGCTCTTCCGCAAGCGCAAGGCGTCCGGTGCCGGGTTCTCCAAGAACGAGCAGATGCTCGCAGGGCTTCGCATTGAGCGCCGCACGAATTTTCGCGACCGCACGTTTCTGCCCGAAAACATGCGGCTGTGAAGCGGGAGCGATCGGCGCGGGTTCGGTTGGAACCTGCGGCGGCTTGATGGATTTCGTATCCTGAACTTCGATCTGCCCGGCCGTGCTCGCAACACCGGCTAACCGATCCGCAAGCCTGGACGTCACGAGCGTGACGACATTCGTCTGTGGTGGAGACGGCGGCGGTGTTTCAGAAGCTTGCGCGCTGGCGGTTTCTGTTTGCGCGGCAGACTCTGCGGCGCGTTCTTCAGCGACGACCGGCGTATCGGCTTTCTTCGCCGATCGATTGCGCCAGAAAACCATGCCAAAGTCCCCCAGGATGGCAACGCCTCTACACCTGCGAACATCACAATCCGTCCGCGATCGCTTGCCTCTGACTGTCGCACCGCCATAATGGCGGCACCATGACGGACGCGCCTCCTTCCGCAACGAATAATGTGATGGACATCGCGACGGCGCCCGCCGCCGTATCAATTCGGGACGATGCTCGCGCACGCGCCATCTTGCGCGGTACGCAACGCCTCTTGCGATCATTGAATTTTGAAAGCCTGAGCGAAGTCTCGCTCGGAAATGGTCGCCGCGCCGACATCCTGGCATTGGCTCATGATGGCAAAGTCTGGATCGTTGAAATCAAGTCGAGCATTGCCGACTTCCGCGCCGATCAGAAGTGGCACGAGTATCGCGAGTATTGCGACGCGCTGCTCTTCGCCGTCGCACCAGATTTTCCGGTTGAAGTTCTGCCCGCCGACACAGGGCTTATTCTCGCCGACGCATATGGCGGAGAGCTGGTGCGCGATCCGCCGAGTCATCCTGTCAGCTCGGCGCGCCGCAAGGCATTGACGCTATCGTTCGCGCGCACGGCGGCGATGCGCCTGCTCGCGCAGGTCGACCCCGGCGTGAAAATGGAATGAAGCTCAGAGAAGCAGGCCGACGTCGGCCCGCCGATTACTTCGGCGCGCGCTTCGCGAGAATGCGCTGCAGAGTACGGCGATGCATGTTGAGCCGCCGCGCCGTCTCCGAAACATTGCGGTTGCACAGTTCATACACGCGCTGAATGTGTTCCCACCGCACGCGGTCGGCCGACATCGGGTTCTCCGGCGGCGGCGCCTTCGAGTCGCTCGGCGCCAGCAACGCGTCGGTGACATCATCGGCATCGGCGGGCTTCGCGAGATAATCGACCGCACCGAGCTTCACCGCCGTAACCGCGGTTGCGATATTGCCGTAGCCCGTCAGCACGATGGCGCGAGAGTCGGGCTTCAGCCGTGCGAGTTCCGCGATGACGTCGAGGCCCGAGCCATCTTCGAGACGCATGTCCACGACAGCGAACGCCGGCGGCTTTTCGCGAATGAGATCGACACCCTCGGCAACCGAATGCCCGAAGCGGACTTCGAACCCGCGAAGCTCCATTGCGCGTGCGAGGCGCTGCAGGAAGGCGCGATCGTCGTCCACGATGACCAGCGACCGATCGGCCGGCAACTCATCCTGTTTGAATGACAGATCCTCGGTAACCACGTTATCCTCCCGCATCAGGGCTCACCCGCATGTTTGTTCGCTTTTGGCATATTCCAACGGCGGGACTCCAGCCGCAACCCCTTACGCAGGGAAAATCGAGGCCGAAAGGTTACCAGCGGGCTATTCCGGCCGATTCCTTTCGTCACAACAGCCAAATTAAACCGTGTTGGCCTTTCGCGCGCGTGCTCCGGGCCAGTCGAACGTGCCCTGAGGAAGCTCGAAAGCGCTTCGCGGCCACGCGATCTGTATGATGGCACCCGTCCGTGGTGGCGGTTGGTTGGAAAAGGTTACGGTCGCGCCGGACCGCTCGAGCAGCGTCTTGGCGATGAAGAGCCCTAGCCCCAACCCCGAATGACCTTTGTCGCCTTTGTCTTCATAGCGGCGCGAAGTGACGTACGGCTCGCCGATCGTATCCATCATCTCCGGCTTGAATCCCTGTCCGTCGTCGATGATCGTCACGACCACTTGCGCCGCGTTCCAGCGCGCCGAGAGATGCACTTCTGACGCCGCGAAGCTCACCGCATTTTCAATGAGATTGCCGAGCCCGTAGATGACACCCGGCCGGCGGTAGCCGATGGGCTCCTCGCGCGCAGCCTCTTCGAGTCCCGGCAGCGGATGCGCCGAAATGATGATGCGCTTGCCCGACGCACGATGCGCCGCCGACGCCTCTTCCAGCAGTTCGACCGTCGTGATGCTGGCGTGCATCGGGTCCTGCTCGCCGGGCTTGCGCGTCAGCTTTTGCAAAATCTCGCGGCAGCGTTTCGCCTGACTGTGAAGCAACTGCAGATCCTCGCGGAAGCGACTCTCCGGACCGAGTTCGTGCTCGAGTTCCTTCGCAACCAGCGTGATCGTCGATAACGGCGTCCCGAGTTCATGCGCGGCCGCGGCGGCAAGACCATCGAGCGCGTGCAGACGCTGCTCGCTCGCCAGCACCAGATCGGTCGCCGCCAGCGCCGCCGACATCTGGCGCGCTTCCTTGTTCAGCCGCCACGTATAAAACGCCATGAAAATCATGGACGCGACCAACGCCGTCAGCGAGCCGATCTTGTAGTCGCGCGGCAGCTCGAAGCGTAAACCCTCATACCATGGCAGCGGATCGTGAAATGATATGAGCACACCGCCAACGGCGATCACGATGGCGCCGAGAATGAATGTGTAGCGCATTGGTTGCGTTGCGGCAGCGACCGTCACCGGCGCGACGAGCAGCACCGAAAACGGGTTCTGAATACCGCCGGTAAAATATAGAAGGCCCGCAAGCTGCAGCACGTCGTAGACGAGCAGCCCGAACGCGAGGCTCGTGCTCAGGCGATAGCGCGCGGGATAGCGGATCGACAGAAAGACATTAAGCCACGCCGACATGGCAATCAGGATCAGGCAGTTTCCGATGTTGAACGGAAAGCCGTAGTAAAGCTTGATCAACGCCACGGCAGCGAGCTGCCCAAGCACGGCCATCCATCGCAACCGCACACTGGTGACGAGCCGAAGCTGGCTTTCGCGAACGTTCACGATGCCCTTCAAGACCGGCGCGACTGCGGGTTTGCTTTCTGCCGGCGTGCTCATGGTCCTGAAATCCAACGGTTGATTGTGGTAACTGCAAACCACGCGTGATGGGCTTGCACGGCGGTCCATAAAGACCGACATGAGGGGGCGTGCAGCCGCTTTATCTACTCAAAGCATAACGGAGACTTCAAGCAGATGAACCGTGCAATGGTTGGATTGGCCCTGGGCGGACTAGTTTTAGGCGCCGCATTCGGCGCATTGGCCCTGCGTTCGACCGACAGCCAGGACAGCGCACGCACGGCCGCCGTTTCCGGCAAGCCACTGGTCGGCGGTCCGTTCAGCCTGATCGATCCGACCGGCAAACGCGTGACCGATCAGGACTTCCGCGGCAAGGAGATGCTTGTTTTCTTCGGCTTCACCAATTGCCCCGACATCTGTCCCGCCGGTCTGCAGGTGATGGCGGCAGCACTCGATCAGCTCGGCAAAAAAGCTGACGACGTCGTACCTTTGTTTATCACGCTCGACCCCGAACGCGACACGCCGGAAAAGATGGGCGAGTACATCAAGAACTTTAGTCCGCGTCTCGTCGGCTTGACGGGAAGCGCAAGCGAGATCGCCGCAACTGCGAAAGCTTATCGCGTGTTTTATCAGAAGGTGCCTGACGAAAAGAATCCGAACAACTACAGTGTTGATCATTCGGCGTTCTTCTATCTGATGGGCAAGGACGGTGCGTTTCTCGCACCCATTCCGATCACAAATGATCCAGCGCAACTTGCGTCGTCGATCGGTAAGGCATTGGGATAGCTGACGCGGCGAATCGATGCTGAGACCTCAACGCCACACATCCACTAACCGCATCCTGTCTATGACGTTGCCGCTGGAGCAGCGACGCGAACCTTGATAGGTCATTTTCGTGCTGCATTGGTCCGGCACACGCGTGCCGTACTCGCTGCATCGACATGATGCGCGTCAGCTTTGGGGGCCAGGACGCTTGGGGATCAAGAATAAACGGCACATTGCCGAGTTGTCTTCTCAGTCACGCGCTGTACGTCTTGAAGACATCGGCGCGCAACTCGAAGTGCGCCGTCATCCCAGCGCGCGGCGTCTGACGCTGCGGGTCAGCCGCACGCGCCGCGCCGTGATCGTCACGCTGCCTTTGCAGTGCGATCTCGACGAAGCGGGCACATTCCTTAACCGTCACATCGACTGGGTTCGCGCGCGCCTCGACAGCCTTCCGAACCACATTCCGTTCGAAGATGAAGCGGCGATGCCGTTGCGCGGCGAAGCTCATCGGATTGTGTTCACCGGCGCCGCGCGCACGCGGATCATCTCGGTCGAACGTGATGCGCGCAGTCATCCGACAATTCTCGTTCCAGGTCCGAAAGACCTCGCGGCAGCGCGACTGACGCGCTGGCTGTTCGATCAGGCGAAAAGCGATCTCGAAAAGAGCGTCGCCGAGCACGCCGCACGTTTGTCGCTGAAAGCGAAGCGGATCACGATCCGCGATCAAACCAGCCGCTGGGGCTCGTGCTCGACGACTGGATCGCTGTCGTTTTCCTGGCGGCTGATCCTCGCGCCGTCCTTCGTTCTCGACTACGTCGCCGCGCACGAAGTGGCGCATCTCGCAGAAATGAACCACGGCCCGCGGTTCTGGGCGTTGGTCAAAAAGATCCGCCCCGAGTTCGAAGCCGCCAAACAATGGCTGCAGGTGCGCGGACCTGATCTGCACCGGTACGGCCCGGATCACGGCCGCAACCACTAGTCCGGGCTGCCTCTAGCGAGCGCCGATTGCGAATGCCGCAACGCCCGGACGTGCCTCGACAGGCTCCTGATCCGGCATCGCATCCCGCTGTTGCTCCAATTCATCGGCAAGCGCACGCGCGATGAAATCGTCGTCGATATTGCTCGTCGGATGCGACTGTGATGGCGGCTGAATGTCGGCTGCCTTCTCCGCCACCCTCGGCGGCGCTATTCTTTGCGCAGCATCGCGCGCCGCCGACGGCAGAGCTTCATGATATTGAACGACACGCGGCGCGCTCGGCGTTTTTGAGACGTGCGCGGCCTCGTCCACCGGCAAGACCGCGTCATCAACCTCGGGTCTACTGGCGACCGTGCCTGGCAACGGCGCGGACGGCAGGCCTTGATGCGCGACGCGCATGATCTGGTTCCAGATTTCCGCCGGCAGACTGCCGCCCGTCGTGCGGATCATCGGCTTGCCGTTGTCGTTGCCGACCCAAACGCCCGCCGTCAGCTGGCTGGTGTAGCCGATGAACCAGGCATCGCGGAAATCCTGCGTCGTGCCTGTCTTGCCCGCGACAGGGCGATCCGGCAGCGCCGCGCGTCGCCCGGTGCCGCTGACCACGACGGCATTCAGCATGTCGTTCAGCGCGCCGATCTCATCGACGCTCGCGACGCGATCGGTGCGCGGCGGCGGACTGACATAGACCGGCGATACATTTCCGACGCGAACCTGGGAAATGATGTGAGGCTCGACCGCTTCGCCGCCGTTCGAGAATACGGCATAGGCGCCCGACATCTCGAGCAGCGAGACTTCCGACGTCCCGAGCGCCAGCGACGGACCTTCGTGCAGATCGGACCTGATGCCGAGCCGTCGCGCCACCGCGATCGTGCGCCCCTGACCGACATCCTGATTGAGACGCACAGCAACTGTATTGACCGACTGCGCCAGCGCCTGCCGAAGCGTGATTTCTCCGGCATATTTGTTGTTGTCGTTTTTCGGCGACCAGTCGCCAATCGTCACCGGCGCGTCGAACATCACGCTATCCGGCGTCATGCCGCGATCGAGCGCCGCGAGATAGACGAACGGCTTGAACGCAGAACCCGGTTGCCGCTTCGCCTTCACCGCACGATCGAACTGGCTTTCCGCGTAGTCGCGTCCGCCAACGAGCGCGCGAATGCCGCCCTCCTTGTCGAGCACGACGAGCGCCGCCTGACTTGCACCGAACGCCGCACCCTTCCGCGCCAGCGTATCCTTGACGATCTTTTGCGCACTGCGCTGCAAGTCCCGGTCGAGCGTCGTCTGCACGATGACTTCGCCGCTCGCGGTCTGCGAAATCGGCGGCATCTGATCCAGAATATAATCGACGACATATCCGGTGTCGGACGCAACGACAGTCGTTTTCGGATCGGCGAACACGACCGGCTGCGCCAGCACGATCTTTTCCTGCTCGGGCGAAATGAAACCTGCGTCACGCATCAGCGAAACAACGACGCGCCCGCGTTCGCGTGCTGCATCAGGGTTCGTCGCCGGAGAATATTTCGACGGCGCCTTGAGAAGTCCGGCGATGACCGCGGCTTCCGCCAGATTGAGGCTGCGCGCCGGTTTGCCGAAATACCGCTCGCTTGCCGAACCGACGCCGTAAGCACCCGCGCCGAAGTAGCATTGGTTGAGATAAAGCTCGAGGATCTCGTCCTTCGTGAGCCTGACTTCGAGCCACAGCGCCAGCCCAAGCTCGGCAATCTTGCGCGTCAGCGTCCGCTCCTGCGTCAGGAACAGGTTCTTCGCGAGCTGCTGCGTCAGCGTCGAGCCGCCTTGCGCGAAACGCCCCGCACGGAGGTTGGCGAACATCGCCCGGAACATGCCGAACGGATCGACGCCGTAATGATCGAAAAAGCGGCGGTCCTCGGTCGCGACGACCGCCGCCGGAATGAGCTTCGGCAGATCCGCAAGCCGGACATATTCGTGCGCTGCACCACGTTCTGCGATGGTCGTCCCATCGCGCGCCAGAATCCGGATGAGCGGCGCGCGATCGTTATTTCTCAGCGCAAGCGGATCGGGAAAAACGACTGTGTAGTAGACCATCATCGCGGCAAACGTCAGGATGATGCCGCCGGTCGCCGCAACTCCGAAACTCAGCGCCAGGCGATATTTGAGCTTGAGCCGTCCGAGCAGCGAACCTGTGGTCGTCCGCTGTTGCGGAGGCGAAGGCTGTGCCGGAACCGTTTCATCGCCGAAATCGAACGCCTGTTGGGCAACGGATTGAAAGGGAGCCGGTAGCGTTGGCGGCGCAGGAGTCTTGCCGAGGCCGAGCGCTTTGCCCACGACCCACGCGCAAAACCGGATCGTCGCTATCAGGACCCGCAACACCGCCGCACCCAACCATCGGTAACGTTCAAACCCGCGCCCGTTGCATGGCGCAGCCGGCGCGGCACGATTTCGCCTGAGCAATATCAGACCTTGGATAAGGCCCGGTTAAGCTCGCCCGAATGCGTTCGGCAAAGCGCGATCGAAGGCCCTCGTTGTAGGTGCGCGCGCATCACCACTCAAGAAAAGTGCATCGCGAGCAAATTGCACGTTGGCATCGAGCACCCCCGGCGTTCATAATCGGGTAACAAAGTGGGGAGGCTGATGTCAGCAACGAATGAACTGGTAGCTTACAAGGATGCATTGCTTGTCCTCGGCACGGCCGGGGTCGTTGTTCCGTTGCTGCATAGACTTGGCGTCAGTACGGTTCTTGCATTTCTGCTCGCGGGCGCCGCGCTGAGCCCTGGCAGCCTTGGCGCCCTGACGCCTTACTTCCCCTCGCTCTCCTGGCTGACCATCACGGACCCGGAACGACTGTCAAAATTCGCCGAATGGGGCGTGGTTTTGCTGCTGTTCCTTATTGGCCTCGAACTCTCATTCGAACGTTTATCAACGATGCGCCGCCTGGTGTTCGGACTGGGCGGTCTGCAAGTGCTCGTCTCGACCGCCGCGATCGCCATTTTCGCCATCGAGATCGGCCAGACGCCGACGACCGCCATCGTCATCGGCTCGGCGCTCTCGCTGTCGTCCACGGCCATCGTCATTGAAATCCTGGCGCGCCAGAAAAGGCTGTCGACGACTGTCGGACGAACGAGCTTTTCTATCCTGCTGTTCCAGGACCTCGCCGTCGTCCCGATCCTGCTGCTCGTCGGCATCCTCGAACCGGGAAGCAAGCAGTCGCTGCTGGTCGGCATCATGACCGCGCTGCTGCAGGCCGCGGCCGCACTGCTGATCATCATCGGCGTCGGACGTTTTCTGCTGCAGCCGTTGTTCCGGCTGGTTGCGCAGACCCACAACCACGACCTCTTCATCGCGGCGACATTGTTCGTCGCGGTCGGGACGAGCTTCATTTCCGCTGCCGCCGGACTTTCGCTAGCGCTCGGCGCTTTCGTCGCCGGCCTGCTCCTCGCTGAAACCGAATACCGGCGCGCCGTCCAGACGACGATTGAGCCGATCAAATCGCTGCTCCTCGGCGTCTTCTTCTTTTCCGTCGGATCGAGCCTCGAATTGAAGTCGCTCATCTCCTCTCCGCTCGCCATCCTTCTGACGGCAGGCGGCACGATCGCGTTGCAAACAGCGATCATCTATGGACTTTCCCGCCTGTTCGGCATCAGCAAAGGACCGTCGTTCGAGACCGCGACGCTGCTCGCACCCTGCGGTGAATTTGCGTTCGTCATTCTGACTGTTGCTCTGAGTTACGGTCTGCTCGAGCGCGAATTGGCGAGCATTCTGTTGACGTCCGTGTCGCTCTCCATGGCTTTGATCCCGGCTACTGCCAGGATCGGCCGCTGGGTGTCGAAGCGAAATGCACCGCCAGCAGTCGTCGATCCAGCCGGCAGCGTCGCACCGACCGGCAGCGAGAACGCGACGGCTCTCGTCGTCGGTTACGGTCGCGTTGGCCAGCTCATCGGCGACATGCTCGCCGAGCATCAGGTGCGCTACATCGCGGTTGATCGCGATCCGCGCCTCGTCGCGAACGCGCGCCGCGACGGAAAGCCGGTCTATTTCGGCGACGTCAGCCAGCTCGACTTCCTGAAACACTGCGGTCTCGACACCGCCAAGGCGGCGATCATCACGATCCACACGCAGCCCGAAATCGACGCCATCGTTCAGGCGTTGCGCGTGAACTACCCTAAGCTCGTGATCGTCTCGCGCGCCAAGGACGCGAACCACGCCCGCCATCTTTACGAGATCGGCGTGAGCGACGCAGTGCCGGAAACCATCGAAGCAAGCCTTCAGCTGTCCGAGGCCGCGCTCGTCGGTCTCGGCGTGCCGACCGGTCTCGTCATCGCGTCGATCCATGAAAAGCGCGATGAGTTCCGAACCGAGCTTCAGGGCGCCGCGAAAAAGGCCGGCACGGAAACCCGGGCGTTGCGCAGCCGCAGGGTGCAATAAGAAAGCTCAATCGATTTCCCACGGCGTTGCAGCGTGTGAGAGGCCCGTCACGCCCACTGCTTCGCCCAGTCCGGCGCGACGACGTTCTGAAACCGCATCGGCGAGAGATCGGCGACGAGCTTCGCATTCTCGATCGGGGTCTGCGCCGGGTCCTGCACCCTCGCGGCCGTGAGCCGATAAAGCTTGCCGTCGAGCGCGAACAGCAGATCGCCGTTCTTATGCCAGTCCGCCCAAGAGCAATTCTCGATGAAGCGGACACGCGCGCCGTCGCGGAGCACCTCGAAGTCTTCCACGTACCACGGCCCATTCTTCTTATAGATGGCGCGCAGAAATCGCCTGAGGACGAGCCCATTCACCGGCGACGGACGATCGTAAATCTCGGGGGAATTGAATAGCCACGCATAGCCCGATTGCCGATACGGCCCGGCATCGCCCTCTCTGACGAAAATCCAGCCGTCGCGCGTGATCCGCTCATGATGCACGGGATTGTCTTCGCCACGACCCGCGGCTTCCTCGCTCCAGCGGCGCACTTCGAAATTTTCCGGCAGCTTCACGGGCTCATCTCCAAGCGGATGCCAGCCAGCCTTGCGTGCTCCGGGAATGACCGGCGATTTAACTTCGAGATGATTGAGCCCGATGACACGCGGCGTCACGAACAGACCGCCGCCGCCCCATGCATCGCCCTTCGGCCAGAGCGCGAGCGCGGTCAAATACGGCGTGCGACTGACGGCCGTCCACGTTTCGAACGGCGCCTGCCACTTGGCCGCGAAATAGATCAGCAGATCGCCATCGGGAGAAAGATCGCAGCGCCGCTCATAGATGCGGCCGTTGAACCATTGCCCCGGCTCCAGCCGGTCGGCGTCGAGCCACCAGCGAAGCACCAGCACTTTTTTCGATGGGCCGCGCCGGAAGACAATCGCCGATCGCCCATCCCGCGCCAGGATGGCATAAACCCGGCACGACGGCTCGGTTACAATTCCTGTTGAGCCATCCGTCGCGACACGGCCTCACACGTCCAGGTTCGACACGTTGAGCGCGTTTTCCTGGATGAACTCGCGCCGCGGCTCGACGACGTCGCCCATCAGCTTGGCGAAAATTTCGTCCGCCTCAGCGAGATCGCCGACCTTCACCTGCAGCAAAGTGCGAACATCCGGATCGAGCGTCGTTT
The DNA here is from genome assembly GCF_001006785.1 of Hyphomicrobium sp. GJ21. Classification (NCBI taxonomy): domain Bacteria; kingdom Pseudomonadati; phylum Pseudomonadota; class Alphaproteobacteria; order Hyphomicrobiales; family Hyphomicrobiaceae; genus Hyphomicrobium; species Hyphomicrobium sp. GJ21. The sequence continues at coordinate 524,058 of NZ_CDHO01000001.1, read as the reverse complement.
CCCAAAGCTGCTCGGGATTCATCTCGCCCAAACCTTTGTAGCGCTGGAGTTCGATGCCCTTGCGGCCCGTTTCGTACACCGCGTTGAGCAGCGAGCGCGGCCCGAGCACGACCTCGACCTTGTCCTTGCGCTTCAGCTTCGCCGGCTTGTCGTAGACTTCAACGAGATGCGCGTGACGTTCGTTCAAGCGCCGCGCGTCGAGCGAACCCAACAGCGCGCGATCGAGGAAATGCACCTCCGTCACGCCGCGAACCTCGCGCTTGAACACGAAGCCGTCGTTGCCGAAGCGGCCTTCCCAGCCGGTTTCCATTTCTTCCGAAACGTCGTCGAGACGCTTTGCAACGCGCGCCGCCGCGGCATTCGCTTCCGTCGCCGACTGGAGATACGCGGGATTGAAAATGCCGCCGATCGCGCCCTGCTCGACGACGTTGCGGTTGTAACGCGAATGCAGCCCGTTGATGCCACCCGAAATCTGCCGCGCCTGCTCGACGATGTCGCGAAGATCTCGGCCCGCGCGCTCCGTGCCGTCGCCAGCCACCAGAACCGCGTCCACGAGCCCTTGATCGATGAGATAATCTTCGAGTGCTCTTTCGTCCTTCAGATACGATTGCGCCTTGCCGCGCGCGACTTTGTAGAGCGGCGGCTGCGCGATGTAGACGTGCCCCTTGTCGACGAGCTCCGGCATCTGCCGGTAGAAAAACGTCAGCAGCAGCGTGCGGATGTGCGCGCCGTCGACGTCGGCGTCGGTCATGATGATGACCTTGTGATACCGCAGCTTATCGAGCTTGAACTCGTCGCGCCCGATACCTGTGCCCAGCGCAGCAATAATATTCGTCACCTGTTCCGACGAGAGCATCTTGTCGGTGCGCGCCCGCTCGACGTTCAGGATTTTACCGCGGATCGGCAGCACCGCCTGAAATTCGCGCTTGCGGCCCTGCTTCGCCGAACCGCCTGCCGAGTCGCCCTCGACGATGAAAACTTCCGTCTTCGACGCGTCGCGATCCTGGCATTCGGCAAGTCCGCCTGGAAGGCGGAGACCATCGAGCGCACCCTTGCGCCGCGTGAGATCGCGGGCCTTGCGCGCCGCTTCACGCGCGAGCGCCGCCTCGACGATCTTGCCGACGATGACCTTCGCTTCTTTCGGATGCTCTTCGAACCACGCGCCGAGCTGATCGCCGACCGCCGACTCGACGACCGGCTTCACTTCGGACGAAACCAGCTTGTCCTTCGTCTGCGACGAGAACTTCGGATCGGGCACCTTCACCGACAGAACGCAGGTCAAACCTTCGCGCGCATCATCACCCGAAAGCGAAACCTTCTCTTTTTTGGCGAGACCGGTTTCTTCCGCGTACTTATTGACGATACGTGTCAGCGCGCTCCGGAAACCGGCGAGATGCGTGCCTCCGTCCCGCTGCGGAATGTTGTTCGTGAAGCACAGCACCGTCTCGTGGTAGGTATCGTTCCACCACAGAGCCGCCTCGACGGTGATGCCGTCCTTCTCACCCAAAATCATGATCGGATCGGGAAGCGCCGACGTCTTCGAGCGATCAAGATAGCGCACGAACGCCGCCGTGCCGCCTTCGTAGACAAACTCCTGCCGCTTCACATCGGCATGACGCGCATCCGTCAGAACGATCTTCGCGCCCGAGTTCAGGAACGCCAGTTCCCGCAAGCGATGCTCGAGCGTCGCGAAATCGAATTCAGTGACGTTGTGAAACGTCTCAGTGCTCGGCAGAAACGAAACTTCGGTTCCGCGCTCACCGTTCGCATCGCCGACGACCTTCAGCGGCGCAACCGTGTTGCCGTTGTTGAATTCGACGAAGTGTTCCTTGCCATCACGCCAGATCCGGCACTTGAGCCACGTCGAGAGCGCATTGACGACCGACACGCCAACGCCGTGCAGACCGCCTGACACTTTGTAGGAATTCTGGTCGAACTTACCGCCGGCGTGCAGCTCGGTGAACACGATCTCCGCGGCCGAACGCTTCGGGTCTTGGTCGTCATCTCTCTTGATGCCAGTCGGAATCCCACGCCCGTCGTCGCGCACAGTGCACGAACCATCGGGGTTGAGCGTGACCTCGCAGCTCTTCGCATGACCCGCGAGAACTTCGTCGATACCGTTATCGACGACCTCGTAAATCATGTGGTGCAAACCCGACCCGTCGTCGGTGTCGCCGATGTACATGCCGGGACGTTTGCGAACCGCATCGAGCCCCTTCAGCATCTTGATGCTGTCCGCGCCGTAGTCGTCAGGCTCGGGCATTTTTTTCAGCGGTTGAGCGGTCATTTTTTGCTTTTCTCAAGGGAGGGAAATGAGACCCATTTCATACCACAAAACCCCTTGAAACACCGCATGAAATCGATTCTACGCGGCTTAAAAAAGCGTATTGTTTTCATTGTCTTGCGTGTGACCGTTTGTCCCTCGCCGACAACTTATTCCGAAACCGCGATTTTCCCTTCCTGGACCGCCCAGAATCGCGCCCGGTCAGCAAGCGCCTCGAAGGCATTTTTGTCCGTGCCGGTCATCCACGCCTGCGCCCCGAGATGCAGGATTTCGTCGAACAGCGCCGCGCGCCGGTCGGCATCGAGATGCGCCGTGATTTCATCGAGCAGCAGGATCGGCGCCGCGCCTTCCTGGCGCTCAGTCAAAAGCTCAGCATGCGCCAGAACGAGGCCGAGCAGCAGAGCTTTCTGCTCTCCCGTCGAGCAATGCCGCGCCGCAAGTCCCTTCGGCCCGTGCTCGACGATGAGGTCGGAACGATGCGGTCCGTCGAGCGTCCGCGACGCAGCCCGATCGCGTTCCCGCGTTTGCCGGAGCGTTTGCGCGTAGAGATCTTCTGCCTCGACCGCCGAGAGCCGCTGCAAGCTGTCTTCGATGCTGCCTTCGAGCCGGAACGACGACCACGGGAAAGCCGAATTGGGATCGCGCTCGCGCCGCTTGCCGACGATTTGCACCATCGCAGCAACGGCTTCGAGACGCGCCGCCGCAACGGCGACACCCGTTTCCGCCATCACCCGCTCGAAGCCCGCAAGCTGCGATTCATCACGCACGCCATCCGCGAGCAGCCGGTTACGGCTCGTCATCGCGCGTTCGAAACGTCCCGCGATCGTGCGATAGCCGTGATCGAAACAAAGGATCAGCCGATCGAGAAAGCGCCGCCGCTCCGATCCCGGGCCCGTAAAAAGCCCATCCATCGCCGGCGTCACCCAAACGATTTCGAGATAATCGGCGAGCACACCCGAGCCCGTTTGCGCCGTGCCATCGATGCGCACGATCCGCCCCCGCTCGGACGGCGCTCGCTCCGCCGCTCGACCACCGCCGCGCTGCACGTGGCGCGCCAATCTCTCATCGGAAAATCCGAACGGTTCTCCTCCCCCTTGCGGGGAGGGGTTAGGGGTAGGGGTATCGACACGCGATCGATCGGAAATCCCACCAGGATCTTCACTCCACCCCCGACCCGTCCCCGTCGATGGGGAGGAGAGAAGATCGTCATCTCCCGAGAGAGAACGCACCGTCGTCGCACGCAATCCCGTCCCGATATCCGTCGCACCCGCGAGCGTATGCGCCCGCGCCGCAACCGCGAAACCACCGTCGCCGCCAGCCCGCACGAGATCGCTGAACGGCACGCGCCTCAGCCCTTGCCCCGGCGACAACAACGACAGCGCTTCAAGAAGATTGGTCTTGCCCGACCCGTTCGCCCCAACGATCACCTGCGGCCCGGCATCCGTCGCAACATTCGCCGCCGCATAGCTGCGGAAGTTCGTGAGCTGCAGCCGCTCAACCCAGAGAGTGTTCGGTATCAATGCCATATGCAGCGCTTAGCATCAGACGCAGGATTCTGAAATATTTCCGAGAATTCCCTCTCCCCGCCTGCGGGGAGAGGGCTAGGGTGAGGGGCAGCATCAGCAGGATCAAGAGACCGTCAGTATGCGAGGAGCGTCGCCGTGGAGAACCAACAAATCCCGGGTTCTCCGAGCGAGCGAGACATCAGCCGAAGAAAAGCTCTGGCTCCGCTTACGAGATCGTCGTCTCGGAGGATTCAAATTCGTGCGGCAGTTTTCGATTGAGAACTTCATCGTAGATTTTGCGTGCCGTCGAGAGCAATTGATCGTCGAAGTTGACGGTGGCACGCACGGTACGCCGCAAGAGCTTGTCAACGACACGAGGCGCGATCAGGCCTATCAAAGCTCGGCTATAAAATCGTCCGCATACAAAACACGGACGTCTATGAAAACATCGACAGCGTATTAGAGCATCTGCTCGCCGTGTTGGAAAAACGAGAGGCTTGAGTAAAACCCTGCCCCTCACCCTGCACCCTCTCCCCATCGAGTGCAGAAATGGGGAGAGGGAAAGGCTCCCTCAAACCCGCATCGGCATGAGGACGTAAAGCGCGTTGCCGTCGCCGCCGTCGCGGACCATCGTCGGCGAGCCGGGATCGGCGAGCAGAAACCGCGCGTCTTCGCTTTCAAGCTGATCGGCAATGTCGAGCAGATAGCGCGCGTTGAACCCGATCTCCAGCGGCCCAGCGCTGTAACCGACCGGAATTTCCTCCGTCGCGCTACCGCCTTCCGGATTGTTCACCGTCAGGATCAGCTTGTCCTTCGCGACGTTGAGCTTCACCGCCCGACCGCGCTCGCTCGCGATCGTCGACACGCGATCGACGGCGCTCTTGAACGACGCGTTCGGCACTTTCATTTCTTTGTCGTTGTTGTGCGGAATGACGCGGCTGTAGTCCGGGAACGTGCCGTCGATCAGCTTCGACGTCAGCACCACCGGCCCGATCTCGAACCGGACCTTCGTCTGCGAAACGCCGACATTCACCTTCGCACTCGAATCTTCGAGAAGCCGCGCAAGCTCGTGCACCGTCTTCCTCGGAACGATGACGCCCGGCATGCCTTCCGCGCCCTTCGGCAACGGCAGCTCGACCTGCGCCAGACGATGTCCGTCCGTCGCAACCGCGCGCAACGTCTTCGCGCCGGCCGTCTCCGCCGGATGCAGGAAAATGCCGTTGAGATAATAGCGCGTCTCTTCCGTCGAGATCGCGAACCGCGTCTTGTCGATCAGCCGTTTCAGATCGCCGGCTTCGATCGTGAATTCATGTCCGATTTCGCCGACGGCAAGGTCCGGAAAATCTTCCGCCGACAGCGTCTGCAGGCTGAAGCGCGAATGCCCCGACGTGATGGTCAGGCGCTCCTTGTCGCCGTCGCGCTTCATCTCGATCTCGGCGCCGTCGGGCAGCTTGCGCACGATGTCGTGCAGCACATGCGCCGGAACCGTCAGCGTGCCGGGGGTTGAAACTTTCGCGCCGACGCTCTCGCTGACTTCGCGTTCGAGATCTGTCGCCTTGAACATCAGCGTCTCGCCGGACGCCTTCAGCATGATGTTTGAAAGAATGGGAATGGTCGTCCGCCGCTCGACGACACTTGTGACATGGCTCAGCGCCTTCAAGAGTTCCCCACGTTCAATCTCGAGACGCATGTCTGTCCTCAGTTCTGATTTCGGGAGCGCGTGACGCGGCGGCATCGGCACGCCGCCGGTGACGATCACGCGCGAAGGATGTTGTAGGCGCCCGGAAGCCGCCAGACTTGGCTTGGCACCGGAATCGCCCACGGGTGGCGATCAGAGCCGAATGGGGCCCATTTTTCAAGCCAAGATGTACAAGCTAGGCGGCCTTTAGCGTTACAAATCATGCCGAAGCGCCAAAAACAGCAAGGCCGGCCTCCCGAGGGCTTGGAAGGACCGGCCTCACGCCGTTGAACTCGCGGCGTGGGGCCGCCGCGATCGGTATCTTGATCAACCTGTGATCAGCGCCGGATCAATGGTTGAGCAGCCGCTTCAGTTCCTCGAGCTCATCGCCGAGGTGCGGGTTCTTCGTGATTTCGCCCTCGATCTTCCGGATTGCATGCAACACCGTCGTGTGATCGCGGCCACCGAAGCGGCGCCCGATCTCCGGGAGCGAGCGGGCTGTCAGGTGCTTCGCGAGGTACATGCCGATCTGGCGCGGCCAGACGACGGACCGGTGCCGCCGCTGGGACAAGAGATCACCCTTCGACACGCCATAATGGCGCGAGATGATGCGCAGGATGTCCTCGATCTTGATGCGCCGCGGCTCGAGGTTCTGCACGAGATCGCGGATCACGGTCTCGGCGATATCGAGCGTGATCGGCGTGCGCATGTACTGCCACGTCGCGTAAAGCCGGGTGATCGCGCCTTCGAGCTCGCGGCCGTTCTCCGTCAGGCGCATCGCCAGAAGGTCGACGACATCGCGCGACAGCGTGAACGACGGATCGGCGGCGCGCTTTTCGCCCAGACGCTTTTCCAGAACCTTGAGGCGCAGCTCGTGGTCGAGCGGGATCAGCTCGGTGACGAGACCGCGCTGCAGACGCGACCGCATGCGCTCGTTGAGACGCTCGATCTGGTTCGGCGCCCGTGCCGAGGCAACGACGACCTGCTTTCCGCCGTCGAGCAGCGCGTTGATGATGTGATCGAATTCCTGTTCCGTGCGCTCGCCCTGCAGGAACTCGAGGTCGTCGATCAGCAGCATGTGGATGTTGCGGAAACGCTCTTTGAATGCGAGCGGATCGGAAGAGCGCAGCGCCTCGACGAACTGATAGCGGAAGCGCTCGGCCGTCAGATACAGCACCTGCGCGCTCGGCGCCCGGCGCTTCACTTCCCACGCAATCGCCTGCAAAAGATGGCTTTTGCCAAGTCCGACTGCGGAATGGATGTAAAGCGGATTGTAGCCCGGCGCGTCCGTCAGAACCGTCTCGGCAACCTGCGTCGCACCGGCATGCGCCATGCGGTTTGAAGCGCCGACGACAAAGCTGTCGAATGTGTAGCGCGGATCGAGCGGCGAACCTTCGAGCCCACCGGCCGAGGTGCGCTGCGCCGGAAGAACCGGCGGTCTCAGGACCGAGACGCGCGGCGGAGCTTCCGCCTGCGAGGCAGCCACGGGCGCCTTCTCGGCGATTGTTGTTTCAGGACGCGCTTCAGTCGCGCGCTGAACGGCGACGCCCGGCTGCCGCCAGACGACTTCGACCCGTTCGGCCGTCGCAAACTCGACGCGCGAACAATGCAGCAGACGCTCGGCGTAATGCTCCTGGATCCAGTTCCGCACGAACTTGACCGGCACCGAGACTTTGACGACGCGACCGTCGAAATCCTCGAACTCGAGGCTCTTGAACCAGCTCGAATAAATTTCCTCACCGAGCTGTGCCCGAAGCATGGCACGAACTTTCTGGCCACGGCCCTCGACCGCGCCAGTTGCCGTCTCAACAACAGCCGTCCCCTGCGCACCGCTCACGCCTTGCGCCTCTGCTGTCTTTGCTGCCTGCATAGTGATTACTCCCGCTATTTACGCGGAACGCCGGCCCTAGGCGTTCCCCCCAATGTGCGCCGCATGCCCAAAACCCTCTGAGCGCTGCGGCACGTGCCCTTTCATAATTCTGGGTGCTAACCCTGCACCCAGGCCAGTCCGGCGTGCCTCCAGCCGGCAATCTGGTTGCGGTGACGATCGGGATCGATTGGCCCCTCGAACCCTTCCGTCACGTTGAAACAGCGTCGATAGCCCGACGCCGCCATGGCCTCTGCCGCCTTCAGGCTACGAGCGCCCGAACGGCAAATGAAAAAAATCTGATCGTCTTTCTCGACACCGCGAGCTTTGAGCGCCTCATCGAGCCGATCCTTGAAACCCGGGACGGGGCGGTTGTCGGGGAATGTCAGCCATTCCATCAACAGCGTCTCCCGGCCCAAGCCGCTCAAATCCGGAACCCCGACGAACGCCCACTCGGCGCGCGTACGAACGTCCACCAGAACTGCTTTGGGATCGGCGCTTAAGCGCTCCCACGTCTCAAGGACTGGAACATCCTCGACGCGGGAAGCTTCGATGTTTTCCACGAGCCCCCTCTTTACTCGTTACTAGATTACTTAAAGACCCGTCCAAGACTTCCCCGAGTATAGTTCGGGGAAGCCTTTGCCACTCATGCCTGCAAACAGCAGAACACCATGACTAAACAGAGATCTTTATCTGAATCGACGATGCGTCTGAGCCTTTGGACTTGACCAAAACTTCAGACGCGACGCACGCCGACTTCTGCCAGTGAACGATCGCCTTACCCCGCTGCCATCCACTGCATATTAACTAACCGCTAACCAATACTTCGACAAGCGCCGCGCGCGCCGAAAACGCACCGAGCCGGGTCCAGAAACTTATCCACAACTACCCGGGAGAACAGAGGTTCCATCGCAGTTCCTGTGCAAAAAGCGCTGACTCATTTGGAGATTCCGGGACGGCGCGCGGTGTCAGAAAAATCGTGTTGCACCGTCACGTCACCGTCATTTTAAGCTTGCCCGGCTGCCGCGGCAAAATCGCAGACGAGTCCTTTTCGAGCCCCAAACGCCCGCTCGAACGCGCAATTCCAGAGGGTTAATGACATTCAAAAAACAAACGGGCCCTCATCGGGCCCGCTCTTTACCGTAGCGAATATGCAACAGGGAGGAAAATTGCCCTGCGCTGTCTCGAAGGCGATCAGGCCGACATGGCCTTGACACGCTGTGCCAGCCTGGAAACCTTCCGGCTCGCGGTCTTCTTGTGCATGAGTCCCTTCTGCGCGGTGCGCGCGAGAACGGGCTCAGCTGCAGCCAGCGCCGCCAGGGCCTTGCCCTGATCGCCAGCCTTGATGGCCTCTTCAACGGCCCGCACTTCGCTCTTGACGCGCGTGCGGCGTGCTTTGTTGATGTCTGTACGGCGGATCATCTGGCGCGCGGCTTTTTTTGCCGACGACGTATTAGCCATGGAAAGGTCCCTACTGCTGGTCAAAGGCGCCGTCCGCCGCCTTGGAAAAGGCAAAACGGAGGCCGCGGGCTGTGAAAAACTGATCGGCCCGGATTTTTGTCCAGGCGTGCTTGACGCGCGGTATAGCGGTCGTCCATTCGCCGGTCAATTAATACGCTCGCTCTAAACGCCGATTTTATGAGAGTTTGGCTCTTTTCGCGCCCTGAGCGGCGGTTCAACGCAGGCGTCAGATAACGCCAGCCGGATATAATGGCTAACGAGGATGCTGCCTGGGCAGCCATAGCGATGGGGGTATCTGCAGAATGTTGTCGCTGATTGGATGGTTGTTCGGACTGGCGGTCGCAACCTGCGCGACGGTTCTGGCAGCCGGTCTGATAGACCCGAAACTGCATATCGCCGCCTGCGGGCTCGTCGCCCTGGCAATCACCCTTCTCGCGATCCACGACCATCAGCGGCTGATCAACAGCGGCGCGGTCCCGAATGCCATCGGCAGTTCCACCGCCCGTTACCTTGGACTGGTCTGGGCCTGGGGAGCCCTTTCAGTGATCGTCATCTATCTCTTCGTGCTCGAAAAAGTCTGGCCGGAATGGTGGCAGTTCTTCATCGGCTTTGCGTTCGCGGCTGTCGCGAGCATTGCGTTCGCCACGCTTCTCGACCGCGACCGCGCGGCAGGGCGCTCTGACCCGATGCTGACGAAGGCCGGACGTATTCTTGCGCAAGTCCAGATCGTCGGCATGGCCGTCGGCATCATCAGTCTCTTCGTCGACAAGAAATTTCCGCGTGACGTCGCCTACGCGGACTGGGCCGGCAACAACATCTTGTTCTTCGGCGCGCTGGCGATCGCAGCGATCAGCATAGACGCTTTACGTTCACCCGCGCACGTGTGATGCAGTCCGGGACATAGTCGCTTCTCGGATTTCATTCGCATGGCCTTACGCCCTCCACTGCCGTGGCTGCTCGCGACGCTCCTCGCAGCGTTGGTTGCGATGTATCTCGCAACAAGCGGATTGCAAAAGGCCCAGGCAGCGACATCCGCAGCCGCCTTCGCAATTCTTCTCGTGATCGCCGGCCTGCGTTCGAACTCACCGTTGTGGCGACGTGGAACAGCAAAGAGCACAGCGACGCCGCGACAAGCGCTATGGCTGACGACGCTGCTCATCATGCTCGCCTATTTCTGGTGCGCGCTTGCATTTTACGCCGTCTATCTCGGCACGTCGCTACGCTGGCAACATGGTTGGGAATACGGTTCGGCGATGCTTCTCGTCGCCGTCGGACATGCGATTTATCTCTGGCACCTCGACGATCCGAATGCGTCTGTATCGACGCCAAAAGCCATCGGCCGCGCGGTTGCGCTTGCCGCTCTGCAGGCCGTCGCAATCGCATGCGGCTTGCTCTGGCTCATTCAGTCCGGAAAACTGTCGTCGCTGAAAGGCGACTGGGCCGCGAACCAGCTGTTTCTCGCCGGCGGCTTCACCGTGATGTGCCTGAGCGTCATCATCGTCAAAACCCACTCGGCGCTCAGCGAGCGCTTGGCCCGCTGAAGGTTCATCGCTGACAGCGCGGACAATAAAAGCTCGCCCGTCCCGCATGCACCACGCGTCGAATTTCACCGCCGCACCCGGGTCTCGGACACGTTCTCCCAGCGCGATCATAAACGGCAAACGAATTTTGAAATCCACCCGAAGCGCCGCTCGCATCGCGGTAATCGCGCAAGGTCGAACCGCGCGCATCGATCGCCTGTTCGATAACCTCTCGGATCGCCGGGACGAGCTTCTGCGCGCGCTCCGTTGGCGCACCGCGTTTATCCGCCAGCGCGTGCGCCGCACGGTTCGGCGACAAGCCTGACCGGAACAGCGCCTCCGCGACATAGATATTCCCGAGACCCGCGACGATCCGCTGATCCATCAGGAAGGCTTTCAGATTGGCTTTCTTTCCGCGCGCTCGCTCCGCGAGATAATCCGCCGTCAGTTCCGAACCCAGCGGCTCGACGCCAAGCGCGCGAAACAGAGGATGCTCGGATCGCTCGGCATGCGGCATCATGACCATAAAGCCGAAGCGGCGCGGGTCGTTGTAGACGATGCGCGCCCCGCCCGTGAGTGTGAACTCGACATGATCGTGCACAGGAGCAGCGCCGACGCTGTTGACGTACTCGCCCGGCGTATCCGTCCGCCCTTTCTCCAAAATCGTAAACCGCCCCGTCATGCCGAGATGCATCACGAGGTCTTCGCCGCCCGAAAGCTCAGCGATCAGATATTTGGCGCGCCGTTCGAGCCGGTCGATCCGCTGCCCGACCAGCCGTTCGGCAAATCGCTCCGGAAACGGAAATCTGAGATCGGGACGGCGTAGCTCGACTGCGGCGATGCGCCGTCCGGTGACTACCGGCGCCAAGCCGCGCCGGACCGTTTCAACTTCGGGCAGTTCAGGCATAAACGTCTAAAGCCGCGATTGACGCTAATTGCGAGAGACGATAGCGCAGCGTACTCGGCGTCACGATAAATATCAGAGCGCCATCCCACATTTATTCAGGCGGATCTTGGGCATACTTTACCCATCTCTCTTCATAGTCTTTCAGTGTCGGAATGCCGGTCAATAGATATAAAGCGTGCAGCAGATAGATGTGAACTCCGTGGTAGCTGTTGCTGAAGTTCGGTGGATCTGCCTTAAACGTAATGTATCCAAGATCATAGCAAGAGAGCCTACCGAAATCATAATAGGGAAGAATTTTTTCCAGGGTGCGAATGCCACCCGAAAATAGCTCCCCGGCATAACTTTGTTGTGCCTCTATTGACGTTGGAATTTGGGACCAATCATACAGACCAAGCAAGGCAAACAAAAAGCCATTCAAAGTATAAGAACTGGGCTTAGATACGTATTCTTCGAAAAAAATATAGTCACTCAATGACGAATCCAAGTCGACAAGACTCGATTTGACACCTCCTTCATCAACGGGAGTACCAAGTACCTTCAGGGCCTTTATGCCACTCGCTAGATACTTCTCGTCACGGGTAAGCATATAGACGCGAGCAAGTAAACTCAGACCCTGCCCTTGGGTCATCCCGGAAATCCAGCCAACGGGCAGGTCTTTCTTCGTGAGATAATAGTTGTATTTAAATGGATAGGCAAAGCCACCATTTTTATCTTGAAGATCGACGAGATTATTTGCGTAGGAAACCGCTTCCTTGAGAGAATTCTCTCCGCGAAGAAACCTACCGTATGACTTAAGACCGCACTGCGCTGACAGGAGCGGATGGTACTGATACACACCATCGATTTTCTGCCTCACAACGCCATTTTCATCTTTTTTATCGCGTTCCGAATCCTTGCATTGGCCCAATCCATAGTTCAGATAATCGCCAAAAGCCGAATGGTCCTTGATGAAATATTTGTAGGAAATCGGGCGCTCAGGTCGCTGATTTTCTCGAAGATCGAGTTGCGCTTCTGTTTTTGAAGGACGTTCGAATTTCGGCCAGTTATGTTCTGCGTCAGATCCTGCAACTAGCAAGACACCCGCACAGATTACTGCTAGGTTCATTGAGCGCACCATTTGCTCGGAGCCGCGATTGACGCTAATTGCGAGAGACGATAGCGCGGCTCGTCCGACACGGCTATCCTGAGCGACATGATCGAAAATACCGCATCCTCGTCAAGCGACGAAAACAAAGTCTCGTTCGGCTTCCGCGCCGTCCCCGAGGGAGAGCGCCAGGGCCTCGTCAACGGCGTCTTCGCCTCGGTCGCCGAGCGTTACGACCTGATGAACGATCTGATGTCGGGCGGCCTGCACCGGCTTTGGAAGCGCGACCTCATCACGATGCTGAACGCGCCGAGAAGCGCCACGCCGTTCCGCCTGCTGGACGTCGCGGGCGGCACCGGCGACATCTCGATCCGCTATGCGCAAGATGGCGGCCCCGCCACCACCGCCGTCATCTGCGACATCAGCCCCGAAATGCTGAATGTCGGCCGCCGTCGCATCGAGTCCCTAGGGCTTTCCGATCGCATCACTTGCATCGAAGGCAACGCCGAAGCCCTCCCCTTCGACAGCGCGAGCTTCGACGCCTACACGATCGCTTTCGGAATTCGAAACGTCACCCACATCGATCAGGCATTGGCGGAAGCCTATCGTGTGCTGAAGCCGGGCGGACGTTTCCTCTGCCTGGAATTTTCGGAATGCCAGGTTCCGCTTCTCGACCGGATCTATGATTTCCATTCGTTCGAAATCATTCCGCGCCTCGGCAAGCTCGCAGCCGGTGACGCCGACTCCTATCGCTATCTCGTTGAGAGCATTCGCCGCTTCCCGAAGCAGGAAGCCTTCGCCGGCCTCATTCGAAACGCCGGATTCTCACGCGTCAGCTATCGCAATCTGACGGGCGGAATCGCGGCTATTCACGGCGGTTGGAAGATCTAATCGGCCACACATTCACGGCGTTTTACGCGTCACGTTGTGACTTCAATTGACCGTGACCAACAGCGCTCATAGCCTCCGCGCGCAGGGGAGAAGAAGTTTTTTTCTTCTATCGGAGGAGATGGAACTCATGAAAAAGAGTGTGCTGATGTGCGCCGCGCTCGCGGCTGCGATGTCGTTCGGCGCCGGCGTTGCAAACGCTGGCTGCGTGACGAAAGGTGCGGTGGCAACCTCGTCTTCGGCGGATTCCGCCAAATGGTACGCCTTCGAAACGATGGTGCAATCGGTGAGCTGGGGCCTGTGGCCGGGCTTCCTCGCGACCGGCAACGTCGAAGGCTACAAGGTCGTCAACAAGCGTTACAACTGCCGTCCCGACGGTGGCATGGTCACCTGCCACGGCCGCGCGACGTTCTGTAAGCGCTAAAATCCGCAGACTTCCTATAATCTCAACGGCGCCCGCCGAAAGGCTGGGGCGCCGTTTGTGTTGTAGGGAACCCTTGCGGCTCAATCGCGATATGAAGCAAGGCGATTAACGGTCTTTACCCCATGTGCCGGCTTCACTTGACCGAAACCCTTTGAGGCGCATTGTGCAGGCCTCGGCGGCTCGTCCGCGACGACAGGACGACGAACACTGAGCCATGGCCGGAGCACTTCTTAATTCTTTACGATTGGCGCGCGCCGGATTCGTGCTCGCGCAGCACGGCATCCGCTTCGTACCCCGCGGCGTGCCGGTTCCGCTGCCGCTCAAAATCGCCCGCGCTCTCACGGTGCCGGTCCAGATCGTCACCGCGCCGTTCCGGCGCGACGTGCCCCGCGCCTCCCGCGTGGCGTCCGCACTCGGAGAGCTCGGCCCGAGCTACGTGAAACTCGGTCAGTTTCTCGCGACGCGCGCTGACGTCATCGGACCGGAGCTGTCGGCCGACCTTCGCCATCTCCAGGACAAGGCCGACCCCTTCTCGATGGCCGAGGCGCGGCTCGCGGTGGAACGCGCGCTTGGCGGCAAGCTCGAAGATCACTTCGTCGAATTTGGCCCGCCCGTCGCCGCCGCCTCGATCGCCCAGGTGCACAAGGCCTACGTTCTCGAAGACGGCGTGAAAAAACCCGTCGCCGTGAAAATTCTCAGGCCGAATATCGAGAAGCGTTTTCAGCACGACCTCGACAGCTACTATTTCGCCGCGCGCTTGATCGAACGCTTTTACCCGCCCGCGCGGCGCTTGAAGCCCGTCGCCGTCGTCGACAACCTGAAGCACACGACCGACCTCGAGATGGACCTGCGGCTCGAAGCCGCCGCGATCTCCGAGATGGCCGGCAACATCAAGGACGACGAAGGCTTTCGCGTTCCGAACGTCGATTGGCGTCGCACCGCCAAGCGCGTCCTGACGGTCGAATGGATCGACGGGACCCCGATCTCGCATCGCGACACTTTGCAGGCGAAAGGCTTCGACACCAGCGCGCTCGGCTTGACTGTCCTGCGCACGTTCCTGCGTCACGCCATGCGCGACGGCTTCTTCCACGCCGACATGCACCAGGGCAACCTGTTCGTCGACGACAACGGCGTCATCGTCGCCGTCGACTTCGGCATCATGGGCCGGCTGGGCATCGCGGAGCGCCGATTCCTCGCGGAAATCCTGCACGGATTGATCACGCGCGATTATCATCGCGCCGCCGCCATCCACTTCGAAGCCGGCTATGTGCCACCGCATCATACCGTCGAAGAATTTGCGCAGGCGATGCGCGCGATCGGCGAACCCATTCAGGGGCGCACGGCGGAAGAGATCTCGATGGCGGATCTCCTCGGCCAGCTTTTCGCCTACACCGAAGTCTTCGATATGCAGACGCGTCCCGAACTGATCCTGCTGCAGAAAAGCATGGTCATCGTCGAAGGCGTGGCGCGTGATCTCGATCCGCTGCTCAATGTGTGGGTTGCCGCCGAACCCGTCGCGAAGGAATGGATCGAATCCAACCTGTCGCTCCTCGGTCGCCTGAAAGGCGCCGGCCGCGGCGCCGAAACGATCGGCGACATTCTGATGCGCACGCCCGGGTTGTTGCAGCGAGCGGAGCAGACTCTCCTCGGCTTCTCCGAAATGGCGCAATCGGGTTTGAAGCTCGACGATGCAACGCTCGAAAATCTCGCCTCGCGGTCGCGCCATAACCGCATCACCGATGCGGCGCTTTGGGTCACGGCCATCGCGCTGGTCGCAATCGCCTTGAAAATCTACGGCGTATTCTGACGCTTCGCCTTGCGCGGCCCGACGAGATGCGTGCCGTGCGCGATCGCAGCCGTAGCCCGCATTGTCGCCGCCAGAAAAACCGCCTCCGCGAGTTCGGCTTCCGTGACCCCGGCGTTTTCCGCGTTCGTGCGGTGCACCTCGAGACTATAGGGACACTGCGTGGCGATCGCGACCGCAACCGCGATAAGCTCCTTGTAGCGTCGTGGAATCGTGCCCGGAGCCATCGCAGCACGATCGAAATTCTCGAACGCCGCCATCGTTGCCGGCGACAAGCTACGGAGCTGCGGCAGATTCGAAAGATTGGATATATCGTACATGAAAGAGGTTCCCTAAATCCGCAGAGTTGGCGCGCTTGAAAATGTCTTGAAGCGTCGCGGCGTTCGCGCGACTGGTCAAGCATCGGAATTAATACCTGAAAGAAAGGACCGCCCGATGACCGACCGGCCGCCGTTGCCGCCCTTCACGCGCGAAACAGCCGCACAAAAAGTTCGTGGCGCCGAAGATGCGTGGAACCACCGTGATCCGGAGCGCGTGTCACTCGCCTACACCGTGGACAGCCGCTGGCGCAATCGCGCCGAATTTCCGGTCGGCCGCGCCCAGATCGTGGAGTTCCTGACGCGAAAGTGGAACCGCGAGCTCGATTACCGGCTGATCAAGGAGTTATGGGCGTTCGATAACAATCGTATCGCCGTTCGCTTCGCCTACGAATTCCGCGACGACAGCGGTCAATGGTATCGCTCGTATGGCAACGAAAATTGGGAGTTCGACGCTCACGGCTTGATGGCGGTCCGCCACGCCAGCATCAACGATATGCGGATCTCGGAGTCGGAGCGCAAATATCACTGGCCGCTCGGGCCGCGTCCGAAAGATCATCCGGGCCTGTCAGACCTCGGTCTCTGACAGCGACAACTTCAAGCAACGGCAAAAAAAAACGCGGGCTCATGCCCGCGTTCAATAGTCAGACGCTGAGCGAAGACCGCGCCGGCTTCGGCGAGCCGCGCCAATACGCCAACGCGAAAATCGTGCACGCGGTCACGGCATACGCGATGAGTTGCAGTCCCGTCGGACGGTCCATGTAGCCGATGAGAACATGCAGCACGCGGCCGATCCAGCTGTCCTGGGAGAGCAGCCACGACGTATCCCAGATTTTTGTATCCAGAACTTCGATGAAACCTGCATTCGAGAGCTGCTGTACCGCCGACGCAGCAAGCCCTGCAGCCAATAGCGTCACCAGAACACCGGTCACTGAGAACATGCGTTTCAGAGGGATGGCGGCTAGTCCAAGATACAGCGCCAACGACACGACGGCCCCAAGCAACAGCCCGATCGCCGAGCCGAGCAAAAGTTCGCCGGCCGTATCCTTGCCCTGCATGATGATGCCGGTCATGAACAGAACGACTTCGCTGCCCTCGCGCATGACCGCGATCGCGACTGCCGCCGCGAGAGCAAACAGCGATTGCTTACCCGCCACCACGTCGCTGCTGAGCTGGCGCAACTCACGCGTCATTTCGCGCGCATGCTCCGCCATCCAGACCACGTGCCACGCAAGCATCACGACCGCGAAAAGCAAAATTCCGGCGACGAAAAGTTCTTGTCCGCGCCCGTCGAACGCGTCGGTAATTCGCGTCGCAAAAAGTGCGACGATCGCCGAACCGACGATGCCAGCAAGAATTCCAAGCGTGACCGCGCTGTTGCGTCCGGGCACACCGCGCGACGCCGCAAGCACAACGCCGATGATGAGACCGGCTTCGAGAACCTCACGGAAAATGATGACGAGAGCTGCGAGCATTTAGGCCTCATTCCACAAGGATATGGCCGAGCGCGGTATCCATGTGAAACTCCCCGAAGAAAATGTAAGTGCCTGGTTCGAGAGGTTTGACACGGAACGTCGCTTCGCTGTTTCCAGCGATGATTTTTTCAAAGCCGATATCGTTGCTCTCGAACTCTTCCGGAGTCGGATCGAGATTTTTGACGATGAGCTTCGCACGCTGACCCGCTTGCAGCTTGATGGCTGCCGGATCGAACTTGTGATCCTTGATCTTGATTTCAATCTCGAGCTCTTCCGCAGCATGCGCAGAGAAAGCGACAAGTTGAAGTGCCGACGCAGCAAGAATGCTGGCGCACAGAAGAGCAAAAGCGGAAAGAGGATTAGCGAACGAACGCCCGAGCGAGCGAAATGACATGCCGACTCCCAATAGGTCAGGATTCAAGGTCCCGAGATCAGGTTTTTCTATCGGACGTTATGGCGACAAAATCCGTCAAGAACAATACCCAGCACACGGCTTTCACCGCTCGTGTCGCAGTTCAAGTTATTGGAAACGTTCCAAGTATATAGCAGAGCGCGCTTACATCGCCGAGCGCACCGACGACGGCCAAGTCGTTCGAGCGAACGGCAGCGCCAACGAGATGCGTGCGCCAACGCGCAATCGATCAAGAATGGACTCTGAAAACAAAAACGCGCCGCTGGCACAAGGCACAGCGGCGCGTTTGAATTCGATCGATAGAGGGTGCACTGATTGACTTCTTTCTACTGCGCTTTCCAGTTGGCTCCGCAGAACGGAGCCGAAAGCACAAATTCACATGACGTCTCGGCAGACCTGGCAACGACCTACTCTCCCGCGTCTTAAGACGAAGTACCATCGGCGCAGGGGCGTTTCACGGCCGAGTTCGGAATGGGATCGGGTGCAGCCACCCCGCCATAATCACCAGGTCAGCGGAGACGTCATATGACTTCTGTAGTCTGTTCTTTCTAATTCCTACGCTCATCGTGCTCGTCGCCACTTCGAGCCGAAGCTCGAGCGGCCAAGGGCCGCCGGCGCTGAGCGCCGCCCTAGCGAAGGTGTCCGCGCAGATGCGCGGAACAGCTCCGTGAGCGATAACGATGAGCATTGCTAAATGAGAGCAATCAAGCCAATCGAGTTATTAGTACCGGTAAGCTACACGCCTTGCAGCGCTTCCACACCCGGCCTATCAACGTGGTGGTCTTCCACGACTCTCGAGGGAGAACTCGTTTTGAGGTGGGTTTCCCGCTTAGATGCCTTCAGCGGTTATCCCGTCCGCACATAGCTACCCTGCTGTGCCGTTGGCACGACAACAGGTCCACCAGAGGTGCGTCCATCCCGGTCCTCTCGTACTAAGGACAGATCCTCTCAATTCTCCTACACCTACGGCAGATAGGGACCGAACTGTCTCGCGACGTTCTGAACCCAGCTCACGTACCACTTTAAATGGCGAACAGCCATACCCTTGGGACCTGCTCCAGCCCCAGGATGTGATGAGCCGACATCGAGGTGCCAAACGACGCCGTCGATATGGACTCTTGGGCGTCATCAGCCTGTTATCCCCGGCGTACCTTTTATCCGTTGAGCGATGGCCCTCTCACAAAGAACCACCGGATCACTATGGCCGTCTTTCGACTCTGCTCGACTTGTCAGTCTCGCAGTCAGGCGGGCTTATGCCATTGCACTCGACGGTTGATTTCCGACCAACCTGAGCCCACCTTCGCACGCCTCCGTTACAATTTAGGAGGCGACCGCCCCAGTCAAACTGCCCACCATGCGCTGTCCCGGATCCGGATAACGGACCGCGGTTAGACAACCATAATCACTAGGGTGGTATTTCACATTTCGGCTC
>NZ_CDHO01000001.1:0-500000 GCF_001006785.1 Hyphomicrobium sp. GJ21 | reverse complement strand
AAAGCTAACGCTTGGCGGCCGGAAGTCGTTGCTCCCGGCAAAATATTAAATCGAGCCTTGGCAGGGCTGTGGGGGACTGCTGCGGGTGCTTCAGCGTCGTAGGAAGGACTTGGACGTAACCGAGCGCGCTTTCGCGTTCGAGGACGACACGCGCCTGCTTCCGACAAACGCTTACGCCGGGCGCGGCGGCAGCTTTTTCAAGCATATCTACGAGCAGGAAAATCCCGAGCCCCGCGCCGGCGGCCGCTTCCGCTGGATTCTCAGCACGTGCCTCGCAGCCACCATCGGCGCCATCGCCATTCTCGTCGTCGTTTACGGATCTTCCGACAGCGATATGTCATCCGATGGCTTGTTGCCGGCATTGCGGAGCATCGGCGAAGGCGCGCTTGCGCCCCAGCTCGCACTGACGCCGAAGAATGCGGGCGGCCTCAAATGGATCATTCCGAAGGCTGATCGTCTGCAGCTCACCACCGGCGCGCTCTCGACCCGCTACATCATCCATGAATCAACGAAGAGCCGTCGCGACAGCCGTGAATACGTCCGGCAAAAACCGTATGCTCGGATCGTCGCGCGCTTGGCGCCGGTCCCGACCAACGAGAACACGGTCATTCCGGCCTTCAATCCGTTCAAGCTCTACGGCAGCGGCAAGCCCGCCGACACCGACGAAGATGCCGACGAGTCAGCCGGCAGCGGATTGTCCCGCGCAGACGTTTCAGTGAAGGTCGTCGAACTGCTCGGCGGCATCCTGCCCGGCGAGGACGGCCAGGAACTCGACACACAGGAAGTCCAGGACATCGTCGAACGCAGCGTCGATGGCACGTCGCACGCGGGCGCCGATGGCGAACCGCTCGACGGAGTTTCCGGATCGACGAGCGCAGCTGCGCAATCGATGGCGTCCAACCCATGGCAGCCCGCAGCCTCGACGAGCGACAGCCTCAACACGACAGACATCTACAAATCTCCTGACGCGGCGGACGAGTCCTCCGACGACATCGAAGGCGGCGAAGTCATCGTCGTGAAAGTCGGAGCGAAGGATACACTCGCAAAAATTCTCGCGAAGGCCGGTGCGCCCGAATGGGACGTGCACAGCATGATCGAGGCCGGCCACTCGATTTTCCCTGAAAATGCGCTCGTTTCTGGCCAGGAAGTGCGCATCACGCTGGTGCCGTCGCTCTCCGATCCGAACAAGAAAGAACCCGCGCGCTTTTCAGTCTTCTCGGATGGACACGATCATCTCGTTACCGTCAGCCGAAGCGCCGCGGGCGAATTCATCGGATCTGCGCAGCCGCCATTCGACGCTGAGCTTGCGCAGCTTGCGAAGAACGACGGCGGCGACCCACAGAATGCCAGCCTCTACGCAGCCGTCTACAATGCGGGCCTGACGCAGGGTCTGCCGCAAGACACGATCACCGAAATCTTGCGGATCAACGCCTTCGACACCGACTTCCGCCGTCGCGTTCACCCGGGCGACGCGTTGGAGATGTTCTTCGACATGAAGGACGATCAGTCGACGGAAGGAAATCCCGGAGAACTTCTCTACACTGCGATCAGCAGCGGCGGCTCGCTCTACAAATTCTACCGCTTCCGTTCTGCCGACGGCGTCATCGATTTCTACGACGCAGACGGCAACAACTCGAAAAAGTTTCTCATGCGCAAACCGGTTCGCGGCGACGACGTGCGCCTGACATCCGGTTTCGGCGTCCGCTTCCACCCGCTGCTCAACTCGCGGAAGATGCACACCGGTGTCGACTGGGCCTGCTCGACCGGCACGCCGATCATCGCCGCCGGCAACGGCACCATCGAAGAGGTCGGGCGCAAAGGCTACTACGGCAACTACGTCCGCATTCGCCATGCCAACGGCTACCAGACGGCCTATGGCCACATGAGCCGTTTCGCCGAAGTTCACCCGGGTATGAAGGTTCGCCAAGGCCAGGTGATCGGTTTCGTCGGATCGACGGGCTTGTCGTCAGGCCCGCACGTTCACTTCGAGGTGCTGGTCAACAGCCGTTTCGTCGATCCCATGTCCATTCAGGTGCCGCGCGAACGCAAGCTCGAAGGCAAGGATCTCGCCGAGTTCGAGAAAGAGCGCGCCCGCATCGAAGAGCTGATGCACCGCGCGCCGGTCATGACCACGAACAAGTAGCACCTGCTCGACTTCTCACACCCATCCCGTCGCGTAGTAGAGCCCGATCACGAACGCGACCGCGAGCGTCTTGATGCACGTGATCGCGAAAATATCCTTGTATGCCTGCACGTGCGTCAGCCCTGTCACCGCGAGAAGCGTGATGACCGCTCCGTTGTGCGGCAGCGTATCCATACCGCCCGAAGCCATCGCAGCGACGCGATGCAAAACCTCGAGCGGAATCCCCGCCGCATTCGCCGCCGCAATGAACTGATCCGCCATCGCCCCGAGCGCGATGCTCATGCCGCCCGATGCCGAACCCGTGACGCCCGCAAGCGTCGTCACCGTCACGGCTTCATTGATCAGCGGATTAGGAATGCCCTTCAGCGCATGGGATATCACGAGGAAACCCGGCAGCGCGGCGATCACCGCGCCGAAGCCATACTCCGACGCCGTATTCGTTCCGGCGAGCAAAGCGCCTGCGACCGCATCCTTCGATCCTTCCGCAAACTTCGCGCGAATGGCCCGCCACGCGAATATGACAACCACCAGAATGCCGAGAAGAAGCGCGCCTTCGACCGCCCAGATCGCAGTCATCGCGCCGACATCAGCAGTGACGGCTTTGCCGCCCGGCGTAAGCACGGCCTCGAATTTTTCCCCGTAAACAGCAGGGATCAGCAGCGTCAGCAGCTTGCTCGCAACGCCAACGACCACGAGCGGCAAAACCGCGATCAACGGGTTTACGGATTTCACATCGGCGTCAGCGGAAGCAACCGGCTCGTTCAGATGGTGTTCGCCATAGCCTTCGCCGCTTGCGAACGTTTTGCGACGACGCCAGTCGAGATACGCCATTCCGAACGCCAGAATGAAAACCGATCCGAGCGTGCCGAGCACGGGCGCCGCCCACGCCGTCGTCCGGAAGAACGTCGTCGGAATGATATTCTGAATTTGCGGTGTTCCCGGCAGCGCATCCATCGTGAACGTGAACGCACCGAGCGCAATCGTCGCCGGGATGAGCCGCTTCGGAATGTTCGAGCTGCGAAAGATTTCGGCAGCGAACGGATAGACCGCGAACACGACGACGAACAGCGACACGCCGCCGTACGTCAGGAGCGCCGCGACGAGCACGATCGCCAGCATCGCGCGTTCGGCGCCAAGCAACGCAATCGAACTCGCAACGATGGCGCGCGCGAATCCTGAGATCTCGATCAGCTTGCCGAAGATCGCGCCGAGTAAAAAAACCGGAAAGTAGAGCTTCAGAAATCCGGCCATTTTCTCCATGAAAAGGCCGGAAAACACGGGCCCGACCGCGTGCGGATCGGTCAGCAAGACTGCGCCCATCGCAGCAACCGGCGCAAACAGGATGACGCTGTAGCCGCGATAGGCGGCAAACATCAGAAAGGCGAGCGCGCCAACGGCGATCAGCAGACTCACGAAAGTCCCTCGAGGCAGCTTGCGGCGAGTTTAGCGCGACCGAGCTTCATCAGCACGAGATTTCGCGCGCCGCATCGCTCCATCAAAAATTGCCGCGACATGCGCAGCCTCAATGTGCGCTTATTTCGAACTTGCTGAGCACAACAGCACGGCAACGCGCACCGCAAATTATCGCCGCATCGATGCATTAACAAACTCGTATCGGCGGGGATGGTATCGTTACGAAAGATTCGCTCGACACCAGCGAGCAAGATGGAGGGGATCCAGCCAATGAAAGCTTTTGCACGAGTTGCGATCGTCGCCGCGGGCATCGGCCTCGCGCCGGTGGCCGCCAACGCCGGCGAACGCGTCACCGACGCAGCCTTGGGCGGCCTCGCGGGCGCTGTCGTCTTCGGACCGGTCGGCTTGGTGGCGGGCGGCGTGATCGGCTACACCGCAGGCCCGAAAATCGCCTGCAAAATCGGCGCGAAACGCTGCTACCGCCGTTCGCACGCGCGCCGCTACCGTCGCTAGACCGAGCTGCCTTTCGAACGAAGACAATAAAAAAACGCCAGGGCTCGACCCTGGCGTTTTGCGTTTCAGTCGCGCTCAAAGCGCCGCTCAGTTCACCACCAGCACAAGCCGATGCAGTACGCATACGGCCGGCGGTAGGCGTAGCCGTAAGACGGACGCGCATACGACCGATAGTAATAGTGGCGGCGGCCGTAGTAGCCACTACGCCAGGCGCGATGGTGACGCCAGTGGCGATGGCGCCAATGACGGTGCCGCCAGTTTCCGCGATTCCAGCGATGATGTTGACGCCAGCCGCGATGACCGACGTAACCGCAGCGGCGATAGCCGTCGCGCCACCAGCAGCGATAGCGAACGTCCTGAACCGCGCCGACCCGATCTGTCTTCAGCGCGAGAAGACCGGTCGGAAGCTGCGCGGCGCTCGCGCGCGGAGCGAAGCCCCCAAATGCGAGCGCCATCGCGCAACAGAGCGCGACCAGCGAAAGCAATTTTCTCATACGAAATACCCCTTCTAGACAGTGCCTGCCGTCCGCATTGCCCCGTTTCCGCGGCAGGTCGGGTTGATACTGCATCTAAGGGGTACCGGCACAACCCGTAATCTGAGTTGCCAGCGTGGCTTGCGATCTCTTGTGCGCACGGTGTGGCAAGTGAGCGTCACATGCGCTCGCGCGGGCGACCGGCTCCTCGATACCGGCTCCTCGATAGAGAAGTCGCCCGCCTGGCTTCCTAACAAAGAATGAAACAATAAAGGCGTCCCCGGCGGCCGGCTGCGCGGAGCGCAGTCGCCGGGACACGACCTAAGCAAAGAAAGACTCCGAAAGTCCGCGCGGGCGGCCGGCTCCCCGTTAGGGGAGTCGCCCGCGCCATCAATCAAGCCGCGGCTTTCACTGGCCAGCCGTTGATCGTCAGGTCGCCGTCGCGAACGGACACGTGAACCGTATCGCCGTCCTTGACGCCGCCCGCCAGGATCTGCTCGGCGAGCGGATCCTGCACGTGACGCTGGATCACGCGCTTCAGCGGCCGCGCGCCATACGCCGGATCGTAACCCCGGTTCGCGAGCCACGTCTTGGCCTGCTCGTCGACTTCGATCTTGATCTTGCGATCGACAAGCAGCTTCTGCAGGCGCGCGATCTGGATATCGACGATCTTCGTCATCTCGTTCCGCTGCAGACGGTGGAACAGGATGATGTCGTCGAGACGGTTCAGGAATTCGGGCCGGAACTTCGTCCGGACCTCCGCCATCACTTCCTCGCGCACGGCTTCGGTGTCCTCGCCTTCCTTCTGGTTGACGAGATATTCCGCGCCGATGTTCGACGTCAGCACGATCAGCGTGTTCCTGAAGTCGACCGTGCGGCCCTGACCGTCGGTCAGCCGTCCGTCGTCGAGCACCTGCAAAAGCACGTTGAACACATCCGGGTGCGCCTTCTCGATCTCGTCGAAAAGCACGATCTGATACGGACGCCGACGCACCGCTTCGGTCAGCGCGCCGCCTTCCTCGTAGCCGACATAACCCGGAGGTGCGCCGATCAAACGCGCAACCGAATGCTTCTCCATGTACTCCGACATGTCGATGCGGATGAGCGCCGTGTCGTCGTCGAAGAGATAGCCGGCGAGCGCTTTCGTGAGTTCCGTCTTGCCGACGCCGGTCGGGCCTAAGAACATGAACGAGCCGATCGGCCGGTTCGGGTCCTGCAGTCCCGCGCGCGCACGCCGAACCGCCGTCGATACCGCGACGACCGCTTCCTTCTGGCCGATGACGCGCTTCGACAGCGCATCCTCCATCTTCAGAAGCTTGTCGCGCTCGCCTTCGAGCATCTTGTCGACCGGCACACCCGTCCAGCGCGACACGACGGCCGCGATCTGATCCGGCGTGACGGCCTCTTCGACCATCGCGCCTTTGCCTTCCTGCGATTCAATCGTCGAGAGCTGCTTCTCAAGCTCCGGAATTTTGCCGTAGCGAAGCTCGCCCGCACGCGCGAGGTCACCCCGGCGCTGCGCCTGCTCGAGCGAATTGCGCAGGTTATCGAGTTCCTCCTTGATCTTCTGCGCCGAACCGAGCTTTTGCTTCTCGCTTTCCCAGCGCGCCGTCATCGCCTTCGACTTTTCCTCAAGGTCGGCGATGGACTTTTCGAGGCGCGCGAGCCGGTCCTTCGACGCCGCGTCCGTTTCCTTTTTCAACGCTTCCCGCTCGATCATCATCTGCATGAGATCGCGATCGATCGCGTCGAGCTCTTCGGGCTTTGAATCGACCTGCATCCGGAGACGCGACGCCGCCTCGTCGACAAGGTCGATAGCCTTGTCGGGCAGGAAGCGATCGGTGATGTATCGGTTCGAGAGCGTGGCCGCCGCGACCAGCGCGCTGTCGGTGATGCGCACGCCGTGATGCAGCTCGTACTTCTCTTTCAGGCCGCGCAGGATCGAGATCGTATCCTCGACCGTCGGCTCGGATACGAAGATCGGCTGGAAGCGGCGAGCCAGCGCCGCGTCCTTCTCGATGTTCTTGCGATACTCATCGAGCGTCGTCGCGCCGACGCAGTGCAGCTCGCCGCGCGCAAGCGCCGGCTTCAACAGATTGCCCGCATCCATCGAGCCTTCGGTCTTGCCCGCGCCGACGATGGTGTGAAGTTCGTCGATGAACAGAATGATGTTGCCGCCCTCGGCTTCGACTTCCGAGAGAACGGCTTTCAAGCGTTCCTCGAACTCGCCGCGATATTTCGCGCCAGCAATGAGCGCGCCCATGTCGAGCGACAGCAGCTTTTTGTGCTTCAGGCTTTCCGGCACGTCGCCCTTGATGATGCGCAACGCCAGGCCTTCGGCGATCGCCGTCTTGCCGACGCCAGGCTCGCCGATCAGCACGGGGTTATTCTTCGTGCGCCTTGACAGCACCTGGATCGTGCGGCGGATTTCTTCGTCGCGCCCGATGACCGGATCGAGCTTGCCCGTTGCCGCGGCCTCGGTGAGGTCACGCGCGTATCGCTTCAGCGCGTCATACGCCTGCTCGGCGTTGGCGCTGTCGGCGGTACGGCCCTTGCGCAGCTCGTTGATCGCCGCGTTGATCTTGTCCGCCGTCACGCCCGCGTCGCGCAGCGCCTTACCGGCATCCGTCGACGTGTCGAGCGCCAAGGCGAGCAGAAGCCGCTCGGCGGTGACGAACTTGTCGCTGGCTTTGTCCGCAAGCTTCTCGACGGCATCGAAGAGCCGTGCCGACTCCGGCGACACATAAACGCCGCCCGATCCGCCAGTGACTTTCGGCTTCTTCGCGAGCGCCGCTTCGACGTTACGCAGCGCGACGCGCGAGTCGCCGCCCGCGCGCTGGATCAGACCGCTTGCGAGGCCTTCCGGATCGTCGAGCAAAACTTTGAGGAGATGATCGGGGGTGACTTGTTGGTGATTTTCACGCAGCGCCAGCGATTGGGCCGATTGGATGAAGCCTTTCGCGCGATCCGTGTAGCGTTCGAAATTCATGACTGACCTCCAGCGCATGCCCCCGCCCATCAGGCGCGGAAGACATGCCAATTTATTCCCACCTCAAGCGCGGCCAAAGACCCAATCGTAGGCGTCCCTCCGGGCTTGTCTTTTGGCGATATAGGAATCCGGCGCGGCGCGAAAAAGAGGTCGAGGCAAGTGAAAGGCCGAATAACATCCGCGGCATGTCGGACGAACCCGGGGGAGGGCAGCGACCTCCAGATGCCTAATGCAATGTCGTTAAAGGTTCGACGACGGAACCGATAGAAAGCGCGGCGTTAACCGAAACGTCGGCGGCCGCTGCCACCCGCGCTGTCGCAAGGCGCGCACGAAAACGCCCTGCCGGGACAGATCGCATCGTCGTCGATGCAATAGGCCACGAGGCAGGGCGAATGGTCGTCTGCAGATGCGGTGCGCGTCTCAGTCCTGGTCTTCGTTCGCCGCCGGCGGCGTTGCGATGACCTCGGTCGGCTCCTCGCGACGCGGACGGCGCACCGGACGTCTCAGGAACGCAGGCTGCTCCTGCTCCGGCGTCACGGCGGGTGGCGGCGGAGGCGCGGCGCGCTCCGTCGCAGCCGGTTGCGCCTGGGGCTGCGGAGCCGGACCAGCATCCTGGCGGAATCCGCCGTTGTTGAATTCCCGGTCCGCGCCGTTGCCGTTCGAGTCCTGATAGCGCTCCCGACGGCGGAAGCCGCCTTCGGAGCGCCCCTCGCCGCCGTTGCCGTACTGGCGGCGATCGTCACGGTAGCGGTTCTCGCCGTTGCCGTTGCGGTCATGGCGGTCGTTCCGGTCCCCACGATCGCCTCTGAAATCCTGGCGGTCGCCGCGATCATGCCGGTTGTTGTTGTAGCGCTGATCGCGATCGTTCCGCGGCTGGCGGTTATCGCGATTATCCCGGTTATCGTACCGGTTCTGATGATCGAAATTGCGCGGCTGCTGAGCGTAATTCTGCTGCGGCTGCTGCGAGCCGTCGCCGGCCGGCTGCTGCTGTTGCTGCGCCTGGACGCCGAACTCGTCGCCCTCATCCTCGCCGAACTCGTCGCCGTCGCTCCCCTCGGGACCGGCCAGCGTGTGCGTGCGGGCAGCGCCGTTGCCGAGCGGGTCGACGCCGCCCTGCTGCGCCATCTGCTCGCGGTAGCTCAGGATGATGCGGTTATAGTGCTCGGCGTGCTGGAGATAATTCTCCGCGAGGACGGGATCGCCGGACGAAAGCGCATCGCGCGCGAGCGAGACGTACTTCTCGGCAATATGCGAGGGCGTGCCGCGGATTTTGACGTCCGGCCCCGAACTCTCGAAGCTGCGCATCAACGGATTTTGCGATTTGCGGTTGTTATTATTGTTGTTTCGACCGCGGCCACGACGGTTCTGCTGTCCTTGCCTCATGGGCTCCCGTTCACACTCGTTGATATTCTAACGTCCACGCGTGCACACCAGCGATGGGCCGCGTCATGGATCCTACGATCCAATTCCATTTCAAAAGACGGTCCTAAGTCGCCTGTGCCCTACAGGCTGTAGCCCCTTGGCTCTCATGCCCGCCACCCGGGCAAACTACCGTGTCCTCGCCACGACGGACTGCAACGCGCGTCCAAAGCATCTGCAAGGAGCGTCTGTGCAGCACTCGCGGTATCGAGAAAAGAAACTCGACGCCCGCCATTCAGCGGACACTTACGTCCGCGAAATTTGCGCTGATGATCTGAGATAGGACGGCCGGCTTCTTGTACCGCATTCGCGGCAGTCGCCTGATCCAGGCACATCCGATCAAACTCGTCGGTAGTGATCTTACTCCGGAAACGCAATTCCGCAAATAGAAATCATTGAAGCCCTTAAGGATGTATCTCCATGGCCACAGCGCGATCGTGGCCCCCGAGATCCTTTTGCCGTCCCAATGGCCTCCACCCAGCCGCGCTAAAAATATCAGTTACGTCAGAGGCTTGACCGGCTCCGACCTCCAGCACGAGGCGCATGGGCCGAAGCGGATTGCGGGCAACTTTCGCGATCTCGCGATACACGTCCATGCCGTCCGCTCCGCCATCCAAAGCAAGCTGGGGATCGTAGTCTCGGACTTCGGGCTCCAAACCCGGAATGTCGCCCTCTGGAATGTAGGGTGGGTTCGAGACGATCAGATCGAAAGGCCCAGCGCAGCCATCGAGACCGTGTGTCGCAACGAAGGTGGTTCGATCGGCAAGCCCGAAACGCTTTGCATTCCGTTCCGCAACGGCAAGCGCCGCCGTGCTGACGTCCGTTGCGACGCCGCGTGCATTCGGCAATTCGAGAAGCAGCGTCGCGATCAGGATGCCGGAACCCGTCCCGATGTCCGCGATCTGAAGCGGGGCCGACGTGAGCCCGTTCGCGCGAACGATTTCCAACGCAAGCTCGACGACCGTCTCCGTATCTGGCCGGGGATCGAGCACGTCCGGCGTGACGACGAATTCGCGGCCATAGAATTCGCGCACGCCGAGGATGCGCGTCACAGGTTCATGCGCCAGCCTTCGACGCACGGCATCGCCGATCAACGCAGCCTTGTCGCCAAGCGGCTGTTCCGGCCGGGTCAGCAGCGCCGTGCCGTCGATACCGAGCAAACCCTGCAGCAATAAGCGCGCATCTCGCGGCGCGGACTCGATACCTCCGGCTGCGAACGCGCGCACCATTTCAGCCAACGCATCGCCGATCGTCTGATCGCGTCCGAAGCCCTGATGCGTTTGCGCGGTCACGATCGTCGGCCCGTCATGCGGCGTTGAGTTCAGCCAGCATCGTCGCCTGATGATCGGTGATGAGCGCATCGACCAGCGCATCGAGCCCGTTACCGGTCATGACCTCATCGAGATTGTAGAGCGTGAGGTTGATGCGATGATCGGTGACGCGCCCTTGCGGAAAGTTATACGTCCTGATCCGCTGCGAGCGATCGCCGGAGCCGACCTGCGACTTGCGGGCATCCGAACGCTCCGTCGCCGCCTTCTCGCGTTCAAGCTCATACACGCGCGCCTTGAGCACGTTCATCGCCAGGCGGCGGTTCTGATGCTGCGATTTTTCCGCTGATACGACGACGATTCCCGTCGGCAGATGCGTGATGCGCACCGCGCTTTCCGTCTTGTTGACATGCTGGCCACCGGCGCCGCCCGCCCGCATCGTATCGATACGGATATCGTCCGGCTTGATGTCGATCTCGACGTCCTCGGCCTCGGGTAGAACCGCGACCGTCGCGGCGGAGGTATGAATGCGCCCACTCGCTTCCGTCGCCGGAACGCGCTGCACGCGGTGCACGCCCGATTCAAACTTGAGCCGCGCGAACACGCCCTCGCCCGTAATCGAAGCCACGATCTCCTTGTAGCCGCCGAGATCGTTTTCCGATGCCGAGATGACCTCGACCTTCCAGCCTCTGAGGTCGGCATAGCGCGAATACATGCGAAAGAGATCCGCCGCGAACAGTGCCGCTTCGTCGCCGCCCGTTCCGGCTCGCACTTCGAGAATTGCGCTTTTCTCGTCCGCAGCGTCCTTCGGCAGAAGCGCGATGCGCAATTGCTGCTCGAGGCCGCCGATGCGCTCTGCGAGAGCTGCGCGCTCCGCATAGGCGAGATCGGCCATGTCCTTGTCGGCCGAAGGATCGCGAAGCAGCTGCTCGAGATCGGCGCTTTCGGCTTCGGCCTTGCGCAACGCCTCGATTTGCGCGGCAGCCGGTGACAGCTCCGCGAATTCCTTCGTCAGCTTGACGTACTGAGCTTGCGACACGCCATGATTGAGCTCGTCCTGGATCGCCATCCAGCGCTCGAAAAGGCGGTCGAGTTTATCGCGCGGCAATGAAGTCATGATGTCCGATGATGCAGTCCGTGTGGGCCGCGATCAGACGACCGCGGCGCTCTCGGGCGCATCTAATACGAACCGCCTGCGATCCGCAATTTGTCGGTCCGGCGCAACCGGGGATCATTCACGTCGATCCAGCGCAAACCGTCCTGAACCGGCGCAAAATGCTCTTGAAAATAAACGCTGACATGACCGACGGCCGAGCTGAACGGCTGCGCAACGACCTGCAGGATCGAGGCGTTGAAAAACAGCAGGATGAACAGCGGCAGCGACAGGGCATAAAGCGCGCGCTGCGGCCGTTCGCGGATTTGGTGAATGGCGTCCTTGGGCAGCCTGCGGGCACCGCTCGCGATCGCCGATCCGGCCCGGAAGAAATGCCGCGCCTGC
This sequence comes from Hyphomicrobium sp. GJ21, assembly GCF_001006785.1. Lineage (NCBI taxonomy): Bacteria > Pseudomonadati > Pseudomonadota > Alphaproteobacteria > Hyphomicrobiales > Hyphomicrobiaceae > Hyphomicrobium > Hyphomicrobium sp. GJ21. The sequence goes on along the minus strand of NZ_CDHO01000001.1, from coordinate 488,284 downwards.
GGCTCGTGCTCGTCGTCCACGTGCTCTTCGGGCTCGTCCGGCGACGGCTGAAGCGTCATGATGAGATTGCCGATGGCGTTCAAAACGGGGCGCCCATCGACGCCCGCCATCGACGTGTAGCCCATGACGATCTGAACCGTTTGCGGCCACGGCGGCAGGTATTCGACCTGTCCGGTTTCCAGCGCTTCGAGAACGCCGGTGTGCACTTTGAGATAATGCGCGGCCTGCGGCAGCGTCAGCCGCAAAGCGCGGCGCAAATCCATGAAGAACCGTGCGATCAGCTCACGGTCATGCGAAACTTGTACTTGATTTGAGAACTCGCTGCGATCGCGCGCCGTGCGCTCCACCCGCACACGGCCGCCGACCGAAACGTTCCGCCCAACGCCTCGACGCATACACAATCCGGCACTACGCACCGGTCCCTCAACCCTCACCCCAATGTTGGTTAAAAAAGTATTTTTGTCAAAGGCTTTTGAAGCACATCAGCCGTCGATGGCGACGCCTTCGTTTTCGGCAAACTGCTGCAAGGACATGCGGATGTCTTTGGCATCCCCTTTGAGAAGTTCTTCGACGTAAGTCGTCGCTTTTTCCGCATCGAGCGACAGGATCATCGTCTTGATCGGACCGATCGAAGCAGGCGCCATCGACAGCGAGCGCAGCCCGAGCGCGATGAGCGACATGGCTTCGAGCGGACTGCCCGCCATCTCGCCGCAAAGTGTCAGCGGCACCTTGTGCTTCTTCGCAGCCTTGATCAGCATCCGCAGCGCACGAAGAGGCGCAGCCGTCAGCACGTCGAACCGGCTTGCGACGCGCGCATTGGTGCGGTCCGCAGCGAACATGAACTGCATCAGGTCGTTCGAGCCGATCGACACGAAATCGACCCGCGACAGAAACGCGTCGAGATCGAACAGCAGCGCCGGCACTTCGAACATCGCGCCGACAAGGATGTTGCTCGGAAGCTGATGCCCATGCGTCGTCAGGAACGTCTTTTCTTTTTCGATCAAGGCCCGGATCGCGCCAAGCTCATAGGACGCCGACACCATCGGGATCATGACCCTGAGTTCGCGTCCGGCGGCAGCCTTCAGAAGCGCACGCATCTGCAGGCGGAAAAGCTCCGGCCGGTCGAGCGACATGCGGATCGCGCGCCATCCTAGAGCCGGGTTCTCTTCCTTCGGCTGGCGGAGATACGGCAGCACCTTGTCGCCGCCAATATCGAGCGACCGGAACACGACCGTCTTGCCCTGCGCTTCCTCGATCACCGAGCGATAAAGCTGCGTCTGCCGGTCGAGCCTCGGAAAGGAGTCCGACAGCATGAACTGCAATTCGGTCCGGTAGAGCCCGACGCCGTCGGCGCCCGACTCCGTCAGATGCGACATGTCGACGAGCAGCCCGGCGTTCATGAGCAGCGAAATGCGAATGCCGTCCTTCGTCACTGCCGGACGACCGCGCAGCGACTGGTACCGCTTCTGCTTGCGCGCCCGGAACCGCACCTTGTCGGAATAGGCGGCAATCACCTCGTTCGTCGGCCGCAGATGCACTTCGCCCGCGACCGCGTCGATGATCGCAGCGTCGCCGGCAGCAACGCGATCGACGATCCCGGCTGCTTGTCCGATCGCGGCGATGCCCAGCGCCTTGGCGACGACTGCGACATGGCTTTGGCTCGATCCATCCTCGACGATCAGGCCGCGAAGGCGGCTGCGATCGTAATCGAGCAGTTCGGCGGGGCCCATCGTGCGGGCGACAAGGATGACCTCAGACGGCAGGCCGCTGCCATCTTCCGAACTCTTGAGCCGCCCCGCGAGCACGCGCAGCAGGCGATCGGAAAGATCATCGAGATCGCGTTGCCGCTCCTTCCAGTAGCTGTCGTGCTGCTTCAGCATGCGCGTGCGCATGGCGTTCTGCACGCGCTCGACGGCTGCTTCCGCCGTCAACCCGCCCTCGACCGCTTCGCGCAAGCGACGGTGCCAGCCCTTGTCGTGCGCGAACATGCGATAGGCTTCGAGCACATCGCGATGCTCACCGACCGCCGAGAGGTGGTCATGCTCGAACATCTCGTCGATGTTCACCTGCAGCTTGGTGAGCGCCGTGTCGAGCCGGTCCATTTCGGCGACCGGATTGTCAGACAGCAAATGCGTGACGACGATGCGCGGCTCGTGCAGCACCACGTGCCCGAGCGCGATCCCCTCCGACAGCGGTTCGCCCTCGATCGCCATCGGCTGCGACAGCGAGCCTTCGAGCGCCGCGCCCGTACCTGCGACCGCGCCTGAGACGAGGTTTTCGGCGACGACCATCGCCGTCGCCTGCAGCACCTCGACGTCCTCGTCGGAATATTCCTTCGACATCCGGTTCTGGATGACGAGCACGCCGAGCACCTGGCCCGAACGCGAGATCGGAACCGCTAGCAGCGAGTGATAGATTTCTTCGCTCGTCTCGGGACGGTAGGAAAACGCCGGATGGCTCGAAGCCTCGGGTTCGTTGACCGTCACGCCAAGCTCGGAGCAGCGACCGACGAGTCCTTCCCCGCGCTTCATCCGCGTCTTGTGAACGGCCGACGGGTTAAGCCCCTCGGTCGCGAACAACTCCAGCGAGCCATCCTGACGCTTGAGATAGATGGAGCACACATCGGCGACCATGACGCCCGCGATCTGGCGCACGATGCGGTCGAGCTTGTCCTGGCCCTCGCCGCCTTCGGACATGATCTCGCGCAAGCCGCGCATAATCACCCGGAGCGAGGTTTCGCTCGGAAGCGGTCTTGGATCGTTGGGCCGCGCGATCATGCTCTTCGTACCGCCCGCCCGGACGGTCCATCAGGGGCTAAGAACAGCGCGGCCGAAAGAATCCGCGCTCAGTCGCTGTCGAGACCGTAGACCGTGTGCAGCGTGCGCACGGCAAGCTCGGCATAGACAGCATCGATCAATACACTGATTTTTATCTCGGATGTCGAGATGGCGTGGATGTTGATGCCTTTTTCGGCAAGAGTTTTGAACATCTGCGCCGCAACGCCCGCGTGACTGCGCATGCCGACACCGATCACCGAGATTTTCACGACGTCCGCCGAGCTTTTGACGTCGAAGTGGCCGATGTCGGCTTTAGCCTTTTTCAGAACATCGAGCGTGCGCGGCAACTCCGAAGCCTGCACGGTGAACGTCATGTCGGTGTGCTTGCCGTCCGGCGTGACATTCTGAACGATCATGTCGACGTTGATGCTCGCATCCGACAACGGCCCGAAGATGCGCGCCGCGACGCCCGGCTTATCGTCGACCTTCAGAAGCGTCACCTTGGCCTCGTCTTTGGCATAGGCGATGCCGCTCACGACCTGCTGTTCCACGATCTCATCCTCGTCGCAAACGATAGTTCCGATATTCTCGACGTTGTCGGGTCTGTAGGGCTGCATCGCGTCCGGCGCGACGAAGCTCGACAGAACGCGCGTCTTCACCTTGTAGACCATAGCCAGCTCGACGGAGCGCGTTTGCAGCACCTTCGAGCCGAGCGATGCCATTTCCAGCATCTCTTCATAGGAAACCTTGGCGAGCCGCCGCGCCTTCGGCACAATCCGCGGATCGGTCGTATAGACGCCGTCGACGTCGGTATAGATATCGCAGACGTCCGCTTCGAGCGCGACCGCGATCGCAACCGCACTCGTATCCGAGCCGCCGCGGCCGAGCGTCGCCACGCGATTGGCATCCGCTTCGATGCCCTGGAAGCCGGTGATGACCGCAACCTCTCCGCTGTCGATCTGCCGTTTGAGATCGGCGCCCGGAATATCGATGATGCGCGCTGCACCATGAGCCGTGTCGGTTTTGATCGGCACCTGCCATCCGGTCCAGGAGCGCGCCTTGAGACCCATGGCTTGCAGCGCCAAGGCCAGAAGGCCTGCCGTCACCTGCTCGCCGGTCGCGACGACGGAGTCATATTCGCGCGCGTCGTAGAGCGGCGAAACTTCCTTGACCCAGGCGACAAGCTGGTTCGTGACGCCCGACATCGCCGAGACGACCACGGCGACCTTGTTGCCGGCATCGACCTCGCGCTTGACGTGCCGCGCCACGTTCTGGATGCGCTCGATGTTGGCGACCGAGGTGCCGCCGAATTTCATCACAACGGTCGCCATCCTGAGTGTCTGTCCTGCACTTGCTATAGGCTCGGACGGGCCCAGATAGGACCTGTGAAGCCTTAATTTCTGGATTGAGTCCCGGCTTCTTAGCGGCTCGCGAGCCCCCGGGCAACTGCTCAGCGGCCATCCCAAAGACGAGCGGGATCGTGCCGCGCTTGACAAGTTCGCCGCGCCGCTGGCGACTAGCCGCAAACCGGAGCCCAAAATGACCGCCGCATCCCGCCAGCACGACGATCCGACCCCTGGAAGCGCGAACCTCGATCCCGAGGAAGTGCGGCGCTTTTCCGAGATCGCTTCCGAATGGTGGGACCCGAACGGAAAATTCCGCCCCCTGCATCAGATCGGACCGCCGCGGCTCTCATTCATTCGCGACCAGGCCGTCGCCCATTTCGGTCGCGATGCGAAAATTCTGAAACCGCTCTCCGGTCTGACGGCGCTCGACATCGGCTGCGGCGGCGGCCTCGTCGCCGAGCCGCTGACGCGAATGGGCGCGACGGTCACCGCGATCGATCCCTCGGAGCGCAACATCGCCATCGCCAAAAGCCACGCCGACGCGCAGGGCCTCGCGATCGACTATCGTCCCGTCCGCGTCGAAGACCTCGTCGCCGAAGGCCGCACCTTCGACATCGTCGCCTGTCTCGAGGTCGTCGAGCACGTTCCCGATCCTGAGAAGTTCATTTCCGAATGCGCGACCCTCGTCCGTCCCGGCGGGCTCGCCGTTTTCTCGACGTTGAACCGCACGTTGAAGGCATGGGCGTTGGCGATCGTCGGCGCCGAGTACGTTCTGGGCTGGCTGCCGCGCGGCACACATCAGTGGGACCGGTTCGTGACCACCGACGAGCTGCGGCGCTACGCCGAGACGGCCGGTCTTACCGATCCCCAGTTTGAAGGCATCACCTACACGCCGCTACGGGATGTCTGGGCTCGTAATCCCGACACGGATGTGAATTATTTGATGTCCGTGAAAAAGCCGTTGGCCGCCTGAACGGCGGCGCAAATCGAAGGGGGAGGCGCATGTTTCCGATCGGCGACGACGACAGTGCGCTGAGGACCACGCCGGTCGTCACCTACGGCCTGATCGCGATCAACGTGCTCGTCTTTCTCCTGGAGCTGAATGCCGGAGATCAGTTCATTCAGGACTGGTCGTTCATCCCAAGCCGCTTCAACGACGATCCCGCCGGCAACCTGCCGACGCTCCTGACCGCCATGTTCATGCACGGCGGCTGGATGCATCTCATCGGCAACATGCTGTACCTCTACATCTTCGGCGACAACATTGAGGATCGCTTCGGCCACGTCCGCTTCCTCGCGTTTTATCTCGCCTGCGGCATCGCTGCGACGTTCGCCCAGTATTACGTCAACAGCGGCTCGAGCATTCCGAACGTCGGAGCTTCAGGCGCCATAGCAGGCGTCCTCGGCGCCTATATTCTGCTGTTCCCGCACGCGCGCGTCGACGTTTTCGTCATTCGCCAGATCGTTTCGCTTCCGGCGATCGCCGTCATCGGCTTCTGGATCGTGCTGCAGCTTTTCAGCAGCGTCGGCACCATCGCCACAACCGACGAGACCGCCGACGTCGGTGGCGTCGCCTACATGGCGCACGTCGGCGGCTTCGTCGCAGGGCTTGTGTTGGCGTTCCTACTCGGCGGGCGCGGCGGCCCGTCGCGAACCATCTGACAAGCCCATTCGGCCCTTGACCCTTTGGGGCAGCTGTGGTGATAGCAGGGCTCTGAAATCGGGGAGCGCCGGTCCGAAAATCATGGACGGCGGCGCCATCCTCGATTTATTGCTTTGTAAACAAAGCCTGTGCCGCCTTAGCTCAGTTGGTTAGAGCGCTAGATTGTGGATCTAGAGGTCCCCGGTTCAACTCTGGGAGGCGGTACCATCCACCTTTGCAAGCCCGCCGTCACTTCTCGCCCGCCGCGTTGAGCCGCTCGAGAATGATCCGCGCGATATCATCGTAATCGCCGCCGAAGTGGTGACCGCCCGTCCGGCTGATGCGCGTCGCCCCGTCGAGCTCCGCCAGCGTGCACCCGGTATTGTTGTCCTTCTGCTCCTCGACGCTATAGACGCACATGACGCGCGCCTTCGGCAGTTGCGCCAGATAAGCCCCAAGCGGAATGTCGGCGGAAGAACTCAAACCCAGCCAACCCGCCATCGACATCTGCAGCCGCGCGACAGGCTCCAGCCCGAGCATCGCGATCAGCTTGATCTGGTCTTGCGTCGCCGGCGCAAGCTTCGGCCACGTCAGCGGAATGATGCCCGCCCCGAAGGAATATCCCGCGAGGGCGAAGGATTTCACACCCCAAGCGGGTCCGTAGTGAGCGATGATGCGGTGGATGTCGGCAGCAATCGTCTGCGGATCTTTCTTGCTCCAGAAGTAGCGCAGCGCATCAACGCCGATCACCGCGACACCATCCTTGGACAGCAGTTCGCCGAGTTGCTTGTCGATGTCGCGCCAGCCGCCGTCCCCTGAGAAAAAGACCACGAGAACCCTTGGATGCTTCGCGGGAAGCTCCACGAGCGGCAGATCGCTGAGCGCCGCCCCCGTCGTCGCCGCAACTTCGAAGACGGCCTTGATCGCGGCATCGCGTCCCGCTTTGTCGCCGGCAGGCGCAGCAATCGCCTGCGAGCCTGGGTGCGCATCGAGAAACGGCTTGAGGCTTGGCTCACCGGCGTTTGCGGTGATGGCGATCCAACGCCCCGCCAATTGCGCAGGCTGATAGGTGAACGTCTGGGCACCTTCGCCCGCCGACGACGTCACATCGCAAAAGGGTTTCGCCGAAGCGAGCGTTGGTGAGAACCCGAAGCTCACCGCACCCGCAAGCGTGTTCGACGGCGCCTGCGCCAGTCCGAGATAGGCCACCGCACCGCCATCGCCGATGCCAAGCAGAACCGGCTGTTGCCAGGTCGCCATGCCGATCTGTCGCTCGGCCATGCGCGCCAGACTTTCCAGATCGCCGAACAGGTCGATGCACGCTTTGGCGCTGTCGGAGGCTTGCAGAATGGACCGCATCGCAGCCGCATCGATGACCGCCACGGCAGCGCCGCGATCGGCAATCTCCGTCGCGATCTCGCGAGCAGCGGACGAAGAATCATTCGGATCGCTGAGCAAAATCACGAACGCGGAGCCGGGCGCCTTCGGCGTGACGACTTCGACGCTTCCGAAGCGCGGCTGCGTCACAGTCGTCGCCGCCATGGCGACGTTCGCAGTCAGCACCGCCAGTGCACCCAAGATCGCAGCAAATGCGGACATGCCGAGAATGCCCTTGAGCCGAACGCTAGGCGTCATGTCGCTGGCGCTCCGCGACCACACGCTGCGGACTTGAGCTGATCAATCCCGCGATATCGAGCAAGGTTTGCGGCAGACGCAGACCGTGCTCGTAGGCGAGATATTTCGGCCGCCATTCCGGTTTGAACTTGCTCTTGAAAATGCGCACGCCCTCGAAGTTGTAGAGCCGATCGCCGTAACGGAAGAACAGCCCGGCGAGCCTCGCCCAGCGCGACGCAAGTCGATGCTCGGGGAGACCAGACAACGGCGCCATGCCGAGGTTGAACCATTTGTAGCCCTCGGACTTCATTTGCTCGAGCAGCATCACGACCAGATAATCCATGACGCTCTCGGGCGCATCCGGCACATGCCGCATCAGATCGAGCGACGCCGTCGCCGAAGCGGGCTTGCGCAAAATATTCGCGAACGCGACGATGCGATCCTCGTGTCGAACGACCGCGATATCGTGCCGGCTGAGATAATCTTCGTTCCAGAAGCCGAGCGAAAACCCCTTCTCGCGACGCCCATGCACCTGCAGCCACGCGTCCGACACGCGCTTCAAAGCCGGAAAATATTTCGCGACATTCTCGGCTTTAACGATTTCGAACGACACGTTGCTGCGCTCTACGCGTGACTTCGTCTGCCTGAGCCGCCGCCCGACTTTACCGTCGAGCGTGAAGGCTTCGAGATCGACCCAGGCATCCTCACCGAGCTTGATCAGCGAGAAACCCGCGTCGAGATAGACCGGCAGATTGTCGGCCGCGACCTGATAGAAAACCGGCGAACCGCGGCGCTCGTCCGCATTCTCCTTGAACCGCCAAACGAGGTCGGTGAGATCCGCGCTTCCGTTCGCGATCGGATCGCCCATCGCGACCCACGTCGAGCCGCGCACGTCGTACATCACGAAGCCGTCGCCGCTTTGAGAAAACAGAAATCGCTTGTCGCCGATGAGCGCCAGCTCCGACGTGATCTGCGTCGACGCGCCGACGATCGCCTCGACCTCCTGCATCTCGGACGGTGAAACGTGGCGTCGCTCGGGCGCAACCCTGTGCATCAGCTGATAGGCGGCGATAACGATGACGATGGTCGCCGCACCGAGCGTGGCGCGCAGGAACCGCGACGCGTCCTGATGATACGCGAATTCCCACCACAGCGAGTTGTCGTAGGGAATGCCGCGATAGATCGCGAGGCCGATGAAAGCCGACGCACTGACGGCAACCGCGACGGCAAGCAGCGACGACGCCGACGGGCGTCCCGCGAACACGCCGCCCTGGCGATAGAATTCCCGCCGTCCGACGATAAGCAATCCGGCCGCTGCGAGACAAATTAAGGCTTCGCCGAAATTCAATCCTTTCGTCACCGAGAAGATCGCGCCGCCGCCGAGCAGGAGCAGCGCCAGTTGCCAGGCCGAGCGCAACCTGTGCGCCAGGCCGTTCGCCACGACGAGCAGGATCGTCCCGACGAGACTAGCGATGAAATGCGACGCTTCGACGAACGGTAGCGGAATGAAATTTCGAACGACCGCGATACGCTCCGCCGGCAGCGTACCCGCGACAAGCAGAACCAGTCCGCCGAAAAACGTCGCGACCGCCGCAAGCGGTGGAATGATCGGATCGAACAGCGCCGCAGTCTGGCTGCTGTCCTCATGCGCGACGCGCAAGCGGGCGCGCACTTCGTAGGCAACGAGCATCATCGCTGCGATCGTCACCGGCACGAAGTAATAGATGAGGCGGAACAGCACCAGGGAGCTGACGAGTTCCGGCGACGGCGCACCCTTGGCGATGCCGAGCAGCACGATTGCATCGAAGACGCCGAAACCGCCCGGCACATGGCTGAGCACCCCGACAACGATCGCGAGCGAAAACACGACCAGAAACCCCGGCAGCGTAACGGCGACGTCGTGCGGCAACAGCACCCACAGCGCGACGGCCGCGGCCGCGACATCCGCCATCCCGACGAAGATCGCGGCAAGCGTCGTGCCTGCTCCCGGCAATGGCAGCTGCCAGTCGCGGACGGCGATGACGGTTCTTTTGCGCGCCGAAATAGCCAGCCACAGCGCCAGCGCCGTCAGAATGGCAAACCCGAGAATTCGACACGCCGCTGCATCCAGTCCAACCAGCGCCGCGACCAGTTCCGGATCGACGGCAAGGCAGATGCCGGCGATGGCGGCAAGCCCCGCCCAGAAGCTCAACGCGCAAAGCAGGACAACGGCCAGAACCTGATCGGTCGAAACCTTCCACGGCCGATAAAGGCGCATGCGGACGGCGCCGCCGGTCAGAACCCCAAAGCCGAACGTGAACGTCACGGCATGGCTGATGAACGAGGTGATGGCGGTTGTTCGCAGCGGAACGCGGCGCGCTCCGACCAATCGCAATGCGATGAGATCATATCCAACGAGAGCGAGATAAGACGCAGCCGTCGCAAGCCCTGCGAGAGCCAGACGCGACAGCGGAAACGTAACGATCGTGTGACGAACCTGGTCCCACGAGATGCTTTCGAGCGTCTTGTAGAGAACGGACGCGGCATACGAGAACGCCGCAAGCGCGACGATCGCCCCAACGAATGACCAGTCGACGCGATCCCAGATCCCACGGTGGCCGCCGATCTTTTCCTCATCATGTTTCTGGCGCGCCGTCTGCAACCTGGACTCCCGAACCCGCGAGCCTTGCGCCCCTCGCGGCAAAGCTCGCCCTACTACTACTCCCAGAGTGAAAAAGCAGCCGCTTCAGGTTGATAAAATTTGCGCGCGCACCGAACACCTCGACGCAGGCTGCGGACCCGTCTCCCCGCGCGATTGCGAGCGGCGCGGACGCGGTCGTCCGCTGGCCCCACCCTCGAACGGAGCAAATGTCGCGCACTCGGCGGTAGCTTCGTCAGTGGGGGGTATCGGCGCGTAGGACAATGGTGGAAAATACGCGAATTCCATATAACTGCGGCCGGCAAATCGCTTACATGCATTGGGTAAAGTGCTTGAGTAGCACTCGGGGTCTGAAGATTTCCGCTATGACGGCTGCGCTTACGCCCTCAGTCCAGCATCTGCGCGACAGCGAGCCTTCGCTCGCCGTCGCAAACGATTCCGGCGTCATCGTTGTCGACCCCGAACGCGCCGAAATCGTGACCGCGGATACCGCCGGCACGCGCGCCATTGGGTTGTTCGCCTACGCCGCATTTCCCATCGCGCTCGATGCCTCGACGCCAGCCCTTGCGCGGCTGCGCGAGATCGCGGCACTCGGCAAGGCCAATAGCAAATCGGTCGAAACGTTGACCTTCTGGAGCAACGGCCGGCTGAAGGCGCTCCGCTGCACGGTGACACGCCAGACTGCCGACCGGTCGGGATTGTTCGTCCTCCACGTGCTCGATGAGGCAGACGCCGAAACGGCGTCGATGGCCCCTCCCGACTCGCTCGCGGCCCGGGCAGCCGCCACGGCGTCGCTGCTCGATCCCGACCAACTCGCGAAGCTCGCGCACGAGCTGAAAACGCCCCTGACGGCCATCGCCGCCGCAGCCGAAGTGATGCGCGACGAGCGATTGGGCGCGATGGGCAACGCCCGCTACCTGAACTACGCCGCCGACATCCACGAAAACGCGACGCACGCCCTCGACGTCATCACGTCGCTGCTCTCGGAAAGCCGCCGCCAGGGAACCGCGCCGCCGCGCCTCATCGCGCTCGACCTCAATGCGATTGTCGAGCGTACCGTCTCCAGCGTTCAAGCTCTCGCGCAATCGCGCAACCTGGCTCTGACCTTTCGCGCTGAAAAAAGCCGTCCGCACGTTGTCGCCAATCCGACGTCGCTGCGTCAGATCCTGCTCAACCTGCTGACCAACGCCATCAAGTTCACGCCACCCGGCGGCGCCGTCCAGGTCGAAACCGGCTGCCGTGACGACGGCCGCATGTTCCTCGCGGTGCGCGATACCGGCTGCGGGATCGGCGGCAGCGCGGTCGCGGCCAGCGCATCGGATCAGGACGCGAACAAACAACCTTGGCTGAGCGGCAGCGGCATCGGCCTGCCTCTCGTCCATCGCCTCGCAAGCGAAATGAGTGCCGAATTCGAAATCGAGGACGGCTCCGACCGGGGCACGCTGGCGCGGCTCACGTTCGCCGGATTTGCCCAGTGGCCGGGCTGAAAAACGCTTGCCGGATTGGCCAGATCTTCCCGATCGTACCTACTTGAAAATTATAAAAATTCTAATGTTATGCGCGTCGTTCGCTAACGGTTGACCTGCCCGATATGATCAGGTTAGCACAAGTTTACGGTGCCGTAGCGGCATCGCGCGCCAGCGTTGGCGCCAACCGATACCGGGGCCTTGAACCCCGCATATTGGAGCGGAAAATGAGCCCAGATTCCTGCGCGGTCTCTCGCGCAAATCATCGTCCTTCGAGATTGGTTCAGCCGACGGAGGTCTCCGCCCGTGGCTAGTCCTTCAGCGAACGCCAGAACCACCTCCACCCCTTCCGCGAAAGTCGTTCCGCTTCCGGCAAAAGCGCCTGAGCGTCTCGTCGGCGTCGGATTTCGATGCTGGCTCGCGGGCCTTTCGACCGGCGACATCAAATGCTGGGAAGACGCTTGGAATTCCTTCTCCGGCATCCTTGGCCCTGAGCACGCGAAAGCTCTGCTGCTCGATCTCTCCAAGTTCGTCCGCGCCGTCAAAGCCAACGCCCAGCGCGATATCGAGATCTCGCCGTCCGGCTGCCGCGGCTTCTGCCGTGACGAATGCCTGGCCATTTCGATCATCGCGGCGTGCCAGCACGATGAGCGCCAGGCGTTGACGGCGTCGGCAGCGGCGTTGATCGGCTCGGACGACATCGGCGACACGCTCAACGGCGCTCAGGCCCTCGCTGCAGCGCTGAGCAAAGCCAACCAGCTGCTGTGCCCCGAATCCGTCTGCCCGGCGACATGCGCTCTCCGCGCCCAGCGCCGCCGCTTGATGTAGTCGAAGCGCACGACGCTTACAGCTTATCGACGTAACCTTGAATGGCATCGGCGGCGCTCGCACGCGCCTCCGGAGCAATGTGCAGACCCGTCTTGGTCCGCCGCCAGAGAATATCCTCAGCCGCGTCCGCCCACTCCTCGGATTTGAGATAGATAATCTCGCGCGCACAGAGACCTGCACCGAAATCCTGACCAAGATCGCGTTCCGACGTTGCGCCGTCGATGACGCGCTCCGTTCGGGCGCCATAGCGGCGCGCTAGCCGCATCAGCGTGCGCCTCTCGAAACCGGCATGGCGGCGCGCGAAATCGTCGAACCACGCATCGAACGTGCGCCCCTCGAAATCGCCGCCGGGCAGCGGCGCATTTCTGGTCGAGCCGGGCCGTGCCGCCGGAAAGTGTTGGGCGAGAAGATCGAGCGCCGCCTCCGCGAGCCTGCGATAGGTCGTGATCTTGCCGCCGATCACATTCAGGATCGGCGGTGTTCCCTCTGATTGAAGATCGAGGCGGTAATCTCGCGTGATTGCAGAAACATTGTCGCTTCCGTCGTCATCGAGCGGGCGAACCCCGGCAAACGTCCACACAATCTGCTCAGGTTTTATTGGAACGCGGAGATACCGGTTTACAGCCGTGAGAAGATAGCTCTCCTCGTCGCTGGACACGCTCACGGAACGTGGATCACGGCCCTGCGGCTGCTCCGTCGTACCGATCAGCGTGAAGTCGGATTCGAACGGCAGCACGAACACGACGCGGCCATCGGAGTTTTGCAGCGTGTATGCATCGTTCGCTCCGGCAATGCGCGGAACGACGATGTGACTACCTCTAACCAGCCGCACGTCAGCGGATCGCGCACCGGATGATGTCCCGAGACGCGCGACATCGGCGACCCACGGACCCGCCGCATTGACGACTGCGCGCGCCGCAACGGCGCGAGACCCGTCCCCGAGCGACACGATCCAAAGTCCGTTTTCGACGCGAAGCGCGCGAACCGGCGTCCGCGTCACGATCCGCGCACCCGCCTCGCGCGCGGCGATGGCATTGAGAACGACGAGCCGCGCATCATCGACGGCGCAATCCCAATAGCTGAACGCGTGCTTCAAATGTGATGCCAGCGGCACGCCCGCCGGGTCGGTGCCGAGATCGATCGCGTGCGAGCCGCCCAAGGTTCGGCGCGCCGCAAGATGATCGTAAAGAAACAGCCCGGCTCGAATGAGCGCGCGCGACCGCATTCCATCAACATGGGGCAGAACGAAACGCATCGGCCGGATGATATGCGGAGCCTTCGCAAGCAAAACCTCGCGCTCCGCCAGCGCTTCACGAACAAGACGGAACTCGTAGTGTTCGAGATACCGAAGGCCGCCATGAATGAGCTTCGAACTCGCCGACGATGTCGCACCGGCAAGATCGTCGGCTTCTGCCAGCATCACGCGCAGTCCGCGCATCGCACCGTCGGCTGCAATGCCCGCGCCATTGATACCGCCGCCGATCACGACAAGATCGAAGATCTCGTTCGACATCCGTTGCCGCCGCTCCGCATCGTCCGTCCAAACATGAGCTTAGATGACTCGCCGCACGACCCGAAAGGTCAGCCTGCAGGCTGCACAGACTTTCGATTGCGAAACAGAAGACTGACCGCAATCGACACGAGCAGGCTGACCGGCACCGTGATCAGCACGATCGCGGCAGGCTTCAACCCGCCCCAGTTGGCGACCGTCGCCGCGTAATCGCGAAGCGCGCTCCACGCGGCAGCGCGCGCCTGCGGATTGACCGCGGCGCTGAAAGCCGCATCCAGATCGCTGAACTGCTGCGCCGCTTCCTCACCGGCATCCGAAAACAAACCCGATATTCGATAGAACTCAACCGGCCAGACGTGCACGCCGAGCATGTAACCGAGCGCGATCAACGTGCCCACCGCCATCGCCGCGATGGCGCCTGCGGAATTCATATGCCGCCAATAAAGGCCGAGCACGATCGGCACGAACAGACCTGCGGCGATGAGCGCGAACCCTTCCGCGAACAGCAGGCCGCTGCCAAGCGTCGAAACGCTGGCGATGATCGATCCACCGGCGAGCACGCTTGCCCCGAGCGTTGCTGAACGAAAATCCAATTCCCCTTGCCCCGGCGCACCGCCTTTCCGCACTTCCGCATCGGCATCGACGAGGCTCGCGAGAAGCGCGTTCCCCATCAGCAAGGTCGCGATCACCACGGCGATCAGCAAGGGATACTGCAACGCGCGTTCAACCGCCGCCATGTACGGCGCGGCAACGACAAATCCGTCCGTCGAAAACACGAGATCCTGCAATCTCAAAAACCCGCGCTGCTCCGGCGCGTTGGCGCACGCTGTCGCAAGCTCTGCGACGTTGCGCGAATTCTTATCGCAGATTTTCACCCACCCGAGATCGCTCGCCTCGGCGAATTTCTTCGGGATGACGGCGTCTTCGATGCCTTTGGAAAGCACGGTCTCGAATGCGACGCGGCTGTAAACCGCAAGCGGCGGCAAGCTGACGACGACGACGGTAACGCCGACCAGCGCCCAAGCGGTCCGGCGCACAGCCCCGCCCGGTGCCACGGCGGCTTGCGAAATGTGCCGTCCGAGCAGATGCGGAGCGGCGACCACGCCGAACGCAACAGCAAGCAGAAGCCCCGCGAAATTGCGCATCGAAAGCTGCAGGAACGGCGAAGCCAGCGCCGTCAGCGCGTCGACATCGGCGAGGCGGTTGACGACCAGCGTCATGTTGAGGCTGAGGTGGTTCTCGAGCGCGGCGCCGAGCGTCAGATGCGGGATGGTCC
Organism: Hyphomicrobium sp. GJ21; assembly: GCF_001006785.1. Taxonomy (NCBI): domain Bacteria; kingdom Pseudomonadati; phylum Pseudomonadota; class Alphaproteobacteria; order Hyphomicrobiales; family Hyphomicrobiaceae; genus Hyphomicrobium; species Hyphomicrobium sp. GJ21. The sequence goes on along the minus strand of NZ_CDHO01000001.1, from coordinate 473,187 downwards.
AACCTCGCGCGCGCGCTGCGATCGCGGCAAGCGTAACGAGCACGCCGATGACCATCGCCGCGAAACTGATGCCGGCAAGCGTCCGGACATTCAGCACGCTACCGACCAGCCAGACGGCCGCTACGCTGACGACCAGGATCGTCACGGCCTCAGCCGATTCAATCCGCGCCAGGCTTTGCATCGCGTAGGCGCCGGCTTTCAAATCCGCAGCCAGCAGAACGACTGTCGCCGCCGCGGTGATCAGCAACGCTAGACGGCGCGCGAAATTCCCGCCGTAGCGAATGGCGAAAAATCCGCCGATCGATCGCACCGGGTAGAGGACAAATCGCGGAGCGACGAGGATGGCGAGCAACGTCAATCCGGATACGAGACCAAGCGGCAGCGCCAGCGCGTCGTATCCGATCGCCGCAATGAAACCTGTGAAGCCGATGATCGCCGCAGCGCCGGTCGCCTCGCCTGCGAACGCGAAACTCGGCCAAAGACGTTCCGCAGGCGCAACGCCTCCGGCGCGCCACGCGTAAAAGAACGCAAGAAGGACGAGCGCGATCAACGAGCCCTGCGCGGCAATCCAAAAGCCGAGCGGCGAGCCGCCAAGACGGAAGAAGTTGAGCGTCAACGCCGAAAGCGGCAACGCCAGCGTCACGACCAGCCAGATCGCGACGCCTGCAATGATGAGGCTGCGCGACGGCCGGCTGGCATCCGTGATGTCCCCTTGTCGGCGCATTTGCTCCCCTCTGCCCCGATCGTAACCCAATGATCCGCGTATTGCCGCGAGAAAGACGCCCCGATCAAGGCAGATCAGGCCGAATTGGGACACGGAAATATGGCGAGGAGTGATGAGTGACGCAGCTTTGTCTTACAGATCGCGCCCGTTGCTCGATCCGGTGACCTCGCAGCCACCCTGCCGCGCGAGTCATTATTTTCGTCATCGCAGCAGGCGAAATTGAATTGGACCGAATTGCATAGCTGCAAAATTGAATTGGGGCGGAGCGCTAAGCGCACCACCCCAATAGTTTCGTCCCTAGACTTGGACCTTTATTCTTTTTTATTGGAGCCTTCGACCGGTCCGGCCGTCGAAGGTGGGCGCACCATGTACCATCATCCTCTCTGCGTCAAGTGACCGCGCGACATAAAAAATTCGCCTCAGCCGCAGAACGTCAGATCACGGAAAATGCCTCTAATGGTGCATTTCGCCATGCATTTGATCATGGGACATCGTCCCATCGTGCGACATAGAGTCCTTTTTGCCTTGGGAATTGGTCTGAGCCCCCTTTGGACCCATTGCAGCAATACCCGCGACGCCGGCTTTGACGGCAATAGCGCCCGCTTTTTCAAAGTTCAGAGTCAAATCGACCTTATCGCCGTCCTTCAACGGCTGCTTCAGATCGAAAAGCATGATGTGATCGCCCATCGGCTTCAAAACGAGCGTCGTCCCTGGCTTCAGATCGATCGTATCGAGGCGACGCATTTTCATGACGCCGCCTTCCATCGAGCTTGAATGAATTTCGGTCCTGCCGGCCGCAGGAGACGCGATGCCGGTTAGCCGGTCCGAGGTCGCTTTGTCCGTCCGTATCTCGAGAAAAACTGCTCCAACCGTTGCGCCGCCCGGCGTCGCACGCGCCCAGGCGTTCGCGACGGTGACGCCTTTGCTGGTGGCGTCCTGGGCGAAAGCCGTCGCCGGCAACAACGCCATTAAGCTCAAAAGCAGAAATTTCATGCGCATGACGACGCCTCCAAAACGAATACCTGCGAGGGATATAGGCCAGGCGCAGCCGATCGGCCATGCGCACTACCCGCATTTTTCGGTTGCGGCCTCAACTGGCTTAACTTCCGGCGACGGGGAATATGATAACGTCGAGGCTTCTTGAAGCGAGATCGGATCTTACGGATTTGTCATCGGCGAAGCGCATTCTTCTCATCATTGGCGGCGGCATCGCAGCCTACAAATGCCTGGATCTCATCCGGCGTTTGCGCGAGCGCGGCCATCACGTTCGCGTCGTGATGACGAAAGCTGCCCAGCAATTCGTCACGCCGTTGTCGGTCGCAGCCCTCACCAACGAGCGTGTCTTCACCGATCTTTTCGATCTCGATGATGAACGCGAGATCGGGCACATCCGCCTGTCGCGCGACACGGACCTGATCGTCGTTGCGCCCGCTACGGCGGACCTGATTGCGAGGATGGCAGTCGGACACGCCGACGATCTCGCCACCGCTATTCTACTCGCGACCGACAAGCCCGTGCTTGTCGCCCCGGCGATGAATCCGCGCATGTGGCTGAACCCGGCGACGCGCCGCAACGTCGAACAGCTCAAACGCGACGGGATTGATTTCGTCGGACCGGCAATCGGAGAGATGGCCGAGCGCGGCGAAGCCGGGCCAGGCCGCCTCGTCGAAGTTCCGGATTTACTCGCTGCGATTGAAAACCGGTTTTCGTCCGCGTCTGACGATAAGCCTCTCGCCGGATGTCGTGTAATTGTCACGAGCGGCCCGACGCATGAGCCGATCGACCCGGTGCGCTACATCGCCAATCGCTCCTCGGGAAAGCAGGGTCACGAGCTTGCCGCCGCAGCCGCACGGCTCGGCGCCGACGTGACGCTTGTCTCGGGTCCGGTCTCAATCGCCGAACCGGCAGGCGTCCGCATCGTGCGCGTATCGACGGCAGAAGAAATGCTCGCCGCGGTGAAGCACGCGCTACCGGCCGACATCGCAATATTCGCCGCCGCCGTTGCCGACTGGCGCGTTGCCACACCGAATAAATCGAAAATCAAAAAGTCCACGTCCGACGCGCCGCCGGAACTGACGCTCACCGAAAATCCCGACATTCTGAAAACGATCGCTCAATTGCGAAAGGGACGCCCGCCACTGGTCGTGGGATTCGCCGCCGAGACCAACGATGTCGTCGCGCACGCGAAAAAGAAGTTGAAATCGAAAGGCGCCGATTGGATCGTCGCAAACGATGTCTCGTCGCCAATTGGCGTCATGGGTGGCGAACGCAACGCCATCCATCTTTTGACGAGCGCGGGCGTGGAAAGCTGGCCCGAAATGAGCAAGGCCGAGGTCGCAACCAGAATTGTGACTCGCGCGGCCGCACATCTCGCGACGTTGAAGCGAGACGCCGCAGAATGATCCGGCGTCCCGAGCAAAACAACATAAAGGTCAACGTCCGGCGGCTCGATCACGCCACGGATCTTCCGTTGCCCGCCTATCAAACGGCGGAAGCCGCGGGTTTCGATCTCGTCGCCGCCGTTCCCGCCGGGAATCCGGTCACGCTTTCTCCCGGTGACAGCGCGCTGATCCCAACCGGATTGATTGTCGAGCTGCCGCCAGGAACCGAAGCGCAGGTCCGGCCGCGTTCCGGACTCGCAGCGAAGTTCGGCGTAACGGTTCTGAACAGCCCCGGCACGATCGATTCCGACTATCGGGGCGAAGTCTCGGTCATCTTGATCAACCACGGCAAAAAGCCGTTCACGATCAATCGTGGCGAGCGGATCGCGCAGATGATCGTTGCGCCGATTATCCGTGCCGCGCTTGTTGAAGTCGCGGTCCTTTCCGGAACGAAGCGCGGTGTCGGCGGTTTCGGCTCGACGGGCTCGGCAACAAGTGCATCCTCTGCACAGAAGAAAAAACAAAAACCGGTTGCAAAAACGAGAAACAACCAGAAATCAAAATCCCAATTGAAAAAGAGCGTACGAAGCCGCTAAATACGAAAAAAAGCTATGCTTATTAAATGCTTATTAGCGTCGCGAAGGACTTGAGGATAATCTCTGAAACTGCGAGAAAAGCGCGGCATTCGACATCGCGCTTCCGCACCCAACGCTGACCAAGAGAACCACATGACACAGACGCTTGATATCAAAACAATCGCGGCCACGGGCACATGGGGCCGCGGACGCGTCTATGACAGCATCGACCAGACGATCGGTAACACGCCGCTCGTTCGGCTTTCGAAAATCAAAGCATCGGCAAATCTCAAAGCCGACATTCTCCTGAAGCTCGAGTTCTTCAATCCGCTTTCGTCGGTGAAGGATCGAATCGGCGTCGCGATGATCGATGTTCTCGAGGCTGAAGGACGCATCAAGCCCGGCAAAACAACTCTGATCGAGCCGACCTCGGGCAACACCGGCATCGGTCTGGCGTTCGTCGCAGCTGCACGCGGCTATCGCCTCATCCTCGTGATGCCGGAAACGATGTCGCTCGAGCGTCGCAAAATTCTCTCGCATCTCGGTGCGGAACTCGAACTGACGCCTGGACCGGGCGGCATGCCGGCCGCATTGGCAAAAGCCGACGAACTCGCGAAGTCGATACCGGACGCTGTCATTCCCGGTCAGTTCAGCAATCCCGCGAATCCGCTCGTGCACGAGAAGACGACCGCCGAAGAAATCTACAACGACACGAACGGCAAGTTCGACGCGTTGGTGGTCGGCGTCGGCACCGGCGGCACGTTGACCGGCACGGGCCGCGTCCTCAAGAAACGCATTCCTGGCCTCAAGATCATCGCCGTCGAACCGACGACGAGCGCCGTCATCTCCGGCCAGCCCAAGGGCCCGCACAAGATTCAGGGCATCGGCGCAGGCTTCATTCCCGACAACCTCGATACCGGCCTCATCGACGAAGTCGTCACCGTCGCGAGCGACACCGCGTTCGAGGTTTCGCGCACGGTCGCGAAGGTCGAAGGCATTCCGGGCGGCATTTCGACCGGGGCCAACGTCGCAGCCGCGATTTCGGTCGCGCAGAGGCCTGAATACGCCGGTAAGACGATCGTGACGTTCGCGCCGTCGTCGGCCGAGCGTTACTTCTCGAGCGAGCTGTTCGTCGAACCGCAGCCGCGCAGCTGATATCCAAGAAGGCACGACGAATGACGACGCTGACGGCCGAGGAGGTGCAACGCTACAAGCGCCACCTCGTGCTGCGCGACGTCGGCGCGCCCGGCCAACAGAAACTCAAGGCGGCGCGCGTTCTCGTCGTCGGAGCGGGAGGGCTCGGCTCACCCGTTCTCATGTATCTCGCGGCGGCAGGCGTCGGAACGATCGGCATCGTCGACGACGATCGCGTTTCGCTCGATAATCTCCAACGACAGATTGCTCACGATACGGACGACACGGGACGCCTCAAGGTCGAGAGCGCCCGCGAAACCATTCGCCGGCTCAATCCTCTGGTGAATGTCGAAGTTCACGCCGAACGCCTGAACGCGCGCAACGCACTCGAGATCATCGCGCGCTACGACATCGTTGCCGACGGCTCCGATAATTTCGCGACCCGCTACCTGGTGTCGGATGCCTGCTACCTGGCGAAACGCCCGCTCGCCTATGCGACGCTCGGTGCCTTCGACGGCTACGTCTCCCTCTTCAAGCCATACGAAAAAACCGCTGACGGCACGCCCTACCCGACACTGCGCTGCCTGTTTCCGGAAGCCCCGCCTGCTGGTTTGGTCGCCAATTGCGCCGAAGCCGGCGTGCTCGGGCCCGTCGCAGGCGTGATCGGCACGCTGCAGGCAGCCGAGATCGTCAAAGAGATCATCGGTATCGGCGAAAGCCTCGCAGGCCGGCTCCTGATCTGCGACGTGCTCGCGAGCCGCTTCGAGGTCGTGTCGATCTCGTGGGATCCAGACAATCCGCTATCCGGGCAGACGCCGACGATCACCGATCTCTCGATCCACGGATCGGCGGACGGCAGCGCCTGCGCCGCCGAATAGCGGCGCCAGCCATCGCTCAATTTCGAAGCAGTTCGCCCGTCAGAGCATCGCGACGTGGACGCGGTCCGGCGGCGCATGACCGTCGGCGAACGCCTTGATGTTGATGATGACCTTCTCGCCCATGTCGATACGGCCTTCGATCGTCGCCGAGCTCATATGCGGCAAGGCCACGACACGTTCCGAGGCCAGCAGGCGCGGATTGACGACCGGTTCGTTCTCGAACACGTCGAGGCCTGCGCCGGCGATCGCGCCGGTTTCGAGAAGCCGCGCCAGCTCGTTCTCGTCGATCACCTCACCGCGCGCCGTGTTGACGACGTAGGCCGAAGGCTTGAGCAGCCGCAGCCGCCGCGCCGACAGCAGGTGATACGTCGCAGGCGTGTGCGGACAGTTGATCGACACGATGTCGACACGCGTCAGCATCTGGTCGAGGCTTTCCCAGAACGTCGCCTCGAACTCCGACTCGATGTCTTCCGGCAGACGGCGCCGATTGTGATAGTGGATCTGCAGCCCGAACGCCTGCGCCCGCCGCGCCACCGCGCGACCGATGCGTCCCATGCCGATGATGCCGAGACGCTTGCCGTAGATGCGATGCCCGAGCATCCACGTCGGCGACCAGCCCGACCATTTCGTTGCCGGATCGCGCATATAGGCCGCGCCTTCGGCAAGCCTACGCGGAACGGCGAGGATCAGCGCCATCGTCATGTCGGCGGTGTCTTCGGTCAGAACGCCGGGCGTGTTCGTGACCAGAATGCTGCGATTGCGCGCCGTATCGAGATCGACGTTGTCGACACCCGTACCGAAGTTCGCGATCAGCCGCAGTCGCGGCCCCGCTTGCGTCAGCACCGCGCGATCGATGCGATCCGTCACGGTCGGCACAAGAACGTCCGCCGTTTTCACCGCCTCGACAAGCTGCGCTTGCGTCATCGGCTTGTCTTCGACGTTCAGCTTCGTATCGAACAACTCGCACATGCGCGTCTCGACCACGTCGGGAAGCTTGCGCGTTACGATGACGACAGGTTTTTTTGTGGGAGTTGGCATTCGCTTTCCGTTGCACAAAGGCCGACCGATTGGGCCCAATGGCGCGCCCGCTTGAGAAAGTGCGGCCCCGTGTCTATCAGATGGCCTTCGCGAAGACAAAGTGCTGATTCATTAAGTGCGACGGCATTTTATCCCTGAACCCATCATCAATTAGAAGCACGTGAAACGCTTCAGATGACCGCATCACTACGATCTCGATCAAAACACGCGTCCATGGACCGTAAAAAACGGACATTCGCGCCAGCCCTTGTCTGTGCCGCGGTAATCGCTGCGGCCGCCGCGCCGACGGCTCTGCGCGCCCAGCCGGCCGAGTCTTCCGGGCCGTCCGGCAGCGGCCTTCCCGTGCCCCGGTTCGTCAGCCTGAAATCGGATCGCGTTAATCTAAGGAACGGCCCTGGGACGGATTATCCGACCGGCTGGGTCTATCGCCGCGCCGGTCTGCCGCTGGAAATCGTCCAGGAGTTCGAGAGCTGGCGCAAGGTCCGCGATTCCGAGGGCGCGACGGGATGGGTGCTTCAGTCGTTTCTGTCGGGCCGCAGGACGGCGCTAGTGCTTCCGTGGGAGCGCAAGGCGAGCACGAAGCCGCCACTGGTGCCGATCCACGCCAGCGACAGCGAACGCTCGCACATCGTCGTCAACGTTGAGGCGGGCGTGATCGCTGACCTGCGCACGTGCGACGGACGCTGGTGCCGCGTCACGGTCGACGCCTACACCGGCTACATCGAGCAGAAAAAACTCTGGGGCGCATACGAAGGCGAAACGATCAAATGATCGACCGGTCCGCCCTTTAGCCGCTTAGCGGCCTTCTTCCCTCGCGAGCCGAACGACCACGTCGACGTGCGTGATCTTCATGCCTTCAGGCGGCTGCGGCAAACCATCGACGCGGATCGCGTCTCCGGGAATGTCCATCAGCTCGCCGTTGCTCTCGAGCAGGAAATGATTGTGGTTCGAGGTGTTGGTGTCGAAGTAGGCCTTCGAACCCTCGATCGCGAGTTCCCGGACCAAGCCCGCTTTTTTGAACTGGTGCAGCGTGTTGTACACCGTCGCGAGCGACACGTGTTCACCCAGCGACGAAACCTCGGCGTGCAGCTGCTCGGCCGTTACGTGGCGGTCGCCGCTGCCAAACAGGAGGCGGCCGAGCGCCAACCGCTGCCGCGTCGGACGCAGCCCCGCCTGCCGAAGCATGCTCGGTATCGTGACTGTCGGTCGGATCTCGGACTCAGCCGGTAATTTCTCGGACATTTCTGTTTGAACAATCGCTCTGAAGTTCCCACGTTGCACCCATCGCGGTGCGACGCGCTTTTGCGGTGAAGTATAATATGACGTTAGAAAACCCGCAACTTGCGACAACAATACGTTATTTGGTGCGGAAACTCGTCGTTACAACGCCACACCGGGGTGTGCTAGGCGTTATGACGGGGTTGTGATACGAGCCGCACCCGCACGACCGGCCTGAGACTGTTTAGAATAAATCTCAGCTGGCAGGGGACGAGACGAGGGGATTGCATGGCCGAGCGCCGTTCGAGCTACGAATTTGAAGACCTGTTGGCGTGCGGACGCGGTGAGCTTTTCGGTCCCGGAAACGCTCAGCTGCCGCTGCCGCCGATGCTGATGGTCGACCGCATTGCAGCAATCTCCGAGACTGGCGGTGCGCATGGCAAAGGTCAGATTGTCGCCGAGCTTAAGGTCGCAGGAAACGAGCGCCTGGATTGGCTGTTCGCCTGCCATTTCAAAGGCGATCCGGTGATGCCTGGCTGTCTCGGCCTCGACGCCCTCTGGCAGCTTACGGGCTTCTTTCTCGGCTGGCTCGGCCTCAGCGGCCAGGGCCGCGCCTCGGGCGTCGGCGAAGTCAAATTCACGCGCGAAGTGACGCCGGACGTCAAGCTTCTCGAATATGTCATCGACATCAAGCGGGTGATCGCCCGTAAATTGAAGCTCGCGGAAGCCGACGGTGTCCTTAAAGCCGACGGCGAAGTGATATACACAGCCAAGGATCTGAGGGTCCTACTCAAATCGAGCGAAGGCACTTAAGCGTTTCGCACTGCCCCGATTAGCCTCGCGGGCTTTGCAAAAACCGCAGGAGATTTGGAGCGCATGCGGCGCGTTGTTATCACTGGAATGGGCATTGTTTCCTCGATCGGAAACAATACTCAGGAAGTGCTTGCTTCCCTGAGAGAGGCGAAGTCAGGCATTTCGCGCGCTGAGAAATACGCTGATCTCGGCTTCAAATGTCAGGTTCACGGCGCACCCAATCTTGAATGGGAAAGCGTTGTGCCGCGCAAGCCGCGCCGCTTCATGAACCCCGGCGTCGGCTGGAACTGGATCGCAATGGATCAGGCGATCCGCGATTCAGGTCTCGAACCATCCGATGTCGTCAACGAACGCACCGGCATCATCGTCGGCTCCGGCGGTCCGTCGACTCGCGCGATTGTCGAGGCCGCCGAAACAACGCTCGAAACGGGCGGCCCGAAAAAGATCGGTCCGTTCGAAGTTCCGAAAGCCATGTGCTCCGGTCCTTCAGCGGCACTCGCGACCGCCTTCCAGATCAAGGGCGTGAACTATTCGATCGCATCGGCCTGCGCGACGAGCACGCACTGCATCGGGAACGCGACCGAGTTGATCCAGTGGGGCAAGCAGGACGTCATGTTCGCCGGCGGCTGTGAAGAACTCGACTGGACGCTGTCGAACCTGTTCGACGCGATGGGCGCGATGTCGTCCCACTTCAACGCGACGCCCGAAAAGGCGAGCCGCGCTTACGATAAGGACCGCGACGGCTTCGTGATCGCCGGCGGCGCAGGCGTCGTCGTTCTCGAAGAGTTGGAGCACGCGAAAGCCCGGGGCGCCAAGATCTACGGCGAGGTCAAAGGCTACGGCGCAACGTCAGACGGCCACGACATGGTGGCCCCGTCCGGCGAGGGCGCCGAGCGTTGTATGCGCCTCGCGCTCAAAGGCTTCGACGGCAAAGCCGTCTCCAAGATCGACTACATCAACCCGCACGGCACCAGCACGCCGGTCGGCGATGCCAAGGAAATTGACGCCATCCGCGCCGTCTTCGGAAACGCCATTCCGCCGATCTCTGCGACCAAATCGCTCACCGGTCATTCCCTCGGCGCGATCGGCGTCCAGGAGGCGATTTTCTCGCTCCTTATGATGAACAACGGCTTCATCTGCGAAAGCGCGAACATCGAAGAGCTGGACCCGGCATTCGCCGACGTTCCGATCGCGTTGAGTCGCATCGACAACGCCGAACTTAACTGTGTGATGTCGAACAGCTTCGGTTTCGGCGGCACCAATGCCACTCTGATTTTCGGCCGCCACGATGCCTGAGTAACGCGCGATCCTGCGCCTTGCCAGTTTGCGTCGTCCGGCAGGCTGGCGAGAGATAATGAGAGTTTATAAGCGCGGCAGCGGTTGGTTCGACGTCCGCGGGCGCACATTTGGTGACAGAACGAGGCATTCAATGACCGACATCGATATTGCCAAGCCGGGTCCGATCATGGCGGGCAAACGCGGCCTCGTCATGGGCGTCGCCAACGATCGCTCGATCGCGTGGGGCATTGCTCGCGTGCTCGCGGGCCAAGGCGCGGAACTCGCCTTCACCTATCAGGGCGGTGCCTTCGGTCGCCGCGCCGCGCCGCTCGCGCAGTCGCTCGGTGCAAAGATCATCGAGGAATGCAACGTTCTCGATCTCAACAGCGTCGACCGCGTTTTCGATCGCATCAAGGAAGAATGGGGCGGCATCGACTTCGTCGTCCACGCTCTCGCGTTCTCCGATCCCAAGGAACTCTCGGGCCGCTACGCCGACACGACCCGCGAGAACTTCATCAACTCGATGGTCATCTCGTGCTTCTCGTTCACCGAGATCGCAAAGCGCGCCTCGGCGCTGATGCATAACGGCGGTTCGCTGATCACGCTTTCCTACGGCGGCGCGACCCGTTGGGTCCCGTCCTACAACGTCATGGGCGTCGCCAAAGCCGCGCTCGAAGCCTCCGTGCGTTATCTTGCGGCCGATCTCGGACCGCAGGGCATCCGCGTCAACGCGCTGTCGGCCGGCCCGATGCGCACGCTGTCCGGCGCCGGTGTTTCCGACGCACGCGTCATCTTCAATTTCCAGCGCGACAACTCACCCTTGCAGCGCACCCCGACGCTCGACGAAGTCGCGGGCTCGGCGCTGTACCTGCTCTCGCCGCTGTCCGGCGCGGTGACGGGCGAAGTCCACTTCGTCGACTGCGGCTATAACACCGTGTCGATGCCGTCGCTGCAGAGCCTCAAAGAGCACGACAGCGAAGCCAAAGGACCGAGCGCCTCGCCTTCCGCTGCGGCTGAGTAATCGAAGCCGTTGACGTTCACCGTCCGGCATCGCAAACACTCGGGCCATGATCGGCGTCTTTGATTCAGGTCTTGGCGGCCTCACCGTTCTGCGCGTCCTCACTCAGCGGTTCAAAGCCGCCGATTTCGTGTATCTGGCCGATCACGCGCACGTTCCTTACGGCAACAGGCCATCGGACGCGATCGTCGGCTACACGCGCGATTGCGTCGAGGATCTGTTCGCACGCGGGGCCAAGCTCGTGCTTCTGGGATGCAACACGGCAACCGCCGTTGCGCTGAGACGTCTGCAGCAGGAATGGCTGCCGCGCAGCCCCTGGGCCGGCACGCATAACGTCCTCGGCATCGTCGCACCAACCGTCGAGGCCGCCACGCAAACGCCCTGGGCGGTGACGTCGCCGCAATATCCGCAGAAATACAACACCGATACCATCGGCGTGTTCGGAACGACGCGCACGGTGACGGCGGGCGTCTATCCGGAGGAAATCGGCAAGCGCTGTCCGAAGGTCACCGTCGTCCAGCAGATCTGCTCCGAGCTCGCGGGCGCGATCGAGGAAAAGCAGCCCGAGGCGCATCTCGAGGAACTCGTCCGCGCGGGCATCACCGGGCTTTTAGATCAGACGGACGGCGTGCCTCCGCATCGTGCGATCCTCGGCTGCACACACTTCCCGCTCGTCGAGCATCTGTTTCGCAAGCATTTGCCGCCGTTCACGCGCATCCTCTCGCAGCCCGAAGTCGTGTCCGACAGCTTCGAAGATTATCTCGCGCGGCGGTCGCATTATTTGAATGGCGACGAATCCGGAAGTCTCACGCTCCTGACCACCGGCGATCCCGTCGAAGTCAGCGAGAAAGCCCGCGTCTTCTGGCCGAACGTACCGGCCTTCGCGCGCGCCTGAGGCCCGAGGCTTGAGCCTGAGCCCAGACGCTAAGTTGCAACAGCGGCAGACTGTTCTCGCGCCCCGGCAATTGATCTGTTGGCGGCCCGGCGGCTCGCAGCTAGCGTCACCGCGCATAACCCGAAAACCTCCGGCGTTTGGGAGAGAGGAGTACCACCAATGAAAAAGAATATTTTGCTCGCGGCAGCATCGCTCGCCGCTGCCATTGCATTTTCCAGCGCATCAGCCAACGCGGCGTCGCCCGCGCCGCTGAGCCTGCTCAAGGACGTCAGCGTGCAGTCGTCGAACGTCACGCAGGCCCACTTCTGGCATCGCAAGTGCCGTCGCGGCCTGAACGGCTGGCACAAGCACGTGAAGGGCATCGGCCGCGTCCAGTGCACCAATCACGTTTGCAGACACGGCAAGTGCTACTGGTACTGAGCCGCTAAAAATTGCGGACTAAAAAAGGGCCATCCTCGCGGGTGGCCCTTTTCTTTTAGCTCTCGAAATCGACCGGCAATCGCGGCGCGGAGACCGCTCAACAACATGCGAACCTGCACACACTGCACCCCGACACGCCATGGCCGCCCTTGAGGCGGCCATCCAGAGCCACATACGAACCCCACCCGTTCAGCTCTGGATTGCCGGGTCACGCCCGGCCATCAGGTGAGAGAGTTGGAAAAGAAAAGAAAAGGCCGCCGAATATTAGTCCGGCGGCCTCGGTTATTTCAGTAATGCGAACGTGACGATCAGTTGCGATCGCGACGCGGACCGCGAGGACCGCCACGGCCACCTTCACGACGCGGCGGACGGCTCTCGAAGACTTCCTCCGGTTCGCCCTCGGCGCGCGGAATTTCCTGGCCCGTCGCCTGATCGACGATCTTCATCGACAGACGCGTCTTGCCGCGATCATCGAAGCCCAGAAGCTTCACGTAAACTTCCTGGCCTTCCTTGACGACCGCGCCGACCGACTCCGGACGTCCCGGTGCAAGCTGCGAAATGTGAACCAGTCCGTCCTTCGCGCCGAAGAAGTTCACGAACGCGCCGAACTCCATCACCTTCACGACCTTGCCCTTGTAGATCTGTCCGACCTCGGGCTCCGACGTGATGCCGCGAATGCGCGCCAGCGCCTTCTCGATCGACTCGCGATTGGCCGACGCGATCTTCACCGTGCCGTCGTCCTCGATGTCGATCTTGGCGCCCGACTCCGCGACGATCTCGCGGATGACCGAACCGCCCGAACCGATGACTTCGCGGATCTTGTCGACAGGGATCTTGATCGTCTCGATACGCGGCGCGAACTCGCCGAGTTCTTCGCGCGCGCCCGTCAACGACTTTGCCATTTCGCCGAGGATGTGGATGCGGCCATCGTGCGCCTGATCGAGCGCGATGCGCATGATCTCTTCGGTGATGCCGGTGATCTTGATGTCCATCTGCAGCGACGTCACGCCATTGGCCGTGCCCGCAACCTTGAAGTCCATATCGCCGAGATGATCTTCATCGCCGAGAATATCCGACAGAACGACGAATTCATCGCCTTCCTTGATCAGACCCATCGCGATGCCCGCAACCGGCGACTTCAGCGGCACGCCCGCATCCATCAGAGCCAGCGACGAACCGCAGACCGTCGCCATCGACGACGAGCCGTTGGACTCGGTGATCTCTGAAACGACGCGCAGCGTGTAGGGGAACTCTTCCTGCGACGGCAGCATCGGATGGATGGCGCGCCACGCGAGTTTGCCGTGGCCGATTTCGCGGCGGCCCGGCGAACCCATGCGTCCGACTTCGCCGACCGAATAGGGCGGGAAGTTGTAATGCAGCAGGAAGCGCTCTTTCTTCGTGCCTTCGAGGCTGTCGATGAACTGCTCGTCCTCGCCCGTGCCGAGCGTCGCGACGACCAGCGCCTGCGTCTCGCCGCGCGTGAACAGCGCCGAACCGTGCGTACGCGGCAGAACGTGAACTTCCGACAGGATCGGACGCACCGTCTTCAGGTCGCGACCGTCGATGCGCGTCTTCGTCTTCAGAACGTCGCCGCGCATGATGTCCATTTCGAGCGCCTTGAAGGCGTCCGAAAGCAGGACCTTCTCGTTCGGATCGTCAGCCGGGAGCGTGATGCCTTCGGTGATCGCCTTCTTGGCCTCCGCGACGAGGTCCTGGCGCTTGCCCTTTTCCTTCGTCGAGAACGCCTGCTTCAGCGTCTTTTCTGCGAGCTTCTTCACGTCGCCCGCATACTTCGTCTTGTCGGGGATCTTGATGTCCCACGGCTCTTTCGCTGCCTTTTCGGCGAGCTTGATGATTGCCTGAATCACCGGCTGCATGTGCTTGTGGCCGAACACGACGGCTTCGAGCATCTGCGCCTCGGGAAGCTCCTTGGCTTCCGATTCGACCATCATCACTGCGTCGGCCGTACCGGCGACGACGAGGTCGAGCGCGCTGTCCTTCATCTCGTCGATCATCGGATTGAGCACCAGCTCACCATTGACGAGACCAACGCGTGCGGCGCCGATCGGACCGAGGAACGGCAGGCCTGAAAGCGTCAGCGCCGCCGAAGCCGCGACCATGCCGAGAATGTCGGGATCGTTTTCGAGATCGTGCGACATCACCGTCACGACGACCTGCGTTTCGTTCTTGAAGCCTTCGACGAACAACGGGCGGATCGGACGATCGATGAGCCGCGACGTCAGCGTTTCTTTTTCACTCGGACGGCCTTCGCGCTTGAAATAGCCGCCGGGGATCTTGCCCGCCGCGTACGTACGCTCCTGATAGTTCACGGTGAGCGGGAAGAAGTCGATGCCGGGCTTCACGGAGCGTGCGCCGACGACAGTCGCCAGAACCGTCGTGTCGCCATATTGCGCCATCACGGCCGCGTCGGCCTGGCGTGCATAGTGGCCGGTTTCGAGCTTGAGCTTGCGGCCACCCCAATCGATTTCGACTCGATGGATATCAAACATGTTGGATCTTTCGTTTTCGCTTTTTCTGTTCGGTCGGACTTGCTCGCCGGCCTCATGCCAGGCGAACACCTATCGCGCCGGCACCCCAAGGGCGCCGACGGGCTCTCTTCTCTAGATCGTTGCGCGTTTGGCCATGTACGGCCCCGTCTTGAGCGCGAAGCGACTTCGCGGCTTAGCGGCGAATACCGTGCTTTTCGATGATCTTCTGATAACGCGCGTTGTCCTTGCTCTTCACGTAGTCGAGCAGCTGACGGCGCTGGCTGACCATCTTCAGCAGCCCGCGACGCGAGTGATTGTCTTTCTTGTGCAGCTTGAAATGCTCGGTCAGCTCGTTGATGCGATGCGTCAGCACTGCAATCTGGACTTCCGGCGAGCCGGTGTCGTTGGACTTCGTCGCGTTGCCCTTGATGACAGCCGTTTTCGCCTCACGGCGGTGAGGTGCGATCTGCGACATCGGTAGCTCCTTTCGAATTGGAGTGGGAAAAAAGCGGCCACGGCCGGGATGTCGTCCAGCGGGGTCGCAAATGAAAGCCGCGCGAAAGTGCGAGCACCCCGCGCGGTCGGCGCTACTTATACACGAAACCCGCCCAGTTGCGAGATGCCCAGACACTTTTAATTTTTGTTATATTTCAATAATTTAGGTCGCATCTGAGCAAGCGAGCGCCAGCGATAGCACCGCCATGTCGACGCCAGGGTCGTCGCCATCCGCGATGATCCAGCTTGCCGAAAGCCCAGCCCAGGCCACGATCCAGTCGAGCAGCCGACGGCGATCGAGGCCCGCGGCCGCGCTAACGCTCGCAACCCTCTGATGAAAAATGTCCGTCCTGACGGCAACAGCGGGCTCCGGCTGCTCGATGTCGGGATTGCAGAAAATATTCGCGTAATCGAACCCGCGCTCGCCCCAGAGTCCTTTGGGATCGATGGCGAGCCAGCCGCGCGGACCGAAGTCGAGAACATTCTCGTGGTGGACGTCGCCATGTAGCGCCACGACGTCTTGCGGCTCGGCCAGTAGCTTTCGCGCCATTGCCGCCGAACGTGCGAGCTGATCGGTGAGGTGTGCCGACGCAAGAAGCGGCTCGAACCATTCCAGCAACGACGTCAGCTGCGGCGCAGGCTCACGGCGCGACGCATGGAGTTCGGCAATCACGTCACAGAGAACACGCGTAGCTTCGACGTCTTGCTCGCCTTGCGACATCGCGAGAAGGCTTCGAGCACCCGTCGCACGTTCGAGCAGGAGAGCCTTGTCATCGACTGCAAAAACGCGCGCCGCACCCTGACCTTGCCACCAGACCATCACCGCCGCGCCTTCGGCCGCTTCCGCCGTCAACGCGACGCGCAGCATCGCTGGGCGGTCACGGTGACGAACCGAAAGCAGCTTCGCGGTACGCGTCAAAATCTCGGCGCCGTCTGGCACGAGGTCCCATTCACGGAGATAATGCTGGAAGTCCGCGTCTCCGCACAAACCAGGCAATCTCCTTTGGGACGAGGACGATTCAGCCGAGATTGAACACGCGCGTCGGATGCAGCGCGCCCTTCGCAAGTTCACCGAGCGCGATCAGACGACCTTTGGAGGTTGCATAAGCCGGCCCCGAAAGGATCGGGGCATCACGTCCCCGGATCAACACCGTCTGGCCCCGTGCGAGACTTGCGGCGTCGCTTTGCGACACGAGCAGTTCCGGCAAATCGGCGAGCGCCGCTTCGACGGGTTGCAGAAAGCGCAACAACTGCTCGGCATCGTTCGCCTCCGATGCCGCCTTCAAATCATCCATCGCAACAGCGATCGCTTCGTCGAACGGACCGACCTGCGTCCGCCGCAACGCGATGACGTGCCCGTAGCAGCCGAGCAGACGGCCCATGTCGCGCGCCAGCGCACGCACATACGTTCCCTTGCCGCAACGCGCCTCGAACACGCTCGTCGCCGCATCCGGCATGTCGACCAGCTGCAGACTGTCGATGAAAACCGGACGCGCATTGAGCACGACCGTTTCTCCGTCACGCGCGAGATCGTAAGCCCGCGCCCCGTCGACCTTGATCGCCGAATAGGCGGGCGGCACCTGCATGATCTCGCCGTGAAACTGCGGCAGCAACGCTTCGATGCTTGCCCGATCCGGACGCTGATCGCTGGTGTTCGAAATCGCGCCTTCGGTATCGTCCGTTTCGGTTTCCGCGCCCCAGCGCACCGTGAAGCGATACGCCTTCTCGCCGTCGACCGCGAACGAAACGGTCTTCGTCGCCTCCCCGAGCGCGATCGGCAGAATGCCCGTCGCCAGCGGATCGAGCGTTCCCGAATGCCCCGCCTTCTGTGCATTGAAAACGCGCCGGACGATGCCGACGGCCTGCGTCGACGTCATGTTCTGAGGCTTATCGAGCACCAGCCAGCCATGAACCGGTGAACCCTTTTTGCGGCGTCCCATCGATCTTATTTCCCCGTATCCCGTCGTACTTTTTCGCTATCGAGCAACCGGTCGATGCGCGTCGCTTCTTCAAATGTCTCGTCCTCGCGGAATCTGAGATCCGGCGCGTAGCGAAGATTGAGCGTATGCGCGACCTCGGCGCGAATGTATTTCTTGTTGCGCGTCAGCGCCTCAATCACCGGCTTCACGTCATTGCCGCCGAGCGGCATCACGTACACGGTTGCGAGTTTCAGATCAGGTGACAGCCGCACTTCCGGAATCGTGATGACGTGCGAGGCGAGCACGTCATCGTGAATTTCGCCGCGCGACAGCATCTCAGCGATCTTATGCCGGATGAGTTCGCCAACGCGGAGCATTCGCTGCGACGGCGCTTTCGACGGAAGGGTTTTGTGTTTTGATCGCATGGCCAGATCCTTCTTCAAGCCTCGGCGCTGCTAGACAATCGCTCGGATAAATCGGCGAAGGCAGTCTTGTCGTCGCGCGATGCGAACGCCCTGAGCGGCACGATGAGCGCCGATCGCGGCGTCAGACATAAAAAAACGTGATCCGCCGTCTCGATCACTTTCGCGATGAGAGCCCAGCCGAAATCACGGACCGAGGCGTCGTTCGTGACCCGAAGTCCAGATTCTGACACATCGATTCCGGTCTCGTCGGACGGCAGCTTTGCGCGCGCGATGCGCCAGTTCGTGCGCAGCGTCAACACCAGCGTGATAAAAGCATAGGCGACGGCGGCTGCCGCAACGGCCAGCACGATATGGCGGTAGTCCGCCAATGATTGCGGAACGAGCGCACCGAGTTCATCCTCGAACGCTCCAAGCCCGGCGCCCAAGACGAAAAACACGCCGAAAAACGCGAGCACGCCCCCTCGCGAAAATTCACGCGGCAAACGTTCGTACGCCGCGATATCAGCGCGCGTCAGTCGGAACGATAATTTGAGGGGTAACTCGATCGCTTCTGTCATCTTCCGACCGCCGCGGACTTGAACCACGAACGGCCTCTTATCTCAGATCATACAAAATTCGGCCCGAAAAAGCCGACCGGCCGCTGTGGGAAGCCACGCCCTCGCGGAGCAGGTCCGTGCGTTTCACAACGCACGGAAGCCCGCGTGAGCGACTACAAACTTCTCGCGATCGTCTCGACCTGGAAGCACTCGATCTGATCGCCTTCGCGAATGTCCTGATAGTTCGCGAACGACATGCCGCATTCCTGCCCCGCAACGACTTCCTTCACGTCGTCCTTGAAGCGCTTCAGGATCGCAAGCGTGCCCTCGTGAATGACGACGTTGTCGCGCAGCAGACGAACTTTGGCGCCGCGTTCGACCTTGCCCTCGGTGACCTGGCAGCCCGCGACCTTGCCGACCTTCGAGATATTGAAGACCTGCTTGATGGACGCGTAGCCGAGGAACACCTCGCGCTTCGTCGGAGCGAGAAGACCCGACATCGCCGCTTTCACTTCATCGACGAGATCGTAGATGATGTTGTAGTAGCGGATTTCGATGCCCTGGTTATCGGCCGCCTGCTTCGCCTGCGCATTGGCGCGGACGTTGAAGCCGATGACGACGGCCTTCGAAGCCGCCGCAAGCGCGATGTCCGACTCGGTGATGCCGCCGACGCCCGAATGCACGAGGCGCGCTTCGACTTCGTCGTTGCCGACCTTGCGCAGCGCGCCCGCGATCGCCTCGACCGAACCCTGCACGTCGCCCTTGACGACAAGCGGGAATTCCTTGCGCTCGGCGTCCTTGAGCTGCTGCATCATCTGCTCGAGCGTGCTCTTCGAGCCTGCCGAACCCAGCGTCTCGCGGCGCTTGCGGACGCGATAATCCGTCAGCTCGCGCGCACGCGCTTCGTTCTCGACGACGGCGAATTGATCGCCTGCTTCCGGAGCCGAGTCGAAGCCCAGCACCTCGACCGGCACCGACGGCCCGGCTGTATCGATGTTCGCGCCATGATCGTCGAGCAGCGCTCTGACACGGCCCCAAGCCGTACCGGCGACGATGATATCGCCGACGTGGAGCGTGCCGCGCTGAACGAGAACCGTACCAACGGGACCACGTCCGCGCTCGAGTTTCGCTTCGATGACGATGCCTTCGGCGGTACGCGTCGGGTTCGCCTTGAGGTCGAGAATTTCGGCCTGCAGATGGATCGCTTCAAGCAGCTTGTCGAGGTTCGTCCGCTTCAGCGCCGACACGGGCACTTCGAGCGTTTCGCCACCCATGCTTTCGACAACGATTTCCTGCGACAGAAGATCGGTGCGAACGCGATTGGGATCGGCCTGCGGCTTATCGATCTTGTTGATCGCAACGATGATCGGAACCTTCGCGGCCTTGGCGTGATTGATCGCCTCGACCGTCTGCGGCATGACGCCGTCGTCGGCCGCAACGACCAGAACGACGATGTCCGTCACCTTGGCACCGCGCGCACGCATGGCGGTGAACGCTTCGTGGCCCGGCGTATCGATGAACGTGATCTTATCGCCGTTCGAGGCTTTGACCTGATACGCGCCGATGTGCTGCGTGATGCCGCCGGCTTCGCCCGCGACGACATTCGCGGACCGGATCGCATCGAGCAGCGACGTCTTGCCGTGGTCGACGTGCCCCATGATCGTGACGACGGGAGCGCGCGACTCGAGCGCCGCATCGTCGGCATCGACATCGCCGACGAAACCGATTTCGACGTCGGCTTCCGAGACGCGCTTCGACGTATGGCCGAATTCCTGCACGATGAGTTCCGCCGTGTCGGCATCGAGCACGTCGGTAATTTTATGCATCGCGCCTTGCTGCATCAAATATTTGATGAGATCGACGGCGCGCTCCGCCATGCGGTTCGAGAGTTCCTGGATCGTGATCGCTTCCGGAATGACGACCTCGCGAGCGATTTTTTCGCGCGGCTGCTGAATGCCCATGGCTTTCAGCTTTTCCTTCTCGCGCTTGCGCTTCAGCGACGCGAGCGAGCGAACCTGAGCTTCACGATCGAAGTTCGTGATCGTCAGCTTCTGACGCTGGCGGCCGTCGTCATTCGTCTTGACGGCGGGACGCGGCACCTTGGCGCCGCCGGGACCGCGCTTGCGGCTATCGTCTTCCTCCACCTGTTCGCGGGCGGCAACCACGGGCCGCGCCGGACGAACCGGCTTCTCGATCGTCGTTGCATCGGCGGGAGCCGCACCGCGGCGCGGCGGCACCGGCAGTTCGATCTCGCGCGGGCGTCCAGCTTCACGCGGCATGTAGGCCGTGTTGCCGGTCGGGCGAGCGCCCTGTCTTTGATAAGGCGGACGGCCACCATCGCGCGACGGCGGCGAATTGTTGTCACGACGCGGCTCACGCGGCGCGGGAGATGCCGTCTCGCGAGCGACAGGCGCGGGCGCAGCTTCAGCCGGCTTCGTTGCGGCAGGCGGCGCAGCAGCGGGCGGAGCGCTTTGTACCGGCGCTTCTTCGACGCGCGGCTCGGGCTCAGGCGGACGCACCGGTTCGAAACGAACAGGCTCCGCTTCGACACGCGTCGTGCTTTCCGCACGCGCAGCAGCGAGTGCGCGCTCGCGTGCCGCGCGCTCTTCGTTCGAAAGCGTGCGTGCCTGCGCTGGATTCGATGCTTGCTGTCGCGGCGCCGGAGCGGACGGCGCTCTTACCGGCGGCGGAGGCGCTTCAGCCGGCGCCGGACCCGGCGCAGCTTCGCCTTCAGGCCCGGATCCGAAGCGCCGCGTCTTCTTCTTCTCGACGACGACAGACTTCGATCGCCCGTGGCTGAAGTTCTGCCGCACATGCCCAGACTCGACCGTTCGCTGCAGCGACAGCGGCTTGCGCGCTCCAACGCGAATGGTCTTATCGGTCTGGTCGTTCGAATCCGTCATGCGTTGTCCGTTCAGCCTTCGCTTTGCGTTTCAGAAAATCCATTGCCGGCCTCTGTCGCCGAGGACCGGTAACGCGTCAGGCGTTCCGCTTCCTCGAGAAACCGATCCGACAGGCCTCCGGGTGTGAGGGCAGCATGTACCACACTTCCGCGGCCAATAGCCAAGCTCATTTGATCGATCGTCAGAACATCGACAATCGCGGCAGTAAGTCCCCGAGATGCCTGAATAGCCTTAAATTTCCGGTCGATCTTGGACCGCCCGTCTGGCGACGCCTCTGCCCCGTGCAGCACCACAGCCACAGGTCCCTTGTCCAAAGCCGCCGAGACTTTCTCGAAGCCCGACACCGCCAAACCCGCCTTATTTGCGAGCGAAAGCGTGCCCATGAGGCGCTTAACCATCAGGCCATCGACACGCTCGGCGAGGTCAGATGAAGCCTCGGCACGCGTCTTCAGGCTCTTCGCGAACGTATTGGCTTTGACGGCTTTTTCAACAAGCCGACGGTCGCAGCCGACCCAGACGCCGCGCCCGGGCAGGCGGCGTTCGAGATCGGGGACGACGGTGCTGTCAGGCGACAGCACGAACCGGATCAGAAGGCGCGGATCAAGGCTTTGCCGCGAGACGGCGCACATGCGCTCGGACCCGGAGGCGTTGTCGCCCCGGTCCGACGCTGGCTGGTCTTGCCGCTCTACCATCACGCGCGCTGTCTGCTCCTCCGAACATTCCCTTAGCCCTGAGAGCCGGCGTCTTCCGACGCGGCTTCAGGTTCGCCTTCCGCAGGCTTCTGCAGGTCTTCCGCCTTGATCCAGCCGGCATGAACGCGCGCCGCCATGATCATGTTCTCGACATCGGTTCGCGACAGCTCGAAGCCATCGAGGAAGCCCTTGTGCTTGACGGGCTCGGTGTCCTTGTCCTTTTTGCGATCCGTCCAGCCGACGAGTTCGTCGGTTGCGCAGTCCGCGAAATCTTCGACGGTCTTGATGCCGTTCTCGCCGAGTGCCACCATCATCGCGGTGTTGATGCCGGGGATTTCCGCAAGCTCGTCTGCAACGCCGAGTTCACGACGCTTCGCATCGCGCTCCGCTTCCTGCTGCTCGATGAATTCACGCGCGCGGATCTGGATCTGCTCCGCCGTACCTTCGTCAAAACCTTCGATGTGGGCGATCTCCGAAATATCGACATAAGCAACTTCTTCGACGCTCGCGAAGCCTTCCGTTACCAGAAGCTGCGCGATGACTTCGTCGACGTCGAGCGCATCCATAAGGAGCTGCGTGCGTTCCGCGAATTCCTTCTGACGCCGCTCGCTCTCTTCCTGTTCCGTCAGGATGTCGATGTCCCAGCCCGTGAGCTGCGACGCGAGCCGCACGTTCTGACCACGACGGCCGATCGCAAGCGACAGCTGCGCTTCCGGAACGACGACCTCGATGCGGTTGGAATCTTCGTCGAGGACGACCTTGGTGACTTCAGCAGGCGCCAGCGCGTTGACGATGAAGCTCGCCGCATCCGGGTTCCACTGGATGATGTCGACCTTCTCGCCCTGCAGCTCGTTGACGACCGCCTGCACGCGCGCACCGCGCATACCGACGCAGGCGCCGACCGGATCGATCGATGAATCCTTCGAGATCACCGCGATTTTCGCGCGGCTGCCCGGATCGCGTGCGACCGACTTGATCTCGACGACACCGTCGTAAATTTCCGGCACTTCAGCGCGGAACAGCGACGACATGAACTCCGGACGCGCACGCGTCAGAAAAATCTGCGGGCCGCGCTGCTCGCGACGCACGTCATAGATGAAAGCACGGATGCGATCGCCGAGGCGAACGTTCTCGCGCGGGATCATTTCATCGCGGCGGATGATGCCTTCGGCGCGACCAAGATCGACGATGACGTTGCCGTATTCGACGCGTTTGACAGTGCCGTTCGTCGTGTCGCCGACGCGATCCTTGTACTCGGCGAACTGCCGGTCACGCTCGGCCTCGCGCACCTTCTGCACGATGACCTGCTTGGCGTTCTGCGCGGCGACGCGGCCGAACTCCAGCGGTGGCAGCGTCTCGGCGATCATGTCGCCGGCTTTGGCTTCCGGGTTGCGCTTCTTCGCGTCTTCGACCGTGATCTGCGTCGCATCGTTCTCGACGGCTTCGACAACGGCGAGCACGCGCGTCAGCTTCGCTTCGCCCGTCTTCGGATCAATCTCGCAGCGGATGTCGTTCTCCGCGCCATAGCGCGACTTGGCGGCTTTCTGGATGGCATCTTCCATCGCCTCGATGACGATCTTCTTGTCGATCGTCTTCTCGCGCGCGACAGCGTCGGCAATTTGCAAAAGCTCAAGCCGGTTGGCGCTGATGCCTGCCATGGCCATGGGATCAATCCTCCAGATCGTCTTCGTCGAGTTCGGCGCCGTCGCCGGGCCGGTCAGAGTGTCGTTTCTTGGCGCGGGCGAGAGCTTCGCGGATGAGTTCATCCGTCAGCACCAGCCGCGCATCCGAGATCAAATGCACCGGCAGCCCGAGATGCTGGATGCCGTGCTCGCCCGTATCGGCTTCGATGCGAACTTCGCCATCCTCGAAGCCTTCGAGCATACCTTTGAATTTCCTGCGTCCGCCAACAGCCTCGGTCAATTCGATCTTGGCTTCGTGACCGGACCAGTCTTCGAAATCGCTTGGCCGAACGAGCGGACGGTCGATACCGGGCGACGAGACTTCCAGGCGATAGGCACCCGAGACGGGATCGGCGACATCGAGTACCGGCGAAACCTGCTTCGAGATCATCTCACAGTCGTCGATGGTAATCGAACCGTCGGGGCGCTCCGCCATCAGCTGCACGATTCTGTCGGCCGTCGCGCCGCCGCCTTGCACTTTCACGCGCACCAGGCGGAAGCCCAGATCTTCGAGCACAGGTTCGACGATCGCGGCGACCTCGGCTGCAACGCCCGTTTCGCGCAGAAAACGGCGCGTGTCGGGGCCGCTGTCTTCAAGCGGTGCGTTGCTGGCGATCGGGTCTTGCAATGGCGGTCCTGAGCTAAAGTCCGTTTGGAGCGGGCCCGGAGGTCCACTCTCAATTTGATCATCGAGTTATTGGAATGACTGCTAGATAGGCGAAGTCGAGCCAACACGCAAGGCTCGAACGCCCTCAGGCCCTCAAAAAGCGGAAATAATAGCGTCGCCGCCCGGCTTCGGCGGCCTTGGATTCATATTTGGTTTCGACCCAGTCGGCGGGTTGCACGCGCCAATCGTCCGGCCCTTCAGCCTGCCAAATAAAGCGCGGTTCAAGCTGGAAAGCCTCGAGCATCGTCCGCGCGTAGTCGCCGATATCCGTCGCGATCCGAAGCTCGGCATTGGGCTTCAGCACCCGCGCCAGCAGGTCGAGCAACGAAGAATTAACCAGGCGCCGCTTTCGGTGCTTCCGCTTCGGCCAGGGGTCCGGAAACAGAACGAACGCACGATCGAGAGAGCTTGGCGCCAGTTGACGCAGCACGTCGCGCACATCGCCCATGTGAACGCGGATGTTCTTGCGGCCGTCGTCCTCGATGGCCGTCAGCACCTTGATGACGCCATCCTCATACGGCTCGCAGCCGATGAGCAGGGCCTGCGGATTGCGCCGTGCCTGCTCCAGCAAATGCTCGCCGCCGCCGAAGCCGATCTCGAGCCAAGTCTGAACCGCCTCGGGCAATGACTGCGGATCGACGGCGACGCGGGGAAGCACGTCACGCAACAGCGCGGCCTGACGCGCGCTCGGCTTCCGCCCCCGGCGCCGCCCGTAGGATCGAAGCTCACGCTCGTGATCGTCGTTTTCGTCAACGTCGCCAGTCACGACCTGCGTCACCATTCCACCCACGTCATGGCCGCCCATGAGGCGGCCATCCAGGGCTAAGTTATGAACGTTATCGCCTTGGCTCTAGGTCAAGCCCGGCCATGGAGCGAGGTCCGTAGATCGTCTAAGAGCCAAGAAAAACGGCCGCTTTCGCAGCCGTTTCCGTTAAACGAACTTACCGATGTCCTTAGCCGACGGCCTTGGCGATCTTCGGCGCGAGGTCGGTGCGCTCCCACGAGAAGCCGCCGTCCTTGTCAGCCGGACGTCCGAAGTGACCGTAGGCCGACGTCCGCGCATAAATCGGCTTGTTGAGATCGAGATGCGCGCGAATTCCCCGCGGCGTCAGATCCATGACGGTGCCGAGAGCCGCTTCGATCGCAGCTTCGTCGACTTTGCCGGTGCCGTGCGTATCGACGTAGATCGACAGCGGCTTCGCAACGCCGATCGCGTAGGCGAGCTGGATCGTGCAGCGATCCGCGATACCCGACGCAACGACGTTCTTCGCGAGATAGCGCGCAGCGTATGCCGCCGAACGGTCGACCTTCGTCGGGTCCTTGCCGGAGAACGCGCCGCCGCCGTGCGGAGCCGCACCGCCGTACGTATCGACGATGATCTTGCGCCCCGTGAGACCGGTGTCGCCGTCCGGACCACCAATGAAAAACTTGCCCGTCGGGTTGATGTGCCAGATCGTATCCTTGCCGATCCAGCCCTCAGGCAGCGCCTTGTGAACGTAGGGCTCGACAATCTCGCGCACCTGACGCGAGCTGAGCTCTTCGTCGATATGCTGGTGCGAGACGACGATCTGCGTCACGCCGACCGGCTTGCCGTCTTCGTAACGCACCGTCACCTGGCTCTTCGAATCCGGACCGAGCTTCGCGGCATCGCCGACTTTGCCCTTCCGCGCGGCCGCGAGATCGAAAAGAATTTTGTGCGCGTAATAGATCGGCGCCGGCATCAGCTCCGGCGTCTCGTTGCAGGCATAGCCGAACATGATGCCCTGATCGCCCGCGCCTTCTTCCTGGTTCGTCGGCTGCTTGGCATCGACGCCCTGTGCAATGTCGGACGACTGCGAATGCAGCAGGACTTCAATATTGCAGTTCGCCCAATGGAAGCCGTCCTGCTCGTAGCCGATGTCCTTGATGGCATTGCGCGTGATCGCTTCGATCGCCGCAACCGTCACGTCGCGCGGGCCGCGCGATTCACCAGCGATGATGACGCGATTGGTCGTCGCCAGCGTCTCGCAGGCGGCGCGGATGCTCCACGGATCGAGGCCTTCTTTCTGGCCTTCGCGATAGAACGCGTCGACGACTTCATCCGAGATACGGTCGCAGACTTTGTCCGGGTGGCCCTCGGAAACGGACTCGCTTGTGAAGAGGAAAGACTTTCGCGCCACTTTGGCCCCCATGTTGAAGGAACTTGCTTCCGATGTGCCTAACGGAAGGCAGAGCCGATGTAGCAGGTGCCGACCTTCGGAAAAGCGCCGGTTTGTCGCAGTCCCGGCTTTCGCGGTCAAGTTCACGGACACGAAGCCGTTCGCCCGATCCACGACCGAATGTTATTCGCGAAATTCGCAAGCCGCGTCAGAATAGCGGAGGCGCAGCTTGCTCAGCTCTCCTCGCCCGCGAGCGAGCGCACGAGATCGACGATCGAGCGGCGAACCTTCGGATCGGAAATCCGCGCAAAAGCTTTGTTCAGTTCCAGGCCTTCGCGCGTCCCGAGGAAATCGACGACGTAGCTTTCGCCGGGCTGCTCCGCGAAACCCGCAATCACATTGCCCGTCGTCTGCACACCCGACGGCGCTTCGTCATAGAAAAATTGCACGGGCACGCCGAGCACCTTCGCCAGGTCGAAAAGACGGCTGGCGCCGATGCGATTCACGCCCTTCTCGTATTTCTGAACCTGCTGGAATGTGAGACCCAGGTGCTCGCCGAGCTTTTCCTGGCTCATGCCAAGCAACATGCGGCGCAGCCGGACGCGCGAGCCAACGTGGACGTCCATAGGGTTAGCACGGCGCGATCCGCGTGCAACTTCCTCGCTCGATTCTTCTACGATCAAAATGTCGTCCGCCATCGCTCTACAGCCAACAGTAAAACCCAAGATAGCTTGCACACTTCCTAGGTGTACGCATGACCAAGGTCAATCGCCGAGCGATGCCGTGACAAGTTGCCCGCAAATCCTTGATTAACGGCGTAATTTCGCGGAAATGGCCGCCATCATCGAAAATGCCGCAAGAACAAGCGCCAGCATCCAGTCTCCCGCCCTGGCGTAGACCGGCGGCGTCAACGCCTGAGGAAGGCCGCTATCGATGACGCCACGGACGTCGAGACCGAGCGTTTGCAGCGCCCGGCCGTAGGGATCGACGACAGCCGAAATCCCGTTATTGGCGGCGCGGATGAGCGGAACGCCTTCTTCCACCGCGCGGATGCGGGATTGGTGGAAGTGCTGGTAAGGCCCGGTCGACTGCCCGAACCAGCCGTCATTCGTGACGTTGAGGAGCACTCCCGGACGTGCCGCACCCTGTACGACTTCGCCGCCGAACAATGCTTCATAGCAGACGAGCCCCAGCGCCGGCGGCAGCCCGGGAATGGTCATCAGCGGCCGCGGCGTAACGCCCTCGCCAAACGCACCGCGCCCATGCGTCAGCTTCTCGATGCCGATATGCGACAGCGCCGATTCCAGTGGCACATATTCGCCGAACGGCACGAGCTTGATCTTGTCGTAGATGGCATCGACCTTCGCCGCGTCGTTGAATACGAGAATGCTGTTCAGAACGCGCGTGCCGGGAAGCAGCCGCCGGTCGGGCCCAAGCGGCGGATCGTGCCGGATCCCGCCCGTGATCAGCGTCGTGCCCTGCGGTAGCATCGCCGCAAGCATGTCGAGCGCGGTCGGCGTCTCCAGCGGAAAGAACGGCATCGCCGCTTCCGGCCATACGAGATGCGTGATCCCGGCGAGCGAATCCGTTTCGCCCTTCGGGTTGGCGAGCGACAGCGCGATGTGATCGTTGAAGATCCGGCGCTGGTACTCCGCCATCCATTTCTCGCGCTGTGGCACGCTCGGTTGAACGATGCGCAGCTTGACGTCGGGCACGAAGGCTTCCGGCGCTGAAAGCCGCCAGGCGCCATACAGGCAAAGGGCCGCGATCGGAGCAACACCCACGGCGATCGCGCGTGCAACGTCCCCGAAACGCAATCGCTCGTCCCTGTCCGCCATCATCACCAAAGGCGCCGGAAAAACGAAAGCCGCGATCGCGGTCAGACCATAGGCTCCGAACAGCGCCGCGCTTTGCATCAGCGGCAGCGGATACGTCAGCGAATAACCGAGCACGTTCCACGGAAACCCCGTCAGAACATGTCCGCGCAGCCATTCGACGACGCCGAGCGCAACTGCGAACACGAAAACCCGCGCCAGACCCGGCAGCCAGAACCTACGCGCCAGCGCCGCCGCCGCGGCCCAGAATAGCGCGAGGCCAGCGGGCAGCAGCGTCACCGCGAACGGCAGCAGCCACGCGAACTTATCCGCTTCGACGAGAAACGCTTCCCCGACCCAAAACAGATTGCAGAAGAAATAGCCGAAGCCGAACAGCCATCCGGCGCTTGCGGCGCGCCGCCATCCGGGGCTTGCGTCGATCAGCCAGACGAATACCGGGAGCGTCAGGAATAGCACCGGAAAGGCGAAGATCGGCGCGAACGCCAATGCAGAAAGCCCGCCCGCCGCGATCGCCACCGCCGCGCGCTTCCAGCCGCTGAGCCCCATCACGCGCGCGCGTACAGCTGCCAGCGCCGGCATCGGCGACGCTGCACGCATTGTCTGGCTCGGCGCCTCCATCACGCCTTCGGCGCTTCGGCTGATGCCTTCGTGCTTTGCGGCAGCGCGCGCGCCGGATGAATTTTGACTTTCTTCACGCGCCGCGGATCGGCATCGAGAATCTCGAACTCGATGCCCGACGGATGATGGATCAGCTCGCCGCGCGCCGGAACACGGCCGAGCATCGAGAAGATCAGGCCGCCGAGCGTATCGACGTCGCTTTCCTCATCTTCCGGCGTCAGCTTCAGCTTGAGATGCTTTTCGAGTTCCTCGATCTCCGTGCGTCCCGCGGCCACGACGCCGAGCTTCGGATCGGACACGATGTTGATTTCCTCATCGTCGTCGTGTTCGTCCTCGATGTTTCCGACGACCTGCTCGACGAGGTCTTCGATCGTGACTAGTCCGTCCGTCCCGCCGTACTCGTCGACGACCAGCGCCATGTGAATGCGCGTCGACTGCATGCGGATCAGCAGGTCTACGGCGGGCATGGACGGCGGCACATAGAGGATCTGACGGCGGATTTTCACAGTGGTGATCGGCCGGTTGAGATCGATGTTCTGCAGTACAATTTTGCCCGCAACCGGAGCATCCTCCCCGCCCTCGATCTTGCCCGACCGCACCGGACGGCCCGAGGCTTCCGCCATGAACCACCGGAACAGATCCTTAATGTGGATCATGCCGCGCGGATCATCGAGCGTTTCGCGGAATAGCGGAATGCGCGAGACGCCCGCTTCCTCGAACGTTTCGAGGAGTTCGGCGATCGACTCGTTTTCATCGAGCGCCGTGATCTCGGCCCGCGGCACCATCAGCTCGACGACGCGGCTCGACCCGAAACGCAGCAGGCGTTCCAGCATCTTGCGTTCGGTGTCGGTGAAACTCGTCGACGCATCGGTTTTGAGCGCCCCTTCGAGCGCATCACGGACGCTCTGCGGAACGGCGAAACCGAGCTTCGCGCGGAGAATGTTCAGCCAGGTGGAAACGCTGGACTGGCGACCTCCTTCGGAAAGGATGTCGGATGTCGATTTGTCGTGTGTTCGGTCAGTCATAGCCATGTATCGGGGGGATGGTCAGCCACTTGTACCGGTTTCCAGTGCGCCCGTGTAGGGATTTGCGACGCCAAGCCTTGAAAGAATAGAAATTTCAATGGCTTCCATCTGCTCGGCTTCATCCGCTGACATGTGATCGAAGCCAAAAAGGTGCAGAATCCCATGGACGACGAGATGTTGCAGATGGTGCTCGGGCGGAACGCCTTGCTCGTCAGCCTCGCGCCGGACCGTCTCCGCCGCCAGGATGACGTCGCCGATGAAATCGTCGGGCGCGCCCTCTCCCGCCGGGAACGACAGGACGTTCGTCGGCTTCGGCTTGCCACGGAATTGCCCGTTCAAGACTTCGACGCTGGCGTCGGACGACAATGCGACGGCGACGAGGCCGGAACCATCGCTGTCGCCCAGTTCCTGAGCGACGGCAGCAGCGGCGCGCGCGATCAGGTCTGGCGCATCAGGTAACGACGACCAGTCGCCATCGTCTTCGACGACATCAACCTCGATAACGCGAGGTATGCCCGGTTGTGGAGGTTCCGACATCAGCCGGTCTTCGGCTTTTCGTAGGCGTCGACGATCTTCGCGACGAGATCGCGGCGCACGATGTCCTGAGCCTCGAACCGCACGATGGAGATATCGTCGACATTCGAGAGGAGGTCGACGGCTTCCACGAGCCCCGATTTCGTCCCGAACGGCAAATCGATCTGCGACGGGTCCCCCGTCACGACCATCTTCGAGCCTTCGCCGATACGCGTCAGGAACATTTTCATCTGCATGCTGGTCGTGTTCTGCGCTTCGTCGAGGATCACGAAGGCATTCGAGAGCGTGCGCCCGCGCATGAACGCCAGCGGGGCGATTTCGACGACGCCCGTCTCAATGTCGCGCTCGACCTTTTCCGGCGGCAGAACGTCATAAAGCGCGTCGTAAAGCGGCCTAAGATAGGGATCGACCTTGTCGCGCATGTCACCCGGCAGAAAGCCCAGCCGCTCGCCCGCTTCGACCGCCGGTCGCGACAGGATGATGCGCTCGACCAGTCCGCGCTCAAGGCAATGTGCGGCGAACGCAACGGCGATGTACGTCTTGCCGGTACCTGCCGGGCCAAGACCGAAAACCAAGTCCTTTTTGTCGATCGCCCGGATATAGGTGCTTTGCGTCGGAGTGCGCGCCTTGACGACCTTGCGTCGCGTCGCGACCTGCGCCTGCCCGTCGCTTGCAGTGTCCTCGGAGCGCGAATGGCGGATCAACCCGTCGATGTCGCCGGCTCCGATCGTTTCGCCCTTAGCAATACGGGCATAAAGCTTTTCCAGAACGCCGCGCGCAATCTCGCAGGAGTTCGCCGGGCCAGTCAGAATAACAACATTCCCGTGAGCGTGCGCGTTGATACCCAGGCGGTCTTCGATCAGTGCGAGATGGCTATCGTATTCGCCCAGCAATTGCGTGAGCAGGCGATTGTCTTCAAAGGGCACGACGACGCGAGCGGTTTCCTGTTCCGGCTTGTTGGGCCGTCTCGACGCTGGCGCGGACGCCCCGCGAAATGCTGCCAATCCCGACACTCCTTTTGACGTCAATCGAATCGACCAAGCCCACCGACGTTACCATGCGCCCAGCGCGCCCGGCACCGGCTCCCTGTGGTTAACCCACCATATCAGGAGGCCGAACGGGAGTCATATTATGCCGCCGAAATGACACCCGAAAGGCTCGACCGGCGGGTTTCGTTGACGGCGACATTGGCCGTTTTTCCGATCAGATCGCCATCCCCTGCGGCATGAACGAGCTGGAGATAGGGCGTCCGGCCGACAAATTCCCCGGCCTCGCGCCCCTTGCGCTCGAACAGGACCGGAACAACCCCGCCGAGGCTCTGGGCGTTGAACGAAACCTGCTGCGCATCGAGAACGGCCTGCAGCCGCAGCAGCCGCTCGGACTTCACCGCCTCGTCGAGCTGGTCACCATGTCCAGCGGCTGGCGTTCCGGGGCGCGCGCTGTATTTGAACGAGAACGCCTGCGCGAAGCCCACCGCCTCGATCAGCGCGATCGTATCCTCGGCATCCTGCTCCGTCTCGCCGGGAAAGCCGACGATAAAATCGCTCGACAGCGCGATGTCGGGACGCGCCTTTCGGATGCGCGCAATAAGATCGACGTACTCCGCCGCCGTATGTTTTCGGTTCATCTTCGCGAGTATGCGATCGGACCCCGATTGCACCGGCAGATGCAGGAACGGCATCAGCTGCGGCACGTCCGCGTGCGCGGCGATCAGATCATCGCTCATGTCGCGCGGATGGCTGGTCATGTAGCGGATGCGTTCGACGCCTTCGATGGCAGCGAGCGTCCGGATCAGATCGGCGAGGCTCGCCGTTCGTCCATCCGCGCCTTCGCCATGATAGGCGTTGACGTTTTGGCCGAGGAGAACGAGCTCTTTCGCGCCTGCACGGGCAAGCTCGCGCGCTTCCGCTTCGATTTTCGCAACCGATCGCGAGTATTCCGAACCGCGCGTGTACGGCACGACGCAGAACGTGCAGAACTTATCGCAGCCTTCCTGGATCGTCAGAAACGCCGACGGCGACGAGATGCGGCGCGGCGCCTTCATGCGCGCGAACTTCTCGTCTCCCGGAAATTCCGTTTCGACGATGTGCTTGCGATCGACCGTCGTGCGCGCAATGAGTTCCGGCAACCGATGATAGCTCTGCGGCCCGATCACCAGATCGACGGCCGGCTGCCGCGCCGTGATCTCCGGTCCTTCGGCTTGCGCAACACAACCCGCAACCGCGATCACCGTGTTCTTGCCGTCCTTGGCGCGCTCGTTTTTCACGTCGCGGATGCGGCCGAGTTCCGAATAGACCTTCTCCGCCGCCTTCTCGCGGATATGGCAGGTGTTGAGAATAACGAGATCGGCGCCATCGACGTCGGACGTTTCGGAATACCCATCGCGCGCCAGCGCTTCCGCCATGCGCTCGCTGTCGTAGACATTCATCTGACAGCCGAAGGTCTTCAGAAAATAGGTTTTGCGTTCGGGACGGTTCACGTCTTGAGATCAGCCGACAAAAGGTTGCAACAGGAACGTTCGAACGACGCGCATAGCACAAAAGCGGCCATTCATGTCCATTTGTCGCTTTTTCGCACCGGTGCCGCGACCTTGGTGCGCCGGGCTTCCTGCGAAGGTTCGACCGGCACCAAGTCACCATCCGGCCGCCCGCGCAAAATGGCCAGGACATCCCGGCGAATGGCGCGTTCGCTCTTCAGAGCCAGATCCTTGCGATCCTTGAAATCCGTGAGCGGCACCGGCGGCCCAACCTTGATCGTGACCGTGATCGCCCCCGACTTCAAAACTCCCCAGGCGTGCGACGTCATTTCCATGTCGCCATACCACCCGATCCGCGGCCGCTCCGCGCGCGTGACGGGGACGCCATGCATGTGCGTGTAAACGACCGCCGCCGTCTGCACGACGACCGGCTCGGCCGCCGGCACCGTCGCGCCCGCAACCGCGCCGAACAAAGACGTCTTGAACGGCAGCACACGATTGCCGTCGCTCGACGTTCCCTCCGGGAACAGAACGATCGTATCGCCCTGCTGCAACCGCATCGTGATCGCGTTCGCCGCATTCCCCGCCGCGAGCCGCCGCGTCCGGTCGACGAACACCGAACGCTGCAGCCGCGCCAACGCGGAGACGAACGGCCAGCTTCCGACTTCGAGCTTCGCGACGAATGACACCGGCGCCAACGCCGAGAGCACGGGAATATCGAGCCAGGATGTGTGATTGCAAACGAGCAGAACCGGCGCGCCTTTCGCGACGCTGCCCTCGATGTTGAGCTTCACGCCGAGAAGACGGCACACCTGCCTGTGATACCAGTGCGGAAAGCGGCGTGCGGCTCTGTCGGAAACCCGAAGCAATATCGCCTGCACCGGCATCAATGGCACCGTCAGCCCGAAAAACGCGGCTAGCACGGCGGAAGCACGCAGCGATCCCGTTGCCATCGGCGTCACTCGCCCTTGCGACCCGCCGTTTTCTTCTTCGCGATCGGCACGCCGTAAAGCTCGAGACGATGCCCGACGAGTTCGAACCCGAGTTCGCGTGCGACGCGCTCCTGCAAGGCTTCGATTTCGGCGTTGGAGAACTCGATCACCTGCCCGGTCTCGACATTGAGAAGATGATCGTGATGATTGCCCATCGTCGTCTCGTAGCGACCGCGTCCGTGGCCGAAGTCGTGCCGCTCGAGGATTCCTTTCGCGGCAAAAAGTTTCAGCGTCCGATAGACGGTTGAAAGCGAAATGCGCGGATCGACGGAATGCGCGCGCCGATGCACTTCCTCGACGTCGGGATGATCGGTCGCCGCGGAAAGCACCTGCGCGATCACGCGGCGTTGTCCCGTCATGCGCAGGCCATACTCGGCGCAGCGGGATTCAATAGGCGTAAGGCTTTTCGCGCGTCTCGCGGACATGGCATCCGGCATCAAAATGAGGCGGCTCTCAGTCTGTGAATCGCTGGGACTTCATCGCGTTATAGGCAGCCGCAGGGCGCCGCGTCTATACGGGGCTTGCCGGCCGGTCTTCGCTAAAGCGTCCAGGCGAGCGTCAAGGCATCGACAGGCTCCGCGCCAGCCCGATGATAATACCGTTTGCGCCGTCCGACCTCGGCAAATCCGAGCTTCTGGTAGAGCGCCCGCGCCGCGTCGTTATCTTCCGCAACATCGAGAAAAATGCGCTTCGCGTCGCCCCGGCGCGCCGCACGCGCGAGCCCTTCGAGCAATCCGGCCGCAACACCCGCGCGCTGCCAGTTCGGCGCCACGCCGATCGAAAGTATTTCTGCTTCATCCGCTGCGAGCTGTCCGATAACGAATCCGATGACCGCTTTCGGCGACCCCGCAACGGCGATCAGCGACGTCGCGGCTGGATGCTCGAGCAGCCCCTTGATCGCCGCCGCATCCCACGGAGGATCGAAGAGTTTCGCGTGCAGCGCCGCGATTTCTTCGGCCCGCTCCGGCGCGGCCCAAAGCATGCTGGCGTGTTTGACGTTGCGAAACGGCGTGACGTTGGAACTCATACCCCCGCTCCGACGAACGGACTGGGGGCCGGAGGCTTTGCGTCGGGCGGACGCAGGTAAAGCGGGCTGACCGACGCCGATGTCGGCAGTTCGGCAGCCATGAACAGCAGATCAAACGCGTCTGGCAAAAGCCCCGGCAGGATGGCGGTCGCCTCGACGCCCAACTGCCGCGCTGCCGCGGCGAGCGCTTCAGCTCCCGACCCCGCGATGACGATCGGTGACGATCCAAGCCCGCGCGCGGCATCCTCGATGGCTGCGCACTGCGGTCCGCCGACGCTCTTCAGCGAGTGCCGGTCGAAGACCTCGAAATAGACCTCGCCGCGCCGCGCATCGGTGGCGATCGCAACATGCCGCGTGGGCGCCGCTGGAATGAACGAACTCATCGCCATCAGTCGCAGGCTGGACACGGCGACGAACTCGGCTCCTGTCGCAAGCGCAAAGGCGCGCGCCGCTGAAACACAAATACGCGTCCCCGTGAATGTCCCAGGCCCACAGGTCACGGCGATACGGTCGAGCGCAGGGAACTCCAGGTTCGCCTCGCCCATGACGGTCTGCACCATAGGAAACAGATGTTCCGCATGCCCCTTTTGCATCGCCTCGAATGCAAACGAGATCGCCGGAGTGAGCGTCCGCAGCCCCCTCCCGGCAGCCACCGAGCACGCATCAAAACAGGTATCGATCGAAAGAATATTCATCCTTAGGCAGACTATAGGATCCTGGCGATTTCGTCGAAATTAAATCTTGGAGAGCGCGGATAGACACCGGCCGGATCACCGTAACCAAGATTACAAAGAAAATTCGACCTTATGTCCGTTCCGGCAAAAAACTCGGCATCGACCCCAGCATTACTAAATCCCGACATTGGGCCGCAATCGAGCCCCAATGCACGCGCCGCCAGAATGAAATAGCCGCCTTGCAACGTGCCGTTGCGAAATGCCGTCGTATCGGCATGCTCTTTCTTTCCGACAAACCAGCTTTTGGCATCTGCGGGCGGATATAGCCTAGGCAAATACTCATAGAACTTGAGATCGTAGGCGAGAATAGCGGTCGCCGGCGCCGCCATCGTTTTCGCGACGTTGCCTGCGCTGAGATGCGGCTTGAGGCGGTCTTTCGCCTCTTTCGATTTGACGAAAACAATTCGAACCGGCGAGCAATTGGCACTCGTCGGCGCCCATTTCATATGGTCGACAATTTGCGCCAGGAGTTCATCGGGCACCTCGCGCGGTAGCCATTTATTGTTCGTGCGCGCCTTGTCGAACAATTGATCGAGCGCCGCGCTATCCAGTGGCTCCGCCATCAAGCCGTCTCCATCGCAAAGCAGACATAAAGAACCCCGCCGGAGCGGGGTTTGAAAGTCGTTCGGCTCTAAACCGCCTCCACCGAGGTGACCTCGGGACAGAAGTGCTTGAGCAGATTTTCGATCCCGTTACGAAGCGTTGCCGTCGAACTCGGACAGCCCGAGCACGCGCCCCGCATGTGCAGATAAACGACGCCATCGCGGAACCCCGAGAACGTGATGTCGCCGCCGTCCTGCGCCACTGCCGGGCGAACGCGAGTCTCGAGCAATTCTTTGATGGTCGTGACGGTCGCCTCGTCTTCCGGATCGTAGCTTTCGGCGCCGTCGTCGTTGGAATCTTCCTCGTCGCTCACCGGCGCGCCAGACATGTAGTGTTCCATGATCGCGCCCAGCACCATCGGCTTCAGGTGCTGCCACTCGACGTTGCCTTTGGTCACTGAAATGAAATCGGAGCCCAAGAACACGCCATCCACGCCATCGATCGCAAACAGCCGCGTCGCGAGCGGCGAGGCGACGGCCTCGTTGCGCGTGCGGAAGTCGGCGGTGCCTCCGGCAAGCACATCCCTGCCCGGAATGAACTTCAAGGTCGCCGGATTAGGCGTAGCTTCGGTCTGAATGAACATGGCATCTCGCTTCGGTTCAGCTCACGACGGCAGAATAGCAGCATCCGGCCAATCGTCTGTTAGAATTCCTCTAATATAGGAACGCCCGAAGCTCTGTCGAGCGCGGCTGATTCACCTATACCAGCACTATATCTCAACACGATTTTAAGCCAACGCCTTGATCTCGGCGAGTGAGAGCTGTCCCGGAACCACGGTGACGGGCACCGGAAACCCGCCTGCGGCCCGGCCCGCTGCCAGAGACGCGACGAGCGGCCCCGGCCCCTTCGCATCGACCGATGCGGCCAGAACCAGGACGGCGATGTCCTCGTCCTCGGCGATCGCGTTGACCACTTCTTCCGCCAGTCGGCCCTCGCGAATGACGTCCTCGGTTTCGACAGTTTCGAAACCGGCCAGCGACAGCTTCCTGCGAAATAGACGAAACAGCGCCTTGGCCTTCGTCGTCTCTTCTTCGAGTTGCACCTGCCGCACGCCGGACCAGTGCTGCAGTTCTCCCGGCTCGATCACATAAAGCATGACGATCGATCCGAGCGATCGCTGCATCCGGCTCGCTGCGTAATAAAGCGCGCTTTCAACTTCCTGGCTTTCGTCAACGACGATCAGGAACTTGCGGCGATGGCCTTCTTCGAAAGAGCGGCGCGGTTTCATGTCGCGATGCTGCCACTCATTGCGCTTCGCCGCAACGCTCGCTCTCAGCGCACTTTCGCCACGCATCAGCTCCGGATGAAGCCGACGATATCCTTGACCTTGGCCATCACGGGCTCCGTCACGGCCCGCGCTCGCGCCGAACCATCGGCCAGGATGCGGTCGATCTCGGCCGGATCACCCATCAGCTTCGCGGCCTCTGCGCCGATACGGCCGACTTTCTCGGTCGCGACTTCGGCAAGCGCCTTCTTGAACGACGAGAATTGCTGCCCGCCGTAATCCTTGAGCACATTCGCCACCGGCTGACCGCTCAGCGCCGCGTAGATACCGACCAGATTTTCAGCCTCGGGACGGCCCTCGAAACCCTCCTCATCGCTCGGCAGCGGTTCCGGGTCCGTCTTCGCCTTCTGAATCTTTTTCGCGATCGTATCCGCGTCGTCCGTCATGTTGATGCGCGAAAGGTCGGACGGATCGGATTTCGACATCTTCTTCGTACCGTCGCGCAGGCTCATGACGCGCGTCGCAGGTCCCGTGATGACAGGCTCCGGCAGCGGGAAGAAAATGCCGTCCTCGAAGCCAGCCGCAACGATCTCCTTGTTGAAGTCGTTGTTGAACTTTTGCGCGATGTCGCGCGCCAATTCGAGATGCTGCTTCTGGTCTTCACCGACCGGAACATGCGTCGCGCGATAAGCCAGAATGTCCGCCGCCATCAGGTTCGGATACGCATAAAGCCCAACGGACGCCTGCTCGCGATCCTTGCCGGCCTTCTCCTTGAACTGCGTCATGCGGTTCAACCAGCCAAGCCGCGCCACGCAATTGAAGATCCAGGCAAGCTCCGCGTGTGCGCTGACCTGCGATTGATTGAACAGAATGCTTTTTTTCGGATCGAGACCGGCGGCGATATACGTTGCCGTCACCTGCCGGATCGCATGCCGAAGCTCGGCCGGTTCCTGCCAGACCGTGATCGCGTGCAGATCGACAACGCAATAAATGCAGCTGTGCGTCTTCTGCATCTCGATCCAGTTGACCATCGCACCGAGATAGTTGCCGAGATGCAGGCTTCCGGTCGGCTGCATGCCGGAAAAAACGAGCGGCGCGATTTTCATGGGAAAGTACCGTGTTGCGAGGATTGGGCCGCCTTATCGCGTGCCGGGCGTCCGGAGGCAAGCCCGCTCTCAGGCTTTGCCGCGCCGTCGGACGAACGTCCCGAGCTGCCGGAGCGACATGACGCCGAAAGCCAGGATAAACAGGCCAAAAACCGAAACTCCAACGCCGATCTCGACCGCCAGCGCCGCCGTCTTTTCGACGAATCTGGCTTCTGCCCCGAGATACGGCGCAAGCACATAGCTCGTCGCCAGCAACGCGCCAACCATCGCTACGCTGGCGACGATGATCAGCGGCACGTTCCGTCGCAGTCTCGCATCGGCGATGAAATCATCGTGTTTGCGAAGTTTTGCCCACAGCAGATAAGCGTTGAGCCAGCCGCCGAGCGTCGTCGCAATCGCGATGCCGAGCTGGGGCATCATGCCGAGTTCGCGCAGCACGAAAAACAGCACGATCGATCCGATCGTGTTGGCGGTCAGACTGATGACCGCGTAACGCATCGGCGTCTTCGTATCCTCTCGCGCGAAATAAATCGGCGAAAAAACTTTGATCATCACGAACGACGGCAAACCGAGCGCGAACATTGCAAGCAAGGACGCCGTGTTTGCGGTGTCCTCAGGATGAAACGCGCCACGCTCGAAGAGCACGCGGACGATATCGTGCGGGATGACCGCGAGCGCCAGCGTCGCCGGCACCGTCAGCAGCATCGCAAATTCAAGCGAGCGGTTCTGGCTGTCCATGACGCCGGCCGTATCACCGGCACGCAACTGCCGCGCAACGTCCGGCAGCAACACGACGCCGACAGCGATGCCGACGATCGACAGCGGCAGTTCGTAAACGCGATCGGCATAATAAAGCTGCGATACGGCGCCCGGCTGCAGCGACGCGATGACGGTTCCGATCGCAATGTTGATCTGCGTGACGCCGCCGGAAATAACACCGGGAATGCCGAGCTTTACCAGCCTGCGCATATCGTCCGTCATGCGCGGCCAGCGAAAGCCGAGGCGCATCCCGGCCTTGTGCATGCCCCACATCAGCAGCGCGAGTTGCAGAAAACCGGCAACGAAAACCGCCCAAGCCTGGATGATACCCGCTTCCGGCTCACGCTTATAGCCGAGCCAAAGCGAGATCAGCGTCGCGACCGCCATGACGAGATTGAGCACGACCGAAACCGACGCGCTCTCGAAGAATCGCCCAACCGAATTCAACGCCCCCGACATCAGCGCCACGAGCGACATGCAGAGCAGATACGGCATCGTGATGCGCGTGAGCAGCACGGACAGCTCGAACTTGTCCGGCGTCGCATCGAATCCCGGCGCCAGGCCATACATCAAGAACGGCATCGTCAGTTCAGCGAAGATCGTGACGATCAGCAGAACGAAAAGCAGTCCTGCCATCGCTTCTTCGGCAAAGGTCCGCGCAGCCTCCGGCCCTTCGCCTTCGAGCTTTTTCGCAAAGATCGGAACGAACGCGGAGTTGAATGCGCCTTCGCCAAACAGACGCCGGAAAAGGTTCGGGAAGCGAAACGCAACGACGAACGCATCGGCCACCCAGCCGGAGCCGAGCGTGGCGGCAATGAGAATGTCGCGCACGAAGCCAAACACGCGGCTGAGCAGCGTCCATCCCCCGACGGTTGCGAACGACCGGTAAAGCTTCATGGGCGAAGCCGCGTATAGAGGTTCGATCCCGTATGCAAGCGCTAGCCCCCTCCCCCTCGGCCGAAGCTCGGCCCGGCCTCTCTACAGCGGCCGCGCCCCCGTGTCAGCTCTGAGCGATCCGTTCCGGCGCGACAGAAGCGTCATTATCGAGCAGGATCGTCTGGAGCCTATCTCGTATCGTCCGCTGCCGGACCTCGCTGACGATCTGCTTGCCCGTTAGATCGGTGACATAGAACACGTCGACGGCTTTTTCCCCGAACGTCGTAACGTGCGCCGACGCGATATCGAGCGACAGATCCGACAACGCCGACGTCAATTCGTAAAGCAGACCCGGGCGGTCGCGCCCCGACACTTCGATGACGGTCAACCGCTCTGAAAGCTCATTGTTGATAACGATCTCCGGTTCCACCGCGAACGCTTCGACGCCGCGCGCATTCGCTCTTCGCCGCTCGAGAAGCACCGGCAATCTCTCTCTGCCTTCGAGCAGCCGCTCGATCGTATCGGAAATGCGTTTCGCCCGGCGAAGCTCGTCCGCGTCGTCCTCGAACTCGCGATTGAGCAGAAACGTATCGAGCGCATACCCGTCTCGCGTGGTCGTAATGTGCGCGCCCGCAATGTTGGCACCCGATGCCGCACAGGCGCCCGCGAACAGCGACAGCAATCGCGCATGGTTCGGCGCAAAAACCGTCAACTCCGTGATGGCGGTGACCGCATCCGTCTTGACCGACGTCGTCAGCTTGGTTCGCGATTTGATCGCATCGCGAACCACATGCGCGTGCGCGACTTGTGTCGCCGTATCGGTGCGTAGCCAATAGTTCGGATAGTTCCGTGCGATGAAATCATCGACATCGCTTTTCGGCCAATCCGCAAGAGCCTCGCGCAGCGCGCCCAACGCCGCATCGATACGCTGATCACGCGGAATTTGCGTATGCCCGCCAGCAACCAGCGGCTCCGTCTCGTGATAGAGCGTGCGCAGCAACTGCCCCTTCCAGCCGTTCCACACGCCCGGTCCGACCGCCATGATGTCGGCGCTCGTCAGCACCAGCAGCAGCTTCAGTCGCTCCGGACTCTGCACGATGTTCGCGAACGCGCGGATGGTGTCCGGATCGGAAACGTCGCGCGAATGCGCAAAATTGCTCATCGTCAGATGTTCTTCGATGAGCCACGCCACGAGTTCCGTTTCGGCTGCCGTCATTCCGAGGCGCGGGCAGACCTTGCGTGCGATGCGCGCACCGACGATCGAATGCGATTCTTTTCGACCCTTGCCGATGTCGTGCAGAAACGCGGCGACGAGCAAAGCCCGGCGGTTCTTGATCGACCGGAATACCGACGTCGACAGCGGCAATTCCGCGGCGAGATCGCCGCGCTCGATCGCCGTGACGTTGCCGAGCGTGCGCAGCAGATGCTCGTCGACCGTATAATGATGATACATGTTGAACTGCATCATCGCCACGATCCGGCCGAACTCGGGAAGAAACCGCGCCAGCACGCCGGCTTCGTTCATATGCCTGAGCGACGCTTCCGGGTTACCCTTCGCCGTGAGCAACGACAGGAAAATCTGGTTCGCTTCCGGATCGGCGCGCAGCTTGTCGTCGATGAGACGAAGCGAGTTTCGCAGCAAACGAATGGCGCTCGGATGAAGATAGATCCCCATGCTCGCCGCTTGCGCGAAAAACCGAATGAGATTGACCGGATCGCGTGCAAAGACATCCGGGTCCGCAACATTCAACCGGTCATTATCGACCCTGAAATCCGTTCGCTGACGAATCTCGCGCCGCGTCTTCCAGTTGAGCGGGCTGAGGAGTTTTTTGTACGTCGGCGCCGATTTCAACTGCTGCATTTCGAGCGCGCCGCACAGGATCGTCGTCAAGTCGCCAACGTCCTTGGCAACGAGGAAGTAGTGCTTCATGAAACGCTCGACGGCGCGCATTCCGCCGCGATCGGTGTAGCCGAGGCTTTGCGCCATCGCAGGCTGCACCGAAAACGACAGAACCTCTTCCGGCCGCCCCGTCATGAAATGCAGAAAACACCGGACGCGCCAGAGAAAGTCCTCGCATCTCCGGAACGTCTGAACTTCTTCCGGCGTGAAGATACCCGCTTCGACGGCGGCCGATCCGACATCCTGCCCGAAGATGTATTTCGACAGCCATTGCAGCGTGTGAAGGTCGCGCAGCCCGCCTTTGCCGTCCTTGATGTTCGGCTCGACCTTGTAGCGGCTCTCCCATGAGCGGCGCATGCGCTGATCGCGCTCCGCCATCTTGGCGTCGATGAATTGCCGCGCCGTCCCGCGAACGACCTCGGCACGAAACCTGGTCTCGAACTCCGAGAAAAGCTGCTTGTCGCCAAGGATCAGCCGCGAGTCGAGGAGCGAGGTGCGAATGGTGATGTCGGAATAACCGAGCTTGAGACACTGTTCGACCGTGCGCGTCGCGTGTCCGACTTTGAAGCCCAGATCCCAGAGCAGATAGAGCATATATTCGGCGACGCTCTCGCCCCAGGGCGTCTGCTTGTACGGCAACAGAAACAAGAGATCGATGTCC
Source organism: Hyphomicrobium sp. GJ21 (assembly GCF_001006785.1). Classification (NCBI taxonomy): domain Bacteria; kingdom Pseudomonadati; phylum Pseudomonadota; class Alphaproteobacteria; order Hyphomicrobiales; family Hyphomicrobiaceae; genus Hyphomicrobium; species Hyphomicrobium sp. GJ21. The sequence continues at coordinate 430,498 of NZ_CDHO01000001.1, read as the reverse complement.
GATCCCGGCGCGAGCAATCCGCGTCCATAACCGCCGGTCGCGACGATCGCCATGCGTTCCGCGTCAGACGGGTTGGTCGCGCGATAAACGTGCACGACGGTGTAATCGTAGATCAGCCGGATCAACTCGTCCTGAAACTCGCTGAGCCCCGCCGCACAACGTCGTCCGTTGCCGTCGACTTCAAGTGCCGTGCGCGCCGACTCTCGCGCGATCTTGACCAGACGCTTGAGCGTTTCGATGACCTTCGGCCGCGCTTCGACCGCCGACGTGCTGCTGTTGAAATGTTTCGTCAGCTCGTGACGCGCCGCGACCCCGTCGAAATAGGGCGGAGGCGTAAGCCTGGTCAGCGTCTCTTCGTTCAAGACTGCGCCTTCTTCTCGGTTTCGGCCAGCGCCTTCAGTTCGTAAATTTTCTCGAGCGCCGCTTTGGGCGACAGTTCGTCAGGATGCATGGCTCGCAGCATCTTTTCAACGGCAGATGGCGCGCGCTCGTTAAGGCCGCTTTTGGGTCGCACCGCCGAGAAAAGCGGCAAATCTTCGAGCCCATCGTCGCCAGCGCGCGGGCGGCGGTCCGCCTTTTCGAGACGATCGAGCACTTCCCGCGCCCGGACGACGACGGCGCTCGGAAGGCCTGCGAGTTTAGCGACCTGGATGCCATAGGAGCGATCGGCCGCGCCTGCCTTAACCTTATGCAGAAAGACGATCGTATCGCGCCATTCGGTAACGTCCATCGTCACGTTGGCGATCCCGTCGAGCTTACGCGCGAGCGCCGTCAGCTCATGATAATGAGTTGCAAACAATGCGCGCGCTTTCGTGACGCCATGCAGATATTCGACCGTCGCCCACGCAATAGACAACCCATCGAACGTCGCGGTTCCACGTCCGATCTCGTCGAGAATGACGAGCGAGCGCTCGCTCGCCTGATTGAGGATCGCAGCCGTTTCGACCATCTCCACCATGAAGGTCGAGCGGCCGCGCGCCAGATCATCGGACGCGCCAACGCGCGAAAACAGCCTGTCGACGACGCCGATGTGCGCCGATCGCGCCGGAACGTAAGACCCCATCTGCGCCATGACGGTAATCAGCGCGTTCTGCCGAAGAAACGTCGACTTGCCCGCCATGTTCGGCCCGGTGACCAGCCATATGCGCGCATCGGCGGCACGTGCGGCATCGGACGGAGTTTCGAGCGCCGCGCTGCCGAGAACGCAGTCGTTCTCGATGAATGCCGGCGCACCGCTTTTCGCCAGCGCCTGCTGTACGACAGGATGCCGCCCGCCCCTGATCTCGAAAGCCATGCTCGCGTCGATTTGCGGCCGCGCGTAATCCTGTTCGAGCGAAAGCTGCGCCAGCGCCGCGAAGACATCGAGCTCGGCAAGCGCCGCCGCAGCCGCTCCCAGATCCGAAGCCGCCGCACCGATGCGCGCCGATAGATCTGTAAAAATCTCCTGTTCGAGATTGAGCGCCCGCTCACTCGCTGACGCAATCAGTCCTTCCGTTTCGAGAAGCTCTGCGGTCGCGAAGCGCACCGCATTGGCCATCGTTTGCCGATGCCGAAAGCGTTCGCTCAGCGGCGGCGAGAGAAGCGGCTTGGCGTTGAGCTGCGTCACCTCGATGAAAAAGCCGAGAATGTTGTTATGGCGGACACGGAGCGTCTTAACGCCGGTTTCCTCGATGTAACGCGCTTCATGCTCGGCCATCACCTTGCGGCTATCATCGCGCAAAGCGCGCGCCGCATCGAGATCGCCGCTAAATCCCGCGCGCACGAATGCGCCATCGCGGCGAAGCAACGGCGGCTCCTCGACGAGCGCCGATTCCAGAGCCGTGGCGAGATCGGCAGGAACCTGTACCAGACGCGCACAAACAGACTTGAGGTCCGCTGGCAGACCGAGCGGCTGCGCCGACTGCTCGAGAAGCGTCGTGGCGCGCCGCGCGATTCCGATCGCATCCCGCACGGCTGCAAGATCGCGAGGTCCGCCGCGTCCAAATCCAAGGCGCGGCAACGCGCGCGCAAGATCGGGCGCGGAACGAAGCGTCGCGCGAAGCTCGTCCAAAAGCCGGCGATCATTCAAGAGATACGCAACGGCATCGAGCCGCGCCTCGATCGCCGCTGGATCAGTCAACGGGCTGGACAATCGCGCTTGAAGCTCACGCGATCCGGACCCCGTCACCGTGCGGTCCATCGCGGAAAGCAGAGTCGAGGATTTCTCCCCAGATGCCGCCCTGACGAGTTCGAGACTCGCCCGGCTCGCCGCGTCGATGAAGAGGCGCGCTCCGGCCGTTTTTCGCGGCGGATTGATGAGCGGCTTCCGCCCCATCTGCGTGAGATCGACGTATTTCAGAACCGCCGCGATCGCCGCAAGCTCGGAACCCGAAAATGCTCCGAAGGCAGAAAGGTCGGCGACACCGAGGCACGCTTTGAGATCGCGGCCCCCCGCGCCGGAATTGAAATAGGCCGCAGGAATGGACGTTACTTTACCCCCTGCATACTCGACCGCGCGCACGAAATTCTGATCGCCGAGCAAGCCGTCGGCGGCGATCACCTCGCTCGGTGCAAGACGGATCAACTCCCCGACGAGGTCTGAGCCCACGACGTCGCCGACCTCGAACTCGCCCGTCGAAATGTCGAGCGACGCCAGCGCCAGTCGCGCGTCTGCATCAGTCGTTCCGATCTCGTGCGGCGTTTCGCAATAGACCGCCGTCAGATAATTGCGCGCCTTGGCATCGAGCAGCGCTTCTTCCGTCACCGTGCCCGGCGTGACGAGACGAACGACATCGCGCTTGACGACGGCCTTGGCGCCGCGCTTGCGCGCTTCCGCCGGATCTTCAAGCTGCTCGCAAACGGCGACCCGATAGCCCTTCTTGATCAGCCGCTGCAGATATTCGTCCGCCCGATGCACGGGCACGCCGCACATCGGAATATCCTGGCCTTGATGCTTGCCGCGCTTCGTCAGCACGATGGACAGCGCTTCCGATGCGGCGACCGCGTCCTCGAAAAACAGCTCGTAGAAATCGCCCATGCGATACCAGAGCAGGCTGTTCGGATTGGCGGCCTTGATCTCGAGGTACTGAGCCATCGACGGCGTCGCGTCGGCAACAACGGCAGCGCGCACCGCTTCCGCGCTCGCGCCATCATCCGGCGGCGCTGTCGGCGCGTCAGGTTCAACGTGCCGGTTACGGCGTTGCACGTCGGGTTTCGACATTCTGAAAAACGTTCCGATTAGCCCCTGAAGGCCACCCGGACGAATATCCCCATGATCCGGAATGACCCAGCGCTATGCATAGGTTGCGGCCGGTCGAACGGCAACAAGCCTGACCCCGGCTATCCAGAGCGCTCTCGCGCGCGTTTGGGCTGTGCAGGCGCCTCGGGAACCGGCAAACGCCCAATTCACGCTGCCGACGCGTGTTGCAGATTTGCGCGGCCGCCCGGCGAACTTTCGCCGCAGACGCTCAGGCGTCGGCCGCAATCCGGCTCTTGGTCTCCGCCGGCGCTCCGTAATGCTCGAAATAACGAGGATCGATTTTCGCGACCGGCATGATGATCATGACGTCTGTCGTGCCGAATTGCCGGTCGATTACCGCACCGTCGCCGACGTATGCGCCAAGCCGGAGATAGGCCTTGATCAGCGGCGGCATCGCCTTCAGCGCCGACTTCATATCGACGGAACCGATCGGCACGCGGTTCATGGGGACATAGAGTTCGTCGCGCGCTCGGCAGCGCCATTCCTCCGGCGCCAGAGCATGATGATGCAGATAGCTGAGCGCGAGATCGTGCTCCTTGAGATCGATGCCCTCGAAGCTGGCGCAACCGATCATCACATCGATACCGTTTTCGCGCACATAGGTCCAAAGGCCGTGCCAGAGCAGCTCGACCGAGCGCTTGCTGCGATACGGCGCAAGCACGCATGACCTGCCGAGTTCCATGAAGCGGTGCGTGCGCGATTTGGCGTTGAGCAGCTTGGATATGTCGTACTCGCTCGCCGAATAGAATCCAGGTCCGCGCTCCGCGACCTCCTGGCGAAGGATGCGATACGTACCGACGACCTTCGGGCGCTCCGGCAATCCACCTCGCGCCGGCTTCGTCTGATCGAGATCGACGACCAGCAGATGATCGCAGATGGCGTCGTAGGCGTCCTCGTCACGACGGCGGAACTGCGCCAGCCGCGACGGCGTCGCCGACATCTCTTCGTAAAACACCTGATAGCGGAGCCGCTGAGCCAGCTTGATCTCGGACCACGTCCGCGCCAGCCGAACTTCGAGATTTCCAACGCGGCCGTAAACCTTGGGCTCGATGTTGCGGGAAAAAGCCTTGATGCCTCGAGAAGAGCTTTTAAGCGCCTCGAGGGCTCCAAATCCCGCCAGAAACTTTACCGGCAATCCTGCGCGCCGCTTCTCGCGAGCCGCAATAGGCTGCCACATCGCCGCACCTTCCTCACCCTGATACCCGGCGTCGGAGCTAGCATGATTCCGTGACAGTTTTGAGATTTTTAACGAGCCGCCTAGGCTGCAGGCGACGCATTCTCGGCCCGCTGCGGCATCCAGCGCAGCAGCACGTCGTGCAACTGGCAAGCCTCGAAGGGCTTGGCGAGATAGTCGTCCATTCCGGCGGCAAAGCAGCGCTCGCGATCTTCCGCGAAAGCGTTGGCCGTGAGTGCCACGATCGGCGGACAAACGGGTCCCGAATGCCTCCGCTCGTGAAAGAAATCCTTGATCGTCCGCGCCGCCGTCAGACCATCGACGACGGGCATCAAAACGTCCATCAGAACGAGGTCGAACGCAGGCTGCCGGTTGAGAAGCGTCTCGCGCATGGCGCTAATCGCGAGACGGCCGTCGGCAACGATCGTCGACGTCCCGCCCGCACGCGCAACGATCTTCCGCGCGAGCAGCGCGTTGATCGGATTGTCCTCGGCAATGAGCACGTTGAAACTGCCGCCAACATTGAGCATCGGCGCAACATCCGTGGCGACGCTCCTGCTTTCCGCTCCGACAGGCAGTCGAGGGACGAGCGCTACGGGACTTTGAAATTCCGGCTGCTCGGCAACCTCAAACCGAAGCACAGCCGTGAAAGACGCACCTCGATCGGCGCAGGACTCAGCGAGAATGTCGCCTCCCATTGCCTGCGCAAGGCGTTTCGAGATCGCAAGCCCGAGCCCGGTACCACCGGGATGGCGCGCCATCGTGACGGAGCTTTGCTCAAATTCCTGGAATAGCTGCGAAATGAATTCGGACGGTAGTCCGACGCCGGTGTCGGTGACTTTGATCGCGATCTCGCAGTCGCCGCCGGATTTTCCGGTCTCTGGCGCCAGCGAAACACAGACGCCAATGCCGCCCGTTTCGGTGAACTTGATCGCGTTCGACAGCAAGTTGAGCACGATCTGACGGACGCGCATTTCATCGCCGACCACCCATTCCGGCACGTCGTTCGTGAGTGTCGATGTGAACGATAGACGTTTTGCTGCGGCACTCGGTGCCAGAAGCTGCATCGCTTGCGCCACGCACGCCTTGAGCGAAAACGGCTTGCTTCCAAGCTCGAGCTTGCCGGCTTCGATCTTGGAAAAATCCAGAATGTCGTCGACGAGATTGAGCAACGCCCGCGTCGAATCTTCGACGATGCGCGCGCACGTCCGTTGCTCGGCATCGAGTTGCGTATCGCGCATGAGGCTGATCATTCCGAGGATGCCGTTCATCGGCGTGCGGATTTCATGGCTCATCGTCGCAAGAAATCGCGATTTGGCGCGGCTCGCCATTTCGGCTTGGCTGCGCGCTTCCTTCAACTCGCGTTCGATGCCGCGCTCGACCGTGATGTCCCGCCCGACGCCTTGAAACTCGACACGGCCTTCTTCGCCTTTGATTTCCTGAAAGTCCCACGCGATCCAGCGCTTGCCCTTCTGCGTATGGACGAGCTGCGCGCCACGGCAATCGTAAGCGACAGCCTCGGAGTAATCGTCCTCCGCCAGCACGGGCGGCTCGAACTTGGAGCCGAGGAGAGCCTCGCTGCGAACACCGAATGCTTCGCAAAAGGCCCGATTTGCAAACACCAAACGCCCGTCGGCCGAACGCCGAACGACGAAGTCGCGTTGCACGTCGAGGAGCTCGCGATATTGCGAAGCGCGATCCGCGAATTCCCAATGCGCATCCTGCGCATCTTCGAGAACGTCCGCTTCCTTTCCACTCAGGTCGTCCGCGCGGCCTATGGCGCCGCGATCCATCTCAGCGGCTCGAGCAAAGCCGCACATCGAGCTGAGCGAGAGGAGAATGACGCCGCCGATGATCAGCGGCATCCCTTCATCGAGCGCCACCCATTCGCGGGCAATCCCTAAAATCGCAGCGACGATTCCCGTCACCGCAAAAGCAAGAGCGACGCGGCGAGAAGCAAGCGCGCCGTGTGCGAACGCGATCGCACGGCTGAGCGGCCGCCAATTGGCAAAGCGCGTATGCAAAAGCTTTTGAAACAAAACCGCTGCCCCTGGGATGCAGTGCGGGACAGTCGATGATCATGTTTTATGGAGTCTAAAGAGATTTGGTTAAGCGGTGAAAATGATCAAACTTTATGACCAATTTCTTTGAATTCGTCGCAGCAATCAGCACGCGGGCGATGTGAAGCCAACGCGACTAGCGTTTTTGCAGATCACGATCCGTCAACGGACGCGCCGCGTCCTCGATCATCAACGGAACGCCATTGCGAACGGGAAATGCGAGACCGGCCGCCTTGCTGATCAGCTCTCGCGCCGAAGCGTCATAGATCAGCCGCGTCTTCGTCAGAGGACAGACAAGAAGCTCGAGGAGCTTCGGATCGACTGCGCTCGCCTGCTCGTCGTCGTTCTCTGTATCCAAGGCCACGTCAGACAACCTCGCGCGGTTCCGTCGTCTTATTGCAGCGTCGATCCGCTGCTGCCGTTCGAAGCGAGATCGATTTCAGCGAGCGCAACCAGCACCTCGGCGCGAGATTTCAGATCTTTCGCTTCCAGCAGCGCTTGTTTTTCTTCCGGCCCATAGGGGCACATCACCGACAGCGCATTGATGAGAAACTCGTTCGACGCACGCTGGATCGTCGCCCAATCCGTCTTCAAGCGGTTGACCTCGAGATAAGTCTTCAGCACGCGCAGCAGGTTCTTCCGGTCGACAAGCTCTTCTCCGAGCCCTTCCGTCAAATCACTGGCAAAGCGGTCGTAGCTGACGCTCATGATGCGATACGGCTTTTCCGTTTCGGCTTCCCCGACGCATTCGAACCGCGTGATGCCGGTCAACGTGATGATCAGTCGGCCGTCGTCGAGTTCCTGATACGACGTCACCCGCCCTGCACAGCCGACGGCGCGCAGCTTCGCAGCCTTGTCGAGCGGGCTTTCCTGATCTTCATCATCCGCGAGCATCGGCTGCAGAATGCCGATGACACGCGCGCTCGACATCGCATCATCGATCATTTCGAGATAGCGCGGCTCGAAGATGTTGAGCGGCAAGGTTGCGCGTGGCAGCAGGATTGCGCCGCGAAGCGGAAAGATGGGAATCCTCGCCGGCAAATCCGCCGGCCGCGCATAACGTTCAGTAAGCGTCAAATTCATCTCCGCAGGCACGCGTGTTCTTCTCAACGAAACAGGATGGACGACAATCTGCGGCGTCCGTCATTCACAAGCGGCTCTTTCGGACCCCAGGCATCGAAGAATTGCAAAAGTTGCTTGCGCGCCGCCTCCTCGTTCCACTGGCTGTTCATCCTGACGAGATCAAGCAGAAGATCAAGGGCTTCGCCGCGTTCGCCATTTGCCGCGAGCCCGACGGCGAGGTCATAACGTACTTGATGATCCTCGGGATTTTCTGCAAGCCGTTGCTTGAGCGCCGAAAGATCGCCGGCTGACGAACCTTTCTCGGCGAGCAGCACCGCGGCTTCGACGCTACGGACGGATGCGACCTCACGCTTGTCGGGCGGCACCAGAGCCAGCGTCTGCTTCGCGCGAGTGGCATCGCCGCTGCGCAGATAACAGGACGCGAGCCCTGCCAGCGCTTCGGCATTGGTCCGGTCCTCCTGCAGAACGGTGGCGAAGATTTCCGCTGCCGCCTGCAGATCGCCTTGCTCCATAAGGTCTTCAGCGGACTTCAGGAGTTCACCGAGACCGAGGTCCGCATCGTCCGCGATCAGGCGATCGACGAACGCCTTGATGGCGCTCTCCGGCTGCGCGCCGACGAACCCGTCGATCGGCTGGCCGTCGCGAAACGCCAAGACCGTCGGCAGCGACTGAACGCGAAGCTGCGCCGCAACCGCCTGGTTTTCGTCGACATTGACTTTCGCCAGCCGAACCTTGCCGCTGTAGCTGCGCACGACCTTCTCGATCAGCGGCGTCAACTGCTTGCATGGGCCGCACCACGACGCCCAGAAATCGACGATCACCGGTATCGACTTGGACGCGTCGATCACATCCGCCTTGAACGATGCCGTCGTCGTATCCTTGATGACGTCCCCGGCAGCGGCAGCTCCCGGGCCAGACTTTTTCGTGCCGAATTCCATAAGTCTCAACTCCTCGCCACAGCGTCTGCGGCGGTCAGCGCCATGACGCGGGGCTCATGGCCAGTGGATCGAATGAACCGCAAAAGGTCTTCACAAGCAATGTTGGTCGTCGCCGTATTTTCCAGGGGGTGACAGTTCACGCTGTCATGCGCCATCAGCGCCTCATCCACGACCACGGCGACACGCCCCTCGACATCGTTTGCGACGGCGAACGCCGTGACCGACCCCGGCGTAACGCCGAGCGTACTCATCAGCAGCTCGGGCTTTCCGAACGAAAAGCGCCCCATCCCTAAACGCTTGGCGAGCCCCTTGAGATCAACCACCGTCGCGCTTTTCGCGATGACGAGGACAAGACGGCTCCGATCGTCCTTGAGGAACAGGTTCTTCGTGTGCGCCCCAGGCAACGCGATCTCGACGGTCGCGCTTTCCGCCACCGTGAAGACGGCCGGGTGGTCGATCGTGGTCGTCTTAATATCCAGATCGTTGAGGCGGAGCAGCAGCTCGTCGCGGGTGAGGGGCATATCGGCATTCTTCTTTCGCTGCAAAGCCGTTACCAGCCTCTCCGGAGGTCTGTCCTGCGGCGTGGTGGTCAGTCGCTTTCCGCCCCTTGCAATGGGTTGGCACTTGCGCCATAAGGCGTGTCTCTCGCCGCCGCAAGGCGTCGAGGACATGGATTTGCGGGTGTAGCTCAGGGGTAGAGCACGACCTTGCCAAGGTCGGGGTCGAGGGTTCGAATCCCTTCGCCCGCTCCATATTTTACAGGGACGCCCCACCCTGTTGCCGGTATCGCAATCGACAAAACTCGCGTTTCGAAACCGTCGCTCGAGGCGCCGTGCGTCGGCGTGCCCCATTTCTCAATGAACAGGCCGAAATCCCCGCCAATCCTGGGTGCTCCGATTGAAACCGATCTCGTTTCGGCGAGCCTCTGCCCGCTGCTTCGATAGCTCCGCAACCTTCGACAGAGCGCTGCGTTGCTCATGCACGAAGAGCCGACGGACGACACCTTGCGAATTTGAAAATTCGAACTCGGCTCGGAAGCACAGAGGTTCAAGATGAAAAAATATGTAAGCGCGTTGGCTGCACTTGGCGCAGCGTTGTCTTTGGCGGCGTTCGCTCCAGCGGCTGAAGCCGCGCAGTTTGGCGGCGGTCACGGCGGAGGAGGCGGCTTCTCCGGTGGTCATGGCGGCGGATTTTCCGGCGGACATGGCGGCGCCTTCAGAGGCGGCAATTTCGGCGGCGCTCGCATGGCTCGCAACTTCGGCGGCCATCACGGCGGATGGGGCGGCCGAGGCCACGGTCATGGCCATTGGCATGGCGGCGGCTGGTACGGCTGGGGCCCAGGCATCTACCTCGGCGACCCATATTACGATGACGATTATTACGACTATTCGGACTGCTATTGGCGCTACGGACGGCGCTACTGCAGCTACTAATCCGCAATTCGAATAGCATGGCAGAATGGCTTCGGATTTAACCGTCCGGAGCCATTCTTGCGCTTTGCCGGTCGAAGCTATTTATCTTCGCAGTCGCGTCCGCGCGCCAACTCCATCGAAAGGCAGCACATGAAAACGAGCACAATCGCGTTTGCTACCATGGCCGCCGCCTTGGCATGGCTTGCGAGTAGCGCCAACGCCAGCGCGGCCCATCACCAGCACGCGCATCATTCCTACAAACACCATTCACACAAGGCGCATGTCGCGCACCATCACAAACCTGTTGCACAAAAGCGCAAAGGCTATTCGCGCCGCGGCCCGCTTTACGGATACGGTTTCGGCTTTTCGACGTATGCCGGCGACCCGTTCTATAAAGACGATTATTTCGACGGCCGCCGCTGTTACTATCTGCACCGCCAGGATTTCTGCCGCGGTCCGAAATCGCTCGAATGGCTCCGCTGGAAATAACTCCCTTTATGTCGGCGAATGCATAAGCCGGCATACAAAAATGTAAGCGTAGCGCGATTGCACAAGATCTGCGAAAACGCGCTACCTCACAAATCCGTATGGAGAAGCACGAAATCGCGATCGTTATAGTTGCTCCCGGCGTCAAGGCGGCGCCGCCAATTGAGGAGACGACGTAATGAGGACGATACTGGGGATAGCAATTCTTGCTGTCACGATGGTGCTCGGTGCGGGGTATGCGAGCGCTACCGTCAACGCAAACGTTCAGGCTCTGAATCACATTTCCAAGCAGGCATCGCAGACGCAGAACGTCTACTGGCGCCGCCGCTGGCATCATCGCCACCGCCATTGCTGGTGGAGACATGGCCGCCGCTATTGCCGCTGGTGGTAACATTCGAACGTGTGCGGCGACGCAATTCGTGCGCCGCACATTCTTCTCTGCGCCGCAGATGCGCCAACCTCAAGCCACACTCGACAAGCAAAATGCACTCGCAATGTCACAGAAGGGTGCATTCGATTGAAGCACATCATTCAGGTCATGCAGGCTGCATTGGCATGTATGATTATGGTGGCCGTAGTTTTCAGTATTCCCGTATTCGCTTCGGCCTTCCCAATACGCGTGGACATGTCGTTATCGCGCTGGAAGCAGTTACTCCCAATTCATCCCCCCGCAAATAACCGGCTTCCGACTTAGCGCGAATTCTAAGCGAATTGAAAAGGCCGCATTTGGAGTGCGGCCTTTGTCGTCTGAGGCCGCGCCGTGCACCGACAGCAGCCGTCGGCGGGCGCGCTGTCTCAAGTTTCTGCTGGAGAGCATTCAGAAACGCGATCGGCATCAGAAAACCGCATCATTCGTTGCGAAGACGGTGTCTTCTCCGCTTGCCTCACTTGAACGCCGTCTAGGAAACTCATAGGAAAGAGCGGGCCGTAAGGCCTTGCGAAGCTCACTGCGTGCGCGCCCGCGAGGCGCCAGAACAGGGACGACCCGCGTCATGACCGCCATCACCAGAATGTTCGTTATCCGGCCGCTCGCACTCTTCGCGATCATCGGAACTGCGCTCGCAATGGCGGGCTGCGGAATCAATACGATTCCTACATATGAGCAGCAGGCGAAAGCCAATTGGAGCGAGGTCCTGAACCAATATAAGCGCCGCAGCGACCTCATCCCGAATCTCGTCGAATCCGTGAAAGGTTTCGCAGATCAGGAAAAGACGGTGCTGACCGAAGTCACGGAAGCTCGCAAGCAGGCGACGAACATTCAGATCCCGCCGGACATCCTTACCAATCCGGATGCCATGAAGAAATTCCAGGATGCGCAGTCGACGCTCGGCGGCGCGCTCGGCCGGTTGATGGCCGTCGTCGAACGCTACCCGGACATTAAGTCGGGACAGAACTTCCTGGCGCTGCAGAGCGAGTTGGCCGGCACCGAGAACCGCATTGCCATCGCGCGGCGCGATTACATCGACGCCGTCCGCGCCTACAATACCGAAATCACGACGTTCCCCGGACGCCTCTGGAAAACGGCGCTCTATCCTTCGGCCAAGGAGATGGCGACATTCGACATCCCGGCCGAAGAGCAGAAGGCGCCCAAAGTCGATTTCGGCAAATCGTAACGGCAGCGGTTTGAACTCCTTGGCGGAGTCCGCCCGATGACGGTCGCAGCAATCGCCGCCCGGTCCATGATGACACGTCGCGAGCCTTGGGGCAGCGTGCGCAACGCACTGCTGGTCCTGCTTGCGGCGTGCACTATTTTGATCGCGCCGGCGTTTGCCGCGCCGAACTACCCGGAGCTTGCCGGCCGCATCACCGATCAGGCCGGTCTGCTCACGCCACAGGACAAGGCGGACCTCGAACGCACACTCGCCGATCTCGAGCAGACCTCGACCGACCAGATCGCCGTCGTCACGGTGAAGTCGCTCGATGGCTACGCGATCGAGGACTACGGCATCGGCCTCGCGCGCAAGTGGGGGATCGGCCAGAAGGGCAAGGACAACGGCATTCTGCTGATCGTCGCGCCCAACGACCGCAAGGTGCGCATCGAGGTCGGCCGCCGCCTCGAACCGTATATGACCGACACGATGTCGGCGCTCATCATTCAAAATGCGATCCTGCCGAAGTTCCGGCGCGGCGACTACGCCGGCGGCATCAAGGACGGCGTTCGCGACATTCGAACCGTTGTTCTCGGCGACCCCGAAGAGGTGAAGCGCCGCGCGCAGGGCGGCCACGCTTCGCCCGAGGACTCGGCAGACATGTTTCAATTGCTGATCTTCTTGGCATTCGTCGCCTTCATCCTTTGGATCAACTACAACAGCGCGCGATCGATGCAGACCGGCACACCCGATGGACGGCGCCGCCGCGGCGGCATCGTCATCATACCTGGCGGCTCCGGCGGATGGGGCAGCGGAGGTGGCTGGTCGAGCGGTGGCGGAGGAGGCGGCTGGTCCGGTGGCGGCGGAAGCTTCGGCGGCGGCGGAGCATCGGGAAGCTGGTAGCAATGACGGCGAAAACAACGGAACGATTGCGATCGATGGGCTTCATCAGCAGCACAGACGCCGAGCGGATTTCCGATGCGATCACCAACGCCGAGCGCACGACGTCGGGCGAAATCGTCGCCGTCATCGCCGATCAAAGCAGCCGTTACGACCACATCCCGCTGATGTGGGCGGCGCTGCTGGCGCTGATCGTTCCCTGGCCGCTCATCTACTTCACCTGGATGAAGGTCCAGATCATCTTCCTCATCCAGCTGGTCGTATTTCTCGCGCTGTTCTTCCTCGCGTGGCATCCGAAAGTCCGCATGGCGCTCGTGCCGCGCTCGATCCTGCGCGCCAACACCCGGCGGCGCGCCGCCGAGCAATTCCTCGCGCAGAACCTCCATACGACAACCGGACGGACGGGCGTCCTGATTTTCGTCTCGCTCGCCGAGCAGCGCGTCGACATCATCGCCGACAGCGGCATCGATCAGCGCGTGCCGAAAGGAACATGGCAGTCGATCGTCGATGAATTCACGAGAGAGATCGGCGCCGGCAAAGCGACGGACGGTTTCGTCCACGCCATCGAGCGTATCGGCTCGCATCTCTCGGAACATTTTCCGCCGGGATCGATCGATCCGAACGAGCTTCCCGACCATCTGATCGTGCTGCGCGACTGACAGCCGAAATTGGCTGAGATGCGCCGGGCACGCGCACTCAAGCGTCGACGAAGGGGGACTTCATGGCGACAGGCGCTGCAAGCGAAGCCGCGAACCGAGCCTCGACGGCACCTCCTGAACCCGAACGCGCCCCATCGCGAGCCTTGGTGTCGTGGATGCTGTTCGATTGGGCGACGCAGCCGCACTACACGCTCGTGCAGACATTCCTGTTCGCGCCCTACTTCGCTAACGCCATTGTCCAGAACCCGGTCTGCGGCACGCTTATCGCGGAGGGCAGCGAGAATGCTGCCTGCGGACAAGCGCTCTGGGGTTACGCGGCCGCCGTCGCCGGTTTGCTGATCGCCGTGCTGAGCCCGTTTCTCGGCGCTGCGGCCGACGGACGCGGCGCACGCAAACCCTGGATGGCCGCGCTCTCACTCGTCTTTCTCTCCGGCCTGAGCGCTCTCTGGCTCGGAACGCCCGGCGCACCGTTGACGACAATCCTGCTCGTGCTCGCGGGCTTCGTCGCGGCAACCTTGGCCGCCGAACTGATGAGCGTCTTCTCGAACGCGATCATGACCGGCCTCGTGCCGCGAAGCGAACTCGGCCGTTTGTCAGGAACAGGCTGGGCCGTCGGATATTTCGGTGGCCTCGTCAGCTTGGCGCTCGTCGCAGGCTTCCTGGTTCCCATGCCAGGAGCAACGACAACGCTTCTGGGCCTCGATCCGCTACTGAACCTCGACGCAACCTCACATCAAAGCGACCGCATCACCGGCCCGTTCGCCGCCGTATGGTTCGCGATTTTCATCATCCCGTTTTTCCTGTTCGTCCCCGACAGGCGAACGCCGCGCAGCCCGAACGAGCCGCAGCATTCCGCGGCGACCGAACTTTGGCACACGATCAAGTCCCTGCCGTCGATGCCGAGCCTCATGGTCTTCCTGATCGCACGCATGATTTTCACCGATGGCTTGACCGCGATCTTCGCCTTCGGCGGCATCTACGGAGCATCGATCTTCGGCTGGGGACCGCTCGAACTCGGCATGTTCGGGATCGTTCTGACGCTCGTCGGCGCATTCGGCGCCCTGATCGGCGGCCGCCTCGACGATCGCTTCGGACCGAAGACCGTCATCATCGTCGCGCTTCTGGCGCTCGTCGCCGGAGCGGTCGGAATTCTCTCGGTCGACAAAACGCACATCCTGTTCACGACCGAGGTTGCGGAAAAGGTGACGGGATCAAAACCGTTCTCGGCGACGGGCGAGCAGGTGTTCCTCGCCTTCGCCATTCTCGTCGGCCTCGTCGCGGCACCCGTGCAGGCCGCCAGCCGCTCGCTGCTCGCCCGCTTGGCGCCAGCGGAAAAGATCACACAGTACTTCGGCCTGTTCGCCTTCTCCGGAAAGGTGACGGCGTTCCTCGCGCCGTTCGCCGTTGCGTTCCTAACGCAGCAAACCGGCAGCCAGCGCATCGGCATGTCCGCGATCCTCGCGTTTCTGCTGATCGGCGTCGTGCTGATGCTGTTCGTCCGCACAAAACCGCATACGAACTAACCCAGCCTCTCACAAACTAATGAGCAATCGCAGGGCCATTCCCTCTCCCCGTTCTTCACGGGGAGAAAGTTAGGGTGAGGGGCAGGCATATGCGCAAGCGCCAGCCTTCAGCACCGCCGATGCGGCCACCGCTCTCTCAGAGACACCACAAATTCCCCTCCCCCTTGCGGGCAGGGCAAGTGAGCAATCGCAGGACCATTCCCTCTCCCCGTTTTCACGGGGAGAGGGCTAGGGTGAGGGGCAGCCATAAGCGCGAGCGCCAGCCTTCAGCACCGCCAACGCGCAACCCCCCACTATTCCCCTCCCCCTTGCGGGGAGGGGTTAGGGGTGGGGGTACGAGCCAGCCTCAATGCCGGAAGTGGCGAACCCCGGTGAATACCATCGCGAGGCCACGCTCGTCGGCCGCCTTGATCACCTCGTCGTCGCGCATCGAGCCGCCCGGCTGAATGACCGCCGTGACGCCCGCATCCGCCGCCGTGATCAATCCATCGGCGAACGGGAAGAAGGCATCCGACGCCACGACCGACCCGATCGTCAGCGGCGCATCAAGGCCTTGCGCCTTGGCAGCTTCCGCCGCCTTCCAAGCGGCGATGCGCGCCGAGTCGACGCGGCTCATCTGGCCGGCACCGACACCGACCGTCGCGCCGCCCTTGGCATAGACGATGGCGTTCGACTTGACGTGCTTCGCCACCTTGAACGCGAATTTCAAATCGGAAAGCTCGCTGGGTGACGGCGCGCGCTTGGTGACGACCCGCAAATCGAGATCATCGGAATTCTTGTTGTCGCGCGTCTGCACGAGGAAGCCGCCCGCGACCGACTTAACGAGCAAACCAGCCGCGCGGCTCTCCGCCAACCCGCCTGTCAGCAGCAGCCGCAGATTTTTCTTCGCCGCGAAAATTGTCTTCGCCTCGTCGGTTGCATCAGGAGCAATGACGACCTCGGTGAAGATTTTGGTGATTTCCTCAGCCGC
The DNA here is from genome assembly GCF_001006785.1 of Hyphomicrobium sp. GJ21. Classification (NCBI taxonomy): domain Bacteria; kingdom Pseudomonadati; phylum Pseudomonadota; class Alphaproteobacteria; order Hyphomicrobiales; family Hyphomicrobiaceae; genus Hyphomicrobium; species Hyphomicrobium sp. GJ21. The sequence goes on along the minus strand of NZ_CDHO01000001.1, from coordinate 414,466 downwards.
GCTTTTATCGATCGCCTGATTGAGCGCCACGATGCCACCGAATGCGCTGACGGAATCCGACGCCAGCGCTTTCAGATACGCATCCACAATCGATCCGCCGATCGCCACGCCGCACGGATTGGAATGCTTGATGATCGCAACCGCCGGGACGTTGGCATCGAACTCCGATACTAGTTCGAACGCCGCATCCGTATCGTTGATGTTGTTGTACGAGAGTTCCTTGCCCTGCAGCTGTCGCGACGTTGCGACACCAGCGCGGCCACGATCCGAAATGTACAGCACCGCCGACTGATGAGCGTTCTCGCCATAGCGGAGCGACTGCGCGAGCTTGCCGCCGAACGCGCGCCACTCCGGCGCAGGCGTTTCAAGCACACCCGCAAACCAATTGCTGATCGCAGCATCGTAGGCCGCCGAACGCGCGAAAGCCTTCGCTGCAAGCGCCTTGCGGAAAGAAAGGCTCGTCGCGCCATCGTTTTCGGAAAGCTCGGTCAACAGTCGCGCGTAATCTTCAGTCTCGACGATGACCGCCACGCTGTCATGATTTTTTGCGGCCGCACGGATCATCGCCGGACCGCCGACATCGATGTTCTCGACGCAATCTTCATACGACGCGCCCTTCGCTACCGTCGCCTCGAACGGATAGAGATTGACGACCAGAAGATCGATCGGAAGGATGCCATGATCGCGCGCGGATTTTTCGTGCTCGGCGTTGCCGCGCATGCCGAGAAGACCGCCATGCACGCGCGGATGCAGCGTCTTCACTCGGCCGTCCATCATTTCCGGGAAGCCGGTCAGCTCCGAAACGTCGATGACGTTCAGTCCCGCCGCTTTCAAAGCTGACGCCGTCCCGCCGGTCGATACGATCTCAATACCCCGCTCGGCCAATGACTTGGCGAAGGCCAGAAGCCCCGTCTTGTCGGAAACCGAGAGCAGCGCGCGTCGTATTTTCGGATCGGCCATAGTCACCCCGCATGGTTGTGAGACGCGGTTATCACGCTCTCACCCGCAAGGCCATCCTACTCAAAGTGAAACGCGCGATTGTGCCGCGTATACCGGCAAATTCGACCGATCAGCCGAGCATGTCAGGCTCGCAACGCATCGACCAGTGAACGTCGGTTTCGCCGAACGTCGTTCCGCGCAGCACGATCTGCAGCGACGGCCTCGGGCCCGCGCTATCGACATAGAAAATGCTTTCCTCGATCGTCAGCGTCGAGCCCTTGGCGCTGAACATCCAGATGCGTCCATCCGGGAGCTTCACGCGGCAGAGGCTCGGCTCGTCGAGCGTGCAGCGGCAATCGGGATGCAGATGAAAATGGATCGCGTAAGGTAAATCGGTCTTGAGCCGAAGCTGCCCTTTCGGCGGCCTCAGCGCATCGACGCCCTCGAGCGTATTGCCGTCGGCAGATAGCGACAGACGGCGCGAATGGATCAGCCCGAAGCGCTTCAGATAGCCATCGTGGCTGGTATCGATAAAGATCTGTCCGTCCTTTTCGCCGGACGCCGAAAACACATTGTCCGGACCTTTGATCGGCATTCCCCCGATCATCGCCTCGAGCTGCGGATGACGCACAAGGCGCGACGACGATGTTTCCGCAAGCGCGAGCGTGTTGTGGCTCGCCGTCGCGCGCGCGGCAGACACCCAGCTTTGATCGGCAGGACCCGGAAACCCGCCATTCGCCAGCACCAGATATTGCCGCGACGACATTTCGAACGAGAGTGCGCCGGCTTGCGCTTCCGTCGCCATTTCGAGCGGCGGCGGCGAGCCGACATCGACAACGATCGTCGTATCTCCACGCTCGAGACGGGCGTAACCGGACGCCTGCGCCGCAGACGGCAATTCGAGATCCGCTCCCGAATATCCGAGCACAGTTGCGACCGTCGCAGGCGAGCCCGTGCTGACGCCATTGAAGCGCGCCAGCATGCCGTCGCCAAGACGCATGAAGCGCAGGAAGCCCAGGGATTTCTTGACCGACGCGCTGATTTCTTCAGGCGGTTGCCGTCCTCGCGAATGGAAGCACTGACCAAGCGGCAGCAAATCGAGGATCAGATCCGCGAGCACGCTGGCACTGCGGCTCACGTGCCCGCCGTCCTCCAGGATTTGCCGCTGCAGTTCCTCGATGAGAGACTCTTGCGCGTCCTTGAGCTGCCGGTCGTGACCGGAAACCGCGAGATCGGAAAGCACCAGCGCGATGAGGCAGGTCAGGCGCGGAATTCCATCCGGCGCGCTCCGCCATGTCGCTTTGAGCGTAACGATCTGCTGACCGATGTTCGACATTACCGCCGAATAAGACCGCGCATCGAGATCTTCGAGCAGCATGCCCGCTTGCGCGATCCAGGAAATCAGCCGGCGTCCGACGATCTCCGGTTCATAAGCGATCCCGCTCGCCGCATTGCGTAGCGAAATCCAATCGAGCACGAGGTCGCGCGCTGCTGCCGCTGCTTCCTCTTCTTCCGTTGCCGCGAGATGGCGAAGCCAGCCGAAACCGTGCAGCTCGCGTGCCCAGGCCGGGCTCGGAGGCTTGACGCGAAACGGCGACGCACCCTTAAGGTCCGCGATTTGCGAAGCGAGGCCGAAGTGACCGTGCGCAACTTCGCTCCAGAAACTCGGATCGGCCGCACGCAATTCCTGCGGCACAATGAGGATCTGATCCGCGCCGGCTCCCGCATAGCGCCAGCGAAAAATCGGTGACGATAGCGTCCGCGTCAAAGCCCGCCGCCGCAGCCGCTCGACCGACAGCGAGCGTATTTTCAAACGCTCCGTGACGTTGAGACTCGCCATGCGGTTCCCTGACTGACGCGTGATGTCTTCCGAACTAGCCTTGCACCGGCGCGAAAACAAGGCGCAGCGCTCAGGTATCCGTTAACAATCGGCCTTGACCAGCATCGCCGCATAGAAGCCGTCGAGGCCGCGAAGTCCGTCGGGAAATTCTGAAAAATACGAGGGCAGCGTCCGGAGATCGCCGTCGGCCGTCCGCCACAGCAGCGGGATGACCGTCTCGTCGAGGGCGATCGGCCGCCGCCGAAAATCGCGATGCTCGGACAGAAACGCCGCGATCTGTTCCTCGCCTTCTTCCGGTTCGAGCGAGCATGTGCAGTACAGCAGCGTGCCGCCGGACTTCACGAGACTCGCCGCCTGCCGCAACAGCTTGGCTTGCAAGGCCGCAAGCGCCGCGACATCCTCGGGCCGCTTCAGATAAAGAATATCCGGATGGCGCCGGATCGTGCCCGTTGCGGTACACGGAGCATCGAGCAGCACGACATCGAACGCCGTCTCGCTGCTGAAGCTTTGCGCGTCCGCAACCGAAATCTCCGCCGAGAGACCGAGGCGCTGCAAATTTTCCTGCAGACGCGCCAATCGACCCGCTGATTTATCGACGGCGAGGACGCGCGCGCCGCCCGCCGCAAGTTGCGCCGTCTTGCCGCCGGGCGCAGCGCAAAGATCGAGAACCGAGAGCCCACTCACGTCACCAAGAAGCTTCACCGGCAGCGCGGCGGCGGCGTCCTGAACCCACCATGCGCCGTCATTGTAGCCGTCAAGCTCTTCGATGCGTCCGACATGCGAGCAGCGGATAGATCCTGTCGGCAACGCAACGCCATTGAGGCACGATGCCCACGTGTCGGCGTCGGATTTGACGGTAATGTCGAGCGGCGGCTCCGAGAGCGAAGCGCGCGCGATTTGCCGGGCCTCGGCGACGCCATACGTGCGGCTCCACCGGTCAATCAGCCAGTCCGGAAACGTCAGCATGACGTTGTCGAGCGATGCCAGACGTCCGCTGCCGCTTTCGCTCAGCCGCCGCAACACGGCGTTGGCGAGATTACCGAACCGCTTACCGATGCGATCCGCGCGACACTGATCGACCGCGAGCGAAATGGCCGCGTGCGGCGGCGTTTTGATCAGCAAAAGCTGCGCAGCCGCTGCGAGCAGGATTTGCTCCAGCCGCCCAAGATGCTCGGGCAATGGCTTTTCAAGATACGTCCGAAGCACGGCTTGCAGCGAACCGCGATTGCGCAGGACCGTCGTCGCAATCAGCCGCGCAAACGCGCGGTCACGTGCCACCAGATTTCGCGCCGCCGCGGCTTTCGCAAATACATCGTCGAACGGCCGCTTCTCGATCAGCACCGAGAACAGCGCCGAAACGGCGACGTCGCGCGCTAGCAAGCCATCCGCGCTGGACGGCGGTGCAGACGGATTCGGCGCGCTTCGCTGACGCGCTGGAGGGCGCTTGCCATACCGGGCGCCACGGTCGTTCGTCACGGCCTTCGACACGTCAACCCCACGGGCTCGGAGGTTTCGTGTACTTCTGTCCGCCGATCCAGACTTCGCCGCGGCTGTCGTCCGACGCATTGGGCATCGCGTCCCAGTCTGTCGGCTCGGCTTCGCCACGAGCCGCAGCCGACGTCACGCCCATCTCGCGGGCCATCGCCTCAAGCGCTGCGATCCGGTTCTCCACGTTCGGATGCGTCGAGAAAAGATTGTCGACGCCATGCCCGTTGAGCGGATTGATGATGAACATGTGCGCCGCCGCCGGAACGGCTTCCGCTTCCGGATTTTCAACGCGCCGCGCCGAGCGGTCGATCTTTCTGAGCGCCGAGGCAAGCCAAAGCGGATTTCCGCAAATCATCGCGCCCATGCGATCGGCCTGATATTCGCGCGAGCGGCTGATGGCCATCTGCACGAGGCCGGCCGCCATCGGCGCGATGATCACCGCCGCCAGCGTACCGATGACACCAAGTCCGCCGCGCTCATCGCTGCGTCCGCCGCCGAACAGCATTCCGAATTGCAGGTACTGCGCGAACATCGACACCGCGCCGCCGATCGTCGCCGCGACAGCCATCGTCAGCGTATCGCGATTTTTGATGTGCGAAAGCTCGTGCGCCATGACACCCGCAAGCTCGTCGCGGTTCAAAGTTTCGAGCAGCCCCGTCGATGCGCAGACCGCTGCGTTCGATGGGTTGCGTCCGGTCGCGAATGCATTGGGCTGCGGATTGTTCATCACATAGACGCGCGGCATCGGCAGCCCGGCCCGTTTCGCGAGATCACGAACGAGCTGAACGTATTCGGGCGCCGACCGGTCGTCGACCTCCTGCGCATTGAACATGCGCAACACGGCCGTGTCGGACTTCCACAGGCTGAACGCGTTCATGACCATCGCCGCGAAGAAGGCGAAGACCAGACCGGACTTACCGCCGACGGCAGCGCCGAGCGCCACGAAAATCGCGGTGAGCACAGCGAGAAGAAGCGCTGTCCTGGCATAGTTCATCGGCATTCGTGACGGATCCCATAAGCGACCACCGGCCATCATGCGGCCGACCGCAGCATATATATGGTCCCGTCAAGATCGTATAAAGGCCTGAAGGAGCCGCCCTCCGGCCATAAATCAAGGTGCCGCTGTCGTGAACACCGATCCCGATCGAGAAAAGAACGCTGAAGCTTCAGAGCCGAATGGCGAAGCCCGGCCGCTCACTCCGGAGGCGCAACGGGCGCTGGCGGAGGCCGAAGCACGCCGCCAGCAGGCCGCCAATCAAACACGACCGACCGAAGTCGGTGGCCGTTCAGGACCCGAGCCGACCCGTTTCGGCGATTGGGAAACGGGCGGCATCGCGTCGGACTTCTAGGCTGCACCGCGCTTGTTCTGCCGGTTCGTGATCAGTTCGTCGACGACCGCCGGATCGGCAAGCGTCGAGGTATCTCCGAGATTTCCAAAATCATCCTCGGCGATCTTGCGCAGAATGCGGCGCATGATCTTGCCCGATCGCGTTTTCGGCAGACCCGGCGAAAACTGGATGAGATCCGGAGACGCGATCGGCCCGATTTCACGGCGCACGTGCGCGACAAGATCTTTCTTCAGGCCGTCGTCGCCGTTCTCGCCAATGATGAGCGTGATGTAGCAGTAAATGCCCTGTCCCTTGAGATCGTGCGGATACCCGACGACCGCGGCTTCCGCCACCTTGGGATGCGAGACCAGCGCGCTTTCGACTTCCGCCGTTCCCATGCGATGACCGGAAACGTTGATGACGTCGTCGACGCGGCCGGTGATCCAGTAATAGCCGTCGGCATCGCGCCGGCAGCCGTCGCCGCTGAAGTACATTCCGGGATAGGCCGAGAAGTACGTCTTTTCGAAACGATCGTGATCTTTGTAGATCGTGCGCGACTGGCCGGGCCAGCTATCGAGAATAACGAGGTTGCCCTGCGCTTCGCCCTCGAGCAATTGCCCCTTGTCGTCGACCAGCGCCGGCTGCACGCCGAAGAACGGTTTCGTCCCGGACCCCGGCTTCAAGTCGGTCGCGCCGGGCAACGGCGAAATCATGATGCCGCCGGTTTCCGTCTGCCACCACGTATCGACGATCGGGCAACGGCCTTCACCAACGACATTGTAATACCACTCCCACGCCTCAGGATTGATCGGCTCGCCGACCGACCCGAGAAGGCGAAGCGAGGAACGGCTCGAGCGTTTGACGAGATCATCGCCCGCGCCCATCAGCGAGCGGATCGCCGTCGGCGCCGTGTAGAAAATCGACACCTTCCACTTGTCGACAACGTCCCAGAAGCGCGATGCGCTCGGATATGTCGGAACGCCTTCGAACATCAGCGACGTCGCGCCGTTCGCAAGCGGCCCGTACACGATGTAGGTATGACCCGTCACCCAGCCGACATCGGCGGTGCACCAGTAGATGTCGCCATCGTGGTAGTCGAAAACGTACTGGTGCGTCATCGACGCATAAAGCAGATAGCCGCCGGTCGTATGCACCACGCCCTTCGGCTTGCCCGTCGATCCTGACGTATAAAGAACGAACAGCGGATCTTCCGCCCCCATTTCTTCCGGCGGGCATTCGGGCGAAACGGATTCGAGTTCCTCGTGCAGCCAAAGATCCCGGCCCGGAGTCCATGCCACCGGATTGCCGGTGCGGCGCACGACGAGCATTTTTTTGTCGCCTGTACATTTGGCGAGAGCGGCATCGGCATTCTTTTTCAGAGGAACGGGTTTGCCGCCGCGCAGACCTTCATCCGCGGTGATGATGACCGTCGATTCCGCATCTTCGACGCGGTTCTGCAAGCTGTCCGGCGAGAAGCCGCCGAAAACAATCGAATGCACCGCGCCGATGCGCGTGCAGGCGAGCATGGCATAAGCCGCTTCCGGAATCATCGGCAGATAGATCGTGACGCGGTCACCCTTCTTGACGCCGTGCTTCTTGAGCACGTTCGCGAACCGCTGCACGCGCTCGGAGAGTTGCCGGTAGGTGATCGTCTCGCTTTCGTTCGGGTTGTCGCCTTCCCAAATGATCGCCACCTGATCGCCGCGTGTTGCCAGATGCCGGTCGATGCAGTTCGCGGAGACGTTGAGCGTACCGTCCTCGAACCAGCGGATGTCGACGTTGCCGGGTTGGAACGAGGTGTTCTTGGCGCGGCTGTAAGGCTTGATCCACTCGAGCCTCTTGCCGGCGTCCGACCAGAACCCCTCGGGATCGGAGACGGACCGCTCATACAATTCCCGGTACTGATCGGCGTTGATGTACGCGCGTTCCGCCCACTCGGCGGGAACGGGATAAACTTTGTCGGACATTTCGAACGTTCCTCCGGCTAGCCGTCTGGGATGCGGCCATTAGTTTGGTCATTATGATGCGACAATCCGCCCGCCACAACATGCTCGAAGGTAGGACCGCAACGCAACCGTCAGGCACGCCAGACGGCCGACCGCTTGATTTCCGCATCTTCGAGTTCGCGCGTTACGGGCACCTGGTATTCAATAAGTTTTTCGAAGCGTCCGCGCGGGAAATAGCTCCGTTGCGGGTCGCCGATGAGGACCGTGCATCCCGCCAATTTTGCGGAATCTATGAAGCCCAGCACCCGATCGGCAAGCTCGCGTTCATAGAAGAGATCGCCGACGATGACGACGCCTTCCTTAGGTCCAGGCCGCGCCAGAAGATCGGCCTCCGTGACGTCGAAATGAACGTTATTAGCCTTACCGTTGAGGCCGCACGCAGCAAGCGCCAGGGCGTCGATGTCGGCGGCGAGAACGTGCTGGGCTCCGGTTTTGGCGGCCGCTATCGCGGAGATGCCGGAACCTGATCCAAGGTCGAGCACGGGAAGGCCCCGGCAGATATCCGGGGTGTCGAGCAGATAGCGCGCCACGGCCTGCCCGCCGGCCCAGGCGAAAGCCCAATAAGGCGGCGGCACGTTCATTTCGCCGAGCTGTTCTTCCGTCTTTTGCCAGATCGGCAGCGACTCCGCGGCCAGATGCAGCAGGATTTCCGGCACCAGAGGCGGCGCCAGCAATTCGGTGTTCGCTTTGATGAAATTCGCGAGCGATTGTGGGTCAGCGCGATCGAGACGTTCGCTGCTCACACCTTGAGCTTCCGTTGCTCGACCCCGCCCATGCGGCAGACTTCTTTCCACTCATCGGCGGAAACGGGCTGCACCGAGAGGCGCGAATTGTTGACCAGCACCATGCCGCCGAGCTTCGGATTGGCTTTTATCGCTTCGAGCGTCACCGGGTTCGGCACCGGTGCGACGGCGGCAACGTCGACACACTCCCATTTTCCGGTTTCGTCTTTCGCCTCCGGATGCGCCAGCGCGATGATGCGGCAAATACCGACGACGTTCTTCCCCTCATTCGAATGATAGAAAAAACCGAGATCGCCGACCTTCATCGCGCGCATGTTGTTGCGCGCCTGATAGTTGCGCACGCCATCCCAGGATTCGCCCTTCGCACCGCGCGATACGAGCTCGTCCCACGAAAACGCGTCGGGCTCCGATTTCAATAGCCAGTAAGCGGGCATGCTAGGGGGCCTTTGCAAAGCATCGACGCGTTGCGTAGCGTGAAACGGGAGGCCGCTCAACCCGTGCCCAAAAATCAAAGACCCCACGCTCGACGAGCATGGGGTCCTTGGACGCGACACGACAGGAGACGCTTCTTCAGCGTGGGGCCTGGACCTCAGGGGTCGCGGCCGCCGTTGAGGCCACATTGTCGAAACTGTCTTGAGATTCGGTAAAGGCGTCGCCACCCGTTACAGCGCCGCTGCGACGTCCTCAGTCCTCGGCCTTGAGTGGACGCTGCATCAGTCCGGCGATGGCCTCGTCGACGCCAAGCCGCCCCTCGATGATTTCATGCACGGCCTCCGCGATCGGCATCTCGACAGCCTTGCTGCGCGCCAGGCCGACGAGCGCTGCCGCCGTGTATACGCCTTCCGTGACGGCCGAACGCCCCCCGAGGATTTCCGAAAGCGTGCGCCCCTCGCCCAAACCTCGTCCGAGCGACATATTGCGTGACTGCGCGCTGCCGCACGTCAGAATGAGATCGCCAAGGCCCGACAAGCCAAGCAGCGTTTCGGGCCGCGCGCCCATCACGTCTCCGAAGCGGCGCAGTTCGGCGAAACCGCGGGTGACGATCGCCGCATGCGCGCTGGTCCCCAGTCCGCGCCCTTCGACGATCCCGGCTGCAATCGCCAACACGTTCTTGACGGAGCCGCCGAGTTCGGCACCGAGCACATCGCTCGACCAGTAGAGCCGCATCTGCCGGGACGACAGCGACGCTGTCAGCGCACGTCCGACCGCTTCGTTGCGGCAGGCAAGCGTCAACGCGGACGGCAATCCTCGCGCGACGTCGGCGGCGAAGCTCGGGCCGGACAGCACGGCGCGCGTCGCCTGCGGCACGACCTCTTCGAGCACGTCGCCCATGAACTTGCCAGTCGCCTGTTCGATCCCCTTCGAACAGATGACGATCGGCACGCCATTCGGCAGGTGCCGCGCCAGATCGGAGAGCACGGCACGCAAATGCTGCGCCGGAGCAACGGCGAGGATCGCATCCGCCGCCGCAACCTTCGCGAGATCGCCCGTCGCGCGGATGGATACGTTGAGATCCACGCCCGGCAGAAACACGCGATTGACGTGACGGGCATTGATATCTTCGACGATTTCAGGCTCGCGCGCCCAGAGCGTCACGTTCGCATCGTTGTACGAAAGCGTCTGTGCGAGCGCTGTTCCCCACGCGCCTCCGCCGATGATGCTGATCGATCGCAATTGCAAAAACGCGTCCCCCACTCCGATGCCGCCAAAGCTTAGCACGCTACGATGACGCGTGCGTCAGACTTATGCTTTGACTCCCGCACCTGTTGCTTTGACGGCGTCGGGATCGAGCGGCCAGCGCGGCCGAACCGGCGCCTGCAATCCGTCGGCAAGACCGAGCGCCAGGCGTTCCGCCCCGGCCCAGGCGATCATCGCACCATTGTCGGTACATAGTCCCAATGGCGGCGCATGAAACGTGAAGCCGAAATCCTCCGACACGCCGACAAGCGCCGCACGCAGAACCTTGTTCGCCGCCACGCCGCCGGCAACGACAAACGGTTTTCGCCGATCTTCGGGAAGCGACGACAGAGCAACCCGCATCGCACGCCGCACGCGATCCGCAACGCTTTCGCAAACCGCCGCCTGGAACGACGCACAAAGATCGGCGACATCCGTTGCCGACAGCGGCGCGATCTTCGCCGCCGCATGCCGGACCGCCGTTTTCAATCCAGCGAATGAAAAATGAGGGTCCTCGCGCCCGGCCATCGGACGCGGCAGATCGAACCGCTTGGGATTGCCGCTGAGCGCCGCCTTTTCGACGGACGGACCGCCCGGCATCGGCAGTCCCAAAAGCTTAGCCGTCTTGTCGTAGGCTTCACCCAGCGCATCGTCGATCGTCGTCGCAAGCCTGCGATAGCGGCCGACATCCTCGACCAGCAGCAGTTGCGTATGCCCGCCTGAGACGAGAAGCATCAGGTAGGGTGGCCGAACGCCGTCGGTCAAACCGACGGTCAGCGCGTGCGCCTCGAGATGGTTGATCGCGAGAAACGGTTTCCCCGTCGCAAGCGCCAGCGCCTTGCCCGTCGTCGCCCCGACGATGAGGCCACCGATAAGTCCCGGCCCCGATGCGGCGGCAATGCCGGAAAGATCGGAGAACCCGATTTTAGCTTCCGCCAAGGCGACCTGCACCAGCCGGTCCAGGCAATCGGTATGGGCGCGCGCCGCAATTTCCGGAACCACGCCGCCGTAGATCGCGTGCTTGTCGAATTGCGATAAGACGACGTTGGAAAGAATGCGCCCCTGCCCGTCCGCACGCCGCTCGACGACGGCCACGGCCGTTTCGTCGCAGCTCGTCTCGATGCCGAGTACGAGTGAAGAACCTTGAGCGGAATCGGCGTGCGGCATCATCTCGTTAAGTTCTTGTTGGGCGAGGTTGGAATTCGCGTTCCTTTGGAGCATTAATGGCGCCCGAATTGGCCTGCGGGCCGAGTGCCCCGCCTAGCATCCGGAGAAACCTCTTTGCAAGCTGCCCGCATTCGTATCGGGACCCGTGGCTCGCCGTTGGCGCTGGCCCAGGCCCATGAAGTCCGCGATCGGCTCGCCAAGGCTCACGGACTGTCCGAGGACGCCATATCCATCACGATCATCAAGACGACCGGCGATCGCGTGACCGACCGCCCGCTCTCCGATATCGGCGGAAAAGGTCTGTTCACCAAGGAAATTGAAGACGCGCTCTTCGCCCGCGAGATCGACATCGCCGTGCATTCCATGAAGGACATGCAGACGGAATTGCCGGACGGGCTCGCCCTTGGCGCGGTCCTGCCGCGAGAAGACCCGCGCGATGCCTTCATCTCTTTGAAGCACGCCAACATCTCCGCCCTGCCCATCGGAGCGATCGTCGGAACTTCGTCACTACGGCGCAAATCGCAAGTGTTGAGCATCCGCCCCGATCTCAGCGTCATCGATTTTCGCGGCAACGTCGAAACGCGCTTGCGCAAGCTCAAGGACGGCGTTGCCGAGGCGACGTTCCTCGCCGTCGCCGGATTAAACCGCCTTGGACTTTCCGACCGGATCACCGCGATCGTTCCGTCCGCCGATATGCTGCCCGCCGCCGCACAGGGAGCGATCGGACTTGAAATTCGCACCGGCGACAAGGAGGCCGAAGCCTTCGTCGCACCGTTGAATGACGTGAACTCGCAACGCGCAGTAACGGCGGAGCGCGCATTTCTCGCGCGCCTTGAAGGCTCGTGCCGGACGCCGATCGCGGCTCATGCGACGATCGACGGCGAACGGCTGTCGTTTCGCGGGCAGGTTCTTTCCCTCGACGGTCAGCAGAAATATGACGTCTCGCGCTCGGGCGCCGCGAACACAAGCCGCGATATCGGCCTCGCTGCAGCCGACGAAGTCCTGAGCAAAGCCGACCCGGCTCTCCTTGTTCGCTCGAGCGCCTGATGCACGTTCTTGTCACGCGTCCCAAAGACGACGGCGAGACGCTGAAAGCGGAGCTTGAGCGGCTCGGCTGCAAGGTGACGCTTGAGCCGCTGATCCGCATCGTTTCGAACGACATTCCCGCGACAGCCATCGACGAAACGTCGACGCTCATCATAACGAGCCGCAACGCCTTAAGAGCGCTGGCGAAGTCACCGGCTCTTACGCGCGCGCTGCCCCGGCCGTTGCTTGCCGTCGGTCCCGGCACGGCCGCTCTCGCGCGCGAAATGGGGTTCACCGAGATCTTCGAAGGACCTGGAACCGGCGCCGAGCTCGTTCCAGAAATTACCCGGCGATCGGAAGCCGGCGGCGGACCGTTCGTTTACCTTTCGGCCGATCGCATGGCCTTCGATGTCCCGTCTGCTCTTGCCGAACGCGGCATAGCGATCCGGCGCGTCGTCGCCTATCGATCTGTTGCAGCGGAAACGTTGTCGCCACAGGTTGCCGATGCGCTTCGCGACGGCGCGATCAATGTCGTCGTTTTGATGTCGCCCAGAACGGCGGAAACCTGGGCGAAAATTGCTCCCGTCGCCGCAAAACCGAACGATCTTTCAGACATAAGCTACGTCTGCATTTCTGAAGCCGTCGCCACTGTCGTGAAATCGAAGCTCGGTCCGCAAGCCACCATAGTTGCCAGCCGTCCTAACCACGAAGAAATACTTATCGTGCTGAAACGTCTCGCAGCGCGTCTGGAAGCAGAGTAAGAAAGCGCAAGCAGGAGCGATTTCCGGGTCCGGCAGAAAGTTCAGCAAGCTCGACAAATCTCTTCAGGGATTTGGAAGTCCTGGAATTCGTTACGAGTTTCGTACGGAGTCGTGAGTACTGATGGCAGACGACAAATCGAGTAAGGGCTCGAGCGCGCCTCCCGGCGCCCCCGCCAAACGCCCCCATGCAACGCTCGACCTGAAAGCGACCGAGATCAAGATCACGCCGGTTGCGAAAGGCCCTGAGCCCGCGGCGTCGAAGAGCGCATCACGCGCCGCGCCAGATAAGCAAGTTCCCTTCCCCGCTGCAGCGTCGGCATACGCGACGTCGGAAAACGCACGCCCCCAATCGAACTCTGAGGCCAGGATGCAAGCCGAACCCCAAAAGTCCGAGCAAGCGAAGCCGGCACCTTCGACAACCGATAAATCGGCCAACGCGAAAGTCGTCGTCGAACGGCGCGGCGGCTTCTTCAGCCATCTCGTCGCCGGCGTCGTTGGCGGCGTGCTCTCGTTCCTGGCCCTGCAATGGGTTGTCCCGGAACTCGGCCTCGAAACGACGTCGTCGCGCTTTGCCAACGACACAGCATCTTTGACCGAACGTCTCGGCGCGCTCGAACGAAAAGTCTCGAAGAATGCTCCGGCGTCCGATCTCGCCGTCGTCACCAACCGCGTCGCCGATCTCGAGAAAACCGCGCAAACGATTCCGGCGCTCACTGACAGCCAGAAACAGCTCGTCGCCGAAACCAAAGCCGCGCTCGCCTCTGCCGCCTCCGACAGCGGCTCGACCCAGGTTATCGAGCGCGTCGGTAAAATCGAAGACAAGCTCAAGGCACTGGCCGATGCCGGCGTCAACGATCCAAACCCGACGCGCATCGAGCAGCTCGCCGGTCTGACCGCGAAAATCGTCGATCTCGAAACCAGTCTGCCGACGCAACTCGCCGCCTTGCGCGCCAACGTGACGAAGGACGTTGACAGCCGGGTGCAGGCTGCGACCGCCGCAGGCGAAACCGCTCAAGCTGGCACGCAGCGGCTCGACAAGGACGTCGCGAACCTCAAGACGGATGCCGCGCGCATCGAGGCCAACGTCGATGCCAACAAGAACGCGACCGCCCGCGTCGCCGCCGATCTCAGAACCGTTCAGGATCAGGCAACCCAGGTCGCAACAGCCCTTGAGACGCTGAAAGCGAACGTCGCCAAACCCGCCGACGTCGCCGCCGCCGTTGCACCGGTCGCCGAGCGCACCGCATCGCTCGAAAGCAGCATCCAGCAGGTCGTGCAAAGCGAAAGCGCTCGCAAAAAGACCGCCGAACAGGTCGTTCTCGCGCTTCAACTGCAGAACCTGAAACGCGTAATCGAGAGCGGCCAGAAATATGCTGCGCCGCTGAACGAGATCGAAAGCGCCGCCGGAGACTCGCTCGACCTCGGCGCGTTGAAAGACTTGCAGAACACCGGCGCACCGACGCTCGCCGAGCTCAAGACTGAATTCCGTCCCGCAGCCAATGCTGCGATGGATGCCGAATCCGGCACTCAGAATTCCGGCGTTGTCGACCGCCTGTGGGCTGAAGCCAAATCCGTGGTTCGCGTCCGCCGTATCGATCTGAAGCCGGACGACAAGAGCACGGAAGCCGTGCTTGGCCGCATGCAGGTGGCTCTGAACGACGGCCGTATCGGCGACGTTCTCGAGCTGTCGAAAGACCTGCCGCAACCGGCGCAGGACGCAGCCCGTCCCTTCCTCGATCGGTTGAACGCGCGTGTCGGCGTTGACAGCACGCTCGCCCAGCTCGAAGCACAGCTCAAATCGTCGATTGCTCCGGGCTCCGCGCCCGCAGCCAAGTCAGCGCCTTAGTCCAGCGAAGGGTTTGCGTCATGGTGCGCCTCGTCGTCTATCTCGTCACAATCGCATTGATTGCGTCAGGCTTGGCCTGGCTCGCCGATCGCCCTGGAACGCTGCAGATCGCCTGGCAGGGATACGACATCGAAACGTCGGTGTTCCGCGCCGTCGTGCTTCTCGCGGCGGCCGTCGCCTCGATCGTCTTTCTCTGGTCGGTGTTTCGTGCGCTCTGGAACAGCCCGGCTGCCATCGGCGGCCGGCTGGTACAGCGGCGTCAGCGCAAAGGTCTCGATGCCGTTTCGAGCGGCCTGATCGCGATCGGCGCCGGCGACAGCACCCTCGCATCGCGCTACGCATTGCAGGCCCGCAAATCGCTGCCACATGAACCGCTCACGCATCTTCTACGCGCACAATCGGCGGAACTCTCCGGCGATCGCGCCACCGCGCGGCGCATCTACGAAGCGATGCTGGCGTCGCCGGAAACCGAGCTGCTGGGTTTGCGCGGCCTCTTCCTCGAAGCCCAACACCAGGGTGCCGATGAAGCCGCCCGTCAGTTCGCCGACCGTGCGCTGAAAGCCAATCCGAAGCTCGGCTGGTCGGCGACGGCGCTCTTCGAACAGCAGTGCAAGCAGAAGGATTGGACCGGCGCTCTCGAAACGCTTCAGCACGCGCGCAAAAACGGACACATCGCCAAAGCCGATGCCGACCGCAAGCGCGCCGTCCTTCTCACCGCCAAGGCGCAGAACGTCGAAGAGGATTCTCCCGACCGGGCGCTGACGCTGGCGATGGAAGCGCACGCCCTGGCACCCGATCTCGTGCCCGCGGCCGCGATTGCCGGACGCATCCTGGCGTCGCGCGGAAATACCGCCAAAGCCGCGAAAGTCCTGCAGAAGACCTGGACAAAATCTCCGCATCCAGATCTCGCGTCCGCCTATGCTTACGCCCGCGTTGGCGACAGCACGCGCGACCGCTTCGATCGCGAACGCCAGCTTGCAGCGCTCAATCCGCATTCCATCGAAAGCCCGATCGCCGTGGCGACCGCCGCGATCGAAGCACGCATGTACGACGAAGCCCGCCGCGTGCTCGAGCCGTTGCTTCCTGAGCGTCTGACGCAGCGCGTCGCAACGTTGATGGCCCGCATCGAAGCTGGCGATAACGGCGATAAGGGCCGCGTCCGTGAATGGCTGGCGCGTGCGATGAACGCTGCGCGCGATCCGGCATGGATCGCCGACGGCGTCATCTCGGATCACTGGGAGCCAACATCGCCGGTCGACGGCAGACTTGATGCGTTCCAGTGGCGCGTTCCCGTCGAGACGCGCGACGCGACGCGAAATGAAATCCTGGCGCGCCGCATCGAAGAACTGATCGCCATCGAAGCCCCGACCGTGGCCCCCGAAGCCCCGAGCCGCGAGGCCGCCACTGAAGCGGGTGCTGACGTCATCGACGCCGAGCCCGTGACGGCAACCGCCAAACCAGCCCCTCTCCCCGAAAAGAAACCGGCGGCGCCAACCGCAACCGCCCCCGAGAAGCCGGCCGAGCAGGCCGCGCCGGCTGTTGCGCCGAAACCTGCCGCCACGCCCGAGCTAACCGCTACGGCCGATGTGCCCGCGACGGCTGCGGCACGCGAAGTCCGTCCCGCTCAGCCCGTGCACAAGGACACCTCGAAGCTCTATGTCGCGCCGCGCGCACCCGACGATCCGGGAACGGAACCGCCCGCACCCGAGCCCGAACAGCCGATTGCCCGGCGCAGTTTCAGGGCGGTCAGCTAAGGCCCGTTGCGATAAGTCGCACATGCAGGCTTCCGGACCCGATTGGTTCGAAAACTCGTTCGAAACGGACGCACGCTGGAGGCTTGCAATTCTGAACCGGTGAGGGTATCCCTCGCGCCTTCCCGCTTGGTCCAATCCAGCGGGCGGTTTGCCGCTTTAGCTCAGCCGGTAGAGCACGTCATTCGTAATGACGGGGTCGCGTGTTCGAGTCACGCAAGCGGCACCACCACATCCTCTTCGAAATCAGCATACGAGATGAGTCTGGAGCCAGCGTCATATCGGCGTCGGCGTCTTGCGCGCATGGCGAGCCGTGACGTGGTCGCATCGATCGCGCGCGATAACAAGAAGCCCTGCCGTTTGATCGGCAGGGCTCACAGGCTCGCACCACCCTCACGCTTGCCGGTTTCGATCCCGCTCGTCCGACCTGACAAGCAGCGGCGCGCTCCCGATATCGCGAGGCGTAACCAATGCGATCGTCATGAACAAGTCACAATGGATGTAACTGAACGCAACAAAGATGAAGTGAAGCAAGGCACACTGATTGTTCTCAGAATTTTCGCACGCTTCCGACCGTTGGAAAATTTGTTTCGCGACGCTTTGAAAACAGAGCGCCGTTATTGCGAAGTCGCAGGTGGCGCAGGTGGCTGAGTGGTTGCGCCGGGCGAACCTTGCGAGTCATGGGACTCGCGTGCGCCACTCTTCGGCTGCTCAGTGTCAGCAGGTAAATTGATCTCCGGCGGCGGCTGCTTGTGCGCGGGAATATCCGGTGACGTCGGAGAGACTTGCGAATTCTTTTCGCTTCCGGGTCCAACCTTTCCCGGCTCGACGTGGTCGGCATCCTTCGTGGGAATAGTCTGATCGGGAGTTTGCCGATGTTGCTGCGCGGGTTCGTTGCCGGACGGCTCGGCAAACGCAATGGACATCGGTGCTATGATCAGCCAAGCACCGGCGCCAGCTAGCAGAACGCCACGCATTCGATGCACGCTCCTCTTCAGTTGCGAAGAGAGAACGCGGGCATAGCTTCCGGCGTTCCGAGCAAAGAAAAGATGTCAGCCTTTGTTGTTTGGATGCACCGCATTCGTCGATGACGACGGTGCCGTCGCAGGCGTCGGCTGCTCTTTGACATTGACCTTGTCGCCGTCGACGATGTCGTCAGGCGCGCTTTCGATCACACGATCCTCCGGCGCCAGACCGGATGCGATCTCGACTTTGCTGCCAAGATCACGCCCGATCGTGATCGGCTTCATGACGACCCGATCCTCGGAATTGAGGATCGCGACGCGCAAGCCATCCTTGTCGAAAATGACGGCGCTCGCCGGAACGACCAGAACATCCTTCTGATCGCCGACCTTCAACCGCACGTTCGCATATGCGCCCGGCATCAGCTCCCCGGCGGCGTTGTCGACGACGAGCTGCATCCGCGTCGTGCCCGAAGCGACATCGACGGCACCGGCGGACGCTTCGACCTTGGCTTCGTACGATTTGCCGGGACGCTCAGGCACTGTCAGAACCGCCGTCGTTCCGTTCGTGACCATCGGCACATATGACTGAGGCACGTTCACATAAAGCCGGAGCTTGTGAATGTCAGCGACGACAAACATCTCCGAGCCGGTAGCGCTTCCCGTATTGATGAGATTGCCGACGTC
The DNA here is from genome assembly GCF_001006785.1 of Hyphomicrobium sp. GJ21. Lineage (NCBI taxonomy): Bacteria > Pseudomonadati > Pseudomonadota > Alphaproteobacteria > Hyphomicrobiales > Hyphomicrobiaceae > Hyphomicrobium > Hyphomicrobium sp. GJ21. Next base: position 396,245 of record NZ_CDHO01000001.1, on the reverse strand, counting down.
GGTGTTGCGCACCGTCACGATGCCCTCGAACGGCGCCACGATGCGCTTGTATTCCGACAGCGCCTTCAGACGATCGACGTTAGCCTGCGCCGACGTCACGAGCGCCGTCTTCGCTTCGAAATCTGCGGCCTTCTCGTCTGCGCCCTGCCGCGTCACGTAATCCTTCGGCAGCAGCGCCTGATAGCGTTCGTTCGTGACCTTCGCCAAAGCTGCAGTCGCTTTGGCGTTGTTGAGTTCGGACTGCGCTTGAAACAGCTGTTGATCGAGGTCGGGCGCGTCGATCTCGGCAAGCAGGTCGCCGGCCTTTACGTGTGTGCCGATGTCCGCCTTCCGGTTTGCCACGTAGCCGCTCACGCGTGCGAAAATCGCAGCCTGCGAATAGGCGTCAAGCCGTCCAGGAAGTTCGATAACTCCGACACTCTTCTGCACGCTGGGCGTCGACACGGCGACCGTCGGCACCGATCGCTCGGCCGATTTGACCCGGAGGCCGGCCAGCGTCTGCTCTCTGCATTGAATGCCGGTAAAGCCGATGAACGACGTCGCGCCGATGAACACCAGCGCAGCCATCGGCATCTTCCAGCGCGAGCGCGCCCCTGTTTCCTTGGGCAACTCAGGCGGCATTGAATTCTCCCGGAATAAAATCGGTCGGCGCGGCCGTTGCCTTGCGCCGGTGCATCAAACTGAAAACAACGGGAACAATAAACAGTGTCGCAGCGGTCGCAAAAATGAGGCCGCCGATGACGGCCCGGCCGAGCGGCGCGTTCTGCTCGCCGCCTTCGCCGAGACCAAGGGCCATCGGCGCCATGCCAATGATCATCGCCAGCGCCGTCATCAGAACCGGCCGGATACGCACATAGCCGGACTCGAGCGCCGCCATGATCGGATCACCATGCTCAGCAAGCCGCTCGCGTGCGAAGCTGACGACCAGAACGGCGTTCGCCGTCGCGACGCCCATGCACATGATCGCACCGGTCAACGCCGGAACCGACAGCGTCGTACCCGTCGTGAACAGCATCCAGATGATGCCCGCGAGAGCAGCCGGAAGAGCCATGATGATGACCAGCGGATCCGTCCACGATTGGAAGTTGACGACGATCAGCAGGTATATAAGCACGATTGCGCCGAGAAGTCCGAACAGCATCCCCGAGTATGCGCTGTTCATCGTTCGGACCTGCCCCAGCAGAACCGCCGTCGCTCCCTTCGGCAGATCGCCTTTGGCTTCGTCGACGATCTTTTGAATATCGGCCGCGACGGCGCCGAGATCGCGTCCCTCGGTGGTCGTCAGAATTTGCACCATCGATTGGATGTCATATTGCGAAACGACCGCATTAGACGTCTTGCGGCCGAGATTGATGACGCTGCCGAGAACCTGTGGCGCCGTCGCATCCGCGGCTGTGATCGGCAAATTCTGGAGCGATGCCAGACTGTCCAGCGAATACTGCGGCGTCTGCATGACGATCGGATACGACACGCCGTTTTTCGGGTTCAGCCAGAAGACGGGCGAAACTTGCCCCGAACCGGAAAGGCTCGTTCCAAGACTGCTCGTGACGTCGCGCGCCGTGACACCAACGTATTTTGCACGCGACCGGTCGACATCTATTTTGAACCCCGGATTATCGCGCGATTGCTGGATACGCGCATCGGCGACGCCGGGAACCATCCGGATCTTTCGGAGAAGTTTATTCGCGTAGTTGAAGTTTTCGGTGAGGTTTGCACCACGGATTTGCAGATCGATCGGCGTCGGAGCACCGAAGTTCAGGATTTGGCTGACGATATCCGCGGGCAGGAACGAAAAGGTCGTTCCCGGAAAGCGCTGCGGAAGTTCATCGCGCAAAAGTCTGACATACTCCGCCGTCGGCCGATGCCCCTCCTTGAGAGCGATCTGGATATCTCCGTCCTGCGGGCCGATCATGCCGGTGTTGTTGTAGGAGACGTTGATGCCGCTGATCGGCATGCCGATGTTGTCGACAATCGCATCGATTTCTTCCGGCGGAATGATTGCGCGAATGACGTCCTGGATTTCGGCGAACTTGCGTGAACTCTCCTCGACGCGCGTTCCGACTTCGAGCCGCGCATGCATCAGGATCTGCCCTGAATCGACGGCCGGGAAGAAATTCCGCCCCAGATACGGGACCAGATAGAACGACAATCCGATGAAGCCGAACGAGAACAAAAGAAACAGCGCGCGCCGCGACAGCGCACGATCCAGAAGCCCGCGATAGCTCAAACGCAGAGCTTCAAAGCCATGCTCGAACTTTCGCTGGAAACGCATGAACGGGTTGCGGGTCGGCGTGTCGTGCGCATTCGGATCATGCGGCTTCAACAGAAACTTCGCCATTGTCGGCACGAGCGTTCGCGACAAGATGAATGACGCGACCATCGCGAATACGACGGCCTCCGCCATCGGCACGAACAGAAACCTCGCAACGCCTTCCAGAAAAAACATCGGCACGAAAACGATGCAGATGCAGAGCATCGATACAAACGCAGGCGTCGCAATCTGATCGGCGCCGTCAAGGATCGCCGTTTCGACGTCCTTGCCCTGCTCCAGATGATAATTGATGTTCTCGATCGTCACCGTGGCTTCGTCGACGAGAATACCGACGGCAAGCGCCAACCCGCCCAGCGTCATGATGTTGAGCGTCTCACCCAGCGCCGAAAGCGTCGCAATCGATGCCAGCACCGCAAGCGGGATCGACGTCGCAATGATGATCGTAGACCTGACGCTTCCAAGGAATAACAGGATCATCAAGCTCGTCAGGGCCGCCGCAAGAACGCCTTCATGGATGACGTTATTCACCGCACCGCGCACGAACAACGACTGATCGCCGAGGTACGAAATCGTCAAAGCATCCGGCAGACCCGGCTTGATTTCCTGGACCTTGTCCTTGATGCCTTGAATGATTTCAGGCGTCGAGATTGCGCCGCTCTTCAGCACCGAAAGAAGCACCGAGCGCGCACCGTTGACATGCACGACGTTCTGCTGTGGCGGACTACCGTCGCGCACGCGGCCCACGTCTTTGACGTAGACCATGCCGCCGTTGACCGCCTTGATCGGCAGATCTCCCAGCGCCGCGAGATCCGACGGAGCGCTGTTTAATTCCATCGTGTACTCGGTCGCGCCGATCTTTTGCGTGCCGACCGGATTGATCAGATTTTGCGCGTCGAAGGCGCTCGCCACGTCCTGCGCCGAAAGGCCTTTCGCGTGCAGCGCGGCCGTGTCGAGATCGATTTGGATCTGTCTCTGCTTGCCGCCGTACGGATAGGGAATGGCAGCGCCGGGAACGGTGACCAGCCGGATGCGGACCTGGTTCATTCCGAGGTCAGCCAGGTTTTGCTCGTTCAAACCTTCGCCGGCGAGCGCCAACTGCAGAATGGGTACGGTCGATGCACTGTAATTAAGAATTAGTGGCGCCGTCGATCCCGGCGGAAGCTGCTTCAACATCGTTTGCGCGATGGCGGTCACCTGCGCATTCGCAACACTGATGTTGACCTTCGGATGGAAGAAAATTTTGACGACGCCGATGCCGCTGTAGGAATTGGCTTCGATATGTTCGATGTCGTTGACGGTCGTCGTCAGCGCGCGTTGGAACGGCGTCACCATCCGGCCCGCCATGTCATCCGGCGGCAGGCCCTTGTATTGCCAAACCGTGGCAATGACGGGAATACGAATTTCCGGGAAAATATCGATCGGTGTCCTGATCGCGGCTAGCCCACCAGCGATCAAAATCAGAAGCGCGAGAACGATGAACGTGTACGGCAACCGGAGCGCGATGCGTACAAGTGCAGCCATGAGTAAAAATTTCTCCGCCCGCTCGAAGGTCGTTCAACCACGGAGCCCTCGCCGCTTAACGGCAGGCAAGCCTCGATCCGTCTCAGTCCAGCCGCAATTTGCCAGCGACAAAATCGCCGGCGGGGAGCGCGCTCCTACGGGAGCCGCTCGCATCGCCATGCTGCATAACCAATTACGATGACGAAGAGCAGTCGTTAAATTGAGTTAACTCCGCGCTGGCATCATGGATGTCATGCGCGCTTCGCCGGACAAGCGGCCTCCGAAGACTAGAGCAGGCTCAGCTCATAGACGTAGAACGCGAGCGCCGCCGTTGCGAGCGGCACCCCGGCAATGTGCAGGACGCTCAGGGATTTCCGCAGCCAGCCGACCGGCTCGATCCACTTGTTCACGCGCGCGATCGTAATGGCGATGATGATGCTCAGCATCAGATAGCTGAATAGGAACATCCGGTCCGACAGCGTCTCGACGTTGGCATCGAGCTTCGGCAGCGCCAGATAGAGCGCCACCGCCGAAAGCAGCGCCGTCACCTGGATCGTGACGATCGCCTCGAAGTGATGGGTCGAAATGAATATCGACAGATAGGCGATCATCAGAATGAAGCCGAGCGGCACGACAACGCGCAGGAAATAATCTGTCGTCTGCCGCTTCATCAGCCAGACGAAATTCGCTTTGTAGAACGGCACGACGCTCGGCTGGAGCGTCTGCGCATCGACAGTCCGCACGAAGTCTTCGTCGTATCCGACATACTGATCCTTCGGCAGCCAGCCATCGACGTTGACGAGCCTGTCGCGCAAAGTGTCCGGCGGCGGCTGCACGATGAACGGCGCGTTGTTGCTCTTGGGCTGGATATCGATCGAAAATCTCTGCGTATCGAAGGGATAGTCGAGCAGCTGCGGCTCGAACAGGAACTTGCCGGACACACGATAGATCTTCATGTGGTCCGGGAATGCTTCGCTTTTGCCGCCGTCATGAATCTGCCGGACGGTGATCTGCCGGTCGTTTGACCCCGGCTCCAGGTACGCGTTCGAGAATTCGATCTGCTCGATCGACGCACCGCCACGATCGTTCATCGACAGATAGAAGTCGGCGAGAAACGTCTTCTCGTTGTCGTCGATGTGCTCGGCCCGAATGAGATCGATATCGGCGTAGAGCGTATCGATCCGCTGCATGCTGTTGTTGCGCAGATGCACGAATTGCAACGGTGCAAGCTGAGCATGTCCGAGACCGCGCGGCAGCATGAGGATCATCGGCGTTCGCGCCGCAGCGCGCGACGCTTGTTGGAACGACCAGTTATCGAACCGACCCTGGAACGTCCCCCGCCCTTGCACATAAGCAGATTGCAGCCGTTGAACGATCAGGCTGCGAAGATCCGGCAGGCTGGTCGTCGCGTCCTTTCCTCGCGCCGCTTCCGCGATAAGCCCGACCATGTCGGCATATTGCGTCCCAACCGACAACGCCCGCATGTTGTCGTCATCTACGACGCTCAGAGGAACATCCTCGTCGCGCGCTTTGCATTTGCCACTTTTCCATCCCGGCGCGGCGTTGTTCTTCGCACCCTGGAAAATCCAGGCGTCCGGGTCGGGGGATTCCGAGACAAGCTTGCGCAGCCGATCGTTGTAGACGTCAGGAAATCCATCCCACGCGAGCTGAAAGATGTCGTTGGGATAAGCGGCATCGCCATCGAGTCCGAGCGAAGTTATCCGGCCGGTGACGAATGCCGGTGGGGTCAGACCTTCGGTCTTGAACTTTTTCAGGACGTCGGCCGTACGGCTCCCGCCGACGCTGAGAAACACGAAATCGATATTTTTGCTCTTGAGATCGGCAATCGCCGAAGCGAGTTCACCCGGATCGAGGAGATCGTCGCCGACCATATGCAAACGGTGATCGGCGGCCATGACGCCCGGCCCGAACAGCTTCGTCAGCGCATCGCCGAAATTGCTGCTCGCCAGCTGCCCGTCGAGACCAATGAACGCGGGCCGCGCAATCTTCATCTGCTTCACGAATTCCGCGATGACCGGCATGCGCTCTTCGTCTTCGGAAGGCCGGGTCGTGAAGACATTCGGATAATCGGCGATGAGCGCGGCTACCGAAATATCGGAAACGAATGGAATGCCCGTCTTTTTGATATCCTTGCCCGACGCGTCGAACGCAGCCTTCGCGCGCGTCGCATTCGACATGCCGATCATCGCCAGCGTTTGGGGATCGGACAGCGCGAGGCCCATATTGGCCGCCGCTTTCTTTTCATCGCGCTGATCGTCGAGGAACGTCAGTTGCAATCGGCGACCCGCAACGCCGCCATGGCGATTGATGCGGCGCTGCTCTTGCACGGCAAGTCGCCTGATGGCGGCCACCTGCCCGTTGTCGTAACAAAGGTCGTCGCGCGACGATATGAAGATGGGAACGCTCAGCGGCGGCCGTTGCGCTGCTTCGACGTCATCGACGGAGTCGACGCTGACCGGCATGCTGGCACTGACGATGACCGTGAATATGGCGATCAGAATCGCGGTCGCCCGCCGCAGCAAAATGGACGCCGTGCCGCGCATGCGGTCCTTGAACAACTCACGATCCACCTGATCCCACCCGACGATTGCTTCCGTGCCCGAAAAAGCCGAGAGCCGGCCTACCCCTCGGCCCGCCGCGCTCCTTTTAGCAAAGCCGTGCCTTTAAAGAATGGAGAAATTAGGTTTCTGCCTGGGCCCCGCCAAAAACCGCGCACGCGCGGCCCGCCGGAAATGAATATCCGGCCCGGCATCGCGATCCTTTCGGCCTTAAGGCGCGCCACTCTTGCTGGCGCTAGGGCCTCCGCCTACGTTTCGTCCGGCTCGCCTGCCCCTTTGGAGACCGCATGCCGTCCCAATCTGCCCACTGGACCTCCCGATTGATGCCGTGGCGAGCGCCGATCGACGAAAATGCCGTTCAGTCCGCACGGGCTGCGGTGGCGCACCTGAAGCCGGCGGTTGTCGTCACGGGCGGATCGCGCGGCATAGGACTGGCGCTTGCGAAGCGCTTCATCGAAGCGGGCCACCCGACCGTCATCGTTGCGCGCAATTCGCTGAACCTCACCGAGGCCGTCGCCGCATTGAAGGCTGCAACCGGCGTCGAGCCGATTTCGATCCTATGCGACGTCACCGAGCCCAACGCCGCGGACGTCATTTCATCCGCGCTGGCTGGCGCGAATTTGTATCTCGACGTGCTGGTCAACAATGCCGCGATGGGCCTCGCCGGACCGTTCCTTGAACAGACGCCGCAGGAAATATCACGCCTCGTTGCACTGAATGTCGAAAGCGTGACGCGGCTCACACGTGCAGCGCTACCCGACATGATTGCGCGCCGTCAGGGAGGTGTATTGAATGTCACGTCTGTCGGCGCCTACGTGCCCGGTCCCAATCAGGCGGCCTACTACGCCAGCAAAGCTTACGTTCTCTCGCTGACCGAAGCGATCGCCAGCGAAGTCGCCGGCCACGGTGTTCGCGTCTCGGCATTGGCGCCGGGTCCGGTCGAAACCGGATTTCATCACGACATGGGCGCGGAAAATTCCCTCTATCGCATGATCGTTCCGTCCATGACTGCCGACCGCGTCGCGAAGAGTGCGTATCGCGGCTTCATGTTCGGTCAGCGCGTCATCGCGCCGGGCGTATCCAACCTCGCATTCGTCGGCGCGTTAAAGGTTCTTCCACACATCGTAACGGTGCCGATCATGCGCATGCTGCTGAAACGGGATTTCTTCCAGCGTTAAGCATCCGTTGGGTTCCCGTTTGCTTTATCGCAACCAATTTCGGTTTATGTAGCAGGAAACCTGGAGTGAGGTATCGCGTATCCGGGTACTCCTCGCGGCCACGCTCTGCGGGCTCTTAAGGGCTCGGTAAATGCAGCGTGGCCGCGCCCCATTTCTCCAGCATCTCAAACAATATCTCGCCCAGCCGCTGCCCTGATCGGGTCAGCCAGCGACCGCGTCAGAACCTTTGCCCTCGGGACAGTGCGCCGCCGGCGTGCTATGTAGCCGCTCGACAAAACAAGGGGTCGCTCGAACCGGCCTCGCCGGATCCTGGAAACACCCGCCGTGCCACAACCCGTAATTGCCGCAACCGGGCTTTACGTTCCGCCTCATAGCATCAGCAATCAGGAACTGGTCGACGCCTTCAACGCGTTCGTCGCATCGTTCAACATCGAGAATGCGGCCGCCATCGCCGACGGAACGGTCGCGCCGCTGCAGCCCTCGTCCGCCGAGTTCATCGAGAAAGCATCCGGCATCAAATCGCGCCACGTGATGGACAAGACGGGCATTCTCGACCCCGCCGTCATGCGGCCAATCCTGCCAGAACGCCCGAACGACCAGATTTCGGTCCTCGCCGAAATGGCCGTCGCAGCCGCCAACGATGCGTTGGGCCGTTGGGGAGGAGACAAAAGCAACATCGGCGCCGTCATCTGCGCGGCATCCAACATGCAGCGCCCCTACCCCGCGATGGCCGTCGAAGTCCAAGATGCACTCGGGCTGAGCGGATTCGCGTTCGATATGAACGTCGCCTGCTCGTCAGCGACATTCGGCTTGAAAACGGCTGCCGATTTCATCGCCAGCGGCTCGACGAAAGCCGTGCTGATGGTCAATCCGGAAATCTGCTCCGGGCACCTGAACTTTAGAGATCGCGACAGCCACTTCATCTTCGGAGACGTTGCAACTGCCGTCGTCGTATCCGGATCTGAAACGGCCGGTGCGTGGCGCATTCTCGGCACCCGTCTCAAGACGCAATTCTCGAACAACATCCGCAACAACTTCGGATTTCTCAACCGCGCGGCACCTGAAGGTATCGGAAAACCCGACAAGCTGTTCGTTCAGGAAGGACGCAAGGTCTTCAAGGAAGTCGTGCCGATGGTGTCGGAAATGATCCTGTCGCACGCGCGCGACATCGGCGTCGATCCGCGCAGCTTGAAGCGCCTCTGGCTGCATCAGGCCAACATCAATATGAATGAAATGATCGGCCGCAAGGTACTCGGGCGCGAGCCGCGCGCTGACGAGAACGTCATCATTCTCGATACGTTTGCGAACACGTCATCAGCCGGTTCGATCATCGCATTCCATACCGCGAATGAGGATTTTTCCGCCGGAGAGCGGGGCCTCATCTGCAGTTTCGGCGCGGGTTATTCCGCAGGCACCGTATTTGTCGAAAAGATTTGACCGCCGCGAACGCGGCTACGTCGTTTTCCGGAACGGTACGACGATACTATCTTGGATGACCATCTCACGAACGACGTCGATCAGCCGTTGCCGCGGGAACGGTTTCCTGATCAGCGGCATCTGCTGATAAGCTTGCGGAAGTCCCTCCCGCCCGTAGCCGCTGACGAACGCGAACGGAATTCCTCGCCGGACAAGAACGGCGGCCAGCTCGTCGACGGGATCACCGGCGAGATTGGCGTCCAGCAACGCGGCGTCGATGTCCTCGGTTTCGACCAGCGTCAACGCCCTACGCAGCGTGGTCGCCGGACCGACGATCTCGCAACCTTCGTCCTCCAGGCTTGCGACCATATCCATCGCAATCAACGGCTCGTCGTCGACGACGAGGATGCGCTTGCCCGCAACGGTATTCGGTTGCTGCGACGACTTCAGTCCTTTCACGCCCTGGGGTCCCTCGGTCGGCGGCCTGTGATACGAACCGCCGATGCTTGTTTCCGTCTCCGGAAGCGGCAGGATGACCTCGCAGGTAACACCTTCGGCCTCGTAACGGATCGACGTCACGCCGCCGTGCGCTTCGAGGCTTTTTTCGATGAGAGTCGTCCCAAAGCCGCGTGACTGCGGAACCGTGACGGTCGGGCCCCCGCGTTCCTGCCATTGCAGAACGAGCTTACGCTCGGTTTCGGTGCGAACCATCCAGCGGATGGAAAGCCGTCCGCGTCGATCGGAGAGCGCGCCGTGCTTGATGGCGTTCGTCGCAAGCTCATGCAGGACAAGGCTCAAATGCAGCGCAGCTTGTGCATTGAGCATCACCAGCGGACCGGAACACGTGATCCGCTCGTCTTCGCTATCGCCGAACGGCAGCTGATCGCGGATGAGCTCGGAAAGCTCTGCGCCCTGCCACGTCGACTGAGTGAGAAGACTGTGCGTCTTCGCCAGCGATTGCAGCCTGCCGCCGAAGCTCGCTGCGAAATCACTAGGGCTTTTCGCCCGATGAACCGTTTGATTGGCAATCGACTGAACCGTCGCCAGCGTATTCTTTACGCGATGATTGAGTTCGCCGATGAGTAACTGCTGCAAGCCCTCGGCGTGCTTGCGTTCCGTGATGTCTCTGCCGACTTTGGAGGCGCCGATCAGATTACCGGACTTATCGCGCATGGGCGATATGGTCACGGAAACGTCGATGCGCCGGCCGTCTTTTGCGAGACGTACGGTCTCGAAATGATCGATGTGCAGACCTCGGCGGATGCGCGCGAGGATCTCTTCTTCTTCGTAATGCAGTTCCGATGGAATGATGCGCGTGATCGGCTGGCCTATGATTTCGTCGGCCGTATATCCGAAGATCTTTTCAGCACCCGCGTTCCAGGTTGTGACGATGCCGTCGAGTGTCTTGCTGACGATCGCGTCGTCGGATGACGCAATGATTGCCGCAAGCCGCGCGGCCTTCAGTTCGTTCTCGCGCGGGACGGTGATATCGCGGGTGATTGAGAGCTGACCGGTTTGCCCATCGAGCAAGCGGATAGGGACGGCATGCGTTTCCATCCGCCGGCGCGTTCCGCGGAGCCCGATAATGTCGAACGTCCACATCAGCCGCTCGCCCTTGCAGACACGCTCGTGATTGGCCTGCCAAGCGTCGCGGAACTCCGGCGCAATAAGGGAAAGAACCATCGTCCCTTCGACCTCGGCGCCCGGCTCGGCTTCGACCATTCCCAAGCCGGACGGGTTCATCCGAACGAGACGTCCGTCAGGCGCCACGATCTTGATGCACTCCGGACTGGCCTCAAAAATAGCCTCGAGCAACTGCCGATCGTTCTCGAAACGGCATCCCTCTATCGCGTCAGAACTTTGATCGGGATGAGAAATTCCCTCTGAAACGGGGTCGTCCTTCATAGCACTTATAACTGCCCCTGCGCGCTGAACCTGTCCGACAGACAGACGGCCCATCCAAGCTCAATGAAACATTCAACGCCTGGAATTGGTTCCATTTCAACCGAGATCACGCAAGGCTGGCTGCGAGGTTGATCGTCAGCGCCAAGACCATGGTGTTGAAAAAAAATGAAACAATGGCGTGCAAGGTCGTCAGCCTTCGCATCGACTTTGAATTAATCATCACGTCAGACGTCTGCGACGCGGCTCCGAACGAGGTCGAAAAATAGAAGAAGTCCCAATAGTCGGGCTCTTTATCTTCAGGAAAATTAAGAGCTTGCGGCGCATCTTTGTCGGCCGTCCGGCGCGGCGCATAGAACTCGTGAGCATAGTGCAGCGTGAACACCACCTGCGTCACGAGCCACGATATGACGATCGTCGCTGCGGCAAGCCCGACGAAAAAGAGCTTGCCGTCGGTCGTGGCGCCCTTGGCTTCGCCGATGATGCCAAAAATCGCGGCAAAGCTTGAGAAAATTGCGAGTAGCACCACCACGAGAATGACGATGGCGCTGTCGTCCTGGCGTGCCGCTCGCCGCTTCAGCGCTTGTCCCGAGCAACTCGACATCACGCGAAAAGCCATGATGAGATAAACCCCGCCGCCGGCGCACCACGCCATCGCTTCGCGAACCGGGCCGCGAAAAGAGTTCGGCAGCAGCATGAGTACGGCTAAGCCGGCAATCGCGGCAGCGAAGGCGCGCGGCCGCAGGGCGAGTGAACGCCAGACCGAATGCGGACTGTACCACGCCGCACGCTTGCGAACCGTCGCTGAGCTGTCCATGGGGTTACACGTATCCTGCCGGTGGAGAACTCTGAATAGACACACGCCCAAACGCGTCTGCAAGCCACAAGTTCGGCGGTCGCCCCCTTTAACAGAACCAAATTCATTCGAGCGATTCGGGCAATAAACGTCAGTTCTGTGAGGATAGGTCTTGTGGCCTATGGCCTCCCGCTGAATAGCGAACCACGTCGATAAAGATGTCTCCTCAGCACGACGCACCCCGAAAGGTCAGGAGCCACTTACCATGGGACCTGCGCTCGCATCCGATACCAAACGATTGCCTTTGTCCGCGGAGACACGGCCACTGGTTGCCGTCATCGAAGACGATTACAGGTCGTCACTCGCACTCACGATGCTCATCGACGACTGGGGCTATGCCTGCATTGCCGCCCGAAGCTCTCGGGAAGCCATTCGCACGCTCGGCGTACGTATGGATCAGATCGCGGCGATCGTCACGGATATCGAGATCGACGGTCAGATGCGCGGCGTCGTCGACGCGCTCGCCATTGCATCCACTTTAGGCCGTTCCATTCCAACGATCGTGACCACGGGCCACGGAGATTACGTCGCGGATTGCAAACCGTTTCCCGTCATTCGCAAACCGTTCGATCCCGATATCCTGCACGCTTGGCTTGCTCAGAAGCTCGGATATCGCTGAGCCCGATCTCCGGTCGCGCTTGCACGAACGGATCTGCAGTCAGCGCCGCGTCGCTAGTTCGGTGCGGTTTCGGGCGCCGAAATGCGAAAAGAGCGCCGCAAGGTGAATCTTCACCGTGCCTTCCGCGATCTCGAGTTCGCGCGCGATTTCCTTATTCGAAAGACCGCGCCGAACGCATTCGAGGACATCGCGCTGGCGCGGCGAAATCGGCTTCGAGGCCGTTGCGCTGCTGGCGCTTGCCTTCTCGGTCAACTCCGGTAGCGGTGATCGAGCCGCCACCGTCGAGCCGTGAGACGTCATGAATCTCGGGACATAGATACGCCCATCGAGGATGTCCCGCAGCGCCGCAACGATTTCATCATCCTGCAACGACTTCGGTACATAGCCGCCAAGCCCGGTCGCGACAGCTTTTAGGACATCGCTGCGCTCTTCCGAGCCTGAGACGATCGCCACGCGAACGTCCGGGTACGTCTCTTTGATGACACCAAGACTTTCAGGACCGGAAACGCCGGGCATCGCCAAATCGAACAGCGCAAGCCCGATCCCATCAAGCTCCGACAAACGATCCAGCGCCGCATCGAAGGTCGCCACCTCGACGACGGTGTTGAATCCAAGCCGGTCTTTCAACAGATAGCTCAGGCCCGTGCGATAAAGACTGTGATCGTCGGCCACAAGCACCGCATCTCGTTTAGCATTCATCATGGGGCGACTCTGCGTTTTCAATCGGAACCAACATGCTCTTCGGCAGCGCGTTGGCGCGCTGCAGCTCTGCCCGCCTTTATGACCGCATGAAGCGTTGCAACAATCAGCTCTGGATCGGCAGGCTTCGTCAACCACGGCCTCCCAGATTTGGCAAGTGTCGCCAGCGTCACCGAATCCGTTCCGCCCGACAGCACGAGCGCCGGAATAAAACGGCCGGTTTCGTGAGACATCCGGCTGATGAATTCAAGACCCGTTTCTCGATCGCGTAAATCGAAATCGAGTATCGCAACGTCGATTGTGAGGCCATCCGCGAAAGCCGCCTCCGCGTCTGCGGCCCGCTGATAACCATACACGACGTTGCCGCGGTCTCTAAGATCGCGGCTCAGCGCCGCCACAATCAGTTCTTCGTCATCCAGAACGAGAATACGGAAGCCGTGAATGTCGGCTTCGTCCTTGGCGGCACCGACAGCTAGCGGCATGGCCTCGATCACGCGCTGCGGCGGCAGAACGATGGTAAAGCGCGAACCCTTCTGCCACCGCGAGCACACGACAATCCGCATGCCCAATAAGTCGGCATAGCGCCGCGCGATCGACAACCCGAGACCAAGCCCATCGTTGGCGCCGCGTGCACGTTGGTCGGTACGAGAAAACTCTTCGAAGATCTTCTCGTGTTGCTCCGCCGACAGGCCTGGACCACTGTCGTAGACGTCGATCATGCGCTGACCATTCCTGCGCCGCGCAGCCAGAATTACGCCGCCCTCATGCGTGAACTTCAGCGCGTTCGAAACCAGATTTCGAATGATCGTCTCGAGCAGCGCCGGATCAGTCTCCAGCGTCCAATTCTGAGAGCGGCTCAAGAATTTCAGCCCGTTCTGTTCGGCCTCGACCTTGAAGCCGACCGACACGCGTTCGATGACATCCGCCACCGACACAGCAACTTTTGTCGGCTCAATCAGCTTCGCATCGAGGCGCGAGACATTGAGCAATGCGTCGAACATGCCTTTGAGGCCGTGCAACCCTTCTTCCATCTGTGCGACCAGAGTGGTCGCTTCGCCGCTCTGCACACGCCGCGACAGCGCTCTCGCGAACAGCGTGAGCGCGTGCAGAGGTTGCCTGAGATCGTGGCTTGCCGCCGCGAGGAAGCGAGACTTGGCTTCGGTCGCCTGCTCGGCCTCGGCTTTAGCGCGCTCGAGCCCGATATTCTGCTCGGCGAGACGTTGCGTGCGTTCCCGCACCTGGCTTTCGAGCGTCTGATTTGCCGCTGCGAGAGAAGCCCGTTGCGCTCCGAGTTCCGCGACCATCGAGCGAAGCGATTGCGCCAGCACGCGCGCCTCGTCGTAGCCATCGACGGCCGGAAAATCGACCTGGCGTCCACGGCGCAAGCCCTCCGCCGCATCCGCGAGTTGGAGCAAAGGCCGCGAGAGCTTTCCCGCGAGCATCCATGCGAGAATGGCGGCCAGCGCGGAAAACGCGATACCCCAGAGAACAATGTTCCGCTGCAGGCTTCTGACCGGTTCGAACGCCAGCGTCTGGCTTTCCCGGATCAGCACGATCCAATGCAGGCCCGGATACGACCGGTAGCCGTCGCTCTTGGAAAATCCGGTGACGTACGATTGCCCGTCTGGCCATTGTTCGACCGTGAAACTCGCGACCCCCGCGCGCGCATCATTGATGCTCGGAAGATCCAGCTTTTGGCCGGGGATATCGTCTGGACCGAATAGAATCTGCTTCTTGTCGTTCAAAACGATCACGTCCGCATGGATCGAATTCTTCATGCTTCCAAGCAGCGTGTCCTTCACCTCTTCGGCCCAGTCCGCACTGAGTGTCGCGCCGAGCACGCCGAGCGTCTCATCGTCGTTGAACACGGGAACAGCGAGGTCGATGAAATCGGTCACGCGACCAGAGGGCGATTTCTCAGGACCGCTTTCACCAACTTTCACATCTCCGACGTAGGGTTCATCGATACCCTTTTTATACCACTCCTGATCTCTGACGTTCTGGCCTTCGCGCACGCCGCCGGTCGAGCTTTCGATCCGGCCGTCGCTGTTCACGAACCCGATCCAGGAATAGTCGGCATATGCCGTCTGGAAGCGTTCCAGTGCCGCGCGCAAGGAAGCCGGTGTTTCGGTTTTAGAAGGTATCTTCGCAATCTCCGTCATGTCTTCGAGAGATTGCAGACGCTCGAACATCGCACGGTCGAGCTTGTCCTGCATTTCATCCGCGAGCAGCGCCAGAGATCGGCCGATCTGCAGTTCCAGACGCTTCACGGCATCGTGCGCAATGACGTAGGAAACCGCTGCGGTCAGCAGAAGCGAGACGACCGAAATCGCGGCCGCGATCAGCACTTTCAAGGAAACGCGTCGCATCAGGTGTCCGTCTTCCACAGGACCGGCGGCAGCCTGAAACCCAATCGGGTCCGATATCAAGCCGGTTTGCATTAAATCTCGGTATGCTGGCCGCTCGATGCTCTGACCGCCTCGTCGCAGAGACGCCGAAAGCGCGGGCCGGGTAGACCGTCCGGCCTAATTGGCAAATTGCTTGTCTTAGACCGCACCGCTGAATGGTTTCTGAAACGTATCGGGCGCAGTTAGCTGGTGCGCGCATGCTTGAACTTGATGCCAGGCACCTCGTGCGCAAGCTTAGCAGGAGTTACCGATGCAAACCCCCCAGAATGTCGCCAAGCTGATACCCCTGAAAAGCAAAGAGCCCCCGCAGCAGCTCAAGTTCGCGCCGCATATCGGCAGGCTCGCCGCATTCCTCCAACATCATGAGCACCTGAACAGCCACGCGCGAGCCGAAGCCAACATCATAGAAGTCAGACGCTCAGATGCAGAGATCGCCTTCCATCTCGGCATCTCGATGACGGCTCTCGAACAATGCTTCAGTGAGTTGATACGCCAGAAGGTCATCCGGCTGCGCGGCGCGTTCCAGATCGAAATCCTGAACAGCACACGCTTGTCTGAGTTAGCGCGATTGAAGCCCTAAAGCTCTCACTCGCGCCATCTCGTCCCCGAGAACCAGTCCTCGAAGACGCGCGCCCTTCACCCCCAAGCGCGCCACTTCGATAGAGGTCCAGCTTCCCCCGCTGGGCCTCTTCTTATGTCGTAGGCGAACACGCGCACTCAAACACCGAAGCGCGGTGCGCTGCTCAGTGCTCTTTATCCGACGACAAATTCTGCTGCACGGGAATGTCGTGCCGGGCCATCAAATCGCGCCAGTCGGCAACGTGCTTTTCGAGCGTATCGATAACAGACCGGGTAATGGTGTCGTCTTCGTACGGCCCGTTCACCAGCCGCGCCACGCCCGACTTCCAGAATGCAAGTTGGCCTTCGAGTGTCGACAGCTCTCTGTTTGCCCATTCGATCATTGCGAATGTCCCCGTAGATGTGCCCGCAATCAATTTATAACGAATTTGATGGTTTTCGAAATCACGACACGAACGTCTCGTGAAGTATCCCCAGCGCCGCACATGTCGCGCCCACCCAGCCGCGGCAGCCGAAACCTAGGAAAAAACCGCATGCGGCGCACGTAATACTTCGCAAATCTGGGCAGCATCGGGGCAACCGAACGCCCGCCTTGTGAATTTGACACGCCAACGCCGTCGTCCCCGAGCGGACGGCATGAAGCCGTCACGAGATTATCCCAATATTTCGCTTCTTGGCGCCCACGACCCGATTGCAGAAATTCGCCGAGCGACTAACTAAGCACTCCTTTGTTTTCAACGCAGCCACCAGGACCACTGAGATGAAATCCACAAACACGCTGATCGCACTCGCCTTGTTCGCCGTTCCCCTCGCGGCACACGCCGAGCCGAGCGGCAACGTCGAGATGGCGTTTGTTCCGAGCACGATGGACGTCACGCTGCTGAACGAAAACGGCAAGTTCGTCACCGTCGACATGAAGAAAATCGCCAAAGGCGAAAAATGCCGGATGGATAAAGACTCCGTCATCATGAAGGTCGGGCCGGGTGCGACAGCAAACACCGTCCGCGTTCGTTATCTCGCGCCTCAGCTCAGCCATGGCGGCTGTCCGTTCATGACCGAGTTCGAGCTGTCCGACGCAGATTATACCTCGGCGCGCTCGGCCTTCACGGCGAAGACCGATGAGGCTTCCAAAAAGGTCGAGGATTTGAAGAAGCAGCTTGGCACGAAATGGAACGAGATCACGGGCAAGAAGGCCGATCAGTGATCTGAGCCGTCTTATCCGCCGAACAAAAACGAAGGCCGGAAGTGTTCAGCTTCCGGCCTTCAACGCATGATCATCAGAACGATGGGATAAGATCAGCATCCGCGGCTTTGCATGCAGCGCCCGTAGCCCGGCTCTTCGACTCCCCACTGCCCGAAGCAGCTGTGCCGGGCTTCGCGGCAACGATCCTGCTGCGGGTTGTCCTGAGCGCCCGCCGCCGCAGCGCCTGTCATCGGCACATCGACGAATACGTTGAGTCCGGGATTCCATCCCCAGCCAGGACCGCCAGGACCATGCCCGCGTCCGGGACCTTCACCCGCGATGGCCGAGCCGGTCATTGCCACCGCTGCGATGACGACATACCCGAAGACTTTCATGGCCGCTCTCTCCGCTGGCGATACCGGAAAATTTCTCCCGAGCGAGCGTCAGCGTAAATGATTGCGGTCTGGTATACGGGTGGCCCAATTCCAAGCTGAGGTTTCCGATCGCGAAATTTTCGCCCCATAGCGGAACGATCCACCCTCGCGCCAGCCGAGCGGACCGTCATCGACGCGACATGCGGCCTATACGAACACCGGCGGCGGTGCGATCGCGTTTTCAGGCGCCAGCCAGGCAGGTACCGGCAGGTTCTTGGACGCCAGAAACGCCGGGTTGAACAGCTTCGATTGATAGCGCGTCCCAGAATCGCAGAGCATGGTCACGATGACATGGCCCGGCCCAAGCTCACGCGCGAGCGCTACGGCGCCCGCAATGTTCACGCCGCTGGACCCGCCGACGCAGAGCCCCTCCTCCACCACCAGCTGATGCACGAGGGGAATCGACCGCGTATCGGGAATCTCGAATGAAAAGTCCGGCGCAAAACCTTCGAGGTTTTTCGTAATGCGACCCTGGCCGATGCCTTCCGTCACCGACCCGCCGTGCGCTTCGAGAACGCCGCGCGTATAGAAGGAATAGAGCGATGCACCGGGCGGATCCGCAAGAGCGATCTTCACGGATTTGCTCCGCGCCCTGAGTCCGAGCGCAATTCCCGCCAGCGTTCCCCCTGTCCCGACGGCCGCGACGAAGCCATCGACCTCGCCGTCGGTCTGCCGCCAGATTTCTTCCGCCGTCGTCCGCGCGTGTCCGTCGCGATTGGCGACGTTATCGAACTGGTTCGCCCAGACCGCGCCTTCTGGTTCCGTTTTCGCAAGCGCCTCGGCAAGACGTCGCGAATAATGCACGTAGTTGTTGGGATTTGCGTAAGGCACCGCCGGCACTTCGACGAGCTTCGCGCCGAGCGCGCGAACAGCATCCTTCTTCTCGATCGATTGCGTTTCCGGCATCACGATGACCGTGCGCAATCCGAACGCCGAACCGAGTGCCGCCAAACCGATCCCGGTGTTTCCGGCCGTGCCTTCGACGATCACCCCGCCGCGCTTGATCGCACCACGTGACAACGCATCCTCGATCAGGAACAGCGCCGCTCTATCTTTCACCGACTGCGCGGGATTCATGAACTCGGCTTTGCCGAGGATCGTGCACCCCGTTTCTTCGGAGGCGCGACGAAGCTTGATCAACGGCGTATTGCCGACGGCATGAATGAGAGTGTCGGCATAAGCCACGAAGCGCGCCCCTTTTACCTATCAGAGATAAGAACAGGAGATGACTATGCCGCCGGCAACCTCGGCGTCAATCTGGGTGAATTACGGTCGGAACGCTCACCCGTTTACTTGCCGAGCCAGATCGTCCCGCTTTTGTTTGTCACAGGAACACCGACGGCATTTCCATATTCCGTCCAAGATCCATCGTAGTTGCGAACGTCGTATCCGAGGATACGCTTCAACGCGAACCACGAATGGCTCGAGCGTTCTCCGATCCGGCAATAGGTGACGACCGGTTGTGATCCGTCGACGCCTTTCGCGGCATAGATGGCGCGGATTTCATCGACCGGCTTAAACGTGCCGTCGTCGTTCACGATCGTCCCCCAGGGCACATTCTCGGCGCCAGGAATATGTCCAGCTCGAATCGAAAGCTCCTTCACGCCCTCCGGCGCGAAAATCTTTCCGCTATATTCGTCAGGCGATCTGATATCGATGAGCTGCCCGGCGGTCCGCCCCTCCGCGATCGCAAGAACATCGACGAGGCGCGCCCGCAAGCGGTCATCGCGTCCCGGCAGGGCAATCGCCGTTTCGGAAAAGCTCGGCACGTCCGCGGTAACCGGAAGCGCACGCGCCTCCCAGAGCTTTCGGCCGCCATCGAGCAGCCGCACATTCTCGCCGAGACCATAGATCTCCAGAATCCACGCACCCCACGCCGCGAACCAGTTGTTATGGTCGCCGTAGATCACGATCGTCGTATCTGGCGTGACGCCGGCTTTACGCAGACACGTCTGAAGTTTGTCCCGCGACGCGATATCCCGGTTCACGGTATCGACTAGATCGACATGCCAATCGAGATTGACCGCACCTGGAATATGAGCGCGCTTATAAACGTCGGGATCGACGCTGACCTCGAATATCCTGACGGTCGGATTGTTCAGATTATCTTTGACCCAATCAGCCGTAACGAGAGGACTTGCGCCTGCCTCTACCATCGGAAATCTCCCTTTCGTTTTAAAGTGCGGATTTGCAAATCGTCCCGATATGACCGCATGTCCGACGAAGATATTCTGAGCTCGGTCTATGGATTGCAGATCCTTGCCACCCGCCGATCGCAGCTTGAAAAAATTTCTCGGCTTTTCGCTCAGATCAGCAAACCAGTGCTTTAGGTTTTCGGAAACATCGGCGGTTCGCAGCCCGCAATTCAATTTTATACATCGTAATGCGATATAATGAGAGACGCACATGCGCTATCGAGACGCAATGGTCGATTTTATGCGGTTAGCTCGAAGCGGCGGAAACGCGAGCGTGTGCGCGCAAGCGTCCGATCATTCCTTCATGTAGACCGGCGCCGGACCGGCGCCATCAGTGATCGAAAGAATTTCGAAAGGCGCTTGTTTAGCCCCCGGCATGCCGGGAGAGCCTTGCGGCATGTTCGGAAGCGACAGGCCCTTGATGTCGGGCTTTTCGGCGAGCAGGCGCTTAATCGGACCAACGGGAACATGCCCCTCGATCACATACTTGTCGATCGACGTCGAGTGACACCCCTGAAGCTCTTTACGCACGGATGATCGCGGCGGAGCATCCCGCATCTCAGCACGTTCATGCACCGTGACATCGAAACCGTTTTCACGAAGATAATCCGCGTATGCATCACAGCACGTGCAGCCCGGCTGCTTATACAGCGTCGCAGCGATTTTGCCGTCCGCAGCCGCCAGCCCCGACATCGACGTCAACACGAGAATGGCTAAGGCTAGGCGTTTCACAGGCGGCTCCTTCTGACATCGATCTCTGCGTTCGCGCTCGATCGACGGCCAAGGTTATTGACACTGATCGACCCCGACAACCCGAAAGCGCCAAGCCTTCGCGACAAGCTGGTATACCAAATACCGCCAATCCACCGCGTCAACCTCACTCGCGCTGTTGGCAGGGGCGACTAAGGACATGTTACAAGCAATTCACTGGCGACCCAGGCGACGCCCGCCCATATTGCGATGCATGATGAGGTGTGCCACTTTGCGTCCATGACGAAGCGGTTGTTCCAGCGCTGGCTTGCAGTTCTTGGCATGGTCGCCATGCTGAGCGCGGTCATGGTCATGCCGTTGACCGCCGCCTACGCCTCCCCCATGTCAGGCCACGCCGGCGCTTTTGCCACGATGGCGATGTCCGGCACAGCCGACGAAATGCCCTGCCACAAGACCGACAAATCGCACCCGGATTGCCCGCAGAAATCCTGTCCGGATATGGGCAACTGCCTGGTCAAATGCTTCCAGCCGATGTCGGCGCCGATCGTTGGAACGGTGCTTTATCGTGATGCGGTGGTTGACCGGGTTGCACCAACGCCCGCGCTTGTGACCGCCGGGTCACTGATCCCGCCCTTACTCCGACCTCCGAGCGCCTGAGCCCGCGCCAAATGGCGTGACTTCGGTCGCGACCCCGTGTCGTGGCCGCTGTGCGCATGACCATCGTGGCCTGCGCGGATTCAAGCACAATCGGAGACATTCAACATGCAACGTCATTCATTGCGCGCGGCCGCCGCCGGCGTCGCGCTTCTCGTAGCCATGGCCGGTTCGGTCCGGGCCGACAGCAAGGACTACGAGTTCCAGCTTCTCGACAAGGAAGTGAAGCAGGGCGCTGCGGTCTTATCAGTGAAACTGGTCCACAAGCCGTCTGGCCGCGCCATCTCGGATGCCGTGATCTTCGCCACGCGCATGGACATGGGGCCTGCCGGGATGGAGATGATGACCGCGCCCATCGAGGCGGCCTCATCGACGGAACCTGGTGTCTACCAGTTCAAGACCTACCTCGGCATGGCCGGGGAATGGGCCTTGTCTCTTGGCGCCAAGGTCCAGGGCGAGACCGGCACGGTCGAGAACAAGCTCGTGCTCAAGGCCGTCCAATGAGCCCCTTGATCAAGGGAACGGTCGCCGCTGCAGCCATCATGGCTGCGGTGGGTGCCGGGCTGTGGGCGGGCCAGACAGGTTTGCTCAAGCTGCCGCTCACCCCTGCCACGGGGATCACCGAAAACAAACCCGAAGCGACTGGACCGGTGATCTACTACCGCGATCCAGACGGCAAACCGTTCTATTCGCTCGAGCCCAAGACGGCTGATAACGGCAAGGCCTACATAACCGTCCACGCGAGCGAGGACATATCACTCGAGCCGAAGCCCAAGGCGGCGGAGACGCGGACGGCGGATACGTCCAGCAACAGTAGCGCGAAGAAAATCAAATTTTACCGCAACCCGATGGGCCTGCCCGACACCTCGCCGGTGCCGAAGAAGGACTCGATGGGGATGGACTACATTCCCGTTTACGAGGGCGAGGACAGCGACGACAGTTCCATCAAGGTTTCGCGGGGGAAGATCCAGCACACCGGCGTCGAGACCATCGCCGTCAGCAAGCGGCCGCTGGTGCGGACGATCCAGGCTCCGGGCGTGGTGCAACTCGATGAAAGTCGCATCGTGGTCGTGGCGCCGCGCTTCGACGGCTACGTCCAATCGATCGGGCCGGTCACCACCGGCACCCACGTGATGAAGGGTGAAATGCTGGCCCGCGTGTTCGGCCAGGAGGTGCTCAACGAAGCCGCGCGTCTGCTGATCGAGCAGAACTCCGGCTCGACCCGCAGCGACGGAGCCGCCTCACCTTCAAGCCTCAAGGGACCCGCTGGCGTCATCGGCGCCACGCGGCGGCTCGAAAACCTCGGCGTGCCGCATGAATTCATGGAGCAGGTGAAGCAGGACCGGCAGGTGCCCGACACCTTCGTCTACCGCGCACCCATCGACGGCGACATCATCGAAAGGAATTGGAGCGACGGCCAAGGCTTCAAGGCCGGCGACGTCGGCTTCCGCATCGCTGACCATTCCGTGGTGTGGATGATGGCCAACGTCGCCGAGGGCGACATCGACGCGGTGAAGCCGGGAGAATCCGTGAAGGTCACGACGCGCGCGCATCCCGGCCGCACATTTATGGGCAAGGTCACGGTCATCTACCCGCACTTGACGAAGGAGACGCGCACCATCCCGGTCCGCATCGAGATGCCAAATCCGGACATGGCGCTGCTGCCCGATATGTACGGTGATGTGGAGATCGCAACCGGCAATGCCACGGCACTCACCGTGCCGTCCAGCGCGGTGATCGACAGCGGTAACCGGCAGGTGGTGCTGGTCGACCTCGGCAACGGTCGCTACGAGCCGCGCAAGGTCAAGCTCGGCCGCCGCGGCGACGGATACGTCGAAGTGGCTGGCGGCGTTGCGGAAGGCGACAAGGTCGTTTCCAACGGCAACTTCCTCATCGACGCTGAAAGCAACCTGCAATCCGCCTTAAAGACCTTCCAGGCGACCTCGACCACGGGGGCCAGCCGATGATTGCGCGTCTGATCTCCTGGTCAGCGAGGAACCTGACGCTGGTGTTTATCGCCACCGCCTTCGCATTGGCGGCGGGCGTATGGGCCGTGAAAACTCTGCCGCTTGATGCCATCCCCGACCTGTCGGACACGCAGGTCATCGTCTACACGGAATTCCCGGGGCAAGCGCCGCAAGTGGTGGAGGATCAGGTCACCTATCCGCTCGCCACCGCGATGCTGACCGTGCCGCGCTCGAAGGTCGTGCGCGGCTTCTCGTTCTTCGGCGTTTCGTTTCTCTACGTCATCTTCGAGGACGCAACCGACATCTATTGGGCGCGCTCGCGCGTACTCGAATACCTCAACGCCGCCGCCAAGCGCTTGCCCGCCGGCGTCACCCCAACGCTGGGTCCTGACGCCAGCGGCGTCGGCTGGGTCTATCAATATGCTCTGCAATCCAAGGACAAGTCGCTTGCCGACTTGCGTTCGATACAGGATTGGAACCTGCGCTTCGGACTCTCCAAGGCAGGCGGCGTTGCGGAAGTGGCCAGCGTCGGCGGCTTCGTCAAGCAGTACAGCGTGGTGGTCGACCCGAGCCGCCTCCGTAGCTTCAACATCTCCCTCAACACGGTCAGAGAGGCGATCCGCAACAATAACATGGACGTCGGCGGCCGCACGCTGGAGCTGGCGGAGCACGAGTTCATGGTGCGCGGGCGCGGCTATCTCAAAGGGGAGAGCGACCTCAAGGCGATCGTGCTCAAGGCCAACGCCGGAACGCCTGTTCTCTTGAAGGACGTGGCCAATGTGGAGATCGCTGGCGACGAGCGCCGCGGCATCGCCGAGTTGAACGGCGAAGGCGAAGTCGCGAGCGGCATCGTCCTGCAACGCTTCGGCGCCAACGCGCTGACCGTCATCGACAACGTCAAGCAGCGCCTCAAGGAGATTGCGCCCTCTTTGCCGCCCGGAGTTGACGTCGTGCCGGTCTACGACCGCTCGCAGCTCATCCACCGTGCCATCGAAACCTTGAAGCACACGCTGATCGAGGAAAGCCTCGTCGTGGCAGCGGTGTGCATCATCTTCCTACTGCACTTCAGGAGCGCGCTGGTCGCCATCCTGATGCTGCCGGTCGGCATCCTGATCGCCTTCACCGCCATGCGCGCGCTCGGCATAGGCTCCAACATCATGAGCCTCGGCGGTATCGCCATCGCCATCGGCGCGATGATCGACGCAGCCATCGTGATGATCGAGAACGCCCACAAGCATCTGGAGCGGGCGCCGAAGGACAAACCGCGCATCCAGATTCTCATCGGCGCAGCGGCGGAGGTCGGCCCCGCGCTGTTCCTGTCGCTGCTGATTATCACCGTGTCGTTCTTGCCGATCTTCACGCTGGAATCGCAGGAAGGGCGGCTGTTCGGGCCGCTGGCCTTCACCAAGACTTTCGCCATGGCCGCAGCCGCGCTGCTCTCAGTGACGCTGGTGCCGGCGTTGATGGTGATTTTTGTGCGCGGACACATCATCCCCGAGGAGAGGAATCCCATCAACCGCGCACTGATCGCGATCTACCGCCCGGTGATCAAAACCGTGCTCAAGGCGAAGACGCTGACCATTGGAATCGCCGTCATCATCCTCGCCGTTTCCATATGGCCGGTGACCAAGCTCGGCAGCGAGTTCATGCCGAACCTCAACGAAGGCACGCTGCTCTACATGCCCACGACCTTGCCGGGGCTTTCCATCACCAAGTCGGCGGAGCTGCTGCAAACGCAGGACCGCATCATCAAGTCGTTTCCTGAGGTGGATTCGGTCTACGGCAAATCGGGGCGGGCGCAGACAGCCACCGACCCCGCGCCGACCGAAATGTTCGAGACCATCATCAATCTCAAGCCGAAGGAGGAATGGCGTCCCGGCGTCACCACCGACAGCCTGGTGGCGGAGATGGACAAGGCGTTGCAGTTTCCCGGCGTCTCCAACGCCTGGACCATGCCGATCAAGGCGCGCATCGACATGCTCTCGACCGGCATCCGCACGCCGGTCGGAATCAAGATCATCGGTAACGAGCTCACCGAGATCGATGGCGTCGCGCGCCAGGTGGAATCCGTGCTCAAGGGTGTGCCCGGAACCTCCAGCGCCTACGCCGAGCGCGTGCTCGGCGGCTACTATCTTGAGATCGTCCCGAACCGCGAGCGATTGGCTCGCTACGGCCTGGCGGTCGCGGACGTGCAGGAGGTGATCTCGATGGCGCTCGGCGCCGAGCCGATCACGACCACGGTCGAAGGGCGGGAACGCTATACGGTCACGGTGCGCTACCCGCGCGACCTTCGTTCCGACCCGCAGGCCATCGCCAAGGACGTCGTGGTATCGCTTCCGGGCGGCATCGGCACTGTGCCGCTGGGCGAAGTGGCGGACATCAAACTGACCCAAGGGCCGACCGCCATCCGCACCGAGAACGCCAAGCTCGCGACCTACGTTTACGTCGACATCCGCGACCGCGACCTCGGCGGCTACATCGCCGATGCCAAGACGGCGGTGGAGGCGCAGGTGAAGATGCCTCCAGGCGTCTATCTCGTTTGGAGTGGCCAGTTCGAATACATGGAACGCGCCGAAGCCCGTCTGCAAATGGTTGTGCCGGTAACGCTGATGATCATCTTCCTGCTGCTCTACCTCAACTTCCAGCGACTGACCGAGACCATGATCGTGATGCTGTCGTTGCCGTTTGCTCTCGTCGGCGGTTTCTGGCTGATGTGGTGGCTGGGCTTCAACCTCTCCGTCGCCGTGGCCGTCGGTTTCATCGCGCTGGCCGGCGTTGCCGCCGAAACCGGCGTCATCATGCTCATCTATCTCGACAACGCCATGCGCGAGGTTCAGGCCGAGTGCCTGCTGCATAAACGGCCCTTCACCCGCGAAGACCTCTACGATTCGATCATGGTCGGCGCCGTCGAGCGCGTACGGCCGAAGATGATGACGGTGGTAGCGATCATGGCCGGGCTGTTGCCTATTCTCTGGAGCACCGGGACCGGCTCTGAGGTGATGCAGCGCATAGCCGTGCCGATGATCGGCGGCATGGTTTCGTCCACACTGCTGACACTCATCGTGATCCCGGCCATCTATGGCCTGGTGAAAGGCTGGCGCCTTCCCTCCAAGACGCAGCTACATACGCAGATCGGAGTCACAAGCCCTGCGTGAGCAGACGAGCGCCCGAACTCGCGCGTGCTACGCAGGGATCATTTGCTTCCAGCTCATCGCTTTTCGTATCTCTTGTCTGTCCTACGAGTGGAAATAAAGAGAATTGCGAGAAGCAGAACCAACGTCGTCAAAGACGCATAATCGCGGGGCAAATTCAAACCGCCGGCCTCCACCGGCTTGGTGAGGAAGTCGCCGAACGTCGCACCAAAAGGACGTGTAAATACGAAGGCGATCCAAAACAGCAGAACATCGGGCAGAGACTTTGAATAGTGCAGAACGCCGACGATCAGAATGATCGTTGCCGTCACTGCCGCGCCCTGCAGGAACGTGAGACCGATATTGTCAGTGAGGAAATCGCCAAAGGCTGTGCCGAGACTATTTGAGAATAGCACCGCGAGCCAAAAGTAGATTTCGCTGTCCTTACGGTACAGCGGATACACGGTCAGATCGCCAGCGCGCATGTACCAGCATGCAAGCGTCAGAAGCAGACCGGCAACCAAAAGCGCGGAACCGAGCGCATAGCCCAAACCAAGGGAGCGATCCATAAAATCCGAAACTTCGGTTCCAGCCGTCGTCGTGGCGATAATCGCGAGCCAGAACAGCAGCGGATGCAAGGCACGCGACTTTATCTGGGCCGCGAGAACGACAACAAGAACGGCAAGCGTAATCGCAAGTCCTGCGTAGTATCCAAGATCCAGCGACATCGAGAGATAATCGCCGGCGGTCTCTCCGAGCGTCGTCGCAAGGATTTTCAGGATCCAGAATGCAAGCGTAATTTCAGCCACCTTCGACGCCGTCGCCGGATGCACGCCCTCTTCCTCAGTCATGATTGCATGTCCTTCGCCGTTGGCAGTATGAGCTGCCGTGGAGATGTCGTAAAAATCTGATGCTCAAAAGTCCGCACACACAGGAGCTGATACAGTGGAATTAAAATTCGGCTGGCTCGCATGGGCTCTTCTATCGGCGACCTTCGCGGCGTTGACAGCAATCTTCGCAAAAATCGGCGTAGCCAACATCAACTCGGATCTCGCGACGTTCATTCGCACGGTGGTGGTTATGGTGGCACTGGGCGCCATTCTTCTTGCGCGCGGCCTTTTCCAACAAGTGAACGACATCTCGGCTCATACGTATCTGTTTCTCACGCTTTCAGGCTTAGCCACGGGAGCCTCTTGGCTCTGCTACTTCCGGGCTTTGCAGATCGGCGACGCGGCCCTCGTTGCACCGATTGATAAGCTTGGCGTCGTTCTGGTCGCGATATTTGGCGTAACGATTCTCGGAGAGTCGCTTTCGCTCATCAACTGGATTGGCATAACAATGATGGCTTCCGGAGCCGTCCTCGTGGCATGGCGGTAAGAAATCCCAGATGAGGCGATTCACATTCAGCCTCCCGCTTTCGACAAAGCTTGAATCACATTTTCGAGCCGCTGGCTGGCCCAGCGGTTTTTCGGATCGAGCTTAAGCGCATCTTCAAGATCAAGCTTGGCATGATGCCATTCACCCAAATCCGCAAACGCAACGCCACGATTGTAATAAGCATCCGAGCGGCTAAGCGTTCGGTTGTTCGCTGCCGCAATGAAACGCGAACACGCCGCAAGAGCCTCGACCGGCCCAAGCTCCGACCCCAGGCAAGTCTGCCGATCTATTCCCTCATTGCCGGAGGAATCCGGCTTGTCGCAACCTGCCACACCGCAAAGAATGCCGATGACGATCAGCAAAGTCAGGCGTCTAATTCGAAGCGTGTTTCGGATCGCACGGGGCGTCATTCAGCTAGTGCCACGTAAAAAAGGCGATGAACTTGTGCCACGCGGTCGTGAAGGCATTTTGCGGCGCCTGGACGGAACCATCCGGCGGCAATTGCGATGCCGGATTTTGCGGCTCCGATGCCGGCAAGGGCGGAGCTTCCCCAAGAAGCGCACGCTTGGCTTCCTTGAGCGAAAAGCTTTTTTCCGGCCAATCGAGACACGTCGTGTCTCTCACCGCATGACATCGGTGGGCGCTATAGGACCACTTAACGACCTTCGCGCACGCCTTATTCAGAAGTTCCTCTCCGAACGGCAATCCTTCGACCGCTTCCGACTTTCGAATCTCACAGCGAACATTCAAACTTGGCTGAGCGCAGGTTATGCAGGCCGTTCCCGCGCCCGCTTGCGAATTCACAAGCAGCGCGCCCGCAACGAGCGCAATTCTGCGGTTGCGGCAAACATGTCCTGCCGGATGAAACATCTAGGCATCCCCCCATCCGGCTTCGAAATTCTAAGCGATGTCCGCCGTCATTGAGGCGGCAGCATCGCCGACTTGTATGATTGCCTGCCTTCAGGCCGCGTCGGCGTCCGGGAACCATACAAATTTCTAAGGTTTCCGCCTCAATCCGATCACGTTGCGTTTCGCAGGTCATGATGGCCGGTTCGGAGCCTTCCACCTCACAACAATTGAGCAACTTCACTCCATATGATCTTAAAATGAATAACGCCTGGAACTCCTTGTTCCCCAACCCGACGATCGAACGGCGATCCCGACAATATGTTCTCAACCGATGATCTCTGATGCGAATTCTTCTTATCGAAGACGACGACCAAACGGCAAAACTCGTCAAACAAAGTCTCGTCAAAAATGGCTACGATGTTGACGTCTCGAACGACGGCCAGACCGGCTTTAAGCACGCCATTGTGGGCGGGTTCGACGTCTTGGTCATCGACCGGATGCTGCCCGGATTGGATGGACTATCCATCGTTCAACGTCTTCGCGCGGCCCGCGTGAGTTCGCCCATCCTGTTTTTGACCGCCGTTGGCGGCATCGAAGACCGAATTGAAGGCTTTGAAAGCGGAGCCGACGACTACCTTGTGAAACCATTTGCGCTCGGCGAACTCGTCGCGAGGGTCGCGGCTCTCGGCCGGCGGCCTCCGATAGCACATGAAGATTTCTATTATAGGATTGCCGATCTCGAAGTCGATTTGATCAAGCGCGAGATCAAGCGCGGTGGAGAGATCATCCGTCTGCAGCCCCGTGAGTTCCGCATGCTGGAAATTCTAGTGCGCAACCGCGGGCGCGTCGTCACACGCTCAATGCTGCTCGAACAAGTTTGGGATTTGGAACTCGATCCCAAAACTTCTATCGTGCAAACGAATGTCAGCCGCTTGCGATTAAAAATCGATCGGCCCGGCGACATTCCATTGATCCGCACCGTAAGAGGTCTTGGCTATCGCATCGATGACAAAGACTAGACTGACCCAACGCGCGGCTATTCGCTTGGCGGCATTGGTCGCGGCAATCGTTTCGCTGACAAATCTCGCGATCTTTTCGGTTCTGTACTTTGTGATCAGCGCGCAGCTTGTCGATAATCTCAAAGCTCACGTCGACGAGGTGCAAAGAACGTTATCTGACCTGCAGGTCAACGGCGGTTTCGATGGTGTCGCCGCAATGGTCAGTCGTCATGCCGCGGTCGCCCAGTCAAATGAAGACATTTACCTCCTCGTCGATAGCAAGGGCGAGTACGTTGCTGGCAACATCCGGGTCATTCCTCGCTTCTCTGGTTGGAAGACGATTCCCTGGGATGAGCTACCGTTGGTCGGAGCATGGACGACGCCGCGTACGAGCACGGCAGTTCTCGGGCGATGGACGCCGGTGAAAAATGGCGCGTTGTTCGTCGGCGATGGAAATGGAGACATCAAGGACGCGCAACGGGTACTTTTGACAGGCCTCTTGTGGGGTATTGGGCTGTCGGTCTTCTCAGCCATGATCGGCGGCTACGTCTCTGGCATGAGCGCTCAACGGCGTATTGCAAAGATGGATGCCGTGCTGAACGCCGTCGCCTCGGGCCACCTGAAAGAACGCATCCCTCTGAGTCGCGCCGGAGACGATCTCGACCAAGTTTCAGCGTTGGTCAACGCGACACTGAACAGATTGCAGGCTCTCATCGATAATCTGAAACAAGTGTCGATGGATATCGCCCATGACCTGCGCACGCCCATCGCGCGCATGCGCCAAAAGCTCGAAATCGCACAATGGAGCCCACACGATCTTGCGGGATATCAAGAAGTCGTGGGTGCAGCGGTTCAGGAAATCGACGAGATTTCGGAAACGTTTGACGCCCTGTTGAGGATTTCGGAAATCGAATCCGGAGCGCGAAAGACAAGTTTCGTTGACGTCGAACTCAACGCTTTGCTTGCCAACATCCTCGATGCGCTGGAAGCCGTCGCCGAGGAACGGAGCCACGAACTTTCCGGATTGATCGGCGATTCACCGCGCATGTTCGTCCACGGCGATCGGAAACTTCTCAATCAACTCTTTATCAATCTGATCGAAAACGCGATCGTTCATTGCCCGTCGGGATCGGGAATTGGCGTCGAGCTGAGCGAGGAAGACGGACGACCGAAAGTGACGATCAAAGACACCGGGCCTGGAATCCCGGCTGCAGAGCGCGAAAAAGTTTTCAGGCGCCTCTATCGTTTGGAGAAAAGTCGTTCGACAAAAGGAAACGGCCTTGGCCTCAGCCTCGTGGCATCCATTGCGGATTTGCACGGAGCTAAAATTCTGCTCGCCGACAACAATCCAGGTTTGATCGTCGTAATCACATTTCCAAAGCCGCTCGCGTCTAACGCAGCTTAGCTTCCAGACGCTTTTGGCTATGCCGCGGTTCTGAAGCGCAATCGAAAACGTTGCCGCGCCTTCTCGGCTGCCTTCCGGCAAGTCAGCGAACGGCTCTCCCTTGTTGGGAGAATTCCGCATTAGAATTTGAGTTTAATCCGTTTTGTAGCGCCTGGAAGACGAGAAATGTAGTTCTCGCAGTCGTAGAACGCGGCACACTCGCGGACTTATTGCTTGTGAAAACGCAATCCGCTGGACAATATCGACCTAGTTAACTGATCCCGCCGACAACTTCAAAATCATCATCAAAAACGGCCGCATTTACAGGGCCACGTTGAGCCAGTGAGGAACAATTGCGCGCCCTTCTCGGAGTGATGTCCTCAGGCCTCGGACGCCTGATCGCCGGCCTCCAGCACTTGTGCCTAGCCCTGCTGTGCGTGTGGGGCACGCTGGCCATCCACTTTTCCAATCTGCCCACGGCGTGGCTGCGCACGGCGCTGGCGATAGCCTTCGCGGCGTTTGCGATTTGGGCTCTCTGGCTGTCGCGTCCGAGGCGCACGATCCTTTTCGCAGTGCTGTTCCTCGGCGTGGTTGCGTGGTGGGTTTCTATTTCTCCGTCGCACGATCGCAATTGGCGACCGGAAGTCGGGGTGATGCCGCGAGCAACCATCGACGGCGATCGCGTGCGTATCACTGGAGTGCGAAACTTCGACTACCGCAGCCGGGACGAATTCACAGTGCGCTATGAGGAGCGCGAGGTGCTTCTATCGCACCTCACTGGCATCGATTTCTACGTATCCTATTGGGCCGAAGGGTGGGTCGGACACACCTTCCTGAGCTTCATCTTCGACAACGCGCCACCGCTGAGCATCTCCATTGAAACGCGTCCGGAGGTGGGCGAGGGCTTTGACCCGATTGCCTCTCTCTTCAAGCAATTCGAATTGATTTATGTGGTCGCCGACGAGCATGATCTCGTTGGCCTGCGCGCCAATCACCGTCAGGAGACGGTCTATCTCTACCGCCTTAACACCAGCGCTGACGATGCGCGGCGGCTGCTGAAAATATACTTGAAGCGTATCAACGAGCTGGCCGATCGGCCGGAGTTCTATCACCTGTTGAGCAATAGTTGCACGATTAACATCATACGATACGCGAATGCTGCGGGCCGGAAAGGACGCTTCGACATCCGCCATCTCTTAAATGGACTGATCGATAGCTATCTCTACCACTCGGGCAGAATCGACACGACGCTGCCGTTTGACGAATTGCGGCGACGATCTCTGATCAACGCGGCCGCTCAAGCGGCCGATGGCGCGCCAGATTTCTCCGACCGCATTCGCGCGTCGCTACCAACAATCACTCGATGACCCCGAGCACAAACTATTCTAACGCGGCCTCGGAGCGACAGCCGACACTTCCGGCCCGTAGCGCCCGTCAGCCGACGGAGGCTATCGGATCAACTCGACCTCTAAGCGCCCGCTGGCCCAATGCGCCGCCATACCAAACGCGGAAGTCGCTCGCCTTTTCTAAGGCTACGAGGCTGGGCGATGCTTCTTCTGGTGCTTCTTCTTGTGAGCGTATTTCGACACAGGCTTATATTCGCCGTTTGATTTTGATGAACCTGGGTGAGGCCCGGTGCCCTTGGCATGAGTTTTCTGCGCGTCACGCTTTCGATGAAAATGCGCGCCAGCTTTCTCTTTGTTTCGATCCCGCCATGGCGTCTTCGCGTGCCGATCCGTTTGAGGATCAGACAAGGTTGCGGCTTTGTCTTCGTCGCCTTTCTGCTGCCGGGCAGCGAACGCCGGATTGCCGGGCGCTCCAGCGTCGTCACCCATGGAGGCGCCGATGCGCGAGATCCGCCCTTCGTTCGGTTTCATCGCGCGCGCGGCATCCGCGAACGTGTCAGCGAATTCGGCGGCGACCTGAAACCGCGTGTCGCGATCGAAGATCTTGATGGAACCGATCTCAGCTTTCGTCACGTTGCCGGCACGGCAGAGAAGCGGCAGCAACCAGCGCGGCTCCGCATTGCGCTCGCGGCCGATGTCGACCCGGAACCACACCATCTCGCGGCCATGATCCCGCACGGGACGCATTGAGCGATGATCTTTCGGGCGCAGGCCTGCGCGTTCATCCCGCTCGCGCGGCGCTCGTGCACGGTCGTCGCGCCGCTGCGGAGGGCCGGGATCATCGCTCAGGTCTTCGGGCGCTGGAAGCTGCGCGCGGTGCATGCGAACCAGCGCCAGAGCAATCTCGTCTGCGCTACGATTGGCCTGGAGGGATTGAGCAAGACTCAAATCGTCGTTGATAGCGGGACCGGTGAAGATGGAACTGGCCAGAAACCGTTCCTGATCGCGGGCGCGGATTTCCTCGGAGGTCGGCGCCGAACCCCACGTGACCTTGAGTTTGGCGGCGGCCAGTAGCGCATCGGCCTTGCGCCGCCGGTTGAACGGCACAATCAGAACCGACAGGCCCTTGTTGCCGGCCCGGCCCGTGCGACCCGAACGGTGAAGGAGCGTTTCGGCATTGTTCGGAAGATCGGCGTGAATGACGAGAGCGAGCGCAGGCAGATCGAGCCCGCGCGCCGCTACGTCCGTTGCGACGAGAACCCGCGCGCGTCCATCACGGAGCGCTTGCAGCGCATGGGTACGCTCGTTCTGCGTCAACTCTCCGGATAGCGCCACGGCAGAAAAACCGCGTTCCAACAGGCGCGCGTGCGTCCGCTTCACGGCTTCCCGCGTCGAGCAGAACACCAGCGCGGCGTCGGCCTCGTGAAACCGCAGCACGTTGACGATGGCATTTTCAGTATCGCTCGGAACGACGCGAATGGCGCGATAGTCGATGTCGGCGTGCTGCTCGTTGCGCTTGAGCGTTTCGATGCGAACAGCGTCGCGCTGATAGCGGCGCGCCAGTGCTTCGATCTCGCGCGGCATGGTGGCCGAGAACAGGAGCGTCTGGCGGCCTTCAGGGGTTGCGTCGAGAATGAATTCCAGATCCTCGCGGAATCCGAGATCGAGCATCTCATCGGCTTCGTCGAGCACAACGGCTGCGAGTTTTGTCAGGTCGAGCCGCCGTCGTTCCAGATGATCGCGCAGACGTCCGGGCGTTCCGACCACGATATGGGCGCCGAAGCCGAGTTGGCGGGCTTCCGCGCGCGCGTCCATGCCGCCAACGCAGGTGACAACACGAGCGCCGGTGTCAGCGTAAAGCCAGTCGAGTTCGCGCTGCACCTGCATGGC
Organism: Hyphomicrobium sp. GJ21; assembly: GCF_001006785.1. Lineage (NCBI taxonomy): Bacteria > Pseudomonadati > Pseudomonadota > Alphaproteobacteria > Hyphomicrobiales > Hyphomicrobiaceae > Hyphomicrobium > Hyphomicrobium sp. GJ21. Next base: position 362,118 of record NZ_CDHO01000001.1, on the reverse strand, counting down.
CAGTTCGCGCGTCGGGGCGATGATCAGCGCCAGCGGCTCGGCGGCTTGCGGCAGACGTTCCGCTTCTCCAAGCAGCGTCGGCGCTATTGCAAGTCCGAAGGCGACCGTTTTCCCGGAGCCGGTCTGCGCCGAGACCAGCAAATCGCGCCCGGCCGTGTTGGCTTCGAGAACCGCGAGTTGCACGGCGGTTGGCGCCGAGTAACCGCGCGCCGAAAGAGCGCGCCCGAGCGCGGGATGAGCCGACGGAAAGGTCATGGTTGTAAAGACTTTTCGAATGGAGGAAGCCCGCCAGGCTCTAGCCGGGTGGCGGTGCACGTCGTCAAGAATGTCGTTATCCAGCTTGCCTAGCCGGTATCCGGCGCAACCGCCAGCAGGCAGGTTGGCACGCTCGGAGTTCTATCTTTTGTTCAAGAATGGCGCGCCCGAAAGGATTCGAACCTCTGACCCCCAGATTCGTAGTCTGGTGCTCTATCCAGCTGAGCTACGGGCGCATTTCGCTGCATCGGGGCCGATCGGCCCGCTCCCGGCAAAACCGGGCGGCGAAGCCCCCTCTCTAGTGGGTCGCGAACGAGAGCGCAAGACCTCTCCGCCATGTCCGGATCGGTCAAATTCTCGCGGCCCTTACCCTAACGCGAATCCCGGCATCACCGGTGGCTGCGTCAATCGCCGGTTCGGTCCGGCAGCTCGATGCGAAAGCGCGCTCCTTTGGCGCTGTCGACAAGCGTCAGCGTGCCGCCGTGAGCCTGCACGAGCTCGGCTGCGATCACCAGCCCCAGGCCCGTGCCCCCCTTTTTTGTCGATCCCTGGAAAGCCTTGAACAGATTTTCGCGCGCCTTCTGCGGCACGCCGGCGCCATTGTCGGTCACGTCGACGATCACCTTGCGCCCCTCGCGCCGCGCGACGACGCGGATCTCGCCGTCTGTTTTACCCTCGACGCTCTCGATCGCCTGCATCGCGTTGCGCACGAGATTGCTCAGCACGCGGAACAGGTGCTCGTGATCGGCATCGATCAACAGCGAAGCATCGATGTCATCGACGAAGGCAATGGCACCCTCGCGCGGCAGACCCTGACTGTCCGCCACTTCTTCGACGAGCGGCTTCAAGGGCATCAGCTCGCGGCGCGGCGCGGCTTCCGAAACGCCGCCGAATTGCAGCGACGAATTGCAGAAATGAATGGCGCGATCGAGCGATGCGATGAGCTTCGGCACAAAGCGTTGCACGGTGGGATCGGGAATATCCACCAGACGGTCCGAAATGAGCTGCGCATTGGCGAGCATGTTGCGCAGGTCGTGATTGATTTTGGAAACCGCGAGGCCCAACTGCGCCAGCCTGTTCTTCTGCGCCAGCAATCCCGAAAGCTGACGCTGCATGCTTGCAAGCTCGCGTTCGGCGACGCCGATCTCGTCGAGGCGTCCGGTCTCCGGCATGATGCGACTCGCATCATCGGGATTTTCGGCGAAGTGCAGCATATTCCTCGTCAGGCGCGTCAACGGCTTCACGAACAGACGGCTGAGAGCGAAATAGACGACGGCCGCCGTCATCACCGACAGGATGATCGACAGCCAAAGAATGTTGAGGCCATAGCGCATCATCGCCGCGCGCAGCGGCGCTTCCGGAATGACGATCTCGATCAGATCGGCGTTATCCGGTCCGGCGTGTCCGACGACGCGAATGGTCCGCCCGCCATCGCCGAACATGGTGGTGATCGCATCCTTCATCTGCTGGAATTTGAGTCCGACCCCTTCCCAGAACGAGGCGGGTTCGCGCTGCAGATAGTAAACGTAGTCGATCGTCATATCGGCTTGCGGAGCGAGCACCAGGCGCCGCTCGCCCTGCCGGCGCGATGCAATCGCGCGCACTTCGGCGGTTCGAAGAAGATCGGCGCGCAAGGCTGAGGGAATCTGTCCGCCCGGAAACGCATCGGAGGCGAGCGCCGCGAGCTGCGCCGCGGTCAGGCGCTCCTGCAGCCACGTCACGCGATAGTTCGCAATCGACGGCAAAAAGATCAGCGCTTCGGCGGCGAGCACGAAAACCGCGGTCAGCGCGATCAGCTTCGAAGGCAGGCCGCGGCTCTCCCAAAATCGCTTCAAAGCGCGCCACGGTCCTGCGGAAGCCGACGACGGTCCCGCCTCGTCGCTCCCGTGTGGTCCGTCACCGTTGGAAATCGCGCGCTGCACCGATTTGAGAACTGCCATCACCCGAGTTGATTAGCCGAGCTTCGCCAGCAAAGCGATGACTTTACGTACATAAGGGTTGCTGGGAGATGTTGCAAAGTAACGGAAAGCGGCGCGTTTGTTAATTTCGGACAACGTCGGATAGGGCGAAATCCATTGCGTCATGGCTTTGATTTTCAAGCCCTGGGAAATGGCGAGCGACCACATCTGAATAAGCTCGCCTGCCTCTGCGCCGACGATTCCGGCACCGAGAATTTCGCCGCGCTTCGATGTCACGACCTTGATGTGCCCATCCGTGGTGCCCTCGGCCTGCGCCCGGTGATTTTCATGATAGGGCCAGCGCAAAACGTGAATTTTTCCGTGCTTCGCGCGCGCTTCCGATTCCGACAGTCCGACATGAGCGAATTCCGGTTCGGTAAACACGACGCGCGGAGCTGCCCGGCCCGCAGCTTTTGCATGCGAACGAAAGAGCGTTCGCCAAAGAACGACCTCGGCATGCTCCGCAGCCGTGTGCGAAGACAGCGGACCGCCGATCACATCGCCGATCGCATAAACGCGGTGGTTACGCGTTCGAAGCCCGGCATTCACTTTGATGCCGTCGTCACTCGTCCTGATGCCCGCAGCCTCGAGGCCGAGCGCAGCGACGTTGGCCGTTCGCCCGGCGATGACCAGCAGGTCGCTGCCCTCCACGCGCTCCGCACCGCGAGCCGTCTCGAATTCCACGATGACGCGCCCTGGCTCGCCGGATACGCGCGTGATGCGCACGCCTTCGCGAATTGCGATTCCTTCGCCGGAGAGCTTGGTCAGCAGAACGGCGGCAAGCTCGGGATCTTCGTCGCCAAGCGCCTGCGCCGCATCGAGCACCGTCACCTGCGATCCGAGCCCGCGATAGGCCTGAGCAAGTTCAAGTCCGGTCGCGCCAGCGCCGATCACGATCAGATGCGGTAACGGCTTCGCATTCTCGAAAATCGTTTCGTTGGTGAAATACGGGACATCCTGGAGTCCCGATATCGCCGGAATAACCGGCGCCGAACCCGTCGCAATAACGAACCTGCGCGCCGTGATGCGAAAGTCACCCGCAACGACCGTCGACTTGTCGACGAACTTGCCCGCCGCTGCGATGACGCGAACACCGAGCCCGGCGAAACGCTCGGGCGATGTATTGGGCGATGCATTCGCGATCGTGCGTTTGATGTGTTCGCGCACGCCCGCAAAATCGATCAGCGGCTCGACACCGCGAATGCCGAATGGCGAGGCCGTGCGCATGGCGTTGGCGCGCTTTGCCGAAGCCAGCAAAGCCTTCGACGGCACGCTTCCGTAGTTCAGCGTGTCGCCGCCCATTTTGTGTTTTTCGATCAGGACGACGCGCTGGCCAAAGGCCGCCGCCGCCGCCGCGAGGGCTAAGCCGCCCGATCCCGCGCCGATGATGCAGAAATCGGTTTCGATGGTCTGGGCTTCGGCTCCGCTTTCCGGGTTGTCCTTCGGCATCAACGGTTTCCAAGGTTGCAAGTAAAAGTTGCGCAACGCGGCGCGGCATCAATAGGGTTGACGCTAAAGCCGATCGCCGAAACAATCGAGAGCAGGTCCCGGGGAAGTTGTGCGCGAAGCTGGGCTTGACCGCCTCGCCACGCGCTCCGGACCTGGCAAGACAGGCCCTTCAACGCGTTGACTTGCTCACGTGCCCAACTTATAAGAGCCCGAATTCCGGAGAAATCGCGTCCCGTCCTGGCTTTTTGCCAGGCGATGCGGACTTTCTAAACATCGGAAAAAGCAACATTATTCGCTTCGCGCGTTACCCGCGGCGGAAGCGAAACCTATTTGGACGGAGAGTTCCGTGAAGCGCACGTATCAACCGAGCCGCATCGTTCGCAAGCGGCGCCACGGCTTCCGTAAGCGCATGCTGACGGCTGGTGGCCAGAAAGTTCTCGCCCGCCGTCGCGCGAAGGGCCGCAAGCGCCTGTCCGCCTAGTTTCGGCGCGAACTTGCAGACATTGATCATTATGTACGCGCTGGAGACTGTTCCCGGCGCGTACATTTGCATGCGCAATCGCAACGTCCTGCATACCGACGAAGCCGCTTGCCGCGCGCCGAAAGCGTCCATGATATAGTCGGCGCTGTTCGCGCATTTTGTCGCGGCTCCCGGCGGCCTTTGCGCAGCCGTCAGTTCTGGAGGCTCGAATTCCGACCCTGCAAACTCTCAAATCGCGCCCGGAATTCCTCGCTGTCCGCGGAGGCCGCCGCTCCTCGACGCCCGCGTTTCTGATCGAAGTGCGCGAGCGCCCGCCAACCGAAAACGGCGGCACGGCGCGCTTTGGCTTCACAATTACGAAGAAGATCGGCAACGCCGTCACCCGCAACAGGATTCGCCGCCGGTTGAAGGCCGCGTTCGCGGCAACGGCTGAAGGCCATGCGCGCCCATCCTGCGATTACGTCATCGTCGCCCGCCGCGCCGCGCTCGACCGCCCGTTTGCGGCGCTGCTCGAAGACGTCGCACGCGCTTTCGCAGCATTGCATGACAATGCTAAGCGAAGCCGTTCCGGCGAAGCCCGTCCGAGACCCGGAAAAACCGTGGCCAGGAAAGGTTCGACGTGACGGGGTGCCCCCTTCCGTTTATGAGCAGTTCGCAACATTCCTATTTCCGGCTGAGACAGTCTCGCCAATGCCGGCGCTGACCCGAGGACTTAATGACTTCCCCGAGAGAACCTAAAGATCAAAACAACCTGATGTTCGCGGTTGCGCTGTCCATTCTTGTCCTCATGGGCTGGCAGTACTTCTTCGCGCGCCCGGAGCTCCAGAAGGAGCAGGCGCGCCAGGAGTTCAATAAAAAGATCGATGCGCAGAATAAGGATGGCTCGTCCGAGACGCCGCCGAACGTCGCGAGCACGCCCGTCGCGCCACCGTCGACCGACGCGCCAACTGGTGCCCAGGCGCCAACGGCCGCTCCCGTCTCCCGCGAAGTCGCTCTCCAGGGTTCGCCGCGCCTCAAAATCGAAACACCGTCTCTTGAAGGCTCCATCGATCTGAAAGGCGGCCGCCTCGACGATCTCGTGCTGATGAAGTATCGCGAGACCGTCGATCCGAATAGCGCGCGCGTCATTCTGCTTTCGCCTTCGGGATCGCCCGAACCTTATTTCGCCGAATACGGCTGGGTTCCGCAAAGCGGCAGCGCCATCAAGGTTCCGACCCGCGACACGCTCTGGACCGTTGAAAGCGGCACGCGGCTGACGCCCGAAACGCCTGTCACGCTGATGTGGGACAACGGCGGCGGCCTCGTCTTCCACCGCACGGTCTCCGTCGACAACGACTACATGTTCAAGATCAAGGATGAGATCGAGAACAAAACCCAAGCCGAGGTAACGCTTCTTCCGTACGCACGCGTTCATCGCAGCGGCCACCCGCCGTCGCAGGCTTTCTACGTTCTGCATGAGGGCCTCGTCGGCGTCTCAGGCGATCATGGGCTTCAGGAGTTCACTTTCGCCGACGCTTTGAAGAGCGGCGTGCCGACGACGTTCGACAACGTCACGGGCGGCTGGCTGGGCATCACCGACAAGTATTGGGCGACCGCGCTCGTTCCCGAGCAGAGCGAACCTTATCGTGCGATGTATTCGGCGCTGAAGGCACGCGATCCGGCAGGCAAGGACGCCTTCCAGACCGACTATCTGCGCGGCGCGCTGAGCGTTCCGGCGGGCCTGCGCAAAGGCGTCGAAGGCCATCTCTTCGCGGGCGCCAAGCAGGCGTCGCTGATCGACGGCTACGAAAACGCGCTCGGAATTCTGCGCTTCGACCGCATGATCGACTGGGGCTGGTTCTACTTCATCACCCGCCCGCTGTTCCGCTTGATGGAATTCATCAACGGCCTCGTGCACAACTTCGGCATCACCATTCTGATCCTGACCGTGCTCGTGAAGGCGGCGTTCTATCCGCTCGCCAACAAGCAATACGAGAGCATGGCGCGGATGAAGAAGCTGCAGCCCGAGATGCAGCGCATCAAGGAGCAGTACAAGGACGACACCCAGCGCCAGCAAAAGGAAATCTTCGAGCTTTATCGCACGCAGAAGATCAATCCACTTGCGGGCTGTTGGCCCATTCTGCTGCAGATCCCGGTCTTCTTCGCGCTCTATAAAGTGCTGTTCGTGACCATCGACATGCGGCACGCACCGTTCTTCGGTTGGATTCACGACCTGTCGGCGCCGGACCCGACATCGCTGTTCAACCTGTTCGGGCTTCTGCCGTTCGACGCGCCGACGTTCCTGCACATCGGCGTCTGGCCGCTGATCATGGGCATCACGATGTGGATGCAAATGCAGCTCAACCCGCCGCAGCCCGACCCCATCCAGCAGCAGGTCTTCCAGTGGATGCCGGTCGTGTTCACGTTCATGCTGGCGAGCTTCCCTGCTGGCCTCGTGATCTACTGGGCATGGAGCAACACGCTCTCGATCCTGCAGCAGGTCCGCATCAACAAGAAGAACGGCGCCGAGGTTCATCTCTTCGACAACATCAAGCGAACGTTCCGGCCACTTCTGAGACTCTTCGGCGCCGGCAGCGGACCTGGAAAATAATGGATCGCAGGAACGCGCAGGAGCGGCCCACCGGATGAGCGCCATGCCCGACGCGGATGAGCACTCGGCGGAAGACATCGAAGCGGGCCGCCTGCTGTTCACGCGCGCCTGGACGTTTTCGCGCGGCTCGCCCGGCCTCGATCATCTGCCGCCGGACGACCGCCCGGAAATCGCGTTCGCGGGCCGCTCGAACGTCGGCAAGTCGAGCCTGATCAACGCGCTCGTCGGTCAGCGCACATTGGCTCGCGCGTCGAACACGCCGGGCCGGACGCAGGAACTCAACTTCTTCACCGATCCGAACGCCGACCTCTATCTCGTCGACATGCCCGGCTACGGCTTTGCCGAAGCGCCGAAGGATAAAGTCGCTGCCTGGAATAAAACCTTGCGCAGCTTCCTCGCTGGCCGGCGCACGCTGCTCCGCGTCTTCGTACTCGTCGATGCGCGACACGGATTGAAACCGGTCGACGACGAGATCATGGCGCTGCTCGACGGCGCGGCAGTCTCTTACCAGGTGCTGCTGACGAAAGCCGACAAGATCAGCCTCACCGATCTCGAACGTGTCACCGCGAACACGACGAAATCGCTCGCGAAGCATCCGGCCGCCTATCCGCGCGTCATCGCGACGTCGTCCGAAACAGGCATGGGCTTTGAGGATTTGCGCGCCGTCGTCGCCAAGCTCATCGCCGCGCACGGCGGATAACAAACGAAGCGATCCACCGCTCTTGCAAAAGCTAGTGGATCAGCCGTTCGATCAGCGCCTTCGCGGTCGTCATCCCGGATTCACCGAACGTCGAGAGCGCACCGCCGACGATCGCTGCAATCGTCCAGCCGAACAATCGCGCGAACGTGCGCTTGAGGTTGCGACGAACCTTGACCTCGATGACCTGATCGGGAAGCGCCGTCTCGGCGGCGACGCCATCGGCGCCGATCGTCCGCGCTGAAACAACGATCTGCAATTGCGACCAGCCTCGCGACTGCGGCGTGATCAGAAACCGCCAGCTCGCGAAGTCTTCCGCGCCATATCCGAGATTGTTCTCGACCCATTGCGTTTCCGGCGACGCCGTCTCGATGAAAAAGCCGCCGTCCGGCGCACGCATGCGCACCGCCATCGCCTTCGTCACCGTAATCTGATGCTGCCAGGCGGCTCCGCCGCCATCGAGGTTCTCCGCCAGCGACTTGATCGACGCCTTGGCGATGCGCACTTCCACACGCTCGGTTTTGCCGACGCGCATGGTGCGGGGAATATTCTCGGCAAGCTGGCCGGTCTCCGCTTTCGCGTTTCTGCCGCGTTTGCGGCCCGCGCTTTTCTCTTTCGATGGGACGGATTGCGCAGAGGCAGGCGGCCCGACCGGAAGCTGGTCTCCACGCACCTCGGCTCTGAGACCGGAATCGGTCGGCATAGGGCTCGGCGGCGCGCCCGGCGCGGGAGCCGGCAAGATTGGCCCAGGGAAAGGAATACGCATCCCCGGTGATCCCGGCGCGATCGGCTCGGGAATGGGCGGCGGCGGTCCACCCGTCGGGCGCGGACGCGGAAGTTCGCCGGGATAACCCTGCCCCGGCGGCGACTGCGGCGGCTGCGGCCCGCGCATCGGCGGAGCCGGGACATGAGGCTGCCCCGGCAACGTCGCCCGCACCGATGGCTGAGCGACTGTTCGCTCTGGAAGATCCAACGACGGCTCGAACGGCGGTGGCGGCGCCGGGTATGCCCGATCCTGCGGGCCTCCGCCGGGCGCACCCTGCGCAGCGTTGTCAGCATCGCGGCCGCGCTGAGTCTGCGCTCCGAATTGCGGGCTCGGCCTGCCCTCCTGCGCAGGAGCGGGCCGCTGCGGAACTGCCGAGTTTGCATCCGTCGGCTGCGGTTCGAAACGCGGTGCCGGCGTCGGACTCGGTTCAAGTGTCGGTTCCGGAGTGGCGGGCGCCACGGATGCCGCGGGCGCTTCCGGCTTAGGATGTGCCTGAACGTTTGCGCCCGGTGGCGCAGGAGGCGGCGGCGCCGGTTGCGGCATATCCTTCATGAGATCGCGCAACGATGGCGTCGATCGCGACTGTACGCGTTCCCGCGCCCGCGCCAGAACGTCATCGGCGACCGGAGGCTGAGCGGCGGGCGCGCGCTGTGGCGCAGGTGCAGACGCCAGCGCCTGCTGGAGCGCGCGAATCGCGCTGTCGAACGTCAGTCCATGCGCCTGCAAAATATCCGCGGCGAGACTGCGCCCATCGCCGACGATCGCAGCGAGAACGATGGCCCCGTTAATATCGCGCCTTCGACTGCCACGCGCCGCCGCGGCAGCCGCTTCAAGGATGCGCCGCACGTCCGCTGACACGCCAAGGCTCGTCGGCGCCTGCTCCGGATCGAAGCCCGGCTGAGTAAACTGTCCCACCACATCGGATTTGAGCGCCGCGATATTAACGTTGCTCGCGTCGAGCACCGCGCAGGCGTCCGAATCGTCGCACAGCGCCGCCAGCAAATGCTCAAGCGCGACCTCGGGCGCACCCGAGCCAGCCGCGAATTCGGCCCCGCGCGACAGCGTCGCGCCAAGATCCGGCGACATCGGGATTTGAGCAAGGTCAGCGGCAGTTACGCCCACGAGATCTCCAGGCCAGAAGTCAAAAACAGCGTCTAAACAAGCTCGCGTGGCAACGCTACAGCATTGCCGCGACGGTTGGCAGACGGGAATGGTTTTCGTCCCCAACCCGTGTCCGCGGTGCGTCAGGACCGCCCCAAGCCCCTGTCGATGCCGGAAATCCGTTGAGGCTGCGGGCCGCCGCGCTATAAGACCGCCACGAGAGCGCCCGAAGCACCTAAAGCGCAATTATCCCACTGTCCTATGGCATTTTGGGGAATCCCGTGACGTCAACGAACAAACCTCACGAAAAAAGCGCCGGCGTCGTGGAAGACCGGCCAAGCGCCCATCTGCAAGCGCGCATTCTGGCCGAGGCCATCCCGCATCTCATCCGCTACGACGAACAGACCGTCGTCGTGAAGTTCGGCGGCCACGCCATGGGCGACGAGCAGCTCTCGAACGCCTTCGCGCAGGACATCGTCTATCTCAAGCAGTCCGGCATCAATCCGATCGTGGTTCACGGCGGCGGCCCGCAGATCGCGAGCATGCTGAAAAAGCTCGAGATCAAATCCGACTTCGTCAACGGGCTACGGGTCACCGACAAGCCGACGGTCGAAGTCGTCGAGATGGTGCTCGCCGGCAAGATCAACAAGGAGATCGTCTCGGCGATCAACCGTCAGGGCGGCAAGGCGGTCGGCATCTCGGGCAAAGATGCCAATCTGATGATCGCCAAGAAAATCACGGAGATGGCCGACCCGCAGTCGAACCTGATGAAGGCCGTCGACATCGGCTTCGTCGGCGATCCTCTCGAGGTCAATCCGCATATCGTCGAAGTCATTTCCAAGTCGGATCTGATCCCCGTCATCGCGCCGGTCGGCATCAGCCGCGACGGCGAGACGCTGAACATCAACGCCGACACCTTCGCCTCCGCGCTGGCGGCGCGCATGCAGGCAAAACGCCTGCTGCTCCTGACCGACGTCGCGGGCGTGCTCGACAACGACAAGAAGCTCGTGCCCGAGCTGACGATCGATGACGCACACGCCATGATCAAGAGCGGCGCAATCTCCGGCGGCATGATCCCCAAGATCGAAGGCTGCATCGAAGTCGTCGAGGCCGGCGTCGAAGGCGTCGTCATCATCGATGGCCGCGTGCCGCACTGCGTCCTGCTCGAACTCTTTACCGAGCACGGCGTCGGCACGCTCGTGCGTCGCGCCGAACGCAAGAAGAGCAAAGGCTGATGGCAGCGACGGCCTCAATCTCCGCCACGGCCGCCGCAACCACGACGCGACGTGGTTTCGACCACGTCGATACCTGGATCTTCGATCTCGATAACACGCTCTATCCGGCCTCCTGCAATCTCTTCGCGCAGGTCGACCGGCGCATGAGCGAATATATCGCCAAGGCCATTGGCGTTCCGCGCGAGCACGCCCGGCATTTGCAGAAAGCCTATTATCGCCAGTTCGGAACGACACTCGCAGGCCTGATGCAGGTGCACAAACTGCAGCCGGGACCGTTCCTCGACTACGTGCACGATATCGACGTTTCCGTCGTGCCCGAGTTGCCGGAGCTTGCCGCAGCCATCGCCGCCCTTCCCGGCCGCCGCCTCATCTTTACGAACGGCTCACGCCGCCACGCGGAGAACGTCGCGAGCCGCCTCGGCGTGCTACATCTCTTCGAGGACATTTGCGACATTGCCGCGCTCGAATACGTGCCGAAACCGGAGCGCGCCGCATTCGACCAGATGCTGAAGCTGCACGGCGTCGCGCCATCGCAATCGGCAATGTTCGAAGACATGCCGCACAACCTCGAAGTCGCCTCCGACATCGGCATGACGACCGTACTCGTCCATTCCGATTACATCGACCATCCGGCGCAACTGAAAATCCGCGACTGGCGCGAGTTGCCCGGCCACATCCATTATCTGACGCGCGACCTGACCGGCTTTCTCAAAACCGACGCCGCTCCGAAAGACCTGCCGATCACCCGCGTCCGATAAACGGCATTGCCGTCGCCATCACATTCATGAACTGCACGTTGGCTTCGAGCGGCAGATTGGCGATATAAAGCACCGCATCGGCGACGTGCGCGACATCGATGCGCGGCTCGCTCCGGACGCTTCCGTCAGCTTGCGGAACACCAACCGCCATCTTCTTCGTGAAGTCGGTCGCCGCATTCCCGATATCGATCTGCGAGCACGCGATGTTATGCGCGCGTCCGTCGAGCGAGATGCTTTTCGTCAGCCCCGTCAGCGCATGTTTCGTCGCCGTATAGGGCGCTGAAAACGGACGCGGCGCCTGCGCCGAGATCGACCCGTTGTTGATGATCCGGCCGCCCTTCGGCGTTTGCGTTTTCATGATGCGAATGGCTTCACGCGCGCACAGAAACGGCCCGGTGAGATTGACACCAACAACCCGCTGCCATTCTTCGAGCGAAAGCTCATCGAGCGGAACACCCTTGGCGAACGTCCCGGCATTATTGAACAGGAGATCGAGCCGCCCGAAGCGCGCAAGCGTCTGGTCAAACACGGCTTTCACCGCAGCTTCGTCGGTCACGTCCGCCGGAAGCACGAGAAAGCTGCCGCCGCCAGAGCTGCCTTCAGCCGCCGTCTTCTCAAGCTCCGCCTCGCGACGGCCGACGAGCACGACGTCGTAACCGGCACCCTGAAGCTTCAACGCGACCGCGCGCCCGATCCCCGATCCCGCACCCGTGATCAACGCGACGCGCCGCTGTCCGCTCATGACCTATCCCTTGCAATCTCACCACAACGATTGGGATAACGCGGAACATCGGCGCGCGCCAGTTTCTGCGGCCACGCCGCCATGCTATGCCGAACCGCTTCACGAGGGAGGCTCGCGAACGTGGGGAACGCGGAAGAAGCTCAAGCAGGGTTCTGTACGAACTGCGGAACCGCCCTGGTCGGACCGTTCTGCGGCGGCTGCGGAAAGCCGTCGACGTCATCCGCTAAGCCACGACCCGAAGGCTGGAGCGCGCTCACCAGCGAATTCATGAACGGCCCGAAACAGGTCGGAATGCACGCGGTCGCGTTATCGTTCCTCGCGCATCCGGTCCGCACCATCCTGCGCCTGACCGACGATCCCACGTACCGTTCGCACTGGAGCTTTCTGACCGCCTGCGTCGGCGCCCAGCTGACGCTCGTCTACGTCATTCTTCCGCGCGTTTATTCCGCGCTGTTCAATGCGCCCAACGCCGCCGACAGCTCCGCGGTCATTACGAATGAGATCGTGCAATACGTCGGCATGGCGATCATGACGCCAATCCAGTACTACCTGTGCCGCGCGCTTGGATCGATCCCTCGATCGCCAATGTCCTACATCAAGCTTTGCGTGCTGAGCGTCAGCTATTGCACGCTGCTCGGCATCATCACGGCTTTCACCTACTTCGGGATTGTCTTGGCCGACGCCAAAGCCGGCTCGGTTCTCGATCTCGGCGAAGTCTGGCAGGCGCTGACCGTCGCCAACATGGCTGCGATCCTGGTGTTCGTAACGCTCACGCACCGCCGGTTCTGGGGGCTGTCGTGGGTGCGCGCGACGGGCGTGACGATTGCGATCGCCATCATGTCGTGGGTGGTCGTTTACCCCGGACTGACGTCGCTGCTGGAAAAAGCAAATATCGGAAAAACGCTGACGAGCCTGACGAGTTGAACCCGTCTAGCGCGTCGGAACGGGCTTCTCGCCACGATAGTCGTAGAAACCGCGCTTCGTCTTGCGGCCGAGCCAACCGGCTTCAACGTATTTAACCAGAAGCGGGCACGGCCGGTATTTCGAATCCGACAGCCCTTCGTAAAGCACCTGCATGACGCTGAGGCAGGTATCGAGCCCGATGAAATCGGCAAGCTCCAGCGGTCCCATCGGATGGTGAGCGCCGAGCCGCATCGCCTTGTCGATGGCTTCAACCGTGCCAACGCCCTCATAAAGTGTATAGACGGCCTCGTTGATCATCGGCAGCAGAATGCGATTGACGATGAAAGCCGGAAAATCTTCCGCGACCGCCGTTTTCTTTCCGAGGCTTTCGACAAATGCCTTCGCCGTCGAGAACGTCTCGTCTTCGGTCGCGATCCCGCGAATGAGTTCGACGAGCTCCATCAGCGGCACAGGATTCATGAAGTGCATGCCGATGAAGTCTTCCGGCCGGTCGGTCGTCGCCGCCAGCCGCGTGATCGAAATCGACGACGTATTGGACGCGAGCATCGCCGTCGGTTTGAGATGCGGACAGAGCGCGGCGAAGATCTTGTGCTTCAGTGCCTCGTCTTCGGTCGCCGCTTCGATGACGAGATCGCAATCGCCGAACGCTTCGAGGTTCGGCGCGTAGCTGATGCGCTCTAGCGCCTGATCGCGCTCGCTCTCCTGGATAGAACCTTTGGCGATCTGCCGCGCGAGGTTCTTGCTGACCGCTTCGAGACCTTTGTCGAACGCCTCTTTCTTGAGGTCGTTGATCGCCACGTTGTAGCCCGATAGCGCCACGACGTGAGCGATACCGCTGCCCATCTGGCCCGCGCCGATGATCCCGACCTTGCTGATGACCCGCGCAGGCCGGATGCCGGCTTTGCTTTTTTCCATCAGCTTCTGGGTCTGCACCATGAATGGATATCCTCTAGAGGTCCCAAGGCGCTGCGTTCAACGGCCGGCTTTCTGCAGCTCCGCATCGAGTTCGGGCAAAGCTTGAAAGAGATCCGCGACCAGGCCGTAATCCGCAACCTGGAAAATAGGCGCTTCCGGATCCTTGTTGATCGCGACGATCACCTTCGAATCTTTCATGCCCGCGAGATGCTGGATCGCGCCGGAGATGCCCACCGCAACGTAAAGATCAGGGGCGACGACCTTGCCGGTCTGACCCACCTGCCAGTCGTTCGGGACGAAGCCCGCATCGACCGCCGCGCGCGAGGCACCCATCGCAGCACCGAGCCGATCCGCGACAGGCTCGATATATTTGGTGAAGTTTTCGCCGTTTGCCATACCGCGGCCGCCGGAAATAATGATCCGCGCCGACGTGAGTTCGGGCCGGTCCGACTTCGTGAGTTCCGCGTGCTCGAACGTCGAGACACCGACAGCCGACGGTGCCGCGACGGTTTCGATCGCAGCCGAGCCGCCCTCGCCGACAGCCTGGAAGGCAGCCGTGCGAACCGTGATGATTTTCGTCTTCTCCGACGACTGCACAGTCTGGATGGCGTTACCCGCATAGATCGGCCGCTCAAACGTATCGGGCGACACGACCTTGATGATGTCGGAAATCTGCATCACGTCGAGCTTGGCTGCGACGCGCGGCAGAATGTTTTTGCCATAAGCCGTCGCCGCCGCGACGATCGCGGAATAATTTCCAGCGATCGATACGATCAGCGCCGCGACTTCCTCGGCGAGGCCGTTTGCAAGCTGCGGCGCATCCGCGAGCAGAACCTTGGCGACGCCATCGAGCTTGGCAGCCGACTCGGCCGCGGCTTTGGCGTCCGCTCCCGCAACGAGAACATGAACGTCGCCGCCGAGTTGCTTGGCGGCAGTCAGGGCTTTCGCCGTGGCAGGCGCCAGCGCGCCGTTTGCGACTTCGGCAAGAAGAAGTGTCGACATTACAGAATCCCCGCTTCGGTTTTGAGCTTCTGAACAAGCTCGGCAACGCTGCCGACCTTGACGCCGGCCTTGCGCGTCGGGGGTTCAGTTGTCTTGAGAACTTTGAGGCGTGGACTGATATCGACGCCGAAATCTTCCGGCTTCTTGACGTCGAGCGGCTTTTTCTTCGCCTTCATGATGTTGGGCAGCGAAGGATAGCGCGGTTCGTTCAAGCGCAGGTCCGTCGTGACGACTGCGGGCAGCTTGAGCTTGATCGTCTCGAGACCGCCGTCGACTTCGCGCGTGACCGTGACGCTTCCCGCGTCCGTGACGACCTTCGACGCGAACGTGCCCTGCGGCCAGTCGAGGAGGCTCGCGAGCATCTGGCCCGTCTGGTTGCTGTCGTCGTCGATCGCCTGCTTGCCGAGAATGACGAGATCGGGCTTTTCGGCTTCAACCACGGCCTTCAGAAGTTTGGCGACCGCCAGCGGCTCGACGTTCGTGCCGTCCGCCGTTTCGATGAGGATGGCGCGATCGGCGCCGATCGCGAGGGCCGTGCGCAGCGTTTCCTGCGCCTTCGCCGGGCCGATGGAAACAACGACGACTTCCTGAGCGCCGCTTTTCTCTTTCAACCGAACCGCTTCTTCGACGGCGATTTCGTCAAAGGGGTTCATCGACATCTTGACGTTCGCCAAGTCGATCCCAGAACCATCCGGTTTGACGCGAATTTTGACGTTGTAATCGACGACGCGCTTGACCGGCACAACGATTTTCATGCCATCCGCCAGCTCACTGGCGCTCCCAATATTGTTGTTACCGGCGTTTGGACTGCCGCCGGCTTTTGCGGCGCCACACGCCGCGAACAGATGTTCGGACTGCTGAACTTTACCTGCCCGACAGACCTAAAGCCTCTCGGCAGCATCGGTTCTCGCAACTGCGAAGACCGAAAATTAGGGGCCGCTTCCGTGCAAGTCAATCGCCGCCTCGTCGCGGCGCACACCCTGCCGGGCCCAGGGTAAATGGGACCCGGAAGGCGTGGTCTGCCTACCGGTTCTTGCCCGGCACCCACAGGATGTCGCCCTTGCCCCGCTCGTTGACGTAGCGGCTGGCGACGAACAGGAAATCCGAGAGACGGTTGATGTACTTGAGCACCGGCGCGCTGACCGGTTCTCCCGGAATGGCCGCCAGTTCGACGATCATGCGTTCGGCACGCCGCGAAACGGTCCGCGCCACATGCAGGGCTGCCGCCGTTGCGCTGCCGCCCGGCAGAATGAACGAGCGCAGCGGCGTCAGCGACCCATTCATCAGGTCGATTTCCTCCTCGAGCCGCTTGACCTGCGCGTCCGCGACCCGCAGCGGCTCATAGGGCAGCTTTTCGCCGCGATCCGGCACGCAGAGATCGGCGCCGAGATCGAAGAGATCGTTCTGAACGCGCAGCAGCATCGCATCGACGTCTGGATCGGCGTTTGCCAAGTGAACGCGCGCCACGCCGATGTGGGCGTTCGTTTCATCGACGGTGCCGTAAGCGGCGATGCGCGGCGATGTTTTCGGCACCCGTTCGCCTGAGCCGAGCGCAGTCGTCCCCGCGTCTCCGGTTTTCGTATAGATCTTGTTGAGGACCACCATCGGTCAAAGGCTCCTGGCATTGATATTCGGGACGAAGTTTCGGGCCGCGCGCCGCTTTGAGCCGCCGCGGCCTTTAGCGGGACACAAATGCATAGGCAAGAATGATCAGAATGGCGAGGAACTGCAGCGCGATACGCCAGCGCATCAGCTTTTGGCTGAGGTTCGAATTTCCGCCTTTCATCAACGTGCGCAGGCCGTAGAGCAGTACGGCGAGTACAGCGAGCGTCGCGACGGTCGTGGCATGGTAGAGAAACGTTTGCATCCGGCTTATCCGCCTCCAGTATTCCAGATTGGCTTAAGCCTATGGACCCGCGGCGGCAATTGCCAAGACTACGCGGAAACGACGCGGCACGCGACGTTCGCCGGTGGATTCGCCCCGGAAAGGGCTCGCATTACGCATTTGAAATTTGCGCTCTTCGGCAAATGTCTTAATCCTTGCGACGCATCATATTTGGCTCCGGCCCCGAGGCGGATATCTCCTCACACCCCGGCCCCATGCGCTTTTCGACCTGAGGCCCAGTGAACAACCAGTTGTCGGCATGTCGGAACACTTGGCGGCGGCGCCCCGGCGCTGGCCCTAGCCTCCGGATTCTTGCAGCTGCAGCGCTGTCGATGGCCGCGTCCGCACCGCTCGCGGCACAGGACACTCTTCCGACCGATGCCGACACGGCCCGCAAGGTCCTCGATCAGAAGCGCCAGCAACTCAATGAAAACGCCGCCAAGGAACTTACGATCCGTTCCGACGTCGCCGAACTCGATGCCGAGCGCGAACGGCTGAACTCGCGCCTCATCGAAACGGCGCACCTGATCCAGCGCGGCGAAGCGAAGATGACGTCAATCGAAGGCCGCCTCTCGGAACTTGGCGAGCAGGAAAAAATGGTTCGCGGTTCGCTCGAGCAGCGGCACGGCCAGATCGCATCGCTCCTGGCGGCCTTGCAGCGGATCGGACGTAATCCGCCGCCGGTTCTCGTCACTCGTCGCGAAGACGCGCTCAAGATGGTGCGCAGCGCGATGCTGCTCTCCTCGGCCTTTCCGGAATTGAAAGATCAGGCCGTCACCCTCTCGGCGAGACTTAGCGAGCTGCAGAACGTAATGGCGAGCATCCGCACCGAAGGCGCGCACCTTCGCGCCGAAACCGATCGCCTGAACGAGACACGCACGCGCCTCGCAAGCCTGATGGAAGCCAAAAAGCTGTCGCTGGCCGACCGCCAGACCGAGTTGGCCGAGGTGCGCGTCGCGGCGGGCGAAATCACGAAAAACGTCGGCAACCTGACAGAACTCATCACGCGCCTCGATCAGACCGTCACCGAAAAGACCGGCCTCGGCGCCTACAACAGCCAGCTGAAAAACGAGCAGCGCGCCGCCGCGCCACAAACACCGGCATCGTCCGGACCGCAGATCATCACGCCGCCGCCGGAAACGCCCGAAATTGCGAGCGCTGCGGCTGATGCGGCTGCCGCGAAAACGCCACCCTCCGCGACGCCTGCCGCAGCCGCCCCTGTCGCAGCAGCATCCGGCGCAGCGGCGGAAGCGGTCGCGCCTCCGGCCAAGGTCGCCATATTGACGCCACCGCCTTCACCCAAGCAGGCGATGGTCGAGCTGGCGCCGTCCGGCACGTCTCTCATTCCGGGCAATGCCGGCCGGATCAAACCCGCGATCCCCTTCGCATCGGCGCAAGGCAAGCTGCCACTGCCGGCGCAAGGCCGCCGCGCTTTGTCGTTCGGCGATCGCACGCAATACGGCGGCCAGTCGAAAGGCACTGTTATCGAAACGCGTTACGCGGCGCAGATTACGTCACCCTGTGACGGTTGGGTCGTTTACGCAGGTGAGTTCCGCAGCTACGGGCAACTCTTGATCATCAACGCGGGCGGCGGCTATCATGTCCTGCTCGCCGGCCTCTCGCAGATCGACGTCCGGTCAGGCCAGTTCGTATTGGCCGCAGAGCCTGTCGGTACAATGAGTGGCGGTCAAAAGAATACGCCGTCTTCGGCGCAAATAAGCGGACCCGTTTTATACGTTGAATTTCGTAAGGACGGGCGTCCCATCGACCCCGGTCCCTGGTGGGCATCAGGTCAGCAGAAGGTACAAGGCTAATGCGCAAGACTGATTATGCTTTCTGGACATTCCTGCTGATGACAGGCTTGGCCGGGGCGACGACACTCCTCAACGTCACGCAGACATACTCCGCGACGTCATCGCAAAATTCCGAGCTCTATAAGCAGCTCGATCTCTTCGGCGACGTCCTTGAACGCGTGCGCTCCGATTACGTGGAGAAGCCCGACGACACGCAGCTCATCGAGTCGGCGATCAACGGCATGCTGTCGTCGCTCGATCCGCACTCGTCGTACATGAGCCCGAAAAACTTCCGCGACATGCAGGTGCAGACGCGCGGTGAGTTCGGCGGTCTCGGCATCGAAGTCACGATGGAGAACGGCGTCATCAAGGTCGTCTCTCCGATCGACGACACACCGGCTGCAAAAGCCGGCCTGATGGCGAACGACTTGATCACGCATCTCGATAACGAAGCGATTTCCGGCCTGACGCTTGAGCAGGCCGTTGAGAAAATGCGCGGCCCCGTCAACACGCCGATCATGTTGACCGTCGTGCGCAAGGGCAAGGACGATCCGTTCGACGTCAAGGTCGTGCGCGACGTCATTCGCATCAATCCGGTGAAGTCGCGCGCCGAAGGCGATATCGGCTACATCAAGGTCTCGACCTTCAACGAGCAGACACACGCCAATCTCGTGAAGGCCGTGGAAACGCTCGACAAGCAGATCGGCCCGAACCTCAAAGGCTGGGTGATCGATCTGCGCAACAACCCCGGCGGTCTCCTCGACCAGGCCATCGCCGTTTCCGACGACTTCCTCGAGCAGGGCGCGATCGTTCTGACCAAAGGCCGCAACAACGAGGAAACTCAGCGCGCCAACGCCCGTCCGGGCGACATTTCGGATGGCAAGAAGATCGTCGTGCTGATCAACGGCGGCTCGGCCTCGGCATCCGAGATCGTCGCCGGCGCGCTTCAAGACCAGAAACGCGCAACGATCATCGGTACGCGTTCGTTCGGCAAAGGCTCGGTCCAGACGATCATTCCGCTCGGCGCCAATGGCGCGATCCGCCTGACCACGGCGCGCTACTACACGCCGTCGAACCGTTCGATCCAAGCCAAGGGCATCGAGCCGGATATCGTCGTCGACGAGGCGATCCCGGACGATCTGAAGGACAAGATCGGCGCCGACAAGCCGCGTGGCGAGGCGAGCCTTCGCGGCCACCTGAAAAACCCCGACGGCAGCGCCAAGGAAGGCAAGGATGAAGAATCCGACTCGTCGTCATACGTTGCCAAGGATGCCGACAAGGATACGCAGCTTCAGTATGCACTGAGCTTCCTGCACGGCACCGCCAAGGGTCCGGAAGCGGCGAACAACGCCTCTACCACTCCGGCAACGCCCGCGACCCCTCCGGCGGCAAACAGCAGCGGCACCACCACGCCGACGCCGCCCGAAGAGAAGAAGACGACGCCGAACTGACATCCCGCCGTCGAACACCTAAGCTTTGAAGGGCGCCCTCGCGGCGCCCTTCGTTTGCGCAGAACTTGCCAGGAAGGCCCGAACCGATGACCGAGAACTCTGAGAAACCGGTAGATCCCAATAGCCTGCCGTATCGCCCCTGCGTCGGGCAGATGGTGATCAACTGGAACGGGCATGTCTGGATCGGCCGCCGCGCCGGCTCGCAGAACGACTCGGAAGGCAAAGGCACATGGTGGCAGATGCCGCAGGGCGGCATCGATCCCGGCGAAGAGCCCGCCGCCGCCGCGCGACGCGAACTCTTCGAGGAAACAGCGATCCGCTCGGTGGACCCGATCGCCGAGCTTCCACGCTGGCTAACCTACGATCTCCCGCCCGAATTGATCGGCAAGGCCTGGGGTGGCCGCTATCGCGGACAGAAGCAGCGCTGGTTCGCGTATCGCTTCCTCGGCGACGATAGCGAAATCAACATCACGCCGCCGCCAGGACACGACGCTGAGTTCATCGAATGGCGCTGGACTCCAGCAACCGAACTCCTTGATCTGATTGTGCCTTTCAAACGCGACGTCTATCGCGACGTGCTCGCCGCGTTCGTGCCGCTGGCTCAGCCGCTGGCGCGATAGGGCTCCTCAAAACTCACATTCCGGATCGTGCCGGACGCTCGCGTGCAGCAACGCGCGACGGCGCCTGTGAATTGTCTGCGCCGTTCCAAATGTGACAGCGTAATGTCATACGGCTGCTATCTTTTTCTGGACAATGGCGAATCGTGCCATCCCTCTATCCACAGGTTATGCACGGATTGTCCATATGACGTTGCTGCCCAACCCGTCGGAACTATCGCGCGCCGTACTGCCCTTCCGGTCGTGCGTCGGCATCATGCTGCTCAATCGAGATGGACTGGTCTGGGTCGGGCGCCGCCGTCCAAAATGGGCGAGCGATCACATGGCCCACATCTGGCAGATGCCGCAGGGTGGGATCGAAAAATATGAACCCCCGCGCATCGCAGCACTCCGCGAGCTGCGCGAGGAAACAGGCGTCACCAGCGTCGAGGTCATCGGCGAGCACGCCGATTGGCTGACCTACGAGCTTCCCGAGAACCTGCTCGGCATCGCCCTCAAAGGCCGCTACCGCGGACAACGGCAGAAGTGGTTCGCGATGCGCTTTCTGGGCGACGACAGCGAGATCGACATTGCACCGAAAGGCGCGACGAAAGCCGAGTTCAACGCCTGGCGATGGGCACCGATCGACAGCGTGCCGAAACTGATCATCCCGTTCAAACGCGACGTCTACGAACGCGTCACGTCTGCATTCGGACATCTCACGGGCTGACGCTCTGCAGCACACTGCAGCCAAACAAAAAAGCCGGACATTGCGTCCGGCTTTTGTTTAATCCAGAATTCCCGAGCGAAAGCTTAGGCGGCCTTCGCCGACAAACGCTTCAGTTCGTTGACGAGCGTATCCGCCATGCGCTTGGCATTGTCGTCTTTCGCAGCGGCCAATTCGGCTTCTGCCGACTTCAGCTCTTCCGCGATGGCCGAAGCCGAAAGCTCTTCGACGTCATAAGCTTTTTCGGCCAGAACCGTCAGGCGAGACGGATCGACCTCCGCGAAGCCCGACTTCACGAACAGCCGGCGCTTGGTGCCGCCAGCCGTCACGTCGAGAACGCCCGGACGGAGCGTCGCGATCACCGGCGCATGACCGGCGAGAACGGCAAACTCCCCATCGGAGCCCGGCACGACGACTTGATCGGCGTCGATCGAAAGCAGCACTCGCTCTGGCGAGACGAGTTCGAATTTGAATGTACCTGCCATGTCGTGTCCGTTGTTCCCGGAACCCTAATTCATTTCTCGAGACGAGGAGCGGCTTAAGCGCTCTTCGTCTCCTCGTCGTCGTCGCCTTCCGCTCCGGCCTTGGCGCGAACCTCTTCCGGCGTCTGCAGCTTGGTTCCGCAGAACGGGCAGAAGAAAAGCGGATGGTCGACGAGACCGGGCTCTTCTTCCTCGAGGTCGACCAGCCCGACAGTCATGTAGATCACGCTGTCGGGACCAACCGTAATCAGGGGTTCGAAATCGCCGCCTTCGAGAGCTTCTTTCAGCTCCTCGCAGCAGCTTCCGAACGATGTCGCGGCATCCGCCATGTATTCAATCTCCTGGGCCCGCGACGATGCGGGCTGTTCGCCCGCAGCGCTTGCCGGTTTTAAGCGGCTTCTGCGAGCTTCTCGGCCTTCGCGATCGCCTCGTCGATAGTACCAACCATGTAGAAGGCCGGTTCCGGAAGGTGATCGAATTCGCCGTCGCAAAGACCCTTGAACGCCTTGATCGTATCCGGCAGCGAGACGAGCTTGCCCGGCGAACCGGTGAAGACTTCGGCCACGTGGAACGGCTGCGACATGAAACGCTCGATCTTACGTGCGCGGGCGACCGTCAGCTTATCTTCTTCGCTGAGCTCGTCCATGCCAAGGATCGCGATGATGTCCTGCAGCGACTTGTACTTCTGGAGGATCGCCTGAACCTTACGAGCGACCTGATAGTGCTCTTCGCCAACGATGCGCGGGTCGAGCATGCGCGACGTGGAGTCGAGCGGGTCGACGGCCGGGTAGATGCCCTTTTCTGCGATCGAACGCGAAAGAACGGTCGTTGCGTCCAAGTGAGCGAACGAAGCGGCGGGAGCAGGGTCGGTCAAGTCGTCGGCCGGCACGTAAATGGCCTGCACCGAGGTGATCGAACCCTTCTGCGTCGTGGTGATGCGTTCCTGCAGCGCGCCCATGTCGGTCGCGAGCGTCGGCTGATAACCGACCGCCGAAGGAATACGGCCGAGAAGCGCCGACACTTCCGAACCCGCCTGCGTGAAGCGGAAGATGTTGTCGACGAAGAACAGCACGTCCTGACCCTGGTCGCGGAAGTGCTCGGCGACCGTCAGACCCGAAAGCGCGACGCGCGCACGTGCGCCCGGCGGCTCGTTCATCTGGCCGTACACGAGGGCGCACTTCGAGCCCTTCGCCGAACCGTTGTTCTTCTTCGGGTCGAGGTTCACCTTCGACTCGATCATTTCGTAATAGAGGTCGTTGCCCTCACGCGTACGCTCGCCGACGCCGGCGAACACCGAGTAGCCGCCGTGAGCCTTCGCGACGTTGTTGATGAGTTCCATGATCAGAACGGTCTTGCCGACGCCTGCGCCGCCGAACAGGCCGATCTTGCCGCCTTTCGCATAAGGCGCCAGCAGGTCGACGACCTTGATGCCCGTAACGAGGATCTGCGCTTCCGTGGCCTGATCGGCGAACGTCGGCGACGGCTGATGGATGGCGCGGACGCTGGGAGTTTTGATCGGGCCGGCTTCATCGACCGGCTCGCCGATGACGTTCATGATGCGGCCGAGCGTTTCATCGCCGACAGGCACCGAAATCGGTGCGCCCGTGTCGACGACTTCCTGCCCGCGAACGAGACCTTCCGTCGAGTCCATGGCAATCGTGCGAACCGTGTTCTCGCCGAGATGCTGCGCAACTTCGAGCACCAGGCGATTGCCGTGGTTCTTCGTCTCGAGAGCGTTCAGAATTTCCGGCAACTGACCCTCGAAATGCACGTCGATGACGGCACCCGTGACCTGTTGAATCTTCCCTACGTTCTTAGCCATTTTAATCTCCAGCGGAATGTGATCAGGCGACGGTCAGCGTCACGGGGATGTTGTTGCGCGTCGCCTTGGAATACGGACAAATCTGATGGGCTTCTTCGATCAGCGCCTGAAGCTTGGTCTTGTCGGCGCCGGGAATTGACAGAGTGAGCTCGGCCTTCAGGGCAAAGCTCGTTTCGTCCTTGTCGAGTTCGACCTTGCAGCCGACTCGTGCAGCCTGACCGTCGAGCCCGTGCTTCTTTGCCAGAAGCAGGACGGCCTGACCGAAGCAGGACGACCAGCCGAGGGCAAAAAGCTGCTCGGGATTGTGTCCCTCGCCCGAGCCGCCCAAGTCTTTCGGCAGCGCCATCGCAAGCGCCAGCTTTCCGTCATCGAGAACGGCACGGCCGTCACGGCCGCCTTTTGTCGTCGCATGCGTAACATATGCCATGAGACTAGCCTCCAGATCAGAGCGCTTCCGCGCCCGAAATGATCTCGATCAGTTCCTTCGTGATGTTCGCCTGACGCTGGCGGTTGTACTTGATCGTCAGCTTGTTGATCATGTCGCCGGCGTTGCGCGTTGCGTTGTCCATTGCCGACATGCGCGCGCCCTGCTCGGACGCCGCGTTCTCGAGAAGACCCCGGAAGATCTGCGTCGAGATATTGCGCGACAGCAGGAAGCCAAGAACTTCCTCTTCGCCCGGCTCATATTCGTGGATCGCGGTTGCAGCGCTGCTCTTCGCAGCTTCACTGCTTGCTTCGTCCACCTTGGCGGGGATGAGCTGCAGCGCCGTCGGCTTCTGCGCGATGACCGATTTGAATTCCGAGAAATAGAGCGTCGCGACGTCGAATTCGCCAGCCTCGAACATTTCGAGCACGCGGTTCGCGACACCTTCGGCATGACCGAAGTTGAGCTGACGCACGCCCTGGAAATCCTTGCGCTCAATGATGTTCTTGCCGAGGTCGCGGCGCAGGTTGTCGGCGCCCTTGCGTCCAACCGTCATGATCTTGACGGTCTTGCCGCTGGCAATCAGCCGCTGTGCATCGGCACGTGCAAGCTTCGAGATATTCGAGTTGAAGCCGCCGCAGAGACCGCGCTCCGCCGTCATGACGATCAGCAGGTGAACCTGGTCTTTGCCATTGCCGACGAGCAGCGGCGAAGCGCCGTTCTTGTCGGCGACCTTGGAAGCGAGGCTTCCGAGCACGGTCGCCATGCGTTCCGCATAGGGACGCGCAGCCTGAGCGGCTTCCTGGGCGCGGCGCAGTTTCGCCGCCGCCACCATCTGCATCGCCTTGGTAATTTTCCGCGTCGCCTTAACTGAGGCGATGCGGTTGCGCATATCTTTTAAGCTCGCCATCGGGCGCTCTCCTCAAGAGGTCCCGATTAAGCCGTGAAGCTCTTCGAAAACTTGTCGAGGAATTCGACGAGCTTCTTCTCGGTATCGGCCGACAGCGCCTTTTCTTTCGCGATCGCTTCGAAGATCGACTTTTCCGAACGCAGTCCGGAAAGAACGCCCTGCTCGAACTTGCCGACCGCCGCAACCGGGATCGCGTCGAGGTAGCCGCGCGTACCCGCGAAGATGACCGCAACCTGCTCTTCCATCTTGAGCGGCGAGAACTGCGGCTGCTTCAAAAGCTCCGTCAGACGCGCGCCGCGTGCGAGCAGCTTCTGCGTCGCAGCGTCGAGGTCCGAGCCGAACTGAGCGAAGGCCGCCATTTCACGATACTGGGCCAGCTCGCCTTTGATCTTGCCGGCGACCTGCTTCATGGCTTTCGTCTGAGCCGACGATCCGACGCGCGACACCGAAAGACCGACGTTCACGGCCGGGCGGATGCCCTGATAGAAGAGATCCGATTCAAGGAAGATCTGGCCGTCGGTGATCGAAATCACGTTCGTCGGAATGTAGGCCGAAACGTCGTTCGCCTGCGTTTCGATGACCGGCAGCGCCGTCAGCGAACCGTTGCCGGATGCGTCGCCGAGCTTCGCGGCGCGCTCGAGCAAGCGAGAGTGGAGATAGAACACGTCGCCCGGATAGGCTTCGCGGCCCGGCGGACGGCGAAGCAGCAGCGACATCTGACGATACGCAACGGCCTGCTTGGAAAGATCGTCATACGCGATCACGGCATGCATGCCGTTGTCGCGGAAGTATTCGCCCATCGTGCAGCCGGTGAACGGCGCGAGGTACTGCATCGGCGCCGGGTCGGACGCGGTTGCCGCGACGACGATCGAATATTCAAGCGCGCCGCGCTCTTCGAGAACCTTGACGAACTGCGCCACCGTCGAGCGCTTCTGACCGACCGCGACGTACACGCAATAGAGCTTGGCGCTCTCGTCGTTTCCGGCGTTCAGCGATTTCTGGTTGAGGAAGGTGTCGAGAATGACCGCCGTCTTGCCGGTCTGACGGTCGCCGATGACGAGCTCGCGCTGGCCGCGGCCGATCGGGATCAGCGAGTCGATGGCCTTGAGGCCCGTCGCCATCGGCTCATGCACCGACTTGCGGGGCAGAATGCCAGGCGCCTTGACGTCGACGCGCATCTTCTTGTCGGCCTTGATCGGGCCTTTGCCGTCGATCGGGTTGCCGAGGCCGTCAACGACGCGGCCGAGCAGGCCCTTGCCGACCGGGACTTCCACGATGGCGCCGGTCCGCTTGACGGTGTCGCCTTCCTTGATGGTGCGGTCGTCGCCGAAAATAACGACGCCGACGTTGTCGGCTTCGAGGTTCAGCGCCATGCCACGGATGCCGCCCGGAAACTCGACCATCTCGCCCGCCTGGACGTTGTCGAGCCCGTAGACGCGGGCAATGCCGTCACCGACCGAGAGCACTTGGCCGATTTCGGAGACCTCGGCTTCCTTACCGAAGTTCTTGATCTGATCCTTGAGGATCGACGATATTTCTGCGGCCCGGATTTCCATAGACGTAAGACCCTCTTCCCTGGTCGTTTCGTTGGCGGAGCCTCGAAGCGGCTCCCTGTTCAATTCTCGGCTATGTCAACGAAAATGCCGCCCGGTTCGCCCGCACGGCATTTTGAATTCTGATGCGTCAGGTGCTGGCTTCGGTCAAAGCCAGTTTGATGTTCTGCAGCTTGGTTTTGAGCGACGAATCGATCATGCGGCTGCCGAGCTTCACGATAAGACCACCAAGCAGGCTCGGATCGACGCGCGACTGCAGCGTCACGTCCTTGCCGACCGATGCTTTCAGCGTTTCTTTAAGCGCTGCGATCTGTTCGTCATTGAGCGCAACGGCGCTCGTGACCTCGGCCGAGACTTCGCCACGCGCCTTGGCGGCGAGCGCGCGATAGGCCTTGATGATGTCCTGAACGACGAACAGACGGCGATTGCTAGCAACGAGCTTCAGGAAGTTCGCGGCAAGACCGCTGATTCCGACTTTCTCGAGAAGCGCGGAGATGGCGCGGCTCTGATCGTCCGCTGCGATCACGGGGCTCCGGACGAGCCGAACGAGATCTGGACTTTCGTCCAAGAGACTTTGAAACTTTCTAAGGTCGCCTTCGACATCGGCAACCTTGGAGCTTTCGCTCGCGAGATCAAAAAGAGCCGAGGCATAGCGCCCGGCCACGCCTTCAACGATGGTATCGTCAGTAGCCACGTCGCTCACACCGTCGCGCCTGGGCGCATAAGGGGCTGGGCACAAAAAGCCCGAGACTACGCCCGCTTCAAGGAAAAGCCTTCGATAAAATAAAGGCGCAAGGGGCTAGAAACCACCAGCCGCCCTTCGAAAGCCGCGGTTCCCTTAACATGCACTCAGGCCACCTTCAACCGGCCGTTTTAGGGGCGCGTTGCCGCATAACGCTGGACGCCGAAGCGTGAATATCGGCGCGGCAAAACCGGCGTTGGCATTCCCGCCCTCCAGGGCGCTGCCTCGAAAGATGAACGTTAGCTGCAAGGCCCGTTCAAATCGCGTTCAGCCGCTAGAGTTTAAACATAAATTCGATCGGTCGTTTCCGATCGGTTTGCAATTTTACGTCTTTGCACTCGCCTCTCTGGACTTGGGCCCGCTTCAACGGGCCCAATTTTTTTGCCCAGTCTCTTCTTGCCCGTCTCAGAGCGCATCCCGCATCACGATCGGGAACCGCCACGGCAGGACGAAGACGAGGTCAAATCCAACGTCATGACTTTGGTATTGCGGATTGCGCGCCAGCCATAGGTCCGCGGCGCGCCGCACCCGGCGTCGCATGGTGAGCGTGATGGCGTCCTCAGCCTCCTCGGACGATGCCCGCCGCTTCACCTCGACAAACGCCACGCGCCGGCCTTTGATCGCAATGAGATCGATCTCTCCGACCGGCGTCTTGAAACGGCGCCCGAGAATGCGATGCCCGAGCGCCATATAGACGGCCGCGACGACCATCTCCGCATTGAGCCCGCTGCGATAGCGCCGCCGCCGGACGTCGGAGAGCTGCCGGGCTTGATCGTCATTGGCATTCGAACTCACGGACTTTCATCCTTCGCCTTGACGCCCAATGCATAGACACGCGACTTCGGCACGCCAAGTTCGCCGGCGATCGTTTTCGCGGCATCCTTGAGACTCATCGCGCCGAGAACTTCATCGAGCCGCGTGCTGATTGCATCGTCGCTGACAACCTGCGGTTCCGCCGGTCCAACGACGATGACGATCTCGCCCTTCAGGGCCGAGCCCGCGAAGTCATCCGCAAGCGCGCTGAGCGTCCCACGCGCGATCGTTTCGTGCAGCTTCGTCAGTTCGCGGGCGACGACCGAGGCGCGATTGCCCAGCACGTCTGCCATGTCGGCAAGCGCTTCCTGGACGCGATGCGGAGCTTCGAAAATCACGAGAGAACCGGGAATATTTGCGATTTCAACCAGCCGCGTGCGCCGCGCCGCCTGCTTCGGCGGCAGAAAGCCTGCGAAGAAGAACGCATCCGTCGGCAACCCGCTCGTCGTCAGCGCCGCGAGCACGGCCGATGCGCCAGGTATCGAGGTAACAGGAATTCCACGCGACGCGGCCGTCCGGACAAGCCGGAAGCCAGGGTCAGAAAGCAACGGCGTTCCGGCATCGGAAATGATCGCGATGCGCTTGCCGGCCTCCGCCTCGCTTAAGACGCGTTCGATCTCACGATCTTCGTTGTGTTCGTGCAGCGGCAGCGTCTTCGCCGCGATGCTGTAATGCTGAAGCAGCTTCGCCGAATGGCGCGTGTCCTCGCAGTAGACAATATCGGCGCGCGATAAAACGGCCAGCGCTCTAAGCGTGATGTCGGCGAGATTCCCAATCGGCGTTGCGACGAGATAAATCCCCGATGCAAGCGGCGCCCCGGCGAGGTCCTCAAGCGCCTCGCGCGCGCGATCCGCGACCTTTGACGTCTGCGCCGGGTTTTGCTGCCTGTCTGCCGGTTTTGGATCTCTGGACACAAGCATGCCTTTGCCGCCGCGAAGAGCGCAACGATAGCAAAAATAGTCTGAGGCGCGAAAGCTCTCGCGTGACCCGCATTCGACTGGCGGCAAAAATCGTCGGGCTGCCCTTAAGCCGCGATTGCGTCGCCGAACGGACGCGGTGCGAACGGCGGCGGCTGCAGATCGAGCATGTGAACGCTGGCAGGCCGGCGGCGGCCGCCCATATCCATCACCGCCGAAAGCTCATCGACCAGCGACGTCAGGGCATATTGGGCCAGATCGAGTTGTAGAGCCGCCGACGTATGGCAGCGCGTCGCCTCTTCGGCACGCGAAAGCGCGCCTTTGACCGTGTCTGAGAGACGGGCCCATTGCTCGACGAATGTCAGACGGCGCGGCTCGACGTACCGGGCAATCTCGGTCTTTTTCGGTTTCGCGACCGGCCATATCTGGCGCGCGTGGCGAATCCAGGCCGAAATCCGCGATAAAAGGGCCGAATCCCCGACAAGCCTATTTGTCGATGTATAGAGCATGATTCCCAAGGATGTAGGGAAAATATAAGCGGGCCGTTAAAATTTGAGGTGATTTGTCAAAATACACAAGTAGAGGCGCCGCGATTATTTCAATTTATTTCTAATGGCCGTGAATCTCTGGAATCACACCAATGCCCGGAATCGCAAATAGGACCCGATTGGGAATATCCGACTCCAGTGCGCGAGGGAGAAGCTAAGGGCTTTGTCTACGTGTTCGCTGGCGGCCAGAAGAGCTGCGGAGAATAATTAAAGAGTCAAATCGAGCATATGCGCGCCGGAATCAATTCCGGTCACGCCAATCCTATGACCTTTCGGATATCGGCGGGCGTCGCGCCCTCGTCCCGCAATGCGCGCAATCCCATATCCTGATTTGATTTCGAAAGCTTTCGCCCATCCGCCCAACAGATCACGCGGTGATGCGAATAGAGCGGCTCCGGCAAATCCAGAAGCTCTTGCAATAACCGCTGCAAATCGGTCGCTGCAAAAAGATCGCGGCCGCGCGTGACGTGCGTGACGCCCTGGCGCGCATCGTCCACCACCACCGAAAGATGATAGCTCGCCGGAACATCCTTGCGGACGATGATGGCGTCGCCCCAGCGATGCGGCTCGGCGGTAATGGTCTGCGCTGTCCCGTCTTCACCGATCTCGGTGAACGTCAGAGGTTTGTCGCCAAGCTTGGCGCGCAACACATCCAACGCCGCATCCATGTTGAGCCGCAGCGCCGGCGTATCGCCAGTTGCCATGCGCTCGCCGATCTGTTCGGCCGACGCGCCTTTCCAAAGTCCCGGATAACGCGGTGCGCCATCAGGGTCCGCCTTTTCCGGATCGGCGGCGGCTGCGATTTCGCTGCGCGTCGCGAAACACGGATAGAGAAGCCCCATTCCGATCAGCTTGTCCGCCGCCGCGAGATATTCGTTGAAATGCTCCGACTGGACGAGCACGGGCTCTTCCCATGCGAGGCCGAGCCAACGCAGATCTTCGAAAATGGCAGCGACGAATTCCGGCCGCCTGCGCTCGAGATCGATATCCTCGATCCGCAGCAGAAAACGACCGCCGTTCAACTGCGCCGTATCGTGCGCGATGATCGCGGACAGCGCGTGCCCGACATGCAGCAGACCGTTCGGCGAGGGTGCAAATCGTGTGATCGAACTCATTGGCCAACCGTCCGGCCCGAGGAACGGCACGCATTGAGCGAGACCTTCGCGATCTCGCGCCGCCGTTGCACGATCATAAAGGCAAACAATAAGCCTATCGCCAGCGCCGCGGGCGCCAGCTTCCAAAACACATCCACGCGCAAGATCCCTCTACGCAAGTTACCGCCCGCTCGAAATCGCAAATTACGCGCGCGCGGACGGCGATAAAAGTGTCGCCCAACAGTGACGACTTGGTGACCTCGGCGTCGGCAGCCGCTAAAAACTGTTTCGAGGATTGCGCAGGCGCATCGGCGCCATCGATGCTGGGGAACAATCGCCAATCCGCGCGTCATATGACCGCGCAAGCCGCTCAAATACGGCAAAAATCTCGGCGAGAGCCCACATTAGAGCGGATGCTTCACAGAATTGATATGCGCGGCTAGTATCCCGGCGCCCTGACGAGGCAGACGCGATTCGACGGAACAAAAACCGCGAGGTTGATGGCTACCGTGAATGCTCACGCGACAATCCCGGATAATTGTCCGGCTCTGGTCCTGAACGCCGACTTCCGGCCGCTCAGCTACTATCCGTTGTCGCTGTGGAGCTGGCAGGACGCGGTCAAAGCCGTATTCCTGGATCGGGTCAACATCGTTTCCGAATACGAACGCTATGTCAGAAGTCCGTCGTTCGAGCTGAAGCTGCCGAGCGTCGTTTCACTCAAAACGTATGTAAAGCCGGCGCTCTATCCTGCGTTCACGCGCTTCAACGTGTTCCTGCGCGATCGCTTCACCTGCCAGTATTGTGGCGACAAGAGCGATCTGACGTTTGATCATCTTATTCCCCGCTCGCGCGGCGGGCAGACGCGTTGGGACAACGTCGTCACCGCCTGTGCGCCATGCAATCTCAAGAAGGGCGGGATGATGCCGAAGGTCGCCGGAATGTTTCCGGCGCATGAGCCGACGCGGCCGACAGTGTTCGATCTGCATAGAAATGGGCGGCTTTTTCCGCCCAATTATTTGCATGAAAGCTGGCTCGATTATCTCTACTGGGATACCGAACTCGAACCGTAGGCGTAACTCCCTACGCCGCACGCTGCATCGGATGAGCGCAGATTTCTGTCGCGATGAGATCGACGGCCCGCTCCCACGTTGCGACATCGCCCGCATTCAATCCGAACGCCTTGAGCGCATCCTGCGGCGCACCGCCATCGCGGAAAATGCGCGCGCATTCCTGACGGCTGACGGCGACGGCCTGATGCCACTGGATGGGATTGAGATAATCAGGAACCGAGTGGGTCATGTTGCAGCTCCGCATAAAACTTCACGCTAAAGGGAACTTGAAAGGTGCCTTCCGTGTTCCCGGCAGGCGGCAGACACACAGAGCGCTGTGACACCACTACGCAAAACCTTGTCACGTGATGTCTCGATTGAGGGCTAACTCGATCACGCTCCGTGTGTCTGCCAGCTCATTGGGAAAGCCGGCTGCCTTCCAAATCTCGTTTCGACGAACGCAAACAGCGACACGCAATACCGACACGGGAACGCGACTACCAAACTCAACGCGCTGACTGATCTCCCGATGGCTTTCGAGCCGCCATCAGAACGTCGCGCGCAACATCTCCAACCGGACGCCAATCCCAGTCATCAGATCCCGCATGAAGCCCAGCACCCAACAAAGGTCCGTGAGGCAGCGTGCGGGCGAACCGCCGGGACATACGCATCGACGAGTTTGTCGAAGCGGTTCGCCTTAGTTTTTTGAAGGTTCCGGACAGAACTTCTTTTGGCGTCCGTCCACACTCAGACACAACGCTACGCAACAAACGCTTACGATACGCAACAACGCAACGCGCACTCAAAGACGGGACGCGAACACGCTCGCAAGGACCACCGAGGGCAGGCAGCTCGGGAACCGATCCCGAAAGACGCAACTCGAACGCCACTTGAAACTCCCTCGACGCTTGGAACGTCACCAACTCGGCTGTGTGTTCCGCGAACGAAGAGAGAATAGCCGTCACATTCAGGCAACGCGAAGGCGCGATTCTGTCAGTGCGATGATATTCGATTGACAGTATCGAGCCCGCAACGAAATCAAGGTTTTCGCGCGTTGCGAGAATTGTGGACAAAGTCCAAGAGACGCGGGAAGGCGGGACGCGCGCTATCGGCGTCCAGCAGAGGCGGCAAGCCCGGCGCGCAGCGCTAGCGCCATGATCAGCAGGGACGACACCACGTTCCAGCCGGCGAACGAAATTCCGAGAAACCGGAACGACGCCTCATCGCAGCGCATCACCTTGATGCCCTGGATGTCGTTGAGCAGGCCGCCCGCCGTCGTGCTGAGCGACTCCCCGCCCCCGCACGTCTCCGGGCCGGGCCAAAATTTCCATTCCGCGCCAGCGTGATAGACGCCGAGACCGGCATTGGCGAGAAACGTTAGCGCTACGAGAAAGAACAGGATCGCGGCGAGCCCGCGGTAGCTGCCCGAGGTCAGCGCGAGTGCAACGAAAAGAACCGGCACCGCGGCATAGTAGGCGTAGCGCTCGATCAGGCAGAGCATGCACGGCACGTAGCCGCCGATGTATTGGAACCCGAGAGCCGCGAGAATGGCGCCCGTGGTCATGAACAGGGCCACGGCGCCGTAGCGATAGTCGGCTCCGCGTTCGGCATGTGCAGCAAGCGCCATAAGATGGTCTCCGCTAGTGCTTCCGGAAAAGTGGAAACCGTTTTCCGGTCAGAAGCACGATCAGACTGAAAACTAGAGCGTTTCCGAGCCTCTGCGGAAGGCTCTAGAAGATATACTTGACCGCGACAAACCCGCCGATCAGCAGAACGAGAAAGACCGTCATCACCAGACTGAGACGCTTCTCGACGAAGTCGCGGATCGGCTCGCCAGCGTAGTATAGCAGTGCGGCCACCATGAAAAAGCGCATCGCGCGAGCCACGATGCTCGCGCCGATGAACGCCAGCAGATCCATATGCCCGACCCCTGCCGCAATCGTCACGACCTTGTACGGGATGGGCGTCATGCCCTTGATGATGACAGCTGGCACGCCGTAGTCGCGGACGAACGCCATGAAGCTGTCGAGCGCATGCTCGCGCCCATAGAATTTCAGGATCGGCAGCCCGACCGCGTCATACAGGAAGTAACCGATCGCATAGCCCAGAAGCCCGCCGAGCACGGAGGCGACGGTCGCAATGGTCGCGTACCACCAGGCCTTCTCGCGCCGGCTGAGGATCATCGGGATCAGCATCACGTCGGGCGGGATCGGGAAAAACGAGCTTTCGACGAACGATACGCCAGCGAGCGCGGCCGGAGCCTTGTCGCTCGCCGCCTTTCGCATTGTCCAGTCGTAGAGTCCCCGAAGCATGCCGCGTGCTTAAATGGCGTCCAGTGAATTGTCTATGCGGCAGCCGGGACGAAGCCTTTGGAAAGCTCCGCCACGACCGCGTTAAGAACCAGCCGTCCGGCGCGTGTGACGCGAATGCGGGACGGCGAAGTCACGTGGGCAGCGAATGTCTCCGGCGCAAGCCCCGGTCCGGCGCAACCGCGAATGATGTCTCTGTCGTCGTCTAGCGCGAAATCAACGCCAGACCGCGCCGCACCGGATGTCTCGACGGCTTCCAGAAGTCCCATCGCGATGAGACCGCTAACAACCTGTTCGGCAGGACGAACACCGCCCAGCGCCGCGAGCTGATCGAGATCGACGCCCTCGCTCAGCCGCAATCCCATCAGCAGCATTTCGTCGGCCTGTTCTTCGAGCGTCAACGCCGTGCTCTCGACGACGCCGGTTCCCGAGGCCTCTACTCGCTCCGCCCACGCTTCCGGATTGCGTTCTGTGACCGTAGCGGACCGGCGACCCGTGACGATGATGCGCCCGTGCGCGCCGGCGCCGATCCCGGCATATTCGCCGTAACGCCAGTAGAGCAGATTGTGCCGGCTCTCGGAGCCAAGCCGCGCATAATTCGAAACCTCATACGCCGCGAGTCCGCGCGCCGCCGTCAGCTCGTCCGTGATTTCGTAAAGCGCACGCGCCGCGTCGTCGTCGGGAATGACGAGCTTGCCTTTCGCATGCAGCGCCGCGTACGCCGTGTCAGGCTCGATCGTCAGCTGATAGAGCGACAGGTGGTCGCCCGCCAGATCCAACGCTTCCGAAAGTTCCGCACGCCACGCGTCAGGCGTTTGATTGGGCCGCGCATAAATCAGGTCGAAGGAAAATCGATCGAACGTCGAGCGCGCGACATCGAGCGCCGCCTTCGCTTCCGCAACGCTGTGAATGCGTCCGAGCTTGCGCAGCTCATCGTCGCGCAGCGATTGCACGCCGATTGAGACGCGATTGACGCCCGCTTCGCGAAAACCGCGAAACCGCGCCGCCTCGACACTGTTCGGATTGGCTTCGAGCGTGATCTCGGCATCGGGCGCAATAGTCCAGCGCTTCCCGATATGATCGAGAATGGCGGCCGTCGTCGCGGGCTGCATGAGCGACGGCGTACCGCCCCCGAAAAAAATGCTCGAAACCTTCCGCGCGCCGATCAGATCCGCCGTCGCGTCGATCTCGCGAATATAGGCAGCGAGAAATCGCGCCTCGTCCCAACCGCCGAAACGAACGTGGCTATTGAAATCGCAATACGGACATTTCTGCGCGCAGAACGGCCAATGCACATAAACCCCGAACGGCGGAGCATCATCTCGCAGCCCAGACGACTGCGCGTCACCCTTGCTCCGCGTGAGAAAGGATGACACTCGCCGCTCCGACTTCTCCCCTCTCTCCTGCGGGGAGGCGTCGGGGGTGGAGGTTGTGGCAGGAGATGTCAGCGCGTCCGTCATCGACCGTTCTGACTTGCCGCGAGCATCGCCTTTGCGAGTTGCCGCCATGCCGGTTCATCCGTCGCCGGTGCATCTTTGAGCCGCGCCGCAAGCGCATCGAGATAATCTGCGAGCGTCGTGTTTACCCACTGGCTCTCGTTGACTTCGAGATCGGCCTTCAGACGCTCGACAAACGACGCCACTTCAACGCGCGTCGAAAGACTGGCAGCCGCCGCCGAGAACGCTGCAAGATCACGACCGGCGCCCGAACCATCACCCGCATTGTCGCGCTTTAAATGATCCAGCATCGCCGCCTGGAAAACCGCAAACGCGCGCGTCCGGTGCGAGATCGCGTACTTCTCGGCAGGCTCCATTTCTCCGAACGTCTTGCGCTCGCCGTCCGCAACGAACATCGGATCGTATCCGAAACCGTTGCCGCCGCGCGCCGGCCAGACGAGATGACCGAAGACTTTGCCTTCGAAAATTTGCGTCTCGCCGTCGGGCCATGCGAGGCACAGAACGGAAATGAAATTCGCCTTCGGAAGAGGCGGACCCCAGCCGTTCCGCACGATGATTTCGGCGGCGACCTTCGCCATCGCGATGCCGAAGTCTTTGCCCGGACCCGCCCAGCGCGCCGAATAGATTCCCGGTGCTCCATCGAGACAATCGACTTCGAGACCGGAGTCATCGGCGAGGGACGGCAATCCCGAACCTTCGGCTGCGGCCAAGGCTTTGAGCCGCGCATTGCCAGCGAACGTCGTCTCCGTTTCTTCGGGCTCCGACAGATTGAGATCGCCCGCTGAAATGGCGTTGAGGCCATAAGGCGCGAGAAGCTGATTGATCTCCCAGACCTTGCCCGGGTTGTGGCTCGCGACGACAAGCTTCGATCCGTGCGTCAAGCGCCGCATCAGGAAATCCCCCAGATGCGCGCCTCGGCCAATTCAAGGCAGTTGCCAGCCGGATCGCGGAAGTAGATCGAATGCCCGCCCTTCGGCCATTCGAAGTCGGCTTCGATTTCGACGCCCAATTCGGGAAGCTTCGACCGCCAGACATCGAGATCGTCGGCTGTCACGCGGAAGCACACATGCCCCTCGCCTTCCATGCCGTGCGGCGGCACCGGCAGCGCACCCGGCTTCGGCGGATGGCGCGTTGCCTCCGGATTGAAGATCAAAAGCATCTGCTCTCCACAACGAAAGAAGACATGCCGGCCGGGAACCACCGCGATCGGCTGCAGTCCGAGCACGCGCCGGTAAAACTCCTCGGTCGCGACCAGATCGCGTGCATAAAGCACCGTTTCGAGAATTGAGAGTAAGGGGGAGGCAACGCTCAGATCAGCACCCATAAGAATATCCCAGCACTTACCAAGCCGAGCCCTGTCCGCACGGCATGCAGTCGTCCCCATTTCTCGAGTAACGCCCGCGACGCTGGACCGGCCTGATCGACGACGGTCGCCTCGAGCACCCGGTTCGTCGGCATGATCGAAATGAACGTATAGGGCCAGTTGGCGAACAGCACGAGCGCTCCGAGCAACCAAAGCCAATTGCCGGTGACGAGCCATTCGAGAACACCGAGCACGGACCCGAGCAACGCCAGCGTCGCCTGCATCATCGCGCCGCGCGGGTAAGCGACGTGCCAGTGCGCCAGAGCCGGACCATCGTCCAGCTCCATGCGGGCCGGATGCTCGGCAACGCTGATGTAAAGCGCCGCTCCGGCGAACAGGCACGCAGCGACGAGTGCGAAGTTTCCGAACATGCTCGTTCCATCCGAGCGTCTGTTTACGCGACCGTCAGCTTCTGCAGTTGCACGAGTTCGCCGATACCCTTTTTTGCCAGAGTCAGCAGATCGCCGAACCGCTCCTCGGTAAACGGCGTCGTTTCCGCCGTTCCCTGGATTTCGACGATCCCACCCGTGCCCGTCATGACGAAGTTGGAATCCGCGTCGGCGTTGCTGTCCTCGGCATAGTCGAGATCGAGAACCGGATCGCCTTTATAAATTCCGCATGACACGGCGGCGACATGGTCGCGCAAAACGCCATCCTTCACCATGTCGCGCATTTTCATCCACTGGATGCAATCGTGCAGAGCCACCCAGGCGCCGGTGATCGACGCCGTCCGCGTTCCGCCATCGGCCTGAATGACGTCGCAGTCGACCGTGATCTGGCGTTCGCCGAGCTTCGGCAGATCGACGACGGCACGCAACGCGCGACCGATGAGCCGCTGGATTTCCTGTGTCCGTCCCGACGGATGCCCGCTCGTCACCTCGCGCCGTGTCCGCTCGTGCGTGGAGCGCGGCAGCATCGAATATTCGGCCGTGACCCAACCCCGGCCTTGACCCTTGAGCCACTGCGGCAGGCGCTCTTCGAGGCTTGCCGTGCAGAGGACGTGCGTATCCCCGAATTTGATCAGGCAAGAGCCTTCGGCATGCTTGGACACGGCACGTTCAATCGAAACGCGGCGCAGCTCATCGGGCTTGCGTTTGGAGGGTCGCATATTGTTCCTGAAAACCTTGATATTTCGCTGGAGGCTAAAGAAGTCGTCCCCGCCCTTCAACCCTAAAGCCCGAAACCCTGCAAGCCGATTTGACGGAAGGCATTGGCCTTCCTAGACTCTCAGGTCATGAAAATCGACGAACAGGCCGTGACCGCAGCCTTGCTTGACGGCAAAAGCCCGCTTCAGAAGCTTAACGAGCGCTCGCGCACGATCCTGCGGCGCATCGTCGAGAGCTATCTGGCGACAGGCGAACCCGTCGGCTCGCGTAACCTGTCGCGCGCTTTGCCGATCGCCCTCTCCCCCGCGTCCATCCGCAACGTGATGTCGGACCTCGAGCAGCTTGGCCTGATCGTTTCGCCGCACACCTCCGCCGGACGTCTGCCGACGCAGCTCGGATTGCGTTTGTTCGTCGACGGCCTGCTCGAGGTCGGCGACGTGACGCCGGAAGAACGCCGCCAGATCGAGACGCAGATCGCCTACCGCCGCGACAAATCCGTCGATCAGTTGCTGAGCGAAGCCGGCGAATTGATTTCGGGTCTTTCGCACTGCGCCGGCATCGTGCTCGCCGAAAAGCAGGTCGCGCGCCTGCGCCACATCGAATTCGTGCCGCTCGAACCTGGGCGCGGTCTCGCCGTTCTCGTCGACGAAGACCAGAATGTCGAAAACCGCATCATCGCGCTCCCCGAGGGGCTGCCGCCGTCCGCGTTGCAGGAAGCCTCCAACTATCTCAACACGCACGTCCGCGGCATGACGCTCGCCGAGGCCAAGGTCGAGCTCGAGAAATCGCTGCACGTCGCCAAGGCCGAGCTCGATCAGCTCGCGCAAAAGGTCATCACCGCGGGCCTGGCCGAATGGTCCGGAGTTTCCGACGACCGCAAGAGCCTCATCGTTCGCGGCCAGAGCAATCTCTTGAAAGACGTGACCGCCGCCGAGGATCTCGAACGCATCCGCCAGCTGTTCGACGCGTTCGAGGCGAAGCAGGACATCGTCGAGCTGCTCGGCGCCTCCGACAGGGCGGAAGGCGTACGCATTTTCATCGGTTCCGAGAACAAGCTCTTTTCACTATCCGGATCGTCTCTGATCGTCGCACCGTTCCGCGATCAGACACGTCACGTGGTGGGCGTCCTGGGCGTGATCGGCCCGACGCGGCTGAATTACGCCCGCATTATTCCGATGGTCGATTACACGGCGAAGCTGGTCAGCCGTCTCATTCCTTAAGGGTTCGTTGAGCGCCAACGTCTACTGCGGTTCACGACCGCCTTGATTTTTCGGCCATTGCAGCCGATATCCCGGGACCCGTTCGTGTGCGCATCGGGCTCCCATCAATCCCAAGCGAAGAGTATCATGAGCGACGAGAACAAGCCGGGTGACGAGCCCATCGAGGACGCAGCATCCGAGCACGGCGACGTGACGCCGGAACAGCTCAAGGCGATGGTCGCCGCTTTGCAGGGCGAGATCGACAACAAGACTGCTGAAGTCGCGGCCAAGCAGGACGCCTATCTGCGCGCCGTCGCCGAAACCGAGAACGTGCGCCGCCGCCTCGAAAAGGAAAAAGAGGAAACGGCGAAATACGCGATCTCGAAGTTCGCGAAAGATATTCTGACGGTCGGCGACAACTTCCAGCGCGCCATCGCCGCTGTGCCGAAGGACGCCCTCGAAGGCGATCCGGCGCTATCGGCGCTGCTCGACGGCGTCGTTCTCGCCGAACGCGACTATCGCAGCGCCCTCGAACGCCACGGCATCGTCGTCGACGATCCCGTCGGCCAGCCGTTCAATCCCCATCATCATCAGGCGGTGATGGAGCAGGAGAACCCTGACGTCCCGAGCGGCACCGTGCTGCAGGTTTTCCAGGTCGGCTACCTGATCGAAGACCGCTGCCTCCGCCCGGCGATGGTCGTCGTCTCCAAGGGCGGTCCGAAGGTCGCAAAACAGGACGTCAACGAACCACCTCCTGCGGCTTGACCGCTGCTGTGACGACGTTGCGCAGAGCCGCCGTCAGACGAAGTTCGAGGGAATTCGTACTCTTGAAGCGCCGTTTCGGATCAAATTATTCCTGACGAAATGGCCCAAAATCGAACGTGTTTGAGGAAAAAGGTTTGTGCTGGTAATCCGCGACCCGGTGGCTTTAAAGTTGATGTGCGGTTGCGCGGGTGAACCGTTGCACGCGAAAAACAGCACCTTATATAACCGTCGGTCACACCATTGAAATCCTGGGGACCGGTGCTTTGAGCCCCTCGTGGGCGGGCACGTTGGATGCCAAACAAGGGTCCACCCGGTCTGCCGCAACTCAGAAGGATTGACGAGAATGTCTAAAGTAATCGGTATTGACCTCGGCACGACCAACTCGTGCGTCGCGGTCATGGAGGGCGGAAAGCCGAAGGTTCTGGAGAATTCCGAGGGCGCGAACACGACGCCGTCCATCGTTGCATTTACGTCCGACGACGAACGTCTCGTCGGCTTGCCGGCCAAGCGCCAGGCTGTGACGAACCCCACCAACACCTTCTTCGCCATCAAGCGTTTGATCGGCCGCCGCTTCGACGACCCGGAGGTCCAGAAGGACGTTAAGCTGGTCCCGTTCAATATCGTTAAAGGCACGAACGGCGACGCCTGGGTCGAAAGCCACGGCAAGCAGTATTCCCCGCAGCAGATCTCTGCGTTCATCCTTCAGAAGATGAAGGAAACCGCCGAAGCCAAGCTCGGCGAGAAAGTCACGCAGGCCGTCATCACCGTTCCGGCATACTTCAACGACGCTCAGCGCCAGGCGACCAAGGACGCTGGCAAGATCGCCGGTCTTGAAGTGCTGCGCATCATCAACGAGCCGACGGCAGCCGCGCTCGCTTACGGTCTCGACAAGAAGAAAGAAGCCAAGACGATCGCGGTCTACGACCTCGGCGGCGGCACGTTCGACGTGTCGATCCTCGAAATCGGCGACGGCGTCTTCGAAGTGAAGTCGACGAACGGCGACACGCATCTCGGCGGCGAAGACTTCGACATGGTTCTGGTCAGCTACCTCGCTGACGAGTTCAAGAAGGAGCAGGGCATCGATCTCCGCTCCGACAAGCTGGCTCTGCAGCGTCTGAAGGAAGCCGCTGAAAAGGCCAAGATCGAACTGTCGAGCGCTCCGCAGACCGAGATCAACCTGCCGTTCATCACGGCCGACGCGTCGGGTCCGAAGCATCTGACGATGAAGCTGACGCGCGCCAAGCTCGAAAGCCTCGTCGAAACGCTGATCAATCGTACGAAAGGTCCTTGCGAAAAGGCCCTGAAGGACGCTGGCCTGAAGGCTGCCGAGATCGACGAAGTCGTTCTCGTCGGCGGCATGACGCGCATGCCCAAGGTCCAGGAAGTCGTGAAGCAGCTGTTCGGCAAGGAGCCGCACAAGGGCGTCAACCCCGATGAAGTCGTGGCCGTCGGCGCCGCGATCCAGGGCGGCGTCCTGAAGGGCGAAGTCAAGGACGTGCTGCTGCTCGACGTGACCCCGCTGTCGCTCGGCATCGAGACGCTTGGCGGCGTGTTCACGCGCCTGATCGACCGCAACACGACGATCCCGACCAAGAAGGGTCAGACGTTCTC
The DNA here is from genome assembly GCF_001006785.1 of Hyphomicrobium sp. GJ21. Lineage (NCBI taxonomy): Bacteria > Pseudomonadati > Pseudomonadota > Alphaproteobacteria > Hyphomicrobiales > Hyphomicrobiaceae > Hyphomicrobium > Hyphomicrobium sp. GJ21. The sequence continues at coordinate 320,629 of NZ_CDHO01000001.1, read as the reverse complement.
GACGGCGGAAGACGGCCAGAACGCCGTGACGATCCGCGTGTTCCAGGGCGAACGCGAGATGGCTGCCGACAACAAGATGCTCGGCCAGTTCGATCTTCTCGGCATCCCGCCCGCTCCGCGCGGCGTACCGCAGATTGAAGTGACGTTCGACATCGACGCCAACGGCATCGTCCATGTGTCTGCGAAGGACAAGGCGACCGGCAAAGAGCAGTCGATCCGCATCCAGGCATCGGGCGGTCTGTCCGACGCCGACATCGACAAGATGGTCAAGGACGCGGAAGCCCACGCAGCCGAAGACAAGCAGCGGCGCGAGCTCGTCGAGCTTCGCAACCAGGCCGAAGCGCTCGTCCACGGCACCGAAAAGTCGCTCAGCGAAAACGAGTCGATCCCGGCTGTCGCTGCGATCAAGGGTGACGTCGAAAGCGCCATCGCTGCCACCAAGACCGCGATTGCTGGCGAAGACGCCGAGGCGATCCGCTCCGCAACCACGGCTCTGACGCAGGTTGCGATGAAGATCGGCGAAGCCGTCTACACCGCCAAGGGCGGCGCGGCCGGCGTCGAAGGCGAGGAGCCGTCTGCTGAGAAGGCCGCCGGCGGCGAAGATGTCGTCGACGCGGATTTCGAAGAAGTCAAAGACGATAAGAAGAAATCGGCTTAACGGCCGATCGACGTCTCATCGCCCTCGACACGCTGCGGAAATCCCTGCATAGGGTGCCGCTGATGGGTCGAGGGCGAAAGAATATAACGCGGATATTCTGACGGGCGTACAGCCGGCCCCTTTTTGCAAACAGGTCACAGAACAACAAAACCATGGCCAAGCGGGACTACTATGAGGTTCTGGGCGTCAAACGCGGCGCCACGGAACAAGAGGTTAAATCCGCGTATCGTAGTCTCGCGAAGGAATTCCATCCCGACCGCAACGCCGGCGACAAGGAAGCCGAGCGCCGTTTCAAGGAAGTCAACGAAGCCTACGAGGCGTTGAAGGATCCGCAAAAGCGCGCCGCCTACGACCAGTTCGGCCATGCGGCGTTTGAAGGCGGAATGGGCGGTCGCGGCGGACCGGGCGGATTTGGACCCGACTTCGCCTCCTCGATGTCCGACATTTTCGATGACCTCTTCGGCGAGTTCATGGGCGGACGGCGCGGTGGCGGCGGCCAAGGCCGTGGCGGGCGCTCCGGCCGCGAAGCCGGCGCCGATCTCCGCTACAATCTCGAAATCACCCTCAGCGAAGCCTTTGGCGGCAAGACCGCGCAGATCCGCGTCCCGGCCAGCGTCAAATGCGAGACCTGCTCCGGCAGCGGCGCGAAACCCGGTACCAAGCCGCGCACGTGCACGACCTGCGGCGGCATGGGAAAAGTCCGCGCAAGCCAGGGCTTCTTCACGATCGAGCGCACCTGCCCGGCCTGTCAGGGCCGCGGTGAAACGATCGACGATCCGTGTGCGGATTGCGGTGGCGCCGGTCGCGTACAGAAAGAGCGCACGCTTTCCGTCAACATTCCGGCGGGCGTCGAGGACGGCACCCGCATCCGTTTGGCGGGCGAAGGCGAAGCCGGACTTCGCGGCGGCACGCCCGGCGATCTCTACATTTTCCTGTCCATCAAGCCGCACGAGTTCTTCCAGCGCGACGGCGCCGACATCTTCTGCAAGGTGCCGATCTCGATGACGACGGCGGCGCTCGGCGGACAGATCGAAGTCCCGACGCTTGAAGGCACGACGACGCGGGTCAAAATTCCGGAAGGCACCGAAAGCCGCAAGCAATTCCGTCTGCGCGGCAAGGGTATGCCGGTGCTTCGCGCCAAGGTTACCGGCGACATGTACATCGAGGTCGATGTCGAGACGCCGAAAAACCTGACGCGCCGGCAGCGCGAGCTGCTCGAAGAATTCGAACGCGCGAGCCACAAGGAAACGAGCCCCGAAAGCGCCGGTTTCTTCTCCCGCGTTAAGGAATTTTTCGAGGGCAAGAGCGGTTGATCTTAGCGGCACGCTCTTCAGCCGCGCGCCCGGTCCTATTCCCTAATCCACAATCCATCGGTACGGTCCGGCGCAATCCGCCGCCAATCCCACACGGACAGTTCTTTCTCCATGACAGCATCGACGAAGTCGGACCCTCGCTTGCTCTTCTTCGCGGGCAGCGCTCGCAAGAATTCGCACAACAAACGCCTGGCGCGTCTCGCTGCTCAAATCGCTGAAGCAAACAGCATTCCGTCGACGTTCGCCGACCTCGCCGATTATCCGATGCCGCTCTACGACGGCGATTTCGAAGTGACCTCGGGTCAGCCCGAGAACGCCCATAAGCTGAAAAATCTGATGAAAGCCCACACGGGCATCTTCATCCTCAGCCCCGAGTACAACGCTTCCTTCACGCCGCTGCTGAAAAACGCCATCGACTGGATCAGCCACATTCGCGACGAAGGCGAAGCCCCGATGGAAGTCTATCGCACGCGGGTGTTCGCGATCGGCTCGGCGTCGCCCGGCGGCATGGGCGGCTTGCGCGGCCTCTCGCAGCTTCGTCTGGTTTTGGAAACTGGCATCGGTGCGCTGGTGCTGCCCGATCAGTTCTTGCTCCCGCGCGCCGTCGACGCCTATGACGAGCACGGACACTTGAAAAACAAGGACCAGCAGGAGCAACTGAAGACGGTCATTCAGAAGCTCGCTCGCGCCGCCCGCGTTTTGCACGGATAAGCCGATGACGGACGCCAAAGACAAACTCATCGTCGCCCTCGACCTGCCCTCCTACGACGAGGCGCGTGCGCTGGTAAATCGTCTTGGCGACACGGTGTCGTTCTACAAGATCGGGCTCGAGCTTCTGTTTTCCGATGGCCTGTCGCTCGCGAGTGAGCTGAAGCAGGAAGGCAAGCGCGTCTTCCTGGATCTGAAATTTCTCGACATTGGCAACACCGTCGAGCGCGCCGTCTCTTCAGCCGCGGCACTCGGCGTCGACTTCATCACCGTTCACGGTCCCGATACGAAAACGCTGAAAGCCGCCGTGCGCGGACGCGGCGACTCTCAGCTGAAAATTCTCGCCGTGACTGTGCTGACGAGCCTCGATCAAACCGACCTCGACGAACAGGGCATTCCGCTAACGCCAGGAGCCCTCGTGCTGAGCCGTGCCCGCATCGCCCACAACGCCGGCGTCGATGGCGTCATCGCGTCCGGACAGGAAGCCGCCGCCGTCCGCGCCAAGACCTCGCCGAGCTTCCTCATCGTCACGCCCGGCATTCGCCTCCCCGGTGGCGAGACTGGCGATCAGGCGCGCATCACGACGCCGGACGAGGCGATCCGCGACGGCGCCAACCACATCGTCGTCGGCCGCCCGATCAACGCCGCGAAAGATCCCAAGGCTGCCGCTGAAGCCTTCCTGGCTCGCATCGCAAGCGCCTGATCGCGCGCGCATAGCACGCACCTCGCCACATCCTCGCCAAGCTCTCACCACGCCCTGCGCACAGTCGCGATTTACCAAGCATTAACCGTCTGTGGGGCTAGGCTAAGCGCTAGTCCGGGGAACAGGTCACGCGGGGTTCACGGCAGATGTTGTGGCGTACGATGAAGCGGGCAAACTGGCTCGCTGCAGTTTTGTTTTTGCTGGGTGCGCTCCCTGCGTTTCACGCCGCGCGCGCCGAGGAACAAGCCGCCGCCAAACCGCTTCCCGCCACGACCGAAGCCGCGCTCCTGATGAAAGACATCGTGCCGGAAGCCCCGGTCTACATCCGCGTCTTCAAGGAAGAGTCGGAACTTGAAGTCTGGAAGGCGCGTCCGAACGGCCGCTACGCGCTCGTGAAAACATTCCCGATCTGCAACTGGGGCGGAACGCTTGGCCCGAAGCAGACGCAGGGCGACCGCATGTCGCCTGAAGGTTTTTACGCGGCAACACCCGGCGGCATGAAGCCCGACAGCAAATACCATCTCGCTTTCAACATCGGCTATCCGAATGCGCTCGACCGCGCGCTCGGACGAACCGGCGCTTACATTATGGTGCACGGCGACTGCCGCAGCGTCGGCTGCTTCGCCATGTCGGACAAGCTGATCGAAGAAATCTACGCGTTCGTGCGCGATGCGTTGGCGGCTGGCGAACCATCCGTTCCAGTCCACGTGTTCCCGTTCCGCATGACCGCTTCGAACATCAAGCGCCATGCCGACAATCCCGCACGCACGACCTGGGCTCCACTGAAGCAGGCCTACGACGATTTTGCCGAGACTCGGGAACCGCCGAAGGTAGGCATGTGCTCCAAGCGCTATGTCGTCAATTCGCTGACGCCGGTCGGCATGGACCCGAACGCCGCCTGCCCGACCTTGATCGGCAAGCGCCTCGCGCCGTTGTCGCCGCGCATGTCCAAGCGCCTCGCCAAGAACGATCCGAGCCTCGAAGCCCAGGGCAAGAAAATGAAATCGGCCGAGGCTTCATCGAGCATCGGCGGCTTTTTCACGAGCTTGAGCTGGGGCTCGACGACGGCAACCATCAGCCGCCCGCCCCGCCAGAGCAGCGACGCCAGCCTCGGCGCCGTGCAGCCGCTCCTCAATCCTTGAGCCGCTGCGGTTTTCCGTCTTTCTGCTCACGGGTTGCCGAAGCCGCCTCGCACCGGCTATGCCACGGCGTTCGAACATCACAGCAGGAAGACCGCAATGCCGAAGGGATACGTCATCGCCCACGCCACCGTAACCGACCCTGAAAAGTGGGCGGCTTACGTCGCGAAATCGAAAATCGCGCTCGACAAGTACGAGGGCAAGCCGATCGTGCGCGGCGGCCGCCACGAGATCGTCGAAGGCAACGGCACCGCACGCAACGTCGTCCTCGAATTCCCGAGCTACGAGCACGCCCACGGCTACGCGACGTCACCGGAATACGCCGAAGCCAAAGCGCTCCGCCAGGGCGCCGGCACGCTCGACATCACCGTCGTCGAAGGCGTCTGATCTTTTCCGGTCATCCGAAGCCGATCGCATCGGATGACCACTTCACGCGAGGCTCCTGCGATGCCGCACTTTCCTTCGGGCGATGGCCGTCCGCCGTGGCGCGCGCTCGTGCTGACGCTGTTCCCGGACGCGTTCCCGGGCCCGCTCGGAGTTTCGCTCGCGGGCCAGGCGCGCGACGCCGGCATCTGGTCGCTCGACACACTCCAGATCCGCGATTTCGGCCTCGGCAAGCATCGTCAGGTTGACGATACGCCCGCAGGCGGCGGGGCCGGAATGGTGCTGCGCGCCGACGTTCTCGGCCCGGCGCTCGATCACGCGTCAACGCTCTCGCCCGATGCGCCGCTGATTTATCTGTCGCCGCGCGGCACGCCACTGACACAGAGCCTGGCCCGCAGTCTGGCCGACGGTCCAGGCGTGACACTGCTCGCTGGACGCTTCGAAGGCATCGACGAGCGCGTCATCGCCGCCAAGGGGCTGAAGGAAGTCTCGATCGGCGACTACGTGCTCGCGGGCGGCGAGGTCGCGGCCATGGTCCTGATCGAAGCCTGCGTCCGCCTGCTGCCGGGCGTTCTCGGCGCCAGCGAAAGCCTCGCCAGCGAAAGCTTCGAGACCGGCCTGCTCGAATATCCCCAGTTCACGAAGCCGCGCGACTGGCAGGGCCGTGCCATCCCGGACATTCTGCTTTCCGGCGATCACAAGAAAATCGAGGCGTGGCGGCGGGAACAATCCGAGAAATTGACGGCCGACCGGCGGCCCGATCTGCTACACCCACCGCACCAAAAGCGCTCCTAAAGCACGCCATCAAACCTTCGCCTTTGCATGGTCAGGATTTTCCTGGACAAATGCGTCCAGGGGAAAGATTCGGGGCGCCCGTCGCGGCATATGCGGCGGGTCGCGCGAAAGTGCTTCCGGAAAAGTGGGAACCGGTTTTCCGATAAGAAGCACGACAAAACAAAGAGCTAAACGCCGGTGCGTGCGTGACCGATCGGGACGGGGCAATGGGGAACTTCAAGAGCATTCTGTTCGGCACGGTTGCGGCTTTGGTGATGATCCAGCCGGCTTTTGCGGAGCCAGCGCCGAGCGAAACTCCGGCACAGACAGCGCCTGCATCTGCACAGTCCGAAGCAACGCCCCAAACGCAAGCGACGCCCGAAGCCACTTCACCCCCCGATGCCGTCGCGCCGGCGGCAGCCGCCGACGATCCGGTCCTCGGCGTCGCGCGCTCGAAGCTCGCCGCTGCGAAGGCGTCCGACGAAGAGCGCGAGAAAATGGATCAGACGGCGCTTACCGAATTTTACGCGGCGCGCCACGGCGACGGCCTTTGGGTGACCGCATCCGGCCTGAAGCCCGAAACCAAAGCCCTCATCACCGAAATCGAAAACGCCAACGCCTACGGTCTCGACGCCAGCGCTTTCAAACTTCCGATGCTCGAAAACGGCGCGCTGACCGCGACCGACACCGACACGCTGGCCGATGCCGAAATCCAGTACTCGACAGCAGCCCTGCAATACGCACGCTTCGCGCGTGGCGGACGCATTCCCGACCCCGCCGAAATGCTGACCACCGAATTCGACCGCCGTCCGCAGTGGATCGACCCCGCAACCGTGATCAAGGCTCTGGCGGACTCGCACGAACCCGATGCTTACCTCCGCAGCCTGCATCCGCAACAGCCGCAGTTCGAAAAGCTGCGCCAGCTCTACGTGACGATGCTGCCCGCCGACGGCAACCTCGCCAAGCTCAGCCCCGCCGCCAAGCGTCTTCGCGCCAACATGGAGATGTGGCGCTGGATGTGGCCCGACATGGGCGACTTCTACGTGCTGAACAACATCCCGGAGTTCATGCAGTACGTTTACAAGGACGGCGAAATCATTCGCTCCGCCAAAATCGTTGCGGGCGAAGTCGACAAGAAGTCGACGATTTTCTCGCGGCCTTTGAAATACGTCGTACTGCGCCCGGCATGGCGCGTGCCGGAAAGCATCATGGTCAACGAGCTGTGGCCGAGCCTCATTCGCGGCGGCGGGCTCATGCGCCAGTATGGCCTTCAGCTCCAGACCAAGGACGGACGCCGCGTCGACTGGCGCCAGTACGATTGGTCGTCGACCGACATTCGCAATTTCATCGTGCTCCAGCCGCCCGGCCCGAAAAGCGTCCTCGGCCGCGTGAAGTTTTCGTTCCCGAGCCAGCACACGATCTTCATGCACGACACGCCCGACAAATGGATGTTCCGTCCCGCCCAGCGCACGCTGAGCCACGGTTGCCTGCGCGTGCAAAACCCTATGCAGCTCGCCGAAATGGTCTTGAAGGAAGACAAGGGCTGGGATGCCGCCAAGATCGCCGAGCTCGATCGCTCGGGTCCCCTCAACAACGAGGTTCCGATCTCGAAGGAAATCCCGATCCACCTCGTCTATTTCACCGCCTGGGTCACGGACGACGGCAAACTGAAAACCTTCAACGACGTCTACGGCCACGAAAAGCGCGTGACGCTGGCGCTCGACGGACAATGGTCGAAAATCAAGAAGGGCCGCAATCACCTCGCGCCGGTCGAGCCGAGCTTCAATCCGGGAGCAGTCGCCTCCAAGTCTCGCGGCCGCGACAGCGCCACCCGGCGTTCCGCGCAATCGAACGCAACACTCGGTGACATCATCGGCAGCGCCTTCGGGCTCTGAGGCTGAGGCTGGAAACGTCGCGTTAAGTCTTGCGCGACAAACCATCGGAGCGCCCCTTTCCGCTCGACAACGGGGCACTCTTCGAGTATCAGCGGGCCAACAAGACTTCCCCTCAAACGGGTGGCCCATCAGGGGCTTGCATGACCGGCTCGGTCGAAATACCGCCAGCCGATCCTCTGCGTCATCAAAAAACGAAACGGAATCAACAAGATGAATATTATCCAACAGCTCGAACGCGAGCAGATGGACGCCGTCCTTTCCAAGCGTGGCATCCCTGAATTCGGCCCCGGCGACACCGTTAAGGTGTTGGTCAAGGTCATCGAATCCGCCGAAACCGACCCGAAAGACAAGAAGAAAAAGGTCGAGAAAGAGCCGACCGTCCGCTTCCAGGCGTATGAAGGCGTCGTGATCGCCCGCTCGGGTGCCGGCCTCAACGAGAACTTCACGGTTCGCAAGATTTCTTACGGCGAAGGCGTCGAGCGCGTTTTCCCGGTCTACTCGCCCTACATCGCCGAGATCGAAGTCCTCCGCCGCGGCAAGGTCCGCCGCGCGAAGCTCTATTATCTCCGCGGCCGCCGCGGCAAAGCCGCCCGCATCTTCGAGCGCACGGACGCGCGCGCACGCCGCCTCAACGCGGCTTGGAAGGGCTTCAAGAAGCCGAAGGGCGAGGCCGATGATCTGACCCGCATCAACGGCATCGACGTCGACCTGCAGAACCGCCTGAAGCATCTCAACTGCTACAAGATCGAACAGATCGCCAACCTGTCGGACGAAGACATCGCCAACATCGATGAGACGCTGAACCTCAAGGGCGCCATCGAGAAGCAGGATTGGATCGGCCAGGCGCAGCGCCTCGTCGCTGAACTCACGGCCGCTGAAGTTCCGGCTGAGGAAGCCAAGGAATAAGTCGACGGATCTGAAATCGACGTCCAAGGATAAAGCGCCGGATCTCGTATCCGGCGTTTTCTTTTTGCGCGCTTGGGCAACGCAGGACTGCGATAGCCAAAAGAAAAGCGGCGGCCGATGAAGCCGCCGCGTCTCAGTCTTTCATAGCGGCCATTACTGACCCGAAAGCACGAACTCGACACGCCGGTTGAGACGGCGGCCTTCCGCCGTTTCATTGTTGGCGACCGGATCGTCCTCACCCTTGCCGACAGCCGTCAGCTTCGACGCTTCGACACCGGCGTCCGTCAGGAAATCGACGATCTTCTTCGCGCGAAGCTCGGACAGCATCTGATTGCCCTCCGATGAGCCGACGCTGTCCGTAAATCCGCGAACCTCGACGACGACGCCGGCACAAGCCTTCAGCGCCGTGGCGAGGGCCGACAACGCGGTGCGGCTCGCCGGAGCGATGGCAGCACTGTCCTCGTTGAAGCGCAGCGTCGCGGCCTTGGCATTCGTTGCAACCGTTTCGCGGCATGCTTCCCCTGCGGGTGCTGCTGCTTCAGATGCAGCCGGCGCAGCGGCGGCGTTGTAGTCGGGATTCATTTTCGCAGGTTCCGCCCAGGCCGGATTGCTCGGAGCTGCGCTGCCTCCGTAATAGTCTGTCGTGGCCTTGCCACCGGTCGGAGGCGGTGCGGCGTCTTCCTCGGCCGGAGATGCAGCAGCAGCAGGAGCTTCCGTTGCCGCTGGCTGAGCCGCTTCCGCAGGCGCCGCTGGCTCGCTCGAATAGTCCGGGTTCATCTTGGCCGGAGCGGCCCACGCCGGATCCTGCGGTGATGGCGAGCCGCCGTAATAATCCGTTGTCGCTGTCCCGCCCGTCGGCGGCGGAGACGTATCCTCGGCCGTCTGCGTTGCAGCCGGTTCGCCGGATGCTTCGCTTTCCGATGGCGCTGACTGAGCAGCGTCATCCGACGCGGCGGGCGCCTCCGATGCGTTCGCCGAGTAGTCGGGATTGAACGTCGCTTCAGCCGCCCACGCCGGGTTTTCAGGCGCCGCGCTGTCGCCGTAGAAATCGGTCGTTGCCTGACCACCGGTCGCCGGCGGCGCGGAGTCGTCCTGCGCAAGCGTGATCGTCGCGCGGGTCGAGCCCGAACTGAACTGAACAGCGCCGTCCCGCATCAGCTGCGGCAATGAACTCGGAGCGGAATGCACGCGGGTAGCGTCACGAGCGCTCAGCATCTCGACCGTCGTCGTCGCATGCCCTATATTTACGCTCGCGAATTGAAACATCAGCCCGACGCAAGAGACCCCTCCAAGGAGAGGCGCACGGAATTGCAACATGGGTTTTCCTCCTGTGCTTGCGGCGCCCTTGGCAAAGGCGCTCTTTTATAGCGGGATAGTTTGGCACTAAATTGCAGTCACAGCCATATAAGTTCCAGTCCGGAGCAACATGTCGAACGTTGAAGTAAACAGAAGCGCGACGCGCGACGGCAAAATCCCGCTGCACGATGCGGAAGCTTTTGCTGCAATGCGCAAAGCCGGACGCCTTGCCGCTGAAGCGTTGGATATGCTCGTCCCCGTCGTGCAGCCGGGCGTCACGACGGCTGAGATCGACGATCTGGTGCTCGCCTTCGCCCTCGATCATGGCGCGCTGCCGGCGACACTCAACTATCGTGGATATCGCTACGCGACCTGCACCTCGATCAATCACGTCGTCTGCCACGGCATGCCTAACGACAAGCCGCTGCGCATCGGCGACATCATCAACATCGACGTCACGTTGATCGTCGACGGCTGGCACGGCGACACCAGCCGGATGTATTCCGTTGGTGAAGTCTCGCGCCGTGCCCAACGCTTGATGGACGTGACGTATGAATCTCTGGTGCGCGGCATCGCGGCGGTGAAGCCCGGCAACACGACCGGCGACATCGGCGCAGCCATCCAGACCTTCGCCGAAGCCGAGCGCTGCAGCGTCGTTCGCGACTTCTGCGGCCACGGACTTGGGCGCGTCTTCCACGATCGCCCGAATATCCTGCACTACGGCGAACCGGGCGAAGGCGTGATCCTGGAGCCGGGCATGCTGTTCACGATCGAGCCGATGATCAATCTCGGCAAGCCGCACGTCAAAATTCTCGCCGACGGCTGGACCGCGGTCACGCGGGATCGCGAGTTGTCCGCACAGTTCGAGCACACGGTCGGCGTCACCGAAACGGGCTGCGAAATCTTCACCGCGTCGCCCGCCGGTTACGACCTGCCGCCTTACAAGTTGCCCGCCGCCGCCTGACGGACAGAGCCGATGTCGCACTCCAACGGGTCCGGCGACGATAAGGCAAGTGCCGCGGAGCAGGGCGCGCTGTTCGCCGCCGCGCTCAAACCGAAGAAAGCCGTCGACGACAAGGCCGGACATCGCGGGCGCTTGCGCGAGCGTTTCACGAACGGCGGCGCCGATGCGGTGCCCGACTATGAGCTGCTCGAGATGATCTTGTTTCGGGCGTTCCCGCGTATCGACACGAAGCCGATCGCGAAACGCCTGCTCGCCCGCTTTGGGTCGTTTGCGGAGGTCGTCTCCGCCCCGCCGGACCGCCTGAAAGAGATCGAAGGCGTCGGCGACCGCGCCGTCCAGGAACTGAAGCTGATCAAGACGGCGGCGGAACGCCTGACCAGAGGCGAGATCAAATCGCGCCCGGCGCTGTCATCCTGGAGCGGCGTCCTCGATTATCTCCGCCTCGCGCAGGGCTTCGAAGACCGCGAGTATTTTCGCATTCTCTTCCTCGACAAGAAGAACGCGCTGATCGCCGACGAAGTCCAGGGGCGCGGAACCGTCGACCACACGCCCGTCTATGTCCGCGAAGTCGTGAAGCGGGCGCTTGAACTGTCCGCGACCGCGATCATCCTTGTCCACAACCATCCCACTACCCCCTCTTTGATCACGCTGGATCACGCACAAGCACATTGAAACACTGACGAAATAGCGATTTCTGGGTATTGCGTAGTGGGGGCGGTTTTGGCAAATTGGGGGCTGTAAAAGGGGTAGAAAACGGCCTTCCGCTCCCAGCTAGCGATCCCTGCTTCTCCTCGACCGCTCCCAGTTCCGGAAAGGAGGAAAACGCTATGCCCGCCCTAACCGATACCGCGATCCGACATGCGCTGAAGCGCGTCGAGATCAGTCGCAAGCAGGAGAACCTCGCCGATGGCGAAGGGCGCGGTACGGGCCGTCTCGTCCTTGTTCTCAAGCCCATGCCGAAACGTGTCACCGCTGACTGGATGGCTCAGCAATGGCGGGACGGCAAACGCACCAAGAAGAAGATCGGCGCCTATCCCTCAATGTCGCTCGCGCAAGCCCGCGAAATCTACAAGCGCGACTTCGCAGACGTCATCCAGAAGAGGCGTAGCATCAAGATCGCCACCGACACTCGCCCCGGCACCGTCGCCGATCTGCTCGAGGGCTATGTCGCCGCGCTCAAGGATGCGGGCAAGCCATCCTGGAAGGAAACGGAAAAAGGCCTCAACAAGATCGCCGACACGCTCGGACGTAACCGCCTCGCCCGCGAGATCGAGGCCGAGGAAATTATCGAGCTGATCCGTCCGATCTACGAGCGCGGCGCAAAGTCGATGGCCGACCATGTGCGCTCATACCTCCATGCGGCCTTTAGTTGGGGCATGAAGTCCGACAACGACTATCGGCAGCAATCCTCTCGTCGCTTCCGGCTTCCTTTCAATCCGGCGACGGGCATCCCGACTGAACCCAAGGTCAAAGGCACTCGCTGGCTCGACGAAGACGAGTTCGTGCAGCTCTATCGCTGGCTAGAGTGCCCCGACACGCCGGTTCACCCCTCCTATCCGCGCGCTGTGCAGCTTATTTTGCTGACCGGCCAGCGCGTCGAGGAGATCGCGCGGCTCCATGTCGATCAGTGGGACGCCAAAGAGCGTATCATCGACTGGTCCAAGACCAAGAACGAGCAGCCTCACGCCGTCCCCGTGCCTCTGCTCGCCGCCGAGTTGATCGAGTCGATCAAGCCGAACGAATACGGCTGGTTCTTCCCCTCGGCCAAAGACCCGAAGCAGCCCGTCAGCCACGGCACGCTCTATAGCTTCGTCTGGCGCCAGCGGGACCGCGGCGTGATCCCTTATGCGACGAACCGCGATCTCCGCCGCACCTTCAAAACGCTGGCCGGCAAGGCGGGCGTGCCGAAGGAAATCCGCGATCGCCTCCAGAACCATGCGCTACAGGACGTCAGCTCCAAGCACTACGATCGCTGGCACTACATGGTCGAGAAGCGCGCCGGCATGGCGAAATGGGACAAATTCGTTCGCGCCATGCTGGCGAAGAAGCGTCTGAAGGCGGCCGCATGAGCCGCCCTCCAGCCAAACCGACGCCCCACCGCGCCAAGGCCGCGAAAACGGCCGCCGAGATCGACGCGCAAAGCTATACTGCCTTCGTCGGTGACTTGAAGCAGAAGATCACCGAGGCGCGCTATCGCGCCAGCCTATCGGTCAATCGTGAACTGATTCTGCTCTACTGGGGCATCGGCCGTGATATCCTGGCCCGGCAGGAGCGTGAGGGTTGGGGCGCCAAGGTCATCGACCGCTTGGCTGAGGATCTCCGCCGGGCTTTCCCTGAAATGACCGGCCTCTCGGCTCGAAACCTGAAATATATGCGCGCTTTGGCCGACGCCTGGCCGGACAGCGAATTTGTGCAACGGGTCATTGCACAATTACCCTGGGGCCATAACATCAGCCTGCTCGATAGCGTCAAGGCGACCGAGGAACGCGCATGGTACGCTCGACAGGCCATTGAACATGGCTGGAGCCGTCCGGTCCTCGTCCACCAGATCGAGAGCAATCTGTTCGCCCGCCAAGGCAGCGCGCTCACCAACTTCTCGCGAACCCTTCCTGCCCAACAGTCCGAGCTTGCCCAGCAGCTCCTCAAAGACCCTTACACATTCGACTTCCTCGCGCTCGGCCCCGACATGTTGGAACGCGACCTCGAACGCGGGCTGATCGAGCATCTGCGCTCGCTCATCCTCGAACTCGGCAAGGGCTTCGCCTTCGTCGGCAGCCAATACCATCTCGAGATCGGCGGGCAGGATTACTATCTCGACCTGCTTTTCTATCACCTTCGGCTGCGGTGCTTCGTCGTGATCGAGCTGAAGATCGAGGACTTCAAGCCTGAATTCGCGGGCAAGATGAACTTTTACCTCTCTGCCGTCGACGACCAGCTTCGGCATAGGGACGATCAGCCGACCATCGGCATCATTCTGTGCAAAGGCCGCAACGAAGTGATCGTCGAATACGCCCTGCGCGACGGCAGCAAGCCGATGGGCGTGGCCCAGTACCGTCTGTCACCCGCGCTACCGCCTCAGCTCCAGCATGAATTGCCGACCGTCGAAGAATTCGCACGCGAATTCCCGCTGATGTCAGTGGTCAAGCTCCGCATCGAGATCGAGCGCGCCCTCCGCGACCTCGCCGCAGCGAGAGGTGTCGTCGTCAATCGCCCAGTCGGCATCATGAACATGCTGCGTGACCTCGAGCGGCAGGGGCTGGCGCCGGCCAGCACCGAGCAGATGCTTGGCTCCTTGCGCGTGATGAACGAAGCCTCACACGGCGTGGACGTCGACACCGACGTAGCGAAGCGGGCGGTGGAGATCGGCACGGTCTTCTTGGCCGAGCTCAGGGCAATAGACACTGATGACTGATGCCCTGAACGAGGAGGCGATTGAGCGTCACAAACGGGAACTGATCGAGCAAGCCGCGACCCTCTATGCCGTCCAGAAGGTTTATGGCGACCAAGCCAAGGCCAAATCGATGGCCGTCTACGGGCGGCTGATCGATGCCCATTTGCTCGTGACGGGCGTCCTCGCCAGCGGCCTGTTGCGTATCAACGGCACCGTTGTCGAAGGTGACCGGACCGCTTTCGAGCGTGACGCCCTGTTCGCCGCCTTCGTGATCGGGATGGCCCCTTGTGAGACAGCGCTCGCAGAGGCCCGCTACCTGCAAGCGCACGCGATGCTGCGCCAGGAACTTGAGATACTCGCTCAGCTCAAGGCAGTTCGTGCAAACCGGCGAAAACTCAATGGCGCCCCCAATATCGCCGCCCTGGAACAATCACTCGCCCGACTCTACGGCGGGCTGTCGGCCGCCGCCCACGTTTCCCAACATGACGTCGTGCAGAGCGCGACAGAATGGGACGGCGAGATGGATGGCCTCCCCGGGCCAACGAACCTGACGCGCTACTTTCCGGAGACCGATGAAGGTCTCGCCCGACGGTCCTACGCGCTGCACATCTACATGGTCGTGCGCCTGATCGAAGAGCTCAGCATCGACCTCGCTACCCGATATGACAACGCGCGCTTCACCGAGAACGAAACCGAGGCCCTCGGCCTCGCTATTGATCTGATGGTCGCGGAGGGAATGCTCGAACTCGTCGATCCCTCCCTCCGCGAAATGCAGACTAGCGCCGTTCCAACCGGCGGTAAAAGCGCTTCTGGTTGTTGGCTGGATCAACATATGTGAAGCAGTCTGCCAGCGCATCGATGCTCTGCAGCACACCCAGCAAGGCATAAGCGTTGAAGGGAGTACCTGCGCCGGTCTCGTAGTGGCTGACGAAATTGCCAACGATCGATGGCACATGATGGTTTTGGAGATCGGTGATCTGCTGAGGCGTCAGCACACACCGATTGGCCGCATGATAAAGCTTCACTGCCTCGCCGATCGCGTCGATGTAGGTCGAGAGCGTCCGCTTGTCGCCACGGGTGGCATAGTCCGGTGGAACCGGGACCTCCAGCTTGGCGATGATCTGTCCCAGCTTGTATTCGAGATACTGCCGCAGAAACGGCGCACCAATATCGATCTGGCCAGCATTCAGATGCTGCAACGCCTGCGCCTTGAGACGATCAGCCTCTTGAGCCGATACCATGAGCCGCCCCTTCGGAGGCATGCCCTGCAACTTCTGGTGATGCCAATCCGCGGTGCCGTTCAGCTTGTCGAAGTATTTCTCCAGGCTGGTGTCATGGCTCAAGAAAATGAACTGCAGCCCGTCCGGCACTGCGCCATAGCGTAGCAACGTCCGCACCGCGTCCATCAACGCGAACTGGTGACCCGCGTCAAAGCTGGACGTCACGTCGTCAAGTACCATGAAGCGCGGAACGCCGCTGTGCTTGGTCGCAGCCGCCAGGAAAATCGCGGCTGCCACGGCATTCCGATAGCTTTCCGAGAGGAGAGCCCGGGCGCTGAGGTCCTGAAGGCCGAAGAAGTCCGCGAGCTTCAGA
Source organism: Hyphomicrobium sp. GJ21 (assembly GCF_001006785.1). Lineage (NCBI taxonomy): Bacteria > Pseudomonadati > Pseudomonadota > Alphaproteobacteria > Hyphomicrobiales > Hyphomicrobiaceae > Hyphomicrobium > Hyphomicrobium sp. GJ21. Next base: position 304,905 of record NZ_CDHO01000001.1, on the reverse strand, counting down.
TCAACGTTCTCGCTGTTCTGCGCCCGGCTCAGGGTCGGCTTCACATCAGGCCCGCCGCGCACGAACCGACCAAACAGATCCTGGCAAGCGGTCTGAATCTCGGCAATCCGCTCGTTAGCCAGCGCGGCCTCGGCGTCGGCGAAGCTCCGCCCGGCACGCGTGATGAACGTCTTCCAACGATTCAGAACTTTGAGCTTGTCCTGTTTCGCCTTGAGCGCTGGGGCACCGCTCTCGTATTCCAGCACGGCATCGCGGAACTGCTTTGCGAAACTGAGGATGCGGGTCACCTGCACCAATGACGGCGGCAACCGCGCCTGCAATGCGTCAGCCTCTCCCTGCACCCGAGCAAGAGTCTCGCCGCGCTGCGTTTCAAGAACCCCGAGACGCGCCTTGATGCCCTCCAGGTCGGAGGTCGCCACATCGCCCTTCTTGGCCGCCAAATCGAACGCGACGTGCAGTCGATCGCCCGTTGCGATCGCCATGGCCGCCGCCTCTTCAACCTGGCGGAGCTTCGCGATCCCAGGCGCCGTGGCGACATCCTTGACAAGTTCGGCGCCTAGCTGGGCGGCGGCATCGTATTTAGCGATCTTGCCTTCCAGCCGCGGCTTTAGGGGGGCACTGCCTTTCGCCTCGCAAACTGGACATTGATTCGGGTCGTGCCAATCGGCGCCGGACACCACAGCCAGCGCATCGCGCAAAAGGGCATGCAATGCTTCCGCGCCGACGCTGCGCACCGCTTCGTCTCTCCTTCCGGCCAGCTCAAGCAGCCGATCAAGGTCAGCCAGTTCCTCCACCGTGACTTCTAGCCCCGATAACGACGTGACCGAGGTGGTCAGCGCATCCAGCGTTTTGCGCGCTTCCCCGCCTTCCTCCTTCTCGATCGCCAGCTCCGCGGCGTCGAAATCGAGGTCCATGACCGAGGCCTCGCCGATCAATGGCTTGAGCAAGGCGATGGCGGACAAGGCGGTTGTCACCGCCGCCTTCAAATCGGAAAGTTTATCGACGGCGGCGCCTCCCGCCCCGGCGACCTCGTCGTGGGCGGCGATGACACGCCGCTCGATCGCGCTCAACGCGCGCGCCCCTGTGGTCACCTCAGCATCGAGCGCGGAGAGCCCCAGATCACCGTTGATGTTTTGCGTTCGCTTGGCGCCGTCGAAGGCCTGGCGCAGGCGCGAATATCGGCTCAGTCCCACGAGCGATGCGAAAGATCGCCCGCGCTCCAAGGCGGAGATGTCGATCAGCTTCGCGAACCGATTATAGTCAACGAGGACAAAATCCTCCTGCAGACTTGCCAGAAATTGCTGCGGATCAGCATGACCGCTGGGAGAAGTCACAAGGCGCGCGCCGTTGGCGGACCGCACCACCTTGATCGCCACATCCGGCGACCCGTCATCGCTGGCGAATATCAGGTCGACCGTCGCCTGCTGCCCGGGATGGAAGCGATTGACGATATAGCTGTCGCCCTGCTCGGCTTCCTGGAGCGCCTTCAGGCGCGGAACGATGCCGTGGATCGCGAAACAGACGGCTTCGAATATTGAACTTTTACCGACCCCGTTCGGCGCATGGACCGAGTTGACGGCGTCGGATTTGAATTTGAGGACGAGCGGGTCGCCGTCATTGTTGATCCCGCGAAAGCCCTCGATCGATAAGCTGCCTAGGAAATACCGCGTCATGCCTTGTCCTCGCCTGTTGGGTTGGACAGACCATTAAGTGCAGCCAGTACCGCCTTGTGAAACTCGCCGATCGTTGCTCGGCTTGGCGCGGTGTCACCTCCCGAATCCAGGAGATGCATATTGTCTAAGAGGATCTTCGCGCAGTCAGGATCGATTTGCTCGGCCTCAGCCTGAAACAAGGCCAGATTTTCCTCGAAAGTATTTTCCAGCTTAAACTTCATATGCCCCCCGGCTTCCGCCAAATGCACATTTATTCGATTTCAGCGCGCGCCCAACAGCTTGATGATCAAACGATTGCTTCCCATTATGGAGGCGTCGCCACCCCCTCATTGTCGCCCTTGCGAAGCTTGCGCCACGCCGGAAGGATGAACGGCTGGCCGTGATCGATCGGCACACGCATGGTGGTCTCGCCATACTCACCCGGCGGACCCAGCGCCACGACCTGACGGCTTTGATACGAGCAAGGCTCGTCTGCCGGCGCGACCGTGTAGCGCTCCGGCAATCTCCTCAAGACAGAGGTCTGATAGATCCAGATGTCGTTGCCCTTGAGAAGAACGATGAGCTGTCGGATACGCCGGCGAACCGCGATCTCCGTAGCTGGGGGAATGTCCACGAGAATATCGCGTTGCGACCAGGACAAGCCGACGAGGATATCGAACAGTTCCTGCGCATAGGCACCCGTTTCCTCATCAAGCGTCGTCTCGATGATGCAGGCCACGTCGTGTGAGCGAGCTGCCTCGGTATAGAGCGCGCCTTCATCCGTGGTCGCTCGGGCGATATCATAGTCGTTGCGGGCTATGAGCCGGTCTTCATCCTCCATCAGCGCGGAGAAGACATCCGGCGCACTTCCCGTCGGCGCCGTCTCCAAAGGCTCCGAGACGAGGATGACCCGCTCGCGGTGAACTTGCAGCGCTTTTGCCAGCCGATCGGCCGTTGTTACTGCAATCGGCGCATTCTCATTTTCGATCATGCGAAGCATTCGAACGCTGACCCCGATTTCATTCGCCATTTCCTTTTGGGTCGACAGTCTCTCAAGTTGCTCCCTCAAGGCTTTCACAACCTTCCCGTTCGGCACGACCTTCTTCATCTCAGCCTCATTCCGCGTTTTCGATGATCCAAATCTACACGGAGACGCCACGCAGCGTGAGGCAGCCGACCGGAATCGGAGCGGCACACGAGCGGCGAACCGGCAGACTAAGCGATTCAACGTGCGGTGCCCTTGACTAGGCATTTATGACCGGCCATTTATGCCCGGTCAAGGAGGCCTATCATGCTTCGCTACAATCCGGAGAAATTCGCTTCGCTGTCGGAGTCCGACATCGGTCAGCGCATTTGGTCGTTTCTCACGCGGCCTGCCATTATCGCTCGCCTTGAGACAGCCTCAGAGCTCGGAAAGCCCGCCGTCGAAGGCATTGAAGAACAACTTCTGGAGGAGTTCCGCGAAGACGTCCTGATTGACCGCGTTAAGCAGATGGTCGGCCACATGGTCAGGCAGATATTAGAGCAGCGCGATTGGGTTCTCGACCAAAGCGACGTGAAGGTTCAGTCGGTGCCCTTCAGCAAGGCGGCACGGTACAGGCGGCCCGACTGGATCACCTTCCATGCCTTTCGCAATAGGAAGGACCACCGCGATGTTGTCATCACCGACCGACGCCAGAACGCGCCACTGCCGAAGGACGCTCGCTGGACCTTCTACGCTACCTTTGCGAGCCCCCTGAAGGCGGCTATCGCGTTCGGCGTCAATGATACCCCCAAGCTTCGCCGACAAGTGCAGACCCACGGTTTTCACCGCGTCCACATCCCGCGAATGCTGCGCCGCGCTTAATCGAGAAGGTATGAGCGCATGGTGCAATTCAACGACTGGTGTGACGGAGCCGATACTCCACTCGGCAACCACCACCTCCACATCAAGACCGGCCGCGCCGTCGATCGCCCGACAGGCGTCCAGCTGACCGCCACAGCGGTGCCTGGTCACTATGCGGCCGAAGAGCGAGTCGCCCGCGCATTACGTCGCCTCGGCAGGCCGGGGGCTGCCGACCTAGTCACAGGGTTGTTGCCTCAGACAAAGCAGATCCGTTCCGGCGATCTCGGTGAAATCTACGCGACCGAATGGATCGACGCACATAGCGGCTATCGCGTGCCGATCAAACGTCTGCGGTGGAAAGATCATCGCAACATGGCAATGCGAGGAGACGATGTCATCGGCATGATCCTTGACCAGGCCACTCAACGGCTCCGTTTTCTCAAGACTGAGGCCAAGAGCCGTGCCTGTCTCCGCGCGCAGACCCTTACGGAGGCGCGCGCTGGTCTGGACAAAGACAATGGACGGCCTTCATCGCACGCGCTGTCATTCATATCAGCGCGCCTGCTTGAACTCGCGAACGAGCCCCTGGCAGACGCAATCGACGACGCACTGGTGCGTCACGGCATCCCGTTGGCGAGTGTCCAGCATCTATTGTTCACGTTCTCGGGCAACTCGCCGCAGGCGTTGCTGACGCAGTCGCTTCAAGCCTATCCCGGGCAGATCAACCAGTGGGGCGTTGGTCTCCACGTCGACGGCCATGCGGCCTTCGTCGGCGCTGTCTATGATCGTGTGATCGCGAATGCCAACCAACCCTGACGCCATTTCAGCGGCCATTACCGAGGCGGCCGCAGCCGGTTTTCGAGGCAGGCTCATCGCGCAAGGCCAAGCCCGCGCCATGATTTGGCGAGGCGGCGTCCTTCCACCCGACGCGCCGCAATTCTCGCCGCAACTCAGCTACGATCTTCACAGCTACGCCTACGGACTACTTGGCCTTGGCCTGCGAATGCTGGAGATGAATGGCGATCCCGCCCAGGCCCGGGTCGCCTTTGTACAGGCGGCAACCGCCCTAGAGTCCGTCATGGCCAAAGGTAATCGCGGCGAGTCGGATCGGGACTTCCATTTCGTGATGGCAGCCGCCAGCTACCATCTCGCTCAGCTTTCGGCGCGGGCCTATTCGCTCCTCGCAATCGTCGTAAACGAGGAGAACTTCTCGCCGCTTGAAAGGACTCTGGCGCTGCTGATGCGCAGGAACATCACCACCTTGCGTACACTTGTGCATGATTATCGTCTGAACGGCGAAGGATCTGACGCACGGATCACCGGCTTGTTTCAGGCGCGGATCGCTGAAGAAAACAATGAACCGGCTGACCAAGAAGCTCCTGAACGCAATGGTCATGACTTCCTTTGGGAAGGCCTAGACATCGCCCTCACCGACAACTTCTTCGGCGCTATCTCGATCTTCCTTTTGGCGCTCGACCGGGGCGAACGTGCCTTGGTCGATCAGGCGATCGGACGCCTACGGGAAAGCCTCGCCATCTGTGCAGAGCTCAACCTGCTTCCGCAATGGTGGGCTCATCGCATCGCGATCCATCTTCTGTCCGATCTCTGGTCCAATACGTTTCATGAAAAGATCCCCTTGATTCCCACAGGCGGTGCCGCTGCCGACTGGCTCGGCTTGCGATCACTTTTCATCGCCTCTCTTGGCGCCCGGCCAAAGGCTGAAATCGACCTCTGGCCATCGCAGATCGAGGCGGCGGCTCGCGCCGTCAATCAGTCCGATAATCTCGTCGTCTCACTGCCGACCAGCGCCGGCAAAACACGTGTCGCGGAGCTATGCATTCTTCGGTGCCTTGCAGGGGGCCGGAGGGTCATGTTTGTGACACCGCTAAGGGCTCTCTCAGCCCAGACGGAAGCGAACCTCCAACGTACCTTTGAGCCACTCGGTAAGACAATTTCGGCCCTTTATGGGAGCATCGGCGTCTCCGGCTTCGATGAAGACGCTATTCGGGAACGCGACATCGTGGTCGCCACACCGGAGAAGATCGATTTCGCGCTTCGCAATGATCCTTCACTGCTCGACGATGTCGGTCTTCTGATTTTCGACGAGGGCCATATGATCGGCCCAGGCGAACGTGAAGTTCGTTACGAAGTCCAAATTCAGCGCTTGCTTCGCCGACCTGACGCCGATCAGCGTCGGATCGTGTGCCTCTCGGCAATCCTCCCAGATGGAGATCAGCTGGAGGATTTCTCCGCATGGCTGCGCCGCGATCAGGCTGGCGGGCCTGTCAAAAACGATTGGCGCCCAACGCGTCTCCGTTTCGGAGAAGTCAGTTGGAATAGCCCGAATGCACGCCTGAACCTCCGTGTCGACGGCGAACGCCCGTTCGTGCCTCGGTTCTTTACTGGCTTCATTCCGCAGCTTTTCGTCAAACCAAAAAGGAAGCGAACGAAGATATTCCCCTGCGACCAACGAGAGCTTTGCCTCGCCACGGCTTGGCGCCTGGTCGAAGACCGGCAAACGGTTCTCATCTATTGCCCGCAACGCCGGAGCGTGGAGCCATACGCCGAGGTCATCGTCGATTTGCACGAACGCGGCGCGCTGCCGTCGCTCCTAGAAGTGGACCCTGCGGTGCTCCAGACGGCCATCGCTTTGGGAGAGGAATGGCTAGGCCCAAATAGCGATATTTTGAAATGCCTCCGGCTCGGCGTTGCGCTCCATCACGGCGCTCTGCCCACCGCCTACCGGAAGGAAGTCGAGCGTCTCCTTCGCGACGGCATCCTCAAAGTCACGATCTCGTCGCCGACCCTTGCCCAAGGGCTGAACCTGTCGGCCACCGCTGTCGTCATGCACTCGCTTTATCGCAACGGCGAGATGATCAAGGTCTCGGAGTTCAAGAATGTCGTTGGGCGCGCCGGCCGAGCCTATATCGACGTCGAAGGCCTTGTCCTTTTCCCGATCTTCGAGGATCGACGGAGCAAAAAACATAACGAATGGGTCCAGCTAATTGGAGACCCGGGCGCGCGAGAGATGGAAAGCGGCCTGATCCAATTGCTCGCGGCCCTTCTCCTGCGCATGCACAAAATCGTCGGCGGCGACCTCAATCATCTGACGGAGTACGTCGTCAACAACGCGGCTGCTTGGAACTTTCCAGAGGTGCCGGGGGAAAAGCCTAAAGACCGGGATGACGCGCGGAAGCAATGGGAAACGCACCTCGCGACGCTCGACACCGCAATCCTCAGCCTCATTGGCGAAGAAGATGTGCCGGATGCCGACATCGAGGCGACGCTCGACGCGATCCTACAATCATCTTTATGGCAGCGACGGCTTCTGCGAACATCGAACGAAGCTCGCACCGCTTTTAAGTCCACGCTGCTGACCCGAAGTCGGTATATCTGGGCCAACTCCACCCCAGCGAAGCGCAAGGGCTACTTCCTTGCGGGCCTTGGCTTGGCAGCAGGCCAAGCTCTGGATGCCGTGGCACCGGAGGCCAATCAGTTGCTTGTTGAGGCGAACGGCGCTTTGCTCATTGGGGATAGCGATGTGGCGATCGCTGCGATCACCGGCATTGCCGAGCGTGTATTCCCTTTCCATCCCTTCTCGCCGGATCCGCTACCCGGCAATTGGCGGGACATTCTGCGCTTTTGGCTTCGCGGAGAGCCTCTGGCTGCCTTGGTCGCCAATGGCGATGGTGACGGCTTGCGGTTCATCGAAGATGGCCTTGTTTACCGGCTGCCGTGGGCCATGGAGGCGCTACGCGTTCGAGCGGCCGCAAATGGCGATGTCGTTGGCGGTCTCGGCGCGGTTGCCACGTTAGAAGATCATGAGCTTGGTCTAGCACTTTCGGCGGTCGAAACCGGCACCATGAACCGGTCGGCCTCGATCCTGATACAAGCTGGATTCAACTCGCGCCTCGCCGCTATCAAAGCCGTAAATGACACCGGGGCGACATTCGAGACCGGGCACGACTTGAGAATTTGGCTCCGCTCGCCTGAAGTGGCCGCTTTTGTCGACCAGCCGGACTGGCCAACGCCCGAAACACGAAGCCTTTGGCTCGATTTCGAGCAGGAGTTCGCTCCAGGCGCCAGCCAGACTTGGTCGGAGCGAACCTACTTGGCGAATGTAGACTGGACCACGTTGCCGCCGCCTCCAGGATCACCGGTTTCCCTGTATCACTGGAATGGCCAGCCTCTCGTCCTGTCCCCCGAAGGATTGTCACATGGCGTCCTCCCTTACACATTGAACGCAGGTCGCCGTGGGCTTCTACGGGCCACAGTCGCGGCACAAGGTGGACAACTCGATCTCGTCTATCTCGGCCCGGATGACCTTTGGAATGTGTAGGAGGGCGAATGATGAAGCCCTTCGCGTCCGCTGCGTTCACGCTGTTCGTCGAGACCCTCCGGTTCCGTGGCTGACGACAAGACTCGAAGACCGGCGTCGCCGAACTGCCTCCAGCTCCGAATCCCCGCCGTTTGGAAGTGAATGGCCCGCTAATGGGAAATGTGGCCGCAATCTGGGAGCCCGGGAGGGGAAAGCCTTCCCCTGCGGCCGAGCCCACGGTCTCGGCCGACCCCTTCTGCGGGGACACCCCCAGGCTGTGCAGAAACTCTCCCTGATGTCGCTGGGCTTGGATCTCGCCGGCTAGCGTTGGCGTGGCGCGACACAATTCAGCATCGTGCTACCTCGGGTTTGACAGAGTGAGCCCGATAGCTTTCGAAACCGCCTTACATCAACAGGCTAAGCGCAGCTCCACCCACGGCCGCCAGCAACACGACGACCCATGGCGGAGCTTTCCAGGCCATCAGCGCCACGAAACAAATCAAGGCCAGTGCGAAATCCGGCATGCCTCCGATCGCGCTGGTGAAGACAGGCGAATAAAGCGCAGCGCCGAGGATTCCGACGACTGCGGCATTGGCGCCCTGCATGGCCGACTGCGCCCACGTCTTACGGCGCAGTTGATCCCAGAAGGGCAACGCCCCGATCAGGATCAGGAAGCCCGGCAGGAAAAGTGCGACAAGAGCGATCGTCGCGCCGGCCACGCCGTTCGGCGCCGGTCCCATGACCGCTCCGAGCCAGGCGGCAAAGGTAAAGAGCGGTCCGGGGACCGCCTGCGCTGCGCCATAACCCGCAAGGAAGGCATCATCGGACACCCATCCTGGCGTGACAGTTTCAGCCTGTAACAGCGGCAACACGACATGTCCGCCACCAAAGACAAGCGAGCCGGCACGAAAGAAGCTGTCCGCCAGCGCCCATCCTTGCGCTTGCCCCGCTAGGACCGGCAGGCCAATCAGTAGGGCGACGAACAGCGCGAAGGCCATCAGTCCGGCTTTGCGTGAAACCGGCACAGGCGGATGCTCGCCAATCGTGACCTGTCCTTTGCCAAGAGCCAGCCCGGCAAGTGCGCCCAGCAGTATGGCCGCCATCATCCCGATCGCTCCCGGCGCCCAGGCAAGCAGAAGCACGGCCACGACCGCGATCGTGGCGCGCTCCTTATCGGGGCACAGGTTTTTTGCCATGCCCCACACGGCTTGCGCCACGATGGCGACGGCGACGATCTTGAGACCATGTAGGACGCCAAGCGCTAACGGGCTTTCCAGCCGCGTAGCCGTCATGGCAAGCGCAAGAAGGATCATGGCCGATGGCAGGGTGAAGGCGAGGAAAGCTGCGAACGCGCCGAGCCATCCCGCCCGCGTCAGACCAAGAGCAAAGCCGACCTGGCTGGAAGCCGGACCGGGCAGGAACTGGCACAGTGCCACCAAATCGGCATATGCGCTTTCGCTCATCCATTTTCGCCGCGTCACCAGCTCGTCCCGGAAATAGCCCAGATGTGCGATCGGTCCACCGAAGGAGGTGAGCCCTAGCTTCAGGAATGCGCGGAATACCTCGGAGACGCTTCCTTGCGACTGTTGCGGGCTATGATCCATTCAAGGGACCTCGTTGGTTGGGGCATTCTTGCGAGCGATGACGTGCGATCGGCGCGGAATAGAATCTCAGGTTGCAGCCGTCAGATTGACCCGCTGCATCAGGGCCTCGCCGCTCTCCTTGCGCTCGGAATAGCGGTCGGTCAGGTAGGGTGAGACGTCGCGCGTCAGAAGCGTAAACTTCATCAGTTCCTCCATTACGTCGACCACTCGATCATAATAGGAGGACGGTTTCATCCGGCCCGCATCGTCGAACTCCTGAAAGGCCTTGGCGACGGAGGACTGGTTGGGGATCGTCACCATGCGCATCCAGCGGCCGAGCACACGCATCTGGTTGACGGCGTTGAAGCTCTGCGAGCCGCCGGAGACCTGCATCACCGCGAGTGTCCGGCCCTGCGTTGGCCTTACCGCGCCGACCGAAAGGGGAATCCAGTCGATCTGCGCCTTCATCACCGCGCTCATTGCGCCGTGCCGCTCCGGGCTGGTCCAGACCTGGCCTTCCGACCAGAGCGAGAGCTCTCGCAGTTCCTGCACTTTCGGATGCCTGACCTCGGCGCCGTCCGGCAATGGCAGGCCATGCGGATCGAAGATGCGTGTTTCCGCGCCAAAGTGTTTCAGCAGACGCTCGGCCTCGAATGTCAGGAAACGGCTGTAGGATCGCTCGCGGAGCGAGCCATAAAGCAGCAGGATACGCGGCGGATGGGTAGAAGGGTCGGTTACGCGCAGCCGATCAAGGCTGGGAGTATCAACGCAGCCGGCATCAAGATTGGGAAGATCGTCCGGCATCAACGCTGCTCTTTCGCGAGTTCGGACACCTTGCCGCCACGCTCATACCAGCCTTTGGAGCGGTTCACGATCCAGACGACCGAGAGCATCACCGGCACTTCGATCAGCACCCCGACAACGGTGGCGAGCGCCGCACCCGAGTGAAAACCGAACAGGCTGATGGCGGCGGCAACCGCCAGTTCGAAGAAATTTGACGCGCCGATCAGCGCCGAGGGACCGGCAACGCAATGTTGTTCGCCGGCAAGCCGGTTGAGCAGATAGGCAAGGCCGGAGTTGAAATAGACCTGAATCAGGATCGGCACTGCCAGCAGGCCGATGATGGCCGGCTGCGCGATGATCTGCTCGCCCTGAAATCCGAACAGCAAAACAAGCGTCGCCAGCAAAGCGACGAGAGAAGCCGGGCCGAGCTTTGAAAGCAGCCGGTCAAGCGCTGCCTGCCCGCCACTTGTCAGCATCCGGCGACGGATGATCTGCGCGATGATGACGGGAATGACGATATAAAGGATGACCGACAGGACCAGCGTGCCCCACGGCACGGTGATGGCTGACAGGCCCAGCAGCAGGCCGACAATCGGCGCAAAGGCGACGACCATGATCGCGTCGTTGAGGGCGACCTGGCTCAATGTGAAATGCGGTTCACCCTTGGTCAGGTTCGACCAGACAAACACCATGGCCGTGCATGGCGCGGCTGCAAGGATGATGAGGCCGGCAATGTAACTGTCGATCTGGTCGGCAGGTAGATAGGGCCGGAACAGCCAGCCGATGAACAACCAGCCCAGTAGCGCCATCGAGAACGGTTTTACCGCCCAGTTGATGAACAGCGTTACGCCGATGCCGCGCCAGTGGCGGCCGACCTCACCAAGCGCAGCGAAGTCGATCTTGAGCAGCATAGGGATGACCATCAGCCAGATCAGTACCGCCACCGGCAGGTTGACCTTGGCAATTTCCATCGTGCCGATGGCATGAAATGCGCCCGGCAGAAAATGGCCGAGCGCGATGCCGACGACAATGCACAGCGCGACCCAGAGGGTCAGGTAGCGTTCAAAGGTGGACATGCAATTCTCTCAGGCCCTTGCGACGCGACGGCCGTGTTCGTCCACCACGCGCTCGCCGTCTTCCTTGACGAACGCGCCGCGTTGCGGCGGCAGCAGGTCGAGCACGTCCTCGGACGGTCGGCAGAGCCGGACGCCCTTAGGGCTGACGACGATGGGTCGGTTGATCAGGATAGGATGCGCCATCATGGCATCGAGCAATTGCGCCTCGCTCAGAGCCGGGTCGCCAAGGCCACGTTCGGCATAAGGCGTGCCTTTCTCACGGAGCAGCTCTCGCGCAGATATACCCATGCGCGCGATAAGCCGAGTCAGCATGTCCCGAGATGGCGGCGTCTTCAGATATTCGATGACATGCGGCTCGACGCCCGCATTGCGGATCATCGCCAAGGTATTGCGCGAAGTCCCGCAATCCGGGTTGTGATAGATGATGACATCCATGGCTTGCCTCACGCCGCGCTGTTTCTGGGAGACGACGCGCCATCTGATTGGCCGATCTCGGTCAGCTTCGTGCGCAGCGACGCCTTGTCGAGACTAGCAACCGGCAGGGACGTGAACGCCGAGATGCGGTTCTTCATGTAGCGGAAGGCCGCAGCGAAGGAGACTTCCTTCTGGATATCCGGCCCATCGACGGCGGCAGGGTCTTCGATGCCCCAATGAGCTGTCATCGGCTGGCCAGGCCAGACAGGGCAGGTTTCGCCGGCGGCGTTGTCGCAGACGGTGAACACGAAATCCATAACAGGCGCATCAGGCCCAGCAAACTCTTCCCAACCCTTCGAGCGGAAGCCTTCAGAGGGGTAGTCGAAGCTCTTCAGCACCTTCAGCGCGAAGGGATTGACCGCGCCCTTGGGTTGCGACCCGGCAGAGAATGCACGAAATCGGCCTTCGCCATCCTTGTCCAGGATGCTTTCCGCGAGGATTGAGCGCGCCGAATTGCCGGTGCAGAGGAACAGGACGTTGAAGATGCGGTCAGTCATGAGTGGCCTCCTTTGCGGTGAGGGTTTGCGGTGAGCAGCAAGGGGAAAAATCGGCGATCAGCGGCGCGCAGATCTCGGGTCGGCCGCCGCAGCAATCCTTGACGAGAAAGCTGGCAAGCGCGCGAACGGCGTCGAGCCTTGCCCGATAAATGATCGACCGGCTATGCCGCTCCGCCTCTATCAGGCTGGCGCGCGTCAGCGTCGCCAGATGTGTGGACATCGTATTGTGGGGGACATCTAACCTGCGGGCGATCTCGCCTGCGGGCAACCCGTCCGGCTCATGCTCCATCAGTAGACGGAACACGTCGAGTCGGGTCGGTTGCGCGAGCGCGGCGAAAGCGAGGATGGCATTATCTGATTCCATATGTCGAGAATAATCGACATATTGGCGAGAGTCTAGACAGGGACGATCCGAAGTTTCCACCTGGTCGGGTAGCTGGACAGCGCCGCCGAACAGTGAGGACGGGAAGCCCAAGCGCGCTCAGTAGATATTGCTCGTATTGCCAAGCATTTACTGGGGTTATTCACCTGCGGATGGTACACTTAATTATTTGCGGGACGGGGGCACGATGGGACGCTTTATTGAGGGATATGACCGGAGCCAGCCGTTACTGCTGCCCGCCTGTGTTGAAGATTACGTGTCGCAGGACTCTCTCGTCCGCGTCATTGATGCCTTCGTCGAAACCCTCGATCTCACGGCGCTCGGCTTCGAGCGCACCGTCTCTGCCCCGACAGGACGACCTGGCTATCACCCCGGCGACATGCTGCGGCTCTACATCTGGGGCTACCTGAACCAGTTGCGTTCATCGCGACAATTGGAGCGCGCCTGCCAGCGCGATCTGGAGGCCATCTGGCTGATGCGGCGCATGACCCCGGACTATCGGACCATTGCGGCGTTCCGGCACGACAACCCCGAAGCGATCATCCGCACGGGAGCCGCATTCATCAGCTTCTGTCGCGAGAACGGCTTGGTCACTCCTGGCAAGGTGGCGCTGGACGGAACAAAGATGCGGGCGGTTGCCAGCGCGAAGAATATTGCAGGAGCGGATCGTCTGGCACGCGACATCGCTCATACCGAAACAGAAATCGCCTACTATCTCGACCGCCTCAACATAGCAGATCAACACTCGGAGCGCGCGCGCGATCAGACGGTCAATCGCGCGGCGTTTGCCAGCGCGATCGCGTCACTCGAACGCCGTAAGCAGCGCTTGGAAAAGCGGCAGGCCGAACTTGCTGAGCATGATACCAACGTCGTGGTCTTCGGAGAGCCGGATGCACGACCAATGGGATATGGCCGGGCGCCGAAGTTCCCGGCCTATAATCTCCAGAGTGTCGTCGATATCGAAAGCGGGCTGATCATTCACAACGATGTCGCCAACGAAGCCAACGACAGCCAGTTGCTGCATCCAATGGCGATAGCGGCAAAAGAAGTGCTCGACGTCGACCAGCTCGAAGTGCTGGCGGACGGAGGCTACTCGAACGCGCAGGAAGTCGCGCGTTGCGAACAGGACGGCGTCCGCGTGGCAGCGCCGATCAAGCGCGGGGCCATGAGCGCGCAATACTTCCGCCCCGTGCAATTCGTCCATGACGAGCAGACCGACACGATCCGCTGCCCTGCTGGTGAAACCATGTATCCCAAGGGCAAGCATACCCGAAATCGGGCGATCCGTTACAGAACGCCCGCCTGCCAGACTTGCCAGATCAAACAGCAGTGTACGCCGGGATATCAGCGCACCATTCACAGGCTCGTGGATCAGGGCGCGCTCGATCGGATGGAACGTCGGGTTCAGGAGAAACCTGATCTTATGACGATCCGGCGCTGCACGGTCGAGCATCCCTTCGGCACCATCAAGCGAATGTCTGGCGGAGGTCGCTTCCTGACCCGCGGTTTGCGGCGGGTGAAAGCCGAAGCTGCCCTCTCGGTCCTGGCATTCAACATTATCCGCGCTTCGAACGCCTTCGGAACCGGAGCGCTGATGTCGCGGGGCTGAGAACCCCGCTCTATTCGGTTTGCGTCATCGCGGCCGCATCGAGTCCTCGCTGAGTTTCTGCACAGCCTGCCCCGCAACGCCCCCTGAGAGTGAGAGTTCGGACGGGTTTTCCGTGACGGGTTAAGGGCTGGGGAAGAGGTCTCCGGCGCCCGTCGCGGAGAATCGCGATGTTCAGGAAAGATGGTAAAGCGCGCGCCGGCCAGGACCGGACGAGCCTCTATGACGAAATCACCGGCAAGATCATCGCAGAACTGGAAACCGGGCGCGTGCCCTGGGTCCAGCCTTGGGGATCGGCCTCGACCAGAGCGCCGCTCGCCATGCCGAGCAATGGCGCAACCGGCCGGCATTACTCGGGTATCAATGTTCTGATTCTATGGGGCGCCGTCATCCAGCACGGCTTTCCCGGTCAGAGTTGGCTCACGTTCCGCCAGGCGCTCTCGCTTGGAGGCAACGTCCGCAAAGGCGAGCGTGGCACGACCGTCGTCTATGCCGATCGCTTCACCCCGGAGGACGAAAAGCGCCGCGCCCGCGAGGCCGGTGAGGAAGCTGCCGCGATCCCGTTCCTCAAGCGATTCACGGTGTTCAACACCGCGCAATGCGATGGCCTTCCGGACGATATCGCCGCGATCGTTCCACCGCCTCCACCCGGCCTGATCGAGCCGAAGGTCGAAGCGCTGATCCGGGCGACGGGCATCGACTTCCGCATCGGCGGCGATCGCGCCTTCTATGCGCCAGGTCCAGACTATGTGCAGGTTCCGCCACCCCAAGCGTACTTCGAGCCGATCAACTGGCACCGGACGGCCCTGCACGAGCTGGGGCACGCCAGCGGTGCAGCTCATCGCTTGAACCGCGACCTCTCCGGCGCCTTTGGCACCAAGAAGTACGCATTCGAGGAGCTGGTGGCCGAGATCAACGCCGCCTTCTGCTGCGCCTCGCTCGGCATCGTGCCCACCGTCCGCCACGCCGACTACATCGGCTCCTGGCTGGAGGTGCTGCGCGAGGACAATCGCGCCATCGTCCGCGCCGCCTCCCAGGCAAGCAAGGCGGCCGACTGGCTGCTCAGCTTCGCCTCCGACACCGATTTCGGCACGGCCGATGACGAACGGCAGGCGGCGTGATCCCCTGAAATCCAGAAATGCGGAGATACGGGTTTCCGGCTTTCCTCTGTTCCGTATCCGTGGCGCTGCTCTCTTTAGAGGAAGAGGGCGGCGCTTCGCTTCGTGACGGGTTTAGGATCGAGAGAGAGGCTCTCGGCGCCCGTCGCGGAGACTACCACGATGGCTACTGCCGTTCAGAAACTCACCCTCTCGCCCTCGCGCGACATTCCCTTCAACAAGCTGGTCCTCAGCCAGTCCAACGTCCGGCGCGTGAAGTCCGGCGTTTCGGTCGAGGAACTGGCCGAGGACATCGCCCGCCGCGGCACGCTCCTCCAGAGCCTCAATGTCCGCCCGGTCCTTAATACCGATGGCGGCGAAACCGGCATGTTCGAGGTGCCCGCCGGTGGCCGGCGCTACCAGGCGCTCGCGCTGCTGGTGAAGCAGAAGCGCCTGACCAAGACCTCCCCGGTGCCCTGCGTCGTGCGCGATCCCTCGACGCCCATTCTCGCGGAGGATGACAGCCTGGCCGAGAACACGCAGCGCGTCGCGCTCCATCCGCTCGACCAGTTCCGCGCCTTCCTCGACATGCGGACCAAGGGCATGACCGAGGAGGAAATCGCCACCGCCTTCTTCACCACGGTCCAGATCGTGAAGCAGCGCCTACGCCTGGCGGCCGTCTCGCCGACGCTTTGCGGCATCTACGCCGAGGACGGCATGACGCTGGAGATGCTGATGGCGTTCACCGTCAACCCCGACCATGCCCGGCAGGAACAGGTCTGGGAGGCGGTCCAGCATTCCTATAATCGCCAGCCCTGGCATATCCGCCAGCTTCTCACCGAAACCTCCGTCCCCGCTTCCGACAAGCGGGCGCAGTTCGTCGGCGTCGACGCCTATCAGGCGGCGGGCGGCGAAATCCTTCGCGACCTGTTCGAGACCGACGATGGTGGCTGGCTTCAGGAACCGGCGCTGCTCGACCACCTGGTCTCCGACAAGCTGAAGGCGATCGCCGACGAGATCGCGGCCGAAGGCTGGAAGTGGATCAGCGTCGACACCGATCTGCCCTATAGCCACGATCAGGGTCTTCGCATTCTGGCCGGCACTCCCATCGATCTCACCGACGACGAGCGCGCCGCTCGCGCGGCGCTGCGCGAGGAGTATGACCGGCTCGAAGCGGAATATGCGGAAGCCGACGAACTGCCCGACGAGATCGACCAGCGCCTCGGCGAGATCGAAGCGGCGCTCGAGGCGTTCGAGCAGCGGCCGGTCATCTACGATCCCACAGAGATCGCGCGCGGCGGCGTGTTCGTCAGCGTCGATCGCGATGGCGCGCTCATCGTCCATCGCGGCTATGTCCGTCCGGAGGACGAGGCGCCGATCGACGCGAAGGGCCATGAGACCGATGGCGTAACCGATCCGGCCGGGACCGACGCAGGGATCGCGAGCAGTGTTCAGCGCGCCGTCATCACCATCGGCGGCCAGTCGGCCGAGCCGGAAGAGGATGACGAAGAAGACGTCATCAAGCCACTGCCCGAACGGCTCGTCACAGAGCTGACCGCGCACCGCACGCTCGCGCTGCGGGATGCGGTCGGGGCCAATCCGCAGATCGCGCTCACGGCCCTGCTGCACAAGCTGGTGCGCGACACCTTCCAGCGCACCGGCACCGCCGGCGCAAGCCTGCAGGCGTCGATCAATCACGTCTTCTTCCGCGAACAGGGCAAGGATCTTGCCGAGACGTCCTATGCCAAGGCGATCACCCAGCGGCATGAGGACTGGAAGGCGGACCTGCCTGCGGATGAGGATGCGTTGTGGGACTGGCTCGCCGCGCTTGACGACGCCAGCCGTCTGGCGCTCCTCGCCCATTGCGTCAGCTACGGCGTCAACGCCCTCTACGAGCGACCCAATCCGTTCAGTGGCAGCGGCGTCTCGCAGTCGGGCCTCGACCGACGCATGGCCGAGGCGGATCGGCTGGCGCGCGCGACCGGCCTCGACATGGTGGAGGTGGGCTTCCGTCCGACCGTCGAAAACTATCTCGGCCGCGTGACGAAGCCGCGCATCCTCGCCGCGGTGCGCGAAGGCGCGGGCGAACGCGCTGCCCAGCTCATCGATCATCTGAAGAAGGGCGACATGGCGAAGGAGGCTGAACGCCTGCTCGCCGACAGCGGCTGGCTGCCCGAACCGCTACGCATGGTCGAGCATGACGAGCCCGCGACGAGCGACGAAGGCGACGAGGCGCTGCCGGCCTTCCTCGCCGACGATGACGAACCCTCCGACGAAGAGGACGAAGTCCTGCACGCCGTCGCCGCCGAATAGCACACCGGCTCGGGGCGGCTTCAGTCGTCCCGCGCCGTCCTTCCCAATCCGTTCCTCAGCCCGGCCATCGCGCCGGGCGTTTTCGTTTCAGGAGGCCGTCATGGCTGGCTATTTCACTCATTTCTCGTGCCTGCTCGACGTCGACACGCCCGACAACGCCGCCCGCGCGCTCGACCTCTACAACAAGCTGTCTGAGGACGGCGCGTCGGAGGAGCCGCCTTCGGAAGGCTTCCTTCTGTCGATCCAGCCCGAACATGGCGGCGCCCAGCTCTGGATGCGCGATGATGTCACCGGCGATCCCGAACGGCTGATTCCGTTCGTGAAGATCTGCGCCGCCGAGTTCGGGCTGACGGGCCGATGGGGTTTCCAATACGCCAACACCTGCTCGCGCCCTCGGCTCGATGGGTTCGGCGGCGGCGCGCACGTCCTCGACCTCGCGACCGGCGAGACGATCGGTTGGACCTACACCGATGGCTGGCTCGCCGAGACGCTCTCCGACGAAGGAGAGCTGATATGAGCATTCCCGCACACGCCAGCACCAATTTCCAGACGCTGCTGCGCGCGGCAGCGGACGGCAGTTTCGCGCTCATGGAGTGCCTCGACGCCGAGACGGGAACGCCACGCTATGTCATCTGCGCCGTGGGGCGCGACAACGGCGATTATGTCTTCACGCCCTTCGGCCATCTCGCCGACGGCAATCCCTACGATGCCTATCTGCCGCCCAATCCCGACAATCCGGATGGCTTCATCCATCCTGATTGCTGATCGAGGCTGGATCTGACCACTTGAAGCGCCCCGCCATATGGCCGGGGCGCTTTTGTCGTGTTGGCCATGGCCTGCCGAATGAGAGGCAGAGGGAGGCCGGGACGGATTTGAGCCGGTGCGGTCGAGAGAGAGCGCTGCGCGGGCTCGATCCTGTCCCGCTCTCCCGAGGCTTTTCCCGTGAACATGACGTCCACATCGGCGGCACCGGCTGCCGCACTCCTTCCGCCCAGCTCTGATCGGGAGTCGTCCGCAGCGATCTTCGCGGCGGCGAGCCTGCTGCTGCCCCATCTTGAACAAGGCGAGCGCGTTGACGCTGCGACCCTGCGCGCGGCGATGGAAACTGCGTTCGGCGCGTCCGACGCGAGCGGCGCCTGGGACTGGAAGTCAGCCTATGACGCCTGCGAGGCGGCGACCGTCCTGTTCCTGCGTAAATACGGAAAGGCGCTTTTCCGCAAAGCTGGTTCTCCGGCAGCACGCCTCATCCCGCTGACCAAGATCGCCAGCCTACTGCCGACTCATACGCGGCGCTCTTCCGAAAGCCAGACCTTCCAGCAATTCTCAACCCCGATCCCGCTTGGCCTGGCCGCGGCCCATGCCGCCGCCATCACGCCGGCTGACCGCGTGCTGGAGCCTTCGGCAGGCACCGGACTTCTCGCCATCCTCGCCGAGATCGCGGGCGGCAGGCTCGTTCTGAACGAGCTGGCGGAGCTGCGCGCCGACCTGCTTTCCTCCCTCTTTTCGGCCGATCCCGTCACCCGCTTCGACGCGGCCCAGATCGACGATCATCTCGATCCCGCCACCGTGCCGAGCGTCGTGCTGATGAATCCGCCGTTCTCGGTCATGGCGCATGTCGAGGGCCGCGTCGCCGATGCTGCGTTCCGCCATGTCGCCTCGGCGCTCGCGCGCCTCGCGCCCGGCGGCCGCCTGGTCGCAATCACCGGCGCCAGCTTCGCGCCCGACAATCCGGCCTGGGCTTCTGCGTTCACCCGCCTGCAGGAGCGTGGCCGCGTGGTCTTCTCCGCCGCCATCGACGGAGCGGTCTATGCCAAGCACGGCGCGACCATCGACACGCGGCTGACCGTCATCGACAAGCTGCCCGCCGAAGATCCGGCCGTGTTCCCGCATCCTCTGGGCGTCGCGCCGGACGTCGCCACGCTGATGGGGTGGCTCGGCGAGCATATGCCCGCGCGGTTCCCCGTCGATCCCTCCATCGCCGTTCCTGTGATCGTCACGCCCGCGCCCCGCAGTGTGCGCGGCTATCTCAATCGCGCAGTCAGCACCGCCCCGGCCGCGCCGATGGCCGAACCGGAGGGCTTGCCGCTCGTCTATGAGACGCTCGACTGGCAGGCCGGCGAAGCGGGCCGCCTCTCCGACGCCATCTATGAAGAATACAGATTGCAGGCGATCCGCATTTCCGAGTCTCGGGCGCATCCCACGAAACTCGTGCAGTCGGCGGCGATGGCGAGCGTCGCGCCGCCGAAGCCGGCCTATCGGCCGCACCTCCCGGCCAACGTCTACGACCTGCTCTCCGACGCACAGTTAGAGACCGTGATCTATGCCGGCGAGGCGCACGCCGATTACCTGGCCGGATCATGGACGGTGGATGCGACCTTCGATGTCGTCAGCGCCGCGCGCGATGATACGGCGAATGCCGTGCGCTTCCGGCGCGGCTTCATGATCGGCGATGGCACCGGCGTCGGCAAGGGCCGCCAGTCGGCCGCGATCATCCTCGACAACTGGCTGCAGGGCCGCCGCAAGGCGGTGTGGATCAGCAAGTCGGACAAGCTGATCGAGGACGCGCAACGCGACTGGTCGGCGCTGGGCATAGAGCGTCTACTGGTCACACCGCTCTCGCGTTTCCCGCAAGGGCGTCCCATCACGCTGCCGGAAGGCGTCCTATTTACAACCTATGCCACGCTACGGTCCGACGACCGCGGCGAGAAGCTTTCGCGCGTCAAACAAATCGTCGAATGGTTGGGCTCCGACTTCGATGGAGCGATTATTTTCGACGAGGCGCACGCGATGCAGAATGCCGGTGGCGGCAAGGGAGAACGCGGCGATGTCGTTGCCTCGCAGCAGGGACGCGCGGGTCTGCGCCTCCAGCATGCCCTGTCGAACGCCCGCATCGTCTATGTGTCCGCGACCGGCGCCACCACGGTCCACAATCTCGCCTACGCCCAGCGGCTCGGACTCTGGGGCGGCGAGGATTTTCCATTCGGCACCCGCGCCGAGTTCGTGGAGGCGATCGAAGCCGGCGGCGTCGCGGCGATGGAGGTGCTTGCCCGCGACCTGCGCGCGCTCGGTCTCTACACCGCCCGCTCGCTCTCCTTCGACGGTGTGGAATATGAGCTGGTCGAGCATGCGCTGACGCCGGAGCAGACGCGCATCTATGACGCGTATGCCGGCGCGTTCGCCATCATCCATAACAATCTCGACGCGGCGATGGAGGCGGCCAACATCACCGGCGCGTCCGGCACCTTGAACCGGCAGGCCAAATCCGCCGCGCGTTCGGCCTTCGAGAGCGCCAAGCAACGCTTCTTCGGCCACCTGCTCACGAGCATGAAAACGCCGACGCTGATCCGCTCGATCAGCCGCGATCTCGATGAAGGCCATTCCGCCGTCATCCAGATCGTCTCGACCGGCGAGGCGCTGATGGAACGCCGCCTGGCCGACCTGCCTACCGAGGAATGGAACGACGTTCGCATGGACATCACGCCGCGCGAGTATGTTTTATCGTATTTGGAGACGAGCTTTCCGGTGCAGCTCTACGAGCCGTTCACGGACAGCGAGGGTAATCTGTCATCACGGCCCGTCACCCGTGATGGCCAACCCGTGGAGAGCCGCGAAGCTGTCGCACGTCGCGACGAGTTGATCGCCAAGCTCGCGAGCCTCCCGCCTGTCCCCGGTGCGCTCGACCAGATCGTCCAGCACTTCGGGACCGACATGGTGGCCGAGGTGACGGGCCGCTCGCGGCGCATCGTCCGCAAGAGCCTGCCCTCGGGGCTGGCCGGAGGCCAGAGCCCGGGGGGCGACCGTCTCGCCGTCGAAAATCGCGCTGCCTCGGCCAATCTCGCGGAGACGCAGGCGTTCATGGACGACGGGAAGCGCGTCCTGATCTTCTCGGACGCGGGCGGGACCGGCCGCAGCTATCACGCCGAGTTGTCAGCGCGGAATACCCGGCTGCGCGTCCACTATCTGCTCGAACCGGGCTGGAAGGCCGACGCTGCCATCCAGGGCCTCGGACGCACCCACCGCACCAATCAGGCGCAGCCGCCGCTGTTCCGACCGATCGCGACCGACGTGAAGGCCGAAAAGCGATTCCTTTCAACCATCGCCCGTCGCCTCGATACGCTAGGCGCGATCACGCGCGGGCAACGCCAGACTGGCGGCCAGGGCCTGTTCCGGCCCGAGGATAATCTGGAAAGCGCCTATGCCCGCGATGCGCTGCGCCAGCTCTATCTTCTGCTGGTGCGCGGCAAGGTCGAGGGCTGCTCGCTCGATCGTTTCGAGTCGGCCACCGGCCTGAGGTTGATGGATTCGACCGGCATCAAGGACGAGCTGCCGCCAATCACCACGTTTCTCAACCGGCTGCTCGCGCTCACCATCGAACTTCAGGGTGTTCTGTTCACCGCGTTCGAGCAATTGCTGAACGCGAAGATCGAGGGCGCCATCGCCAGCGGCGCCTATGATGTCGGGCTGGAGACGCTGACGGCGGAACGCTTCACCGTCATCAACCGGCAGACCATCTACACCCATCCGGGCACCGGCGCGGAAACCCGGCTGCTGACGATCACGAAGCGCGAGCGCAATCGTCCGGTCACGCTCGATGATGCGCTCGGTCATCTCGACGATCCGCGCGCCAAGCTGCTGCTTAACGAGCGGTCGGGTCGCGCCGCTGTGCAGATCCCGACGACGAGCATCATGCTCGACGATGGCGAGATCGAGCGGCGCGTCAGGCTGATCCGGCCGATGGAGGCGCACAACGTCGCGGTGAGGATGATGGGCGAGACCCATTGGGTCGACGCCGATCGGAATGCCTTCTCCACAGCCTGGAACGCCGAGATCAGCGAGGTGCCGGAATTTTCCGACAGCACCATCCACGTCGTCACCGGCCTCCTGCTTCCGATCTGGAAGCGGCTGCCGAACGAGTCCACCCGCGTCTATCGGCTTCAGACTGACGAGGGCGAGCGGATCGTCGGCCGCAAGGTCTCGCCGGCCTGGGCGGCCAACGCGACAACGACCGGCGCATCTTCGCTGACGCCGGATGCCGCGTTCATGGCGCTGATGGATGGCCGCGCGATCCTCGATCTCGCCGGAGGCCTCCAGCTTCGCCGCTGCCGTGTCATGGGCGCCAACCGCATCGAGCTGTCCGGCTTCACCGACACGATGCGCGAACGGCTCTCGGCCTATGGCCTCTTCCACGAGATCATCTCCTGGAAGCTGCGCATGTTCGTGCCGACCGACACAGCCGGCCCGGCGGTGCTCGAGCGCGTGCTGGGCCGCTGGCCGGTCGAGCGCGTCGGCGAGCGGGAGGCGGCGTGATGGCCCATCACGATGCCGCAGAACTTGCACACCGTCTTGGCCGGCAGGCCGAGGCGGTGTGCCGTCACTATCTGTCTGCCGGACGTCGTCAAGGCAATTACTGGCAGGTCGGTGACGTGCGCAACACGCCGGGCCGCTCGATGTTCGTGCGGTTGAAGGATTCGCCGAAAGGTCCGGCCGGCAAATGGTCCGATGCCGCGGCAGCTGGCGAGCATGGCGATCTGCTCGACGTGATCCGCGAAAGTTGTGGCCTTGTCGACTTCAAGGATGTGGCCGAGGAAGCGCGCCGATTCCTCGCGCTTCCGCACCCCGAACCGGAAAGGACCAGGATGCCGGCCGACAGAACGTCCACCAGCGCCGGTTCGCCCGAAGCGGCGCGGCGGCTCTTCGCCATGTCGCAGCCGATCGGCGGAACCCTCGTCGAAGCGGTTTTGCGCAGACGCGGCATTACGGCTTTGCACGAAACCGGCGCGCTCCGCTTCCATCCGCGCTGCTACTATCGGTCGGACGAGCATAGCCCGACCGAAACCTGGCCCGCGATGATCGCAGCCGTCACCGACCTATCCGGCAAGTTGACAGGCGCGCATCGCACCTGGCTCGATCCCCATGGCTTCAGCGAGGTCAATCTCGGCCGTGCCCCGATCGAGACGCCGCGGCGTGCGATAGGCAACCTCCTCGGTCATGCCGTGCGCTTCGGCGTGGGCTGCGAGGTGATGGCGGCCGGCGAAGGCATCGAGACGACATTGTCGGTCCGATCGGTCCTGACGCAGATGCCGTCGATGGCGGCGCTCTCGGCCGCGCATCTCTCGGCCATCCTGTTCCCGCGGATGCTGCGACGACTCTACATCGCGCGCGACAACGATCCGGCTGGCGACAAGGCGATGACCGTGCTGATCGAGCGCGCCAGCGCCGTCGGGATCGAGACGATCGTGCTCACGCCACGGCTCGGGGACTTCAACGAGGATCTCCGGCTGCTCGGCTTCGACGTCCTTGCGGCCCATCTGCGTCTTCAGGTTGCCTCGAGCGACATCGCCCGCTTCATGTCCCTGGCGGCCTGATCGACTGCAAGGAATGGTGCGGCAGGGCGGTGCGTGAGAGGCTGCGAACATGGCGCGAGATCTTCGGGGTCGAGGGCCACACCCACGGCCTTCTGAGAGGGCGATCGGGCGTCAGTCGGGCCGGACAGGCAATGCCTGCGGCCGACGATTTTCCGCCGCGTCCTACGGACGCTTTGCATCGCGAGGCAAAATCGCCGGCCTCCAGCATCCTCCACGGTGTTCCGGCCCTTCGCTTCGCTGCGGGTGCAGGTCCGGCCCGCCCGCCGCCTTCGTCGCCATGAAGGCCGCGATGGGCGCGGCCACACCGCGAAGGAAAGCCGCCATGACCGAAGAACGCGACCCCGCATACGAGCCGCACCACGACTCCTCTCCGACCGATCACCTGCTTCAGGAACTTCAACTCTACGGCTACCGTCCCTTCGAAGACGACCCCGATCCGCGACCGCTTCCGGAAGGCCGCGTCATCGCCGGCAGCATCGCCGACATCTTCGATGCCCTCGTGGTGGCGCTCTCCGACACCCGCCTCGAACCCGATCTGGAAGAATTGCTCTGGGGCACGGTCAACCTCTTCCATCGCGCCACCGACCGGATCGAACGCGAACTCGATGACAACGAGATCGCCCAGCGCCGCCTCCAGAGGGAACAGGATGGCTCCGAGGTGAAGTCCGTCGAACTCGAACGCCTGACGGCACAGGGTCAAACCCTTCTCGAACGGCGCAACGCCTTCGAACTGATGCGCGACCAGGCCGCCGAGCACTTCGAGCGCAACACCCACTCGATCTGGCGCCCGCGCACGGGCTCGATGGTCAACCATCGCAACCTCACCGCCGCGCTGATCGACAGCCGGGATTTCCTCGCCGCGAAGCGTCGCGCTGAAAGCGAGGTGCTCCTGCCTCCCGGTCCGAAGGTTGCCTTCACCGGCGGTCTCGATTTCAACGATCACCGCCTGATCTGGGCCAAGCTCGATCAGGTTCTCGCCAAGCACCCCGACATGGTGCTGCTGCACGGTGGAAGCCCAAAGGGCGCCGAACTCATCGCCGCGAAATGGGCCGCCCATCGCAAGGTCGTGGAGGTTCCCTTCAAGCCCGACTGGACCAAGCACGCCAAGGCGGCGCCCTTCAAACGCAACGACGCGATGCTGGACACCATGCCGATCGGCGTTATCCATTTCCCCGGCACCGGGATTCAGGACAACCTCGCCGACAAGGCCCGGAAACTCGGCATCCCTGTCATGAAGTTCGACGGCGGCGCATAACGCGCCGCCGCATCGCGGCAGCTATAATTGTCTTTACGAGAAAAATGCTCTCGTTCAGAATACACTAGCATTCTTGTAGAACCGGCGAAGCAGCATAGTCGCAGGCGGAGCGTGTCTCCCGGCAGCCTGTCGTGATCCTCAACCGTTTGCACGGAGGTTTTCATGACGCTGATCCTGCTCGCCATCTCCCTGACGATCGCGTTTTGCGTGCTCGCCTATAACCTCGCGATCTACGCCTTACCCTTCGCGGCTGGTTTGACCGCGTTTCAATATGCCTATGCGGTGGATGCGAGTTTTCTCATGTCCGGCCTTGCCGCCATCAGCGCCGCGCTCGGCTCGATCGCGTTGGTCATCGCCATCGTCGGCTTCGCGAAAAATCCGGCTCTGCGTCTTATTGCGCTGGCAATCTTCGCCATTCCCGCCGTGATCGCCGGCTACGCACTTGTCCACGGCATCGCCAAGCACATGATCGACGGAGGTCTCGTCCTCAATCTGCTGTGCGGCGCTGGCGGTCTATTCATCGGCATCGCCGCGATGCTCAACCTCTACGCGGTCGGAACAGCCGTCCTTTCGCGCTGAGGCAACGGCCGCGACCCTCCGCTCCCGCGAGACATCCCGCGGGCTTTCGCCGCGGCGTCCGGTATCCCGATCAGAACAAGATCGACCGTATCAGGGACGCGATCGCCGGCGTGTTCGATCCGCATCGTCCGTTTCGAAAAGCGCCGTCTGACAGCGAATCCCGGAGCCAGAGCGATCACCGCCCGCCGGAGCGGTCTGTCCCATATCGACGTGGAGATAGCCGCGAACACCTTCATCATGCCTCATGCAGATCTGCATGGATCCCCTCTTCGCGCTGATACGGTGGGGCAGCGCCATGTGCCCCAAACCCGACAGCTATTACCGTTCTCGTTCCAGCCTGCCTTGTCCGCAGCGACGCATGAGGAAGCAAAGAGGGTTCTGAATGGTGCGTTTTCGTGGCGGTTGGGCCTGATCGCGCGCTCTTGCCAGCAAGGCCGATGGTTCGGCTGCGCG
Organism: Hyphomicrobium sp. GJ21; assembly: GCF_001006785.1. Lineage (NCBI taxonomy): Bacteria > Pseudomonadati > Pseudomonadota > Alphaproteobacteria > Hyphomicrobiales > Hyphomicrobiaceae > Hyphomicrobium > Hyphomicrobium sp. GJ21. The sequence continues at coordinate 278,647 of NZ_CDHO01000001.1, read as the reverse complement.
TCGTCTTCCGGCTTTCGAGAGGCGCCAATCCCTCCGACTGACTGATCCCCTAAGTCCGTTCTGTTTCCTCCGGCAACCCCCGCGGCTCCGGACCGTGTTGGCGCTGAAGCGCCTGCCCGCACCACTCCGGGCCTTGGGGGTCAAGCTGCCGCCAAAGGCGCCAGTGCAGGAGTCTCCCGACGGTCTTGGCCGGGTCTCGTCGGAGGGAATGGTCCCTCCGGGAAGCAACGGAGACTTACCATGCAGAACATCGTCATTCTCGCCGGCAACATCGGTCAGGCCCCTGAAACCCGCACCACAAACGGCGGCACCAGCATCACCCACTTCACGCTCGCCACCTCGCGCCCCCGCTACTCGGAAGGCAGGGTCATCCGGGACGAGAACGGCTACCGGGTCCAGGACACCGAATGGCACCGCATCACCGCCTTCAACGGCCTCGGCAAAACGATCCAGCAGCATTGCGAGAAGGGGATGAAGGTTCTTGTGCGCGGCCGCATTCACTACACGAAATGGACTGACCAGCAGAGCGTCGATCGCTACGGCTGCGAGATCATCGCCGAGACGGTGGATTTCCTGAGCCGGGCGAAGCAGACCCAGAACGACGGCGACAACACCGTCGATGACGACGAGATTCCGTTCTAACGGGCGGGATACCGGAAATCCCGGCGGCGAAAGCCGCCGGGATTTTCCATGTGCGCGTCGGATCGCGGCCGCCACGCGCTTCCCTTTCTGGCCATGGACGCCGAGGCCCCATCCGGCTCAGGCGAAAAGCCGCGCCCGACTCCGTTCCCACCATATTCGGCGGCGGACACGCGGCAGCGCCCCATCTCGACGGTATCGCAACCATCAGGGTGAAGGCAGGGCTACGGCAGCGCGCAACGCGAAGATTTCCGCTCCGGTTGGCGGGCACCACCCCGCTTTTTGAGGCTGACCCTGGTTTCAATCCCGGCCTCGCGTGGGGTCAACCCTCGTGGGGTCCGCTACGCGAAGCGTGCGGTCAGCTCGGCTTCGCCTCTCTGATGACCCCGGCCGCGACCGAAACACATCGGGCGCCTGTCGAGCGGGGATGATCCCCGCCTCCAGACAGGAGCTGCGAAAAATGTCCCTCGCCAACGCCCAAGCCTTCGCCTTCAGCCTCGCCGCCACCCTGATGGTCACGATCATCATCTATCGAGCCGGCGACGGCACCATGAGCGTCATGCCCGCCGCGGAATATGATGGAGAGGCCGACACCATCGTCGGCGAGATTGATCCGTTCGCTTGAGCCGGATGGGGCCTCGGCCCTCGCCTTCGGCAAAAGGCACGACCGAATCAGTCGTCGGTCGATTGCGCGCCCCGCAGCGCGATGAAGCGACTTTCGGCTGGATCGAGGCGAGAACTACGACTATTATAGTCGTAGTTCTGGCAAGTGCGTTCGCGCCGGTGGGAGGTGATCATGCATGATCACTTCCCGACAATCGCGGGCCGCTCGCGCGTTGCTGGGTTGGACGCAGGAGACGCTCGCTGACAAGGCCCGCATATCGCTGACCGCGTTGAAACGCCTCGAATCCGAAAGCGGTCTCGAGGTTTACGAAACGACGCGCGATCAGGTGCGCAGGGCATTCGAAGCAGCGGGAATCGTTCTGCTCTCCACCGACAAAGGGCAAGGGGTTCTGCTGCATCATGACACGCCCAACCATCAGCGTCGTCGATAGCCGTTTCGCCCCATCGGACTATTTGTTGCCTTCCCAAGATGCACGCATCGGGCGATGGTTAAAATATAGTAACCGTGAGAATGTCCTGCGATGACGGGACGGTCGATACCTGCATTTCTGGACGAACCGCCGCTAAGTCAGCGGCTGACCCCGTATGATCGCGAGCATATGGTTCTCTATCTGCGGCTGCTCGACGCAGCGCGTGATGGCGCCGACTGGCAGGAAGCCGTTCAAATCCTGTTTGGCCTCGACCCACAAAACAATCCGCAGCGCTGTCGCCGGATCCATGACACACACCTTGCCCGTGCGCGCTGGATGACCGAGCACGGTTATCGCGAGCTGGTGCGCGAAAGTCAGCGTCACTGATCCATACGATGCCGCCGCGGCATCGCCCCCGCCAAACTTCGCGACTTCAGCATCACAATCGCTCCGGGAATGCTGGCTCCCTCGCAATCTACGGAGGGAGGAACGACGATGGTACCGGACGCTTCAGGATGGCGTTCCTCGGCGCTCTATCTCCATATTGACGGGCTTGCAGCCTCTGACATCGCTTGGGAATGGCTCCGTCGCAACGAAGCGTATGATCATGATTTCGATGCGCACTCCCGCAACAAGAAAGACCCTCAATCGCTGACCGACAGGATTCGGCAGCGTTGGGGGCTGCGATTTCCCGCTTGATCCGCTACAGGCTCCTCCCAAAGCGCAGGTGTTCTGGCTCCCGCATGCCGACACCAGCACAATTGTGCTGGCGGCAGCTCCCGCGATTTTCTCTTTGGATCGCGATGCACGAGCCGTATTTGATATCGCTGGTTCGGTCGAACAGGATGGCGAAACGCATCTTTTCTACGAGGTGAGCAAGAACCAGCATCTCCAGCTCATCCTCCCCGCCGGCCAGACGCCTGCGGTTCCCTTGGTCGCCATGGTCCCGATTAGTCTCGAAGGATTTGATCGGGTGGAGTCCATTTACCGCCTTCTTGCGACACTCTATGGCCGCGCTGTGCCGCCGGACGCACGCCTCACGCGACAGAAACGCAGACGGATGCGTCACATGCTGCAAGCATTCGACGGCTTCCGGGATGGCGCCACCCAACAGGAAATCGCCCAGATCATCTTCCGTCTTCCACGGATGAAGCGGGACGACTGGCAGATATCCTCAGCCCGCCATACCGTCATGGCCTTGCTGCGCGATGCCCATGCGATGGTCGCTGGAGGCTATCGAACGTTGCTGCGCCACCGACGGTCCCAGGGTTCGCGAACCAGGCGAGCCGAAAACGACGAACAATAAACGCAGAACGTTGACGTTACATGATCGCAGGGCTCCTGCGGACGCGTTGCCCGTCTCTCGCGAACCGCTGACGTACAACGTCAACATCGCAACGCTTTTCACAAAATTCCTTTCATCCGCCGCGAACTCGTCTTTGCTGTCAGCCCGCCCCAGCGACTCGGCGGACGTGGTGTGGGATTTCAGGCCCCCCTAAAATCCCACTCCATCTCACCTGTTTCTCTTCGCCATCGTGGTCTTCGCCCGCCGCTGATTTCCAGCGGCTCACGCAAGCACCACGAAAGGCCGATCCATGCGACCCGAACTCGCCGTTCTCCCGCCGCGCTTCCTGCGCACCAAGGAAGCCGCCGAATTCCTCGGCCTGTCAGCCCGGACACTCGAAAAGCACCGAACCTACGGAACCGGCCCGGCTTACCGAAAGCTCGGCGGCCGCGTCGTCTATGCCATCGACGATCTCGAAGCCTGGGCCGATCGCGGCGCCGTCACCTCGACCTCTGATCCGCGCGGTTCGGTTCTTCCCGCCAAGCGCCAGTCGCCGACGTTGCCGGCGCGCGCAGGACGATACGCACGCTGACAGCGCACAATTTTCCGAATGACGGCGCGGCACCAGCCTTCTTCGGAGCGCGGGCAGCTCGATCTGTTCCGGGCGCTCCCCGGCGACTTCGCCCCACGAGACGCGCAGGATCTCATGGCCTATCCGTTCTTCTCCCTCGCCAAATCGAAACGCATCGCGCCGATCGATTTCAACGCCGGCGATGTGACCATCCGGGTCGAGGCCGTGCCCGATCACGGCATGGCGACCATCTGGGATGCCGACATCCTGATCTGGGCCGCGAGCCAGATCGTTGAGGCGCGCGACGCGGGCTTGCGCACCTCCCGGCTCATGGCGACGACGCCTTATGAGATTTTGACCTTCGTCGGCCGCGGCGTCTCGCTGCGCGATTACCAGCGCCTAAAGGCCGCGCTCGACCGCCTCCAATCCACCACCGTCGCGACCTCGATCCGCCAGCCGGCGGAAGGCCGCCGGCATCGCTTCTCATGGATCAACGAGTGGCAGGAGCGGACCGATCGCGACGGTCGCCCTGTCGGCGTCGAGCTGATCCTGCCGGACTGGTTCTATCGCGCCGTTCTCGATGACGCACTCGTTCTGACCATCGATCGCGCCTATTTCGATCTGACCGGCGGGCTCGAACGCTGGCTCTACCGCGTCGTGCGCAAACACGGCGGTCGCCAGTCCTTCGGCTGGAGCTTCGATTTCGCTCACCTCCACCAGAAATCCGGCAGCCTCTCGCCGCTGAAGCATTTCGCCTACGACCTGCGCGACATCACCCGCCGCCAACCCCTGCCTGGCTACCGGCTCTCCATCACGCAGCAGGCCGGCGGTCCCGAACTGCTCACCTTCGTCGCAACCGATCCGACCTTTTTCACCCCGCCGCGCCCGCGACGGAAACCGTCAACGCGCTTTGGGGACAAGCTGTGAATTCACTCGTGCTATCGGGGACCGCCCTTATCGTGCCATCAGGGACCCGATCCTCGTGCTATCGGGGACCGGAATCGACGATTCATCGCCGTGATTCAAAGGCTTGCGACGGCCGTAACTTCTCTAACCTAGATTCCTTCGGAATCTTTCTAACGCCCCCGCACTTTTGCGCGCTTGCGGATAACCTCCGCAGCGATGGCGCAAAGGCCGGAAACAGCAGGCAATCCGCCGCTGTTTTGCTCCTTGAATCGGAGACTCGCTTTCCTTCAATCGTGAACTGGCTCGGCAGGTTCACGGTCGGAGGCGCGTCATGATCGTGGCGCTCCTCAATCAAAAAGGTGGTGTCGGCAAGACGACACTGGCGCTGCATCTCGCGGGCGAATGGGCCGGCAAGGGGAAGCGGGTCACGCTGATCGATGCGGACCCGCAGGGTTCGGCTCTCGACTGGTCGCAACAACGCGCCCGCGAACGCCAGCCACGACTGTTCGGCGTCGTCGGCCTCGCGCGCGATACTCTGCATCGTGAGGCGCCGGAGTTGGCGCGCGACGTCGATCACGTCGTGATCGACGGGCCGCCGCGTGTCGCCGGGCTGATGCGTTCAGCGCTGCTGGCCGCCGACCTCGTGCTGATCCCGGTGCAGCCGTCGCCGCTCGACGGTTGGGCCTCGGCGGAGATGCTCGCGCTTCTGAACGAAGCTCGCATCTATCGCCCCGGCCTTGCCGCACGGTTTGTCCTCAACCGTTGCGGCGCACGCACCGTCATCGCCCGCGAGACGGCCGAGACGCTGGCCGATCACGATCCACCGGTGCTGCGCACCGCGATCGGGCAGCGCGTCATCTACGCCGACGCCGCGCAGTCGGGCCGACTCTCTTTCGAGATCGATGACGATGGCCCCGCTGCGCGCGAGATCGATGCGCTGGCGACCGAGATTGAGCAGCTTCGCATCGGGAGGATCGCACCATGACGATCCTCACCGGCGATTGCCGCCACCTCATGCCGGCGCACGGACCGTTCGATCTGATCCTCGCCGATCCGCCCTATGGCGACACGTCGCTCGCCTGGGACCGTCGGGTCGACGGATGGATCACGCGCGCTCGCGATGCGCTTAGCCTGACCGGCTCGTTGTGGGTGTTCGGCTCGCTGCGATGCTTCATGGCGACGGCCGACCGCTTCGCCGACGCTGGCTTGCGCATCGCGCAGGAAATTGTCTGGGAGAAACAGAACGGCTCCAGCTTCCATGCCGATCGCTTCAAGCGCGTGCATGAACTGGCCGTCCAGTTCTACCCAACTGAGACGCCGTGGAGTGACATCTACAATGATGTGCAGACGACGCCCGATGCAACGGCGCGCACCGCGCGACGCAAGCAACGTCCGTCGCATACCGGCCAGATCGATGCCGGCCACTATCTCAGCCATGACGGCGGGCCAAGGCTCATGCGCTCCGTCATCTACGTGCGCAATTGTCATGGCCGCGCGATCCATCCGACCGAGAAACCGTCAGCGCTTCTCGAAATTCTGATCCGCACGAGCTGCCCCGAAGGCGGCCTGGTCGGCGATTGGTTCGCCGGTTCCGGCGCGGCCGGTGAAGCCTGCCGGCTCAGCGGCCGTCGTTATCTCGGCTGCGAGATCGATGCCGTCATGGCTGAGCGCGCCCGCGCGCGCATAGCAGCCCTGCTGCCATTCCATGGTGGAGGCGCGGCATGACAGAGCGCGCCGACAAACGCCGGTTTGTGTCCCGGCCGGGCAATCCCGAAAAATGGATCAGAGCGACTGAACCGCAACCGACCGGCATGGCCGCCGGCGATGCGTTCACCGCCCGCCTGACGATCGACATCACGCCCGACCTGCGCGGTCGCATCAAGGTCGCGGCCTTCCGGCGCGGCATCACCGTCGCCGAGGCGTTGCGCGAGCTGCTCGCGCGCGAATTTCCACCCATCGCGGGAGATCAGCCATGACGGGCAGAGCGGCCCATCGCGCGCACAGCCGTCCGCAGCCGGACGGGCCTGCGCCGTTCACGACATTGGTCGAACTGACCTTCCAGAAACAGAAGGTCGAGCACTGGATCAGGTTCGGCCGCAAGAATTACGAACAGATCCTCGATCGCCGCCGCAGCATCGTCGGGTTCGCGCCGAACAGCATTTTCGCTTTCGTCCGCTGGGCGGCGGGCGAGTACGGCACGATTATCTCGCGCATCGACATCGTGCGCGCGGTGCGCCGCGGCGAGCCGTTCCAGACGCTGCCCTTCGTGCGTCCCGGCGGCGACATCCTGCTCAAGCTCGAAGGCTGGCCGAAGGTCGAGCGCGTGCTGCAGGCGATCGACGCGATCGAGCATCTCGGCATCGATCCCGCAGCGGTCTCGCCCGACCACTGGCGGCATGTTCACAACCGAATGACCGCCGGCCAGGAATCTCGCGCCTACACGCCAGACCAGCATCACGCCTACCTGCTGCGCCGAAGGGTCGAGCCATGACGCGCTTTGGCTTGATATTCACGACCGCGCTCGCGGCCATGGGCGTCGGCTATCCCGGCCTCACGCCGATGCCGATCAAGCTCATCTGGAACGCATCGGCCAGTGCGCCGATCGGCTTCTACTCGATCGACTTCGAGGGACCGTTCGAAGTCACCGATCTGGTCGCCGTCGATGCGTCGGAACCACTCGCCACCTTCCTCGCCGAGCGTGGCTATCTGCCGAAGGGCGTGCCGCTGTTGAAGCGTATTCTCGCCGTGTCCGGGCAGGCGGTTTGCCGCTCGAACCTCGCCATCACCGTCGATGGCGTCAATGTCGGCGTGGCGCTCGACCGCGATCGCGCTGGCCGCGATCTTCCGGTCTGGCAGGGCTGCCGCCGCATCGCGACCGGCGAAGTCTTTCTCATGAACTGGCAGGTCAACGACAGTCTCGACGGCCGCTATTTCGGCCTGACCTCCACCGACCAGATCATCGGCCGCGCTATCCCGCTGTGGACCGACGAGGATGGCGACGGTCGCTTTCAATGGCGCGCACCGACGCGCTGACCGCCTTTCCTTCGGCGGGAGCGGTGCTCGCCGATGGCTTTCCCAACCTCACCGTCAAGGAGACCATCATGCCGCAAATCGGACAGTTCACGCGTGAGGAATCCCGCATCGTCGGGCGCATCGAGACATTCACACTTTTCCACGACATCGTCATCGTTCCGGCCGATCCGTCGGATGCGGAGAATGCGCCGGACTACCGCATCCATGACCACGATCCAGGCGTCCGGGACATCGGCCCGGAGATCGGCGCGGGCTGGAAACGCACCGGCGAGAAGGCCGGCGAATACATCGCGCTGGTGATCGACGATCCGGGTTTGGGGCAGCCGATCCGCGCCAACCTGTTCCGTGACGACGATGCCGGCAATGCCTGGTCGCTGCACTGGTCGCGTCAACGCGATCGCAGCGAGAAGGATTGAGCGATGCCTGGCTCTCGTTCGCCGACGAGTCATCTGAATGTGTCCGGGCTGCATCATGCGGCCCGGCGCATGGCTCTTCTTCTCCTTTCCGGCCTTGCCATCGCGAACGTCATGCCGGCGGTCACGATGGCGCAGGGCTTAGCCGCCGCATCGGCCTCAGCCAGCGATCCCTATGCCGCCCATATCATTGAAGCCGCGACGCGCTTCCGCTTGCCGGCTGTTTGGATTCGCGCCGTCCTGCGCACGGAAAGCGCCGGCGATCCGCGCGCCACCTCGCCGAAGGGCGCGATGGGTCTGATGCAGATCATGCCGGCGACATGGGCGGAGCTGCGCGCTCGCCATCGTCTCGGCGTCGATCCCTACAACGTGCATGACAACATCATCGCGGGTAGCGGCTATATCCGCGAGCTGCTCGATCGCTATGGATCGCCGGGCTGGATCGCAGCCTACAACGCCGGTCCCGGTCGCTACGACGAGGCGTTGAACGGCCGTCCGCTACCGGCGGAAACCCGCGCCTATGTCACCACTGTCGCGTCGGCCATCGGCTCCGGCGGGACAATGATGGCGGCTGCCGATCCGCTCGCCTGGACCCGCGCACCGCTGTTCATCGCGCAGCCGGATCGTAGATCAGCCGCCGATCCTATGCCGCCCGGCCGTTCATCCGTCATCGCTCCGAATGCAGCCCCGGCGCGCGATCTCTCCGCCATCGTTCCACGATTGGGCGGCCTGTTCGTCGCGCGTTCGGGCGATAGGACCACGCCATGAGCCTGCTCGGCATCTGTCGCACGGTCTCGGGCTCCCGCGTGTCATGGCGTGCAGGGAGGGTGGAGGCAGGCAAAACGACCGGAAGAGGGCAAGGTAAAAGCCCATGCCCAGATCAACGCAAGCCATTGGCATGGCTTGCGTTTTCGCGGGCATGGCGGTCGGTCGCGCGCATACTGCCCGGATTTTGCGAGCGTTTTCAACGCTTCGATATGCACGGCGCGATTTGCGCGCCGATCGGAGCGCCGGCATGAGCGAGCGCGATAGCGACTTCCGCATCAAGCCGGGCCGCGTCCGTTCGACGCGCGCGCCGAGGACAAAGAGCTTCGTCAATCAGGTTCTCGCCGCCGCGCAGCGTGCTGGCCATACGCCCAGAGCAGCGCCGGCGGGCAAGGCAGGCCGGCGCCTCGGCCACTCGACCTTCGGGCGTGGCCGCAACGTCTTCGGCCGCTCCCGAATCTTCTCGCCGCAGCGGCGCGTCGTCATCAAGGCGCGCATCGCCCGCCATCAGGGCAAGGCGTATCGCTCGGCGCCACTGACCAGCCACCTCAGTTATCTCAAGCGCGAGGGCGTGAGCCGCGACGGAGAGAAAGGCGTCATGTTCGACGCCGGAACCGATCGCGCCGATGACTTCGCCTTCATCGAAAGGTGCAAGGACGACCGGCATCATTTCCGGTTCATCGTCTCGCCCGAGGACGCGGCCGAGATGACCGACCTCAAGGCGTTCACCCGCGACCTCGCCCGGCAGATGGAAGCCGATCTCGGCACGCGCCTCGACTGGATCGCCGTCGATCACTGGAACACAGACAATCCCCATGTCCATCTCCTGGTGCGCGGCGTCGACGAGACCGGCGCCGATCTCGTGATCTCGCGCGACTATATCAGCCGGGGCCTACGCTCCCGCGCCATGGACCTGGTCGACATAGAACTCGGCCCGAAGCCCGAACACGAAATTCGCAACGCCCTGGAAAAGGAAATCACCGCCGAGCGCTGGACCCGCATCGATGGCGAGATTCAACGCGCCGCCGACGAAACCGGTTTCATCGATCTGCGGCCCGACCAGAGTGGTCCCTCCGATCCCGAACTGCGCCGCCTCATGGTCGGCCGTCTCCAGCATCTCGAGAAGATGGATCTCGCGTTCGAGGGAGAGCCTGGCCAGTGGACGGTCGGAGTCGGAGCCGAACGCACGCTGCGCGATCTCGCCATCCGCGGCGACATCATCAAGACCATGCACCGCGCCTTCGCCGGGCGCGACCAGGATCGCGGCTTTTCCGATTTCGTGATCGACGGCGGCGCAGCCGAGGCGCCGATCATTGGCCGTCTCGTCGATCGCGGCCTGCATGACGAGCTGAGCGGTGAGGCCTATGCCGTCATCGATGGCGTCGACGGGCGTGCGCATCATGTCCGCTTTCGTGACATCGACGCCTTCGAACGCGCTCCGGCCAATGTCGGCATCGTCGAGGTTCGCCGCTTCGGTGGTTCCGAGGAGGCACGTCCGACCCTCGTACTCGCGACGCGCTCTGATCTCGATCTGCAGGCGCAGGTCACGGCGCCCGGCGCGACCTGGCTCGATCATCGCCTTGTCGAGCGCGAGGCGATGCCGCTCGCACAATCAGGCTTCGGGCAGGAGGTGCGCGACGCCATACATGCGCGGGCCGATCATCTCGCCGATCAGGGACTGGCGCGCCGGGATGGCCAGCGCATCGTCATGCAGCGCGATCTTCTTACGACGCTGCGTCGGCGTGAACTCGATGCCGTCGGCGAGAAGCTCGCGGCCGAGACCGGCCTGCCGCATGTGAAGGCACAGGCCGGCGAGCATGTCGCCGGCACCGTGCGCCAGCGCCTGACGCTGTCCTCCGGCCGCTTCGCGATGATCGACGACGGGCTCGGCTTCCAGCTCGTCCCCTGGTCCCGCGACCTCGAACGCAAGCTCGGCCAGCACGTCGCCGGTGTCGCCAAGGAGGGCGGCGGCATCGAATGGGCGATCGGCCGCAAGCGCGATCTCGGCATCTGACATCAGCAGAAAGGATCTCGCCATGTCCGCGACCAAAATCCTCTGGGGGCAGATTCTCGTCGTCACCCTCATCGTGCTCGCCACCACCTGGGGCGCCACACAATATGTCGCCTGGCAGCTCGGGTTTCAGGCGCAGCTTGGAACACCCTGGTTCAAGCTCGGCGGCGTATCCGTCTACTATCCGCCAGCCTTTTTCTGGTGGTGGTATTTCTACGACGCCTATGCGCCGGGCATTTTCACGGAAGGCGCCTTCATCGCCGCGTCCGGCGGTTTCATCGCGATCGCTGTCGCCATCGGCATGTCGGTCTGGCGCGCGCGTGAGGCCAAGAACGTCGCCACCTACGGCTCGGCGCGATGGGCCGAGAAGAAGGAGGTGGTGGCAGCGGGCCTGCTCGGCGCCGACGGCGTGGTGCTGGGGCGGCTGGACCAGGATTATCTGCGCCACGACGGGCCGGAGCATGTTCTGTGCTTCGCGCCGACGCGATCCGGCAAGGGCGTCGGCCTGGTCGTGCCTTCGCTGCTGACCTGGCCGGGCTCGGCCATCGTCCATGACATCAAGGGCGAGAACTGGCAACTTACCGCCGGGTTTCGCGCAAAACATGGCGGCGTGCTGCTGTTCGATCCGACCAATCCGAAATCGTCCGCCTACAATCCGCTGCTCGAGGTGCGCCGCGGCGAATGGGAAGTCCGTGACGTGCAGAATGTTGCCGATGTCCTGGTCGATCCCGAAGGCTCGCTCGACAAGCGAAATCATTGGGAGAAGACCAGCCACTCGCTTCTCGTCGGCGCGATCCTGCATGTCCTCTATGCCGAGGAGAACAAGACGCTCGCCGGCGTCGCCGCCTTCCTCTCCGATCCGAAGCGATCGATCGAGGCGACGCTGTCGGCGATGATGGCGACGAAGCATCTCGGCGAAGCCGGCCCGCATCCGGTTGTCGCCTCGACGGCGCGCGAACTGTTCAACAAATCCGACAACGAGCGCTCCGGTGTGCTCTCAACCGCCATGTCGTTCCTCGGCCTCTATCGCGACCCTGTCGTCGCGGAGGTGACGAGCCGCTGCGACTGGCGCATCGCCGACCTCACGACCGACGACAAACCCGCCACGCTCTACATGGTCGTGCCGCCATCCGACATTTCGCGGACAAAACCGCTGATCCGCCTTGTCCTCAACCAGATCGGCCGGCGCCTCACCGAGGACCTGCACGCCAAGGAGCGCAAACACCGCATCCTGATGATGCTCGACGAGTTCCCGGCGCTCGGCCGTCTCGACTTCTTCGAATCGGCGCTCGCCTTCATGGCCGGCTACGGCATCAAGAGCTTCCTCATCGCCCAGTCGCTCAACCAGATCGAGAAGGCCTACGGCGCCAACAATTCGATCCTCGACAATTGCCATGTCCGCGTCAGCTTCGCCACCAATGACGAACGGACCGCCAAGCGCGTCTCGGATGCGCTGGGCACCGCGACCGAGATGAAGGCGATGAAGAACTATGCCGGGCACAGGCTCTCGCCCTGGCTTGGCCATCTGATGGTGTCGCGCTCGGAAACCGCCCGGCCGCTGCTCACCCCCGGCGAGATCATGCAGCTCCCGCCGACCGACGAGATCGTCATGGCCGCCGGCACGCCGCCCGTCCGGGCGAAGAAAGCGCGCTACTACGATGATGTCCGGTTTCGCGAACGTGTGCTGCCGCCGCCCGATCCAACGAAATCCGGGCGCACCCGTCATAAGGATGGATGGTCGACGCTCCAGCCCCAAAAGCCCGATCCCGCGCTGATAGCCGCCCACAAGCCCGACAAGGCCAATGCGGGCCTGCGCCGGGAACCCGAGCTTCCCGACCATGTTGCGATCGTCAAGGAGACGACCGAGATGCGTCCCGCCGAGGAGTTCACGCGCATCCTCGACGACGAGCCGGAAGACGTCGCGCGCCAGCGCCAGGCGCTTCGTCGCCAAATGACCGGCATCGCCCGCCAGGTCTCGCTCGATCCCGGCGACGGCATGGAGCTCTGACACCATGCGCGACCGTCTCAATCTCACTTTGCCCGTCGAACTGATCGGACGCATCAATGAGCTTGCCGATCGCAAGAAATTACCTCGATCCGCGATCGTCGAGGCGGCCGTCAGTTCGTTCCTGTCGCCCGACCACGCGGACGCGCGCGAAGCAGCCTTCGCACGCCGGCTCGACAGGCTGTCCCGACAGGTCCAGCGGATGGAGCGCGATCTCGGCGTCACCGCCGAAACACTGGCACTCTATGTGCGCTTCTGGCTGTCGATCACCCCGCCCGTACCACCGGACGCCCACGCTGCCGCGCAGGCCAAAGGTCGCGAGCGGTTTGACGGCTTCGTGGAGACGCTCGGCAAGCGATTGCAGAAAGGCCAGAGCTTTCTGCGCGAGATTCCCGACGACGTTCCGGTCGCCCCTCCAAATGAGGAGCCTAGGTGACCGCTTCGCCACGCACGATGAGAACTATTCCATGAACGTGGCGAGGTTTGCCAACGTCGACCGCAGGCCGACATCGTGATCGGCTTGGCTGATGCCGACGGGGACATTTTCGCAAGTGATAGTCACCTTCGTCCCGGCAGGCGCTGGAGACAGGCTCCACGTCATCCGCATGTCCCCTGCAAAAGCAGGGTCTTCCGATTCAAACGTCACAGCATGAACGACCTTCTCGTCGCGGACGAATTCGATGAACCGGCCCTCGACGATATCCGTGTCCTCAGCGGTCTTGCCCCGCTTCTCGTGATCCCCGCGATAGGTCAGCACCATCCTGTAGCGCCCGCCAACGCGCGGCTCGAATATTTCGACGCGGCCGATCATCCCGGCAGGCGGCAACCATCGTTCCCATGCGCTCCCATCGACGAGCACACGATAGATTGTCTCGGCCGGCGCCGCGATCAAGCGCGCTGCTGAGTCGATCCTTCGCTCTGCACCAGACTTGTCCATCATGGCCCTCCTTGCATCGTCTTGAATGCGCTGCTCCGCCGTTCTCCTGTATTTGCACGCTACGCTACTACGCCTCCGATTTCTTGTTGAAGTCGCCTCAGATCTGGCTCTTTTAATCAGCCCCGCATGGGGATGCGTCTGTCAGTCCCGGCTGGAAATCGGGGCGATATGGCGGTTGTACATCAACATTCGGAACGTCACGCGCGCGGCGCGCGCATGCTGCGCACGGCGCTCGGTCCGGCCATCGCGCGGTTTCTGGAAGATGCTGCTGTCGTCGAGGTGATGCTGAACCCGGACGGGCGCATTTGGATCGACCGTCTCTCCGAAGGGCTGGCTGATACGGGCGAGCGACTGTCGGCAACCGATGGCGAACGCATCGTGCGTCTGGTCGCGCATCACGTCGGCGCGGAGGTTCACGCGCGGAGCCCGCGTGTCTCCGCCGAGCTTCCCGAAACTGGTGAACGCTTCGAAGGGCTGTTGCCGCCGGTCGTCGCCGCGCCTGCCTTCGCCATCCGTAAGCCGGCCGTCGCCGTCTTCACACTCGACGACTATGTGACTGCTGGGATCATGCGCGCCGATCAGGCCGTGACGCTGCGCTCAGCCGTCGCAGCGCGCGCCAACATCCTCGTCGCGGGCGGCACATCGACCGGCAAGACCACGCTGACCAACGCGCTGCTCGCCGAAGTGGCGAAGACCGCCGATCGCGTCGTCATCATCGAGGACACGCGCGAGCTGCAATGCCGCGCGGAAAACCTTGTCTCGCTCCGCACGAAAGACGGCGTCGCCACGCTCTCCGATCTCGTCCGTTCCTCGCTGCGCCTGCGCCCCGACCGCATCCCCATCGGCGAGGTGCGCGGCGCCGAAGCGCTTGATCTCCTCAAAGCCTGGGGCACCGGCCATCCCGGCGGCATCGGCACGATCCATGCCGGAACCGGCATCGGCGCGCTGCGTCGCCTCGAACAGCTCATCCAGGAAGCCGTCGTCACCGTCCCGCGCGCGCTGATCGCCGAGACCATCGACCTCGTTGCCGTCCTCTCCGGCCGCGGGTCCGCGCGCCGGCTCGCCGAACTCGCCCGCGTCGAAGGGCTCGGCGCTGACGGCGACTACCACATCACCGCTGCCACCTCGAACCCCATGGAGCCCGCATGATCCGTACAGCCATCCATATCCGCCGCACCGTCGCAACGGCTGTCGCCGTCGCCACCATCAATCTCATCCTCGCACCAGTCGCTTACGCCTCCGGTTCGTCGATGCCGTGGGAACAACCGCTTCAGAAAATCCTTCAGTCGATCGAAGGTCCGGTCGCCAAGATCGTCGCCGTCATCATCATCATCGCGACCGGCCTGGCGCTTGCGTTCGGCGATACTTCGGGCGGCTTTCGCCGCCTGATCCAGATCGTCTTCGGGCTTTCGATCGCCTTCGCCGCGTCGAGCTTCTTCCTGTCCTTCTTCTCCTTCGGCGGCGGGGCGCTCATCTGATGGCGGTCGCCTTCGAGCAACTCGACGCCGTTCCGGGATATTCGGTCCCGGTCCATCGTGCGCTGACCGAGCACATCCTGCTCGGCGGCGCACCGCGCTCCATCGCGATCCTCAACGGGACGCTGGCCGGGGCCGTGGGCCTCGGCCTGCGCCTCTGGCTGGTCGGCCTCCTCATCTGGGCCGTCGGCCATTTCGCGGCGGTGTGGGCGGCGAAACGCGATCCGCTCTTCGTGGAAGTCGGCCGCCGCCATCTGCGCATCCCCGGTCATCTGTCGGTCTGAGGAGCGCAATCCATGATGAATCTCGCCGAATATCGCCGTTCCGCCAGCCGCCTTGCCGACTATCTGCCGTGGGTCGCACTCGTTGCCGAAGGCATCGTGCTCAACAAGGACGGCAGCTTCCAGCGCACGGCGCGCTTTCGCGGTCCCGATCTCGATTCCGCCGTCGCGGCCGAACTAGTCGCCGTCGCCGGACGCATCAACAACGCCTTTCGTCGCCTCGGCTCCGGCTGGAGCATTTTTGTCGAAGCGCAGCGTTATGAGGCCGCGACCTATCCTGCGAGCCAGTTTCCCGATCCTGCCTCTGGTCTGCTCGACGCCGAGCGCAAGGCCGATTTTGAGGAAGCGGGCAGCCATTTCGTCTCGGGCTACTTTCTCACCTTCCTCTATCTGCCGCCGGCCGAGGACGCCGCGCGCACCGAAGCGTGGCTCTATGAAGGCCGAGAAAAGTCAGGCGTCGATCCGCACGAGGTGCTGCGGGCTTTCACCGACCGCACCGACCGCGTGCTGGCGCTGCTCGACGGCTTCATGCCGGAATGCGCCTGGCTCGATGATAGCGAGACGCTGACTTACCTCCATTCCTGCGTTTCGACGAAACGTCATCGCGTCCGTGTTCCCGAGATGCCGATCTATCTCGACGCGCTGCTGGCTGATCAGTCGCTGACCGGCGGGCTGGAGCCACGCCTTGGCGATCAGCACGTTCGCATCCTCACCGTCACCGGTTTCCCGACCGCGACGACGCCCGGCCTGCTCGACGACCTCAACCGTCTGGCGTTCCCGTATCGCTGGTCCACCCGCGCGATCCTGCTCGACAAGACCGACGCGACGAAGCTGCTCGCCAGAATCCGCCGCCAGTGGTTCGCCAAGCGCAAGTCCATCGCCGCGATCCTCAAGGAAGTCATGACCAACGAGGCATCCGCCCTCGTGGATACCGACGCTGCAAACAGGGCCGCCGACGCGGACATGGCCTTGCAGGAGCTTGGGCAGGATGTCGCCGGCATGGCCTATGTCACCGCGACGATCACGGTCTGGGACGCCGATCCGCGTCTCGCCGACGAGAAGCTGCGGCTGGTCGAGAAGGTCATTCAGGGCCGCGACTTCACGGCCATGATCGAAGGTGTGAACGCCGTCGATGCCTGGCTCGGCTCGCTCCCCGGACATGCCTACGCCAATGTCCGCCAGCCGCCCATCAGCACCTTGAATCTCGCCCACATGATCCCCCTGAGCGCCGTGTGGGCGGGGCCGGAACGGGATGAGCACTTCGGGTCGCCCCCCTTGCTCTATGGCAAGACCGATGGAAGCACCCCGTTCCGGTTATCCCTTCATGTCGGAGACGTCGGCCACACGCTGGTCGTCGGCCCGACCGGCGCGGGCAAGTCCGTGCTGCTCGCGCTGATGGCGCTTCAGTTCCGGCGCTACGATCGTTCTCAGGCCTTCGCCTTCGATTTCGGCGGCAGCATCAGGGCGGCTGCGCTCGCCATGGGAGGCGACTGGCACGATCTCGGCGGCGGCCTGACCGAAGGCTCCGACGCTTCCGTTTCGCTCCAACCGCTCGCGCGCATCCACGACACCTATGAGCGTGCCTGGGCGGCCGATTGGATCGTGGCGATCCTGATGCGCGAGGGCATCGCGATCACCCCCGAAGCCAAGGAGCATATCTGGACGGCGCTGACCTCGCTCGCCTCCGCGCCGGTCGAGGAACGCACCATTACGGGCCTCAGCGTCCTGCTCCAGTCGAACGACTTGAAGCAGGCATTGCGCCCGTATTGCGTCGGTGGCGCCTATGGCCGGCTGCTCGACGCCGAGGCCGAGCAGCTCGGCCGTGCCGCCGTGCAGGCATTCGAGATCGAGGGGCTGGTCGGCACCGGGGCGGCTCCGGCCGTACTGTCCTACCTGTTCCATCGCATCGGCGACCGGCTCGACGGACGGCCGACGCTGCTCATCATCGACGAAGGCTGGCTTGCGCTGGACGATGAAGGCTTCGCCGGCCAGCTCCGCGAATGGCTGAAGACCCTGCGCAAGAAGAACGCATCTGTCATCTTCGCCACGCAGTCGCTATCGGACATCGACGGGAGCAATATCGCGCCGGCCATCATCGAGAGCTGCCCGACACGGCTGCTCCTGCCGAACGAACGCGCGATCGAGCCGCAGATCACGGCGATCTATCGCCGCTTCGGTCTCAACGATCGCCAGATCGAGATCCTGGCGCGGGCGACGCCCAAACGCGACTATTACTGCCAGTCGCGGCGCGGCAACCGCCTGTTCGAGCTGGGCCTGTCCGAAGTCGGCCTCGCGCTCTGCGCCGCCTCCTCGAAATCCGACCAGACGCTGATCGCCAACCTCGTCGCCGAACATGGCCGCGAAGGCTTCCTCGCCGCGTGGCTGCGCGCCCGCGACGCCGGATGGGCGGCCGATCTCATCCCGACTTTCCCGTCCCTCATCCCCCAAGCCGAAAAGGAGATTGCATGATGAAGACCCGTTTTATCCGCTCGCGCGCCGTAATGCTGGCCGCGACCATGCTCGCGGCGCCCATCGCGCTCACACCGATGCTCGCAACGCCCGCGCACGCACTGATCGTGTTCGATCCGTCGAACTATGCGCAGAACGTGCTGACCGCCGCGCGCTCACTCGAACAGATCACCAATCAGATCACGTCGCTCCAGAACCAAGCGCAGATGCTCATCAACCAGGCGCGCAATCTGGCGAACCTGCCGTATTCCGCGCTCCAGCAGCTTCAGCAGAACGTCCAGCGCACCCAGCAGCTTCTCAGCCAGGCGCAGAACATCGCCTTCAATGTCCAGCAGATCGACCAGATTTTCAGCCAAAAATACGGGAGCGTCTCGATGTCGGCGACCGATCAGCAACTCATCACCGACGCGCGCTCGCGCTGGCAGAACACGGTCGGCGGTTTGCAGGACGCGATGCGCGTGCAGGCGGGTGTCGTCAGCAATATCGACAGCAACCGCACGCAGATGTCGGCGCTGGTCAGCCAGAGCCAGTCGGCGACCGGCGCGTTGCAAGCGACACAGGCCGGCAACCAGCTCCTCGCGCTTCTCGCCCAGCAGCTTGCCGATCTCACCGCTGTCGGCGCCGCCAATGGCCGCGCGCAGATGCTGACCGAAGCCGAGCGCACGGCTGCCGCCGAACAGGGCCGCGAGCGGCGCCGCCGCTTTCTAGCGCCGGGCAGCGGCTACCAGCCCGGCAACGCGCAGATGTTCAACGGCAACTGAGAACCAGAAGTGAGCATCGTCATGGACGGCAAGATGCTGGCGCGCATCGGCGCAATCATGTTCGTCGCGGTCGCCATTACGGCGACGGCGATCGAGCTGACCCGCAAGGACGACGCGCCGACATCTTCGTCAATGCCGCAGCTCCGCCCCGCAACCGATCCGCTGCGCGACGCGCAGCGCCGCTGTCAGCAGCTCGGGCAGGCCGCGGCGAACGACGCCGAATGCCTGCGCGTCTGGGCCGAGACCCGCGACCGCTTCCTCGGAAAGACGCCGGCGCCCACCGCGCCTCTCACTCCGGAAGGGCGGTGATGCATGGGTAGCGGCGTTATCGACAATTTCCTCGGCGTTTTTACCCGCTATATCGACTCCGGCTTCGGGCTGCTGTCCGGCGAGGTCGCATTCGTGGCGAGCACGCTGATCGTCATCGACGTGACGCTGGCGGCCCTGTTCTGGAGCTGGGGCGCCGATGACGACATCATCGCGCGCCTCGTCAAGAAGACGCTGTTCGTCGGTGTCTTCGCCTATCTGATTTCCAGCTGGAACAATCTCGCCAAGATTGTCTTCGACAGCTTCGCCGGCCTCGGCCTGAAGGCGAGCGGGACGGGGTTTTCGGCGGCGGACCTGATGCGTCCCGGCAAGGTCGCGCAGACAGGCCTCGACGCCGCCCGGCCGTTGCTCGACGCGATCTCGCCCCTGATGGGCTGGATCTCGGTATTCGAGAACCTGATTCAGATCGTCTGCCTGCTCTTCGCCTGGGCGCTGGTGATCCTCGCCTTCTTCATTCTGGCGATCCAGCTCTTCGTCACCCTCATCGAATTCAAGTTGTCGACGCTCGCCGGCTTCGTGCTGATTCCCTTCGGCCTGTTCGGCAAGACCGCCTTTATGGCCGAGCGGGTGCTCGGCAATGTCATCTCCTCCGGCATCAAGGTTCTCGTCCTTGCGGTCATCATCGGCATCGGTTCGACGCTGTTTTCGCAGTTCACGCAGAGCGCCAGCGCGCAGACGCTGACTGTCGATCAGGCCATGGCCATCGTGCTGGCCGCGCTGTCGTTGCTCGGTCTCGGCATCTTCGGTCCCGGCATCGCCAATGGTCTCGTCTCCGGCGGTCCGCAGCTTGGCGCGGGCGCCGCCGTGGGAACCGGCCTTGCAGTCGGGGGCGCGGCAGTGGCTGCCGCCGGAGCGGCGGGCCTGGCCGCCAAGGGAGGAGCAGCGGCCATCTCGGGCGGCTCGGCGGCCGTTCGTGGCGGCGCCACGGCTGCCGGCGCCGCTTCGTCAGCCTACACTCTTGGTTCTCTCGGGCAGTCTGGCGCATCCCGCGTGGCCTCCGGCCTTGGTGGCGTCGCGCGCGCCGCCGGCTCGGCCGTCGCATCACCGCTACGCCGCGCCGCCGCCCGCGCCGGCGAGAGCGTCAAATCAAGCAACGCTGATGGCGCGAAAGCCGGATTCGCCATGACAGGCGGCGCCTCGACCAAGGGAACGGTGGGGAGCGCCCCTGCAGCCGATGCCTCATCCGCCGAAAGCCAGGCAACGGTAAGCGGCGGCGCGCCCGGCTGGGCCAGGCGCATGAAGCGCCATCAGGCCGTGAGCCACGGCGTCAGCGCCGTTGCTCATGCCGTCCGCTCCGGCGACAGCCACGGCTCCGGCTCCTCCGTCAACCTCTCCGAAAGCGACCGCTCATGAACCCCTTCAGACGCCCCGCCGCACATTACGGCAAGACACCACAACCCGAGACGCCCTACCAGCGCGCTGCCCAAGTATGGGACGAGCGCATCGGCTCGGCCCGCATACAGGCGAAGAACTGGCGCTACATGGCCTTCGGATCGCTGATCCTGTCGGCCGGCTTCGCCGCCGCGCTTGTCTGGCAATCCGTTCGCGGGACCGTCGTGCCGTGGGTGGTGCAGATCGACAATCTCGGCCAGGCGCAAACCGTCGCGGCCGCTACGGCCGACTATCGCCCGACCGATCCGCAAGTGGCCTGGCATCTCGCCCGCTTCGTCGAACAGGTCAGGAGCATTCCAGCCGATCCGATCATCGTCCGGCAGAATTGGCTGCGCGCCTATGAATGGACAACCGATCGCGGCGCGGCCGCGCTCAACGATTATGCCCGCGCCAACGACCCCTTCGCCAAGGTCGGCAAGCAGCAGGTCGCGGTGGAAGTCTCCAGCGTCATCCGCGCTTCGGCGGATTCCTTCCGCGTCGCCTGGATTGAGCGTCGATACGAGGACGGAAAACTCTCCGCGACCGAGCGCTGGACCGCGATCCTGACCATCGTGGTTCAACCGCCGCGCGACGCCGAACGGCTCAAGGCCAATCCGCTCGGCATCTACATCCACGCAATCTCATGGTCGCGGGAGATGAGCCAATGACCGGGCCGACGATCCGCAAAGGCGGGATGCCATCTTTCCGTAAATACGCAATCGCGGCTTTGCTGCTTTCCGCAAGCGCGCTTGCGGGCTGCGCCAGCAAGCCGCCGGAGATTACCTACGATTCAAGCGTGCCGCCTTTGCCCGCCGTTCCGGCCGCTGTCACCGATGACCGCCCGAAGCCGCTGCATGTTCCACCAGCGTGGACGCCTGCACGCGGAGGTGTCGCCGCAGGCACGCCGACAGCCCGCGTTGAGAACGCCAACGCCGCCGCCCGCGTTCAGCCGCGCCGCGAAAGCTATTACAACGCGATCCAGATTTATCCGTGGTCGGATGGCGCGCTCTACCAGGTCTATGCCGCGCCGGGACAGATCACCGACATCGCGCTCGAGCCCGGTGAAAGCCTGACCGGCGCAGGCCCGATCGCAGCGGGCGACACCGCGCGCTGGATCATCGGCGACACCGAGAGCGGCAGCGGCGCCACGCGGCGCGTCCATGTGCTGGTGAAGCCTTCGCGCGCCGACATCACGACCAATCTCGTCGTCACCACCGACCGGCGCACCTACATGCTCGAACTGCGCTCCGGCCAGAAGCCCTATATGCCCGCTGTCGCCTGGGCTTATCCGCAATCCCCCAGCCAGCGGCAGGCCATGCCGGCGACGCCGGTCATTCCGGCCGCCGCCGAGCGCAACTATCGCTATGGCCTCACCGGCGACAATCCACCTTGGAAACCCATCGCTGTCTATGACGACGGCCGCCGCGTCTATGTCGAATTCCCGCGTGGCATCGTGCAAGGCGAGATGCCGCCGATCTTCGTGATCGGCCCTGAGGGCGAGACACAGATCGCCAATACACGCATCCATCAACACATTCTGATCGTCGATCGCCTGTTCGGCGCGGCCGAGCTGCGCCTCGGCAGCGGCGACCGCCAGCAGACCGTTCGTATCGTCCGGACCGACGGGAGGCCGTCATAATGAGCGACAATTCAACCAATACCGCTGCCCCGATGCGTCTTCGTGCCGAGCCGCCGCGCGTCACCCGCCTGTCGCGCAAGGTGCTCGCCAGCGTCGCGGCCGTTGCCCTGGTCGGCATCGGCGGATCGCTGATCTACGCCCTCCAGACCCGCAATGCCGGAAAGGAGGGCGAGGAGCTGTATTCGACCGGCAACCGGCAGCCCGCCGATGGTCTCGCCGGCCTGCCGCGCGACTATACTGGCCCCGTTCTCGGGCCGCCGCTGCCGGGCGATCTCGGTCGGCCGATCCTGTCCGCACAGAATGCAGGCCAACCCGTCGTGCCGCCTGTCGTTCCGGCGCCCGCCGTCGACGAGACCGAGCAACGCCGTCGCGCCGAGGAGGAAGCCGCCCGCACCAGCACCGTGTTCTTCCAGTCGCGGGCAGGTTCGCCGGCCGCGGCCGGAACACCAACGCCGGGCTTTGCCGGCTTCGACATGCCGGGCCTGTCAGGGCTGCCCGGTCAGCAGACGGCGCAGGACAAGCAACTCGCATTCCTGAACGCGCCCGTCGATCGCCGCACGACCTCGTCGGATCGCGTCATGGCGCCAGCTTCGCCATTCGTGCTCCAGGCCGGCGCCGTCATTCCGGCCGCGCTCATCACCGGCATCCGTTCCGATTTGCCAGGTCAGATCACCGCGCAGGTGACCGAGAACATCTATGACAGTCCCACGGGCCGCATCCTGCTCGTGCCGCAGGGCGCCCGCATGATCGGCCAATATGACAACAACGTGCAGTTCGGGCAGCGCCGTGTGCTGCTCGTCTGGAACCGCATCATCATGCCGAACGGTCGCTCCATCGTGCTGGAGCGCCAGCCCGGCGCCGACACGCAAGGCTATGCCGGGCTTGAAGATGGCGTCGATTACCACTGGTGGGATCTCGCCAAGGCTGCCGGCCTCTCCACTTTGCTCGCGGTTGGCTCCGAACTCGCCATCAGCGACGAGAACCGGCTGCTGCGCGCAATCCGCAGCGGCGGGCAGAACACCATCAATGACGCTGGCCAGCAGATCGTCCGCCGTCAGCTCAATGTCGCGCCGACGCTGACCATCCGGCCGGGATTCCCGGTCAGGATTGTAGTGACGAGAGATTTGATACTCGAGGCATACAGAGGATAATCCCATGACCAAACTAAAACTCGGCCCCATCGCCGACGACAGACCGGTGAAGATCGCACTGGAACTGCCGGCGGCCTTGCATCGCGATCTCTTGGAATATGGTCGTCTGCTGGCCGAAGGCGCGACGCCGATCGAACCCGCCAAGCTGATCGTGCCGATGCTGGAGCGCTTCATCGCCACGGATCGCGGATTCGCGAAGGCGCGGCGCATCTCCGGTTCCGCGAAGCTTTGACCTGCACTGGCGCCGGATTTCCTTCCCCCTCGACCGCTCTCGCTCCCCCAATCGTATTGTCATCGGAGCGGGTTCTATGTCCGAATCTTTGAGGCCATCAAACGCGCGAGGTTCAACAGCCGGTCGGCAGCGGGATTGTTGTTCATCGGCGACCACACAACGCTGAACGGCAGGATTTCGTTGCGCATCGGCCGATAGCTGATCCCCGGAATCTGCATCGCGGTCGTCGCCTCGCTGGTCAGCGTCAATCCTCGCTCGGGGGAGACGAATGCCAGAATACTATCCCGCCCGACGAATTGCGCATTGATTTCCGGATGCTGGCCCAGGTCCGCAAGGTGCTGGACCAGATAGTCGCGGATCTCCTCGCCGGGCGCCCTGTCGCTGACGATGAACTTTTCTCCCAACAGATCCACCCAATCCAATTCGTCATGTTTGCAGAGAGGATGTCCACTCGGCAGCACCAGAAACACACGCTCAGACCAGAGCTGCTCAGTCTCGCATTCCGACCAATGGATTGTTCCGGTAATGAAGGCCACGTCCAGCCGAAGCTGTCGAATTGCCGCGATATGTTCGGAAGGATTTCCGTCGATCAGTTCGACATAGACCCCAGGATGCACCTTCGCGAAAGCATCCAGAAGTTCGCGTAGAAAGCCGGAGGCTATCGAGGAGAAAATGCCAGTTCTGATCCTTCCTTCTCGCCCGTGCGCGACGACGGCGGCGTCTCCAGCTCCCTCCTGAACATGGCGAAGCGCGCGTTTCGCTCGCGGCAAAAAGCGCTCACCGGCGCTTGTGAGCTCAACGCCCCAACTGCATCGCTGGAAAACGGCGACGCCGAGATGCCCCTCAAGGTCGCGAATGCGGCGGCTGATTGCCGATTCCTGGACGCGAAGCGCAGCACTGGCCTTGCGGAAGCTGCCATGCTCGACCGCCGCTACAAAATAGCGCAGGTGTCGAAGTTCGATCGCAGAAATCCGTGTGCCATTCGCGCAATCTCCGCGCAGGGAGCCGGCAACAGCACTCCCTGCACGGGACGCTGTCATTTTGCCCTTTCTCTTTTCGTGACAGTGAGACGACCGTTGACCCCTTCCGCCTCGAACTTCACCTCGTCTCTGACCTTCACCGCCTTCAGCATTGCCGGGGCGGCGGCAACGAACACCATGGCCATGCCATCCATATCCAGATTCTCGATCGGCCCGTGCTTGAGCGTCACCTTGTTCTGGCCTTGATCGATTTTGGTCACTTGGCCTTGGGTCGGAATCGTCTGGGCCGACACGGCCGTTGAGAAGATAGCTGCGGCCCTGGCTATGGTAAGTTTACGCCCCATCCCTTGTATGCGGGCGCGCGCCGCCGATAACAGCATGACAGTATTCACGTCTTGCCCTCCTGACGCAGCCGCTTGTAGAGGGCTTCGACGGCATCGGAAAAATCCAGCAACGTGTTTTTCGCGCAATGATCTTCCAGAAACTGAAGTTGATTGACGAGGCCGAAGGTTGCGGGATTAAGATCCAACCCCTCATCGACGCCGGGAGGCCTGCTCAGGATGATTCCGCTCATGTAGCCTTGAGCCCACGCCAGATAGTCTCTCCGAACCAACGGATTCGATCTGACGTCATCGTTGAACTGGCGGCATGTCGCAGCGCCCAAGCCGACAATCTTTGCCTTTGGCGCTTCCGCCCGCAGGTCCCGCCCTGCGTCGGCTGCAAGCAAGGCAAGCGAAGACAGGGTCAGTAGACCAAACAAGCGGCCAACGCTCCCGCCGGCGAACCGGACGAATTTGGTCGCATTGCGGATGCGGCGGCACGATGCTGCGTTTCC
This sequence comes from Hyphomicrobium sp. GJ21, assembly GCF_001006785.1. Lineage (NCBI taxonomy): Bacteria > Pseudomonadati > Pseudomonadota > Alphaproteobacteria > Hyphomicrobiales > Hyphomicrobiaceae > Hyphomicrobium > Hyphomicrobium sp. GJ21. The sequence goes on along the minus strand of NZ_CDHO01000001.1, from coordinate 253,527 downwards.
AATCACCATTCGATCCACCAAGGGATTCGGGTCACGATCGGCGTTTCTATTTTTTGAATTTGGCCTGGCCGGATTTTCCGTCTGCGGTCTTGATCGTCAATGTGATAGTCGCGCCCGCAGCTATCGCGTTCTTCGCGTCTCCCTTCAACGAATTTTCGCCCTGGGGAGCGAGCGTGATCGTCTCCCGTCCGCTACCGCCCGCAATAAGCACTGCCGCAGTAAAGCCCTTTGTAGAAACCGGCTTTGGGGTGTTTGGGACGAAGACGTTGATGGTGACGGTATTCCCGGCGGTAAGAAGCTCAGCGTCAATGCCGGCGACGTCGAGCATGAGGCCGCCGTTTGGTCCTTTTTCGTATTCTTCGGCGCAAACCGGGGCGGCAAACGTCAAAGCGGCGACAAGCAGCAAAACGTATTTCATGATTTCACTCCGTTCGGTTCCGGCGTTTTCAATTCACCGCTCTCGATGTCCTCGCGCCGGAACAGGACATAGAGAGCAGGCAGCACAAGCAGCGTAAGAATGGTTGACGAGATGATTCCTCCGATGACGACCGTGGCTAGCGGCCGCTGCACCTCCGCACCGGCGCCGGTCGCGATCGCCATCGGCACGAACCCGAGGGAAGCAACGAGCGCAGTCATCAGGACGGGCCTCAGCCGGGTCAGCGCGCCCTCGCGGACCGCATCCACAAGGGCGTGTCCCTCCCTGCGGAGGCGCTCTATGAACGTGATGATAACGAGGCCGTTGAGCACCGCGACGCCCGATAGAGCGATAAAGCCGATGCCCGCGCTGATCGACAGCGGAATGCCTCTGAGCAAGAGGGCCACGATGCCTCCGGTAAGGGCCAGCGGTACGCCGCTGAACACCAGCAGCGCGTCGGGCATCGAGCCAAGGCTGATGAAGAGCAACAGGAAGATCAGCGCCAACGCGATCGGTACCACTATCGTTAGCCTCTGCGTGGCCGAAACCAACTGTTCAAATTGGCCGCCCCAGCCAATCCAGTAACCCGCGGGCAGCTTCACCTTTTGCTCGACTTGACGCTGAGCGTCCGCGACGAACGACCCGAGGTCGCGGCCTCTGACGTTCGAGGTCACGACGATCCGCCGCTTGCCGTCTTCGCGACTGATCTGATTGGGACCGGGCGCGAGATCGATTTGCGCGAGCTCCGACAACGGCACGTAACGGATTTGGGCAAGTGGCGAGTGGCCCCACACTGCAGGCACCGCCTTGGATTGGTTCTCAAGGGGTGGTAGCGGTATCGGTAACGACCTGATAGCCTGAATATCCGCGCGCAAATGCTCCGGAAGCCTGACGACAATGCTGAAGCGGCGGTCGCCCTCGAAGACCAGCCCGGAGCTCTTTCCTCCGACGGCGATTTCGACCAGGTTTTGGACATCACCGACGCTGATTCCGTAGCGCGACAAGGCCTGACGGTTGAGCTTGACCGTGAGAACCGGAAGACCCGCGGCCTGTTCGGTCTTTACGTCCGCTGCTCCCTGAATCGTCTGCAAAACGGCCTGCACCCGTGCCGCAGACTGGACCAATATTTCGAGATCGTCTCCGAATATCTTGACCCCGACGTCGCTTTTGACGCCGGATATCAGTTCGTTCATGCGTTGCTGGATCGGCTGCGAAATCCCATAGACGCTTCCGGGAACATCTTCGGCGGCCTGCTGAATTTCCGAAACCACAGCCGCCTTCGATTTTTCTGGATTAGGCCAGTCCTTCCGTGGCTTCAGCATCACGTAGCAGTCCGATGTTGACGGCGGCATCAGGTCGGTCGCAACCTCCGCCGTGCCGGTGCGCGCGAACACCTCCTTGACTTCGGGCAGCTTAAGCAGCCGCCGCTCGAGCATCGCCTGCATCTCAACCGACTGCGTCAAGCTCGTCCCTGGGATTCGCACCACCTCCATGGACACATCGCCTTCATCGAGACTTGGAATGAATTCACCCCCCATCCGCGAAGCGGCGATTCCGCAGACAACGATCAACAGTGCAGCGATGGCAGCGACGCCGAACCTGTTGCGGATGGAAGCGGCAAGCAGCGGCGTATAGATCCGACGCGCTCCACGCATGAAGAAATTCTCATGTTCGGAAACCTTGCCGGTGACGAGGAGGGCAACGGCTGCCGGGACAAACGTCAGAGAGAGGATGCTGGCGCCGGTGAGCGCCATCAGCACTGTCAAAGCCATCGGCGTAAACATCTTCCCCTCGACACCGGTGAGCGTCAGGATCGGGATGTACACCACACCGATGATCAGCGTTCCGAAGAGACTTGGGCCGATGACTTCCCGGGATGCCGCCAGGATCGTCTCGAAGCGTTCCTGGCGGTCGAGAACGCGCCCCAACCGGTGCTGTTCTGTCGCCAGCAGGCGCAAACAGTTCTCGACGATGATGACAGCACCATCGATGATGATGCCGAAATCGATGGCTCCGAGACTCATCAGATTGGCGCTGACTTTGTTTTCCACCATGCCGGTGATGGTGAAGAGCATGGAAAGCGGAATGACGAACGCGGTCGCAATGGCGGCTCTAAAATTCCCCAGGATCATGAACAGAATCACGATTACAAGAAGCGCGCCTTCGACGAGATTTTTCTCGACGGTTGCAACGGTGGCTTCGACCAACCGCGTTCGATCGTAGACGGTTCGTGCAACGACGCCATCCGGCAGAGAGCGTCCGATTTGCTTGAGCTTGACCGCCACGCGCTGCGCCACCGTTCGGCTGTTTTCGCCGATCAGCAGCATGGCAGTTCCAAGCACAACCTCCTTGCCGTTCACTGTGGCTGCGCCGGTGCGCAAATCCTTGCCTTCCGTGACGTCGGCGACATCCGAAACCCGAACCGGGACGCCGTTTCGCGATCCGATCACGATGTCCTTGATTTCTTCAATATTTGCGACCTGCCCGGGTGTGCGGACAAGATATTGCTCACCGTTGCGCTCAATGTAGCCAGCGCCGACGTTGGCGTTATTCGACGCCAGCGCCGTCATCACGTCGCGGAAGCTGAGCTTGTAGGCCATCAGTTGCGCGGGATCCGGCAATACGTGAAATTGTTTCTCGAATCCCCCGACAGTGTTCACCTCGATGACGCCGGGAACATTCCGCAACTGCGGCTTGATGATCCAGTCCTCGATCGTGCGCAAATCGCTCGGCGTGTAAGGCTCGCCGCTCGTTTTGCGGGCATCCGGCTTCGCTTCCACCGTGAACTGATAGATCTCGCCGAGACCGGTCGAGACCGGCCCCATCGCCGTTTCGATCCCGGGCGGAAGCTGGTCCTTGACCTGCTGGATCCGTTCGTTGACCAACTGTCTGGCGAAGTAGATGTCGGTGCCATCCTTGAAGATGACGGTGACCTGGCTCATGCCATATCGCGACTGCGATCTAGTGCTGTCGAGATGCGGAAGCCCGCCCATGGCGGTCTCGACCGGAAACGTGATGCGCTGTTCGACTTCCAGCGGCGAGTAGCCTAGCGCCCGGCTATTGATCTGGATCTGGACATTGGTGATATCAGGAACGGCATCGATCGGAAGCCGCGTGAAATTCCAGGCACCGAAGGCGGCCATGCCCAGCACGCCGATCATCACAAGCCATCGCTGACGGATGGCAAACGAAAGAATTCCATCAATCATCGTGCTTTTCCGAGTGTCTGCCGATTTCCCTGATGCGTGCAAATTTATGGACCGCCGTCGTGAATACGACGCCGTCACCTTTCCTGCCCGTCCAGGCAGCCGACGCGATGCGTTCGCAAATCTGATCCGCTAACTCGGACCGACAGACCAATTTCATTTCCAGAAACTGGTGATAGGTCAGATCGGTATCCGCCGAAACGTAGCTCCCGCCTTGCCCGCGGCCGCGGCCTTGCCCTCGGACCTCATCGAAAGTGAAGCCGGGAAAGTCGGGCAAGTCATGCAGCGCGCGCACCACGTGGCCTTCCATGTGCGGCCTGATGAGGGCGGTGATCAGCGTCATTGCAGCGTCATCAGTCATTGTCTCCCGATCCTTTCCCCAGTTCAGCCTTGATGATGAAACTGTTCTGCGCGGCATAGACGTCGCCTTCCAGCACACCGAAGGTGATTTCGACGAACTGCGGATCCCGCTCTCCGACCTCGACATCCCGCGCTTCGAATTTCCCTCCGTTACGGACGAACACGACCGTGCGATTCTCCCAGGTCTGTAGCGCCGACGACTTCACTGCGACGCTTACCCGCTTCGCAGACAGGGTCAGCCGGCCCGTGATGAACAACCCGGGACGCAACCGCTGTTTCGAATTCGTCACCACAGCTCTGGCAATCGCGCTCTGGGTGTCGCTGCTGCCGACCGGCGACAGATACGAAACCTTGGCCTCAATCGCGGGGCCGCCGTCGGCGGGATCGATGAACACCTGGTCGCCGATGCTGACCCGCTTCAGGTCGCGGCGGTAGACGGAGAAGTCCACCCACACGCTCGATAGGTCTGCGACGACGAAGGCCGGTTTCTGCTCGGAGACGTACTCGCCCAAGGTCGTCTGTCGATCGATCACCGTACCGCCGAGCGACGCCTTCAATTCATACAGCGTCAGACTCTGATTGCTCTCGATGACAGCTAGGACATCGCCCTTTTGGACCACGTCGCCGATCCGTTTACGCACGTCGCGAACGATCCCGGGAAATCGGGGGGTGACCTGCACCAGCGATTCCTGGTTGGGCTGGACCATTCCGTTCAATAACAGGCTGTCGCGCAGCACGCCGGACGATGCTTTCGCAAGCTCGATTCCTGCCGTCTCGATCTTGGCATCGCTCAGCGTGACGCTGTCGGCGTGCTCTTCCTTTTCGGCCTTTTCGGTTGGGGTTGGTTTCGGCGCTGCGGGCGTCAGCATCTGATAGCCGCTGTAGGCAAGCGCGGCGGAGACCAGAATGAACACGGAGTAGCGGACAATAGCCTTCATCATCGCGAACTCTGATGCGTGAGCGAAAACGGATTGCCGACGAGACCTTCGATTGTGGCCACGGCGATATGGAAATTCTGCTGGGCCTCCTGTTCGCGCAGCAGCGCCTGCAGCAGCGATCCCCGAACGTCGAGCAATTCGAGCAGCGTGAAGCGACCCTGCGAGTAGCCGCTGAGGATCGTCTCGGCGGCGCTGCGGGCGTTGGGAATGACCGACGACCGCAGCAGCTTGAGCTCCGCCAGAGCACCAGTCAGGGTATCGTAGGCGCGGCCGGCGATGCTGAGCAGCACCAGCTTGTTGATCGCCCGCTCCGCATCTGTCTTCGCGAGCGTCTCATGTGCCGCGATGATGTTACCGGTGTTTTGGTCGAAGACCGGAAGCGGGATCGAAACGCCAAGTCGCACCGCGTTGTCGTTCGTGTCCTGGTAATGCCGCCAGCCGGCTGAAATGCGTAGGTCCGGAATGGCCTTCAGTCGGGCGATAAGGAGTTCGGCATTGCGCTGCGCAGTGACAGCGGTCCAGCGCGCCAATTGCGGATTAGCGTCGATCGCCTGGAGTACGGCGTTGAACGGCGGCGGTAGACCGGTACTTGCCAGCCGTCCCACGGCTTTGCCGAACTGCGGGCTGGCATCCCCCATTAGGACCGCGAGATCGCGACGCGCCGTAGCCAGCAGTGTCTTGGCGCGTTCCCGTTCGACCCGGAACAGGTCTGCGGCGACCTGCGCCCGCAGCGTTTCAGCAGGCGAGGACGCGCCCTCCTGGACGCGTTTTTGCAACAATGGAATCAGCGGATCGAAGCTCGCTATTTGCTCATCGAAGATCTCGATGCGCCGCTGCGCGCTGATAATCATGATGAAGGCAATCGCTGTTTCGGACAGGACTTCCAGTCGCGTCGCCCGCCGCTGCCAGACGGCCATGCCGATGCCGGCCTCGCCGGCCGCCACGCGTGCTTCCCGCTTGCCACCCAGTTCGACGAGTTGGCTAAGTTGCAGGGTCGTCTCGGCCGACCGAACCCCTTTGTACGGCCCCGTTCCGAGCGCGTTGTCGAGTTCGAACGAGGCCTCTGGGTTGGGAAGCGCACCGGCTTGAACGCGGAGGCCGCCCGCGATGCCGATATCACGCTCGGCCGCGGTCAATCGCGGATTCGCAGCCAACGCACGCTGTAATGCCTGAGGCAGCGAGATGGTGCGCGAAGAACGTTCGGCAGCCTCGACGGGAACTGTAAGTATGAGCAGTGCGCACGTCAGGCGCACGGCCACTCGAACCGAAAGCATATTACCGACCTGAATAGCGAAAAGACTACAACGCGACTGAGTTACGCGCTGCGGCTAAGGCTTCAGATCAGATGTTTGGGGGGTGGCGGTTCAGGCAGGCGCACTTCAAGGTCAACAGCAATGTCGCTTGAGAACGACATTTGCAGGGACATGCTGGCTGGTATGTAGACCAACGCGGCCACGGGCACTGTGATGGGGGCGCAAGTGGAACAATGCTCGACCACAGTCGGGGCCTTTTTCGAGCCTTCGTCGCCCTTGTCCAGAGCGGCGCTTATGCTGGTCGAGACGAGGGTTTCCTTCGCGCACGAAATCTCGCCCGCAAATCCAACCACCAGATATACCGCAGCAAGGAACGCCGTCAGCACCCGGCGAAAAGCCGATGCCCGTGTAGTCCCTCTCTGGGTAGATGTTCGCTTCATCGAGGTCTGCAATATCAAGTTTCAGGGTGCAACACTACCACGATTTTAGGGCACGATGCGCCGCCCTTCACATCAGCGTCGTTGGTGTCAGGCCCGAGCCGCCGGCGCAAAGACGGTCAATGCGAGCGGCAGCAATTTGAACCTGGCGGGCGTGAAGGTCGTAATTTCACCATCGGTATTGATTGGGAGTGGCGGATCCGTGCGGACCTCAAGAGGCCCTGAGCTGCAGAAAGCCCGCATGCCGCCCAAATTTCGGTTACGCCCCCGCCGAAAGGCAGCCAGTAAGAGCGGCCATTGCCAAAATTGTCGCGGCGCAACACTGTAAAAATCTAAGCATTGGTCGTCGATTGCCGCAGCCTCGTAGACGGCCATGCCGCCGCCGTAATATACACCATTGCCAACAGCGATCTGCAAGCTTCGAAGTTGAATGGTGCTGTCGGTAGTAATGACTTCAGCCGTAAAGGGCCTCATGTAGATTGCTGTTTTAACCGCCGCTAGCGGGTAGCTAAGCCGCCCCAAATGCCGTTTGAGGTTACCAGTCATCCTACGCGCAAGTTCAACGCCTAGCCCCATGCTCGCAACGTTCAGGAAGAACTGGTCATTGACTTGGCCGACGTCAATCCGGCGCTTGTAGCCTGCGGTGATAATTGCAGCCGCCGCTACTGGGTTATTCGGAATGCAAAGTGTCCGAGCAAGGTCATTTGCCGTGCCGAGTGGCAAGATGCCAAGCGGCAGTCCCGTGTTCACCAAGCCGGCGAGAGTCGCGTTAATTGTTCCGTCACCACCGCCGACGATCACACAATCGACTTCTTGTGCTCTGCGGGCGATCTCGTGTCTCATCTCTTCCGGTTTGTGGCACAGGCTTGGCGTGAGCGTGATCCCGCCGACCTCAAGTTGTCGAACAGCGTCATTCGCCGCGCGACCGCTCCCATTGCGACTCTGCGGATTCAGAAATAAGAGCGCACGTATTTCATCTGAGCGATGGTCCATCATTGCTTCCTCGAAAATCAAATTGCAGTAAGATAACGTGCAGAGATTCGACCACGCCGCCCATCAAATGCGGTGGTGTGCGCATCAACCAATCCCTCCCAGCGCCGGAAACGTCGTCAGCATCCAGATTGCGATCTCCTGCAATCTGCCGGTCATCATCAGGATGCCGACACCGATCATGACGGCTCCCCCGCCGATATTCAGTGCGACGCCGAGGTGGCGCATGCGCTTCAATGCGGCGGCTGCGTTTCCCATGAAGAGGGCCGTGAGCAGAAAGGGTGCGCCGAGTCCGAGACCGTAAGCTCCGAGAAGAATCGCACCATTGCCCGACGAAGTAGCAGTTACCGTAAGGATCGAGCCTAACACCGGGCCAATGCATGGCGTCCACCCGAAGGCAAAAGCGACGCCCAGCAAGAAGGCACCGACCGGTCCGTTGACCTGACGAGGCCCATTCCATCGATGGTCGGCCATCAACATCGGGAGGCGGACGAGCCCGGTCATCGCCAATCCGAAGACGATAATCAAAGCTCCACCGATCAAGTTGGTTTCCGTCTGGAAGCGTTGGAGAACGCCGCCGAGAGCCATCGCGCTGATTCCAAGCAGCACGAAGATGGTCGTGAACCCGAGCACGAACAGGAGCGCCGGGCGGAAGATGTGAAGCCGAGATGCCACACCGCCGCTGCCAGTCGTGCCGGCACCACCAGCAACATAGGACAGGTAGCCCGGAACGAGGGGCAGGACGCAGGGAGAAAGGAAAGAGATAGCGCCAGCAGTGGCCGCTGTCGCCAGACCGAGCAGAGATATATCCAGCGCCACCATCCTCAGCGCTTTCCGTTACTGGACGCTTCCTGAGTACAGAGTGCCGGTCGGGACGAAAGAAACGATCTCGCCAAGAGGAGCACAACGCCAACGCCGATCGCAACGTCCGCCATGTTGAAGGCAGGCCAATGCCAATTGGCGGCATGGAAATCGAGAAAGTCGGTCACAGCGCCCTGACGCACGCGGTCAACAATGTTGCCGGCGGCGCCGCCGGCGATCAAACCAAGAGCCGTGGCCTCAACAATCCTGTGGGTCCGCATTGCCCAAACGAGAAGACCGACCGTGATCGCCACTTTGATCCCGACCAGCACCAGCGGACGCTCGAGAAAAAGATCTTGAAACATGCCGAAGCTGACGCCAGTGTTGAAGCTGAGCGACAGGTTGAAAAAGGGCGTAACCTCGATAATGCGCGGCGGGACCATAACGACATTGAGGATCAACCACTTTGTTGCGACGTCGAACAGAAGCGCGGCGGCAAATCCGCCACCAACCCATATCGCGCGATCTCTACGGGAGCTTCCGGCCACGACAATTCCTCATGCTATTGGAGTTCAGGTCGGCATTTCTCTGCCGGCAGCGGCCGCCCCAACACAGGGCGACCGCTGTTGGTTCAATGCGCAGGTGCGGGGCGAGCCACGACGGAATGCCCACGCTCATCTGTCCGAATTTTTGCGCCGCCGGTTGGACCACCTTCCGTCTGGCGCTGTCCGTGATTGAGGAGGCGCAACCCGTTGAGGACGACCAGCAGGGACGCGCCGACATCGGCGGCGATCGCGCCCCAAAGCGACGCGAGACCGATGATGGTCAGTACCGTGAACAATAGCTTTACCGCGATCGAGAAGGCGATATTCTGTCGAATAACGGTGAGCGTGGCTCGCGAATGGCGCACAAGCCAGGGCAACCTCGAAAGATCATCCGACATCAGCGCAACGTCGGCGGTTTCAATGGCCGCATCGCTACCCATCGCGCCCATAGCGATGCCGAGATTGGCGCGGCCCATGGCAGGAGCGTCGTTGACTCCATCGCCAACCATGGCGACGGCCCCATAACGCCGAACCAGGTCCTCGACGGCGGCGACCTTGTCACCAGGCAGAAGCTCGGCGCGAACTTCGTCAATGCCGGTCTGCTTGGCAATCGCCTCGGCGGTGGCCCGGTTGTCGCCTGTCAGCATCACCACCTTTTCGACGCCAGCGCGATGGAGCGCGGCCACGATCTCCTTGGCCTCTGCCCGCACGGCATCGGCAACGGCGATCAGTCCCCAAACCTCTTGGTCGTTGCCGACGGCGACAATGGTGCGGCCCGCGTCGGAAAGAGCGCCGGCGCGCTCCAAAATGGCCGGCGAGCTGATCGCACGTTCATCGAGATACCGACGCGACCCAAGCCAGACGTCGCGACCGGAGACGCGGCCGGTCATGCCTCGACCCGTGATGGCCTGGACCGCCTCGGCCGGTTGCGCGGCGATGCCGCTTTCCGTGGCTCTTGCCAGAATAGCGCGCGCTATCGGGTGCTCGCTACGGGCCTCGAGGGCTGCGGCCAGCCGAAGAACGTCGCCTTCGCTGCGGTTGCCAAGCGCGACGATCTCCACGACCTGAGGGCGTCCTTCGGTGAGGGTCCCGGTCTTGTCCATGGCGATCGCCTTCAGACGCGCCGGCGTTTCGAGATGGACGCCGCCTTTCACCAGGACGCCTTGCTTCGCCGCTCCTGCGAGGGCGGCTACGATCGTTACCGGCGTCGAGATCACAAGGGCACAGGGGCAGGCGATCACGAGCAGCACGAGGGCGCGATAGAACCAGATCTCCCAACCACCGCCGAGCAACAGGGGCGGGATGAGGAATACAGCGATCGCGAGCACCATCACAACCGGCGTATAGACGCGTGCGAACTTCTCGACCCATTGCTCGCTCGGTGCGCGTCGGCCCTGCGCGGAGCCGACCATGCGGATGATTTGCGCGAGCGTCGTGTCGTTCGCGGCCTTGGTGGTCACGACGTCGAGGGCGCCTTCGCCATTGATGGTGCCTGCAAAGACCTCGTCTCCTTCGGACTTGAAGACGGGAACGCTTTCGCCGGTGATCGGCGCCTGATTGACCTCGCTCTCGCCAGCGGCCACCCGGCCGTCGAGCGGAACCTTGTCACCAGGTCGAATGATGATGTGCGAGCCGACACGAACCTCGGCTGCCGGAACATCGCGCTCGCTACCATCATCGAGCTTGATACGGGCCGTGGACGGCGCGAGCTCCATCAGAGCCGCAACGGCGCGCCGTGCCCGGCCGAGGCTCCACGCTTCAAGCGCAAGAGCCAGTGCGAAGAAGAACGAGACCGTCGCAGCCTCGAACCAGGCGCCGATGCTGATCGCGCCTACGACCGCTATCACCATCAGGAGGTTCATGTCGGGACGCAGGCGTCGTGCCGCGAGCCAAGCCTTCGGGGCGACATAGCGCACCGCACACAGCACAGCGAGCGTATAAAGAATGATGCTCGCCAGCGGCGTTGCGCCTGCACCGTGTTCGCCAGCCTCGAAGGCCGCGACAATACCGCCTAAGAGCCAAGCGTGGACCGCAAAGCCGAGCGCAGCAAAAACGCCGCTCGCAGCGGTCAGCCATGACTGAATGCGCCTTCGGCGTTCTTCTGCCTGCGCGGCCTCGCTTGTCGCGCCCTCGGTCCAAGGCTCCGCCCGCAGACCTGCACGTGAGACAGCCTTTTCGATGCGAGCTTCCAACGTGGCGTCGGGCGTCATGTCGATCGACATGCGGCCGTTAAGGAGGTCAAAGGCAAGCTTGTCTTCGCCAACGAGCGGGCCAACTTCGCGCTTCAGGGCGGCGATCTCGTCGGCGCAATCCATGCCGTGGATTCGATAGATAACGCCACCAGGCAGATTGGTTGGGAGCGGCGGGCTGAGAGCTTCCTGCACGTCGACCGCGCAACTGCACGCAAATCCAACAGCATCGCAGGTTGCCGAATCTTGAGGGGTTGGCGATGACCACGGTTCCGCCCGCATTCCCGTCCGCGCGACCGCCTGCTCGATCTGTTCGAGCGTTGCCCGGCTCTGGGGTGCAACGGTCATGGCGCCCTGCGCAGTGTCGAAGGCGAGCTTATCCTCGCCGACGAGCGGCCCCAGTTCCCGGGTTAGAGCAGCTACCTCATTCTTGCAGTCGAGACCGTGCACGCGCAGAAGTAAGGTGTCGTCCGTACCATCTTCGACGAGAGCACCGGACATTCCGGTCTTTGAGACGCCGCGCAAGAGGTCGTCGATCGAGACCCGCTGCTGAATCGCGATCGTCATCAGTCCCTTTGTCGTGTCGAAAGCAAGCCGGTCGTCACCACCCACCAGTGGACCGATTTCGCGCTTGAGGATCGCGACCTCGTTCTTGCAATCGAGCCCTTCAACCTTGAACAGCCACGCAGATGTCGTCGGTTTATCCGGCTGCGGCAACAGCTTGGCTTGCATCCCTGTCGTGGCGACCGCCTGTTCGATTACATCGAGAGACGAGATGCCCTGGCCCGCCACCTCCATGATACCGCCCTTGGTGTCGAACGCCAGCTTGTCATCGCCACCCACGACCGGACCGACCGCGGCACGAAGCATCCGAACTTCGTTCTGACAATCCAAGCCGTCGACCTTGAAGCGTAGCGAGCTTGACGTGCTCCTTGTCCCGGCATCTGCGGTCATCATGAACTCCTGAATTGCTTAACTTTCTTGAGCGTGGCTCGAATCGTGAGCGCACCCAACGTTCTGTAGTCGCCACAAAATCAAGGAGCCCAAGCCAAGTTTGCCGTCGGCTGCCATTGGGATCCCCTCGACAAGTTAGACATGACGACCCATATGCACCCTGTAGCAACTACAGGGTCAAGGCCATGACAGGCAATTTTCTGACGATCGGAGAACTGGGGCGAGGAACCGACACCAAGGTCGAGACCATCCGCTATTACGAGCGGATCGGGCTGCTGGCCGCGCCGGGCCGGACGGCGGGCAATTATCGCGCCTATGGAGCGGAGCACCTCAAGCGCCTAAGCTTCATCCGGCGCTCGCGCGACCTTGGCTTTTCGCTCGACCAGATCCGCGCATTGCTCGATTTGGCCGACCAGCGCGACCGATCGTGTGAAGCCGTCGATGCCATTGCCAGAGAGCATCGAGTTGAAGTCGATCGAAAGATCGCCGACTTGCGCGCGTTGCGCCGCGAGCTGGACAGCATGATCGATCAATGCCGCTGCGGCACCGTTGCTGATTGCCGGATCATCGAAGCTCTGTCGCCTCAAGCTCAACCACAGCCAAGATAACTGGGCCTTTTCTGCGCCCGGATTACCGCACTGGCCCTAAAGAATGCTGGTGATCATGCGATCGGCCCGCGTCCCTTCCCTATAGAGCGAGCGGACCAGCATGGCGGCGACAATCCCGGTCGAGGCGCCGCCAAGAACGTCGCCGAGATAGTGCGTTCCGACATAGACTCGGGAGAACGTCACAAGTACGGCGGCTGCCAGAAACCACGCACCAAGCCGCCGCATGCCGTGCAGCAGAAAGGCCGCGGCGATGGCGAAGGTCGCGGTGGCGTGATCGGAGGGGAATGACGGATCGGCGCTGCGATCGATCAGAAGATGCGTGATGCCACCGTCATAAGGTCGTATCCGATGGACGAACAACAAGATGATCTGGTTGATTGCAAGGCCGAGGAGAAAGGAAAACCCGGCGGCGACCAATACATGCCGAACGTGCTGCCGGTCGTCGTGCCGCCACCATTGCCCGGCGACCGCCAAAACAAGAAGCGGGATACCGAGCGCCGAGCTCCAGATCATCAGAAAATCGATGGTGGTGCTCGCTCCAGCCAGACTGTTGATGGCACGCGTCGCTGCGGCGTCTACGTCGTGTAACTGCAATTCTGAATCCTTATCTCGTCGTCGGCATCTTGTGAAAGTGTCGGTGTTGCTGTTCAAACTTAGCGCGGGTGTTTCATCTGGCCGCGAACAAGCAGCAGACCCAACGTAGTCAGCACGGCGAAAGCCGCGCCAGCCATAAAGGTGGCTTGCGGACCGATCACATCCCAGAGCGCGCCGGCGATTATACTGGCAGCCAGCAGCGCCAAGCCGGCAACCAGATTGAACATGCCGAAGGCGGTGCCGCGCAGTTCGGCGGGTGCCGCTTCGGCTATCAGGGCCGCGAGCAGGCCCTGGGTGAAGCCCATATGCAGCCCCCAGAGCACGACGCCGATGCCGACGCCCCAAAGGCTACCCGCGAAGGCGAGCACGAGATCGGCAAGGACGAGCAGGATCATGCCGAGTATCAGAATCGTCATGCGATCCATCCGGTCGGAGAGAACGCCGATCGGATAGGCCGAGGCCGAATAAGCGAGACTCATGAGCACCAGCACGATCGGGACGAGCGCCAACGGCAGACCGATCGACTGGGCGCGCAGGATGAGAAATGCTTCGCTGAAGCGCGCGAGCGTGAACACCGCCGCGACCGCTACGACCCACCAATAGACCGAGCCGAGGCGTCGTAACTCCTCGCGATGCAGCGGCATGCGAACTTTGCGTAGGTCCCTCGACCGCTCCGGCTCCTTGACCACGACGAGGATCAGCGCGACCGACAGGAAGGCCGGAATGACGGCGATCCAGAACACCGTCTGAAAATGGTCCGCCGTCAGCCACATGAGGCCGATGGCGAGTAGCGGGCCGATGAAGGCGCCGATCGTATCGAGTGACTGACGCAGGCCGAAGGCGGCCCCGCGCAGCTCGGGCGGCGCGATGTCGGCCACCAGGGCGTCGCGCGGTGCGCCGCGAATACCCTTGCCGACACGGTCGATGAAACGGGCGGCGACGAGCCAATCAAGCGAGGCGGCGAGCGGAAAGATCGGTTTGGTGAACGCGGCAAGCCCGTAGCCGAGGGCGGCTAGAAACTTCCGCTTGCCTAGCCAGTCGCTGAGAGCGCCCGAAAAAACTTTGGTGATCGAGGCCGTCGCTTCAGCGATGCCTTCGATGATGCCAACGGCAAGGGTCGAGGTCCCGAGCACCGTCACCATGTAGACAGGCAACAACGCGTGGATCATCTCCGACGATATGTCCATCAGCATCGATACGAAGCCCAGCGCCCACACGCCGGCGGGAATGCCGTGCCGCGCTTCGTGGACCGGGGTTTTCTCCGTAATCTTGTCCATCTCATCTCTTCTGTTCGCGGGCGTTGACGACGCGCTTGGCGTCGCCGCCGAGCAGGACTTCACAGCCAAAGAAGGTCTGCCTCTTCAGGCGGAATTGGTGCTTGTGCTGTTTTCGTCCTGCGCCTCGAACACTTCGCGCGCATATTCATCCAGCAGTGCTGCACAACGAGCGAACCGTTCCTCAGCTTCCTCGCGGAGCGAGGCACCGTAGAAATCGAGACGGACGATTTTATCGAGCCACGCCCGCAGCTTCGTCAGATCCTCTTCGTTCTCTTCAACCTCGGCATAGGTGAACTTTCCGTTGCCGCGCTCCTTCGCGATTTCGCCGTCAAAGTCGTCGCAGCGACTGATGAATTCGCGATAGGCCTCATCTCGCTCGGCCGAAAATCGAGCGATCACCCTCTGCTCCTGTGCGTGGTCGAGCCCAACGGTTTCGAGAAGCACCGCGTCCCCGTCCATCTCGAAGATCTCGTTCTGCAGGACCTTCAAACGTCGCTCGTGTGCGTCGATTTTCGGTAACAGGCATACGCCGCTTTGCAGATAGATGGCCCCCAAGGCCTTCAGCTTGCGCCACAGCGCAATGCGGCGCTTTGCCGGCTCGGCGGGCACCTTGTAGGTCAGAAGCAGCCATGACCGAGAACCGCCTTGGCGGGCTTTCCCGGACTTCGACTCTATGGCCTGTGGCTCTTCTTTGATTTCCGGACGACGCGCTTTTTTTGCGCGGCTGCGTTCTTTTGTCATGATTTTTGATTCGACTTGGGCAGACCTCGTTCGGTCCCCTGCCAGCCGCTCCTTGAACCGATTCAATATCCGAGATAGATGTTACGGCTGTAACATTTATTTTGTCCACACGCTCTATGAAAGCCTAAATATGCTTTGCCAACAGGTGCGCTCTGTGGCCGCACTCCGCGCGGCGCTGCTTGTGCTGACTCTGTCATGTTGGGTCGGTGCCGCCCAAATCGGGCGGGCCCAGCCCGCCATTCACCCTCAGCCGTTGGGTTTGGCCGCTGGCGATCCGACAACGGTCAAGCTTTCTCCGGAACAGCAGAAGCAAATTGGGCTTCAGACCACGGTGTTGATCGTGGAACCCCATCCCGAACAGTTCCGTGCCTACGGCGCCGTCCTCGATATCGCCCGCGTCACCGAACTCACCAACAGCTATGCCAATGCCTACGCTCAGCTTCAGATGGCGCAGGCCAGGTTCGACGTCGCAAAGAGCGCATTTGAGCGCGCGAAGAATCTGGCGCAGTCCGCAGCTCTCCCCAGGAAGGATGCCGAAGCCGCTGAAGGAACGTTTCGGACCGAGCAGGCCGCACTGTCCGCCGCTGAATCGCAGGTGAGAACCTTAGGGGCGACGGCGCAACAGGAATGGGGGCCGCTGATCGGCGGGGCAATCATCGAGCGTTCGCCAACCGTTGTCCGACTGATCGAGCGCGAAAGGTTTCTGGTTCAGGTAACGCTACAACCCGGCGCCACCTTGGCGGCCCCTCCTCGGACAGCTCTCGCGCAGGCGCCCACGCGTGACGCCAATATCGACCTCCAGTACCTCTCACCCGCAACACGGACAGACGCGCGCATTCAGGGCGTGAGCTACTTCTTCACGGCGCAGGGAGACAGCGGCCTCCTGCCGGGTATAACACGACGGTCTATGTGCCGTCTGGCAAGACATACGAGGGGGTATTCGTCGAGGACACAGCCATCGTGCGCTGGCAGGGGCGCTCCTGGGTGTACCTGCGCGTCGGCCCCGAGGCGTTCAAGCGGCACCCGATCAACACCGACCAACCGGTCTCCGACGACGATTACGTCGTGCGGGACCTTCCCGTCGGCGCGGAAGTCGTGACCCGCGGCGCGCAGGTCCTCCTTTCCGAGGAGGCCAAGAGCGAGCTTCGGGCCAGCGCTGACAATGACTGACAACCGTCTCGGCAGCCACGCGGGGCCTCAAGCTGCCCTTGTCTCGTTCGCCATTCGCTTCCGTGGAATCGTGCTCTGCACGCTATTGGGCTACGGACTGTGTTCGCTTGCGAGCGCCAAATACGCCGTGTTCCCCGAATTCGCGCCGCCGCAAGTCGCGATCCAGACGGAAGCGCCCGGCCTGAGCCCAGAGCAAGTCGAGGTTCTTGTCACCCAGCCGATCGAAACGTCCATCAACGGGTTGGCGGGCGTCGAAAGTATGCGTTCGTCCTCGATCCAGGGGTTGTCGGTCATAACGGTCGTATTCCGCCCCAGCAGCGACATTTACCGCGCGCGCCAACTCGTCAACGAGCGTCTCGCGGTGGTCGCCACCCGGCTGCCGCAAGGCGTCCTACCTCCCGCGATGACGCCGTTGACCCCCACGGCTGGCACGGTGCTCGTCATCGGTCTGACATCCGAGCAGCGCTCGCTGATGGGCTTGCGCACCATCGCGGATTGGACCGTGGCGAGGCGCCTATTGGCTGTGCCAGGTGTTGCGCAAGTTTCGATCTACGGCAGAGACGTGAGATCTCTACAGGTGCAGGTCCGTCCGGATGATCTGATCCGATTTCGGGTTGGCATGAACGATGTCTTGGCTGCCGCGCGCAAGGCCACGGGCGTGCGGGGTGCCGGTTTCGTTGACACGGTCAATCAGCGCTTGACCCTCCAGACCTTCGGCCAGTCTTTGACGCCGGAGCAAGTCGCCCGCACCGTTCTGATGCACGAGGGCGGCGCAAGCATCGTGCTCGGCGATGTCGCGAACGTCGTCATGGCTCCCGAGCCGCCGATCGGTGCCGGTCTCATCAATGGTCGGCCTGGCATCGTGCTAATGTTAAGCCAGCAATACGGGGCCAACACGCGGGACGTCACGACGCGGGTGGAAGCTGCACTGCACGAACTGCGGCCGGCGCTGAGGGCGAAAAGGTTCAACTTCATGCGGATCTGTTTCGTCCGGCCAATTTCATCGATACGGCAACCCAAAATGTGTTGCACGCCCTCCTGATCGGCGGTGCGCTTGTAATCATTGTTCTGTTCCTTTTCCTGTTCGACTGGCGCACCTCGATCATCAGTTGCACCGCGATCCCGCTCTCGTTGATCGCGGCCGTGCTTGCCCTGCAATGGATGGGTGAGACCCTCAACACCATGACGCTCGGTGGACTCGCGATTGCTATCGGCGAGGTGGTCGATGACGCTGTGATCGGCGTCGAAAACGTTGTGCGCCGACTGCGCGAAAATCGCCGATTGGCTGAACCGAGGACTGAGGGGCGCGTCGTGCTCGATGCGATCCTCGAGGTCCGCAGCGCGGTCGTGTACGCGACTTTCGCCGTTTTGCTGGTGTTCTTGCCTGTCCTCACGCTCTCGGGCGTCGGCGGCCGTCTGTTCGGACCTTTGGGGGTCGCCTACATCCTTGCGGTGCTCGCCTCCCTCGCGGTCGCGCTGACCGTTACGCCCGCACTTTCGATGGTGCTGCTCGTCGGAAAGAGCCGACGAGAGCATCGGGACCCGCCAATGGTCCGCTGGTCGCGCGGCTATTATGAGACGCTGCTCCGGCATA
Organism: Hyphomicrobium sp. GJ21; assembly: GCF_001006785.1. Taxonomy (NCBI): domain Bacteria; kingdom Pseudomonadati; phylum Pseudomonadota; class Alphaproteobacteria; order Hyphomicrobiales; family Hyphomicrobiaceae; genus Hyphomicrobium; species Hyphomicrobium sp. GJ21. Next base: position 235,455 of record NZ_CDHO01000001.1, on the reverse strand, counting down.
TCGAGCGCTTTCCGAGGCTCGTCATCGCGACGGCTTTTGCCCTTACCATCGCGGGCGCGGCGATGTTGCCGTTCTTTGGCGGTACGTTCCTACCCGACCTACGGGAAGGACATCTCATCCTCCACGTCTCGGCGATACCGGGCACTTCGCTCGATGAGTCACTTCGGATCGGAGGCTTGATCACGGAAGCCCTCCGAAAGGTTCCGGGCGTGCGCAGCGTCGCGCAGCACGCAGGGCGTGCCGAAGCCGGCGTGGATACCGTAGGCCCCACTACAGTGAGTTCGAGATTGACCTGCAGCCGGGCCTCTCCGGCCACGATCAAAGCGTGGCCGAAACGCACATGCGAGCAGCCCTTGCGAAGTTCGCTGGCATCAGTTTCTCGCTCAAGACCTATTTGGCGGAACGGGTCGAGGAAACGGTATCGGGCTTTACCGCCGCGCTCGCCGTGAATGTCTACGGCGCTGACCTCGATTCACTTGAAAAAGCTGCACGGGATGTCGCACGCGAACTGAGCGAGGTTTCAGGCGCCGTAGATGTCCAGCTACAATCTCCGCCGGGGATGCCGCAGATTAACGTAACGCTCCGTCCTGCCGACCTACAGCGATGGGGGATCGACGCGGTGGAAGTGCTTGAGTTGATTCGCACAGCCTACCAAGGGGATGTAGTCGGGCAGGCATATGAAGGCAATGCAGTCTTCAACGTTACCGTGATCCTCGATGCGCAGGCGCGCGCCAGGCTCACGCAGATTGGCGATCTCCCGCTGCGAACCTCGGGCGGAGCCTACGTTCTTCTAAAACAAGTAGCTGATGTCTACGAAACATCCGGGCGATACCAGGTCCTGCATCGGAGCGCGCAGCGTGTTCAGACGGTGACCGCGAACGTGAGCGGACGTGATCTCGCGTCCTTTGTGAGTGACGTCAAACGGAAGATCGCCAAGGAGGTTACGTTGCCGCCCGGCGCGCACGTGGAGTTTGCGGGTTCGGCCGAGGCGCAAGCTCAGTCGCAGCGCGACCTACTCGTGAATGCACTGCTGGCTGCACTCGGCATCGTTCTCCTGCTTTCGATCGTCACCGGCCACTGGCGCAACCTCGTCCTGGTTCTGATAAACTTGCCTTTCGCGTTCGTGGGTGGGGTCTTTGCGGTCGCTTTGACCGGTGGGCTGCTTTCGCTCGGATCACTGGTCGGCTTCGTAACGCTGTTCGGCATCACGCTACGCAATTCCATCCTGATGATTTCGCATTACGAACATCTCGTCATGGTCGAAGGCCGCGCATGGGGCCTCGAGACTGCCGTTGAGGTGCCGCGGATCGACTCGTTCCGATTCTCATGACCTCTCTGGTGACTGGCCTCGGTTTACTTCCGCTCGCGCTGGGGGCGGGCGAACCAGGGCGCGAGATCGAAGGCCCGATGGCGATCGTTATCCTGGGCGGCCTCATGACGTCGATGGCGCTCAACCTGCTGGTCTTGCCAACCCTCGCTCTTCGATACGCCCGCTTCGATCGTGGAGAGGCAGATGCGCATCGAGAGAAGGCGATAGCCTGACGGTGGATTCCCTGAGGCGGTTGCAAGATCGCTCGTAGTGCCTGGGCAGACAGCGGTCGGGGCTGGGAATCACGCGATCAGCATCGCTTCAACCGCGTGTCGGCACACCCATCAGTTTTCGAACCTGAGGCCTCCACCTTCGGAGAGCAAGGACTAAATGCACGAGCGATCTTGAACAAGGAATAGCCAAGCACGGTTGTTCCACCGTCCTATATCTAACCCTGGCTATCCGCATTCCCTACTCCGATAAAATCAGACTTCCCCAATTTCACCTCCGCGCTGCATGGTCACTCGTGCAACAGCGTGAGCGACCGATAACAAGCACGCCCAATGGTGACGTCGGGTGACATTGTACTCAAGGAAATCGCCTCGCGCTCGATGACCATCGAATGAGCGACACCACCTTGTCGATCGAGGGAGGCTGACATTGGACAACAAATTTCTTACCCCGGAGGAAGTCTCGGAGCGCTATCGCGGCGGCGTCTCGGTTGGAACGCTTCGGAACTGGCGTGCGATGAAGATCGGCCCGTCGTTCGTTAAGATTGGCAAAGCCGTCCTCTATCCGATCGACGAGCTTGAAGCGTGGGACGGAAGGAATAAAGTGAGTTGCCGTGCATCAAGGCGACTCACTGAACTCACCGGTGATCAGCCGTGATAATCACGGTCGATCATTGGGAACATGCCCCATTCCCCGGCACCAGCTCCACCGAAATCCAGAAAAATGTCTGGAATATCAATGCGGTTCGGATTTTAGGGGGATGATCCACAATCACCCGTCGGGAGATCCGACGCCGTCGCGCGCCGACATCGATGTCACGAAGCAGATCATCGACGCCGCGAAACCGCTGGGCGTCACTGTCCATGACCACGTCATCGTCGGCCGCCACGGCCACGCCAGCCTCAAGGCGTTGCGATTGATCTAAGAGCCTTCGCTTTTGTTGATCGCACTGTCGTTGCGCGTGTCGCGCATCGTTGCGTAGACGACGAGCGAGAGACCGATGCAGATCGTGACGTACCAGAAAAAGTCCGTCTCGCGGCCGGCTTGCTTCAGCCAGAGCGCAATATATTCCGCCGTGCCGCCGAACAGCGCCACCGTCAGCGCATAGGGTAATCCGACGCCCAGCGCCCGCACCGAAGTCGGAAACAGCTCCGCCTTCACGACAGCGTTGATCGCGGTGTAGCACGACACGATCGCGAGACCCGCAACGATCAGGGCAAAGGCGGCGAGCGGATCTTGCGTCGATTGAATTGCAGTGAGCAGCGGCACCGTAAACAAAACGCCGAGCACGCCGAACGCGATCAGCACGGGACGTCGTCCGATCCTGTCCGAGATCGCGCCGACAACGGGCTGCATCAGCATGTAGACGAACAACGCGGAAGCCGAGATCAGCGTCGCGGTATCCTTTGAAAACCCCGACGTGTTGACCAGAAATTTCTGCATGTAGGTCGTGTACGTATAGAACGCGAGCGTGCCGCCGAGCGTCAATCCGACGACGATGGCGACCTCCCTCGGATGGGCGAACAGGGCCTTGAGCGAGCCCTCACGCCGCTTCGAGCGATGGAACGCTTCCGTCTCGGCGAGATCCCGCCGCATGACATAAGCGACGACGGCAAGTCCCGCGCCGATCGCGAACGGAATGCGCCAGCCCCAGGCATCGAGTTCGGCCGGCGTCAGAACGAATTTCTGCAGCACAACCAGAACCAGCATGGCCGCGAGCTGCCCGCCGATCAGCGTCACGTATTGGAAGCTCGAATAGAAACCGCGCCGCTCGGCTGTCGCCATTTCGGAAAGATAAGTGGCGCTCGTGCCGTACTCGCCACCGAGGCTCAGACCTTGGATCATCCGCGCCACGAGCAGGATGATCGGCGCCGCGATGCCGATCGTCGCATAAACCGGTGTAACGGCGAGCAGCGCCGAACCGAAACACATCAGCAGAACCGACGTCGTCAGCGCGACACGCCGGCCATGACGGTCCGCCATGCGCCCGAACAGCCACGCCCCGATCGGTCGCATCAGGAACCCGACTGCGAAGATGGCGGCCGTGTTGAGGAGCTGCGCCGTCTGATCGCCCGCCGGAAAGAATGCCTTTGCGAAGTAAAGCGAGAACGCCGCGTAGACGTAAAAATCGTACCACTCGACCAGATTGCCGGAGGAGCCGATCAGGATGGCCCTGATTCTCTCTCGCATCCCGAGCACCGGCGGCGCTGTCGGCTGCTCGTTCATGCAATCAGACTCCCGGTTTTGCCCAAAAACAAGCCGAGCCCCGCCCGCTCACACCTGACGGATGCCCCTATTGCCGCGCCGACCTTGCCTGTCATTGACGATCCGATCCCGCGTCCCCTAATTATCTGCCCTTCCCGGAGCTTTGAATCATGACCAAGAAACCGCACCATTCCAAGGTGATCGTCCTCGGCTCCGGCCCGGCCGGATACACGGCAGCCATCTACGCGGCCCGCGCCATGCTCGCTCCGACGCTCATTCAGGGCTCGCAGCCCGGAGGCCAGCTCACGATCACGACCGACGTCGAGAACTATCCCGGTTTTGCCGAGCCGATCCAGGGCCCTTGGCTGATGGAGCAGATGCAGGCGCAGGCCGAGCACGTCGGCACCCATATCGTGATGGACCAGATCAACAAGGTCGATCTGCGCGCTAGGCCCATCCGCCTCGAAGGCGATAGCGGCGATATCTACACGTGCGATGCGCTGATCATCTGCACCGGCGCCCAGGCGCGTTGGCTTGGCCTGCCGTCGGAAGCGCATTTCCAGGGGCACGGCGTCTCTGCCTGCGCCACCTGCGACGGCTTTTTCTACAAGGGCAAGGATGTCGTGGTGGTCGGTGGCGGCAATACCGCCGTCGAGGAAGCGCTGTTTCTGACCAACTTCGCCAACAAGGTGACGCTCGTCCATCGCCGCGACTTCCTGCGCGCCGAAAAGATCCTGCAGGAGCGCCTGTTCAAGAACCCGAAGATCGAGGTCGTCTGGGATAGCGCCGTCGAGGAAGTCGTCGGAACGACGACGCCGAAGTCCGTCACTGGCGTCGTTCTGAAGAACGTCAAAACCGGCGCGACGTCCAAAATTCCGGCGGACGGATTTTTCGTCGCCATCGGTCATGCGCCAGCGACCGAGCTGTTCAAAGGCCAGCTCGAGACGACACCGTCCGGCTACCTGATTACGGCACCCGACTCGACGGCAACGGCGATACCGGGTGTGTTCGCGGCAGGCGACGTCAAGGACGAGGTTTTCCGTCAGGCTGTGACGGCGGCAGGCATGGGATGCATGGCCGCGCTCGAAGCCGAACGGTATCTCGCCAAAGTCGAAGCCCAAGCGGACGCCGCCGAATAACGCCTCGACTGACCAACACTGCATTGTAACGTAACCATATTTCGCTAGACTTCGCCGCCGCTTCAGAGCTGCGCCCGATCGGGTGCAACTTGGCCAATCACCGAAAGCGTTGAAGATGGATTGGGACAAACTGCGTATTTTCCACGCGGCAGCGGAGGCCGGCAGTTTCACGCATGCCGGCGAGCAGCTGCACATGAGCCAGTCCGCAGTCAGCCGCCAGATTTCGGCGCTCGAAGCGAACCTCAAGGTCACGCTCTTTCATCGTCACGCCCGCGGCCTCGTTCTGACGGAACAGGGCGAACTCCTCAATCGCACCGTCGCCGAGGTGTTCGCCAAACTCCAGACTGCCGAAACGCTGCTGTCGGACTCGACCTCGAAACCGTCGGGCGATCTGCGCATCACCGCGCCAATCGGCTTCGGCACGATCTGGCTGACGCCCCGGCTCCAGGAATTCGGCGATCTCTATCCTGAAATTCGCGTCGAGCTGATCCTCAACGACGATCAGGTCGATATCGGCATGCGCGCCGCCGACGTTGCGATCTGGACGCGCGAACCGGAACAGGCCGACCTGATCCGCCGTTCGCTGTTTGAAAGCCGCGTTCGCGCCTTCGCGTCCGCCCAGTACCTGCGCAAGCACGGAACGCCGAAGACGCTGGCCGAACTCGATCAGCACCGGATCATCGCCTATACGGGCATTCCGGCGCAGCACCTCGACGCCATGTCGTGGATCGAGACGGCCGGGCGCGAAGGCGCATCGCCGCGCGAAGCGGCCCTCAGGGTCAACAGCGTCGTCGCGATCAAATACGCCATCCAGGCCGGCATCGGCATCGGAATGATCCCCGACTACATGAGCGACGAGCAGTCGGAACTCGTGCCGGTCCTGGCCGAATTCGAGCAGCCCTCGCTAAACCTGATCTTCGCCTACGCCGAGGAATTGAAAGCCTCGAAAAAAGTCCAGCTTTTGCGCGACTTTCTGGTATCCAAGATCAGCCGGTTTCGGTAAACCGCGAAGCTTTCCTGATCGAACCTGCGACGACGGCTTATTTGCGCAATCGCCGGTCTGACGCTATCTAACCGGTTTCACCGTCCGACGCCCGTTAAGGCCCATAAAATCATGGCAAAAACGCTTTACGATAAAATCTTCGACGATCACGTGGTCGAAAAGTCCGAGGACGGAACATGCCTCCTCTACATCGACCGCCACCTCGTTCACGAGGTCACGAGCCCGCAGGCGTTCGAAGGGCTGCGCATGGCCGGACGCAAGGTGCGCGCGCCCGAGAAAACCCTCGCCGTCGTCGACCACAACGTTCCGACCACCGACCGCACGAAGGGCATCGCCGACGAGCAGAGCCGCGTCCAGGTCGAAACCCTGGCGACGAACGCCCGCGACTTCGGCATCGAATACTACAACGAGCTCGATAAGCGGCAGGGCATCGTCCACGTCGTTGGACCCGAGCAGGGCTTCACGCTGCCGGGAACGACCATCGTCTGCGGCGACAGCCACACCTCGACGCACGGCGCGTTCGGCGCGCTCGCGCATGGCATCGGCACCTCCGAGGTCGAGCACGTGCTCGCGACCCAGACGCTGATCCAGAAGAAAGCCAAGAACATGCGCGTCGTCGTCGACGGCGTCGCACCGCACGGCGTCGGCGCCAAGGACATCATCCTCGCCATCATCGGCGAGATCGGCACGGCGGGCGGCACCGGCTCGGTCATCGAATACGCCGGAGACGCCATCCGTGCGCTGTCGATGGAAGGCCGCATGACCGTCTGCAACATGTCGATCGAGGGCGGCGCCCGCGCCGGCATGATCGCGCCGGACGAAAAGACGTTCGCATTCATCAAGGATCGCCCCAAGGCGCCGAAAGGCATGGCCTGGGACATGGCGATGAAATACTGGGAAACCTTGCATTCGGACGAGGGCGCATACTTCGATCGCGAAATCCGTCTCGATGCCGCGAAGCTGCCGCCGATCGTCTCCTGGGGCACGAGCCCCGAGGACGTGACCGCGATCACCAGCGTCGTGCCCAATCCCGCCGACGTCGTAGACGAGAACAAGCGGGCCTCGATGCAGCGCGCGCTCGACTACATGGGCCTCGCCCCGGGAACCAAGATCACCGACATCCCGCTCGATGTCGTCTGGATCGGCTCCTGCACCAACGGCCGCATCGAAGACCTGCGGGCCGTCGCGAAAATCGTCGATGGCAAGAAGATCTCGTCACGCCTCGCCTACGCGATGATCGTGCCGGGTTCGGGCCTCGTCAAAGAGCAGGCGGAATCGGAAGGTCTGGACAAGATCTTCAGGGCAGCGGGCTTCGAATGGCGCGAGCCCGGATGCTCGATGTGCCTCGGCATGAACCCGGATCAGTTGAAGCCGGGCCAGCGCTGCGCCTCGACCTCGAACCGCAACTTCGAGGGGCGTCAGGGCTACAAAGGCCGCACGCACCTGGTCTCGCCGATCATGGCCGCCGCAGCCGCGCTCGAAGGCCACTTCGTCGACGTCCGGAGCTGGCAGGCTTAATCAATAATACGGCGATGGCGGCCGGCTCTCCGCAGGAGAGTCGCCATCGCCCAACAAAACTACACCGCGATCTTGATCTCTTCGGCCTGATCCGCACGGCTCAGCGTCCGTCCGATCGCGCCCTTCATGCTGGCGACTTCCTCTTCCGTGATCTTGAAGAAGCGGTTCTGCAGCCGCTGGCGCATGCGCGCCTGCTCCAGGCTGCCGCCGAGCAGCGTGATCTTGAAATCGCCGGGCGGATAGAACGCCGGCTCGCCGATCTGCTGGAAGCCAAGCATATAGCGATAGAACTTCACCCAATCGGGCCGCGTCGCGATCAGCAGCATCGAGACACCCGTCGCCAGCGCCGCCGTCAGCGAAGCCCGGACGAGGAACGCATAAAGCGTCGTCCGGTAAGACACATTGGCGATGTCCGGCTCGATGGACAGTCTCGAAATTTCAACGAAGCCGTGGCTTTGCGAGCGATGCATATCCCTCAGCGCCGGATAGTGCGAGGCGCAGGGCAGCGTCGCGACGGACTGCGGGAGCGAGAAACAGAGGCGCACCGTCCCGACGATACGTCCGCCATCGTAGGCGCCGAACAAGACGGTCGTCGCGAGCGTATCGAAGTGATCCGTATATTCGCCGTCGGCCTTGTCGATGTCGTAGCCGATGGCCGTGTAAGCGCGGCCCCTGAGCTGTAAGGCTTCACTAATGTCTTTCTCGTCTTCGAGAATGCGCAGTTCGAAGGAATTGCTGTTACCGTGCCACGAGCCCTCATCGATCGGCATAGACTCTTGCCGTGGGCGAAACGCGAGCGTCTTCGACATCAAATTCTCTCAACCAGTTATGGCAAACGGCTCACAGAAAGTGGCACGGAACATAAGCATGCAACCGATGCGCGACGATGCGGCATATATTCTTGCGAGATGTTAAGAACACGCGCCGAGACACCTGACTAAAAAAGACTTTTTAGCAAACCGTTAATGCTTAATTGAGCTCATCATGACGAAAGACGGCTCCGACCTCGTCCGCTCGCAGTTTGGTGCGTCCGCCGCCGCGTATGCGACCTCGGATGTGCACGCCAAAGGCGAAAGTCTCGCCCGGATCGTGGAATTGGCCCAGCCGCAGCGCCGCTGGCAGGGCCTCGACGTCGCGACCGGGGCAGGCCATATGGCCGCGGCATTCGCGCCACACTTGGCGAACATTATAGCCAGCGACATCACCGACGAGATGCTGCGCGAAGCAGCGAAGCTCGCCGCTGACCGAAACCTTGCCAACGTGTCGACCGCCAAGGCCGAAGCTGGAGCGCTTCCCTTCGAGGACTCCCGCTTCGATCTCGTCTGTTGCCGCCTGGCGGCTCATCATTTCCCAGACTTGCGTCGCTTCGTTGCCGAAGTCCGCCGCGTCTTGAAGGCGGGAGGCCGCTTCGCCCTCGTCGACAACGTCGCTCCGGACGCGCAGCAGTTGCCGGACGCATCTCAAAGCGACATTGCGGACACGGCTACCGCCTACAACGCCTTCGAGAAATTGCGCGACCCGAGCCATGCCCTCGCGCCGCCGCCCGAAACATGGATCAGCCTGCTGACGGATGCAGGCTTCAGGATCGTCGCGAGAGAGCAGTTCGGCAAAGAACTCGATTTCTCGTCATGGGTGACGCGAATGCGATGCGCGCCCGATACCGTCACCGAACTTCGGCGCATCCTCACGAGCGGCCCGTCGGGCCTGCGAACCTTCTTGCAGCCGCGCACCGATCAAGACGGCGAGTTGCATTTCACCCTGCAGGAGCTGCTGATTGTTGCCGACAAGACCGCCTGAATGGGCGGTTTCGCAGCCCTTTCATTCGCTTATCGCGACACTATCTCGGTAGATTGCGGTTCGGCAGCGGAAGGAGTGCAAACGTGTCAGTGCAATGGGCCAGCGCCAAGGCCCCGACGCTCGCCGAGTTCGAGGCTCTCGCGATGGAGGCATGGGAAAAACTGCCACCAGAATTCCGCGACATCGCTGGCGATCTTCTCATCCGCGTCGAAGACTTCGCCACTGACGAAATCCTGGATAGCCTCGGCATCGAGGATCCGTTCGAGCTGACGGGCCTCTACCAGGGCGTGAGCCTGACGAAGCAAAGCGTCATGGAAAGTGCGCGCGAACCAGATATGGTGTTCCTCTACCGGCGCGCTATTCTCGACGAATGGTCGGAAAACGGGGAGGAGTTAGGCCACCTGATCGGGCATGTGCTCATCCATGAGATTGGCCATCATTTCGGCTTTTCCGATGAGGATATGGAGCATATCGAAGCCGGGGCTGCGTCCTGAACAGGGTCAGAACACGCGAAGTTAACCTCCCACACGTCACAAGTTAGATGGGATTGAGCCATAAGCCGTTTCGCGCCATGTTGTAGGGACGTGCACGAAACCGGTGGGGTCGTTTTGAGAACGGAAGCGGGGATGGAAGCGCGGGGATTGTTTCACCGGATCGCCTTGGGTCTGTGCATGGGCGCGATGCTCATGCTTGCGCCCGGCGCCGATGCGCAGGACGCCAAGAACCTCGGCGACGGCATTCCAACACCGGAGCAGTACGTCGCGACGGTCGGCGGCGACAGTCGCATTGTGAAGCCCGGCGAATTCAAGCTTGACGGCAACACGCAGTATTGCGGCCAACGGCCGACGGTCATCGACAACAAGCTCGACGACTATGGCGCCGCCTATCCTGGCTTCCTGATCATGAATCCGCGATACCTCGAGAAAGTCTCGACGCCCGTCAAACAGTGGATCTACGCCCACGAATGCGGCCACCAGTTCCGCGGTCCCGATGAAGAAACCGCCGATTGCTTCGCCGTGCAGCGCGGCCGCCGCCAAGGCTGGCTGAAGCCCGAGGGGCTCGAGGAAGTCTGCACCTTCATTTCCCCGGCCAAGGGCGACGCGATGCACTTCTCGGGGTCCTATCGTTGCGCCTACATGCGCAAATGTTACGACGACCCGACGATCAAATAGCGCCTGCCGCTGAATCTTATCCCCGCGCCCGGCGTCGGCCGTAAAATCCTGGACCGTAGAGTTCAGGATTTTGCCAATGCGGCTTGCCGCCTACCTTCGACGCCTATCGAGCTTTGCCGAGACGATCCACCGCTGGCTGGGAGAAGCCGCCCGCCTCGATGAACTCCGCCGCGAAAAGGTGGCCCTTTACGCCGAAGAGATCGCCGCAACCCTCTCGCGGGCAGCCGCCGCCCTCGGCACGCTCGAAAACGCGCCTGACGACCGCTTGGCGGTGCTGACGGCCACGCGTGAGCTTGGCCGCATCGCCGGCTACCTCGAAACCATCATGGCCGCGCTCGCCGTGCATCTTGACGGACGCAAGCGGGCTGGCGTTAAACGGCGCCTGGAACATCTGAAGCCCTTTGACCTCGAAGCTGCCATCCGGGAATTCGGCGCCTTTCCGCAGGCGCGGCGCCTGACGGCGGCGGAGGGATATTTCCGGGCACTTGCGGATACGTTGCGCGCCTGATCGACGGCGCGGCTGATTGGAGACGAAAGCATGGACAAGTTCACGGTTCTGACGGGCGTCGCGGCGCCCTTGCCGATCCGCAACGTCGACACCGACATGATCATTCCGAAGCAGTTTCTGAAAACGATCAAGCGGACCGGTCTTGGCAAATCGCTCTTCTACGAGATGCGCTACGACCCGGAGACCGGCAACGAGCTTCCCGAATTCGTTCTGAACAAGCCGCAGTACCGCAAGGCGACAATCCTCGTCGCGGGCGAGAACTTCGGCTGCGGCTCCTCGCGCGAACACGCGCCCTGGGCCCTGCTCGACTTCGGCATCCGCTGCGTCGTCGCTCCGGACTTCGCCGACATCTTCTATAACAACTGCTTCCAGAACGGCATTCTGCCGATCAAGCTGCCGCAGAGCGAAGTCGACAAGCTGATGGACGACGCCGGACGCGGCGCCAACGCGACGCTGACCGTCGATCTCGAGAAGCAGGAAATCCGCGGTCCCGACGGCGGCGTCATCAAGTTCGACATCGATCCGTTCCGCAAGCATTGCCTCTTGAACGGCCTCGACAACATCGGCCTGACGCTGGAAAAATCGAAGGCGATCTCGTCCTTCGAAACCTCGACGTCGTCGTCGCGTCCTTGGCTGTAAGAGGCCGTAGCCAACGTTTCACGTCATGGCCGGGCTTGACCCGGCCATCCAGGAAAAAAGCGGAAAACAAAAACAGCGGAGATCCGAGACGATGGCCAAAGCGATCCACATGATGGTGCGCGTGCTCGACGAAGCCCGCTCGGTGAAATTCTATGAGGATTGCTTCGGCCTCAAAATTTCGGACCGCCGCGACTGGCCCGATTTCACGCTGATCTACATGAAGAACCCGGAGAACGATTTCGAGCTGGAGCTGACGGTCAACAAGGGCCGCGCCGACGCCTACGATCTCGGCAACGGCTATGGGCATGTCGCGTTTGCCGTCGATGACCTTGAAGCCGAGCGCGCCCGCATCGCCGCTGCCGGCTATCAGCCGAAGGACATCAAGACGATGACGCACGATGGCAAGCCGTTCGGCAAGTTCTTCTTCATCGAAGATCCCGACGGCTACAAGATCGAGGTTCTGCAGCGCGGCGGCAGGTTCCAGTAATCCCATGGCCGACGACGACTTCAAATTCGACGCGGCGATGATGGGCAGGCTTTCTGGCGCGCTGGCGTTCATCGTCGGCGCCGATCACGCCGCAACAAAAGCCCTGAAAACCGCGTCCGAAACGGGCGCTGAAAAAGACATCAAGGCGGCGCGCACGCAATTTCTCCGCCTGAAGCCCGGCGACCGCCGCGCCGCGCTCACAATGCTCGACGATTGAATTAGAACAGCGATCCGCGCGTCGTCACCAGCGCGCCAGTCAAGGCATCGGCGAAGTTGCGCCGCTCATCGTCCGTCAAAAACTGACCGAACAGCACTTCCTTGCCCTGAGCCATCAGCCGCATCGACGTCCGACCGTCCGGATGATCGATGGAAACGCGAACGCGCGCCCAATACGGGTTGAAGTCGAATTCCTCGCAGCGGCCCGACGGATGAATGCGCGTCAGCTTCAAAAGCTCAGGCGACAACGTCACCATTTCATAAAGTCGGCCCGAACGGTAATTGCGCTTGAACGCGTAATAGATCAGAGCGACGTCGAGGCCGAAGAATCCGAAAACCGGCCAGGCGCCCATCAATAGAAATACAGACCCTACGGCAAAGCTGACGAGGCCGAGCACAGTCATCAGGATCGTGAAGCCGCGCGGCGTCAGCGACCGGTAAGGATGCAGCACAAACCGCGTGACGTTTGCGGATTGCTTTTCTGCGAGACTGTCCGTCATTTTCGGCTTCTCTGACTCATATCGTTGTCCGCAACCGCAATTTCAAATACGGACTTTCTGATGGCCAAAGCACTGAGGGATAAAAGTCCGTCAAGCATCGCGAGTTCCCGCCCCCGAGGCAAGCCCGTAAAAACCCTCCGGCCGCTGAAAAAATCGGCACGTAAAGGAAGCCGCCGCATCCTATTGACGGAAGCGGAGATTTTCGAAGTCTTCCGCCGCTTTCACGCCGCCAGCCCCGAGCCCAAGGGAGAACTGCTCTACGTTAATCCTTACACGCTGCTCGTCGCCGTCGTACTCTCGGCCCAGGCAACCGACGCCGGCGTCAACAAGGCGACGCCCGCGCTGTTCAGGCTCGCCGACAGCCCTGAGAAAATGCTGGCACTCGGCGAAGACAAGGTCCGCGACCTGGTCAAGACGATCGGCCTCTATCGCACCAAGGCCAAGAACGTGATCGCGCTGTCACAACGCCTCGTCGACGAGTTTGGCGGCGAGGTGCCGGGCGACCGCGATGTCCTCGAAACGCTTCCCGGCGTTGGCCGCAAGACGGCGAACGTCGTGATGAACATCGCCTTCGGGCATCCAACGATGGCCGTCGACACGCACGTGTTCCGCGTCGCCAACCGGCTCGCACTATCGCAAGGGACGACGCCGCTGGCGGTTGAAGCCGATCTCCTCCGCGTCGTGCCGCCCGAGTACGCCCTGCACGCACATCATTGGTTGATCCTGCACGGCCGTTACGTCTGCAAGGCGCGCAAGCCGGAATGCTGGCGCTGCCTGGTCAACGACATCTGCCTTTACCCCGACAAGACGCCCGCGCCGTGAGGCCGAAAACGCCCACACATCGTCATCCCGGCGAAGGCCGGGATCTTCATCCAAGCCGATGGCAGTGGAAATACGCCGGCTCTCATGAAGCCTGAACGGATCCCCGCCTACGCGGGGATGACGGCAATGAGAGACGGCAGCAAATCTTACATATCCACCCGCATCGCAAGTCCGGCGTCCGCCATGAACGCCTTCGCTTCCGGGATCGAATACGTGCCGAAGTGAAAGATCGACGCCGCGAGAACAGCGCTCGCATGGCCGTCCCGCACACCATCGACGAGATGCTGCAACGTCCCGACACCGCCCGAAGCAATGACCGGGATCGAAACGGCATCCGATACCGCACGCGTCAGCGCAACGTCGAAGCCGGACTTCGTGCCATCTCGATCCATCGAGGTCAGCAGGATTTCACCAGCTCCAAGCTCAGCGACCTCGCGCGCGAAGGCGATGGCGTCGATCCCCGTCGGCTTGCGTCCGCCATGCGTGAAGATCTCCCAGCGATTGGGCTCGCCTTCGCCTGAAACCTTCTTTGCATCGATGGCGACGACGATGCACTGCGCGCCGAACTTCTCGCTCGCCTCTTTGACGAACGCACGATTGGTGACCGCGGCCGTGTTGATCGACACCTTGTCGGCGCCGGCTTCCAGCAGCTTTCGAATGTCGTCGATGGTGCGTACGCCGCCGCCCACCGTCAACGGCATGAAGCAGCGGTTCGCCGTGCGCTCGACGACGTCAAAGATCGTGTCGCGATTTTCATGACTCGCAGTGATGTCGAGAAAGCAAAGCTCATCCGCGCCCGCCGCATCGTACGCCGCCGCGGCCTCAACCGGATCACCGGCATCGATGAGATCGACGAAGTTGACGCCTTTAACGACGCGGCCGTCTTTCACGTCGAGGCACGGGATGATGCGGACCTTCAGCATAACGGAATTCTTTTCACTCAGAGATTAGGCCGAATTCGGCTATCATGGGCGTGCGGGGACCGTCGAGCATATAAACCAAATTCCGGAGGAACTCTTTACGCCCGGCGGTGTTGTGGAGTTTTGCATAGTTGCGTGGAACTCTGGAGTTGCACTTGCATAGGGGAATTCTCTAAATGGTCGAAGACTTTGCTCCGCTAAACCTTCGCGCCCGTCTTTCGGCGCTGCAAGACCGGATTGCTGAGGCGCGCACGAAACTCGAAGCGCACGGCGCCGTCGGCGAGCACTCCGAGGAGCTGACGAAATTCGCAACCCAGCACGACGCCATTCGCGGCTCGCTCGACAGCGAGGGCACCGTAACGGAATTGCAGCATAGCAAAGCGACCGTTCAGACGGACAGCCTCGAGAAGGAACTCAAGCTCTGGCTAGAGTCGATCGAGCACCGCTACAACGAGCCTGCTCCGCGCGGCCCCAATATTTCCGTCTGAACGAATTGCGTTCCACCAACCGTCATTCGCCGCGTTCTCTGAGCGCGGCGAATTTGATATCGGGAAATTTCTCACCCTTATATTTCAGCATCCAGGCGCTCTCGGCGAGAAACACCATCGCACCATCGCGATCCGTTGCAATCTCGCCCCGATGCGCATCGACGAACTTCTGCAACTTCGCCGGATCGTCTGCTGAAAACCACCGCGCCAGTTCGAACGGCGATTGCTCCAGCGTCACCGGTACGCCGTACTCGTTCGCGACGCGCGATTGCAGAACTTCGAACTGCAGCTGCCCGACGACGCCGAGAATCTGACGGCCACCCGCGATCGGCGTGAACACCTGCACGATGCCCTCTTCCGCGAGATCGTCGAGCGCGCGGTTGAGCTGCTTCGCCTTCATCGCATCCTGAATGACGACGCGGCGCAAAAGCTCCGGCGCGAAGTTCGGGATTCCTGTGAACTTCAGACCCTCTTTTTCCGTCAGCGTATCGCCGACGCGCAGCGTGCCGTGGTTCGGCACGCCAATGATGTCTCCGGCATAAGCTTCGTCCGCCGTCTCCCGGCCTTGCCCGAAGAAGAACGTCGGCGATGAAACGGTCATCGGCTTGTTGTCGCGCACATGCAAAAGCTTCATGCCGCGCCGGAAGCGCCCCGAGCACAGCCGCACGAACGCCACCCGGTCGCGATGGTTGGGGTCCATATTCGCCTGCACCTTGAACACGAAGCCGGTGACCTGATCTTCGCCGGGCTCGACCGTGCGCTGCGTCGCCTTGCGCGGCAACGGTCCAGGCGCCCACTGCGCCAGAGCATCGAGAAGCTGCTCGACGCCGAAATTCTTCAACGCGCTGCCGAAGAACACGGGCGAAAGATGCCCCTCGCGAAAGGCCTCGATATCGAACGTCGGCAGCGCACCCTGCGCCAGCTCGACGCCTTCGAGCGCCCGGTCCGCGATGCGCTCGTCGATCCCCTCGATCTTGCGGATATCGGCAAGATCACTCAATGGCTCCACGCGCCCGAACGACGCGCCGCGCTCGCCGTTTTCCGGCAGCAGGATCCTGTTGCTCATCAGATCGAGCACGCCGCGGAAATCCGTTCCCATGCCGACCGGCCACGCCATCGGCACGAGATCGAGCGCCAGATCCGCCGCGATCTGATCGAGCAGCGTCAGCGGATCTTCCGCCTCGCGGTCGATCTTGTTGATGAAGGTGATGATCGGAATATCGCGCAGCCGGCAAACCTCGAACAGCTTTCGCGTCTGGCTTTCGATGCCCTTCGCGGCATCCATCACCATCACCGCCGCGTCGACCGCCGACAGCGTGCGATAGGTGTCTTCGCTGAAGTCGGAGTGGCCGGGCGTATCGAGCAGATTATAGACGATGCCGTTCCGCTCGAACGTCATCACCGACGACGTCACCGAGATGCCGCGCTGCTGCTCGATCTGCATCCAGTCGGAACGCGTGCGCCGCCGTTCGCCGCGCGCCTTCACCGCGCCCGCCATCTGAATGGCGCCGCCGAAATAAAGGAGCTTTTCCGTCAGCGTCGTTTTACCGGCGTCGGGATGCGAGATGATCGCGAACGTGCGCCGACGCGCGATCTCGGGCGGCATTGAAGGCGCCGCCGATGCGGCCGATTGAGATTGCGGCATGACGTTCAACGTTCAGGCCTCGACCAGCTTGACACGATCCGGCTCGAGCCAGATCTGATGATAGTCGGCCGGCTTTCCGAAGATCTCGCCGACGTGCAGCTCGACGAGCGGACCGTCGAATTTGACGATCGGAAACGTCTTGCCGAGGCAGCTCCGAAACAGAGTTTGCAATTGCTTGTTGTCGGGCGGCACGCCATCCGGCATCCGCTCGACCCGGACCTTGTCACCAATCTTCATGCGGTCCTCAAAAGTTCGAGAGCTTCTTTTGCATCGATGCGCCCGTCATAGAGCGCCCGGCCGGTGATCGCACCTTCGAGCATGCGATATTCGGGCTTCATGAGTTCGCGCACGTCGTCGATCGAAGCGAGCCCACCCGACGCGATGACGGGAATGCGGGTCGCTTCGGCGAGCGCCGCCGTCGCGGGCAGATTGAGTCCCTTGAGAATGCCGTCGCGCTCGATGTCCGTATAAATGATCGCGGCGACGCCCGCATCCTCGAAGCGTCGCGCCAGGTCCGCCGCCGTGAGTTCCGACGTCTCGGCCCAGCCCTCGACAGCAACCTTGCCGCCCTTCGCGTCGATGCCGACCGCAACCCGCCCCGGAAACCGCTTCGCAGCTTCCCTGACGAGCGCCGGATCGCGAACCGCAACGGTCCCGAGAATGACGCGGCGGATGCCCTTGTCGAGCCAGGCTTCGATGGTCGCCAGATCGCGAATGCCGCCGCCGAGCTGCGCCGGCATCGAAATCGCCTTCAGGATCGCTTCGACCGCCGCCCCGTTGACGGGCTTGCCCGCGAACGCGCCATTGAGATCGACGATGTGCAGATATTTGAAACCTTGACGCTCGAAGGCGCGCGCCTGCGCCGCCGGGTCGTCATTGAACACCGTCGCGGCGTCCATTTCCCCGAGCCGGAGACGCACGCACTTGCCGTCCTTGAGATCAATCGCCGGAAAAAGGATCAAGTCAGCCCTTTCGAGGTCGGGGCGTTGCGTTGCTCTTTCCGTCTCCCTTAGGAGAAGGTGGCCATAGGCCGGATGAGGGGCAACGAAACGGTGACCGCCGTTCGGTGAACGCAACGGCCATCAGTTTGCTTTGTTCGGTCTATAAATCTTCTGGGCGCGATCAATCGCGTATCGCACGCCGCGTCAAGACCCACGCGCCGCGGCGGCTCCCCGTCAGCGGTGTCGCAGCACGTAACGCACGAAATTGCCAGCTTCTCGCAGGCGGCTCATTACGCGATAAGAGTACAGCTTATGGTCACCGCGTTTCTTGTCGAACCTCCGCCTGCCGTAGCACGCCGTCCGCTGACGGAGGCCGATGCCGTCGACATTTGGATCGCACGCTGGCTCCGCATCCGGCCGATCGACCTGCAGCGGCGCTACGCCTGCGATCCGCGCCGCCTCTATGAAATCTGGGAAGAGGCGCGATTTCCCGGCAGCCGCGCGCGAGCCCTGGAGGAATTTCAGGTCCGCTTTCCAGGTCTCGAACCTCGCTTCGACCCCGGCCCTCACCGCCGCGTTCCGCTCGCAATTTCTCCCAGCCAGCTCAGCCTGTTTCCCGAGGCTTGATGGCACGCTGACGTGCGGTTGGACATGCCACAACGTTAAGAACTTCACAAGAACATTTTTAGAACAAGCGCTGGACAACCGCGATGAGTCGTGGCATGTTCTTTCTATGTTCACGGCGCCCTAAATCAGACGCCGTCCCGGGTCACCGTAGCGTATCGACCCTTCCTCGCACGTTAGGAGAGCCCCCCGATGCGCACCTATCTGATCTCGTACGATCTCGCTAAGCCGAACCGCAATCAGCACGTCATCGCTCAGCTCATCATGGGGCTCGGCGACAAATGGGCCCGCCCTCTCGTCAACACCTGGTACGTGATGTCGGATCGCGAAGAAGTCGAGCTTGAGTCCGACCTCAGAGAGCTGCTCGGTGAGGACGACGGATTGCTGATCCAGGCGACAAAGCGTGACGCGGTGCTGACCAACACGTCGCTCCGCTGGTTCCGCCAGCGCCGCCCCGGACTCGATCTCGCGCCCGATGGCAACATCATCGCTTTCCCGTCGCTGCCGGCCGTCGCGTCCGAGCCGCTCGAGCCCGAGCTGCCGTTCGCCAGAGCAGGCTGAGTTTCAGGTCTTTGGGCGGGGCGGGACCGTCTCCCCCTTCGTCGTCCAATGGGTCCGTCCCGCTCAAAGACCAGGACGGAGCGCCTCGGGATCATCCCCCGATCCCGGGCCTCCTTTTTTCTCCAACCGGCTAGACCCAAAAGCCGGACTTGCGTGTGAGTGAGTTGCGTTCCGCGTTCTTGTCTTCGCCCCCCAACGCCCCCGGTAGACACCCATGAAAACGTATCTCGTCCATCACACTCCGAAATCGCCCGACCAGGACACCTGGACCGTTTCGTTCTCGCTCCCTTACATCGCCTCCGAATACGCGCCCGTCGGAACCGGCGTCTGGTATGTACGCACCTGGCTCAGCGCCGATCAGATCAAGCGCCGCCTCGCGATCCTGTTCGATCACCCCGATGAACTCGCCGTGCACGAGCTCGGACGTGCCGACCGGCGCGTCGCCGCTCACATGCAATGGATGCAGGGACGTCTCGAAGACGAAGAACCGGCCGCGTCGTGGCAATTGCCGCGCGGCGTCTGGACAGCGTTTCAGTCAGCGGTGGGCGGCGTCGCCCGCCCTTCTCATTGAAACGTTGGCGATAGCCTGACGCGCATCCCAACGTTTATCGACGCATGGCACGCAACGTCATGGCCGCACAGGCGGCCATCCACGACGCCTCGAATGGCGACCGTCCCACCAGTCAGCCTGACGGCGAAGCGTGCCGCGATGTCTGAAAGAACTTCAGCCGCCAGTCGTCACGGTTTCCAGCTGAGGAAGTTCGCGATCAGCTTGAGGCCGAGCTTCTGGCTCTTCTCAGGATGAAACTGCGTGCCCGCAATGTTCGCGTCCGCAACGAGCGCCGTGATCGGCCCGCCGTAGTCCGTTTCGGCGACGACGACGCGGCGCTCTTTCGGCGCAAGCGCGAACGAGTGCACGAAATACGCATGCCATCCGTCAGGGCCCGTCGGAATGCCATCGAGCAGCGCGTGCGCATTGACGACATTCAGCGTGTTCCAGCCCATGTGCGGAATTTTGAGCGACGGGTCCTTGGGCTCGATCGCACGCACTTCGCCCTTGATCCACCCAAGCCCCGGTGTTTCGGAGAATTCGAGCCCGCGTTCGCTCAGAAGCTGCATTCCGACGCAAATGCCGAGAAACGGCCGCGCTTTTGCGTGAACCGCCTCTTCAAGCGCTGAAATCAAGCCCGGAACGCGCTCGAGCCCGGCCTTGCAGTCGGCATAGGCGCCGACGCCCGGCAGCACAATCCGGTCGGCCGCCAGCACGTCTTCCGGACGCGGACTGACGATGATGTTCGAGGCCACGGAACTCGTGCGCGCGGCGCTCTCGAAAGCCTTCGCGGCGGAGTGAAGGTTCCCCGAACCGTAATCGATGATGACGACGTTTTGCATTGCTACTCGAAATCAGTGCCGCGCGCTGAACGGCCAG
Source organism: Hyphomicrobium sp. GJ21 (assembly GCF_001006785.1). Classification (NCBI taxonomy): domain Bacteria; kingdom Pseudomonadati; phylum Pseudomonadota; class Alphaproteobacteria; order Hyphomicrobiales; family Hyphomicrobiaceae; genus Hyphomicrobium; species Hyphomicrobium sp. GJ21. The sequence goes on along the minus strand of NZ_CDHO01000001.1, from coordinate 215,301 downwards.
AACCGCGAGCCACGGCGCGGCGCGACCGGCGGCACCGACGTCCCCATCGGCCCAGCCGTCTCGGCAGCGATGATCGGCTGCACGGGCAGCCAGCTTTCGAAAAATCGCCGCTCGCACTCCGCGATCGATTTGCCGGTGACGACGCCCAGCGCCTGCCAACCGGTTCGCTCCAGCATCCAGCGTTTCAGCGTCGAAACCTCGAAGCCGAGATAGATATTGATCAGCAGGAAGACGAACCCGGTCATCTGCGGACCGAGCTTCAACGCCGCGAGCGCCCAGGCCAGCAAAACTGCGCCGACGAGATACGCGATCGTGAAAAGCCAAAGTCCGTTCGCGAGCAGCCCAAGCGGCGGACAAATCGCCGTCAGCCACGAGAACCCGTCCTTGACGAACTCGAGGTCAACGCCGCGATCGACGCGATCGGAACCGGCGTGCGGCGGCTCATGCACTGTGTAAGTCACCACGGAAGACAAACTCCTTGACCCCCTCAAAGCAAAACTCCGTTCCGCAGCCAACGCTTAAAGCGTGCCCTTCGTCGACGGCACGCGGCCGGCCTGGCGCGGATCGACGGCGATCGCAGCCTTGAGAGCGCGCGCCAGCCCCTTATAGCAGGTCTCTGCGATATGGTGGTTGTTCTCGCCGTAAAGGTTTTCGAGGTGCAGCGTGATGCCGGCATTCTGCGCGAACGCCTGGAACCACTCGCGGAAAAGCTCGGTGTCCATCTCGCCGATCTTGGGCCGCGAGAACTCCGCCTTCCAGATCAGGAACGGCCGCCCAGAAACGTCGATCGCCACCCGCGTCAGCGTCTCGTCCATCGGCAGGTGCACGTCGGCATAGCGAACGATGCCCGCCTTGTCGCCGAGCGCCTGCGCGATCGCCTGTCCGAGAACGATGCCCGAGTCCTCGACCGTGTGATGAAAATCGATGTGCAGATCGCCCTTGGCCCGGAGCGTGATGTCGATCAGCGAATGCCGCGCCAGCTGCTCGAGCATATGGTCGAGAAAGCCGATCCCGGTCGAAATGTCGTACGCGCCGGTTCCGTCCAGGTGGACGGTCGCGGAGATTTCGGTTTCCTTCGTCTTGCGCGTGATCGTCGCTTGGCGCTTCACGTGAATCATTCTCCAATCCTGGCCTTGTGGCCGGCGCCCGCAGGAGGCCGCCCTGACCGGCAACAAGCCTTTCGTTGCCGGAGGCCGCCCGAGCGTTTATCAGCTTGAGGCCCGGCAGGCCAAGACCCGCCAAACCTACAGCCTCGGCGGCCGGCTCCCCGAAGGGGAGTCGCCGAGGCAAACCTAAACTCTCTTTCCTTGCATCCTGACAGCAAGAGCTTAACTGACGCGATACATATGACGCATGAAACGCAAAATTCCGGTAGTTCGAGCTGGCACGCCACCACGATCCTCACGGTTCGCAAGGATGGTAAGGTTGTAGTTGCCGGCGACGGCCAGGTCAGCCTCGGCCAGACGGTCATCAAATCCAACGCCCGGAAGGTCCGCCGCCTCGGCAAGGGCGACGTGATCGGCGGCTTCGCGGGCGCCACCGCCGACGCCTTCACCCTGTTCGAGCGCCTGGAAGCCAAGCTCGAGCAGTACCCCGGACAATTGACCCGCGCCTGCGTCGAACTCGCCAAGGACTGGCGTACCGACCGCTTCCTCCGCCGCCTCGAAGCCATGATGATCGTTGCCGACGCAACGACGACGCTCGTCCTGACCGGCACCGGCGACGTTCTGGAGCCCGAAAACGCCATCGCGGGCATCGGCTCCGGCGGCAACTACGCCCTCGCGGCAGCACGCGCTCTCCTCGACCAGCCGCTCGACGCCGAGGCGATCGCCCGCAAGGCAATGTCCATTGCCGCCGAAATCTGCGTGTACACCAACAGCAACATCGTGGTCGAAACCCTCGACGCGCGAACTTCCTGAGCCGAACCAGAGCCCCAACATGGCCAACGGACGATCCCCTGACGACCTCCAGGCCGCCGTCGATGCCGGTGTCATCGACGCAGCGCAGGCCGAAAAACTCCGCGCCATGCGCGGCGGTTCGACGCCCGCGATCGGCCCGGACGGCGTCCCGGCTCTCGCTGACGAAGAACGTTTTCGTTTCCTCAACGGCTTCAACGACGTTTTCCTGACCATCGGCGTGCTGCTGGTCGCAGGCGCCGTGCTCGCCGCCACATCGACAACCTTCTTCGGTCTCGGCTGGGCAGCAACGATGGCCGTCGGCGCGGCCGTGTTCTGGGCGCTAAGCGAAATTCTTGTCGGCCGCCTGCGCGCCGTCCTGCCCGGCATGGTGCTGTCGATTCTGTTCGTCGTGTTCGCGGCGGCTGCCGTCGTCATTCAGCTGCATTGGGACAACTTGAAAACGTCGAACTGGGATGTCGCTTCCGAGCTTGCCTTCTGGCGCAATCCGACACTCGTCTTCGGCATTCCCGCTTTGGTCGCGGCGCTCGTCTACTATCTCCGCTTCCGCCTGCCGTTCGCGCTCGCGCTGATCGCCTGCTTCGGCTACGCAGTCGCCGCGCGAAGCCTTTACGACATCGGCGTCGGTTTTTCGGTCACCGCCATCGGTTACGGCCTGCTCGTGCTCGCCGTGGCGCTCGCCTACGACGCCCGCGATCCGCAGCGCGTGACACGGCTCTCCGACTGCGCCTTCTGGCTGCATCTCGTCGCCGCGCCTCTGATCGTGTCGCCCGCCCTCATGCTGATCAAGCACGCGACGAACAGCGGCGCGACCTCCGCGATCGTTTTGCTGACCGTCCTGCTGCTCGCGATTTTCGCGCTCGCGATCGACCGCCGTGCGCTTCTCGTCTCCTCGCTCGCCTCGTTCACCGTTGCGGTCTACGACATCCTGAGCGGCGGCGTCGGCTTGCCGGATCGCGGCGGCATCCCGATATCCTTTATCCTGACGCTCGCCCTCGTCGGCGGCTTCGTCCTTCTCCTTGGCGTCTTCTGGCATCCGCTGCGGCAACGCTTGCTGCCGTTTCTCCAGAGCATGCCGTTCGCGCGCAATCTTCCACCGGCAAGGCAATGACCAACTTTTCTCCCCGTGAAATCGTCTCCGAACTCGATCGCTATATCGTCGGCCAGCAGGACGCCAAGCGCGCCGTCGCCATCGCCTTACGCAACCGTTGGCGCCGCCAGCAGCTGACCGGCGAATTGCGCGACGAAGTCCTGCCGAAAAACATTCTGATGATCGGCCCGACCGGCGTCGGCAAAACCGAAATCTCGCGCCGACTTGCGAAGCTCGCCGGCGCGCCGTTCCTCAAAGTCGAAGCCACGAAATTCACCGAGGTCGGCTACGTCGGCCGCGACGTCGACAGCATCATTCGCGACCTCGTCGAAGTCGGCATCGCCCTCGTCAAGAACGTCAAGCGCCAGGACGTGCGCGCCCGCGCCGAAAAGGCCGCCGAGGAACGCGTCATCGATGCGCTCGTCGGCAGCGGCTCGTCGCCCGCGACGCGCGAGAGCTTCCGTAAGAAGCTGCGCAACAACGAACTGAACGACAAAGAAATCGACATCCTCGTCGCCGACACTGCGCCGCAACTGCCGATGTTCGACCTGCCCGGCGGCGCGTCGATGTCGACGATCAATCTCGGCGACATGCTCGGCAAGGCGCTCGGCCAGCGAACCAAGCCGCGCCGCGTCACCGTGAAGGACAGTTTCGAAATTCTGATCGCGGACGAAAGCGACAAGCTGATCGACAACGATCAGATTACGGCCGAAGCCGTCGCCGCAGTCCAGAACGACGGCATCGTCTTCCTCGACGAGATCGACAAGATCTGCTCGCGCGGCGATGGCACGCGCGGCGGCGCCGACGTCTCGCGCGAAGGCGTGCAGCGCGATCTCCTCCCGCTCATCGAAGGCACGACGGTCTCGACCAAGTACGGTCCGGTGAAAACCGACCACATCCTGTTCATCGCATCCGGCGCGTTCCACGTATCGAAGCCGTCGGACCTGCTTCCCGAACTGCAGGGCCGCCTGCCGATCCGCGTCGAGCTCAACGCGCTGACGCGGGACGACATGAAGCGCATCCTGACCGAGCCGCACGCGAGCCTCATCAAGCAGTACGTCGCGCTGATGGAAACGGAAGGCGTCACACTCGAATTCAAACCCGACGCGATCGACGCCATCGCCGATGCCGCGGTCGAAGTGAACTCGACCGTCGAGAACATCGGCGCCCGCCGCCTGCAGACCGTCCTCGAACGCGTCCTCGACGACATCTCGTTCGAAGCCTCCGACCGCAACGGCCAGACGCTCGCGATCGACGGCGCCTATGTGACGCAACGCGTCGGCCAGCTCTCGAAAAACGCCGATCTCAGCCGATTTATCCTGTAATTCGTCATCCTCGACCGAGCATGGCGCAGCCATGTCGAAGGTCGGGGATCCAGCATAGGGCTCGTCAAAGACACAAAAAATGGAGCCTGCGGCACACTTTACGCTGGATCCCTGAACGTCCTCGCGCTGCTCGTCCGTTCGAGGATGACGGCTCTAGTGACGACAATTGTGCCCGCTATCCATTCCCCGCGAACGCCTGTAAAAGTGCGCATTCCCCGAAGCGCGAAGCCATTTTCGTTATGACCGCTGCCCCACTCGTTAAAATCGACGCCAACGCCCCGGCCGAGCCCGCGGCTGAGAAGCGCTCGCTCGCGGGCCTGACGCGCGCGCGTCTGAAAGAAGCGCTCGCCGCCGGCGGCGTTCCGGAAAAGCAGCTCAACATGCGCGTTAACCAGCTGTGGAGCTGGATGTACGTGCGCGGCATCACGCGCTTCGAGGACATGACCGACGTCTCGAAAGACCTGCGCCGTCAGCTCGATGCCATCTACACGCTCGATCGCCCGGAGATCATCTCGGAGCAGATTTCCGTCGACGGCACGCGCAAGTGGCTGCTGCGTCTCGCCAAGCTTGGTCACGAAGCCCGCCCGCCGGAAGTCGAGACCGTCTACATTCCCGAAAGCGATCGCGGCACGCTCTGCATTTCGAGCCAGGTCGGCTGCACGCTGACGTGCTCGTTCTGCCATACCGGAACGCAGCGCCTCGTGCGCAATCTCGAAGCCCAGGAAATCGTTGCCCAGATCATGCTGGCGCGCGACCGCATCGGCGACTGGCCCGGTGCGAAAGGCCCAGACGACGGCCGCCTGCTTCCCGCCAGCGAACGCAAGATCACCAACGTCGTGCTGATGGGCATGGGCGAACCGCTCTACAATTTCGACAACGTCAAAGCCGCGATGGAAGTCGCGTCCGACGGCGACGGCCTCGCGCTCTCGAAACGGCGCATCACGCTGTCGACTTCGGGCGTCGTCCCAGAAATTCCGCGGTGGGGCGAAGAAGCCGACACCATGCTCGCGATCTCGCTGCACGCCACCAACGACGCACTGCGCGACGAGCTGGTGCCGATCAATCGCAAGTATCCGATCGCCGAGCTGATGCAGGCGTGCCGCGATTATCCGGGCCTGTCGAACGCCCGCCGCATCACGTTCGAATACGTGATGCTGAAAGGCGTCAACGACAGCCTCGCCGAGGCCCGCGCCCTGGTTAAGCTACTCGCTGGCATCCCGGCGAAGATCAACCTGATCCCGTTCAATCCGTGGCCGAACACGCGCTACGAATGCTCGGATTGGGAAACGATCGAACGCTTCGCCGAAGTCGTGAACCGGGCGGGCTACGCCAGCCCTGTTCGTACGCCGCGCGGCCGCGATATCCTCGCCGCCTGCGGACAATTGCGTTCGGAAAGCCTGCGCCTCAGCGCCAGCGAACGCCGCAGTGGTGCCGAGAAGGCATAAGCCGGACCTTCCGCCGCCCGGCGCCGATAATTCTATTGAGACCTTGAGCTTAGCCCCTGTAAATTGATCCCTTGTGTAAGACGGGTCAGGGCAGGGTCGAGTGTTGAAGTTCCTGGGATCGGTCGCCCGGGTGGCGTTCGGGTTCATCCTCGCGAGCATCGCGGCGGGGTTCGTGACGATGTTGTTCGTCAACACCCCGAGCGAAGTCCTGAATCAGCCGATGAGCCGCTTGCCGCGCACCGCCGGGGAAACCTTCGAGCTGGCGCTGCTGACGGCGACGCATGTGGCGATCTTCGCCTGTATCTTCGCGCTGATCGTCGGAGGCATCGGCGAAATCTTCTCGCTGCGCCGCCTTCCGTTTTATCTGATCAGCGGTGTCGCGATCGCGTTTCTCGGCTTCGTCGCTCAATACGCGAGCGAGGTTCAGGGCGAGCCAACGATCTTCAACAACTATGCGCTGAAGGCATTTTTGACGACGGGCTTCGTCGCAGGCTTCGTTTATTGGCTCGCCGCAGGCCAGTTCGCAGGTCGCGCGCCAGCCGCGACAGCCCGTCCCCCATCTTCCGCCGACGTCATCGATCAACCGCCCAGCGATACGTTGACCGCCGAGCCTGCTTCCGTCCGCCAACCGGCAGTTCTGGTCACCCCGCGTCCGACCTATCGCACGCTGCTGAAGCGCCTGAGCTTCGGAGCGGACGAGACGGCCAACCACGACGCCGAAGCCGGGACCAAAGGCCCTGTGAGCACCGAGGAGCGATAGGCTCCGCGTCCCATCAGCAACAAAAATTTTTGGGTCCGGAAACGTTGATTGCTCAACTAGGCAGCAATTTCCAACGCTTCTGACGCTGTCTTACCGTGGCGCATCATGATTGCTGCGATGCAACACATATGCTAAGGTCGCCTTTTCGGGGGACTCGCCCGTGTTCGATTTTGCGCTCCATTTTCGATGCCTGCAAAAGGCAACCGAAGCCCTTTTTGAAATGGGTCAGGCGACGCTTGCTGCCCAGATCGCGTGGCAGAGCAAGCTCAACGACGAGTTGGTTAATACGATTCACGCAGCGACGCCCAGCCCGGCGACCGAGGCCAACATCGACCCGTTCTCGCTATGGCAGAGCTGGCTCGAGTGTTGGACGAACGTCGGCGCTCCGCCCCGCTCGAATTCGAACTCGAACTCGATCGCAAACATGTGGCAGGCGTGGGCGACGCCCGCATCGACGGCAATGGTCGCAGGCGCTTCGGCTTGGCCGTCGCTCACCGCAAATGCTTTTCTTAACGCGACGCCCTGGAGCTTCTACCAAGGCCCGCTGACGGCGATGATGCTGAGCTACGGCGTGCCGTACTCGGTCGCCGCCCCAACGGCGCGCGCAAGCACGTGCGCAATGGATGCCGCCGACGCAGCTTGCGCGCAATGGCGCTCGATCTTCAACGACAACACTCCGCACACCAATCAAGAGATGCGCAGACGGCGGCGCCCGACGTATCTTCACTGACGTGACGCGAGCGGCGCGAAGTCCGCGAAAGCCCTAAAATCAATCCGAGCCGGATGCCGCGGGCGCGTCGGCCGGCGGAGCCGCCTGATCTCCGCTCTCTGAAGCAGCGGGTGCAGCCGCCTTCGGCTTAGCCGTCTTCTTGGCAGTTGCGGTCTTCGTCTTCTTCTCTCCAGCGGGTTTCGCGGCGCCATCACCCGTCGAGGCGGCAGCGCCATTCGCAGGAATGCTGCCCGTATGCGATGCCCACGGCAGAGTTTCGGGCTCGCTCGATTTGGCGGCTTTCTGGGCCTTTTCCGCTTCCTTCTTCATCGCCGCCAGCGACCGGCATCCGGCTGTCGTACCCTTGCTCGTGCCTTCGGCAGGCGTACCGACCACCCAGATGCACGCCGAATTAGTGCCGCACGCCGTTTCATCGAGCTTTTTGCAAGAGGCAGCCGCGCTCGCCTTCTTGACCTTGGGCTTCGCCGGAGCAGCGTCCGCATGAGCGGGCGTTTCGGATGCACCCGCTGCTGGCGCAGGCGCCGCCGCTTTCTTCGTTTTGGCCGCAGGCTTCGGAGCGACTGGCTCTGCTGCGGGAGCAGGTGCGCTTTCGGCTTGAGGCGGTTCGGGTGCGGCGACGGGAGCCGCTTCCTGCTGCGTTTCGGGCGGCGGTGCCGTCGTGTCCTCTGCCACCGGCGCGGGTGCAGAATTATCTTCGACAACAGTTTGCGCGGGCGGATCGGCCGGAACCGTGACCGTGATCTCTTCCGCCGCTAACGGAAGCGCCAATACGCTTCCGGCCAAAACCAGCACTGCAAGGTATCCGCTCAGTCTGGACAAAGCCGCTCTCCCCCGACAGAAAACTTCCCCGTTCCTTAGCATTTCAGACCGCTGCGACCTACGCCAATCAGCGCGCCAACGACAAATTTATGTTCACGGCAATGATGCGATGCGCAATCGCAATGCGGGGAACCTAACCTACGGATTTCGCGAAAAATAATGCGACGCGATAATATCTGTCCCGATGGCGCATTTCCGCAAGCGGGCCTCAGACACGGACAAGGAGTGTTCGCGCGCACCCCGCGTACGGCAAATCCGCCGCCGCGAATCGCATTTCGAACGCACGCGCCGCGCTTCGTCGACACTCGCATTCGTTAAAGCGTCATATTCCGTCGCGCTCGCGGCGTGTCGCGTTGCCGCTTCGCCCGCACTTGCGACCGACACCGTCGCCCCTATAGTGCCGCGCGTTCCTCACCCGAAAATCAATCGAAAGTCAGCTCGCATGACCGCCGCACCCAAAGCCGTGAAGAAAGTCGTCCTCGCCTACTCGGGCGGCCTCGATACGTCGATCATTCTGAAATGGCTGCAGGAAACCTATAACGCCGAAGTCGTGACGTTCACCGCCGATCTCGGCCAGGGCGAAGAACTCGAGCCGGCGCGCAATAAGGCTCTGATGCTCGGCATCAAGCCCGAGAACATTTTCATCGAGGACCTGCGCGAGGAATTCGTCCGCGACTACGTTTTCCCGATGTTCCGCGCCAATGCCGTTTATGAAGGCATCTACCTGCTCGGCACGTCGATCGCCCGCCCGCTCATCTCCAAAAAGCAGATCGAGATCGCGAAGAAGGTCGGCGCCGACGCCGTCTGCCACGGCGCGACGGGCAAGGGCAACGATCAGGTCCGCTTCGAGCTTGGCTATTACGCTCTGCAGCCGGGCATCAAGATCATCGCTCCCTGGCGCGAATGGGCCTTCAAGGGCCGCGAAGAGCTTCTGAAGTTCGCGCGCGACCATCAGATCCCCGTCGCCAAGGACAAGGAAGGCGAAGCGCCATTCTCGGTCGACGCCAACCTTCTGCACTCGTCCTCCGAAGGCAAGGTCCTCGAAGACCCGGCCGTGAAAGCGCCCGAACTCGTCTATCAACGCACGATTTCGCCGATGGCCGCCCCCGATAAGGTGACGACGATCAAGATCGGCTTCGAAAAAGGCGATGCCGTCTCGCTCGACGGCAAGAAGCTCTCTCCGGCGACGCTGCTCAAAGCCCTGAACGATCTCGGCCGCGACAACGGCATCGGCCGCATCGACCTCGTCGAAAACCGCTTCGTCGGCATGAAATCGCGCGGCGTCTACGAAACACCCGGCGGCACGATCCTGCTCGCAGCCCACCGCGCCATCGAGAGCATCACGCTCGATCGCGGCGCCGCGCACTTGAAAGACGAGATCATGCCGCGCTACGCCGAGCTGATCTATAACGGCTTCTGGTTCGCGCCCGAGCGCGAGATGCTGCAGGCCCTGATCGACAAATCGCAGGAGCATGTCGAAGGCGAGGTGACGCTCGAGCTCTACAAAGGCAACGTCATCACCGTCGGCCGCGAGAGCCCGAAGTCGCTCTATTCGCCGACGCTGGTCACCTTCGAGGACGACAAGGGCGCCTACGATCAGAAGGACGCGCAAGGCTTCATCAAGCTCAACGCGCTGCGTCTCCGCACCCTCGGAAGCCGCAAGCGGAAGTAAATTCCACGCCTGTCCTCGGCGTCAGCCAAGCGGAACAAAACCATGATCGTCATCACCAGAAACGGAAAGACAACGGTCATCGACGGATGGCGCGAATGGATCGTTCGCGCCGTCGTCTTCGTTGTGACGCTTCTGCTGCTCGCTGCTGTCGTGTTCCTCATGCTTGGACTGGCGGTGACGCTTGGCGCGGTCCTGATGATCGCCATTCCGGCCGCAATCGTCGTCGCGCTGCTCGGCTCGATGTTCGCAAAACATTAACGCTGCGCGGCAGCCCCGCGCGCGACAGATCCGTGACGATACGCTAACTCTTGACACCCGCGGCCCGGTCCACGACATGGCGGTCTCGCGCAGGATGAGCGTCAGCGCACGTCCTGCAAAGCCTTGCGGCAAAAACTTAGGGACAGATATGACGACGGCCCCTGCCAACACCCCCATCGTAACGCCTTCGGAATGGGCGCCGCAGAAAGCGATCTGGACGGCATGGCCCGCCGATCCGGCCGAGTGGAACGACGATCTCGAAGCGCCGCGCCGCGACGTGGCCGCGCTGGTCCGCGCGCTGAGCATCGCCGGCAACAAGGTCCGCGTGCTTGCCAACGGCGATGAAGCCGAGGCGACCGCGCGCGCAGCACTGCCGATCGACGTCGCGGAAATCATCCCGGCGAAGTACGGCGACATCTGGCTGCGCGATACCGGACCGATCTTTGCTCAGACGCCTGAAGGCGTCGTCGCGCTACGCTTCAGGACGAACAGCTGGGGCGGCAAGTACGATCTGCCCGACGACGCAACCGTTGGCGATCACGTTGCCAGCATCGCCAGGACGCCCATCCGTCGTTTCGACTTCGTGCTCGAAGGCGGCGCGGTCGATCACGACGGCGAAGGCACGATCCTGACGACGCGGCAGACGCTTCTGAACCCGAACCGCAACGGCTGGTCGAAGGAAGCAGCCGAGGCCGCGCTGCGCGAAGCTTTCGGGGCTAAGAAAGTCATCTGGATCGACGAAGGTCTGAAAAACGATCACACCGACGGCCACGTCGACAACATCGCGCGCTTCGTGGCGCCGGGCCGCGTCGTCTGTCAGGCGCCCGCCGGACCCGACGATCCGAACGCCGCGACGCTCGACGCCATAGCCGCGACGCTCGCGCGCGAAACCGACGCCGCGGGCCGCAAGCTCGACGTCATCCGCATTCCGGGTGTCGGCCTTTATCACAACGCGCTCGGCGAAGTTTCGCCCGCGTCGCACATGAACTTCATCATCGCCAACGGCGTCGTCGTCGTGCCGATCTACGGAACGGCGACCGAAGCCGACGCACTGCAGGCCCTGCAAACCGTATTCCCGGATCGCGCCGTCGTCGGCGTGTCGTCGCGCGGCCTGCTCGGCTGTGGCGAAGCGGGCGGCGGCTCGTTCCACTGCATCACCCAACAGGAGCCGGCCTGATGTCGAAACGATCGATCACCGTCGGCGCAATTCAGACGTCGTACGGTCACGACATCAAAACCAATATCGCGAAGACGGAAGCCTTCGTGCGCGAAGCCGCGCGCAAGGGTGCGCAAGTGATTTTGCCGTCGGAGCTTTTCGAAGGCATCTACTTCTGCACGCGTCAGGACCCGAAATGGTTCGAGACGGCGCATCCCGTGAACGAACATCCCTGCGTGCTCGCGCTTCAGAAGCTCGCGAAAGAACTCGGCGTCGTCATCCCGATCTCGTTCTTCGAGAAGGACGGCCCGCGCTATTACAACAGCATCGCGATCGCCGATGCCGACGGCGAGATCCTCGGCGTCTATCGCAAGAGCCACATTCCGGACGGCCCGGGCTATCAGGAAAAGTATTATTTCCGCCCCGGCGACACAGGCTTCAAAACCTGGGCGACGAAGTTCGGCCGCATCGGCGTCGGCATCTGCTGGGACCAATGGTATCCCGAAAGCGCCCGCGCCATGGTGCTGCAAGGCGCGGAAATTCTTTTTTACCCGACCGCCATCGGCTCGGAGCCCTACGATGCGGCGCTTGACACGCATCTCCAGTGGCAGCGCGCGATGCAGGGCCACGCCGTCTCGAACGCGGTGCCGATCGTCGCCGCCAATCGCATCGGCCTCGAAGACAACGACGGCGTGCAGCAAAAGTTCTACGGCCATTCCTTCATCAGCGATCACCGTGGCGAACTGGTGGAAAGCTTCGGATCGTCAGACGAAGGCGTATTGATCCATGCCTTTGACCTCGATCTGATCGAAAGCTATCGTGCCGACTGGGGATTTTTCCGGGATCGCCGGACGGATCTCTACGCGAAAAGCATCGTCTAAAGATAGATCAGCGCGACAACGCCGGAGCCGCCATGAAGATCAGCGCCAGGAACGTCCTCAAGGGTAAAATCGTCGACATCGTCAAAGGCGTGACGACCGCTCACGTCCGCATCGATGTCGGCGGCACGATTGTCACCGCCTCGATCACGAACGAGTCCGTTGACGATCTCGGCCTCGTCAAAGGCATGACGGCATCAGCGGTCATCAAATCCTCCGACGTCATGGTTGCGATAGACTAGACATGAAAATGCAGAGATCGATCTGGATCGCCGCTGCGGCGATGGCATGCCTGGTGCCGTTGAACGCCTATGCCGCCGAGCCGGGTGGCTGCGAAACTTTCGCCTGGCCGGTCGCAACCGAATTGCAATGGCTGAAAGCCGCCGACAGCGAACCCGTGGCGTCCGGCGGCTCGCTGAAGCAGCCGCCTGCAAAAGCCATCCAGCTGTCGCTGCTGCCGATGGACGAGGTCAAATTCACAGCCGATCAGAGCCGCCGCCGCAAGGAAGCCGACAATAGCCAGTTCGGCGGCGCTGTGACGTTTGAAAGCGTCGGCGAGCCGGGCATTTATCAGATCTCTCTTCCCGTCCGCAGCTGGGTTGACGTCGTGCAAGGCGGCAAGACTCTGAAATCCGCCGCACACACGAGCAAGACCGATTGCGACGGCGTCCGCAAAAGCATCCGTTTCCCGATGGGCGAAGGCCCGGTCACGGTCGAGATCAGCGGCATCCCGACGGACTCGGTCAAATTCGTCATCCGCCGCGGCGAGTGACAAAACTTGCCGCCTCGGCTTGACGAAACGATGCGTCTTGCCGGAGGCTTGTCGCCATGAACTTCATCGACGATACGCCGCGCCTCGAGTTGTTCCGGATCGGCGGCATTCCGGTCCGGATCGACGTCACGTTCGTCTTCGTGCCGCTGTTGCTGCTAGGGATCCTGCAACAGGCGCCCCTGGCAATTGCAGGGCCAGCGTTCGCTGCCATCATCGTCGGCGTCTTCCTGTCGGTGCTGTTTCACGAACTTGGTCACGCGGCGCTGGCGCGGTTATTCGGCGTTCCCGTGGGTGAAATTCTCGTCGGCGGATTTTACGGCTACGCGCGCATGCTCGACGTGCCGCGCTCGACGCTGGCGAACGTCATCATTCTGTTCGCGGGACCATTGGCAAACGCCGCGATCTTTTTCGCGCTCTGGCGGCTGCTCGGCTCGCCGGAAATCTCTGGCGCCGGTTACTTCCACTTAACCGATCGGCCCGACTGGATGAGCGAGACACCGTGGCTGGCGTATGCGACCGTTACGCTCGCGCGCGTCAATCTCGCGATGGCGATATTCAATCTTCTGCCGGCGTTCCCGCTCGACGGCGGTCGCATCTATCGCGACATCATCGCGACGATTGCGTCGCGCGCGACTGCCGCCAAGATCATCGCCGGCCTCGGCGTCATCGTCGGGCTCTGGGCGGCCGTGACGGGCCTGCGCATCGATATCGTGCTGATGCTGATCGGAGCCCAGATCGCCATCATGAACTGGGCCATTCTGAAGCGGCCGGACGATGCCGAGCAGCTTTAGCCCCTCGGCTATCCACACGCCACTCTCGCCGATTTGCCAGACGCGCGCTGCCCGGCCATAACTCAAGCACCTCTACGAACGCTCCGTCGCGATCCGGTCAAGAATGTCCGGAACACTCTCCCAACCCCCGCGCCGCCCGGCACCCAACATCGAACGCCTGACCGATGACCCGCGTTTCCGTCAACCGCACGCTCAAACGCCTCTACTGGCTCCTGACCGCCGTGCTGTTGCTTCTGCTCGCCTCGAAATTCGCCGACGACGCTTCCGGCCTTCCGCCGTTCGTCGTGTCCGCCGCCAATAAAGTCTATGACTTCATGCGCGACATGTCCCTGCTGATCGCGACCGGCGGCGTGGCCTATCTCTCGAACATTTTCCAGAAGCGCTCGAAATTCGTCGAAAGCCTGGAAGAGGAATGGCGCAACATCGTGCGCACCAAGTCGGCTCTGCTGTCGACGTGCGAGAAGCCTTATCTCGCCACCGACGATTATCTCGCCGCCTTCTACAGGATCAGCGAGACCATCGACACGATGCGCATCGTGTACAAAAACTCCGGCGAAACCAGCACGCTGGTCGGGCTCTATCCCTACGCCCCGCTGCACGATATGCGCCGCGCGCTGCAGACGCTCGACCCGCGCATCAATCCGGAGGCGACGGCGGACCAGAAAACCCTCGTCCGTGAGGCGATCCTGCAATCCTTCTTCGCGCTCCGCGAAACCTTCCTCGAAGAACTCGATCTAGAGGAACCGCAAAGCCCCTTATTAATTTCCGGAGCACGCCGCCTGAAGGTTCCGGGCGCCGACATGGCCGCACGGATCATGCAGGATCATCAGCGCCGCCGCCTGGAGCGGGAACCGGCGCAGAAGCCCGAGGTCGACGCCTTCCTGACGGCTCTGCGAACGCGCGAAGAGGAAAACGAGCGACCGCAGGCCGAAAAACCTTTATAGAACCGGCAGTATTCCCGCCGACTGATAAGCCGCACCCAGCCTTAAACCCGCTGCCCTAGCGGCAGGGCGGCCGATCATGCTAGGTGCGGGCGATATTGCGCCGCAGTGCGGCGCCCACCCCGATTCAACTCTAGGTTTCCAATGGCCCTTCGCAATATCGCGATCATCGCGCACGTCGACCATGGCAAGACGACACTGGTCGACGAGCTTTTGAAGCAATCCGGCTCCTTCCGCGAGAACCAGAAGGTTGCGGAACGCGCCATGGATTCCAACGACATCGAGCGCGAACGCGGCATCACCATTCTCGCGAAGTGCACCAGCGTCGAGTGGAAGGGCACGCACATCAACATCGTGGATACGCCAGGCCACGCCGACTTCGGCGGTGAGGTCGAGCGCATCCTGAACATGGTCGACGGCGTGATCGTTCTCGTCGACGCTTCCGAAGGCCCGCTGCCGCAGACCAAGTTCGTCGTCTCCAAAGCGCTGAAGCGCGGCCTCCGCCCGATCGTTGCGATCAACAAGATCGACCGCCCCGACGAACGCCACCTCGACGTGCTGAACGAAGTCTTCGATCTCTTTGCCAATCTCGACGCAACCGACGAGCAGCTCGACTTCCCCGTGCTCTACGGCTCAGGCCGCAGCGGCTGGATGGCCCGCGACCCCTCGGGCCCGAAAGAAAATCTCGCGCCGATGTTCGACCTGATCCTCGAGCATGTGCCGCCGCCCGCCGTCGACGACGGCCCATTCCGCATGTTGGCGACGACACTCGACGCCGATCCGTTCCTCGGCCGTATTCTGACGGGCCGCATCACCTCCGGCACCGTCAAGCCGAACCAGGCTTTGAAGGCGCTCGATCGCGACGGCAAGGTGCTCGAACAGTTCCGCGTGCAAAAGGTTCTGGCGTTTCACGGCCTGGAACGCACACCGGTCGAGCAAGCTGGCGCCGGTGACATCATCGCGCTGGCAGGCATGAGCCTCGCGAACGTCGCCGACTCCTTGGTCGATCCCTCCGTCGAGGAACCGCTGCCCGCGCAGCCGGTCGATCCGCCGACGTTGTCGATGAACTTCCGTATCAACGACGGACCGTTCGCCGGACAGGAAGGCGACAAGGTGCAAAGCCGTGTCATCCGCGATCGTCTGCTCAAGGAAGCCGAGCGCAACATCGCCATCCGCGTTCTCGAAAACGAGGACAAGGACAGCTTCACCGTCTCAGGCCGGGGCGAATTGCAGCTCGCCATCCTGATCGAAAACATGCGCCGCGAAGGCTTCGAGCTCACCGTGTCGCGGCCGAAGGTCGTGTTCGAGATCGACCCCGAAACCAAACAGCGCCTCGAACCGATCGAGGAAGTCATCATCGACGTCGACGACAACTACACCGGCGTCGTCGTGCAGAAGCTTGCCGAGCGCAAAGGCGATCTCCTGGAGATGAAGCCGTCGGGCGGCGGACGCACGCGCATGGTGTTCCACGTCCCGACGCGCGGCCTTCTCGGCTATCAGTCGGAGCTTCTCTCCGACACGCGCGGCACCGGCATCATGAACAAGCTGTTCCACTCCTACAAACCGTTCAAGGGCGAGATCGCCGGACGCCGGACGGGCGTTCTGATCTCGAACAGTCCGGGTGAAGCGGTCGCCTACGCAATCTTCAATTTGCAGGATCGCGGTCCCTTCATGATCAACCCGCAGGATCGGGTTTACGAAGGCATGATCGTCGGCGAACACACGCGCGACAACGACCTCGAAGTCAACGTCATCAAGGGCAAGAAGCTGACCAACGTCCGCGCCTCCGGCAAGGACGACGCGGTGCTGCTGACCCCGCCGATGCGTCTGACGCTCGAAAAGGCCATGAGCTACATCACCGACGAAGAACTCGTCGAAGTGACGCCGAAATCCATCCGCCTGCGCAAGCGCTGGCTCGATCCCAACGAGCGCAAGCGCCAGAGCCGCAAGAGCGAAGCGGAACGGGCGAGCGGCGCGGCATAATAGAGCGGCGATCGGGAAAAAATCCCGGATTGCTTGGGATAATTCGGAACCCCACATACTCGGGGTTATTCCAGCAATCACAGGAGATTCCCGATGAAACGCATGCTTTTGGCTGCCTCCCTTGTCTGCGCACTTTCGTTGCCAGCTCTGGCGGATGCGCCTTTGAGCGCAGAAGAACAAAAGCAGGCGACTGCAGCCGCCGCAGCCTGGGGCTGTGAAGGCGGCAAATGGGAAAAGGAAACTGAAGCCTCCGGCGTCTACGAACTCGACGACGCCAAGTGCAAGGACGGCGCGGCCTACGACTTGAAGTTCGATAAGGACTTCAAGCTGCGCAGCATCACCGCCGACTGATCAATTTTCCTCCCTGGACTTGGTCAGCGCACGAGACCTCAGCGGGCCTCGTGCGTTTTTGTTTCCGTTGACTTGAATGGCGAGCTTTCCGATTGTGGATTCGATCCCGAAATCGCCTGGAAGATGATTCGCCGTGATCTGGCCCAAAGGCGTTACGCCGACCCCTGCCTTTGAACGCGCGGCCAGCTTCCTGGAACAGCCTGGCGGCAATCTTTTCGTGACTGGCCGCGCCGGCACCGGAAAATCCACGCTTCTGAAAGCGCTGCGCGACGTGTACGCCGACCGCATGGTTGTACTGGCCCCGACGGGTCTGGCCGCCATCAACATTGGCGGTCAGACAATTCACTCATTCTTCGGTTTTCCGCCGCGCCTGATTCAGGAAAGCGACATCAAGCGCAGCCGCAACGGCCGCGTGATGCGCAAGCTCGAGTTCCTCGTCATCGACGAAGCCTCGATGGTGCGCTCGGATCTGATGTGGGGCATCGACCGCGCGATGCGCGTGAACCGCGGCCGTCCGCGCGAAGCCTTCGGCGGCGCCCGCGTGCTTCTGTTCGCTGATCTTCATCAGCTGCCGCCCGTGATCCAGGAACCCGAGGTGCTCGTGCACCTCACCGAGGCTCACGGCAGTCCGTTCTTTTTCCTCATCGATGCGCTGCGAGAAGGCGCCGGCACGTCGCTGCTCGAACTGACGCAAATCTTCCGCCAGACCGACGACGATTTGATCCGCGTCCTGAATGCGGTCCGCGAAGGCAATGTCAGCGACAGCGATCTCGCATTCATCAACACCTGCGTGCGCCCGATCCGCACCCTTGCCGAAGGCGAACCCTACGTCATCCTGACGACCACCAACGCCGCCGCCAAACGCATCAACAACCGCTACCTCGAAGCGCTGCCCGAGCGCGCCGTTCGCTTCAACGCGACGATCACCGGCGACTTCAACGCCAACATCGAGCCCGCTGACCCGGCGCTCGAATTGAAGCCCGGCGCGAAGGTCATGATGCTGCGAAACGATCCGGACAAACGCTGGGTCAACGGCACGATCGCCCGCATTTCTCGGCTTACCGACAAGCAGGTCTTCGTTGAAGTCAACGGCCGCGAATACGAGGTCGAGCCTGTCGCTTGGGAGCACCGCCGCTATGCCTTCGACCAGTCGGCGGAAAAGATCGTCGAAACGGTCGCGGGCACCTTCAAACAGTTTCCGCTTCGCCTGGCCTGGGCGCTGACGATCCATAAAGCGCAGGGGTTGACCCTGGATAAGGTCTACATTGACCTCGGGACCGGCACGTTCGCGCACGGCCAGACCTATGTCGCTTTGTCGCGATGCCGGACGATGCAGGGCCTCGCCCTGGCCCGGCCGCTGACTCGCCGCGACATCATCTTCGACTCAGCCGCTCTAGGCTATCGCGAGGTTTTTCCTCAACTTCCGACGGAACCTTGAGTCGGCGAATCCGTTTCGCACGTGCGAAATGGTGGATAGGTATTTACCTACCTGCGAGGGTTAAGGTAACCTACTTTAGTAGGCAGTAACCAGTCGTAATCGAGACTAAACGACCCAATTTTGCAGACGCGCTGCAAAAAAGATATTGCGGTGCACAAAACGATCATCTATATACTTGGACAAGGTTTCGCCGTCGAGCGTCGACCGCATTTTGAGAGAACGTTTCAAATTTCTGAGGAGTGTCCCCAATGAACGATGTCTTCACACGTCAAGTCCAGGACTTCACCCGTCAGGCCCAGGAAATGTTTACGGCTGGCAAGGACGCCAAGGTTCCGGAAAACATCTCGGCATTCGCTGAAGATGCGATCGCGAAGTCGCGCGACGCGTACCATAAGTTCGCTGCCCTCGCGAAGGACAACGCCAAGGTTGCCGAGGAAGTCCTCCTGACGACCCAGGCTGGCGCGAAGTCGATCGGCGAGAAGATCGTCGCCAACACGCTCGCCAACACGGAAGCTGCTTTCGAAGCCGCTCAGGCCATCGCCCGTGCGCGCACCTTCCCGGAAATCGCACGCCTGCAGGCCAACTACTGGCAGCAGCAGTTCGCGGTCGCCGGTTCGCAGTCGAAGGAACTCTTCGAGCTTTCGAACAAAGTTACGAAGCAGGCTCTCGAGACGGTTGGCGCCGCCACGACGAAGTCTTTCGAGCAGTTCAAAACCGCCGGCTGATCACGCGGCTGCCTTCGGGCGGACGTATCGGGGCACTTTGAGACGCATGAACGCGAGGCTCCTGCCTCGCGTTTTTTATTTGCAATTGCCCATGTGACACTGATGCGTTTTTCCGCGCGCCGCGCTAGACTGCGCTCATGTTGAACCAGCGTCTGGAAGTGACTGTGCGTAACGCCCGTCCGAGCGATGCTCCGGCGCTGGCCCGTATTTTTCGCGAATCCTGGCGCCTTGCCTATACCGGCATTCTACCGGCGCACCATCTCGAACACGAAATTCAGCGGCGCGACGCAACGTGGTGGCGCCGCGCGATTGCCGCCGAACATAATCTGCTCGTCATCGAACATGGCGAGCATATCGCGGGCTATGCCACGTGCGGACGCGCCCGCGGCGGACGCCGTGATACCGGCGAAATCTACGAACTCTACCTGGCGCCCATCTATCAGGGTATCGGCATCGGGGAATACCTGTTCGAGGCCTGCCGGGCGACGCTCGACCGCCTCGGTCTCGAACGCTTGATCGTCTGGGCGCTTGTCGAAAACGAACGGGCCCGCGCCTTCTACGTTCGCTGCGGCGGCCGCGCGACCCGCAAGGCTTGCGTCCGCTTCGGGAATGCGGTTAACGCTCGGATCGCCTACGAATGGTGATATGACGACCGCCTCGCCTTTTCATTTTGACCGCGCATTCGACCTTAGCGGCGTTGTCTCGCTCGTCCATTCGCGTCAAAAGTAATCCCGCTAGTCCTGCTTCAATCGGAAGGTCGCCCATGCGTCTTGACGCAATCAAGCCCGGCAACACGCCGCCGGAAGACATCAACGTCGTCGTCGAAGTTCCCGTGGGCGGCGAGCCCATCAAATACGAAATGGACAAGGCGTCGGGCGCCCTTGTCGTCGACCGCTTCCTCTACACGCCGATGCGCTATCCCGGAAACTACGGCTTCGTTCCGCACACGCTATCGCGCGACGGCGATCCGATCGACGTTCTCGTCTGCAACACGCGTGCGCTCGTTCCCGGCGCGATCATCAACTGCCGCCCGGTCGGCGTTCTGGTGATGGAAGACGACGGCGGCGGCGACGAAAAGATCATCGCGGTCCCTTCCAGCAAGCTGACCAAGCGCTACGAGTCGGTGAAGACCTACACCGACTTACCCGCGATTTCGATCGAGCAGATCGAGCACTTCTTCGCGCACTATAAGGACCTCGAGCCCAACAAATGGGCCAAGATCGACCACTGGGGTCACGCCGACGAAGCCAAGGCCCTGATCATCGCAGCGCTAAAACGTGCCGAGGACTAGGTAAAACGAATTGCAGGCGCGATTTACGTTGACCATGCCGGCAACCGCGGCGATTTCCCGCCCCTGCGCACTTCCTCTCTCCTAGCGACGTTGCTATACCCCGCCGCGTGGGGGTCGCGTTCTCATAACCGCTAGGAGACGAGATGAAGATCGCAGTCATGGGCGCAGCGGGCCGCATGGGCCGTCAGCTGATCGCCGCGATCGCAGCCGAACCCCAAACTATGATAAGCGGCGCGACGGAGCCCATTGGTTCGCCCGCTCTCGGCAAGGACATCGGCGAACTGGCCGGCATTGAGCGTCTCGGCATCGCCGTCTCGAGCGATGTCGCAGCCGTGATTGCCGCAGCCGACGCGATCATCGATTTCACAGTGCCGAAAGCGACCGTCGAATTCGCGAGCCTCGCCGCGCAGTCGGGTACGGCGCACATCATCGGAACCACGGGCTTCGACAAAGCCGCGGAGGCCGCGATCGCGGAGGCCGCAACCAAAATCGCTATCGTCAAAGCCGGGAACATGAGCCTCGGCGTCAACCTGCTCGCTGCATTGACGCGCCAGGTCGCCGCTGCACTGGGGAACGACTTCGATATCGAAATTGTTGAAATGCATCACCGCATGAAGATCGACGCGCCGTCGGGAACCGCGTTGATGCTTGGAGACGCCGCCGCCCAGGGACGCGACCTTGATCTGGAAGAGCACTCGGTACGCACGCGCGATGGACATACAGGACCACGCCATACCGGCGACATCGGCTTTGCCACGCTTCGCGGCGGCACAGTCGTCGGCGATCACACCGTGATCTTCGCGGGCGACGGCGAACGCATCGAACTCACCCACCGCGCGGCCGACCGCGGGATATTCGCGAGAGGCGCGGTGAAAGCGGCACTTTGGACCAAAGACAAGCCGCCCGGGCTCTACGCCATGACCGACGTGCTCGGCATTTCCTGACCTTCTGACGACCGCATCATCGCAAACGTATTGACGAGGCTATGACAGACGCGCTGACAGACAATATTCTCGTGCTCGTGCGCCACGGAGAGAGCGAATGGAACCGGCTCAATCTGTTCACCGGGTGGCGCAATCCGGACCTGACCGAGAAAGGCGTGATTGAAGCCCGCGTCGCCGGCCGCATGATCCGCGACAACGGCGTGAAGTTCGACATCGCATTCACCAGCGTTTTGAAGCGCGCCCAGCACACGCTCGACATCATCCTCTCCGAGCTTGATCAGCCCGACGTTCCGATCGTGCGCGATGCTGCCCTGAATGAACGCGACTACGGTGAGCTGTCGGGACTGAACAAAGACGAAGCCCGCAAGAAATGGGGCGAGGCGCAAGTCCGCGATTGGCGCCGCTCCTACGACATCCCGCCGCCCGGCGGCGAAAGCCTGAAAGATACGCTGGCACGCGTGCGGCCCTACTACGACAGCGCGATCTGGCCGCAAATTACACAGAGCAAGAACGTCATCATCGTCGCGCATGGCAATTCGTTGCGCTCGCTCATCATGATACTCGAAGGGCTCAACGGCGACGAAATCCTTCAGCGCGAGCTTGCGACCGGCGCGCCAATTCTTTATCGCCTCGGAGCAGACGGCAGGGCCATCGATCGCAAGGATCTTTTGCCGGCGCGATCGCTCGCCGCCCCGCCGGAAGATCGTATCGTCTGACAAGCATCTAGTCGCATATCGGGGGTAGTCATGGCGTTTGAAGAACTCGGGCGGGATGCCGATCGCGAGAACTCAAAGGGCCGCGACAAGCTCGTCGGCGTCTATATCGCCATCCTCGCCGTCATCCTTGCGATCTGCAGCCTCGGCGGCAGCAACGCCCAGCAGGATGCGACCCAGCAGAACATCGCCGCATCGAATGTCTGGGCCTTCTTCCAGGCGAAGAACGCACGCCGTCAGGCGCTCAGACTGCACACCGACGAATTCGAGGTGATGCTGAAAGCGACGCCCGCCATACCGGATGACGCCAGAAAATCCATCGAAGAAAAGATTGCCGGCTACAAAGAGCAGGACAAATCTCTGACGAGCGACCCGAAAAGCGGCGAGGGTTTGGACGAGCTGTTCAACAAGGGTAAATCACTCGAAGCCGATCGCGATAAATCTCTGCAGCGCGGACCCTACTTCGACTACGGACAGGCACTGTTGCAGATCGCGATCGTCCTCGCCTCCGTCGCGATCATTTCCGGCGGAAACCTGGTCCTAGCGGCAAGCTTCTTCCTCGGCGCTCTTGGCAGCTTGGCAACGATCGGCGGCTTTACGCTTGCGTTCCCGCTGCCGTTCGCCGGCTGACGACGAAGCCTGACCGACCGGCAATCGCCACTGCACCGTTAACGGGCGAATTCTGCGCCAAAGTGCCTTTTTGCGGCCGGACGCTTGCTCCTTAGCGTCCGGAACGCTAGCACTCCGGCGACTGATTTCCCCTGACATATGCTGCAAGGACGGCCGCCATGACCACGCATTCGCTTTTGCTTCTGCCCGGCGACGGGATCGGCGTCGAGACGATCGCCGAGGTCGAACGGCTGATCGCCTTCTTCAACGCCAAAAGCAACACGGCGCGCTTTCACGTCGAGCGCGATCTCGTCGGCGGCGCGGCCTATGACGCGCACGGCGTCGCCGTCACCGACGAAGCCATGGACAAGGCTCAGAAAGCGGACGCCGTGATGTTCGGCGCCGTCGGCGGACCGAAATGGGCCGGCGTTCCCTACCAGCATCGCCCCGAAGCGGGCCTTCTCCGCCTGCGCAAGGATCTCGATCTCTTCGCCAACCTTCGCCCCGCCATCTGCTATCCGGCGCTGGCGGATGCATCGAGCCTGAAGCGCGAACTCGTCGAAGGCCTCGACATCATGATCGTCCGCGAGCTGACGGGCGGCGTCTACTTCGGCGAGCCGAAGGAAATCGTGACGCTCGAGAACGGCGAAAAACGCGCCGTCGACACACAGCTCTACACGACGCATGAAATCGAGCGCATCACCAAGGTCGCGTTCGATCTCGCAAAGAAGCGCCGCAACCTCGTCCATTCGGCGGAAAAGCATAACGTCATGCGGACCGGCGTGCTCTGGAAACAGGTCACGACCGACGTGCACAAGTCGTACGCGCCGGACGTCAAGCTCGAGCACATTCTGGCCGACAACTGCGCCATGCAGCTCATCCGCAATCCAAAGCAGTTCGACGTCATCGTCACCGACAACCTCTTTGGCGACGTGCTGTCGGATGAAGCCGCGATGATGACCGGCTCGCTCGGCATGCTTCCGTCGGCCTCACTCGGCGCGCCCGATCCCAAGACCGGACGCCGCAAAGCCCTCTACGAGCCCGTGCACGGCTCGGCGCCCGATATCGCCGGACAGGGCCTCGCCAATCCGATCGCGACGATCGCGTCGTTCGGCATGGCGTTGCGTTATTCCTTCGACATGGGCAAGGAAGCCGATCTCGTCGATCAGGCGATCGCGCGCGTTCTCGACAAGGGACTGCGCACCGGCGACATCATGCAGCCCGGCATGACGAAGGTCGGAACGAGCGACATGGGCAAGGCGGTCGAAACCGAACTCAAAGCTCTCGCGGCATAACTCCCGCGCCCTGCGGCCGGCTCCCCGCAGGGGAGTCGCAGGGCGCCAACCAAAAACTTTCACACGCTCGGCTGATCGTGACACGAGCTGGCTTGGCCTTGCAGCGCGCCGCGCGCCGTCCAGGCCGGTTTGCCGTCAGCCGGACCGGGAGCCGCTGCCTCGGTTCGCGATACGAAATAGAATTCGTAGCAGTTGCTATCGACGCGCGCGACGCGATAGCACCCGCCTGACGCATCACCATCGTAAATCGTGCACAAGGTCCCCTCGGTCACCGACCAGCGCCCCGCGAGCGACATTCCGGGCTCCCTATAGGTGACCCGGCCATCCGCGGCGTATCGCTCCGTAAACGCCTTCCCGCTCGCATAGCGGCCGTCGATCGTCTGATCGCCGAAGCGATTGAGGATTTCTCCGCCGTCGAGCCAAACGGGCTGCGACGGAACGGCTCCAAGCGGTCCTGACGCGAACAGGGCCGCGGCTACGCTGAAACCGGCAAGCAAAGCTGGGTATGTGAGACGCATGACGCCGTCCTGCAACTGAGTGTCCGTAAAGGACCGGCAGATTGTGACCCGAGCATGCCACGAAGGTCCAAAATTGCGAACAAACTTGAAACTCGTGGCCCTCCCGCGTATGTGATTTTCCGTATAAACCATCTGCCGCGCTGGCCGAGCCAATCGCGCGCACCGGCAAACTCAAGGACATGGATGATGGGCTACAAGGTCGCCATCGTTGGCGCCACCGGCAATGTGGGCCGCGAAATGCTGAACGTGCTCGCGGAGCGGAAATTCCCGATCAGCGAGCTTTACCCGCTGGCATCGCGCCGCTCGATCGGCACCGAAGTCTCGTTCGGCGACTCCGTCCTTAAATGCCGCGACCTTGAAACGTTCGACTTCAAGGGCGTCGACTTCTGCCTGATGTCGGCTGGCTCGTCCGTGTCGAAGGACTGGTCGCCACGCATCGGCGCGCAGGGCACCATCGTCATCGATAACTCGTCGTGCTGGCGGTACGACCAGGACGTGCCGCTCATCGTCCCCGAAGTCAACGGCGACGCCGTGCGCGGCTTCACGAAGAAGAACATCATCGCCAATCCGAACTGCTCGACGGCCCAGCTCGTGGTCGCGTTGAAGCCGCTGCACGATGCGGCCGGCATCACGCGTGTCGTCGTCTCGACTTATCAGTCCGTGTCGGGCGCCGGCAAAGACGCGATGGACGAACTCTGGCACCAGACCAAGGGCAAGTACGTTCCGGGCCAGGAAGTCGAGCCGAAGAAGTTTCCGAAGCAGATCGCCTTCAACTGCATTCCTCAGATCGACGTCTTCATGGAAGACGGCTACACGAAAGAGGAATGGAAGATGCTGGCCGAGACGAAGAAGATTCTCGACCCGAAGATCCGTCTCACCGCCACATGCGTGCGCGTGCCGGTGTTCGTCGGTCACTCGGAAGCCGTCAACATCGAGTTCGAAAAGCCGATCAGCCCCGATGAAGCGCGCGAAATTCTGCGCGCCGCGCCCGGCATCATGGTCGTCGATAAGCGCGAGCCGGGCGGCTACGTCACGCCCGTCGAAGCCGCCGGCGAATTCTCGACGTTCGTCTCCCGCATCCGCGAAGACGCGACCGTCGAGAACGGCCTGACGATGTGGATCGTGTCCGACAACCTACTGAAGGGCGCCGCGCTCAACGCGGTGCAGATCGCGGAAACGCTCATCCATCAGCGGCTGGTGCGTCAGGCAGCTTAAGCCGCCTGCAGGTCAAATAGGGCGACGTAAACAGGCTGGCGGAAACGCCAGCCTTTTTTATTGCTTGGCGGCGGCTTCCTTGGCCTTGAGCCGGGCCAGAGTCTGAACGATCGCATTCAGATCCTGCAAAAAGCGCTCGCGCTGCGCAACGGCGAGACTCGCGAGAATGCGTTCGTCGACACGGCGCGCCAGCGGATCGTGCGCTTTCAGAATGCGCGTACCCTGCTCGGTGATCTTGACGGAATAGGCCCGGGCGTCGTTGCGCGTCCGCCGCCGTTGCAGCATGCCCTTCTTCAGCATGCGCCGGATGATGTCCGCCAGCGTCGACCGATCGATGCCCGTCAGCTCGACGAGCTGCGTCTGATTCAATCCCTCATTCTGCGCAACCGTGAGCAGAACAGCGTACTGCCGCGGCGTCAGCCCGTCGGCCCCGAGCTCGATCTGAAACATCTCGGCCGCGCTCTGGCCAGCTCTGTGAAGAAGATGAAGAGGAGACCGTTCAAGACGGTTATGTGCAGGTTCCCGTGCCATTCGCATCCTGATGCCCGCCCGTTTTTGGAAAACGGCAAGCCTCGTTGCGCCGCATAAGATGGACACAAGTTTCGAGGCCGCGTGCGTTGTGTTTGAGAAGTTTAAGTAGCCGCCCTAAACCACGAGCAACAGCATCGCGTCCAGCAAAAATAATTTTCAACTGGAAAACAAATCGTAAAGCAGTGCTTCAACTGACGTATACTGATGATCGATCAAAAAATACTACAGGATTGCTTGATCCGATTAAGTGCTCTCAGAGGTTGTGTCCTCGTACTTCTTCAATATGCCGATCTGGCAGAGAGCGAATATGAAGGTGATCGGCATAATGCCGAAGACTTTGAACGCGACCCAGGTGTCGGTCGAAAAGAACCGCCACATCACCTCGTTGAGCCCGGCGAGAAACACGAAGAAAAATGCCCAGCGAAACGTCAGGATACGCCATCCCTGATCGGTGAGCCGCATCACTTCGCCGAACACGATCTTCAGGAACAGTCGCCCTGTCGCTAGGCCTACGAACAGGATCGCCGCGAACAGGCCGTTGACCATCGTCGGCTTGATTTTGATGAAATGGTCGTCCTGCAGCCACAACGTCAGACCGCCGAAGACGAGAACAAAGACGCTTGTGATCAGCGGCATCACGGCGATGCGCCCGAGCAGCGTCCGCGACGCGATCAACGAAACCACCGTCGCGACCATAAACGCGCCCGTGCCGGTGTAGATGCCATAGCGGCTATTGGCGACGAAGAAGACCAGCAGCGGCCCGAATTCGACGACAAGTTTGATAAGCTGCTTGCGGTCGAAAAGCTGCGCGTTCTCGGCTGCAACGACCTTATTCTCGTCCGACATGGCAATCCTTCAGTCGTGAACCGGATCCGGCAGGCGATATTTTTGCATGAGGCGCGTGACAACCCAAGCGTAGATGCCTGACACCGGCAGCACGATCGCCACCTTGAACAGGATCCACACGTTCACGCCGCTCATCGAGTAGCCGAAAATGCGATAGAATTCCTCGTCGTGGTACACGCGACGCACATACTCGTTCGCGACCGCCGTCAGCAAAAAGAAGATCGCGAAGCTCCACGTGAACTTGTTCCAACCCTCGTCGGTGTAATGGAACGTCTTGTCGAACACGTACTTGAAGAAGTTGTGCTTGACCCAAAGCCCGCCGACAAGAAACAGCGCGAACAGAGCATTAAAGATCGTCACCTTGATCTGAACCCACATCGGGTCGCCGGTGATGATCGTCAGCGCTCCGAAAACGACGGTCACCGTCGACGCGATCAACGGAAAAATCGGCGGCCGGTGGAACATGTACAGCATCGCGACGATCGCCATGCCGGTCGTGATGATCAGCGCCCACGTCCCGACGTTGATGCCGTAGATGGCATTGACGACGAACATCGTGACGAGCGGGCCGAACTCGCTCAGCAGATTGATCGTCTGCTCCGCGTTGAACGGAAAGAGGCGCTTGCCCGGGCGCGTCCGGACCTCGTTCCCTACGTTCGCGTCTTGCGTCATTCCCGACCTCAATTCCTGATTCTATGTCCCGGCGATGGCGCGCGCGAATTCCGCGGCCTCGAACGGCTGCAGATCGTCGGCCCCTTCCCCAACGCCGATCGCATGCACGGGCAAACCGAACTTGTCGGCGATCGCCACCAGAATGCCTCCGCGCGCGGTGCCGTCGAGCTTCGTCATAACCAACCCCGTGACGCCTGCGCGGTCACGAAAAACTTCAACTTGCTGCAATGCATTTTGCCCGGTCGTTGCGTCCAGCACGAGGATGACATCGTGTGGAGCAGTCGAATCGAGCTTTTTTAAAACGCGTATGACTTTTTCAAGTTCTTCCATCAAGGCTTGTTTGTTCTGCAAACGGCCCGCGGTATCGAGCAAAAGCACATCGGCGCCAGTTGCTTGTGCTTGCTTCAACGCGTCGAACGCCAAGCCCGACGCATCTTCGCCAACCTGGCGCGCGACAACAGGACACCCCGTGCGCTCGCCCCAAACCTTCAGCTGATCGATTGCGGCAGCGCGAAATGTGTCGCCGGCTGCGAGCACAACCGACTTGCCCTCCGCCTTCAACTTCTGCGCCAGCTTGCCGATCGTGGTCGTCTTGCCGGTGCCGTTGACGCCGACCATCATGATGACGTGCGGCTTGCGCGAGGCATCGACCTCAAGCGGCTTGGCAACCGGTTTCAGGACGCGCTCGACTTCGCTGCCGAGAATGGCGCGAACCTCGTCCGCCGAGATGCCTTTCTCG
Organism: Hyphomicrobium sp. GJ21; assembly: GCF_001006785.1. Lineage (NCBI taxonomy): Bacteria > Pseudomonadati > Pseudomonadota > Alphaproteobacteria > Hyphomicrobiales > Hyphomicrobiaceae > Hyphomicrobium > Hyphomicrobium sp. GJ21. The sequence goes on along the minus strand of NZ_CDHO01000001.1, from coordinate 186,878 downwards.
AAGCGGCCCTTGCCGATGGCGTCCGTGATGCGGCCCGTCGTTGCGATGCCGAGGTCCGCTTGAATGAGAAGATCCTCGAGATCATCGAGCGTCGCCGCATCGAGCTTGCGCTTGGAAAAGAGATCCGTGATGCCCGACGTGAGCTTGGCGGACGTTTTGCCAAGCCCAGATTTCAGCTTTTGAAACCAGCCGCGCGGCTGAGGCTCCACCTCGGCTGCGGGCACCGGCACAGGCGCCGCGACAGGGTCTTCGACGGGTGCAGCGACTGGCACTGGCACTGGCACGTCAACGGCTTCAGGCTCAGGAGCGGATTGAAGTGCAGGCGGCGCGTTCGCTTCCGTCTCTTCGACCGGCTTCTCAGGCTGTTGCTGTTGCGGTTGCGGCTGAGGTTGCGAACCGCCGAGAAGCCGCGCGAAGAAACCCTTGCCTTTTTCGCGTTGCTCACTCACGCGCGAACCTCACCGATCAAACGTGTAGAACTGGCGCCGGTAATGACGGCATGAACGATCTCGCCTGCCTCCGCACCACTGCTGCGCATATCGACTTCCGCAAACTGCGGCGTTCGTCCCATGCCGTTGCTTTCCAGAAGAACATCGACAGCCCGGCCTTGTTGCGCGGCGAGATAAGATGACAGCACAGCCTGCCCTCTCGCCCTTAACTCGGCGGCACGTTCCTTGACGATATTCCCCGGAACCTGCGGCATGCGCGCCGCCGGTGTTCCACGCCGCGGCGAGAACGGAAATACGTGCAGATAGGTGAGCCCGCACTCGTCGACGATTTTCAGAGAGTTCTCGAACATCGCATCGGTTTCAGTTGGAAATCCCGCAATTAAATCGGCGCCGAAAACAACATCGGGACGCAGCGCCCGTGCCCGCTCGCAAAACGCGATCGCGTCGGCGCGGCTGTGCCGCCGCTTCATGCGCTTGAGCGTCATGTCGTCTCCGGCCTGCATCGACAGATGCAAATGCGGCATCAGCCGCTCTTCTTCGCCCAGCGCGATCATCAGATCTTCGTCCGCTTCGACCTGATCGATCGACGACAGTCTGAGACGAGCCAGATCGGGCACATGCTTCAGAACTTGCCGCACGAGTTTGCCGAGCGTTGCGACACCGGGCAGGTCGCGTCCGTAAGACGTAATGTCAACACCCGTGAGCACGATTTCAGCATAACCGTTCGCAACGAGACGACGGACCTGCATCACGACCTCTCCCGCCGGAACCGAACGCGACGGACCCCGGCCAAAGGGAATGATGCAGAACGTACAGCGATGATCGCAGCCGTTTTGTATCGCGACGTAAGCCCGCGTGCGCGATCCGAAGCCTTCGATCATATGCGACGCCTGCTCGCGCACCGCCATGATGTCGTTGACCTGCACGCGTGCGCTCGAGGCGATCGAAAGCCCGGCGAACGTTTCGGCCAGCATCTTCTCGCCGTTGCCAACGACGTGGTCGACTTCCGGCATGTCGGCGAAGCGCTGTGCTTCGGTCTGCGCCGCACACCCGGTCACGATAATGCGCGCATTGGGCCTGTCGCGGCGAAGACGGCGGATCGTTTGTGATGCTTGCCGCACGGCCTCGCCCGTGACGGCGCAGGTGTTGACGATGATTGCGTCGTCGAGCCCGGCGTCCTGCGCATGCCGCCGCATCACCTCGGATTCGTAGGCATTGAGCCGGCAACCGAGCGTTATGACTTCGGGTTCAGACATCAGGCGTGGATCGCACATTCCGCAAATGCGCTGGCACAACCGAGCGTGAGTGCTCGTCAGGCCGGCGCGTGAGTGAGTTTCGAGAGATCGATGACGCCCTCGTATTCGAATTCGACGGGGCCCGTCATCAAAATATGATTGTTGTCCGCCCAGGCGACATTGAGAACGCCGCCGGGAAGCGTCACATCGACCGTCCGCTCAGTCAGACGTTTGCGCGCCGCCGACACCGCCGCTGCGCACGCTGCCGATCCGCACGCCCGCGTCAGACCTGCGCCGCGTTCCCACGTCCTGAGCCGCAACGAGCGCGGCGACGTCACCTGCGCCAGCGAAATGTTCGCGCGCTCCGGAAAAACCGGATGGCACTCCAGCATCGGACCGAGACGTCCGAGGTCGTAGGCTTCGACATCATCGACCCAGAAGATCGCATGCGGATTGCCGACATTGACGACGGACGGCGAATGCAGGACCGGCCGGTCGATCGGACCGATCTGCAATTCGATGGCGCGCGTGTCGCGAAATTCTTCCGCCAGCGGAATATCCTGCCAGCCGAACTTCGGCTCGCCCATATCGACCGTGATGGACGTTTGGTCCCTGACGACGGTATCGAGCACGCCCGCCCGCGTCTCGACCTTGAATTGCTTCCGGCCGATGTCGTTCGCGAGAACCCAGCCGACGCAGCGCATGCCGTTGCCGCAGGCGCCGGCTTCCGAACCGTCGGCATTATAGATGCGAACCAGCGACTCCGTTCCGGGGGTCTTGGCCGGATGCAGCACCATCATCTGGTCGAAATGCGATTTCCCGTCGGCCGCGATCGCCGCAGCCTCATCCGCCGTAAAAACCTTCGCGCTCTCCCGCAAATCGACGACGACGATCTCGTTGCCGAGGCCGTTCATTTTGACGAAAGGGAGGGAAGAGGCGGCGTTCATAGGGCCTTATATGGCGAGAAGCGTGCGAATTGACAATTCGGCAGCGGGTCAGGGACACTTATTCAACAGATCGCGCCGCGCGGAGATATTCTCTCGGGCGGAACAAGAACCCGCCGAGAGGCATTAACCTCGGCATGTAAGCCAATCCCGCCGATTAGACCGCATGACGCATACCACAGTCCGACGTACACGCCCCCGCCAGCGCCCGAACCGGCTCCTGTTCCGCATCGCTTTCGCGAGAGCCCGCCCCTGCTACTGCTACGGCTGCATATGCCTGACGCCGGAGGAGCGCGCCTATGAGCGACGGGTGTTCAGACTGGCCCGCGCCTGGGGCCATTACCTGAAGAAAGAACGCCGGAGGCAGGCTCTTGAGCGTTTTGCCCATAAAGCAGACTAACACCCATCCTCTGTGACCCCGGCGCAGCGCGTCGTAAATTTCGCAGCCGCCTGCTTGCCGGCGGTCATGAAACGGAGCAGAGCATTGAGCCGCCCTTGGGGACATGTTGGCTCATGAATGCTTTGATCCGTGCTGCCACGATATGCGGTTTTGCAGCGGTCCTGGCCGTCGGCGCAGCAAACGCTGCGCTCGCTGACGATCTGCTTTATGCCTTGAAAATCGGTGTCTTGGCTCACGACGTGCCGGATCTTTGGAGCGGCTTTCAAGTCGAGCACGACGCCGCCGACATCAACATCGAAGCCCAATTCGCGGCCGCCTGGGCGCTGCCCTGGGGCGCCATCCGCCCCGTCGTCGGCGGCACGATCAACACCCGCGGCGACACCAGCCACGCCTACATCGACGCCCGCTGGCAGGGTGACCTGCCGTCCGGCATCTTCTTCGGAGTGGGTCTCGGAGCGGCGATCCATGACGGCGAAACCGGCGGCGCGGGATCGGACCCCGACATGAAATGGCTCGGCTCGCGCGTCCTGTTCCACATCCCGTTGGAAGTCGGCTACCACATCGACGCCCACAACGACCTCTCGGTCTATTTCGAGCACACCTCGAATGCCTACACGCAGAAGTACAATGAGGGCCTCGACCGCATCGGCGTCCGGTACGGCTACCGCTTCTAGCGACCGGTTGCCGCAGCGTGTCGCGTTGCCTGGCGGGCTGGCCTGAAATCGGCAGGCTTAGTTGACTTGCCGACCCCTTTCCCCCATACACGCCCAATTCCGACGGCCCTGACCTCAGAGCCGCCGCCCTGCACATGGCCATTTCCTATTCGAAAAGGTCCGGGAGGCAGGGGGGTTAACATCCGGCAGCGCGTTGCGCCCCCGGGTGCGTTTGTGTTTTGGGCAACGCACAAGCGTTCCCACATCCATCGTCATCCCGGCGAAGGCCGGGATCCATCCAGGTCGAAAGCTTGGGCGGATCCCCGCCTCCGCGGAGATGACGTCCGAAACGAATTAGAAACGTGGGTACGCACGGCTGAATGTTTCAAAGTCTCTCAGACCGCCTTTCAGGCGTCCTCGATAAGCTCACCCGCCGCGGCGCGCTGACCGAAAGCGACGTCGTCGAGGCGATGCGCGAGGTTCGCCGCGCACTGCTCGAGGCCGACGTCGCGCTCGATGTCGTCAAGGACTTCACCGAGAAGGTCAAAGCGAAAGCTGTCGGCGCCGAAGTTCTGCGCTCGGTCACGCCTGGCCAGATGGTCGTCAAGATCGTCAACGACGAACTGGTCGCGATGCTCGGTTCCGACGCGCAGCCGATCGATCTGCACGCAGCGCCCCCGGTCGGCATCCTGATGGTCGGCTTGCAGGGCTCCGGCAAAACGACGACCACCGCCAAGATCGCCTACCGGCTGACCAACCGCGATCGCAAAAAAGTTCTGATGGCGTCGCTCGATACGCGCCGCCCGGCAGCCCAGGAACAGCTCCGCGTGCTGGGCGAGCAGACCAGCGTCGCGACGCTTCCGATCGTCGCCGGACAGACGCCGCTGCAGATCGCACGCCGCGCCGAGGACGCCGCCAAGCTCGGCGGCTTCGACGTCATTATTTACGACACCGCCGGCCGCGTCACCGTCGACGAAGAGCTGATGGACGAAGTCCGCGACGTCAAAGCCGCGATCCATCCGCATGAAACGCTGCTCGTCGCCGACTCTCTGACCGGCCAGGACGCCGTCAATACCGCGAAGGCCTTCGACGGCCGCATCGGCGTCACCGGCATCGTCTTGACGCGCGCTGACGGCGACGGCCGCGGCGGCGCCGCGCTGTCGATGCGCGCCGTCACGGGCAAGCCGATCAAGCTCATCGGCGTCGGCGAAAAGTGGGACGCGCTCGAAGACTTCCATCCCGGCCGCATTGCGTCGCGCATCCTCGGCATGGGCGACGTCGTCTCGCTCGTCGAGAAGGCCGCTCAAACGATCGACGTCGAAAAAGCGACGAAGATCGCGGAAAAGATGAAGAAGGGGTCGTTCGACCTCGAAGATCTTTCCGAACAATTGAAGCAGATGCAGAAGCTCGGCGGCATGGGCGGCGTGCTCGGCATGTTGCCCGGCGTCGCCAAGATCAAAGGCCAGATCAACGAAGCCGGCCTCGATAAAAGCCTCGTGCATCAGCGCGCCATCATCTCGTCGATGACTCCGAAGGAACGCCGCAACCCAAAGATTCTCGACGCCAAGAGAAAGCGCCGGATCGCGGCCGGTTCCGGAACCAAGCCGGAAGACATCAACAAGCTCATCAAGATGCACCGCCAGATGGCGGACATGATGAAGACCATGGGCCGCAACGGCGGCATGCTGAACAAATTCCTTGGCCGTACGGGCGGCGGGCCGTCCGAAGCCGACCTTCAATCCATGCAAGCCGAGCTCGCGAAGCTCGATCCCAAAGCCCTCGAACAATTGCCGGACGATCTCAAAGAACAGATCGCCAAAGGCGCGCCGGCAGTGTCCGGCGGTTCCCTGCCCGGCCTTGCGCGCGGGCTGCCGGGCCTTGGCGGCGGCCTTCCGAAAGGTCTTCCGGGCTTGGGTGGTGGAATGCCGAAATTCCCGGGGCTCCCCGGAAAGAAACGTTGATCTGCGAACACACTTTTTCGAACACATAGGAGAACGAAAGCATGTCGGTCAAAATTCGCCTCTCGCGCGGTGGCGCCAAGAAGCGTCCTTACTACTACGTCGTCGTCGCCCACAGCGTCAGCCCGCGTGACGGCCGCTACATCGAGCAGATCGGCACGTTCGATCCGATGCTGAAGAAGGACGATCCCAACCGCGTTAAGCTGAACGACGAACGCGTGAAGCATTGGCTCGGCGTTGGCGCTCAGCCGACCGACCGTGTGCTCCGCCTGCTCGATGCGAAGGGTCTCGCGAAGCGCACCGCGTCGAACAACCCGGAAAAAGCCAAGCCGAAGAAGAAGGCCCAGGAGCGCGCAGCCGCCGCCGCCGAAAAGGCGAAAGCCGCTGAAGGCGCGCAGGGCGACGCCGCTTAAACCATTAACATCAACGCAGTTTTCAAAGCCTTCCGGTTATCCGACCGGAAGGCTTTGTGTTGCCGATCTCACTGGCCCGAGTCTTGGACGTGCGCTGGCGTCGAACTTGAAATGATACAAATCCGTAAGAGCCATGCACGCGGACGGACTCTATGAGATTGCTTTATGCCGGCATCGAAAACCTGTCGCTTCGGCAGGCCATGCGCTTCTCGTTTGCCGATCCGGCCGTCTGTTTGGAGCCGACGCGCGCGGTCGCATCTATAAAGGGCGGCTGCGGCTATACGCGAAGCACGCGGTCCGCAAAGGCTTCCTCGACGCCATTTACGAGACGCCACCGCGCGTGAAGCCTCGTCGCGGGACAACGGCCGATATGCAGAGCAGCGTTTCGGTCACCGGCGAGATCGACCCGATGGCTCGAATCCAGCTGACCAAACTTCTTGTCGGCCGCAAAACCGTCGCCGTGAAGATAACGTACATCGGCCCCTTGCCGTAACGCGTTGGGCACGGCATCAGAGGCCGATGACAAAAGACGAACATTCAAAACGCATTTTGCTCGGCGAAATCTCGGGCGTACACGGCATTCGCGGCGACATCCTGGTGCGTACCTACACGGCGACACCCGATGCCATTGCGAGCTACGGTCCACTGACCGATGCAGCCGACACGAAAACCTTTTCGCTCAAGATCGTGCGCGTGACCGACAAAGGCGTGGTCGCGCGTATCGCGGGAATTTCGGACCGCACCACGGCTGAAGCTCTGCGCGGCACGAAGCTTTTCATTGCGCGCGAGAAACTTCCCGAGACCGGCGCTTCGGAATTTTATCATTCCGATCTGATCGGCCTTAACGCCTTCGCAGAAGACAACACGCCGATCGGCAAAATCGTATCCGTTCAGAATTTCGGCGCCGGCGACCTTCTCGAATTGCAGCCGCCCGAAGGCGCGAGCGAGTTCGTCCCGTTCGAGGACCAATGGGTGCCGAAGGTCGATCTATCGACGCGCACCGTCGTGATCAGACGGCCGCCGTCGACCGGCGACGAAAGCGAAGACGCCGAAACGGACGAACCGGAGCAAACCTAAATCAAACCGCCTCGCCGCGCGCGAGCTTCGGAAGCTCGCCTGTCAGCCCTGCGGCTTCCGCAAGAATGAGCTTCTTGATGCTGCCGACGTGATCGAGCGCACCGAGCGCCGCGCCGCGGCCCGCGCGCAGCACAATGCCATCGACGGAGAAGATCCGATTGATGCCGTCGTAGAGCGACGCCGACATCAGCGAGTCGAACCGCCGCCAGCGCTGATAGATCTCGAGATGCGGACCTGAACCGATGTCGAGCCCAAGACGGGCCGCGTCCGCGATCACCTCGATCAGTGCCGCCGCATCACGAAACGCGAGATTAACACCCTGACCGGCAACCGGATGAACGCCATGCGCGGCATCGCCGATGAGCGCGAAACGCGGCGCGATCAACTCGCGCGGAACGACGATATCGAGCGGCCACGACTGCCGTGGTCCATCGAGAGCGATTGATCCGAACCGGCCGCCAATCCTGAGATCGAGTTCGGCAAGGAACCCTTCATCGTCGAGCGCCGTGACGCGTGCTGCTTCTTCGCGCGCGGCGCTCCACGTGATGCACGCACGATTGTCTTTGAGCGGCAGAATTGCGAACGGCCCGCCCGGCAGGAAGTGCTGGATCGCAACGCCGTTGTGCGGCTCGCCGAACTTGACCGTCGCGACGATGCCGGTCTGATCGTAGCCGCGCCGGAGCGTCGTGATCCCGGCTGCGTCGCGAAGTTTCGATGTCCGGCCATCGGCCGCAACGACGAGAGATGCGCTGATATGCGACCCGTCGCGCAACGCAACGTCCGCCGAGTGCGTGCCGAGGCTCAGGCTTTCGGCCTCCGCCGGCGCAATCCACGTCACGGACGGCTCGTCCTCGATGGAAGCAAACAGAGCAGAAGCCAGCGCCGCGGCAGGCACCATGTAAGCCGCCGGCGCACCATCATCCGTCAGCGCGTCGTATGTGAGGCGCGTCGGCCGGATGCCGTCCGACAAGGCTGAATCCGAAATCTCGATCGACGTCATCGGCTGCGCGTCCGGCGCGATCGCATCCCAGACGCCGAGGTTGGTAAGGACCGCTTTCGCGCCAGCCCAGATCGCAAACGCGCGGCCGTCATTTGGCGCGACGCCGGGTTTCGCCGCCCGGTCGATGATCGCGATCCGCAAATCGGAACCCAGCGCCTGCACCAGTCCGCGAACGAGAGCGAGCCCGGCGAAGCTGCCGCCAGCGACTGCGATATCGAATTTCTGTTCTGTTGTCCGGCCGTCCATCGCGCCGCAATTACCCCAACTTGCTTTTCAGGCTAAGCGTGAGACCTTAGGCCAGCCGAGGCCCGCTTGTCTGCTGCCGCCTGCATCTTAGCAAACGTTCCGGAAAATCGCTCCATGACAGCCAAGTCCGCTGCTCCAACGGCTCTCGAAAGCCTGATCGCGACGCTGACGCCGGAGCCGCTGGAGGACAACCTCTTCCGCGGCCCGCGCTCCAGCGAAGGCTGGCAACGGGTCTACGGCGGCCTCGTGCTCGGACAATCGCTCGCGTCGGCGGCGTTAACCGTCGATCCGTCACGACCAATTCATTCGCTGCATGGCTATTTTCTTCTCGCCGGCGATCCGGAACGCGAAATCATCTATGACGTCGAACGCATCCGCGACGGCGGTAGCTTCACGACCCGTCGCGTGCGCGCCGTCCAGCATGGCCGCGCCATCTTCTCGATGAGTGCCTCCTTCCATAAGGCCGAAGACGGCTACGACCATCAATCGGCGATGCCGGACGTGCCGCCGCCGGATAAGCTTCCAAGCGCCCAGGAATTGATGCGCGGCGTGTTGGGCAACCTGCCCGAGAACATGCGCAAGTACTGGAATCGCGAGCATCCGATCGACGTACGCATCGTCGACGCCTCCCGCTATGCGAGCCGCAAACCCCAAACACCCGCGCAATCGATCTGGCTGCGCGCCAATGGCGAGCTCCCCGACAGCCCCCACCTGCACCAGGCGATCCTCGCCTATGCCTCGGATTTCACCCTCCTCGACACAGCCCTGATCGCACACGGCAAGGTTCTGTTCGACAGCGACATCCAGCTTGCGAGCCTCGACCACGCGATGTGGTTCCATCGCCCGTTCCGGGCAGACGACTGGCTGCTTTACGTCCAGGACAGCCCTAGCGCCTCCGGTGCGCGCGGCTACTGCCGCGGCTCCATCTTCGATCGTCAGGGCCATCTGGTGGCGTCGACGGTTCAGGAAGGCCTGATGCGGCCGCGCGAGACTGCCTTTCAGATTAAATAACAGGCAAACGGCATTCAGTGCACAATTTCTGTGCTCATTGATCGCGCCGCGACCGGCTGCTGCGCCAGCGAAGATCATTTTTATATAACAATATCAAAACATTGAGCATTCGCGTCCAAATTGGCACGCGTCTTGACTCCCTCTTTCCCCATCTCGCTTCGGCAAAGGCCGAAAGCGCAGTCGTGGACATCCGGTTGGAGAGGAGGGGGCGCACCCATGAAACTCATTACTGCTGTCATCAAACCGTTCAAGCTCGAGGAGGTCCGTTCGGCATTAACGGACCTGGCGTTGCAAGGCATGACGGTCACTGAAGTCAAAGGCTACGGACGCCAGAAGGGTCACACCGAGATCTATCGCGGCGCCGAGTACGCCGTGAGCTTCCTGCCGAAAATCAAAATCGAAGTCGTCGTGCCCGCCGCTCAGGTGGACAAGGCCATCGCCGCCATTCAGCGCTCCGCCAAGACGGGCCAGATCGGCGACGGAAAAATCTTCGTCTCTCCCATCGAGCACACGGTCCGCATCCGAACCGGCGAAGCCGACGAAGACGCGCTCTAGGCGATTTTCAGAACCTGCACTTGTTTTCCTTCAATCAGGGAGCACACAACATGAAGTTTCGAAACTTGGCGCGGTACGCAGGGGCCTTTGCAGCCCTTGGCGCGACCGCGCTCCTCATTGATCCGGCGCTCGCCCAGACCGCGGCTCCAACGCCCGTGCCGAACAAGGCCGACACGGCGTTCATGTACACGGCAGCGATCCTCGTGCTGCTGATGACGGTTCCAGGCCTCGCCCTGTTTTACGGCGGCCTCGTTCGCACGAAGAACATGCTGTCGATGTTCATGCAGGTTCTCGCCACGCTCTGCCTCGTGGCGTTGCTCTGGGTGTTCTACGGCTACTCGCTCGCCTTCACGAACGGCGGCGCGCTGAACGACTTCGTCGGCGGCTTCTCGAAAGCCTTCCTGAAGGGCGTCGATGCGACGACCGTCGCAGGAACCTTCTCCAACGGCGTCTACATTCCGGAATACGTCTACATCGTCTTCCAGATGACCTTCGCCTGCATCACGCCAGGCCTGATCCTCGGCGCCGTCGCCGAACGCCTGAAGTTCTCCGCCATGCTCGTTTTCATGGGCCTTTGGGTGACCTTCATTTACTTCCCGATCGCACACATGGTCTGGTACTGGGGTGGCCCGGATGCCTTCGCATCCGCCGCAAAGGCGCTCGCTTCGGCGGCTCCCGAAGCGAAGGCACAGGCTCAGGCCGCCTATGACGCGGTGATGAATGACGCCGGCATTTCCTTCAAGTGGGGCGCGCTCGACTTCGCTGGCGGCACGGTCGTCCACATCAACGCCGGTATCGCAGGCCTCGTCGGCGCTCTCATCCTTGGCCGCCGCATTGGCTACGGCAAGGAGCAGATGCCTCCGCACTCGCTGGTCAACTGCATGATCGGCGCCTCGCTTCTGTGGGTTGGCTGGTTCGGCTTCAACGTCGGCTCTGGCCTCGAGGCAAACGCGTTCGCCGGCCAGGTGTTCATCAACACCTTCGTCGCCACCGCGGCTGCGGCGCTCTCATGGATGATCATCGAGTGGACCTCGAAGGGTAAGCCTTCGGCTCTCGGCCTTGCATCGGGCGTCGTCGCGGGTCTTGTCGCGATCACGCCAGCCTGCGGATTTGCAGGCGTGATGGGCTCGATCGTGCTCGGCCTCATCGTCAGCCCGATCTGCTTCCTCTTCTGCTCGGCGATCAAGACTGCGCTCGGCTATGACGACAGCCTGGACGTCTTCGGCGTCCACTGCATCGGCGGCATCGTCGGCGCGCTCGCAACCGGCCTGCTGGTCAACCCCGATTGGGGCGGCGCCGGCATCGCCGACTACGTATCGAAGCCCGGCGAGATGGTCGCTGGCACTTACGATATGGCCTCGCAGATGGTCGCGCAGTTCAAGGCCGTCGGGTTGACCCTGCTCTGGAGCGGCATCGGTTCGGCGATCCTCTTCAAGCTGGTCGACATCATCATCGGGCTGCGTCCGTCGGAAGAGCGCGAGCGCGAAGGCCTCGACATCACCGACCACGGCGAACGCGCCTACCACTACTAAGTGAGCAAGAGATCGCTCGCGGCTCCACGGGCTGCGAGCGATCAGCAACCTCTCCCGAGCACGGTCCCCGCTTTATCGTGCTCCGACTTGGCTCGGCGCCCTCGCTGCCGAGCCTTTTTTGTTTCAGCTGCTAGACTTCGATGATGATTTGGCTGTTCTGCTTGATCACCTGCAGCACGCGCCTGAGATCAGATGCCCTCAGTGCGACGCATCCCTCCGTCGCGGCAAACCCCGGTCGGGCGATATGCATGAACACGGCGCTGCCGCGATGCCGGATACGTGGTGCGTCATTGTGGCCTAGGACGACGACGAGATCGTAAAGATTGTCGTCGCGCCAGAGGCGTTCCGCGCTGGCTCGATAAGGCAGCGAAACTCTGCGATTATAATTTCTGTCGGACGGGCAATCGCACCAACCGTCGATCTTGCGGAGAGCGCGCAGAGCTAACTGTGTTCGCGGACGAGCGCATCGTGCGGGATTGTACAAAACTCCACGCAACACGAACCTTCCTCGCGGTGTTGCCAAGTCTCGCTCGCGCTTGAGCGCTTTGATTCCGGAACGCCCGAGCGCGCATGGCATGCGAAACGATCCGACCGCGAGACACCCACGCTGCGCCGCCGCATTCAAAGCTCTGACAACGAGTTTGGTTGATGCGCCATGCCGTTGTATCGGCCGTACCGGGAACATGGGGAACTAGCCATTCCTCTTGTCTGTTTGCCACCAAAGCCTATGTTGCCCCAGCGCGCGATGCTAGTCTTCTGGCTCGCGTGACAGTCCAATAATGCTGGAGCCAATCTCCATGAGCACGGCCCGAAAGGTCCTCCTCGTCGACGACGATGATGATTTGCGCACCTCCTTAAAAGATCAGCTCGTCCTTCACGACGAGTTCGAGGTGTACGAGGCCGGAACGGCCAGCAAGGGCATGGAAGCCGCACGCAACGGACGTTTCGATCTCGTCGTCTTCGACGTCGGATTGCCCGACATGGACGGCCGCGAAGCCGTGAAGCTTCTGCGCCGCTCCGGCTACAAAACGCCGATCGTGATGCTCACCGGAAATACATCTGACGCAGATCAGATCTTGGGACTCGACGCCGGCGCCAACGACTACGTTTTGAAACCCTTCAAATTCGCCGTCTTCCTCGCGCGCATTCGCGCTCAGCTCCGCCAGCACGAGCAAAGTGAAGACGCCGTTTTCACCATTGGACCTTACACCTTCAAACCGGCCTCCAAACTTCTCATCGACCAGTCGGGCAGCAAAATCCGCCTGACCGAAAAGGAAACGTCGATTTTGAAGTATCTCTATCGTTCGGGAGACAAGGTCGTTTCGCGTGACGTGCTTCTGCACGAAGTCTGGGGCTACAACGCCGGCGTTACGACGCACACGCTCGAAACGCACATCTATCGACTGCGTCAGAAAATCGAAAAAGATCCCTCGAACGCCGAGCTTTTGATCACCGAAAGCGGCGGTTACAAGCTCGCGCCCTAACACCGCTTCTCAGCATTTCCGTTGCACGATCACACCCATCCACAGACTCATGCCTGCGGATGACTTATCCACGTTCAGCCACAGGCGGACTCGTGTATTGAAAGCTGTTGCTGCCGACATCGGCGGCATGGGCGCGTCGCATATCGGTCCCAAAATGAAGTGTTCATCCTGTGAATTGGACCGATGGCCATCGACGCCCTCGTTAAACCGTTTCTGGCGCTGCCTCTCTTTCGCGATCTCAAACCGCTGCAGATCAGCGAAATCGCGCGCCATGCCGAGCGCATCGTCTACCGCAACGGCGACGTCGTAACTGCCGAAGGCCAGATCGCTGACGCAGCTATTCTCATCGTCTCGGGAACCTGCGTTCGGCGCGCCGTCGATCGCAAGCAGTCACGCGAAGAAATTCTTCCCGAGGGATCACTCGTGGCGGAGTTGGCGATGATGATCGAAATCGCTCATCCGACGACGATCGTTGCGCGCGATCAGGTCAGAGCACTCAGGATTTCGCGCGAGAAGATGCACGAGCTGATGAGCCAGGATGTTGATCTGGCGTCGCACTTCTCATCATTGATACTAAAACGTCTGCACACACTTGCGACCGATTTGCTCGCCGTCGAGACATTGCTCTCGGGTTCAGTCACCGCCGCAGTCTCTTCGGAATCGCGACTTGAGTTTTCGCAAGGAGATCGAGCGCGCGCCATGCAATGACGGCGTTGCTCTAGATGACGTGAAAAAATATGGGCCACAAAAGAGTGCGCCCAGTCCCGGGGGGAGGGACTGGGCGCGATGCGCATTTACGCGCTCGGTATCGGGAGGGAAACCGATACCAGAGGCGGCGTCTTCGGCTAGACGGGGGGCACTACCGAATACAGGGTGACGCCACCTGCATGTCCATGAGTTAAGCGCAAAGCCGGGAAATTCAATAGAGCCCTCGAGAGCCAATCACGAAAATGTGAATTGTCTTAAAAAAATATCCCCAGGTTGCGCATTGCTTCGGGCAAATGCGCAACACATTGATTCACCGGGAAAATCTTCAGTTCGGCGTTGTACGGTGCGGCCCAAGTGATTGAATTTTAAACAAATTACTGTCGAGGTCGTTGCTTTTTTCCAGACCCTGCAGCTCCACCCGGGTGTTCAGACCCTGCGCGTCGGTGGTCACCCATTCTTTCAATTCGATGTTGGGCTTGGTCGCGAGATAGAGTTTGATCTTGCCTGGAGCGTCGGGATCTTTGTCTTCGAGGCCTAACACGATCAGATCGTCCGCCTGCTGGACTTCCGTGATCTTTGCATCGCGCAGCAGATCGACATCCTTGCGCAGCAGCATCCGGAACGGCGTCTGATCGAGCGACACCCGGTCTTCGTTGTTCAAGTCGAGATCCTGGATCGCGAGGTTCTCGCCGTCTGAAATGATGACCTGCTTGGAGGGAAGCGAGTAGTCGAACCGGAAACGGCCGGGACGTTTGACGAAGAACTTGCCCTTCATCCGCTTGTTGTCGGCGTCGACCTGAACGAATGCACCCTTGAGCCCCTGCACGGAGCCGAAATAATCGCTCACCTGCTTCACGAGCTTGGTCTGCTCGGCGTCGAGCACCACGCTGCCATCGTTTTTCGCGGCCTCAACCTGACCCGTCCAGCCTTTGACGGCCGTCTTGTCTTTCGCCGCAACCGGGTTGGCCAGGGTTTCAGCCGGTCCGTTCGGGTCCTGTCCGAAAGCGTGGCCCCCGAATGCAAGCGCAAAAACTGCCGTAGCAGCCAGCAGGCGCTGGAAATCCCTCATGTAGCTCCCCATAGCGGCCCCCACGGCCCTGAGCCCAACGGGCTCCAATCGCAGATTACTCGTTTCGACAAAGATTGCGTCCAGAACTTGGCGAATCGCTGCCGCGCTATGCCTAAAGCGCCCGCCATGAGAATCGCAAGCATGCAATGCGCATGTGATTGTGAGATGAGTTCAAATGTTACGCAGCGGCATCCGCGCCGCTTCCACGCGACATCAGGATTTCGCGTTTGCCGACGCCGTTCGCGGGTGAAATGAGCCCGTCGCGCTCCATCCGTTCGATGAGATCCGCAGCACGATTATACCCGATCGACAGACGGCGCTGAATGTAGCTCGTCGAAGCCTTGCCATCCCGCATGACGATCGCGACCGCGCGATCGTAAAGATCTTCTTCGCCCGTGCCCGACCCGCCGAGTGCAGGCTCGGCAGCCGAAGGCGTATCTGTGATGCCTTCGACATATTTGGGGGCGGCTTCTTGCCTCAGAACGTCGGCGAACGCGACGACTTCTTCATCCGAAACATAAGCGCCGTGCACGCGCACGCACTGTCCGGCGCCCGTCGAATAGAGCATGTCGCCCTGTCCGAGCAGTTGCTCCGCGCCCTGCTCGTTCAGGATCGTGCGGCTGTCGATCTTCGACGTAACCTTGAACGATACACGCGTCGGGAAATTCGCCTTGATCGTGCCGGTGATGATATCGACCGACGGACGCTGCGTCGCCATGATCAGATGGATGCCGGCTGCGCGCGCCATCTGCGCGAGACGCTGAACCGACGCTTCGACCTCTTTGCCCGCGACGATCATCAGATCGGCGAACTCGTCGACGATCAGCACGATGCGCGGCAACGCCTCGAGATCCATCTTCTGCGTTTCGAAACGCGCCTGGCCCGACGTGTCGAAACCCGTCTGCACACGACGCGACAGGATTTCGCCGCGCTTCTTCGCATTGCGGACGCGATTGTTGAACACGTCGATGTTGCGAACCGAAAGCGCCGCCATCTGCTTGTAGCGCTCTTCCATTTCGCGCACCGCCCAATTCAAGGCGGCAACGGCTTTATGCGGATCGGTGATGACCGGCGTCAAAAGATGCGGAATGCCGTTGTAAACCGACAGCTCCAGCATCTTCGGATCGATCATCAGCAAGCGGCAGTCGTCGGGCGAATGACGATAAAGCAGCGACAGCACCATCGCGTTGATGCCGACCGACTTGCCGGAGCCCGTCGTGCCCGCGACGAGCAGATGCGGCATGCGCGCGAGATCGGCGACCACCGGCTCGCCGCCAATGGATTTGCCAAGCCCGATCGGCAACGTCAGCGCGTCGGATTTGAACGGATCGGCTTCGAGGATCTCACGCAGCAAAACCGTTTCGCGCCGCGCGTTCGGTAATTCGAGCCCGATCGCATTGCGTCCGGGAACCACGGCGGCGCGCACGCTGGCGAGACTCATCGAGCGCGCAATGTCTTCCGCAAGCCCGATGATGCGCGACGACTTCGTCCCGCGCGATGGCTCGAATTCATACAACGTCACGACAGGACCCGGCCGAATATCCTTGACCTCGCCTTTGACGCCGAAGTCAGCAAGCACGTCTTCCAGCAGCCGCGCGTTGCCGCGCATGACCGTTTGCGACAGCTCGGGATTTGGTTTCGCCGCGGTCGGACGCTTGAACATGTTGAGCGACGGCCGCTTCCATTGCGGGGCCGCGCGATTTTTGAGACCGCCGAGCAGACCACCTGCGGCTTTCGGAGCCGCCACAGGCTCCGGCGCGGCTGGCTGCGGAACCGGCGCTTGTGGTCGGGAAGCTGGAGGCGGAGGCGCGGACGGCGCGACGCGACCCTTCGCGGACGCCGGAGCAAAGCGCGCAGCAATCGCGCGACTCGAGTCTTCGATATTGTCGTCGAACGCGTACATCGGATCGTTCAGATCATCGACCGGAACTTCCTCGACACCATGAGAAGCTGCCGCATGCGAAACGGCGGCGTGCGGCACGGCCGGTGCCCCCTGATGCCGCTCGCGAGCCGGCGATACAGCCGCCGCTCCCGGCATCGCAAGCGTATGGGCTGCGAATTCCGTCGGCCCGCTGCGCGGATCGTCATGCAGGCTATCGATCTCGAGACGTCCGAACGCATCGGGAGCATGGCTGAGGCTTGGCTCGGCCGGATGCGGCGCGCCGTAAGCTTCAAGAGAGGTGTACGACTGATCGTCGGCCGCGGCGCCTCGGAAACGCGCCCACAATCCCGTCGCAGATGTCACCGCAACAGCGGGCGCCGTTCGGATGATGTCCGCGCGCGGTTTCGTCATCGCCTGATGGAATGCGGCGCCGATCGATTTGAAGAACGTGCGAACGATGGCTTCGGCCTCGAAGCCCATCGCTTTGCCGGCAGTCTGAAAAGCAGCAGCAGCCAGGACGAGGCCCGCCGCGATCGGCGCGCGCTCATCGCTCAGGATGCTGAAAACCTTGGTTGCGAGATGCAGCAACGAATCTCCGAGCAATCCGCCATAGCCGTGCCGCAGCGGCCAGCCGTCAAAAACAGGGAGCGCCGAGATGGAGCCCGCAAATGTCAGAATGGAGATTGGATAGAAGCCGAGCTTCGAACGTCCGCCTGCGACCTGTTCGGTGCGGAGCAGTTCGATGCTCCAGACGAACGGCGCAATCAGCGCGACGACTGCCCCGAAGCCGAGCGTCTGAAACAGAAGATCGGAAATGATCGCGCCGACCGGCCCGGCGAAATTGCGTGCTTGGACCGTCGTCGTATGCGTGAGGCTCGGATCGAGAACCGACCAGGACGCGAGGCTCGCCCAGACCACGAGCGTCGAGGCAAGCAGGAAGGCTCCGCCGAAGCGGCCCATCCAGCCTAAAAGCCGGTCCTCCAACGACTGCGGCAGCAGTCTACGAGGATCGATCCCTCTCGTATCCAGCGACATCTCAGCGAACGTACTTCTTTGACGCAGCACGGAAATCGTGCGTTCGAGCGATATCTGGAATTGTCGCTAGACTTCGCCTTCGCTGCTCACGCGCACGCCGGGTACAGTCTTGGAACAACGCCAAAGGCCGCCGCAGTAACCTTGACGCCGCCGGGTTGCCATATGGTTACCACCGCCGCGCATTCGACTCGGATTGAGCCATTGAATTCGCGGGGACATTAGTTGCAGCAGCAAACATACCGCATGGCGGTCAGCGCCGGACGTTCGCGAGGCTGCGAGAGGCGGGCGCGCCGAAGATGCGGCGGAACTCGTGCGCGAAGTGGGCTTGGTCGCAGTAGCCCGCAGCATGCGCCGCCGTCGTCAGATTGGAGCCGCCCACGACATCGCGCACCGCCGCCCGCATTCTGAGCCAGCAGAGGTAGCGGCGATAGGGGACGCCAACCTCCGCCTTGAAGACATGCTGAAACCGCGACGTCGAGATTCCCGCGTCGACGGCGGCCGTTGAAACCGACGGCAGGTCGTCTCCATCGCGCACGAGGCTGTCGCGACCGGCGAGCGCATCGACGGCGCGAGCGATGCGGGGATCAATCTGCCGCCGCGCCCGCGCGTTCGAAAAATCGACGAGGTCAGCAATCGCCGGAGCGACCCATGTCGCGCTGTCCGGGTCTTCATAGATCGCGCGAAGAGCCGCGACTTCACCGTGCCGGCTGATCGATGCGCCGGGAAGCTCCTCGACATCGCGCATCAACGTCGCGAAGCCCTCGGCGGAAACAACATTCGGCTCGCCATAAATGACGGCGAGCGGACGACCTCCGGCATCGAATTCATAAGGTATGCCGGCGCGGACGACGGCCATACGGCACGTGACCCAGCGCTCTTTGCCGACCCTCAGCTCGAAATCATCATAGAGACCGGCGAGCAGAACCGAAGTGCTGTGGCTGTGCAGCGTATTGCGCCCGAGACATCCCGCAAACAGCATGCGCGAGGTCCCGACATGCCACAACGGCTTCAACTCCTGATCGCCAGTTGCAGCAGATTGATACAAGCGCAGTTCTCCGCCCCCGGTTTACCTTAGACCTTCGCACGACAGTCTAACGTCCGAACGGTCCGGAGGCCACAAACTATGAGCGATACGTCAGAGCCGATAAAGCAACCCTTCAACCTCGATCGCAGACAGCTTCTCGCGGCGAGCCTCGGACTTGCCGCCGCGCCCGCGCTAGCTCTCGCAACGAGTTCGAACGCACGCGCCTCAGCGGCGCTCCTCGGAGCTGCGCAGCCGAAGTTCTACCGCTTCAAGCTCGGAGAATTCGAGATCACGACGATCTCCGACTCGGACGTTTTCATCGACGGCCCGTTTCCGCTCATCGGCGCCAACGCCAGCGAGCCCGACGTGCACGCGCTGATGCGCGACAATCTCTTGCCCGAACGCAAATATCAGCCGGGCTTCACGCCGACAATCGTCAACACCGGCAAACAGCTGATCTTGCTCGACGCCGGCAATGGCGCCAACGGGTTCGTGCCGCGCCCCAACGGCGGATGGCTTGCGGCTCAGCTCGGACCGGCAGGCTTCAAACCGGAAGACATCGACGTGGTGGCGCTGAGCCACGGCCACCCGGACCACGTCGGCGGCATCATTGAAAACGGAAAGCCGCTCTTTCCCAACGCCCGCTACGTCATCGGCCAGATAGAGCACGATTTCTGGACGCCGGAAGGCAAGCTGCCGGATGACCTGGAAAAGTTCGCGCAGGTTTATCGCGCCAACTCAAAACCGGTGATGGAGAAGATAAACCTCATCAAGCCGGGCGACGACGTCGTGACCGGCATTCGCGCGGTGGAAGCCTACGGCCACACACCTGGCCACCTCGCCTTCATGATCGAAAGCGGAGGCAAATCGCTTCTCTGGTGGGGAGACTGCGCGCATCACCAAGTCGCGTCGCTCGCACGTCCCGACTGGCATTGCGTCTTCGACGCCGACAAACCGCAAGCCGCCGCTACGCGCCGTCGCGTGTTCGACATGGCCGCCACCGATCGTCTTCCGGTGATCGGCTATCACATGCCGTTCCCGTCGATCGGTTTCGTCGAGCGAACTGCCCCCGAGAGCTACGGCTGGCTCGCACACACCTATCAGCTCAACCTCTGAGCCGAACAGCAAGCGCCTGGGCAGACCGAAGCCTCGGTCTGCCCAACGCGACTTCGATTAACCGACGCGGAAGACCGCGCCCGCGACCGAGCGTGCACGCTCGCGCACGGCATTGCCGTCGTTGCCGGACTTCACGATCCACTGACCGTTCGAGGCCCGCCCCGTGATGATGCCGACGTGATGCGGCCACACGACCACGGCGCCGACCTGCGGACCGCTCGAGCGGCCATAACGGCGCCAGTTGGCTGCGAGATTAAATTCTGGACCGCCCCCGAGCTGGGTACGCATCCACCAGCCGCACCACGCACGCGGACGACCGCCGGCTCCAGCCGACGCGTACCGGCGGCCCGTGTGCCGCTGCGCATAACGGCGGCTTACGCCCTGCCGATATGCATATCTGGAATGCTGACTATTCACGCGCTGTCCGTAAGAACCGCGGTAGGAATGACTTGCGTATCTGTGGCCCCGCCGTTGCGAATAGCCGCGGTTTGAATACCGCTGCTTCCCCGACCATTTCGCATGGGTCCGCTCAATCCGATGACTATTATAGCCCTTGTACGGATGAGCCTCGACCGACGGTACGCCAACAAGAATTGCCAGCAGCGCCGCCACTGCGAACAAGCTCAATCGCATGGTTACTCTCCTCACTTGTCTTAACAAACGGCGCGCATCCAGCGTCGTAATGCGGCGGAAACAAGGGAGGATTCGCCGCGCGACATATCGTCGTGGACGTTTGCAACTGGCACGCGTGTCGATATTTTTCGCGGTTTTTTCGGACCTTAACGGCTATTAATCAGTATCCAGATGGTCCGATCGCTACCAATAAGCGAAAAAATTGTGAAGATTACGAACGGAATTGGCAATTCCGTGATCGCAATTGTTTCTAATTTACATGCCTATTTGATGTGTGCCGGTGTGGCGATGTTCCGCATTCGCCCGCCCTGAAAAAGGCAATTGCCAGCATTCGAGGAACTCATAATGGAATATCGCCGCCTCGGCTCGTCCGGATTGACTGTTCCACTCCTTTCTTTTGGCGCGGCCACGTTCGGCGGCGCGAGCGAATTCTTTCGCGCCTGGGGTTCGACGGACGTCACGGCAGCCCGCCGGATGATCGATCTCTGCCTCGACGCCGGCGTCACATTATTCGATACCGCCGACATCTATTCCGACGGCGTTTCGGAACAGGTTCTCGGCGAATCCCTCAAAGGCCGCCGCGACAAGGTCCTCATCTCGACGAAAGCCACGTTTCGTTTCAGCGACGCTCCCAACGACGTCGGCTCCTCGCGCCTTCACCTTTTGAAATCCTGTGACGAAGCCCTGAAGCGCTTGCAGACGGATCATATCGACATTTTCCAGTTGCACGGCTTCGACGCGATGACGCCGCCCGAGGAAGTACTCTCGACACTCGATCAATTGGTGCGCGCCGGCAAAATCCGTTACGTCGGCGTTTCCAATTTTTCCGGCTGGCATCTGATGAAATCGCTCGCCGTCGCCGACCGCTACGGCTACCCGCGCTACGTCGCCAATCAGACATATTATTCGCTGCTCGGCCGCGATTATGAGTGGGAGCTGATGCCGCTCGGACTCGATCAGGGCGTCGGCGCTCTCATTTGGAGTCCTCTCGGCTGGGGACGTTTGACCGGAAAAATCCGCCGCGGTCAGCCGCTGCCCGAGACGAGCCGCCTGCATCAGACGGCCGACAAAGGACCGCCCATCGATGATGAGCGTCTTTTTCATATTGTCGATGTGCTCGATGAAATCGCGAAGGAAACCGGCAAGTCGATACCGCAGATCGCGCTCAACTGGCTGTTCCAGCGCCCCACCGTTTCGAGTGTCATTATCGGCGCCCGTGACGAGAAGCAGCTCAAGGACAATCTCGGCGCCATCGGCTGGAACCTGACGCCGGAACAGGTCGCCAAGCTCGACGCCGCAAGCGAGACGACGAAACCGTACCCATATTGGCATCAGTCCGGCTTCAGCGAACGCAATCCCTCTCCGGTCTGAGACGAACAGGATTTTCGAGCCGCGCCAAAGGCTAACACTGTCATAAGCCTGTCATCGGGTTCGCGTGTCTATGGCCGGTATCGCCGAAGAGACCGCCACAGGACGAAACATGATTGACGAACGCGAGAAGTACGACGGCATGTCAGCGCGCATCGAAGCTGAGATCGCCGACAGCCTCGATGAAGAACTCGAGATGGAGATGGACGACGACCGCCTGCAAAAGCTCATCGACGGAAAAGAGCAATCCGACAGCGACAGCGCGCTCGATCGCAAAGTCTATTTCCAGGAACTGTTCCGCCTGCAGCGCGAGCTGATCAAATTGCAGGATTGGGTCGTAACGCAGAAACTGAAAGTCGTCGTGCTCTTCGAAGGTCGCGATGCTGCGGGCAAAGGCGGCGTCATCAAGCGCATCACCCAGCGCCTCAATCCGCGCGTCGTGCGCGTCGTGGCGCTCCCGGCGCCAAGCGAACGCGAACGTTCGCAATGGTATTTTCAACGCTACGTTCCGCATCTTCCGGCGGCTGGCGAAATGGTACTGTTCGATCGCTCCTGGTACAATCGCGCCGGTGTCGAACGCGTCATGGGCTTCTGCTCGGACTCGGATGTGGAAGAGTTTTTCCGCACTGTGCCTGAATTCGAAAAGATGCTCGTGCGCTCCGGCATCACGCTCATCAAGTACTGGTTTTCGATCTCCGACGACGAACAGCATTTGCGCTTCCAGATGCGCATCCACGATCCGATCAAGCAGTGGAAGCTGTCGCCGATGGATCTCGAATCCCGCCGACGCTGGGAAGCCTATACCAAAGCCAAGGAAGCGATGCTCGAACGCACGCACATTCCAGAAGCGCCGTGGTGGATCGTGCACGCCGACGACAAGAAGCGCGCGCGCCTCAACTGCATCAGCCATCTCTTGACGCAAATTCCCTATCAGGAAGTCCTACGCGCGCCGATCGTGCTTCCGGATCGCGTGCACAATCCCGATTATCTGCGCGAGCCCGTGCCGGACGACATGTACGTCCCGGCTATCTATTGACCGCGAAACAGTGCTTTGAAAAACAATTCGGCGGGCGATGCCAAGCATCCCCGCCGATACTTTATGCGAACCTCGTCGAGCCTTCGCCGAAAGGCGATGCTCAGCGGACGCGCCGCGGATTCATATAGAGATCCGCTTCCTGACGCTGGATATCGGGCTTGATGCGCCCGTCGCGAATATCATGCGCCAACGCTTTCACGTGGCGCCGTGCCTGGCGATTGAAGACGATCATGCCCGTGAACAGTTTCATCACCTGAATGAGACGCGGATCGGCATGATCTCCGCGCACTTTGCAGCGCCATCTGCCGCCGATCGTCAGAATGGCGCCGTCGATATGGCCCACATGCTCGCCATGCTGGTTGATGAGAGTGTAATCGCCGCCGAGATTGATGAAATCCCGCCGGAACCGATAGAATTTCGGCTCACCGCCCTCCATCAGAAAAAATGAGAAGTTCTCCGGCATCAGCGGCCATTTGTTTGCCGATCGCTCGAGATAGACGAGATAGTCGTCTTCGCTGGTGTTGATCGAATACGTCGTAACCGGAACGCCGCGCGCACCAAGCGTCTGTTGAATCGAACGGCCGAGCATCATGTCCATGCTCGCTTTCCAGTTCAGCGTGTCGGAGAACAGCTTGAACACAAGCCGCTTATCCATGCCCGACGCGTCTTTCCAAATCTCCTTGCGATAGCCAAGCACGCCGGTCCGCGTACCGTTCTCGATGATCTCGGCGAAGATATCCATGTCGGTCGTAAACTGGCGCGACTTGCCGCGATTGCGCTCGCGCTTCCACGGGCCGAACTCGATCGAGTTGAAGTTCGTGATCCAGACGTTGACCTCGAAATCGTACCACTTCTTGCGCGCATCGGTCGTCGCGTCTTTTTCAGCTTTCTTCAGCTTCGAAACGGCGGCCTTACTGGCGTTGGCATCCTTGCTCTTCTCGAGAATTTCCGCTCGCGCGTCACGGGCGGCTTCCGCCGCCGACGCATTAGCCTCAGCTTCGATCGGATCTTTCTTCTGAGAAGACGCGGTCATGTTGAGCCCCTATCGCGCACCGGCCCAAATACGCAGCCGAATCAGCGACGGAGCCTAGCACCGCGACTCGAGATCGATGCGGCGGCCACAAAAAATGCAGTGGGAAACAACAGGCGTGCCGCGCAGGCCCGCTTTACCGTCCCCCAAAAATCGCGCTTCCGACACGGACATGCGTGGCGCCAAAGGCAATCGCCGTCTCGAAATCGCTACTCATGCCCATGCTGAGGCTTTTGAGACCGGCTTCTTTCGCGAGCTTCGCGAGGAATGCGAAATGCACCGCCGGCTCTTCGTCCACCGGCGGAATGCACATCAGCCCGACGATCGGCAGCTTGAGATCCGACGTGCAAAAATCGACGAACGCTTTCGCCTCGCGCGGCGGCACCCCGGCCTTTTGCGGCTCTTCGCCGGTGTTGACCTGCACGAAAAATTTGAGCGCCCGCCCCTCCCGCGAAATTTCTTCCGCAACCGCACGCGCGATCTTCTCGCGATCGATGGTATGAATGACGTCGAACAGCGCGACCGCGTCCTTGGCCTTGTTCGATTGCAGCGGCCCGATCAGATGCAATTCGACGTCCGCGAACTCGCGTTTCAGCTCCGGCCACTTGCGCTCGGCTTCCTGCACGCGATTTTCGCCGAACACGCGTTGCCCCGCAGCCAGCACCGGCCGTACGGCGTCGGCATCGAAAGTCTTTGAAACTGCAACCAGTTCGATGTCCGCTGGCGAGCGCTTGACCGCCTCTGCGGCCGTGACGATCTCATGCCTTACGCGCTTTAACCTCTCCGGCGCGGTATCGTGGTAGGTGTCGTCTGTCACGCTCTGTCCCTGAACTGCTCGCCCTCTCCATAACGCCTCCGCCGCTTCAAGAACAAGTGTCGCAATGGTGTGCGGAGAGCCAACGCATATATGCGCATCGTCATCTTTGGATCGACTACAGGAGCCCCCATGCTGAAACTCGAAGACGCCCGCCGCATCATTGACGCCGCCGAGAAGAAGGCAATCGAGATCGGCCAGCCGATGAATATCGCTGTGGTGGACGAAGGCGCCAACCTCATCTCCCACATCCGCATGGACAAAGCCTGGATCGGCTCGATCAACATCGCGATCAACAAGGCATTTACCGCGCGGGCGTTCAACATCTCGACCAAGGAACTCGCCGACAACAGCCAGCCGGGCGATCAGTTTTACGGCATCCACGTTTCCAACCACGACCGCGTCATGATCTTCGCGGGCGGCATCCCGCTCAAAGATCAGAACGGTGTCGTGATCGGCGCCATCGGCGTCTCGGGCGGCAGCGGTGTTCAGGACCAGACCGTCGCCGAGGCCGGAGCCGCGGCGCACACCTGCTGACGCTTGGCTTTATAAGTTGAAGGATTGCTGCGGGTCGCACGTCACGTGCGGCCCGTTCTCATTTCTTCGACTGCGCCGGTGCCACCGGTTCGATCTTCGCAAAAGCGTCGAATGTATTGGCGTCGCCGCTGAGAAGCGCCGCATAGCGCACGTTGAGAAAAAGCTTCTCACGCCCGACTTTGATTTCGCGCAGCACACCGATGGCGACGAGATGCTTCAGATCCCGCGATGCCTTTTCCCGATGCGCAAGTCCGCGTTCGACGACATTCTGAATTCGGCTGTAGGGCTGCATGAAAATGACGTCGACGAGTTCGCGCGTATAAATTTTCGGCGCCGCGTCGCGGACATAAGTAACCGTCGCATCGATGAGATCGTAGATCGCGCCGATCTTTGCAGCCGTCCATCGCGCGGTGTTCTCGATGCCGTCGAGCATATAGAGAATCCAGGCTTCCCAAGCCTGCTTCGTCGTTACGTCGAGAAGCAGCCGATAGTAGTCCGCCCTGTTCGCGAGAATATACCGGCTGAGATACAGCGTCGGCAGGTCGAGCAAACCCTGCTCGATCAGAAACAGAATATTGATGACGCGTCCCGTGCGACCGTTGCCGTCGATAAAGGGATGGATGGCCTCGAACTGATAATGTCCGACGGCCATGCGCACGACGGGATCGAGTTCCGTCGCGTCATTCAAGAAGCGCTCCCAATTCGCGAGCAGCTCGCGCAGCAGAATCTCGCCCTCGGGCGGCGTGTAGATCACGTCGCCGGTATTCGTGTTGCGAAGCTTCGTGCCTGGCACGCTCCGAACATCGAGATCGACGCCTTTGAGGTCGGAACAGATATCGACAGCGGTGCGCGTCGTGATCGGCCGATGCGCCAACGTCTGAAAGCCGAGCTGCAGCGCCGACCGGTAGCGCGACGCTTCCTTGGTGGCCGGGTCCGCGTCGCTGTCGTCTTTCAAACTGGCGTCGCGGAACAGCGCATCGCTCGTCGTGACGATGTTTTCGATCGCCGAGCTGTCCTTGGCTTCCATGATCGGGATCGCATTGATGAGAACGCTTTGATCCGGAATGCGGCGGCCCCGCTCCTTGAGCGCGGCAAGCGCGGCGTGGACCGACGCGCATTTTTTCAGGACGGCTTTCGTCTCCAAGTCGCCGGGAGGCGGCAGCTTGGGCAAAGCATTATAAGGACTCGTCGGATCGAAAGTTTTCATATGTCGGCAATTCCGGTGCTAGCCGACACATCAGTCCGACATGTCGGCGGCAACGACATATGTTCAATACATGTCGTGAAAACAATATTTATACGACATATTGTAGGGGATATGTCGTAGGCCACGACACGTTCTCCCTATATGTCGTAAAAAACGAATTATTACGACATGTCAGCCGGCGAAGCCGACGACTTGACCCTCTCGACCTTTCGGGCTTTTTACGGCGCTAACCAATTCAAAATCCCAGAAAGAATGGGCCCCATGGCCACTGAACGCTACAACGCACCCGACCGCGAACGTTATTGGCAGCATATCTGGGACAAAAACCAGATTTTCCGCGCCTCCGAAGATCACAAGCAGCCCAAATGCTACGTGCTCGAGATGTTTCCCTACCCCTCGGGACGCATCCATATGGGCCACGTCCGCAACTATGCGATGGGCGATGTCTTTGCTCGCTTCAAGCGGGCGAAGGGGTTCAACGTCCTGCACCCGATGGGCTGGGACGCGTTCGGCATGCCGGCCGAGAACGCCGCGATGGAGCGCAAGGTCCACCCGGGCACATGGACCTACGCCAACATCGACACGATGCGCGGCCAGCTGAAGTCGATGGGCCTGTCGCTCGACTGGTCACGCGAGATCGCGACCTGCTCGCCGAACTACTATCGTCATCAGCAGAAGCTGTTCCTGGACCTGCTGAAAAAGGGCCTCGCCTACCGCAAGTCCTCGAAGGTCAACTGGGACCCGGTCGACCACACCGTTCTCGCCAACGAGCAGGTGATCGACGGACGCGGTTGGCGCTCCGGCGCGCTGGTCGAACAGCGCGAGCTGACGCAGTGGTTCTTCAAGATCACTGACTACGCCGAGGAATTGCTGAGCGACCTCGATACGCTCACCAACTGGCCGGAGAAGGTGCGCCTGATGCAGGCGAACTGGATCGGACGCTCCGAAGGCATGCTGATCCGCTGGGCACTGGACAAGGACACTGCGCCCAAGGGCTTCTCCGAGCTGGAAGTCTACACGACGCGGCCCGACACGCTGTTCGGCGCATCGTTCCTGGCGGTCGCCGCCGATCATCCGATCGCGCGCGCCGCCGCTGAGAACAATCCCGATCTCGCCGCGTTCTGCGACGAGTGCCGCCGTCTCGGAACCTCGGTCGCCGAAATCGAGGCCGCCGAGAAGCGTGGCTTCGATACCGGCATTCGCGCCGTTCATCCGCTCGACAAGTCCTGGCAATTGCCGGTCTACGTCGCGAACTTCATCTTGATGGACTACGGCACCGGCGCCATCTTCGGCTGCCCGTCAGGCGATCAGCGCGACATGGATTTCGCGCGCCGCTACGAGCTGCCGGTCGTGCCCGTCATCCTGCCGCCGGGTGAAAACAAGGACACGTTCGAGATCAAGAACAAGGCCTATTCCGAAGACGGCACGATGATCAATTCGCGCTTTCTCGACGGCCTCACGACCAAGGCAGCCTTCGACAAAGCTGCCGATATTCTCGAACAGCAGAAACTGGCGAACCGGCCACAGGGCGCGCGCAAGGTCAATTTCCGCCTGCGCGACTGGGGCATCTCGCGTCAGCGCTATTGGGGCTGTCCGATCCCCGTTATCCATTGCGAAAAATGCGGTGTCGTCGGCGTTCCGGAACAGGACCTGCCGGTGACGCTGCCGGAAGACGCGACCTTCGATAAGCCGGGCAATCCGCTCGAACGGCACCCGACGTGGAAGCATGTCAAATGCCCGACCTGCGGCGGCGACGCGACGCGCGAAACCGACACGATGGACACCTTCGTCGATTCCTCCTGGTATTTCGTGCGCTTCACGGCGCCGGAAGCGAAGACGCCTGTCGACAAGGACGCCGCGCATTATTGGCTGCCGGTCGACCAGTACATCGGCGGCATCGAGCACGCGATTTTGCATCTGCTCTATTCGCGCTTTTTCGCGCGCGCCATGTGCGACACCGGCCACCTGAAATTTGCGTCGAACGTCCGCGAGCCGTTCTCGGCCCTGTTCACGCAAGGCATGGTGACGCACGAGACGTACAAGTCTCAGGACGGTTTCTGGCTATTGCCGAACGATGTTCGTCTCGAGGGCGAAGGCGCCAGCCGCCAGGCGATCGAGATCGCGACCGGACGTCTCGCCGCCATCGGCCCCATCGAAAAGATGTCGAAGTCGAAAAAGAACCTTGTCGACCCTGACGACATCATCGCCCATTACGGCGCCGACTGCGCCCGCTGGTTCATGCTGTCCGACAGTCCGCCGGAACGCGACGTGATCTGGACGGAAGCGGGCGTTGCGGGCGCGAGCCGTTTCATCCAGCGCGTCTGGCGCCTGATGGACGACATCATCGAAGCTTATCCTCAGAAGCCGGACAAACGTCCTGACACGTTCGGACCGGATGCGCTGGAGCTTCGCAAGGCTGGCCATCGTGCGCTCGACAACGTCGGCAAGGCCATTGAGGCCCTGCGCTTCAACGTGGCCGTCGCCAACATCCACGAGTTCTCGAATGTTCTCCAGACCGTTCTAACCAAGAGCGAGCCGGGCCTCGCCTGGGCCGCGCACGAGGCTGGGGCACTGTTGGTTTCGATGATCGGCCCCATGATGCCGCATTTGGCGGAGGAATGCTGGGCGCGGCTCGGTTACAACACGCTGCTCGCGAACCAACCGTGGCCGGCCGTCGAACCGGACCTACTCGTTGACGATCAAGTGACCATTGCCGTACAGGTGAATGGTAAGCGACGGGACGAGCTCGTGGTTTCGCGCACTGCGAAATCCGAGGAGGTGGAAGCGGCAGCGTTGAAGCTGGATTCGGTGGTCCGTGCCCTTGACGGCCGCGCCCCGAAAAAAGTCATCGTTGTCCCGCAAAGGATCGTGAATGTCGTTGGGTGACGGGATGAGGGGGCAGACAGAGGCTCGCCGGTCGATGTACCGGACCGGGCTGCTGTCGACGTTTGGCATTGCCGTAATCTGCGCCCTCGCCGGCTGCAGCGACGGTGCCAGCTTTCGCCCGCTCTATGGCTCGGCGGCGCTCGGCGGCGCCGCGACCCAGGAAAAGCTCGCAACGGTCGACATCGCGCCGATCCCGGGCCGCGTCGGCCAAAGAATTCGCAACGAGCTGATCTTCCAGACGACCGGTGGCGGCAAAGCTCAATCGCCGCAATTCCGGCTCGACATCGCAATCCGCGAATCCGTAGTCTCGACGCTCGTCATGACCAATGGCAACGCGGGCGGACAGATCTACAGCATCGAAGCCTCGTACAATCTGATCCGGCTGAGCGATAAGAGCGTCGTCGCCTCGGGCAAGAGCTACGGCCGCGCCTCGTTCGATCGCGTCACGTCGATCTTCGCCAACGTCGAAGCACGCCAGGACGCTGAAAATCGGGCGGCCTCGTCGGTCGGCGAAGAATTGCGCACGCGCCTGCTCGCGATCCTGTCTTCGACCGCCTGATCGCGCGCCTAAGGCAAGCGCCGTTTATTCGTGAGCTTCCCGCATGGTCGCCATCAAGGCTCATCAGGCCGAGTCGTTCATGAAGTCGCCGCCTAAGCAATTGGCGGCGGCACTGTTCTTCGGCTCCGATCCGGGACTTGTCAGCGAGCGTTCGACAGCTTTGGCGCGCACCCTTGCGGCGCGCGAAACCCCGCCCGGCGAAATTCTGCGGCTCGATGACTCCGAACTCGACGAAGATACGGGCCGCCTCGAAACCGAACTGCAAATGCGCCCGATGTTCGCCTCGCGCCGCATCGTTCGCGCCACCGCCGGACGCCGCATCTCCGCACAGCTCCTGAAGCCGATTTTGGCCTCCCCATTCGAAGGCCTGCTGATCGTCGAAGCCGGCAATCTCAAAACCGACGACACCCTGCGCGCGCTGTTCGAGAAGACCGAAAACTGCTTCGCCGTCGCCTGCTATCCCGACGCCGCCGCCGACATCGACGGCCTCATCGCCGAAGTGCTCTCGTCGTTTTCTCTGTCGATCGAAGGCGACGCGCGGGCGCTGTTGCAGTCCCGCCTCGGCGCCGACCGGGCGCTCTCGCGCGCCGAGATCGAAAAACTTGCGCTGCATAGCCTCGGCAAGAAGATGATTACGCTCGAAGACGTCGAGAACGTCGTCGGTGACGCCGCCGACCTCGCGCTTGAGCGCATCGCGGAGTCCGCCGCCGAAGGCCAGACCGCAACCGCCATGACCGACTTCGGCCGCGCGCTGGCGTCTGGCGAAAGCGCACAGGCGATCATTCTCGTGACCCAGCGCTACTTCCTGAAGCTCCACAAGGTTCGCAGCGACGTCGACGCCGGGCAACGCCTCGACGACGCGCTCAAAGCCGTGCGGCCGCCGATCTTCTTCAAGCAGCGCGATGCGTTTGCGCGCCAGATCCGCAACTGGCCGAGGCCGCAGCTCGACCAGGCGCTGCGCCGGATTGCCGAAACGGCCAAATCCGCGCGTCTTTCGAGCCGGTACGAAGATCTTTACGCCGAACGCCTGCTCCTGGCCCTCGCCTCGATGGCCGCCGCCGGCCTTGCCGCGTCCCCTCGCCGCTAAGCCCAGCCTTGCGGCACATCCTCCCCCTTCTATAGTGCCGCGCAAATTCATTCAGGGGATCTTCATGACAGCGGCACGCTTTGACGTCATCGGAATTGGCAACGCGATCGTCGACATCATCGGCCGCTGCGACGAAGCCTATCTTGCAACCATCGGCGCAAGCAAAGGCAGCATGCGCCTCGTCGGTGCCGACGACGTCAAAAACATTTACGCCACGATGGGAAGCGCCGTCGAAATCTCCGGCGGCTCGGCGGCCAACACAATCGCAGGCGTTGCGTCCTTCGGCGGCAAAGCCGCATTCATCGGCACCATTGCGAATGACGAGTTCGGAAAAATATTCACGCACGACATTCGTTCCATCGGCGTCGAATTCGATGTTGCGCCGATCGCAAACGGCGCGCCGACGTCGCGCTCTCTCATTCTCGTTACGCCGGACGGCGAACGCACGATGAATACGTTTCTCGGAATCTCGACGAGCCTCGATGAATCGCAATTGAATCTCGATTTAATTCGCGACTCCGCGATTCTTTATCTCGAAGGTTATCTCTTCGATGAACCGCAAGCGAAACAGGCATTTCGAAAAGCACTGCAAACCGCGAAAGCAGCAGGTCGCAAAGTCGCGCTGACTCTCTCCGATGGTTTCTGCGTCGATCGTCATCGCGCCGAATTTCTCGAACTCATTCGTTCCGGCATCGACATTATTTTCGCAAACGAATCCGAGATCAAATCGCTCTATCAAACAGAGTCATTCGAACTCGCTTCGAAGAACGCGAGTAAGGATGCCAAGCTCGCCGTGCTGACACGCAGCGCAAAAGGTTCGGTTATTTTTTCCGACGGCAATGCGATTGAAATTTCGCCCGAACCCATTTCCGAATTGATCGACACGACGGGCGCCGGCGATCTCTACGCGGCCGGTTTCCTATTCGGATATTCGAAGGGATATAGCCTCGAAATTTGCGGCCGTTTGGCCAGCCTCGCTGCGGCCGAGATTATCAGCCATATCGGCGCCCGCCCCGAAATTCCGCTCAATCAATTGGCTCAGCAGCGCGGTGCCATTTAGCGGTGTCTGAATCCCGGAAAGGCAATCGCGCCGTCCGCATTTCATATACTATTCGCGATGAACGGCGTTCAAAAAGAGAATCTTTAGGGGGTATTTCGTGTCCAATTTGGCGAATTAATTATTCTCCCTGGAAATAGGGGAATTCTTCGAGCAATGTCGGAATCAACGAATCGCTTCGTTTTGAGGTTCGCCTGATGCTCCACACTCCCATTCGTCGCGGCCGTCCGAAAGGCACTGGCATTGACGATAACCAGCGTCTCGCACAGCTTGCCGAACTCTTGAGAATTCGGCCGGACCTGCGCCCGACGACGGCAATCCGGCAAATGGGTTATTCCGACCCGTCCGCCATTCGGCGGCTGCGCGACAAATACAAGGTCTTCGCATTGGGTACTCACGCTTCGTTCAAAGACCTGGTCGTATCGGCCAACGCTTCGAACGACGCGAAACATGCGCAATCAGTCGCCCGCTAGAGTGCTTCCGGAAAAGTGGAAACCGGTTTTCCGATAGGAAGCACAACCAGACAAAGGCTCGCTGATCGCGATTCCTGCCTGCACTTTATACTCCTGTGATATCTCCGAGGGCCGCTACCCCAAGCGGCCCATTTTTTTGCGCACGCTTTGGCGCATCGAAGATCAGAGCTTGCGGAGCAGCGCCGCCTTTACGCGATGATTTTCGCCCTTTTGCAAAATGAGCTGCGCGCGCCGGCGCGTCGGCAAAATATTCTGCTCGAGGTTCTTCAAATTGATGTTGCGCCAAAGGCTGAGCGCCGTGCGCCGCACTTCGTCGGGCGCCATCGCCGCGTATTTGTGAAAATAAGCGCCGGGATCGCGAAACGCCGTGCTGCGCAAACGCATGAACCGCGCCAGATACCACTTCTCGATCGTCGCAATATCGGCGTCGATATAGATCGCGAAATCGATGAAATCGGAGACGAACGGAACAGTCGTTCCGTCCTTGGGCATTTCAGCGGGCTGCAGAATATTAAGCCCCTCGATAATCAGAATATCAGGCTGCTCGATCGTGATTTCCTGCCCCGGAAGCACGTCGTATTGAAAGTGCGAATAGACCGGCGCCGAGACCTGCGCGACGCCCGATTTGATATTGCCGAGGAAGCGCAACAGCCGCTCGGTATCGAAGCTTTCAGGAAAGCCCTTCCGATCCATCAGCCCGCGCCGTTCAAGCTCGGCATTGGGATAAAGAAAACCATCCGTGGTCATCAGATCGACCCGCGGATGATCCGGCCAGCGCGCCAGCAGCGCTTTCAAAATACGCGCCGTCGTGCTCTTGCCGACGGCCACGGAGCCGGCAACGCCGATCACGAACGGAACCTTCGTGTCCTTGCGGCCGAGGAATTCCGAGCTGACGGAATAAAGCTTTTGCGCCGCTGCTACGTAGAGATTGAGCAAACGCGACAGCGGTAGATAAATCGCTTCGACTTCCTCGACGGAAACGTCTTCGATGATACCCGACAGCTGTTCGAGTTCATGCCGCTGCAAGGGCATCGGCGTATCGGCGCGAAGCCGCGCCCATTCCGCGCGCGTGAAAACGCGATACGGAGAGAAAGGCTTGCCCTCGATCTCTCCGCTGGCGTCATCGGCTTTCGAAGTCTTAAGCACCTCAAAGCTGACGCGGCCCTTCACGATGTGCTCTGTGGACGTGACGCCTTCTCCTCGATGCCAGACATGCCCATGCGCCCTTCGAGAACGCGCAAAACATCGTCGAAGGCGACATGACGCGATTCAAGCAGAACCAAGAGATGATAGAGGGTATCGGCGGCCTCGGCTCTTAGCGCCGACGCGTCTGAACCGAGCGCGGCGATGACCGTTTCGACCGCTTCTTCGCCGAACTTCTTTGCACACCGTTCTGGCCCCGCGTTCAACAGTTGGGCCGTATACGATTTGTCGGCGCTATCGGAGCGGCGCGAACGGATCAGCGCCGCCAGCTTCGTCAATGTATGCGTATCACTCATGAACTCTTTATCTCGCGGCGGCGCGCGCGACGCCATGCGACCGCACACCATCAACCCGCCGCCCGAACGTCAAGCGGTCGAAAGGAGGATTACCGCGAAAACCTTAAAACTCAGCCGCCGCCGAGCCGCTGGCGGATATAATCGAGCTGGTCGTAGTTGCCGTACTTGACGACCAGTGTGCCGCTTTCGCCCGAACCCTTCCGGATTTCGACCTTAAGGCCCAGAAGATCCGTGAGTTCCTTCTCGAAGGCTTTGGTATCGGCGTCCTTGTCGCGCAGCTTGCGGATACCGCCCGCCGTGCCGGTTTCGCTGCCGAGCCCGTGAACCATCGCCTCGACGTCGCGAACGTTGAGGCTGTCGCTGATGATCTTCTGTGCCAGCACCTCGGCGTCATCGCGCCCGATCAGCGCCCGCGCGTGACCCGCCGTCAGCTGCCCCTGTTGTACCAGCGACTGAACGCCGGTCGGCAGCTTCAGAAGCCGCAGCGTATTGGCGACGTGACTTCGGCTCTTACCGATGATTTCCGAAAGCTGCTCCTGGCTGTAATCGAAGCGCTCGACGAGCTCCCTGTAACCGGTCGCCTCTTCGATCGCGTTCAAATCCTGTCGCTGCACGTTCTCGATGATCGCGAGTTCGAGCAGCTCACGATCCGTCAGCTCACGGATGATGACTGGGATGGTATGAACGCCAGCCTTTTGCGCCGCGCGCCAGCGGCGTTCACCCGCCACGATCTCATAGCCGCCCGCCATGCCGTTCGGCCGGACGACGATCGGCTGAACAAGACCTTTCGTACGGATCGACTCCGCAAGCTCCGCCAGATCCTCGTCGCGAAAATCCTTGCGCGGGTTGAGCGGGCTCGATTTTACTTCAGCGATCGACACCATGCGCTGCTCGCCTTCCGGCGGCAGACGATGTCCGAGGGGCGCCGGTTCTCCGATCAAAGAGGCCAGGCCGCGGCCAAGTCGGCTCTTCGGTACGACGGAGTTCATTTTCGGACTGCCCCCTGCTCACAAAGTCTCGGTTTCACAATAAGCACAATTCGATTCGCCTTACGCGGCCTTGAAGCGCTTTTCCCGTTCGATAATTTCGGTCGCGAGCCGAATGTAGGCTTGGCTTCCCGCACAATCGTAATCGTAGAGCAGCAGCGGCTTGCCGTGCGACGGCGCTTCCGCGACGCGCGTGTTGCGTGGGATCACCGTCTCGTAGACCTTCGGCCCGAAGAACGCGCGCACGTTGTCGGCAACCTCGCGCGACAGCGACGTGCGTTGATCGTGCATCGTCAGCACGACGCCTTGAATTTCCAAACGCGGATTGAGGCTGGCCCGGATCTGCTCGATCGAATCCTTGAGCTGCGAAATACCTTCGAGCGCGAAGAATTCGCATTGCACAGGAACAAGCACCGCATGCGCCGCTGTCATGGCGTTGAGCGTCAATACGTTGAGCGACGGCGGACAATCGATCAGCACGTAGCTGAAATGCGTATCGGCCGGGCGGTTGCGTTGCTGCCCGACCAGCGCGGTCACCGCATCGCGCAGCTTGAACGGCCGCGTCTGCGGATCGCCCGCGAGCGCCGTGTCAATGCCGACGAGATCGCTGTTCGCCGGAACGACGAAAAGGTTCGGAACCGCGGTTTTCAGCACGGTGTCTAGGATCGACGCCGCACCGGTCAGAATGTCGAAGGATGTCTTGAAGCGCGACTCGGGATCGATGCCGAGGCCGGTCGACGCGTTGCCTTGCGAGTCGAGGTCGAGAACGAGCACGCGCTCACCCACGGCCGCGAGCGCCGTACCAAGATTGATGGCCGTCGTCGTTTTGCCGACGCCGCCCTTCTGATTGGCGATCGCCACCACGCGCGGACCTGCGCTGGCGCCACCCGCGCCTGAAACGTAGCCGGCCACGGGACTACCCCTCCCTCTTGGGCTTCAACGCGTTGAGCAACACGATACGGGCATCCGCATCCGTCATGCTCGGCTTCAGTTCACAATCGAACTGCCAGCCCTGCGCGGCTTGCTCGACTTCGGCCGCTGCATCCTTGCCTTTTAGAAACAACCCGAGCGTCGCGGACGTAAAATAAGGAGCCGACATTTCAAGCAGGCGCGGAAGCGGTGCGAGTGCGCGCGCCGTCAGGCAGTCGACCGACTTTACTTTAGCGCGAGTCTCGGAATTTTCGATTCGCATGCACAGGATGTCCACAGTGATGCCGGTCGCACGGGCCACTTCCCGCAAGAAAGCGGCTTTACGCGCGTCGCTTTCGATCAAGATATGGTGAGTCGCCCCGGTTTCGGCACCAATGATTGCGAGCACAAGTCCGGGAAATCCGGCGCCCGAGCCGATGTCGAGGCAATTCCGGGCGTCCCGCGGCCGAAATCGCCAGAGCTGGGCGCTGTCGGCGAAATGCCGGTGCCAGATATCGCCGAGCGTGCTCGGCGCCACCAGATTGATCGTTGCCTGCCAGCGCGTCAGAATTTGCGCATAAGTTGTTAGACGATCTAGCGTTTCACGTGAAATTCCGAACTCGGCCTGAAACGATTCGGGGCCATCGATCCGCTTGAGAGGCGCCATTACGCGGACTTGCGGGCGCGACCCGCCTTGACGCGCGCCAGCAGCGTCAGCAACGCCGCCGGGGTAACGCCCTCGATCCGTCCCGCCTGCGCGATCGTCCCGGGCCGGTGCTGAACCAATTTCTGACGAACTTCGGCCGAAAGGCTTGGAATAGCGGCGTAATCGAAGTCCACCGGAATACTCACGGCTTCATCCCGCTTGAGCTGCGCCACGTCTTCATCCTGCCGCCGCAGATAGGCGGCGTAACGGGCGTCCACCCCCAATTGCGCGGCGATCTGCGGCGCAAGGCTCCCAAGCTCCGGCCAAATCGGCATGAGGTGCTCGAACGAGATATCCGGGAACGACAAAAGCTCGAACGCCGTGCGCCGCCGGCCGTCACGATTGACCGTCAACCCGTGCCGCGCCGCTTTGGTCGGCGTCAGCGAGAGTTGGTTCAACAAGCTCAGGCCTTCGCTGAGTGCCTTCGTTTTCGCTTCGAAATGCGCCTGACGCGCGCGCCCGACACATCCCAGCGCGATTCCCGCAGCCGTCAGCCGCTGATCGGCATTGTCCGCCCGGAGCTTCAAGCGGAACTCGGCGCGCGACGTAAACATGCGATAGGGCTCCGAAACCCCGCGCGTCACGAGATCGTCGACCATGACGCCGAGATACCCGTCCGTCCGCGAGACGACGAACGGATCGCCCCCGCCGCCCGCTGCCAGCGCCGCGTTGATGCCGGCGAGCAGCCCCTGCGCGCCGGCTTCCTCGTACCCCGTCGTGCCGTTGATCTGCCCGGCGAGAAACAGCCGCGGTAGACGCTTCACTTCGAGCCCGGACGTCAGCTCCCGCGGATCGACATAGTCGTATTCGATCGCATAGCCCGGCCGCTTGATGACGACATTGGCGAGACCCGGCATCGTCCTCAGAAACGCGTCCTGCACCTCAACGGGCAGCGATGTTGAAACGCCGTTCGGATAAATCGTGTCGTCGTCGAGCCCTTCCGGCTCGAGGAAAATCTGATGCGAGGAGCGGTCCGCGAAACGCACGACCTTGTCCTCGATCGAGGGGCAGTAGCGCGGCCCAATACTCTCGATTTGGCCTGAAAACATCGGCGAACGCGCGAGGTTAGCACGGATGATGTCGTGCGTTTCTGCCGTCGTGTATGTGATCCCGCAGGCGATCTGCGGCGTCGTCACCCGCTCGGTGAGAAACGAGAACGGCACCGGTTCGTCGTCGGCCTTCTGCATCTCGAGGCCTGACCAGTCGATCGACTTTCCATCCAGCCGTGCGGGCGTTCCAGTCTTCAGGCGCCCGAGCTTCAGACCCAGCGCATAAAGACGATCCGACAGCTTCAAGGCAGGCGCTTCCCCGGCGCGACCGGCCGGGATCTTCTGCTCGCCCATATGAATGAGGCCGTTGAGAAACGTGCCCGTCGTGAGCACGACCGCCCCGGCACTCAAAGCCCGGCCGTCGCCCGTAACGACACCCGCGACACGGCCATCCTCGACGATCAGGTCCTCGACTCCGCCCTCGACCACGTCGAGTCCCGGAATGGCGGCGATTTCTGCCTGCATGGCCTGGCGGTAAAGCTTCCGGTCGGCCTGCGTCCTCGGACCATGTACCGCCGGCCCCTTTGAACGGTTGAGCAGCCGGAACTGGATGCCAGCCACGTCCGCGACCCGGCCCATCAGACCGTCCAGCGCATCGATTTCCCGGACGAGGTGCCCTTTCCCGAGCCCGCCGATCGCCGGATTGCACGACATCTCGCCAACGGTCGCGAACGAATGGGTCACCAGTGCCGTGCGCGCACCCATCCGCGCTGCAGCGGCCGCTGCCTCGGTCCCGGCGTGCCCGCCGCCGACAACAATCACGTCGTAGGTTCGAGAAGTCATGGGCAGATGCCTACCTCATCCCCAAACGGCGCAAAAGGGCGCTTCTTCGCACCACAACGCCCGGCGAGGCCTCAAAAACACCGCCCGGAGCGTTCGAGTTGGTTAACAAACTCTGATTCACGTGAAACAAAACGGTTCAGCCGGACTGAGTCCCGTCAAGCTGATTCACGTGAAACACTCTGTTAACCACGCTATTTCCCGATGCAGAACCGGCTGAAAACCTGATCCAGCACGTCCTCGACGTCGACCCGCCCCGTAATTCGCCCGACGGCATGAGCCGCCCGCCGAACGTCCTCAGCCCGGAGCTCGACCGCTTCAGAATCCCCAATCAGAAACGCCGTGATCTCGTCCCTGGCCGCTTCGAGGCTTTGCCGGTGCCTCACTCGCGTCAATACTGGGTCCGCCCGCGTCCCGACAGCCTCGCTGGCACGCCGGGCAATCTCAGCCACCAGCCGATCCAAGCCTTCGCCCGTCACAGCAGAGACCGCCAGCAAATCTGCTGTTGATTCCCGGCAAAGATCAGCTTTGGAACGAATTGCAAGGCTTGTTTCACGTGAAATTGGTTCGGGAGGCGTTGAGTCGCCCGCCTCGCTCAACCACACGACGAGATCGGCATCGCGGGCGGCGGCAAGACTGCGCCGGATGCCCTCCTGCTCGACCAAGCTCTCCGCTTCGCGAATTCCGGCGGTGTCCGAGACGACCACCGGCAAACCGGCCAGATCCAGCCGAACCTCGATCACGTCGCGCGTGGTCCCGGCTTCCTCCGATACGATCGCGGCGTCGCGCTTCGCCAGCGCGTTCAGCAGGCTCGACTTGCCTGCATTCGGAGCTCCGAGAAGCGCCACGCGAAACCCGTCGCGCACGATCTCGCCCCGATGCCCATCATCGAGATGCGCGCTGATTTCCGCCGACAGCGCATCTGCCCGCTTTCGCGCCTCTGCAAACGACGACGCCGAAACGTCCCCTTCATCGGAAAAGTCGATCGCCGCCTCGGTCAGCGCGGCAATCTCGATCAACCGCGTCCGCCAGCTCTCATAGAGCTTCGATAGCGTCCCCGAAGATTGCGCCAAAGCCTGCCGGCGCTGGGCTTCCGTCTCCGCTTCGATGAGATCGCCAAGACCTTCGATCTCGGCCAAATCCATCTTGCCATTCTCGAAGCCGCGCCGCGCGAATTCGCCGGGTTCCGCCAGGCGGCATCCTTTGACTGTTCCCAGCGCGCCGAGGATCGCAGCGACCGCAGCCCGGCTCCCATGCCCCTGGAACTCGGCGACGTCTTCTCCTGTTTCGCTGTTGGGTGCCGCGAACCACAACACAACCGCGCGATCGAGCGCTTCCCCGGTGTCCGGATGCCGAATGGTCCGGAATGCTGCGACGCGCGGTTTCGGAACCGGTGCCGTCATCGTCTCCAGTACGTTCCGGACGGACGGACCAGAAATACGAATGACGGATAGCGCCGCACGCCCCGGTGCGCTCGAAAGCGCAAAGATAGTTGAAGCATCAGTCATGGCATTCGCGTACTCGTACATCCGCGCCTTCGCAACATGATCCACCCTTCAGACCGCCGAGCAGACAGTCCGACATGAGCGAAAACCGACTGCAGTACGAGACAAGCCCCTATCTTCTTCAGCACAAGGACAACCCGGTGCACTGGTGGGCCTGGGGCCCGGAAGCGCTCGCGGAAGCCAAACGCACCGGCAAACCGATCCTTCTGTCCGTCGGTTATGCGGCCTGTCACTGGTGCCACGTGATGGCGCACGAGAGCTTCGAAGATCCCGGCACCGCCGAGGTCATGAATGAGTTCTTCATCAACATCAAAGTCGATCGCGAGGAGCGTCCCGACATCGACGCGATCTACATGGGCGCGCTGCATCAGCTCGGTGAGCAAGGCGGCTGGCCGCTGACGATGTTCCTCGACAGCGATGCGAAACCGTTCTGGGGCGGTACCTATTTTCCACGTGAAGCACGCTACGGCCGTCCCGCATTCGTGACGGTGCTGCTGCGGATCGCGGAAGCCTACGCCAACCAGCGCGACGACGTGCGCAACAACACGGAAGCTCTGCTCGCCGCGTTGAAGACGGCCCCGGGAGATAACGCGCCCCGGCAACCGCGACCTGCCACCGAGGATGTGGCCGCCGCCATCTCGCGCGCCGTCGATCGCGAGTATGGCGGACTGTCCGGTGCGCCGAAGTTCCCGCAGTGGAGCATCTTCTGGCTGCTCTGGCGCGTCGGCATTCGCGATGACAATGCAGACGCCAAGAACG
The DNA here is from genome assembly GCF_001006785.1 of Hyphomicrobium sp. GJ21. Lineage (NCBI taxonomy): Bacteria > Pseudomonadati > Pseudomonadota > Alphaproteobacteria > Hyphomicrobiales > Hyphomicrobiaceae > Hyphomicrobium > Hyphomicrobium sp. GJ21. Next base: position 146,207 of record NZ_CDHO01000001.1, on the reverse strand, counting down.
GTGTCATCACGACCTTGCGCCATATCTGCCAGGGCGGCATCTACGATCATCTCGGCGGCGGGTTCGCGCGCTATTCGGTCGATGAGTACTGGCTCGTCCCGCACTTCGAAAAGATGCTCTACGACAACGCGCTTCTGATCGATCTGATGACCGAGGTCTGGCGCGAAACGCAGGACCCTCTCTTCAAGACACGCGTCGCCGAGACGATCGCCTGGATCGAACGCGAGATGATCGGCGAGGCTGGAGGCTTTGCCGCTTCACTCGACGCCGATAGCGAAGGCGAGGAAGGCAAGTTCTACGTCTGGAACGCAGACGAAATCGAAGACATATTGGGCGCGGAGGACGCTGCGTTCTTTTCACGTGTGTACGGCGTCGTCCCCGGTGGCAACTTCGAAGGGCACACGATTCTCAATCGACTGGGCTCTCTCGCATTCCTGTCGGAGGAAGACGAAGCGCGTCTCACGAGTCTGCGCTCGAAATTGCTGGAGCGCCGCGCCGCGCGCATCCGTCCCGGATGGGACGACAAGATCCTCGCCGATTGGAATGGTCTCGCGATCGCCGCGATCTCGCGAGCCGCAATCGTGTTCGAACAGCCTGAGTGGCTCGCACTAGCCGAACGCGCATTCTCCGCCATCACTGCCAAGCTCGCCGCCTCGGACGGCCGCCTGTTCCACGCCTATCGCAGCGGCCTCGCCAAGGCGCCGGCGACGGCATCCGACTACGCCAACATGACCTGGGCCGCGATCCGCCTGTTCACCGCTACGGGCTCCGAACGCTATCTCGACCAGGCTCGGCAATGGACCCGCATTCTGGACAAGCACTATTGGGACGAGGATCGCGGCGGCTACTTCACCGCCGCCGATGACACCTTGGACGTCGTCGTCCGCTTGAAATCCGCGACCGACGATGCCGCCCCCAACGCAAACGCCATACAACTCTCAAACCTCATCGCGCTCGCGGCTTTGACGGGAGATGCGGCATACGACGATAGGGCACGCCGCCTCTCGCAGGCGTTTGCATCCGCCGTGGCACATACGCCGATCAGCCACTGCGCGCTCCTCGCGGCGGAACTCGACGCGGATCGTGTGGTTCAAGTCGCGATACAGGCGCCCCCGGGAGCCTGCGACCTCCGCGGCGAACTGCAGCGGTTGTCCATCCCTGGAGCCTTGGAATTTGTGGGTTTGACCGAAACCCAGTCGGGGCAAAGTTCACTGCTCGGCGGGAAGACGATGATCGACGGAAAATCAACCGCTTATGTTTGCGTTGGCCCGGTCTGCAGCGCGCCCATCCAGGAGCCCGAAAAACTGCGCCAGGCTTTGCGCGGGGCGAGAACAGGAGCCGGAGTCGCAGCCTGATCGTTTACCGGATTGAAAACCTGCGCGGATCATGTGCTTGGCGATGATCCGGCCTGAGGACTATACAAGCGCTATGAAAACTCTCCGTGAGATCGTCCGATACGGCTACGCGCCGTTTATGATGTTCGGATTGACGGGCGCTGCCTATTGGGTCGTGTCCGAGCTTGTCGTCGCGCGCGGGCTCACTTGGGCGTACCTGCTGATCGTCCCCCTGCTCGGCATCGCGTATCTCTGCGCCTTCGGTGCCGAAAAGATCGCGCCTTTCTTCGAGGACTGGAACGATCACCACGCCCACGGCGACACGCAGACCAATATCCTGCACATCATCGCTTATGAGACCTCCGCCATCAACGGCGTGTTCCTGATCCCGGTCATCTGCTGGCTGTTCCCGTTCCAGGGTTTGTGGCCCACCGAATGGCCGATGTGGAGCCAGGTGCTGATCGCCTTCCTGGTCGCCGATTTCGCCTTCATGGCGATGCACTACCTGAGCCATCGCCTGCCGGTACTTTGGCGCCTGCACTCCGTGCATCACGGTGTGGGCCGTCTCTACGGTCTCAACGGCGTGATCCGTCATCCGCTGCATCAGGCGATCGACATGGTCGTCGGCAACATGCCGCTCGTCATCATCGGCATGCCGGTGCCGGTCGCCGTCGTGCTGGGCTTCCTGATCTCGGTGACGCTGATCGTGCAGCACTCCAACGTCGATACCCGCCTCGGACCGCTGGCACGCCATCTTTCGATTGGCCGCGTGCACCACCTCCATCACGTGAACTGGGGCACCGAGGGCGATTGCAACTTCGGTCTGCTGCTGACGGTCTGGGACCGCCTGCTCGGCACATTCCATGAGAAGCCGCCGCGCCCCATCACCTCGAAGGACATGGGTGTCGACGAGCTGCCGCACTTCCCCAAAGGCTTTGTCGAACAAATGGTGCTTCCGTTCGTCTACAAGCCCGGCGCCGGCGAGCCTGAGCGGTATAAGCCGAAGGGCGAGACCCCGGCCCAGGAAGCCCGCCGCATCCTCGACGCCGCGGAGTAAGATTCCGCGCTACAACTCTGCTCAATGCTCTCCAAAGCATTCGATACAAAAAAGGCCGCCTCGAACGGGCGGCCTTTTGATTTTCCCGTGAAACGATCGCCTCACGTATTCATCGACTGGAAGAACTCGCCGTTGGTCTTCGTCGAACGCAGCTTGTCGATCAGGAACTCGATCGCGTCCATCGTGCCCATCGGATTGAGGATGCGGCGCAGGACGTAGACCTTCTTGAGCTGATCGCGCGGCACCAGCAGATCCTCTTTGCGCGTGCCGGAGCGCGCCACGTCGATCGCCGGGAACACGCGCTTGTCCGAGACCTTGCGGTCCAGAATGATTTCCGAGTTGCCTGTACCCTTGAACTCTTCGAAGATCACTTCGTCCATGCGCGAGCCGGTGTCGATCAGTGCCGTCGCGATGATGGTCAGCGAACCGCCTTCCTCGATATTGCGGGCCGCACCGAAGAACCGCTTCGGCCGCTGCAACGCATTCGAGTCGACACCGCCGGTCAAAACCTTGCCGGATGACGGAACAACAGTGTTGTAGGCACGACCGAGACGCGTGATCGAGTCGAGCAGAATGACGACGTCCCTCTTATGCTCAACGAGACGCTTAGCCTTCTCGATGACCATTTCCGACACTTGCACGTGACGTGACGGCGGCTCGTCGAAGGTCGAGGAAATCACCTCGCCTTTGACGTTGCGCTGCATGTCGGTGACTTCTTCCGGCCGCTCGTCGATCAGCAGCACGATCAGGTAGCACTCGGGATGATTGGCCGTGATCGAGTGCGCGATGTTCTGCAACAGCACGGTCTTACCGGTGCGCGGCGGCGCCACGATCAGGGCGCGCTGGCCTTTGCCGAGCGGCGACACGATATCGATGACGCGCGAAGAGAAATCCTTGATCGTCGGATCTTCGATCTCGAGCTTCAGCCACTTGGTCGGATAGAGCGGCGTCAGGTTGTCGAAATGGCTCTTATGCTTGGCCTTCTCAGGGTCTTCGAAGTTGATGTTCGAGACTTTGAGCAGCGCGAAATAGCGCTCGCCATCCTTCGGCGACCGGATCTGGCCTTCGACCGTATCACCGGTCCGAAGCGCAAATCGCCGGATCTGCGACGGCGACACATAGATATCGTCGGGACCGGGAAGATAGTTCGCTTCCGGCGATCGCAAAAAGCCGAAACCGTCCTGCAGAACCTCGACGACTCCGGTCGCCGTGATTTCGGTCTCCTGCGTCGCGAGCTGTTTCAGCGTCGCGAACATCAGTTCCTGCTTCCGCAGGGTCGAAGCGTTCTCGACCCCGGTTTCTTCGGCAAACGTGACAAGCTCGGCGGGAGATTTCCGCTTCAGGTCCTCGAGCTTCATTTGTTTCATTGAAAAAGAACTCCGCGGGGGGCGCCACTCGGGCGGTGGCATCGTGGATGTGGTGAGGTGAATGAGATGGCCCGACGGCGACAGAGCGGGCGCTCTGTCATAATGCTGCGGACGTCAACGGGTTTCATGACCACGTCAGAACGTGCCGTCTGCCAAAATCCATATGAGGACGCACGCTTATAGCAGGTCGCCGCGATCCTGCCTAGAGTGTCAAAACGGCTTCACGATCACCATGATCACGATGACGATCATGAGCACAGTGGGAATCTCGTTGATGATCCGCCAATGCCGGGCCGATTTGGTGTTGCGGTCTTCCCGGAAAGCCCGCGTCGCGGCCGAGAGGTACCCGTGCACACCCGAGAGTAACAGCACGCAGGTGAGCTTGGCGTGGAACCAGGGCGCCGCCCAATAACCGCTTTGCCATACAAGCCAGATGCCGAGCACCCAGGCAACGATCATCGCCGGCGACGTGATGACATTGAGCAGCCGCCCCTCCATCACCTTGAAGGTCTCGGACTGAGCGGAACCGACCGGCGCGTCGGCATGGTAGACAAAAAGTCGCGGGAGATAGAGCATGCCCGCCATCCACGCGATCACCGCGATGACGTGAAAAGCCTTGACCCACGGATAGAGCGCGTCACCGCCCGCAAAGATCAGCACGCCGGCAGCGACCGCCGTTATGACCAGCGAGAGCACCGCTCGAACCATCGGTGAGGCCATCGCAGTTCCCTTCGTTTCAACGGCTCCTGCGCAACCGTTCGACCAGGCGCGCAACGTTCTCAGGCGGCGTGTGCGGGACGATCCCGTGCCCAAGATTGAATACGAACGGCAGACCGGTCATCGCATCGCGAATGTCATCGACCCGCTTGTCGAGAGCTTCGCCGCCGGCCGCCAGCAGCAACGGATCGAGGTTGCCCTGCACCACCCGGCCCTTGCGCGCTGTCTCCTGCATCAAGCCCAGGGGACACGATGTATCGCAGCTCACACCGTCGACGCCCGTTCCCTCGAGATAGCTGTCGAGCAAAGCCGCTGAGCCGCGTGGAAATCCGATGATCGGCACGCCCGGATGCCGGGCGCGAACTTCGCGAACAATCTTCGCCGTCGGAGCGATCACCCAGCGCTGAAATTGATCTTCGGCGAGACTTCCGGCCCAGCTATCGAAAATCTGCAGCGCATCGGCGCCAGCGCGCACCTGCCCCGACAAATATTCGATCGACGCATCCGTCAGCAGCGCAATCAGCCGCTGAAAGCCATCCGGATCGCGATACGCCCACTGCCGCGCCGCGCTCTGATCCGACGATCCCCTGCCTTCCGCCACATACGTCGCAACCGTCCACGGAGCCCCGCAAAATCCAATCAATGCCGTTTCACGCGGCAACTCTCGCCGGAGCCGCTCGACCGTTTCGCAAACCAGCGAAAACTTCGTCGGGGTGTTCGATAGGGCGAGTCGGTCGAGGTCAGCAAGCGTCTGAATCGGATCGAGGCGCGGGCCTTCGCCTTCCTCGAACCGCACCGTCTGTCCGAGCGCGTCGGGAACGACCAGAATATCGGAAAACAAAATCGCAGCATCGAAACCGTAGCGCCGGATCGGCTGCAGCGTGACCTCGGCCGCGAGGCGCGGCGTGTAGCACAGCTTGAGAAAACTCCCGGCTTCGGCGCGCACCTGCCGGTATTCGGGAAGATAGCGGCCAGCTTGACGCATCAGCCACACGGGTGGCGGTGAAACCGCCTTCCCCGCAAACGGTTCGAGAAAGCGCCGTTCTGAAACGCCGCCATCTGCCTCACGCACCACGTCACTTCCCTTCACTTAGAAATCCAGAATTTCTTGAGAGTTATTTTTAAGACTCTTAGCGCTGGGGTAATCGGGGATCAGACCTTCATCCTCCGCCGATCAACAGCCTGCCAACACACGTCCGATCTCCCTACGATCGATAGTGCGTTTTCGCTTCCCAAAGCAATAGACCGATAAGCCTCACGTTAATCAACGGCTTGCCAGCCCTCTGCGCATCGGCAACGATTGCAGGCCTTGTTGACAACCCGCGTATGGGCATTGGACAGATCGATTGTCCATAGGGATGACGTTTCGTCGAACAATCTCTTCCGTTTTCGCCGAGATGTGGGTATCGCCGTGGGTGAAACGGCGGTTGTTATCTCAACCTTCTCCGTCTCGCCCCCTGGCGTGCATAACGCCCGACTTTTAAACAGGCTCCGTTCGAATTTTTAGAGACAGGCACCGTCGATGGCATTGCCGAGCATGTTCCACATGCACCTCGTTTCGGACGCGACCGGAGAGACATTGGTTGCGATCGCGAAGGCCGCGACGGTCCAGTATCAGAACATCCGCGCCATCGAGCATGTGCATCCGCTCGTGCGGACGCAACGCCAGCTGAAGCGCGTGCTGAGCGACATTGCGCAGGAACCGGGCATCGTTCTCTACACCGTGGTCAACAAGGCGCTGGCGGATGAACTCGAGACGCATTGCCAGCAACTCAAAATTCCCTGCCTCGCAGTTCTGCAACCGATCATGCAGGTGTTCGAGAGTTATCTCGGCGCGCCGCAAACGCCGACCGTCGCCGGCCAGCATGTGCTCGATGCCGATTATTTCCGCCGCATTGATGCGATGAATTTCACGATGGCGCACGACGACGGCCGCCTGCCGGACAATCTGAGCGATGCCGACATCGTGCTGCTCGGCATTTCGCGCACCTCGAAAACGCCGACCAGTCTCTATCTCGCCCAGCGCGGCTACAAGACGACCAACCTGCCGCTCGTCCCGCAGGTGCCATTGCCGGAACAACTGCTCGAACCGCACTCCGCATTCATCGTGTGCCTGATCGCCAATGTCGATCGCATCGCCGACGTGCGTCGCAATCGCGCCGTGCTGATGGCCGATCGCGATCTCGAGTCCTATGTCGACCGCGATCTAATCTCCGCCGAAATCGCCTACACCCGGAAGCTGGCGGCGCAGTACAGCTGGCCCATCATCGACGTCACGCGCCGCTCGATCGAAGAAGCCGCGACGATGATCTTGAAGCTTTTGCAGGATCGCAAATCCGGCCTGAAATCGGAATCGGAGTCACCTCGTGCCTGAAGCGACGCGTTTGATTCTGGCGTCCGGCAGCGCGGCGCGCCGAACCCTCCTCGAAGCAGCGGGCCTGAATTTCGATGTCATCCCGGCAAACATCGATGAAGGCAAAATTCGCGAGGCTATCGTTGGCGCGACCGCAAACGTCGAAGGCAGCGACATCGCCGGCGTTCTCGCGGCGGAAAAAGCCCGCCTTGTTTCGATCGAGCATCCGAATGCTCTCGTCGTGGGCGCCGATCAGGTCCTGACGCTGGGCGGTAAATTTTTCTCCAAAGCTGAAAATCTCGCTGAAGCCCGCGAAATTCTGTCGATGCTGCGCGGCCGGACGCATGAACTCGTCTCGGCGGTTGCACTGGCGCGCAATGGCGAAGTCCATTGGCAAACGAGCGCGACGGCCGAGATGACGATGCGCTCGTTCTCCGACGAGTTTCTCGGCTGCTACCTCGAAAAAATGGGAGAGCGGGCGCTTCACATCGTCGGCTGCTACGAGCTTGAAGGTCCGGGCGTGCAGCTGTTCGAGGACATCGACGGCGATTATTTCACGATCCTCGGCATCCCGCTGCTGGAACTTCTGGCACGGCTTCGTCACGAAGGCATGGTCACGGCATGACGCGCGCCTGTGTCATCGGCTGGCCGATCGCGCACTCGCGCTCGCCGCTCATTCACAATCACTGGCTGCGCCAATACGGGATTGATGGCTCCTATACGCGCGAGCCGGTGAAGCCCGGAGATCTGCAAACCTTTTTGCAGTCATTGAAAGCGCTGGGACTCGCGGGCTGCAACGTCACGGTCCCGCACAAGGAGACGGCATTCACACTTGCCGCGGTTCGTGATCCCTCAGCCGTCGCCGTCAACGCCGCGAATACGCTTTGGCTCGAGGATGGTCGTTTGGCGTGCGCGAACACCGATACCTACGGGTTCATGGCCAATCTCGATGCCGCTGCGCCCGATTGGCAAAAACGAGCCGGGCCGGTTCTAATCCTTGGCGCGGGCGGCTCGGCGCGCGCCGTCGTTTATGGATTTCTTGAAGCGGGTATCGGCGATATTCGCGTCTTCAATCGCACGCTTGATCGTGCACAGGACCTTGTCCGTCATTTCGGCGCGCGCGTCTCGGCCCATGCCTGGGACGACAGAAACGAGCACGTCCCGGAAGCTTCCGTCATCGTCAATACGACGACGTTGGGCATGAACGGCACCGGCACCGTGGGCATCGATTTCACGCGCGCACAGTCAGGTGCCGTCGCCGCTGATCTCGTTTACGTGCCGCTCGAAACGGAATTCCTGAAATCGGCGCGCGCCAACGGACTGATCGGCGTCGATGGTCTCGGCATGTTGCTTCACCAGGCCGTTCCCGGCTTTGAAAAATGGTTCGGCGTGCGCCCCGTCGTGACGTCCGAGCTCTATCAGATCATCGCGCGCGATATCGGCGGTGCCAAATGCTGATCGTCGGCCTGACGGGCTCGATCGGCATGGGAAAGTCCACGGCCGCCGCTCGGTTTCTCGAACGTGGCATCCCGGTTTTCGACGCCGACCGAGAAGTGCACCGGCTTTATGCCGGACCGCTGGCCGACGAGATCGAGCAGGCGTTTCCGGGCGCGACGACAGATGGCAAAGTCGATCGCGCGAAATTATCGGCGCTGCTCCTCGGCAAGCCGGAAAAATTCGCTGACCTTGAACGGATCGTGCATCCGAGAATCCGCGCCGGCGAACGGCGCTTCATTCAAGCCGAGCACGCCAAGGGCGCCCCGACCGCCGTCCTCGAAGTGCCTCTGCTTTTTGAAGCCGGCGGCTATGGCGCAGTCGACGTCATCGTGGTGGTGAGCGCAGACGAGGCGACGCAACGCGCCCGCGTGCTGTCCCGTCCGGGAATGACGGAATCGAAATTCGCGACGATCCGCAGCCGCCAGCTCTCGGAAGAAAAAAAGCGCGCTCTCGCGGATTTCGTTGTGGAAACAGCCGGAACCGTCGAGAGCTGCAACAGCCAAATCGATGCCGTTATCGATAAGCTGAGAGGCCGCGACGGCGATGCCTTCGATCGCTATTGGCGAGACTGAAATTCCACGACTGAAATTCCCGGGGGACTGACGCTCTCATGCGCGAAATCGTGCTCGATACCGAAACGACGGGTCTCGATCCGAAAACCGGCGACCGCCTGATCGAAATCGGCGGCATCGAGATCATCAATCGCATCCCGACGGGCGTCGAGTTTCACCGCTTCATCAATCCCGAACGCAATGTGCCGATGGAGGCGCAGAACGTCCACGGCATCTCGACCGAATTCCTGATCGGCAAGCCGCTGTTCCGCGAAGTCTATCGCGATTTCCTGGCGTTTATCGGCGACGACATCCTCGTCATTCACAACGCTCAGTTCGACGTCAACTTCCTCAATCACGAGCTGGGTCTTGTCGGCGAGAAACCGCTGAGCTTCGATCGCGTCGTTGACACGCTGGCCTTGGCGCGCCGCCGTCATCCGGCCGGACCGAATTCGCTCGACGCGCTCTGCAAGCGTTACGGCATCGACACTTCCCAGCGCACGAAGCACGGCGCCATCGTCGACAGTCTGCTTCTTGCGGAAGTCTACGTCGAACTGCTTGGCGAGCGTCAGGCGACGTTCGGGCTGCAGACGATCGGCAGCGGCGCGGCGACCAGCGAACGGCGTAACGGCAAACGCGCGGCCGCGAAACCGCGGCCCGAACCTCTGCCGTCCCGGCTGACCGAAGCGGACCTCGTCGCGCATCGCAGCTTCATCGAAAAGATGGGTGCGAAAGCGATCTGGAACCGCTTCTGGGGAGCGGTGACGTCCTGAATTTTGAAAAAAGCGGTGGCCTTAAGCCACCGTCTTTCCTGCCGACTGCGCGAGCTGCTGCTGGCGGCGCACATAGAGCCCGCCGAAATCGATCGGATCGAGCAGCAGCGGCGGGAAGCCGCCTTCGCGCGTGATGTCGGCCACCAGACGGCGCAGGAACGGGAAGATCATGGTCGGGCCGGAGATCAGCAGGAACGGCTCGAGCGCCTGCTCCGGAATGCTCTCGATTTTCAGAACGCCCGCATAGACGGTCTCGAGAACATAAATCGTGCCGAGATTGTTCGACGCCGTCGCTTTGAACTCGATCGCCGACTCGAAAAGATCGTTTTCGATGCGCTGGGCGCCGACGTTGACCTCGACCTTGAGGTTCGGCTGATCGCCCGGGCTCGTGATGAGCTTGCGGAAGTTCGGGTTCTCGAACGACAGATCCTTGATGTACTGGCTGACGATCTTGGCTTGAATCGGCTGCTGGCCTTCCGCCGCAACTGCTTCGGCCGAGCCGTTTCCTGAGCTACCGTTTTCAGCCATGTTGTCCTCTTATGCTTCCCGCCCGTCAAAGGCGGCTGGCTAGCACGCTGGCCCCACGCGCGCAACGCGTGCTTTTACAGTCGCGCCAACAAAACGTCGGATCGGATCTCACGAGCGATAGCGTCGTTGCTGCACTGAGCGCCCTTGCCTGAGCGGTTTCTCGCTGAGGCGTTCGTACTCGCCTTCGATCACGATTCCGTCCGGTTCTTCCTGAGCGTCGCCCTCGGCGGCGTGAAACGAGCCGCGATCGACCTCGGCCTGATAATGAAAAAGCGTGACGAGCTTCAGCAAACCGGTGCGGATCAACGCCCTGCGAACCGGCGGCACCAGCAGCGTCAGTCCGATCGCGTCGGAGATCACGCCGGGAAAGATGAGCAACACGCCCGCCAGAACCTGGACGAAGCCGTCGAACAGCGGCGACACGCCTTTGCGCTCCGAACCGAGCCGCGACAGCGCCCGCTCGAACACCGACAGCCCGACCCTGCGGATCACATACGTCCCGAGCAGTGCCGTGCCGATGATGATGACGGCGAGCCAGCCGATCCCGATGACGCGGCCAAGCCGGATGAGCAGGCCGATCTCCACAAGGGGAAAGGCCGCAAAAAGTAGGATGATCGCAATTTTAAAGGGTTGAGACATCAGCTCTCGCCAATACATTGCGGCACCTTAGCGCGGATGGGGCGGCCGAGCCACTGTCTGACCTGGGGGCGACCTGCGCGTTTTCAACGCTATTCACCACATTCGCCATAAGTGGCTGCCAAGCGGTAAAAGATCCGAGCAAAGTCCCCCTGCGAGACTTCACGCTCGACAACTGTTATAGAGTCAAACCTTCAAAAGTCGGCCGCGAGGCCTTAGATACGAAGCCATACTCGGGCAGTTCGACGTGACACTTTAGCCCGCCACGATACCGGAGGCTCAAGCCTTAAGAATGTCTGGCCAATTTGACCTTATCACGCTGATCGCGCTTATTGTGGCGGTTGCGGCGATCATCAAGCTGAGAAGCGTGCTCGGCCACCGTACGGACGACGATGAGCAGCGCGTTGAGCGTCTGCGCGCCCGCGAACGGGAGGCCAGCCAGCGCGCTGGAGCCGACGCCCCGTCAGCCGACGTCATTACGATGCCGCGGCGCGATCGCGATGCGGCCCCGGCCGCGCCTGCCGCCGAAGCAGCAGGGCCTTCGGCCGAAACGCGCATCAATGCCTATCCTGTCAGCAATCCGGATGTCACCGCTGGCCTCCTCGAAGTGGCTAAGCTGGACCCCGAATTTGATCCGGAATCCTTCGTGACCGGCGCCGGCCGCGCCTACGAAATGATCGTGTCCGCGTTTGCCGAGGGCAATCGCCGTATGCTGAAGGATTTGCTGAGCAAGGACGTCTTTGACGGGTTCAGCTCTGCGATCGCGGATCGGGAAGCGCGCGGCGAGGTGCTGGATCAGCAGTTCGTCGGCATCAAAAAGGCCGACATTGTCGACGCCGAAGTCAAGAACGGCACTGCCGCGTTGACCGTGCGCTTCATCAGCGAACTGATCTCCGCGACGCGCGACAAGGCCGGCGAGGTCATCGCGGGCGATGCGCAGAAGATCAAGGACGTGACCGACATCTGGATTTTCAGCCGGGACATCTCGTCTGCAAAGGCGCGCGGCAATCCAAACTGGCGATTGGTCGCGACACAGGCCCCGAATTAGATCAGAATCGAACTCTGGGCGGCGCACTCAGTGAGCCGCCCAAGTTTTATTGGGCATAGCGGCGCGGACACTGGGGGCGCGTCATGACCATCGCAAGGTGCCAATCGCCCCGGTGGAGGCGCGCCGGTCTCCCGTCCGCGGCCGCAATTCTGATAAGCTCAGCCGGATTTCATCCTGGCGCCGAGCCCGCGATGGCCGGAACATCGATTCCCATGCAGACGAACGCGGTGAACTTCGATCCTATAGCGTTCAGCGACATCCCCGGTTGGGCGGATGACGATCATCTTGCTGCCTGGAAGGCCTTTATCGCCTCGTGTGGTCCGGTGTTGAGCACGTCGGCATCCGGCCCGAAAGCCGGCGAACCCGCCTACAAGCAGCATCTCCTAGAGGTCTGCAGACTGGCTCTTGCCCAGGACGAGGCTGCCGGCATTCGCACGCGCAAGGCAGCGCGCGCCTTCTTTGAACGCCACTTCCGTCCACATCGCGTCGCCGGCGCAAAAGGCGCGGGCCTGCTGACCGGTTATTACGAACCGCTGCTCAAGGGCTCGCGCGTCCGCACAGCCGAATTCCCCATCCCGATCTACCGCCGCCCGCCCGATCTCGTGAACATGGTCGCGGAAAGCGAGCGCGGAGCCAAGTCCTCTGCGCCGACGCATATGCGCAAAACGGAACGCGGGCTCGAACCCTTTCCGACCCGCGCCGAGATCGAGCAGGGCGGGCTCGCGGGCCAAGACCTCGAGCTGATGTACTTCAAAGACCCCGTCGACGTGTTCTTCATGCAGGTGCAAGGCTCAGGACGCGTTGAGTTGCCCGGCGGCGAGAAGGTGCGCGTGTCCTACGATGGCAAGAACGGATACCCCTACACGTCGATCGGCCGCGCGCTGATCGCATCGCGCGAAATCAGCGCCGAGGTCATGTCGCTACAGGCTCTGAAGCAATGGCTGCGCGCCAACGTCGAACGCGCCCGCTCCGTGATGTGGAAGAATGAATCGTATGTCTTCTTCCGCGAGCTGACCGGCGACGATGGCAAAGGTCCGATCGGCGCAAACAACATTCCGTTGCAGCCCCGGCGCAGTCTTGCGGTCGATACGTCCTTCTACGCGCTCGGAACTCCGATTTTCGTCGATGCTCCGGAGCTGACGCACGCAACGAAAACCGGCGGCTTCCACCGGCTGATGATCGCCCACGACGTCGGCTCCGCGATCAAGGGACCGGAGCGAGGCGACATCTATTTCGGCTCGGGTGATGAGGCGGGCCGTCTCGCGGGCGTGACCAAGCAGAAAGGCCATTTCATCGTTTTATTGCCGGTCAGCGACGCCGCGAAACCTCAAGCCGCGGGCAGCGCGCCGTGAAGAAGCCGCACGGCAAAGGCGGCCGCAAAGACCACGCATCCGACGACGACGATGACGCCGTTTGGAAATACGCAGCCGCCACGATCGAGCCGCTGAAACGCGCCAAGGGTCGCTTGCATGTCAGCGAACGCGCGACCACCGAGCCTCCGAAAGCCAAGGCGCCGCCGAAACAGGACCACGCGCACAAATCGCAGGTCTTGAAGCACGAAAACGTCAAGCCTGCACCGGCTGCTCCCATCGCGCCCGCGCGCCGAGTTGCGCCGGATCTTTCGGACTTCGACCGCAAACACGTGCGTAAGATACGCGGCGGCCGTACCGAGATCGAGGCGCGTGTCGATCTTCACGGTCTCCGCCAAAGCGAGGCGCACGCCGCGCTCCGCGCATTTCTGTTCCGCTGTCAGAGCCGGGGTCTGCGCTTCGTGCTCGTCATCACCGGCAAGGGCAAGCCCGGCTCGGCGGCCGAGGCGGGCTATCACAATCCGGAGAATGAACGCGGCGTGTTGAAACGCAATGTTCCCCGCTGGCTGGAAGAGCCGGACGTTCGCACCATCGTCGTCAGCTACACGACGGCCGCGATCCAGCACGGCGGCGAAGGCGCGATCTACGTGCATCTCCGCGCCCGGCACCGCGTCTAGAGCACCTCCGAAAAAGTGGAACAAAGATCTAGCGCGATCGTGTCAGAAACACGTTTCCTGCAGCTTCTGCAGCGCGACGCCGACACCTGACAGCGAATACGTATCCGTCACCGTTCCTTGATCGGATGCGATCATGACGGTCATCGAGCTGCCCTTGCGCATCGCTTCGATGAGCTTCAATTCCTGTGTCGAGTCCGAGACGAAGGCGCGGTCGTTCGATCCGAATAGCGTAAATCCACCTGCGCCGACGGACGCCGTCCCCTGCGCGCTCTTCTTGATCTGAAATCCCATGCGGAAGCTGACTTCGCTTCGGATTCCATCCTTCGGCCATGCGGAGATATACGCGCGCGGCGTCTCGCGTTGAGCATTATCGGACGTACTCGACTTCGCCTCGCTCGTGACGAAACAAAAGAGATGCGGCGTCTCGGTATCCGTGAGCAGCTCCCAATCTCCGAACGTGTCGACGCGCGCCATCGTCCCGGCCTGAAGCTGCGACGATGCGGCGGCGACGAAAAAGCATAAAGCCGCGAGAATGCTCCGCGGTCCGTGCATCAAGGTCCCCCTTCGCCGATGGGACGATCGGCGAAACGTGCCAGAGATTTAACGCGGTCATACATCACGATGGCACCGGCCATCGCAACATTGATGCAAAAGCGCGTGGGGATTTTGATGACATAGTCGCAGCGTTCGACCAGCGGCTCCGACAGCGATCCGAGTTCGGGCCCGAGCACATAAGCGGCGCGCAACGGATGCCGGAAACTCGGCAAGTCGATTGCACCGTCCAGAAGCTCGATCCCGACCAGCTTGCAGCCGCCCGGCAGCGCCATGTCGTCGAGCGTCCCCCAGTTGTAATGCGGCAGATGCAATTGGCTCTTGGACGTATCGGCGTGCGCCTCCACGGCCTTGTAGGTCGCGCCGACGGTGAAGGTAAAACTCGCCCCGAACGCATGTGCCGATCGCATCAGGTTGCCAAGATTGAGCGACTTTGACATGCGTTCGGCTCCGATGGCGAAATAGCCCTTCGGATGCGGTGGCCAAGTCGTTGCGTTTCTTGACATTGCCTCGCGCTCGTGTGTGTCAGAGATGTGTCTAGAGTGCTTCCGGAAAAGCGGGAACCGGTTTTCCGAAAAGAAGCACGACAAACAAAAAGCTAGAGTCGAGCAGCGTTTCAACGAAACGCGGAAGGCTCTAGCGGCAAGGGACGTCACATATGAAGGCAGCTCTTTGCAAGAGCCTTGATGGTCCGCAGAGCCTCGTCATCGAAAAACTGCCGGAGCCTGTGCTTAAACCGGGCCAGGCACTGGTCAACGTCAAAGCTGTCGGGCTGAACTTCGCCGATACGCTCATCACGCGCGGCAAGTACCAGTTCAAGCCCGAGCTGCCGTTCGCGCCCGGCGCCGAAATCGCGGGCGTGGTCGAGGCTGTGGCCGATCGCTCTTCGGGCGTCGCGCCCGGTCAACGTGTGATGGCGTATGTGAACTGGGGCGGGGCTGCGGAGAAAATCGCGGTCGACGCGCAGGCGCTCATTCCCGTTCCCGACGATGTGCCCTTGGCGGTCGCGGCTGGGCTTTCCGTCACCTACGGCACGGCGATGCATGGCCTGCGCGATCGCGGCCGCTTGTCGGATGGTGAGACCGTCGTCGTCACCGGCGCGGCCGGCGGCGCCGGACAGGCGGCCATCGAAATCGCCAAGCTCATGAACGCCCGCGTCATTGCCGTCGCCTCGTCTGCTGAGAAATGCGAAATCGCAATGCGGGCCGGTGCCGACGAAGCCATCATTTTTCCCGGCAGCGACCTGAAATCGGAAATCCGCACGCGGACGGCCGGAAACGGTGCCGATGTCATCTACGATTGCATCGGAGGCGAAGCCGCCGAACCGATGGTTCGCGCACTCGCTTGGCAGGGACGTTTCCTCGTCGTCGGTTTCGCGGCGGGAGAAATTCCGAAGATACCGCTCAATCTCCTTCTGTTGCGCGGCGCGGAGATGGCGGGCGTGTTCTGGGGCGAGTCGGTGCGCCGCGATCCGGATCGCCACCGCGCCAACATGCGCCAGCTTCTCGACTGGGTCGCGGCGGGCCAGCTTTCGCCGCGCATCCACGCGACCTACCCGCTCGAGCAGATCATCGAAGCGCTGGGCGTGCTGGAGCGTCGCGAAGCAACGGGCAAAGTCGTGCTGACGATCGACTAAGCAACACGCACGCTAATTATCGCGATCACCAGTTCGCTTCGCCGTCCTCGCTCAGAAATTCCATTCCGCGCACGGGAAAGCGATCTTCGATCCCATACGGCCCGCCGCCGACGCTCGGCCGCGACGACATCAACAATGTGCGCGTCACGAAGAACGGCTCGGACCGGTATCCGCTGTACCGCGACAGAAACCGCGCCACCGCCTCCGCGTTCGAATGCTTGAGGCGCGCCAGCGTCACATGCGGACGGAAGGTCCGCGTTTCGGGCGCAAGACCAGCGTTGCGCGCGGCCTTCTCATGTGCCCGCGCAAGATCGTCGAGTTTCGCATTGGGCTCGATGCCGGCCCAGATCGAATGCGGATCATCGCCGCCGAATGCGCCGAGCCCGGTAATCCGAAGCTCGAAACCATCGACGTCGATACTCGCGAGATTGGCGATGAACTCGCGCGCCTTGGCATTATCGATGTCGCCCGCGAATCTGAGCGTGATGTGATAGTTTTCAGGCGAAATCCATCGCGCGCCGGGCAATGGCAAACGCAGACGATGAAGCTCGTCACGAATTTCGTCGGGGATCTCGATGGCGGTGAAAAGGCGAGGCATCGGGAACCTCCTTAGCTGCAGAATAGCGAAAGAACGGTGACGGCTATTTTGCCGCCGTCTTCCGCTGCGAGATACGCTGAACCAGCGCTTCCACGTCGGGCAGAATGCGTTTGACGACTTCGCCGATGCCGCTCGCCGTCGGGTGCAGCCCGTCCGGCTGGGAAAACCCCGGGTCCAGCGCCACGCCGTCGAGGAAGAACGGATACAGCGGGACATCGTATTTGGAGGCGAGGCCGGTATAGATCGCGTCGAACGCTTTGACGTAATCATCGCCCCAATTGTTCGGCGCCTTCATGCCGGTGAGAAGAACGGGCACGTCGAGCAACTTGAGCGAAGCGAGCATCTTGTCGAGATTGGCGCTGGGTTCCTTGGGATCGATCCCGCGCAACGCATCGTTGGCGCCGAGTTCGAGGATGACGCCGTCCGGCTTCGGCTGCATCGCCCAGTCGAATCGGCGAAGGCCATCCGCCGTCGTGTCGCCCGAAACGCCAGCATTGACGACGGTGACCTTGTAGCCCTTCGCCTGAAGCGCCATTTGAAGCTGCGCCGGAAACGACTCGCTGGCCTTGACGCCGTAGCCTGCCATAAGGCTATCGCCGAACGCGACGAGGGTGATGGGTTGCGCCTCGTCGGCCGACACCGAAAACGGCGCGACGATCGCCGCCACGCCAACAGCCACCAGAATTGAGAGGGCAAATGTCACGACCAACGCCGGAGCCGTTCGAAGCCTGTGGCGCACGTTCATTTTTCGGCCCCACCGTTCACGCAAATCATTGATCTGACGTAGAGCTTCGATTTCCGAGTGACAAGTCCCGGATAATGACAAAATCCAGCATGCGCATTGAGCAAGGCGACCAGAATTTGAGCGATTCCATTATTCAACTCGACAATGTGCATCTGACGCTGACGAGCAAAGCCGGCCCGGTACACATCCTGCGCGGCGTTTCATTGGATATTCCGGCCGGGCAGCCGGCGGCGATCGTCGGTCCTTCGGGCTCCGGAAAAACCTCGCTCCTGATGGTGATGGCGGGCCTCGAACGCGCGAGCAGCGGCTCGGTCGCGATTGCAGGGCGTGAGCTGACGCGATTGTCGGAGGACGATCTCGCCGTGCTTCGCGGCGCCGAGATGGGCATCATCTTCCAGTCGTTCCATCTCGTACCGACGATGACCGCCCTCGAGAACGTCGCCTTGCCGATGGAGTTGGCGGGCGAAGCGGATGCTTATAAGAACGCGCGCGAGCTTTTGAAGGAAGTCGGCCTCGCGGCACGCATGGAACATTATCCCGCCGAGCTTTCGGGCGGCGAACAACAGCGTGTCGCCATCGCCCGCGCTTTGGTCCGCGAACCGCGCATCATTTTCGCCGACGAGCCGACCGGCAATCTCGACGGCGGCACTGGTCGCCAGATCGTCGATCTTCTGTTTGGTCTGCGTCGCCGTCGCAACGCAACGCTGGTGATCGTCACGCACGATGATCGCCTGGCGCACATGGCCGACCGCATCGTCCGCATGTCCGACGGGTCCGTTGCGTCTGATGAATCGACTCGGTCCGCGGCCGTTCGCGCGGTGTCGCCGTGACGCTTGTTTTGGATCCGCGCGCAACCCTCGCACCGTCTCGCTGGGCAAGCTTGAAAACCGTCCTGAAACTCGGCGTGCGCGAGTTGCGCGGCGGGCTCAAGGGCTTTCGCATCTTCATCGCCTGCCTCGCGCTAGGTGTAATGGTGATCGCAGCCGTCGGAGCCCTTGCCGACGCCTTGCGCGCGGGCCTTGCAAGCCAGGGCGAAACCATTCTCGGCGGCGATGTCACGTTCGCGCGCATGCACATCCGCGCCACGCCCGACGAGCGGTCGAACTTCCAAAATCTCGGTCGCGTCAGCGAAACGTCGACATTGCGCACGATGGCGCGCCGTCTCGATGGATCGGATCAGGCTCTGGCGGAGCTGAAAGCCGTCGACGCCGCCTATCCGCTCTCTGGCGAGACGACGATCGAAGGCGGCAAATCCTTCCGCGAAGCCATCGTCGACAACGGCGCCGTCGTCGACCCAATGCTTCTCGAACGCCTGGGCCTGAAGGTCGGGGATCGTTTTCGCGTCGGGCAAGCCGAGATCGACGTTACGGGCGTGTTGCAAGCCGAGCCCGATGCCGTTGCGGATCGCCTGACGTACGGCCCGCGCATATTCGTTTCGCTCGCGACGCTCGATAAAACCGCGCTCGTGAAACCCGGAACGCTCATCCGCTGGCGCTACGCGGTCAAACTTCCGCCCGATGCGCCGTCGGACAAGGAAACGCTTGCGAACCTGCGCAAGTCCGTCGAGCAGAAAATGCCGGCGGCTGGCTTTACAAGTCTCGACCGTTACGATCCCTCTCCCCAGATCACGCGCACGCTGGATCGCCTGCGCCAGTTCCTGATTCTGATCGGGCTGGCCTCGCTTCTGGTCGGCGGCGTCGGCATCGCCAGCGCCGTCGCAACCTTCATCGACAAACGCGTGAAGGTTGTCGCCACGCTGCGCAGCCTCGGAGCGTCCGGCACGCAGATCATCGGCATCTTTCTGGTGCAGATCATCCTGATGAGCGCGATCGGTATCGCCATTGGACTCGCGCTCGGCGTCGCCGTCCCGCCGCTGGTCGAGAACTTCTATGGCGACCTGCTGCCCGTCCGCACCGGAATCGAAGTTTCGCCCCAGAGCCTCGGCCTCGCGGCGCTCTATGGCTTGCTGGTGGCGCTCATCTTTGCGCTTTGGCCGTTGGGCCGCGTCGAAAACGTCCGCGCCGCCGTTCTTTTCCGGGACTCGATCAACGCGGTCACCGGCTGGCCGCGCCGTTCGATCGTCGTCGCGACCGTATCATTGGCAGCCCTGTTGTTCGCCGTTGCCGTCGCGACGTCCGAGCCGCATTACATCGCCGTCTACATTGCGATCAGCCTTGTGGTGATGCTCTCGGTTTTCGGATGGCTTGGCGGCGCCATCGCGCGTCTCGTCAGACGGGTTCCACGGCCGAAGTCGCCGGAGCTCGCGCTGGCCTTGCGCAACATCGCCGCCCCCGATGGCCTGACGCGCTCCGTCATTCTATCGCTCGGAACAGGCCTGTCCTTGCTGGTCGCCGTTGCGTTGGCGAATGCTTCGCTCGTGTCGGATCTCAATGATCGCCTTCCCGAGCAAGCACCGGATTACTTCCTGCTCGACATCCCGCCCGACGAGTTCGATGCGGTGAAAGCCAAAATCCTTAGCGACATTTCCGGCACGAAGCTCATCGATGCACCGATGCTGCGCGGCCGCCTCGTCGCGATCAAAGGAACGCCGGTCGAACAGGCGAAAGTCCCGGCCGACGCCCAGTGGGTGCTCAATGGCGACCGCGGCCTGAGTTACGCCGACGCAATTCCCGAGGGCTCGACGCTGACCGCTGGCACATGGTGGGCGAAGGACTATCAAGGCCCGCCGCTGGTTTCGTTCGAACGCGATCTCGCCAAAAAGCTTGGCCTCGAAATCGGCGACGGCGTGACGGTCAACGTCCTCGGCCGCAACGTCGAGGCGAAAGTCGCCAACCTGCGCGAAGTCAATTGGGAGAGCCTGGCGCTCAACTTCATCATGGTCTTTTCGCCCAACACGCTGCAGGGCGCTCCGCACAACATGCTGGCGACCGTGCGGCTGCCGGCAGGAACGTCGCGATCGGCGGAAACCGCAATGGTGCGCGACATGGGCAAAGCCTATCCATCCGTCACCGCGATCCGCGTGCGCGACGCCATCGACCAGTTCAACAAGATCCTCGCCAAAGTCATGATTGCCGTCCAGGCGGCAGGCAGCGTGACTCTGGCGGCGGGCGCTTTGGTGCTCGCGGGAGCCCTCGCGACGGCTCAGCGCCGCCGCATCCTGGAAGCCGTGATCTTGAAGACGATCGGCGCTCGCCGGCGCCAGATTCTGAAGGCGCACGCGTTTGAATATGCGCTGCTGGCGCTGCTTGCGGCACTCGTCGCCATCGCTCTCGGCGGCCTGATCGCGTGGGTCGCGGTCACCTGGATCATGGAGATCGACTTCGTTTTCTCGGTGAATGCCGTTTTGGAGACGCTCGCCGTCGCCGCCCTGATGATTACGGCGTTCGGCGGCATCGGCACCTGGGCCGTGCTGAGGGCACCTCCCGTGCCATATCTCCGGACGGAGTAAAAAATTAAACTCTCGGTTTTCATAGGCCTTGAAAGCTTGGCCTACTGAGATCATATCTTGCGCAGGTGCGGCGGATTTGCGCCGCTTCAAACGAGGATTTTACGACAATGGCTGAAGTTTTTACGCGTCCGACTGGGCCAATCGGCGGCGCGAGAACATCCGGCGCATTAGACCAGGGGCTGCGCTCCTTCATGCTCGGCACCTACAACTACATGGCTCTCGGCGTGGCCGGCACCGCTGTCGTCGTGATGCTGTTGATGGCCAACCCGGCCGTCATGCAGGCAATCGCGCTTGGACCGATGAAGTGGGTGATCTTCGCCGCGCTTCTGGGCCTGGGCTGGTTTGCCCCCCGCCTGTTCTTCTCGGGTAGCACTGCGCTCGCGCACGGCGCCTTCTGGGCCTACTGCGCACTCTGGGGCGTCCTGATCTCGCCGATGATCGAAATGTTCGTCGCGCGCGGCCTTTCGGGCTTGATCGGTCAGGCCTTCTTCATCGCGGCGGCAACGTTCGCGGCGACGAGCCTCATCGGCTACACGACCAAGAAGGACATGACCGGCTGGAGCGGCTTCCTGTCGATGGCGTCGATCGGCCTGATCATCGCGATGCTGGTGAGCTTCTTCTTCGTCACCGACCCCGGCACGAGCAAGACCGTCAGCCTGCTCATCTCGTCGGTCGTCGTGCTGCTCTTCTCGGTCATGACGGCGTTTGAGACGCAGGCGATCAAGTCGATGTACATTGAGAACGCGTCCTACGGCAGCGAGGATGCCCTGAAGCGCTCTTCGATCTTCGGTGCGTTCATGCTGTACGGTTCGTTCATCACGATGTTCATCCACATCCTGAACATCCTGGGTCTGATGAACAGCAACAGCAACTAACGTCAGACGAGATATAGAATGCGAAAGGCCCCGATTTTCGGGGCCTTTTTTGTATCCGGTCTCTGTCGCCGCTCAGGAATTGACGAGATCAAGTCTGTCTTCGAGCACGCTGAGCACGCGTTTGAGATCGTGTCCGCGCTTCATGATCAGGCCGCCCGCCGCGATGACGCTATAGGCGCCCTGCTTGCGCGCGAGACGCAAATCCTTCTCGATCCGGTAGAGCGGATATTCGCACGAGCGCCGGTAGACGGAAAAAACGGCTTTGTCGCGCAACAGATCGATCGCGTAATCGCGCCATGCGCCGGACGCGACCTTGCGCCCGTAAAGGTCAAGGATGGCGGCAAGCTCATGCCTGTCGAAGGAAGTCGGCCGGTTTGGCTCGGAACCGTGCGTTTCCGGAGCCGCGTGATGCCCCGCGCGTCGCGGGCGGAAAACTATCGGATCGGTTGTCTCGCTCAAATCGAGTCGTCCGTTGCTGACCTTTTCTGAGGATCGCCCCAATACCTGGCGAAAGCAAGAGCCAGCTTATTGCGACAGCTTGTAGAGACTCCTTTGCACCGAATTACCTCGCATCCGACAAATTCGCGACGACCAACTGGCCACAATCCGCCGTATTAAAACGCGATAGAGATAACGGTTGACCGAGACCTTGCTTCACGACCGGCTCTGGACACTCAGCCCCCCAGCCCCCCGGGGCCACAGTTTCGGAGCTAGGTCTCGGCAACCCTCCTGATGACCTTCTCCTGTCTTGGCTTCCCCGTCCAAGACAATCCCTGCCAGATACCCCTCAAGGGCCGGATCGATCCGGCCCTTTTTTCGTGTCCCATTACAGGATCGTTATTTGAGATAACGAGAAAAACTGTGATTATATCAAGTTACGCTGAAGCGAAAATGGATAGCGATCGCAGGATGATAGCACGTGCACGGAAACCGGCCGCCAAGGCGCCGCCCAAGTCTGCAATCAACCCGTTGACGGCCAAATGGAATAGCGAGTTCGGGCTTCCGCCATTCGACAAAATCGAAGCTCGCCACTTCAAGCCCGCGCTCGAAGCCGCCTTTCGTCAGCACAAGGAAGAGATCGAAAAGATCGCGTCGAATCCGGCCAAGCCGACATTCGCAAATACGATTCTGGCCCTTGAGAAAAGCGGCTGGCAGCTCTCCAGCGTTGCTTCCGTTTTCTGGAATATCGAAGGCTCCGACTCGACGCCCGAATTGCAGGAAGTCGCGCGCGACATGGCTCCGCGGTTCGCGGCGCATGAAACGCGCATTCTCCTCGACAAGCGTCTGTTCAAGCGGATCGCCGACCTTTACGAGCGCCGTGAGTCGCTGAAGCTCAGCGACGAAGATCGCCGCGTGCTGGAACGCCATCATCTCGAATTCGTTCGCGCCGGAGCGCGCCTGTCGCCAGCGCAAAAATCGCGCGTCAAGGAAATCAACGCCCGCCTCGCGACGCTCGTCACGCAGTTCATGCAGAACGTTCTGAAGGACGAGCAGTCCTGGCGGCTCGTTCTCGAAGACGAAACCGATCTCGCAGGCCTTCCGTCGACGCTGCAGGAAAGCGCCGAACGTGCCGCCGCCGATGCCAAGGTCGAAGGCAAGGGAATGATTACGCTGGCGCGCTCCAGCGTCGAAGGCTTTCTGACGTTTTCCAGCCGGCGCGATCTGCGCGAGCAGGCCTTCGAAGCCTGGGTCAAGCGCGGCGCCCATGACGGCGATACCGACAACCGTCAGATCGTCGCCGAGGCCGTCGCGCTCCGCAGCGAATATGCGCGGCTGATGGGATTCAAATCCTTCGCCGAGTTCAGCCTGCAGGACACGATGGCGAAAACGCCGGACGCGGTCGACGATCTGCTGCAAGGTGTCTGGCGCAAAGCCGTCAAGCGCGCAGGCGAAGAACACGATGCGCTTCTCGCCGAAGCCCGCGCGAGCGGCGATAACTCGCTGATCATGCCGTGGGACTGGCGCTACTACGCCGAGAAGGTCCGCAAAGCCAAATTCGATTTCGACGAGTCGAAGCTCCGGCCGTACCTGCAGCTCGACAACATGATCCGCGCCGCATTCGATTGCGCGACGCGGCTGTTCGGCCTGCGATTTAAGGAACGGACCGACCTGCCGCGCTATCATCCCGAAGTCCGGGTGTGGGAAGTCCTGGACAAGTCCGGCGATCACGTCGGCATCTTCATGGGCGATTATTTCGCGCGACCCTCGAAGCGGTCTGGCGCCTGGATGTCGGCGTTCCGCTCGCAGCATAAGCTGGCGAAAGGCCAGTCGCCGGTCATCATCAACGTTCTGAACTTCGCCAAGGGCGCCGACGGCGAACCTGCTCTGCTGTCATTCGATGACGCGCGCACGCTGTTTCACGAATTCGGCCACGCCCTGCACGGCCTGTTGTCGGACGTCAGCTATCCGTCGATCTCCGGAACCGCCGTCTCGCGCGATTTCGTCGAACTGCCTTCGCAGCTTTACGAGCATTGGCTGTCGACGCCGGAAGTGCTCGAAAAGCACGCGCTGCACTACAAGACCGGCAAACCGATGCCGAAAGCGCTGCGCAATCGCCTGTTCGCCGCGCGCAATTTCAATCAGGGTTTTGCGACGGTCGAATATACGTCGTCGGCGCTGGTCGACATGGCGCTCTATTCGGCCAACGGCAATCCGATCGGCGACGTCGAAGGCTTCGAGCGCGAAACGCTGAAAGACATCGGCATGCCGGACGAGATCGTGATGCGCCACCGCATCCCGCATTTCATGCACATCATGTCCGGCTATGCGGCAGGCTATTACAGCTATCTGTGGTCGGAAGTGATGGACGCCGATGCGTTCGCAGCATTCGAGGAAGCAGGCGACGTGTTCCATCGTCCGACCGCGAAAAAGCTTTATGAGTTTATTTATTCAGCGGGCAATCGCCGCGATCCGCATGCGGCTTATGTCGCGTTCCGTGGGCGTCCGCCGAAGATCGATGGGCTGTTGAAAAAGCGCGGCTTGGCGGCCTAGGTCGCCCGCCGCCGATCGTGATCACCAGAGGCCCGCGAGCGTTCCGCCGATGATCGGGCCGCTGCGGTCCTCCTGCAGAAGCACCACGATCTTCTGCACTTCGGCCTGCATCAATGCAGCGCGCGGAAGCTGGATCGCAAGCGGCTGTCCCTTCCAGATTCCGATCGGCGTCAGCTCGCGCACGATGTTCTTGTAGGTAAGCTGCTTGCCCTGGTTCTCGCCGTCCTTGACGTCGACCGTGCCGGACGATTGCACGACGCCAAGCCAGATCGTCGCCTCGCGCGGTCCGTGCCCGGCTTCCTCTCCGCCGAGCGCGAAGTTCAGCGTGTTCCGCTCCTGCCAGAAACGGATCGGAATGTGCCGCGGTCCGACCTTGTCCGACGTCCGCTCGATCGCGCTCTGAATTTCGGCTTCCGATGCGCCGTTGACGTGAACTTCGCCGTTGACGATCGCTTGCGGCGTATAGATGGCGCCGTCGCCACGGGCGCGGGCATAGTTGCGCTGCCGCTCACTGTTGCGCGGCGAACCGAACGTGTCTTTCCAGCCGAGATAATTCCAGTAATCGACGGGGAACGTCAGCGCGATGATCGACGGGTCAGCCGCAAGCTTGTCGAGTAGCGCATCCGCCGGCGGGCACGATGAGCAACCTTGGCTCGTGTACAGCTCGACGACAGCTCGCACGGGCGTGGCGGTCTGCCCCTCCTCGCCAGCGGGTTGAGCTGCGAGAGACGACGCGGTGGCGATGGCGAACACGGGCGCCAGGATTGCTGCCAGAAGACTATCGCGAAAACGCATTTCTGCTCGCCCTAATCGTGCTTCGTACGGGAAGCACGACAAAACAAAGAGCTGAAGCCTTTCCGCAATCGGAAAACCCCAGCGAGGTGATGCTGTCACCCCTGATCTTTCTTACTCTCTAGCGTGACGGCCAGAAAGTGAAAGCCCGGAAAGCCCTGTCACGAACGGGTGAGGAGCACGGTATTCATCTTAACGCGGCGGCGCTGGCAGCAAAAAGGGGCGCGGCGCGCCCCTTTGTTTATCGTTGTCGGTGAAAACCTGCTTACGCCGCCAGATTGCGCAGCACGTAATGCAGAATACCGCCGTTCTTGAAGTACTCGATCTCGTCCAGCGTATCGATACGGCAGAGCACCGGCACGTCGAACGACGTTCCATCGGCCCGCGTGATCGACAGATTGACGGTCTCGCGCGGCTTCACTTTGGCGAGGCCCCGGATCGTGACCGTCTCGTCGCCCTTGAGCCCGAGCGTCTGCCACGAGGTGCCATCCTGGAACGTGAACGGCGCGACACCCATGCCGACGAGGTTCGAACGATGGATGCGCTCGAACGACTGCGCAACGACGGCGCGCACGCCGAGCAGGTTCGTTCCCTTCGCCGCCCAGTCGCGCGAGGAGCCGTTGCCGTATTCGATACCGGCGAACACGACCAGCGGCACGTTCTCCTGCTCGTAGAGCATGGCGGCATCGTAGATCGCCATCTCCTTGCCCGACGGATAATGGATCGTCAGGCCGCCTTCCTTCACGTTGCCGTTGGCGTCTTTCACCATCGCATTCTTGATGCGGATGTTGGCGAACGTGCCGCGCATCATGACTTCGTGGTTGCCGCGCCGCGTACCGTACTGGTTGAAGTCGACGGGCTGCACGCCGTGATCGAGCAGATAGCGTCCGGCCGGGCTGGACGTCTTGATCGATCCCGCGGGCGAGATGTGGTCGGTGGTGATCTTGTCGCCGAACAGCCCGAGGATGCGCGCATTCACGACATCTCCGACCGGCTTCGCATCGCGCGCGATGCTCTGGAAGTAGGGCGGGTTCTGAACGTAGGTCGACTCGCCGTTCCAGCCGTAGGTGAGCCCGCCGCCGATCGCGATCGACTGCCAGTTTGTGTCACCCTTGAACACGTCCGCGTATCGCGCCTTGAACATGTCGCGCGTGATGTTCTCGGCGATGAACTTCTGGATTTCCTGCGTCGTCGGCCAGATCTCCTTGAGATAGACGGCCTTGCCGTCGCTACCCGTTCCGATCGGATCTTTCGTCAGATCCTTGAGCACGGTCCCCGCCAGCGCATGTGCGACGACGAGCGGCGGCGAGGCGAGATAGTTCGCCTGCACGTCGGGGCTGACGCGTCCCTCGAAGTTGCGGTTGCCCGAAAGAACCGCAGCGGCGACGATGCCGTTATCGTTGATCGCCTTCGACAACTCCGGCGCCAGCGGCCCCGAGTTCCCGATGCAGGTGGTGCAGCCGAAGCCGACGAGATTGAAACCGATCTTGTCGAGATAGGTCTGCAACCCCGACTGCGCGAGATAGGCGGCGACGACCTGCGACCCTGGCGCGAGCGATGTTTTCACCCACGGCTTGCTCGTCAATCCGCGCGCGACGGCATTGCGGGCGAGAAGCCCGGCTGCAATCAGAACGCTGGGGTTCGACGTGTTCGTGCAGCTCGTGATCGCGGCGATGACGACGTCGCCATGCCCGATGTCGTAGGCTTTGCCTTCGACCGGAATGCGCTTCTCGAGCTCGCCCGGCTTCTTGTATTCCGACGCCAGCGCGGTCTCGAACCCGCTCTTGATGTCGCCGAGCGCGAGCCGGCCTTCGGGCCGTTTCGGTCCTGCCATCGACGGCACCACGTCGCCGAGATCGAGCGCCAGCGTATCGCTGAACACCGGATCGGCAGAGCCCGACTCGCGGAATAGGCCCTGCGCCTTCGAGTAGGCTTCGACGAGCGCAATGCGATGCGCATCGCGACCGGAGATCGTGAGATAGTTGATCGTCTCGGAATCGACCGGGAAGAACCCGCACGTCGCGCCGTATTCCGGCGCCATGTTGCCGATCGTCGCCCGGTCGGCGAGCGTCATGCTGTCGAGGCCGGGCCCGTAGAACTCGACGAACTTGCCGACGACACCTTTCTTGCGCAGCATCTGCGTAACGGTCAGGACGAGGTCCGTCGCTGTCACGCCTTCGTTGAGCTTGCCGGTCAGACGAAAGCCGATGACTTCCGGAATGAGCATCGACTGCGCTTGACCGAGCATCGCAGCTTCCGCTTCGATGCCGCCGACGCCCCAGCCGAGCACGGCAAGGCCGTTGACCATCGTCGTATGGCTGTCGGTGCCGACGAGTGTGTCGGGATAGGCAACCGTCGAGCCGTCGGGCAACTGCTTCGTCCACACCGTCTGCGCCAGGTATTCGAGATTGACCTGATGGCAGATGCCGGTGCCGGGCGGCACGACGCGGAAATTATGAAACGCGCCCTGGCCCCATTTCAGGAAGTTATAGCGTTCGCCGTTGCGCGCGTATTCCAGCGCCACGTTGTCGGCGAGCGCCTTCGGTGTCCCGAACTCATCGACGATGACCGAATGGTCGATGATGAGATCGACCGGCACCAGCGGGTTGATCTTGGACGGATCGCCGCCGAGCTTCGTCATGCCGTCGCGCATCGCCGCGAGATCGACGACGGCCGGAACGCCGGTGAAGTCCTGCATCAGGACCCGTGCCGGACGGAAGCCAATCTCTTTTTCCTTTTTGCCCTTGTTATCGAGCCAATCGGCCATGGCCGCGATGTCGGCTTTCGTAACCGTGCGTCCGTCCTCATGACGCAACAGGTTCTCGAGCAGAACCTTCATTGAGTAAGGGAGCTTGGAAATGCCCTTGAGGCCGTTGGCCTCGGCATCGGGCAACGAATAGTAAACGTAGGGCTTGCCCTCGACAGTGAGGGTCTTGCGGCAGTTGAAGCTGTCGTTGGATGTAGGTGTGAGTGCGCTCAAGGTCAGGCCTCCGAAGTTAGGACGAAGGGCTGCGCCGCCGGAGTGCCGGCGGATCGAGGACATCCCGCGACATCGCTGACGATGCCGCGCGATCCCCGCTTTTGCGCTAGCGAAGGATACAACGTGCCTTTTATATAATCCTTCAAAAAAGTGAACCCCTTCACGTTTTGGCGATGGCGTCGCAGGCAAAATGCGGCAGCCCTTGTTCATTTTGCAGTCACGGAAACCGTCCCTGTGCAACTCATTGCCGAAGACTTGGTCATAGAGCGGGGCGGCCGCATCGTTATCGATGGCCTGTCGTTCTCGGTTTCCGAGGGAGAAACTCTGGTCCTTGCGGGAGCCAACGGCGCGGGCAAGACGACCTTGCTCCGAACGATCGCAGGCTTCATCCGCCCCGCGAGCGGCACGGTCCGGCTCGACGGCGGCGACGGTGAACTGACGATCACGGAGCAGGCGCACGTCGTCGGTCACGCCAACGCCATCAAGTCGAGCATGACGGTTTTCGAAAACGCTGCCTTCTGGGCGGAGTATCTCGGCGAACAAGCGGCCAAGACCGAGCGGATCGAGCGCGCGCTTCATCACTTCGGTTTGGAAGATCTCGTGGAATTTCCGGCGGCTTATCTTTCGGCCGGACAACGGCGGCGGCTCGGCCTCGCGCGTCTTTTGCTCGCGCCGCGTGCCCTCTGGCTTCTCGACGAGCCGACCGTATCGCTCGATATCGCGTCGTCCGACCGGCTCGTGGCCGCAGTCAACGATCATACGCGCGCGGGTGGCCTAGCGATCGTCGCGACGCACGTGCCGCTGGCGCTGGAGCGCGCCCGCACGTTGACAATCGCTTCCCAAAGGATGGCCGCGTGACGAGCTTCTGGGCACTCGTTCGCCGCGACCTGCGATTGGCCGTCCGCGAAGGCGGTGCGATCGGCACGGCGCTGGGATTCTTTCTCGTCGTCGTCTCGCTGATGCCGCTGGGCCTCGGGCCGGACCTCAATCTGCTGGCGCGCATTGCGGCCGGCATTCTGTGGATCGCGCTGCTGCTGGCAGCGCTGCTGTCGCTCAACCGCATTTTCGAAGCCGACTATGAGGACGGCACACTCGACGTCCTCGCAACCGGACGCCTGCCGCTCGAACTCGTCGCCGCCGCAAAAGCGTTGGCGCATTGGCTGACGACCGGCATCCCGCTGGCACTGCTCGCGCCGGTGCTTGGGATTTTGCTCAACCTCGACCTTGGGGCCTATCCGGTCCTCGTTGCAACGACGCTCGCCGGAACCCCGGCGGTCAGTTTCCTCGGAGCCATCGGCGCCGCATTGACGGTGAAGGCCCGGCGCGGAGGCTTGCTGCTGGCGCTCGTCGTGCTGCCGCTTTATGTCCCGACCCTGATTTTCGGCATATCGGCCGTCAGCGCCACGATGGGACCTTCCGGTATCGGCGCGGCGTTTCTGATCCTGACGGCGATATCGCTCGCCGCCGTCGTCCTCGGACCCATCGCCGCCGCCGCCGCCCTCCGCATACAACTTCAATAATTGTCGGCACGTTTTGGCCGGCAACCATCTCGGCCGCAGGCTCGCCTCCGGTTGACACCTCGGTCCGTCCCTTAACCTGGGATCCACCGAGGGCTAGATGGAGGCTTCCGATGTCGAATTGCTTGGGCTTTACGGTGTACGCCGAGGTCGCTATCGCGTTGATAAACGCCGGACTACCCTGGCACCTGACTGTGCTATTTCTGATCTCTGCTCACATAGCAATGTTTCAGATTTTTAAGTCTCGCTAGGCCAGCCATTCATTGCTTAAAAATGGTGAAAGGCTTACATCCCCGATCATGCAAACGCTGACGCAGCAACTGGCCAACCCGACCCGTTTCATGGGGCTCTCCGCGAGAGTGCTTCCGTGGGCGTGGGCCGCGGCCGCCGTCTTGATTGCCGTCGGATTTTACCTGTCATTTTTCGACTCGCCCGCCGACTATCAGCAGGGCGAGACGGTGCGCATCATGTACATCCACGTGCCCTGCGCGTGGCTCTCGATGATGATCTACGGCCTGATCGCCGTATCGAGCTTCGGGCTTCTCGTGTTCAGGCATCCGCTCGCCGACGTTTCCGCCAAGGCCGCCGCGCCGATCGGCGCCGCCTTTACGTTCCTGGCGCTGCTGACGGGGTCGCTCTGGGGCAAGCCGATGTGGGGCACCTATTGGGTCTGGGACGCGCGCCTGACGTCAGTGCTGATCCTGTTCTTCCTCTATCTCGGATTGATGGCGCTCCGCGCCGCGCTCGAAGATGAATCGGCCGCCGCCAAGCTGACGGCGGTGCTCGCGCTCGTCGGCGTCACGATCCTTCCGATCATCAAATTTTCGGTCAACTGGTGGAACACGCTGCATCAGCCATCGACCGATTTCACATCGACCGTCGATCCGAGCATGCGCTGGCCGCTGATCATCATGGCGCTGGGATTTACGCTGCTGTTCTTCGCCATGCATCTTAAGGCCATGCGTAACGAGATTATGCGCCGCCGCGTGAAGGCGATGCGCGCGCAGGTCGTCGCCGGCCGTGACCGGCTCGCATCATCGGGGTCCGCGACCTAGCATGGACCTCGGACCGCACGCCGCCTTCATCTGGATTTCCTATGCCGCCGTGACCGTCGTCGTCGCGGCCCTCATCGCCTGGCTCGTCTTCGATGGCAAAAGGCAAGCCGCCGCGATGGAGGAACTCGAAAAGCGTGGCGCGAGACGCCGCTCGGCAGGCGCCGTGGAGTAAGACTGTGAACCGATCGAAATTTCTACGTCTGTTGCCGGTTTTGCTTTTTGCCGCTGTCGCGGGTTTTTTCGCGATCGCGCTGCGCACCGGCGATCCGTCGCTTCTTCCCTCGACGCTTGTCGGCCGGCAGGTTCCGCAGGGCGTCTTCCCGCCCATCGAGGGTTTGGAATCCGCGAACGGGCAACCTGAAGGCGGCTTCGCCAGCGCCGACCTCGCCAAGGGCAAGGTTTCCGTCGTCAACTATTGGGCATCGTGGTGCGTGCCCTGCATCGAGGAGCATCCGTTCCTCGAAAAGCTGAAAAGCATGGCGAACGTCGACATTTACGGCATCAACTATAAGGATCGCGCGGACGCGGCGCGCCGGTTTATCGGCCGCTTCGGCAATCCCTATACGGCCGTCGGCACGGACGCTTCGGGCCGGGCCGCCATCGACTGGGGCGTCTACGGAACGCCCGAGACATTCGTCGTGAACGGCAAAGGCCAGATCGTCTATAAGCACGTCGGTCCGATTTCCGAAGGCGCGTTGACGTCGAAATTGCTTCCCGCAATAGAAAAAGCCCGCGCGGAGGCGGGCTCGACAGCGTCCGGGTCCTGATCGACCGGGCGCCGTCCGACGAAAAACTCAACTCAGAGCGACTGGAATTTCTTCGTCTCGTTGTCATAGACGGTGAGCATGCCCGTCGCGATGTCGAAGTGCGCGCCGTGCAGCTGCAGCAAGCCCTTCTCCTCGCGCTCGCGCACGAACGGAAACGTCCGCAGATTTTTCAGCGACTGCATGACGCCTTCTTGCTCGAGCGCACGCTGTTTGAACTCAGGCGAGGCATCCGGATTGTTGCGCTGAACGGCCAAACGCGCTTCGTCCAGCATCGACATCCAGCGCGAGACGAAATGAGCTTCCGTCTGCACGGCGGCTTTCTCGTCCCAGGCCGCCTTGATGCCACCGCAGCCGGAATGCCCGATAACGATCAGATGACGGAGATTGAGGTTGAGGATCGCGAACTCGATCGCCGAACTGACGCCGTGGAAGTTGCCGCCGGTTTCGTAGGGCGGAACGAGATTGGCGATATTGCGCAGCACGAACAGCTCGCCCGGCATGGCGCTGAAGATCGTTTCCGGATCGACGCGGCTGTCGGAGCACGAGATGACCATCGTCTGAGGGTCCTGGCCCTGCGTCGCGAGCCTCTCGTAATGTGCGGCGTTCGGCGTGAAATGGCGAAACTTGAACCGGCGATAGCGATCGGAAAGGGAGTCGGGAAAGCTCTTCATTGTCCTTGGGTTCTCCTTTTTACGAGCCGCCGCGCAGCGTCACGCCTTTGCGCAAGCGGGTGTTGGTTCTCAAAAGCACGAAATATCCGAGAATCGCCGACATCAGCGAACCGCTCAGCACACCGAGTTTCACGTGGCCGTTCGCCTGAGCATCAGGGAATGCCAGCATGCCGATGAACAGGCTCATCGTGAAGCCAATACCGCCGAGGATGGCTGTGCCGAATAGCTGCATCTCCGTTGCGCCATCCGGTCGCGCACCGAGCCCGCTCGTCATCGCCGCCTTGGCAAAAGAGTAAATCCCGAGCGGCTTGCCGATGAGCAGGCCAAGCGCGATGCCGAGCGAAATCGGCGAGGTAAAGTCCCGAAGCGAAATCGCCGCAAACGAAACACCCGCATTGGCGAGCGCGAAAATCGGCAGAATGAGGAAGCTGACCCACGGTCCGAGCCGATGCTCGGTCGCTTCGAGCGGACCTTCTCGGCCTCGGCCGTCGGTCAGTGGTACCGCGAGCGCGGTCACGACACCGGCAAGCGTCGCGTGGACGCCGGATTTCAACACGCACAACCAGACGAATGTGCCGACGAGGGCATAGGCCCACATCCGCATCACACCGTAGCGGTTAAGAAGCACCAGGCCTGCAACACCGGCAAAGGCGAGCGCCAGCGCCGAAAACGACAGGTCGCCGGTATAGAAAAAGGCGATGATCAGAATGGCGCCGAGATCATCTATGATCGCGAGCGCCAGAAGGAACACCTTGAGGCTTTGAGGCACGCGCGAGCCGAGTACCGCCAGAACCCCGACGGCGAACGCGATGTCGGTCGCGGCCGGGATCGCCCACCCACGAAGTGCGATATTGTTGTTCCAATTGATCGCCGCATAGATGAGCGCCGGCACGATCATACCGCCCAACGCCGCAATCACGGGAAGCAGTGCGGCCTTGCGGTTCGACAACGCGCCGCGCAGCATTTCGCGCTTGATCTCGAGCCCAACGACGAAAAAGAAAATCACCATCAAAGCGTCGTTGATCCAGTGCAACAGCGACTTGGACAACGAGAACGGCGCGATGCCGACGGCAAACGGCAGCGCCAGCGCCCGGTCATAAGCATCGCTATACGATGAATTGGCGATGATGAGCGCGAGAACGGCGGCGCCGAGCAGCGCCATTCCTGCGGCAGCTTCACGGCTGACGCCCGTCGCAGTCGTTTCCGGCTTCATTTATGACCTTTGATTTCCCAAATAGGGAAATCGTAGGTAGCAAGGCCTGCCGGGGCAAGCGAAACGTTGGACCGCATCGCCGCATCGCGGACTGCGGCAACTGCCGTAAACGGATAAAACCTTATGCTTGAGAAGCGCGCCGCTTCGGTAGGATTTCAAGAACGGTGTCCGCCGGACGGCAGAGGCGCGTGCCGAGTGGCGTCACGACGATCGGGCGGTTGATCAGGATCGGATGCGCTATCATCGCGTCGATGATCGCGTCGTCGCCAAGGCTCGGATCGGCGAGCCCAAGTTCCTCATAAGGCGTCCCTTTTTGCCGAAGTAGAGTCCGTGGGGTGATGCCCATTGCCGTGACGAGCTGCACGAGTTCTTTGCGTGTCGGCGGCGTCTTCAGATATTCGATCACGCGCGGCTCTTCGCCGTGCTCGCGGATCGTTGCCAGCGTCGTGCGCGACGTGCCGCAAGCCGGGTTGTGATAAATCGTAATCGTCATTAGGCGTCCTTTCCGGCTTCCCTCATGTTGAAAGCCAGGACCAGTCGATCAACGGCAACATGAGACGATCGCTGCCGCGGCTGGCTTCCACGCCGAAGGCAACGCCCTGCGTTGCATGGTTCCATGCATCCGACACGGACGCGCCGTTGAGCAGGCGCGCGGTCAGAAAGCCGGCAAACAGGTCGCCTGTCCCATGCGGAACGTCGGCAAGCTTTTTCACGGTGCTGATTTGAACGTTCCTGCTCTGGACGAGTACGTTTGCTAACTCATCCGGCCCCGACGGAATGGACGTCGCAGCCACGATCGGACAGGCGAGCGTCAACGCCGCCTGCGCCGCATCCTCGGGCGATTGCACGTCCTGACGTGCGAGCCAGCTCAGCTCGAACCGGTTGGGCGTGGCGACGTCGGCGAGCGGCACCAGCGCGTCGCGTACCACCGCCGCCGCGGCCGCATCGATGTAAAGGCCCTCCGGATCGTCGCCAAGAATTGGATCGCATACGTAAATGATCTGCGGACTGATCTCGCGCATCCGCTTGACGAGCCTCGCGACCCAGGTCGCATGCCCGACCGACGGCAGATATCCGGAAAGCACCGCATCGAACGTACCGAGCCAGCCGTTCGCCTCGAGCGCGGCGCTCATCTTTTCCAGCGCAGCCGGCTCGAGAATGACGCCGGCGCATTTCTCGCGCGCCGGATGATTCGACAGCACGACCGTCGGCAGCGCCACGACCTCGATCCCCGCCCGTTGCAGCGGTGCGATGGTGGGACTTAGCCCGACCGTATCTTGCGCGACGTGCGATGAAATAACGAGAATTCGGCGCATGGTCCTGATTACGCTTGAAGATCGTGCGGAGGCGCACCGTTTCAAACCGGGCGAGCAAAGCGTTCTAACACGGCTCCTCGGCAGCGCATCCGCGTTAATGCGCGCCGTGACGTTTATCGCTTGGCTCGAAAGTTGAGGTATGCCTCGCGCCCGGATGCGTTATGGTGCGCCGCACCATCCCCGCAGCTCCGGAGCCGACGCCGATGGCGATGAGACCAAGACGCAGCGTTCTCTACGTTCCAGGAGACAACGAACGCGCCATCGACAAAGCCAAGACGCTTGCCGCGGACTCGATCATTCTCGATCTCGAGGACTCCGTCGCGCCCGCGAACAAGGAACTGGCCCGCAAGCAGACGGTCGCCGCCATTCACGCAGGCGAATTCGGCTCGCACGAAGTCATTCTGCGCGTCAATCCCATCGAGACGCCGTGGGGCATGGCCGATCTTCAGGCGGCGATCGCGGCCGTGCCCGATGCGATCCTGGTTCCGAAGGTATCCCAGTCCGGCGACATCGTCGGCACCGCGAAGGTGTTGAAGGCCGCCGATGCCGACGCGCGCATTCGGCTCTGGGCGATGATCGAAACGCCGATGGGCATCATCAACGCCCGCGAAATCGCGGCGTGCGGTCCTGACCCCGACAACCGTCTCGTGTGCTTCGTCGTCGGGACCAACGATCTCCTGAAGGAAAGCCGCGCACGGGCCGGCAGCAACCGCTTCGCCGTCGTGCCCTGGCTGGCGATGACGCTCGTTGCGGCGCGCGCGTACGGGTTGGACGTCATTGACGGCGTGTACAACGATTTTAAGGATGATTCGGGATTCCGTGCCGAATGCGAGCACGGTCGCACGCTCGGCATGGACGGCAAGACCCTGATCCATCCCTCGCAGGTTGCGCCCTGCAACGAAATTTTCTCGCCAAGCGACGACGAGGTCACCTGGGCGACCAAGATCATCAAAGCCTTCGAACAACCGGAAAACGCCCGCAAAGGCGTCATTACCGTCGAGGGACGCATGGTTGAGCGGCTGCATCTCGTCATGGCGAAAAGGGTTGCCGCCATTGCCGACGCCATCGATGCGCGAGCGCGCATCGAGGAGCCGTGGTTCTGAGCCCGCATAGAAACCAAGGCGTCTGCGGCCCTTGATCGCGTCTCTCAGTCCCGAAAAGGGTTGCGGTTCACGTCCCACATCCTGAAAAAGAACCGCAACAACCGGCGGCAACGAAGGCGAGACCGATGGCGGACACGAAAACCAACGCAGGCAATTTCTTCGAGGATTTTCGCTTCGGTCAGGTCATTCAGCACGCAACGCCGCGCACCGTCACCGATGGCGACGTCGCGCTCTATACGGCGCTTTATGGTTCACGGTTCGCTGTGCAATCGGCAGATACCTTCGCCAAGGCGATCGGCTATCCGAAAGCACCGCTCGATGACCTTCTGACCTTTCATGTCGTCTTCGGGAAGACGACGCCGGATATCTCGCTCAACGCCATCGCCAACCTCGGCTATGCCGATTGCCGCTTCCTGAAGGCGGTCTATCCCGGCGATACGCTCACCTCCACGTCGGAAGTCATCGGACTAAAAGAAAATTCCAACGGAGAAACCGGCACGGTTTACGTCCGCTCCACCGGGCGCAATCAGGATGGCCAGGTCGTCCTCGAATATTGCCGCTGGGTGATGGTGAGAAAGCGCACGAAGGGATCACCCGCGCCGGAAGCCGTGGTGCCGAAGCTGCCCGATCGCGTTGATCCCAAGGATCTCGCGTCGGCCGTTCCCCCGCTCGACATCTCGAAATACGATCTCGCGCTCGCAGGCTCGCCGCATCGCTGGGGCGATTACAACGCGGGCGAGAAAATCGACCACGTCGACGGCATGACGCTCGAGGAAGCCGAGCATCAGACCGCAACGCGCCTCTATCAGAACACCGCGAAGGTTCACTTCAATCAGCACACCGAGGCCAAGGGCCGGTTTGGCAAGCGCATCGTTTACGGCGGCGTCGTCATCTCGCTCGTTCGCGCGCTTTCGTACAACGGCCTCGGCAACGCATTCCATCTGGCGGCGATCAACGGCGGCCGTCACGTCGCCCCGACGTTCGCCGGCGACACGATCTACGCATGGTCTGAAATACTCGAAAAGGCCGAGATCCCGGATCGCAAGGACATTGGCGCGCTGCGCGTCCGTATGGTCGGCGTCAAGAATCAGGACTGCTCGACGCTGCCGCTGAAGAACGAAAAAGGCGAATATGCCGAAGGCGTCGTGCTCGATCTCGACACGTGGCTCGTCCTTCCGCGCTGACCGGCTGATCGTTGCGATCGGCTGACGATACATTCTATTTTGGCGTCGGCGTGCGTTCGCATTCGTGCGCGCCGGGCCTCGCCGATTTTGTTTGTCCGTTTCGACGTTCGGGTTATGTGGCATTTGGAGAATTGCCGCGTGGCCTGCGAGACGCTAAAACGCTGCTCCGAGATTAGAAGGTATCCAATGCAAGCCATCCCAGGGCGTAGTTCGCGACCGGAGCGGCCGCTTTCTCCCCACCTCCAGATCTATTCGCCGCTGATCAACATGATGATGTCGATCGTGCATCGCATAACCGGCGCTGCGCTGTATGTCGGCTCGCTTCTGTT
Organism: Hyphomicrobium sp. GJ21; assembly: GCF_001006785.1. Taxonomy (NCBI): domain Bacteria; kingdom Pseudomonadati; phylum Pseudomonadota; class Alphaproteobacteria; order Hyphomicrobiales; family Hyphomicrobiaceae; genus Hyphomicrobium; species Hyphomicrobium sp. GJ21. Next base: position 108,626 of record NZ_CDHO01000001.1, on the reverse strand, counting down.
GGCGGTGTGGCTCCTCGCGGCGGCCTCGGGGCCGGACTATTACGATTACGTCGCCGGCCTGCTCGGATCGTGGCCAGGAAAGATCGTCCTGCTCGGATACACCTGGGCGCTCATGCATCACCTGCTCGGCGGTCTCCGGCATTTCATCTGGGACACGGGGCGCGGCTACGATCTCAAGACCGTCGATCTGCTCTCTTGGGGAACGCTGGCCGGATCGCTCGTCCTGACGGCGCTGATCTGGATCGGCGTCGCCATGTCGGGAGGGCTTTGATCATGACGATGCGAACGCCTCTGAAAACGGCGAGATACCTCGGCTCCGCGAAAGAAGGCGCCGACCACTTCTGGAAGCAGCGCGTCACCGCTGTGGCGAATGTCGTCCTGGCTGTCTTTCTCGTCTGGCTGGTGGTCTCGCTGACCGGCGCCGATTACGCGACCGTCAAGCGTCAGCTTGGCAATCCGCTTGTTGCACTGGGCCTGCTCTCGCTCGTGCTATCCGGCGCGATCCACATGCGCCTTGGCATGCAGACGATCATCGAAGACTACGTGCATGGCGAAGGGGCGAAGATCGTCGCGCTGATGCTCAATACCTTTTTCACAATTGTCGTTGCGCTCGTCAGCATCTTCTCCGTGCTGAAGCTGAGCTTCGGGGCTTAGGGACATGGCGAATACGAACGGCAAAACGAACGGAGCCTCGGCCGCACCGGCTGTCGGCGGCAAGGCGTACCCAATCGTCGATCATCAATATGATGTGGTTGTCGTCGGCGCGGGCGGCGCCGGTCTGCGCGCCACGCTCGGCTGCGCCGAGGCCGGACTGAAAACGGCGTGCGTGACGAAGGTTTTCCCGACGCGTTCGCACACCGTTGCCGCGCAAGGCGGCGTCGCGGCGGCCCTCGGCAACATGGGCCCGGACGACTGGCGCTGGCACATGTACGATACGGTCAAGGGCTCCGACTGGCTCGGAGACCAGGACGCGATCGAATATCTCTGCCGCCACGCCCCCGCCGCCGTGTACGAGCTCGAGCACTACGGCGTGCCGTTCTCGCGTACCGAAGACGGCAAGATCTATCAGCGCCCCTTCGGCGGCATGACGACCGACTTCGGCGAAGGTCCGCCCGCGCAGCGCACCTGCGCCGCCGCCGACCGTACCGGCCATGCGATGCTGCACACGCTTTATGGGCAGTCGCTGCGTTACGCGGCGGAATTCTTCGTCGAATACTTCGCGCTCGATCTGATCATGGATCGCGACGGCGCCTGCCGCGGTATCATCGCGCTGAACCTCGAAGACGGAACGCTGCATCGCTTCCGCGCCAAGAAAACGATCCTCGCGACCGGCGGCTACGGCCGCACGTATTTCTCGTGCACGTCGGCGCACACCTGCACGGGTGACGGCAACGCCATGGTGCTCCGCGCCGGACTGCCGCTGCAGGACATGGAGTTCGTGCAGTTCCATCCGACCGGCATCTACGGCGCGGGCGTTCTGATCACCGAAGGCGCGCGTGGCGAAGGCGGCTATCTCACGAATTCCAAAGGCGAGCGCTTCATGGAGCGCTACGCGCCGCACGCCAAGGATCTGGCGTCCCGCGATGTCGTCTCGCGTTCGATGACGGTAGAAATTCGCGAAGGCCGCGGCGTCGGCGCCGAAGGCGATCACATTTTCCTGCACCTCGACCATCTCGATCCGAAGATCCTGGCCGAACGTCTGCCGGGCATCACAGAGAGCGCCAAGGTCTTCGCAGGCGTCGATCTGCGCCGTCAGCCGATCCCCGTGCTGCCGACGGTCCATTACAACATGGGCGGCATCCCGACGAACTATCACGGCGAGGTTCTGACCAAGAAAGACGGCAATCCCGATCACGTCGTGCCGGGATTGATGGCGATCGGTGAGGCCGCGTGCGTCTCGGTGCATGGCGCCAACCGTCTCGGCTCGAACTCGCTCATCGACCTCGTGGTCTTCGGCCGTGCGGCAGGTCTTCGTTGCGCCGAGACGATCGAAACGGGCGCGATGCAATCCGAACTGCCGAAGGACACCGACGACAAGATCCTCGACCGGCTCGACAGGTTCCGCTTCGCGAAAGGGTCGACGCCGACCTCGGCGCTGCGCCTGCGCATGCAGAAAACAATGCAGGCGAACTGCGCCGTCTTCCGCGACGGTCCGGTTCTAAAGGAAGGCGTCGAAAAGATCGCCGCCGTCTGGCGCGACTCAGCCGACATTTCCGTTACCGACCGCTCGCTGATCTGGAATTCCGATCTCGTCGAAACGCTTGAGTTCGATAACCTCATCGCGCAAGCCGCCGTGACGGTCACCGGCGCCGAAAATCGCAAGGAAAGCCGTGGCGCGCACGCGCGCGAAGACTATCCCAAGCGTGATGACGTCAACTGGATGAAGCACACGCTCGCCTGGGTCGACTACGCCACGAAGACGGTGAAGCTCGACGAGCGGCCCGTGCACACCCGGACGATGACCAACGAAGTCAAGTACATCGAACCGAAAGCACGCGTTTATTGATCGTTTCGTTATGCGTGCGGCGGGTAGAAATAGCGCGTCGCCATGAAGACGCGGTATGGTGCGGCGCCTTGAGGAGCCGCACCCATTGAGCAAGTCCACATCCGAACCGGCCGATGAATCCGATACCCGTATGCCGCCCGATCCGTTCGCGGCCGTGCTGCCCGCGCTCGCGGCGCTGGGCGCAATAACCTCGATCGCGGCGATCAACTGGTCGGGCGAGGGTAAGCTCGCGACGCGTACGCGAACGAAACGCAAGACGTCCGCTGCGCTTCGCGACCTGGAAACGTGCTGCATGGGGCTCGTTGAGATTTTCCGCCGCTTCCAGCGTCATCCGCGCGTCTTCGCTGGTGAAGGCGGCCAGGCCTCCGCTCCGTTGAAGTTCGGCGTGCACGGGCAGCGCATCCGCGCCGATGCGCAACGCCTCTATCTGCAACTCATGAACGATATCGCATCGATGCTGGTTCTCGCCGCTCAGAACGCGTTCGACGTGATGACCTCGATCGAAGATGGCGACATCGATGCGCCGGAAGAGATCTTCTTTGCCTTCGGCGAGCAGCAGGACCGTCTCAACACGGTGCTTCAGACGCGCGTGACGCTGCGCACCGCCGTCGACACAGGCGCAGACATCGCCGAGCGTCTGGTCGCCTTGGTGGCCGAACTTAAGACGTATCAGAAGCCTGCTTAACGCGCTTCGCTGAAAAGCCGATCGGCTTTAGGCACCAAAGAACGGCCTCCCGCGACGAGCGCTGCCGTTGACAGGGTGGCCCGATAGGCGCTTCTGTCGTGGCGGTCTTTTCTCGTCACGTGGTCATCCGGCAATCACATGGTTCAGCTCACACTTCCGAAAAATTCCAAGCTCACGCGCGGCAAAACCTGGAACCAGCCCGATCGCGAAGGCGACTGGAAAGAGTTTCGCATTTATCGCTGGAATCCGGACGACAGCGAAAATCCTCGCATCGACACCTATCAGATTGATCGCAAGCAGTGCGGGCCGATGGTGCTCGACGCGCTGATCAAGATTAAGAACGAGATCGACCCGACACTGACGTTCCGCCGTTCCTGCCGCGAAGGCATCTGCGGTTCGTGCGCGATGAACATCGACGGCACGAACACGCTCGCCTGCCTCAAGGGCATGGACGACATCAAAGGCCCGGTGAAGATCTATCCGCTGCCGCATCTCGAGGTCGTGAAGGATCTTGTTCCGGACCTGACCAACTTCTACGCGCAGCACCGCTCGATCGAACCGTGGCTCAAGACCGACACCGCGACGCCGCCGAAGGAATGGAAGCAGTCGCGCGACGATCGCAGCAAGCTCGATGGTCTCTACGAATGCATTCTGTGCGCGTGCTGCTCGACGTCGTGCCCGAGCTACTGGTGGAATTCCGATCGCTACCTCGGCCCCGCGATCCTTCTGCAGGCCTATCGCTGGGTCATCGACAGCCGTGACGAAGCGACGGGCGAGCGTCTTGATAACCTCGAAGACCCGTTCCGCCTCTATCGCTGCCACACGATCATGAACTGCGCCAAGGCCTGCCCGAAGGGCCTGTCGCCCGCCAAGGCGATTGCGGAGCTAAAAAAACTGATGGTCGAACGCCGCGTCTGAAACGTTGAAGATGGGCTGAGCGCGCCGGATCAGAGAAAGGTCATGCCATGCAGGACATCCTCGATCACATCGGCTTCCCCATCACCGATTATGGGCGCTCTCTCGCGTTCTATAAGCAGTCGCTGGCGCCACTTGGCATCGTGATGCTGAAGGAAGTGAGCCTGTCGGAGGACGGCGCGGACGGCTACGCCGGGTTCGGGCGTCAACGTCCCCAATTCTGGATCGGGACAGGATCGCCGCTAAAAGGCCGGCTGCACGTGGCGTTCGCCGCGACCAGCCGCGAACAGGTTCAGGCCTTTTACGAAGCAGCGCTCGCCGCAGGCGGCCGTGACAACGGCCCGCCGGGCCTAAGACCCCATTATCATGAAAATTATTACGGCGCTTTCGTTCTGGACCCGGACGGTCACAACATCGAAGCGGTGACCCATTTGCCCGAATAGGGCGGCCCGGCAGCGCCTCAAAACCTGTTTGAAACGCCCTAAAAAAAGAAATGGCCGGTGACGCTAATCGCTGTCGCCGACCATTTGAAAGTATTGGACACCGAAGTGCCGGTAATCGGTTTACTCCCAAGCTCGAATGCCCAATCCGGAACCCGGGAGTACCAATCCGAATTAGGCGGCTTTGCGCTTCGCCGTCTTCTTCACTGCCTTGCGAACCGTCTTCTTGGCGGCCTTCTTCGCGACCGGCTTCTTTCTCTTCGCAGGTGCCTTCTTAGCTGCTTTAGCCATAGGTTTAGTCTCCCTCTAGAGTTCGAATCAGCTCGAACTCAACAAACATGAGCAAATTCGCGAAGTTTGTAGACAAAGAAGTTTGATATATCGCATAAAAAGGAGTTTATTAACGCGAATTGTTGCGCAAATGTCGCAATTTTTCTTATTTTCGCGGCCCTATTCCCCTTTCGGGAGATTGGGAGATGCGAATTTCCCCGATTTTTGATTCCCAATTTCGAATCACGATTCGCGTTTTCGCCGTTCCGTTGCGCCGTGAACGGATCAAAACGGCTTCACTCCATTGATGCGCGCCTGCATGTCGAGCGCCGAGTGCAAGTACGTCATCGGTTCATCGATCATGTCGGCGACAAGCGATCTGTAGTCGGCGCGATTGGGAACGATGTCGGCGAAGATGGATCCGTCCTCGATCTTGAGGTCGGCACCGTAGTGACGCGCGATCGCCTGCATCTTCGCATTGCTCGGCATGCAGACGAGTGTGAGGTGGCTGTATCCGCGATTGCGTGCAGTGCGAATAACGCGCCCCATCAATTGCGTTGCGATACCGCGATTGGCGAAAGCTCTTTCGACCGAAAATGCAACTTCGGCATTTGCCTCGCGCATCAAAGTGCCGGGACGCAATTCGGCAACGCCGCGAACGACGCCGTCGACGAAATATCCGAATGTCACGTTTCCGAAGTCGCTGGCGTGCGCCGCATAGGTTGCGATGAAGGCGTCGGAAACGTCATGACCGAACCGGCGATGGCGCGCGTCGCCGTCGAGCCGCTGCAGGTGATCCCTGAACAGATAGCTTTCGCTGGCGAGCAGCCGCCGAATAAATCCAAAGTGCGCGTCGCTTTCGACGTGAGCATCATCAAGCATGACTAGCCTCGTAAAGTCGGGAGCTCAGCGCCGCCGGGTCGCCAAGCCCTCGTAATCTAACGGGAAATGATGCTTAATTTGTGCGAAGCAACAAGGTCTTGCTGCAACGCAGTAGTGCATTTTTGGGCGACGGATGTCTGAAAACCTCAGCCGACGGCGCTTTTCGGAGCCTTTCGTTCCACCGTTTGTCGCAGAGGTGACATTCGGTCGCGCACCCCTCACACCGGCGGAGCCCGCCCGGTGTTGCGCGCCGAGCATCATCCCGACTACCGAGGCATGACAATTTGGGCTGGGCGCATGGGCACGATTATCGACGGTTACCGACAACGTCTGGCGGAGCACGAGATCGAGCCCGACCCGGCGCAGGCGTTCCTCGCAGCCCGGCTGGACGAATTGCAGGCGAGTCTCGTCGCCAGCCATCGCAACCGAAGCGTCTTCTCGCGTCTGCTCGGAAGATCCTCCGCGATTCCGAAAGGGCTCTACGTCTGGGGCGCTGTCGGCCGCGGCAAGACCATGCTGATGGATCTTTTTTTCGAGACCATCGAATTCGAACCGAAGCGGCGCGCGCACTTTCACGAGTTCATGGCCGACGTACACGATCGCATCGGCGCGGCGCGAGATGAGACGCCCGGCGATCCGATCCCGCATGTCGCGAGCGCCATCGCGCGCGAGGCGCGTCTCTTATGCTTCGATGAGATGCACGTTTCCGATATCGCCGACGCGATGATCCTCGGCCGTCTGTTTCAAAATCTTTTCGCGGCTGGCGTGACCGTCGTCGCGACATCGAATGCGCGTCCATCCGACCTTTATAAAAACGGCCTCAACCGCCAGCTCTTTCTTCCGTTCATTGATCTTATCAGTGCACACATGGATGTCGTCGAGTTGCAGTCCGAGAAAGATTTCCGGCTCGACAAATTGTCAGGCGCACAGCTCTATTTTTATCCCGCCGATGCCGCCGCACGCGCGTCGCTCGATGCCCACTGGGACCGCCTCACCGGCAAGCATCCGGGAAAACCGCAAACGCTTGAGGTCAAGGGACGGAAGCTCGTCGTTCCGCTGGCGTCCGTCGGTGTCGCGCGCTTCAGCTTCGATGAACTTTGCAATCGCCCGCTCGGCGCCAACGACTATCTGCATATCGCCCACGCTTTTCACACGGTCATCATCGATGACATCCCGGTTTTGACGCCGGAACGTCGCGACGTGGCGCGGCGTTTCATCAACCTGGTCGACGCCCTTTACGACAGCCGTATCTGTTTGATCGCATCCGCCGCTGCCGAGCCGTCCGCCCTCTATCCGGAGGGGAGCGGAGCGGAAGCGTTCCAGCGCACGGCGTCGCGCCTTACGGAAATGCGGTCCGAGGCTTATCTTGCGGGTCATTCAGGCGGCCGGGCCAGACACTGAACCAGACACTGAGCTAGACACTGAATTTATTCATTGATGCAGTGTGGGCGTCGTATGTCCGCTGCAATCGGTTTGATACCAAAGTTGCGGCTTGCCTTTGAGCCGCCAACGAACTTGATTAGGCGAAAGAACGGAATAGTCGTTCTCATCTGCAACTGGTTAAATTTCCTCGGGGGAAAGCTCGAATGGCGCGCGCCAAAATCGCATTGATCGGCTCGGGACAGATTGGTGGCACGCTGGCGCTGCTGGCTGGTCTCAAGGAACTCGGCGACATCGTCATGACCGACATCATCGAGGGCGTTGCCAAGGGCAAGGCGCTCGACCTCGCCCAGACCGCCGCCGTCGAGGGTTACAATGCCAAGCTGTCCGGCGCCGGCCCCGAAAACTATGCCGCAATCGCCGGAGCCGATGTCTGCATCGTGACGGCCGGCGTTCCGCGCAAGCCCGGAATGAGCCGCGACGATCTTCTCGGCATCAATCTGAAGGTGATGGAGCAGGTCGGCGCCGCCATCAAGCAGCACGCCCCGAACGCTTTCGTCATCTGCATCACGAACCCCCTCGATGCGATGGTTTGGGCGCTGAGAAAATTCACCGGCCTTCCGGCCAACAAAGTCGTCGGCATGGCCGGCGTGCTCGATAGCGCGCGCTTCAGCTGCTTCCTCGCCGAAGCGGCTGGCGTTTCGATCGAAGACGTTCGCGCTTTGACGCTCGGCGGTCACGGCGACGACATGGTGCCGCTCGTCCGCTATTCGACGATCGGCGGCGTCCCGCTGCCTGACTGCGTGAAGCTCGGGTTCTTCAGCCAGGAGCAGCTCGACGCGATGATCAAGCGCACGCGCGGCGGCGGCGGCGAGATCGTCGCTCTGCTCGGCACCGGCTCGGCATTCTATGCGCCGGCCGCGTCCGCAATCGCGATGGCCGAGAGCTACCTCAGAGACAAAAAGCGGATGCTGCCCTGCGCCGCCCATCTTAACGGCGAATACGGGATCAAGGACACCTATGTCGGCGTCTCCGCGATCATCGGAGCGGGCGGTATCGAGAAGGTCGTGGAACTCGCCTTGGACGAAAACGAAAAGGCGATGTTCGACAAGTCCGTCGCGTCGGTCCAGAGCCTGATCGACGCCTGCAAGAAAATCAGTCCGGCGCTCGCAAGCTAAAGGGCGGAGCGCGCTGTGCACGCGATCCGCCTCAGGCACGGCCACGCGAACGCGCAAGCATTCGCTTCAGCCGAAATGAAAGATCTTCTTCAGACTGTGGGACAGGGATCCGCGTCTTTCCTTCCGGGCGACATCTTCTTCACTGCGAAGCCACGTCATTTGGACGACGCGGCGCTCGCCGACGAAAGGCGTGTGGCCGTGCCAGGAACAGTCGGACCGGCGGAACGCGAACACCGTTCCGGTCAAAGGGCTGATCTGCTCTACATAGTCTTCAAAGTCCTTGCCATTGCGCAGGACGCGAAGGCAGCCGGCGGCCGTGCCGTCCCATTTGTCGTTCAGATACGTCAGCATGGTCGCGATCTTGGCTTCTCCATCTGTGTGGATGCGGCCGTCTTTCGCCTGCGAGACGCGGCGGATCGTAATCATCTTCGGCTTGTCGACGAGATCGATATCGAGCTTCTCGGAAACGATCTCCGACACCTCGGGGCTTTTAAGGTCTTGCAGCAGCTTCGCGAACTCTCCGTGCGCGCCGCTTCCGACATCGGCCTCGGTGAAGAAGCCGGGTTCTCTAAGATCCGGATAGTCGGCCTTCAAAGGCTTTATCGCCTGCGGTCGAATGAAGTTCTCGCCGATGAGGAAGTTATAAGGATCGTGCCCTGTGCGCGCGGATTTCAAGCTTTCAATGTCGATGCATGCAAATTCCTGAGACATGAACATCTCCCGTTGCAGACCATCCCATTCTCCCAACTGGATTCGCGGCGGTGCCGAATGCGCCTCATAGGACGTCGGTCCGAAAATGCAGGGACCAGGCACCAACATCGGTTTTACGGGCCGAAAAAGCGGCCTAATCACGGCATGCGCGGTAAAATGCGTGTACCAAATTTTCAAACTATGCTGCGGAATGGAGTCCAAGCATGAACATCCACGAATATCAGGCCAAAGAGCTGTATCGCGCCTATGGTGTCCCGACGCCGAACGGTTTCGCGGCGTTCTCGGTCGCCGAAGCGGTTGAAGCGGCGAAGAAACTTCCCGGGCCGGTGTGGGTGGTCAAAGCGCAAATTCATGCCGGAGGCCGCGGCAAAGGCAAATTCCTCGAAGCGTCTGCAGGCGACAAAGGCGGCGTTCGCCTCGCTAAGTCGATCGACGAGGTGAAGGAATTTGCCGAGCAGATGCTGGGTAAAACGCTCGTCACGGTCCAGACCGGAAACGCCGGGCGCATCGTCAATCGCCTCTATATCGAGGACGGCTCCGCGATTGATCGCGAGCTTTATCTTTCCGCGCTCGTCGATCGTTCAACGTCGCGTGTCGCCTTCATCGTCAGCCAGGCAGGCGGCATGAACATCGAAGATGTCGCGCACGATACGCCGGAAAAAATTCACACCCTGACGATCGATCCCGCCACCGGCTATCAGCCGTTTCACGGCCGCAAGGTCGCCTTCGCGCTGGGCCTCAAGGGCGATCAGGTGAAAGCGGCGGGCAAGCTCGTCGAGAACCTTTACCGCATGGTCGTCGAGAAGGACATGAGCCTGCTCGAGATCAATCCGCTGGTCGTCACAAAGGATGGCAAGCTCATCTGCCTCGACGGTAAGATGAACTTCGACTCCAACGCGCTTTATCGGCACCCCGAAATCGTCGAGCTGCGCGACCTCGGCGAAGAAGATCAGACGGAGATCGAAGCCTCGAAGCACGATCTCGCGTTCGTCAAGCTCGACGGCAATATCGGCTGCCTCGTCAACGGCGCCGGCCTCGCAATGGCGACGATGGACATCATCAAGCTCTATGGCGCGGAGCCTGCCAACTTCCTCGACGTCGGCGGCGGCGCATCGAAGGAAAAGGTGCGCGAAGCCTTCAAGATCATCCTCGCCGACCCGTCCGTGAAGGGCATCCTGGTCAATATCTTCGGCGGCATCATGCGTTGTGACATCATCGCTGAAGGCGTGATCGCGGCGGCCCGCGAAATGGACATCAAAGTGCCCCTCGTCGTGCGCCTCGAAGGCACCAACGTCGATCTCGGCAAGAAAATCCTCAAGGAGTCGGGTCTCAAGATCATTCCGGCCGACGACCTTGCGGATGCCGCCAAAAAGATCACCGACGAGCTGAAACAGGTCGCCTGATCTTCGCCGGAATGCCGAAATATCTCGCATTGGCACGATAGTTGGTCTTGCTGCACCGCAAAAGATGCGCGACATTCCGAGCCTCAAAAATACAGTCAATGCGGGGACGGAATGTCAATTCTGGTCGACAAGACGACGAAGGTCATCTGCCAGGGCATAACAGGCAGCCAGGGCACGTTTCACACGAAGCAGGCGCGGGCCTACGGGACGAAGATCGTCGGCGGCGTAACCCCGGGTAAGGGGGGCAGCAAGCACCCCGACGCCGAGCTTGCCGACGTGCCTCTTTTCGACAGCGTGGCGGAAGCGGTCGCGAGGACTGGCGCCACGGCGTCGTCGATCTACGTGCCGCCCCCGTTTGCGGCCGATGCCATCCTCGAAGCCATCGACGCGGAAGTGCCGCTGATCGTTTGCATCACCGAGGGCATCCCGGTGATGGATATGGTGCGCGTCAAGCGCGCCCTCGACGGCTCGAAATCGCGTCTCGTCGGACCGAACTGTCCCGGCATCCTCACGCCCGATCAATGCAAGATCGGCATCATGCCCGGAAACATCTTCAAGCACGGCAGCGTCGGCATTGTATCCCGTTCGGGAACCCTCACATATGAGGCAGTGAAACAGACGACGGACGTCGGCCTTGGCCAGACGACCGCCGTCGGCATCGGCGGCGATCCCGTAAAAGGCACCGAGTTCATCGACGTCCTCGACCTCTTCCTGTCGGACGAGGAAACGCAATCGATCATCATGATCGGCGAAATCGGCGGTTCCGCCGAGGAAGACGCTTCGGAATTTCTGACGCGGGAAGCTCGCAAAGGCAGAAAGAAACCGATGGCCGGATTCATCGCCGGCGTAACCGCGCCGCCCGGACGGCGCATGGGTCACGCGGGCGCGATCATCTCCGGCGGCAAGGGCAAGGCGGAAGACAAGCTCGCGGCGATGCAGGCCGCAGGCATCGCCATTTCGCCAAGTCCCGCTGCCCTCGGCCGTACACTAATTGATATCTTGCGCGCGTAAGATCTCAGCCAGCACATGGCCGAACCGATTGGCGGCATTTTTTTGATCTCGACCGTGCGCGTCATCCCGAGACCTCGATAGGCAACCGAGCCTCAAAAGGACGAAGCAGATGTCACGAAATGGCCAGAACGAAGCGTTTCTTCGCACCTCGTTCCTGAGCGCAGCGAATGCACCCTACATCGAAGACATGCAGGCCGAGTACGAGCGCAATCCGGGCGCCGTCAGCGACGAATGGCGATTGTTTTTCGACAGCATCAAGGAGCCGGCCGCGGGGAAATCCGTTTCCAATGGCCCCGCCTGGGCGCCGCCACTCGAAGCGTTGTTGAACGATACCGGTACCGATCGCGATCTGGTCGGCGCGTTGACGGGCGACTACGGCGCAACCGAGCGCGCTATTCGCGATAAGATCGAGCGGCGCGCGCAGCTGGCGGGCTTCGAGATCACGCCAGCCGCTTCGCTTCGCGCGACGCAGGATTCGATCCGCGCCTTGATGCTGATCCGCGCCTATCGCGTCATCGGTCACCTTGCGGCCGACCTCGATCCGCTGGGCATTGCCGATCGCCGCGTCCATCGCGAACTGTTGGCCGAGACCTACGGCTTTACCGAAGCCGATCTCGACCGGCCGATTTTCATCGATCACGTCATGGGCCTCGAAACGGCGACCATGCGACAGATCCTGACGATCCTGCGCCGCACGTATTGCCGCCAGATCGGCTTCCAGTTCATGCACATCACGGATCCGGCGCAGAAAAGCTGGATTCAGGAGCGCATCGAAGGACCGGAAAAGGACATCAGCTTTACGCCCGAGGGCCGCAAGGCGATTTTGCGCAAGCTCGTCGAAGCCGAGACCTTCGAGAAATTCTGCGACCTGAAATATACCGGCACGAAACGCTTCGGCCTCGAAGGCGCGGAAGCGATGATCCCGGCGCTCGAACAGATCATCAAGCGCGGCGGTCATCTGGGCGTGCGTGAAATCGCGCTGGGCATGGCACATCGCGGCCGTCTCAACGTTCTCGCCAACGTCATGGCGAAGCCGCTGCGCGCGATCTTCAAGGAGTTCAAGGGCGGCTCATTCAAGCCCGACGACGTCGAAGGTTCAGGCGACGTCAAATATCACCTCGGCGCATCGTCGGACCGCATGTTCGACGGCAACGGCGTGCATCTCTCGCTGACGGCGAACCCTTCGCATCTCGAAATCGTCGATCCTGTCGTGCTCGGCAAGGTGCGCGCGAAGCAGGATCAGCAGGGCTGTTCCGGTGGCGACCGCACACCGGTGCTGCCGCTGCTCATTCACGGCGACGCGGCGTTCGCGGGCCAGGGCGTCGTCGCGGAATGCTTTGGCCTGTCGGGACTGCGCGGCCACCGCACGGCAGGCTCAATCCATTTCATCATCAACAACCAGATCGGCTTCACGACGGCGCCCTATCACTCGCGTTCGTCGCCCTACTGCTCCGACGTCGCGTTGATGATCGAAGCGCCAATTTTCCACGTCAACGGCGACAATCCGGAAGCTGTCGTTCACGTCGCAAAGATCGCGACCGAGTTCCGCCAACGCTTCCAGAAACCTGTCGTCATCGACATGTTCTGCTATCGCCGTCACGGTCACAACGAGACCGACGAGCCGATGTTCACGCAGCCGGCGATGTACAAGCGGATCAAGGCACATCCGACCGCCGTCGAAATCTACTCGCAATCGCTGATCGACGAAGAGGTCATCACGGTCGCCGAATTCGACGAAATCAAAGCCTCGGTGCGCTCCAATCTCGATAACGAATTTGCGGTTTCCGATGGCTATAAGCCGAACAAGGCGGACTGGCTCGATGGCCGCTGGTCGGGCATCACGCGCGCCGACAGCGATGATTGGCGTGGCAACACCGGCATCCCGATCGAGACGCTGAAAGATCTCGGCCGCCGCCTGACGTCCATTCCGAACGACTTCCACATTCACAAGACGATTACGAAGCTTCTCGAACGCCGCCGCGAAATGACGGAGTCGGGTGTCGGCATCGATTGGGCGATGGGTGAGCATCTCGCGTTCGCGTCGCTGTTGATGGAGCGCTTCCGCGTCCGCCTATCCGGCCAGGATTGCGAACGCGGAACGTTCTCGCAGCGCCACGCTGTGTTCATCGACCAGGAAACGGATCGCCGCTTCGCGCCGCTCAAGCACTTGGCGCCAAATCAGGCCAACTTCGAGATCGTCAATTCGATGCTCTCGGAGGAAGCCGTGCTCGGCTTCGAATATGGCTACTCACTCGCCGAGCCCAACGCGCTGACGCTTTGGGAAGCACAGTTCGGCGACTTCGCGAACGGCGCGCAGGTCGTGTTCGATCAGTTCGTCTCGTCCGCCGAGCGCAAGTGGCTGCGCATGTCCGGACTCGTCTGCCTTCTGCCGCATGGCTACGAAGGTCAGGGCCCGGAACATTCGTCCGCGCGTCTTGAACGCTATCTGCAGCTCTGCGCGGAAGACAACTGGCAAGTCGCTAACTGCACGACGCCCGCGAATTACTTCCACATTCTTCGCCGTCAGCTGCACCGCAACTTCCGCAAGCCGCTGATCTTGATGACGCCGAAGTCGCTGCTCCGGCACAAGCGCGTCACATCGAAGATCGAAGAGTTCGGTCCCGGAACGAGCTTCCACCGCTTGCTTTGGGACGACGCCGAGCGCGGCGTCTCCTCTCTCAAGCTTCGCCCCGACGATGAGATCAAGCGCGTCGTCGTCTGTTCCGGCAAGGTCTATTACGACCTGCTGGACGCACGCGATGCTCAGGGACGTGACGACGTTTACCTGCTCCGCGTCGAGCAGCTCTATCCGTTCCCGGCGCGCGCGCTGATCCAGGAACTCGGCCGGTTCAAATTCGCGGAAATCGTCTGGTGCCAGGAAGAGCCCAAAAATATGGGCGCGTGGTACTTCATGGACGCGAATATCGAATGGGTCTTGACCCATTTGGGTTATATTCACCGTCGCCCACGCTATGCCGGGCGGGCGGCGTCCGCGTCGACCGCGACCGGCCTCCTGTCTCAGCATATCAAGGAACAGACCGCGCTCGTCGCCGACGCGCTCGGAACATAGCAATAGCCGCGATCGGCGCAGGCTCTGCTGAGAGGACACGCCGGTCGCAATCAACGAAACTCCGGGCTTGCCGCCGATTGGTCTGGAGCAAGACGAGCAACCGCGATCGGCGGCCGGCTCCGCGAAGCGGAGTCGCCGATCGCAATCAAAGGTGTGAGGACTGAGATGTCGATTGAGATTCGCGTTCCCGCGCTTGGGGAAAGCGTCACGGAGGCGACCGTTGGCAAGTGGTTCAAACAGACCGGCGACGCCGTGAATGTCGACGAGCCGCTGGTCGAGCTCGAAACTGACAAAGTGACCGTCGAAGTTCCCGCGCCCGCTGCTGGCGTGCTCGGCGACATTCTCGTCAAGTCGGGTACGACGGTGGCGGTCGGATCGCTGCTCGCAGCCTTGAAAGATGGCGCGGCGAAGTCATCGGCAGGCAATTCTCAAACGACGGCGCCCCAGGCGGCAAAGCCGTCCGCGCCCCCTTCGCAGACGAAGCCCGAGCAGGTCGCAGCGAAAGCTCCGGAAAGCGCTCCAGCGGCAGACGCCCCTCGCCCGCCGCCCGCCGCCCTCAAGGCGCTGACGGAAGCTGGCTTGGAACCCTCCGACGTGCGTGGCACCGGCCGCCGCGGGCAAATCCTGAAGGAAGACGTCATCAATGCCGTTGCCGCCGCGGCCGCGAAACCGGCGGCCTCACCGCCGCCTCTACGGGAACCAACAGCCGCGCCGGTCTCGCCCAACGCGGTCACCATTCAGGAAGCACCGGCGACGATCGTGATGCGCGACGTGCGCCTGCCGTCACCCGCCAACGATGCGACGCGCGAAGAACGCGTCCGGATGTCCAAGCTTCGCCAGACCATCGCGCGCCGCCTGAAGGAAGCGCAGAACGCCGCCGCAATGCTGACGACGTTCAACGACGTCGACATGAGCGCCATCATGGCGCTGCGCGCGCAGTACAAGGATGTGTTCGAGAAACGGCACGGCGTGAAGCTCGGCTTCATGGGCCTGTTCGTGAAGGCCGCCATTCAGGCGCTTCGCGACGTACCCTCCGTCAACGCCGAGATCGACCACGACGAGATCGTTTACAAGAATTACTATCACATCGGCGTCGCGGTCGGGACGGAGAAAGGCCTCGTCGTGCCGGTCGTGCGCGAAGCCGATCGCCTCAGCCTCGCCGAGATCGAGCAGAAGATCACCGAATTCGGTAAGCGCGCCCGCGACGGCAAGCTGTCGATCGAGGACATGCAGGGCGGCACGTTCACGATCTCGAACGGCGGCGTCTACGGCTCGCTGATGTCGACGCCGATCCTGAACGCGCCGCAATCCGGCATTCTCGGCATGCACCGCATCGAGGAACGCCCGGTCGTCCGCAACGGCCAGATCGTTGCGCGCCCGATGATGTATCTCGCGCTGTCCTACGATCATCGCATCGTCGATGGCAAAGAGGCGGTGACGTTCCTTGTCCGCATCAAGGAATGTCTCGAAGATCCGCAGCGCTTCATCCTGGAGCTCTGAGGAATGACAGCATCATATGATTTGATCGTGATCGGCACGGGCCCCGGCGGCTATGTCTGCGCCATTCGCGCCGCGCAGCTCGGGCTGAAAGTCGCCGTCGTCGAAAAGCGCGGCACGCATGGCGGCACGTGCCTGAACGTCGGCTGCATCCCCTCGAAAGCCCTGCTGCATGCCTCGCACGCCTACGACGAAGCCAAGCACGCGTTCGGCGCGATGGGCATCGATGCGTCGCCCGTCCTCGATCTGCCGAAGATGCAGGCATTCAAGCGCGAAGGCGTCAAAGGCAACGTCGAAGGCGTCGCCTACCTGCTAAAGAAAAATAAGATCCAGACGTACTTCGGCACCGGCCGCATCGTGAAAAGCGGTCAGGTCGCGGTCACCTCGCCCGGCGGCGAGACTGAAACGCTCGAAGCCAAGTCGATCGTCATCGCCACCGGTTCGGACGTGGCGCGCCTGCCGGGAATCGAGATCGACGAAAAGCGCGTCGTATCGTCGACCGGCGCGCTGGAGCTAGCCTCCGTGCCGCGCAAGCTGCTGGTGATCGGCGCTGGCGTCATCGGCCTCGAACTCGGCTCGGTGTGGCGTCGCCTTGGCGCGGACGTGTTGGTCGTCGAATATCTCGATCGCATTCTTCCGGGCATCGACAATGAAGTCGCGCGTGCCTTCCAGCGTCTGCTCGACAAGCAGGGCATTGCATTCCGGTTGGCGAGCAAGGTCACGGGCGTCACCGGCCCCGAAACCCCAGGCAAGCCGCTCAGCGTACAGATCGAACCGGCAGCCGGCGGAGCCGCCGAGACAGTCGAAGCCGACGTCGTTCTCGTTGCGGTCGGGCGCGTTCCTTACACCGACGGATTGGGCCTTGCCGAAGCGGGCGTCGCGCTCGATGCGAAAAAGCGCATTCTGACCGATGGCCATTTCCAGACCAGCGCCTCCGGCATCTTCGCAATTGGCGACGTCATCGCCGGTCCGATGCTGGCCCACAAAGCCGAGGACGAAGGCGTTGCCGTCGCCGAAATCATCGCGGGCCAGGCTGGGCACGTGAACTACGACGTCATTCCGAACGTCATTTACACCTCGCCCGAAGTCGCGAGCGTCGGTAAATCCGAAGAGGAACTGAAAGCGGCGGGCGTTGCCTACAACGTCGGCAAGTTTCCGTTCACCGCCAACGGCCGTGCGAAGTCGATCCGCATGACGGACGGCTTCGTCAAAATCCTTGCCGATGCTGCGACGGATCGCGTGCTGGGCGTCCACATCATCGGTGCCAACGCGGGCGAACTCATTGCGGAAGCGTGCGTGCTGATGGAATTCGGCGGCTCGGCGGAAGATCTCGCGCGCACATGCCACGCGCATCCGACGTTGAGCGAGTCCGTCAAGGAAGCGGCCCTCGCCGTCGGCAAACGCGCGATCCACTTCTGAGACCTTCGTGGCCGGGTTGAGCCCGGCCACGTGCAGCGGTTATTCCACCGCCGTGACTGTGTAGCCGCGCTCGCGCAGCAGTGCGACGAGTCCCGTCGGCCCGACGAGGTGCAGCGCTCCGACCGCGATGAAGGCGCTGCCGTCCTGAAGCAGCGGCTCGGCGGCATCGCGCATTCGGACGTTGCGATCCGAAAGAAGCCCCTTCTTGAAGTCGTCAAACGCCGAAGCCGGAACGCCGGATTCGGCTGCAAGAGCCAATTGGAACGGCATCGCCGCGCCAATCTCGCGCCGCAAATACATCTGAACGAGCGACTCCATCAGATCGTCGGTGCGATCGGCATACTTGATGCCGACCTTCAGCATGGCGACCTGCTGATCGTCGGCGATCGAAGCCAAAGACTCGAGTTGCTGTTCGATCGTCTCGAGACCCTTGACGGTCAGCCCGTGCTTTTTCGCTTCCTCCGCAACTTGCAAATCGAGCACCTTGGCGCCCGCCACGACCTGCTTGCGTTCGCAGTCCGACGTCGCAAGCAGCATGCTGACGAGCCACGGCTTGACGAGCCCCGATGCGTCTTCCGGCATCCCCGCCTCTTTGACGAGGCGTTGCACGACTTTGAATTCGTCGTCCGAGAGCTGCGCGTTGAGCGTGCGCCCATCCGTGTAAAGCAGAAGGTGGCCGGCCTTCGCCATCGCTTCGCCAACGGCCTTTTCCGAAAGGTCGGCAACTTCCAGTGCCACGGATTTCGAATGCGCGATGAGGTCCTGCTCCCGCGCCGACAATCGCGAAATGCGCGGGTCGGAAAGGTGCATCGTTCCGAGCAGATACGACTGAGCGACGCCGGACTTCTCGATCTTCCACAGCACCGCTTCTGTGTTCGACGTCTGCCGGCTTTCTTCGATGACTGTTTTGTAGGCGTCCGGCGATCGCGTCTGCAACTCCGCCAGCATGTCCGTGCCGCGGCAGGGGACGGGCACATCGTCCGCCCGAGCCGTTGCGCTGGCCGTGATCAGCAGCGCGAAACAAAAGAATAGGAACGTCCGGACATGCGTTGTCATGTGGCACTCGAAATGGAAACGCTCAGGCTAGCTGCGAGCCGCCCGCGGATGCGCTTGATCATAGACGGACAGCAGGCGGTCTCGATCGACTTCCGTATAGACTTGAGTGGTCGAAAGCGAGGCGTGGCCCAAAAGCTCCTGAATTTGCCGTAAATCGGCCCCCGCCGAGAGCAGATGCGTCGCAAACGAATGCCGGAGCGCGTGCGGTGTCGCCGTCTCCGGAAGGCCAAGCTCGCGGCGCATGCGCTCCATCGCCAATTGAATGAGGCGCGGCGATAGCGGCCCACCGCGCGCACCAAGAAATAGGGGTCCGTCGCCGGAAAGCGGAAACGGACACAGCCGCATGTACTTTTCGATCGCGTCCGAAATGATCGGAAGTGCCGGGACGAGGCGATCCTTGCCGCCCTTGCCGGTGATGTGCATCACGTCGCGACCGTTGAGCGGCGCCGAATTCGGCGTCAGGCTCAGCGCTTCGCTGATGCGCAGACCGGCGCCATAGAGCAGCAGCAGCACCGCCGTGTCGCGAGCGTTGATCCACTCGGCCCGATCGTCATTTTCGGTCGCAACGAGTTCCGCTGCACCGTCGACGGTCAGCGGCTTTGGCACCGAATGCGGGATCTTCGGCAAGGCGACCTGCAGCACGGCGCGATTCTGCAACCTGCCTTCGCGTTCCAGCCATCGAAAAAAAGTCCTGAGCGATGAAAGAGAGCGCGCCAGCGATCGCGACACGACATCCGATTTGCGCCGATGCGCGAGAAACGCGCGAAACACCTTGGTGTCTACCCGACCCAAATCGCCGAGACATGGCGCACGTCCGAGGTGCGTCTTCAGAAACGCCAGAAACTGCGTGACGTCGCGCGCATAGGCTTCGCGCGTCGCGGCGCTCTGTCCGCGCTCATTGAGGAGATGCGCCAGCCAATCCTCGACCGCGCGCTTGAGGTCGCCGCCGAGCGGTAACTCCGCATCCGTCGTCAGGATTTCGTCGAGTGAAGTCACCGGCAGCGCCCTCTTGTCGGATTGAGCCTTCTCCGACGCGGTTAACGAACCGTTAACGGACGCAATCCCTACAGCACTTTGCCCGGATTCAGAATGCCCTTGGGATCGAGGGCCTGCTTGATCGCGCGCATCATGTCGAGTTCGATCGCAGATTTGTGCTGCCGCAGCGCCTCGCGCTTCATCTGCCCGATGCCGTGCTCTGCTGAGATCGACCCGCCAAGCTCCGAGACAAGCTCGAAGATCGCATCCGACATCGTCTCCCACAGCGACAGGAATTGCGCTTTGTCGCCGCCCTCGGGTTGGCTGATGTTGTAATGCAGATTGCCGTCGCCGAAGTGCCCGAACGGCACGGGTCGCGCGCCCGGCGCAACCTGCTCGACGATCTCCGCCGCGTGCAAAAGAAATTCCGGAATGCGCGCGATCGGCACCGAGATGTCGTGCTTGATGCTCCCGCCCGCACCTTTCTGCGCTTCGGAGAAAGCCTCTCGCAAATGCCAGAAATCTTGCGCCTGGCTGAGCGATCGAGCCAACGCGGCGTCGCGGATAAGCTCCTGCGCATGAGCGATAGTCAAAAGCTGTTCGAGTGCGCTGCTGGAACGCGCGCCATCGCCGCCATGCGAAAGCTCGATCAGCACGTACCACGGATGCGCATCGGCGAACGCGTCGCGCGTATTCGGCATGTAGCGCAGCGCGAAGTCCTGAGCCTGATGCGCCCAAAGCTCGAACGCCGTCAGTGCTGATCCAGCTTCGGCTTCCGCAATCCGGAATAGCTTCAATGCGGCTGCCGGGGACTCGAGCGCGACGATTGCCGTCTCGCGTTCCGCCGGAATGGGAAAGAGCTTCAGACACGCCGCCGTGATGACGCCGAGCGTTCCTTCCGATCCGATCAGCAGGTCGCGCAGATCGTAACCGGTGTTGTCTTTTTTTAAGCGCCGGAGCCCGTTCCAGACGCGTCCGTCCGCGAGCACGGCTTCAAGCCCGAGCGCGAGATTGCGTGCGTTGCCGTAGGCGAGAACGGCGGTGCCACCCGCATTCGTCGCCAGCACGCCGCCGATCGTTGCGCTGCCTTCGGACGCAAGACTGAGCGGAAACAGCCGTCCCGCGCCCTCGGCCGCATGCTGCGCCTCGGCCAGCGTCACGCCCGCTTCGACGATCATCGTGCCGCCCGCCGCGTCGACGTCGCGGACCTTTTTCATGCGCGTCAGCGACAGCACGATCTGATCGCCGGCAGCCGACGGAATCTGGCCGCCGACGAGCCCCGTATTGCCGCCCTGCGCGACGATGCCGATTCCTTCATCGTGCGCGAGCGCCAGAATGCGCGAGACTTCGTCCGACGTCTGAGGACGAAGCACGACCGGCGTCTTGCCCGTATAGCGGTCGCGCCATTCGCGGAGATACGGCGCCTTGTCGTCGGTGCCGGTCAACGCGTTCGCCGCGCCGACGATGTCGGCGAAGCGTGAAATCAATTCGGGAGAAAAGATTTTCGTTGCCACGCGCGTTGATCCGAAACAGAGGCCGACGCCGCGATTACACGATTGTCTGACCCGTCTTCTTCCAGTCGTTGACGAATGCAGTCAGCCCAGCATCGGTCAGCGGATGCTTGACCAGCGCTTTCAGGATCGCGGGCGGAATGGTTGCGACGTCTGCGCCGATCATCGCCGCTTCCCGGACGTGGTTCACAGTGCGGATCGAGGCTGCGAGAATGTCCGTCGAAAGATCGGGATAGTTGTCGTAGATCGTCCGGATCTCGCGAATGAGATCCATGCCGTTCAATCCGATGTCGTCGAGCCGCCCGATGAACGGCGAAACGAACGTCGCGCCGGCCTTCGCCGCAAGCAGCGCCTGATTGGCCGAGAAGCACAGCGTCACGTTGACCATCGTGCCGTCGCTGGTCAGCGCCTTGCACGCTTTGAGGCCGTCCATCGTCAGCGGCACCTTGATCGCTACGTTCTTGGCGATCTTCCGCAGCACTTCCGCTTCGCGCATCATGCCCGCGTAGTCGGTTGCCGCGACTTCCGCCGAAACCGGGCCCGGAACGACGGCGCAGATTTCCTTGATGATATCCTTGAAATCGCGCCCGGCCTTGGCGACCAACGTCGGGTTCGTCGTCACGCCGTCGAGCAGGCCGGTGGCGGCTAACTCCTTGATCTCGGCCACGTCGGCGGTATCGACGAAAAATTTCATATCCTGCTCCTGGTTCGTCTCTTAACTTTTCGGCTTGCCTTCGGTGCGCCGCAACTTAAGGCAAACCTAGCACGCTCGATTCTCGGGAGAAGCTTCTAGTCCGTTGAACGTCCCTTTGGATAGTCTGCTCGAAATCCTGGATAACGGCGCCCTTTCAGGCGCCCGCAGCGTGCCCGTGCTGATGCCGGTCGCGCTCGATCAGACGTACGACTATCTGGTGCCGGACGGCGTCGAGGTGCCCCCAGGTTCGTTCGTGCTCGTCCCATTCGGGCCGCAAACGCGCATCGGCATTGTATGGGACGGCCAACGTGGCGACGGCAAGGCCGTCGACCCGAAGAAGCTGAAATCCCTGACAAGCCTGATCGACGCACCGCGGCTTCCCGAAATCTCGATGCGCTTTGCGGAATGGGTGGCGCGCTACACGCTGGCGCCGCTTGGTATGGTCGCGCGCATGATGATGAGCGCCGACGCCGCCTTCGAGCCGCCGAAACATCGCTTCGGCGTCAGGCTGGTGGAAGGCGCGCCGTTGCCGCCGAAGATGACGCAAGCCCGCACGCGCGTTCTCGAGATCGCCGCCGACGGTCTCATTCGCGTGAAATCGGACCTCGCAAATCTCGCGGCGTGCTCGACCGGCGTGATCGATGGATTGGCGGCCTCCGGCAACCTCGTCGAAGTCGCGATTCCGGAGCGCGTCTTTCCGCGCCCGCAACCAGCGCACGCGACGACCGACTTCACCGACAAGCAGGCGCAAGCCGTCGCCACGCTCGTCGCCGCGGTCGATGCCAAGAATTTCTCCGTCACGTTGCTCGACGGCGTGACGGGATCGGGCAAGACCGAAGTCTATTTCGAAGCCGTCGCGCGCGCGCTCGAAGTGGGCGATCAGGCGCTGATCATGCTTCCGGAAATCGCGCTGACGAGCCAGTTCCTCGACCGTTTCGCGCAACGCTTCGGCGCGCCGCCGGTCGAATGGCATTCGGCGTTGAGCCCGGCCGAGCGCGGACGCATCTGGAAAGGCGTCGCGCGCGGCGACGTGCGTTGTGTCGTCGGCGCACGTTCGGCGCTGTTCCTCCCCTTTGTGCAACTCGGTCTGATCGTCATCGACGAAGAGCACGACCAGGGCTTCAAACAGGAAGACCGCGTCCACTATCAGGCGCGCGACATGGCGGTGGTGCGCGGCAATCTCGGCAAGTTTCCGGTCGTGCTTGCGTCCGCGACGCCGTCGATCGAAAGCCACGTCAACGCGCTTGTCGGACGCTATCGGCATGCCGTGCTGCCCGGACGCTTCTCGGGCGTCGCGATGCCGGACGTGTCTCTCATCGACCTCAAGGCCGAGAAGCTCGAACCGGGCAAATGGCTGGCGCAGCGCCTCGTCGGTGCGATCACCGAAACGCTCGAAAAAGACCAGCAAACGCTGCTCTTTCTCAATCGTCGCGGCTATGCGCCGTTGACGCTCTGCCGCGCCTGCGGCCATCGCCTCGAATGTCCGCAATGCACGGCGTGGCTCGTTGAGCACCGCTTCAAGAAAAAGCTGACCTGCCACCACTGCGGTTTTTCGCTATCGCTCCCGGAGAAGTGCCCGAAGTGCGGCGAGCCCGGAACACTCGTCGCGTGCGGCCCCGGCGTCGAGCGCGTGCAGGAGGAAGTGAAAGAACGCTTTCCCGACGCACGCGTCGCGCTGCTGTCATCGGATCTCATTCCTGGCTTGGCGGAAATGCGCGAAATCATTCGCGGCATCGAAGCGCGCGAATTCGACATCATCATCGGCACACAGATCGTCGCCAAGGGTCATAACTTTCCGGGCCTCGCGCTGGTCGGCGTCGTCGACGGCGATCTAGGCCTCGCGCACGGCGCCGATCCACGCTCGGCCGAACGCACGTTCCAATTGCTTCACCAGGTGACGGGCCGCGCCGGCCGCACGAGCTTCGTCGGCCGCGGTTTCGTGCAAACGTATTCGACCGATCATCCCGTGATGCAGGCGATCGTCGCCGGCGACCGAGACGCGTTTCTGAATTACGAGGTGAAGACGCGCCAGTCCGGCTTGCTCCCGCCCTACGGACGTTTGGCTGCGATCGTCATCTCGGCGCGCGACAAAGCGCTGACCGAAGTCACCGCACGCGACATCGCACGCCGTGCGCCGCAATCCGAGGTGATCTCGGTCTTGGGACCCGTCGAAGCACCGATCGCCGTCGTGCGCGGACGTCACCGTTGGCGACTGCTGGTCAAGGCCCCGCGCGACGTCGATCTGCAGGCATATCTCCGCGCCTGGGCTGGAACCATTCCAAAACTGAAAAGCGACGTCCGCATAACCGTCGATATCGACCCCTACAATTTCCTCTGACGGCGGTCGCTTAGCAGCGGTCAAATGCGGCATGTTTGCCATAGGCAGCGGCCAGCCCCCGAGACCGCAGCAAGCGGCGTTTCGCAGGCACATCAAATCGGCTAAACGACGAGCGGGTGTCGCGGCATCAGGGCGGCACGAAATCAGCGACCCTTAAGCATTCGAAAGACTCCCATGCCCCTACGCATTGCCGTGCAAATGGACCCGATCGATCGCATCGACATCAAGGGCGATTCGACGTTCGCGATCCTGCTCGAAGCGCAAAAGCGCGGGCACGACATTTTCTATTACACGCCCGCCGATCTCTCGCTGCACGGCGACAAGCTTCTGGCGCGCGGCCAGAGCCTGAACGTCGAAGACAAGCACGGCGCACACTTCGCGCTTTCGAACGCGCGCGTTGAAAATCTTGGGAACCTCGATGTTGTCTTGCTGCGGCAGGACCCGCCGTTCGATATGGCCTACATCACGACGACGCATCTCCTCGAGCGCATCCATCCGAAAACGCTCGTCGTCAACGACCCCGCGCACGTGCGCAACGCGCCGGAAAAGCTGTTCGTGCTGGACTTCCTCGATCTGATGCCGCCGACGCTCGTCACGCGCTCGCTCGCCGACGTTCAGGCGTTCCGAAAAGAATACAAGGACATCATCATCAAGCCGCTGTACGGCAACGGCGGCGCAGCCGTGTTCCGCATCAAGCCGGACGACGGCAACCTCGCGTCTCTGGTCGAACTCTTTCAGACCGTTTTCCGCGAACCGTTCATGGTTCAGGAATTCCGCCCCGAGGTGAAGGACGGTGACAAGCGCATCATCCTTGTCGACGGCGAAGTCGCAGGCGCGCTCAATCGTGTGCCGCAAGCCGGCGAAACGCGCTCGAACCTTCATGTCGGCGGAACGGCCGTCGCCTCCAAGCTGACGAAGCGCGACGAGGAAATCTGCGCCCGGCTGAAACCCGAACTCAAGAAGCGCGGACTGATCTTCACCGGCATCGATGTCATCGGTCCGTATCTGACCGAGATTAATGTCACGTCGCCGACAGGAATTCGCCAGATCAAGGCGTTCGGCGGCAACGATATCGCCGCGATGATCTGGGACGTTATCGAAAAGAAAAGAGCCCATGCTGCGTGACGTTCCAACCGGAAGACGCGCGCCCAATCGCAATCGGAAGGTTGGACAATCCATGACGCCACGAACTTTCGGAAATCGGACGGCATCGCGCGTCGCTCTCGCGGCGCTTTTCTTCACGGCGGGAAGTCTCGCGTCGCGAAGCGCCGACGCGATCGCAACCTCGCCGTTCGATGCGCTCATCGGGCGTTGGAGCGGCGACGGCATCCTGGGCTTCAAGGAGAGCAAGCCCGAACGCGTCAAATGCCGCGCGACCTATCTGCTCGATCCCGCCGCGCAGAACGAGCTGAAACAGACCATTCGCTGCGCGACCTCGTCGGGCGCCGTCGAGGTCATCAGCAATCTGAAAGAAGACGCCGGCAAGCTCACCGGACACTGGAAAGAAACGATCCATAATTTCGAAGGCGATTTGACGGGCGAAGTCACGCCGAAGGGATTTCGCATCATCGTCAAGGGCGCCGACATCACGGCGAACATGGACATCATCGTTCGCGGAACGATGCAGGCCGTCGAAATTCAGTTCGTCAATTCGTCCCTCGTCGGCCTGTCGATGGCGATGAAAAAGGGCTGACCGCAACATCGGTTCGGAAGCGATGGGGCCACTCTTTGCAATCCTGACCGCCGCCCTCTCGTTTGCGATGTCGATCCCGCCTGCCGTCGAACAGTATCGCCGGGATCGAAAAGGCTTCTGGCAAACGCTCAGATGGATGGGCGTCTACGCGCTCTACATTGCCGTTGGTATCGCCATCCTGATGCTACCGGCCGAGGGTCCCCAGCCGCCCGCGAAAGCGGCGCTGGCCACGCTCTTCATGCTTATCTGGATCGCCTACGGCATGGTCTGGCTGACCCGAAAGGTGCCGCGCTACCGCCAGCCGCCGGCGTGGATCGACAAGCGATGGCTCGACTACCTGTTCGCGCTCACCCTCTCTGCTCTGCTCGTCGCTGTCTTTCTTATCTGACAGATGCGTTCCTTGTTTGTTCTTTACAGCCTCATCGGGGTGCGATAGGGTTGCCTCGGAATGGGGGCATCGCATGTACGGGCAGATTTCAACTCTGGCGTTTATTGGAATCGAAGCTCGGCCCGTCGAAGTCCAGGTACGGGTGACGCCCGGAGCAGCCGCCTTCGCCATCGTCGGCTTGCCGGACAAGGCCGTTGCCGAAAGCCGCGAGCGCGTCCGCAATGCGCTCCACGCTGTCGGCCTCGGGCTCCCGTTCAAGCACATCACCGTGAACCTCGCCCCTGCTGATCTGCCCAAGGAAGGCAGCCATTTCGACCTGCCGATCGTGCTGGCGATGATGTCGGCGATGGAAGCCATCGCGCCTGACGCAATCGCGAATTACGCCGCGATCGGCGAATTGGCATTGGACGGATCGATCCGCGCCGTCCCCGGAACCCTTCCCGCCGCCATCGGCGCCAACCAGATGGGAAAAGGTCTGATCTGCCCCGCCGCGTCGGGACCCGAGGCCGCCTGGGCAAGCGAAGACCTCGATATCCTGGCCGCCCCGCATCTACTGTCGCTGGTCAACCACTTCAAGGGCACCCAGACGCTGTCGCGGCCGAAGCCGAACATTCTGCCGGCTCAAACCTCGCTCGCGGATCTGCGAGACATCAAGGGGCAGGAAACCGCCAAGCGCGCGCTCGAAATCGCAGCTGCCGGAAGCCACAATCTTCTGATGATCGGCCCGCCCGGCTCTGGCAAGTCGATGCTGGCCTCGCGGATGCCTTCGATCCTGCCGCCGCTCTCGCCGGAAGAAATTCTGGAAGTCTCGATGGTGCATTCGCTGGCGGGCGAGCTTGTCGGCGGCAAGCTGACGATCGAGCGGCCGTTCCGATCTCCACATCATTCCGCCAGCATGGCCTCGCTCGTCGGGGGCGGATCGCGCCCGCGTCCGGGAGAAGTCTCGCTCGCGCATCACGGCGTCTTGTTTCTCGACGAGCTCCCGGAATTTCAGCCCAACGTGCTCGACGCCCTGCGTCAGCCGCTCGAAGCCGGCGAGACGGTCATCGCGCGCGCCAATCACCGGATTTCGTACCCCTCGCGCATTCAGCTCATTGCCGCGATGAACCCGTGCAAATGCGGCGGGGCGTCTCCAGGCGAAAGCTGCCGCCGTGGGCCGCGCTGCGCCGCCGATTACCAGGCGCGCGTGTCCGGTCCTCTGCTCGATCGGATTGATCTGCAGATTGAGGTCCCGGCGATATCGGCAGCAGACCTCGTGCTGCCGCCTCCGAGCGAAGGCAGCGAGGATGTTCGCGCCCGCGTCACTGCGGCCCGCGAACGCCAGCGCTCGAGATTCTCAGCGCTCGGCGCCAAAGGCATTCGAACTAACGCCGACTGCTCGACGACGCTTCTCGAAAAAACCGCAACCCCCGATGAAGCTGGCGTTGCGTTGCTCCGTCATGCTGCCGAGACGCTGGGCCTTTCGGCGCGCGGATTCCATCGCACGCTGAAGGTTGCGCGGACCATCGCCGATCTCGAAGGCTCCGAAACCGTGGGCCGTGCACACGTCGCAGAAGCGCTTAGCTATCGCGGCGAAACCATGCGCCAATCCCGCGCTGCGTGAGCAAGCTATGGCGGAGAACGCTGGGCAATCATTATTTCCGCCGGCATGGCCGCGCAGATGGCCATCCACGCCACCACGAGGCAAATAAAAACGCCGGAGCTATTAGCTCCGGCGTTGAAAAATTTGCGAATTATCGCCTTGGTTACGCGAACGCTGACTTCACGCCCGCGATCATCGCCGCAGCTTGCGCGGCATTGCGCAACAGGCACGCGATCGTCATCGGCCCGACGCCGCCAGGAACCGGCGTGATGGCGCCTGCTACTTTCGCGCATTCCTCGTAGGCGACGTCGCCGACGAGCTTGGTCTTTCCGTTCTCCGACGGCACGCGGTTGATGCCGACGTCGATGATCGTGGCGCCGGGCTTGATCCAGCTCGCCTTGACCATCTCAGGAATACCGACCGCCGCAACGACGAGGTCGGCGCGCTTGACGACGTCTTCGATGTTTTTGGTGCGCGAGTGCGCAATCGTCACGCTGCAGTTTTCACGCAGCAGCAACGCCGCCACCGGCTTGCCGACGATATTCGAGCGGCCGATCACGACGGCATCGAGCCCCGAAAGACTCGGCAGAACGCTCTTCGCAAGAATGACCGAACCCGTCGGCGTGCACGGAACGAGCGCGCGCTCGCCGACCCAGAGCCGCCCGACGTTGACCGGATGGAAGCCGTCGACGTCCTTGTCGGGATTGATCGAATTCAGAACCTTCTCGGCATTGATATGCTTCGGCAGAGGCAACTGCACCAGAATGCCGTGGCATTCCGGGTCGTTGTTCAACTTGTCGACGAGCGCAAGAACGTCGGCTTCGCTGGTTTCCGCGGGAAGCCGATGCTCCCACGAGTTCATGCCGACTTCGACGGTCTGCTTGGC
This sequence comes from Hyphomicrobium sp. GJ21, assembly GCF_001006785.1. NCBI lineage: Bacteria > Pseudomonadati > Pseudomonadota > Alphaproteobacteria > Hyphomicrobiales > Hyphomicrobiaceae > Hyphomicrobium > Hyphomicrobium sp. GJ21. Next base: position 80,136 of record NZ_CDHO01000001.1, on the reverse strand, counting down.
TTTGTTCGCCACGTACACTTTGCTTGCCGGATCTTCACCGACAAGCACGACGGCAAGCCCCGGCTTCAGGCCATGCTCCTTCTGCAACCGCGCGACTTCGGCCGCCACGTCGGCACGAACACTCGCGGCAATTTGCTTACCGTCTATGATTTTCGCTTCGGACATCCCTATTCTCCCTGGTCCACTAGCGCTGTAATTCTCTGGCTTTAATCTCCAATAATCTGTCGAGCTCTGCAGGCTCACCATCGATCTGCAATGCCTTGAGGCGCGATTTCCCGCCCTTTGCCAGCGAAACGGAACGCTTCGGCAAATCGAGCCAGCGCGCGACGAGCTGTTCGAGCGCCGCGTTAGCCGCACCATGTTCGGGAACAGCGCGCACCCTGGCCTGAAATGCCGGACCGTCGCTTGTGGAAGTCACGCCTTCGATGGCGTCCTTGGAGGATTTCGGCGTCAGCCGAAAGTGGACAAGAATGCACGCGTCGCCGTGCCGCCAAGGTTTACGATCCGGAATAGAGGCCTCAGACCCGGCGCTCAAGCCACGGCCTTGGCAATATTCGGAAGCAAGACGCTTTGGATGAAATAGCACGCCAGCAGCAGGATCACCGGCGAGATGTCGATGCCGCCCAGGTTCGGCATGATGTTGCGGATCGGCGCGAGTAGCGGTTCAGTGACCGCATTCAGCGCCTGCCAGATGGATCGGACCATCGGGTTGTAGGCATTGATGACGCCGAACGCCATCAGCCAGGAAACGATCACGACCGCGATCACGATGTAGGTATAGAGCGTGATGAGGTAGCTGATAAAACTGAGAAGTTCGAGCATCGTTGATCCAGATGTGAGGCTGCCGCGGGCGTCATGTAGCCCCGTCGGGGCTGCGGTCGCAAGTGGCTGGCGGCCTGGTCGGCACTCTTAAGGCTGTAAACGGCACGCCGACCGACGCCGGCACGGCAAAATCGTTGGCTGCCCGTCAGCAAACAAGGTTCGCCCGCGTCGCCTTCGCTGCCTTTGCGTCGCGCCAGAGGTCGTGCGGCTTCCTTGACAACGCCGAGCCTCGCCACCTAAATGCGCCCGTTCGGGGCCGTAGCTCAGATGGGAGAGCGCTGCAATCGCACTGCAGAGGTCAGGGGTTCGATTCCCCTCGGCTCCACCAATGAATTCAACCGCTTATATAATCAACAACACCGCCGGTCTGAGTTACCCTTAGTCCACGCGTCGGCTGGGGTCTGCGATGCCAGGTCGTGGTCGCTGATTTATGCTCTACCCGGCGAGTGATCGTGGTCGGCGCGCGAAATAGATCGCGAACAGCCCTGCCGTCACCAGAAACGCGATCGACGAATACAACACGACAATCGGATTGAAGGGCACGCCGGACCACTCCGGCATGATGATGTCGGCCGTATTGAATGGCTCGACGCCGTTCGCGCAAATTTCGAGCGCCGATTCTTCGCGGATCATATCGACCCTGATGCGCATCGCGAGATCGCGGACCGGCGACGGATTGGACGAAGTGCGTTCGAGACGATGCAATAGCGCTTTGCTGCCTGCCAGATAGGCATGCGTGCAGCCGTTGAAGGGACTGTCTTCGTTGCCAAGGCTTCCTGGAACGAGCCCCCACAGACAATACGTGAACTGCAGATTGATGAAATTCTGAAGCGTTCGTGCTTCAGCGTCGGGTCGCGGCTCGCGGTTCGCAAGATCGAGAATGGCGTTTTTGTACGTCGCCATGACGCGCAACTGGCCGTGCGAAAGATTTGGAATAGACAATCCCGCGGTGCTCGCGGCCGTCCTTTTCGTATGGGCTTCAGCGGAGGTCGCGCATGCGAACAGAAACCCGAGCAGGAATGCGGCAGCCCGTAACAGCTTGGCTCGCTGCTCATGACGCACGCGAGCCCGCGTCGGATGCCAACTTTCACCCGCCACAGAATCAAACTCTCGCTGGAATACGGAGGCGACACCGCCCATCGTTCGTTCACCGTCTCGAACAGGCTCTTACGAACGATCTGCTTACCCGTGGCGCGCGGTGTTAGCAAATCGGTATCGTTAAAGGTTCCGCTCGTGCGCAGACTCGGACCAAGGCGGCAGCGGCGGCAAGCCAAGCACTGCCCGCACCGGCGCGAACGAGCGGCGGTGAACCGGCGACGCGCCAAGCTTGTTCAGCGCCGCAAGATGCTCGCGGACCGGATACCCTTTGTGCTTCGAAAATCCGTATCCCGGATGATCGCCATCTAATTTGCGCATTAAGGCGTCGCGCGCGGTTTTGGCGAGGATGGATGCGGCGGCGATGGTCAGGCTTTTCGCATCACCCTTCACGATGGGCTGCTGCGGAATCGCGAGATCTTTGATGCGCCGTGCATCGATCAGAACGTGCTCTGGTTGCGTCGCGAGCCCTTCGACGGCGCGACGCATCGCAAGCAGTCCTGCCCAATAAATATTAATGCGGTCGATTTCCTCGACCTCGGCGAAGCCGACCGACCAGGCGATCGCGGTGGCTTTGATTTCGATGGCAAGCCGGTCGCGCGTCGCCGCATCGAGTTTTTTCGAGTCGTCGACATCGGCAATTCGCGCGCCCGGTGCGAAGATGACGGCGGCAGCTGACACGGGCCCGGCAAGCGGGCTCATGCCCGCTTCGTCGACGCCGGCGACGAACTGCACGCCCGTCTTCCAAAGCGACGTCTCGAAACGCAGCAGCTTGCGAATGCGCTGCCCTTCCGATCGGCTGTCGAAATGCCGTCGCGCAATTGCGTCCAGAATAGCTTTTGCGCCCGGCCGCGGATCGGCGAGGAGTGCCGCCTCGGTTGCGGAATCCAATGGTCGCCGCTCAAGCACATGGCGGCGTCGAAGTTCGGAAAGAACAAACTTGGTCACGACGGGCGCCTTCGCCCTCCTGCATGGGCAATTCGAATAACTTCAAAATCTAGTCGCGAGCAGGCCGCCGCCGCTCGTGGAACCACGGCCGATACTCCGCCATCTTCTGTCTTTGCGCAGCCGACGCCTGCTTCTTGCACGTTGTCGCCTCGTCGCTCTTGGTCGGCGCGCCCCAGCGGCGTTCAGCGCAATCGTTGACATTATAGGCCATTTCGAGATCGGCGGTGCGCTCGACCACATCCTTGAGCGCCAAAGGCCACTGCGAGCCATCGCTGCGCGTGTACGAAAACTTCCGTGTCGCCAATTCGGACGTAAGCGTTTGATCGAGCTCCGCCTTGACGTCCGCGCCGCTCTTTCCCGCCGGCATCGCGTAGCGCTCCGGCCGTCGTGCCACCCGTTCCGGAAATCCCCGGACGACGTCGATCGCGATCAGCAGACGAAGGTCACGTGAGGGCGTCGAAAAATCTTCCCAGGCTCCGGTTGTCTCGAAAATCGACGCGCCGTTCGGGATCGCAACCTCGGCGCCGCCGCCGTTCAGATACTTGCGGCCATTTTCGACGGATGTGACGCGCGTCTTCACCTGCTCTTCGAGCGCGGTGGTCACTTCCTGCATCGCGCGCAGCGGATCGAGAGGCGCGGGTGACATCACGTCATCCATGCGATCGTAGAAGTCCTCGACGCCGAGCTTCGACTGTTCAAGGGAAAAGTCGCCGTAGTCCGCATCGTTGACGATCTCGGCGTTGGTGAGACGCCGGAGGCCACCGGATTTATCGGCGACAATCGGACGGAAGCGTTTGAAGCCCGGGCTGCCGAGCGATGGATTTTGCGCGAACAGGAAATTGCCGCGCCAGAAGCGCTTGCGCGCGACCGTGCCGTCCGGCTGGCCATCGACGGCAAGGAATACGCCCGCAGCCTCGCTGGTCTGCGCCACGCGCTTCACGAGCACCAGAACATGCCCGTAAGGGTCGGCATAGATCGTACCGGGGCGCAGAGTCTCTTCCTTCAGCGCGACCGGATAGTAATCGGTCTTGTCGTCCTCAGCCGCTGTCCGTCCGCCGCCCGAGTGCACGGCGTTTGCAAGCGTCGATCGCAAATAATAACCGAAGCCCGGCACCAACCCCGGCGGCCGGGATTTGCCACGCGCCGTCGAAATCTTCGCGGAAACGGTTTCGAAAAGTCCGGAGATTAGACCGGGCTTGGCCTCAGCAACTTTCTGCTCCTCATTGCCGAAGCGCGGATCTTCTTTTTGGATGTTCCACCACTGTGTGCATCGCGGGGGATTGCCGCCGCCACCGCGCGAGCATTTGGAATATCCGAACGGCAAGCCCATCTTGAACGCGAAATAGGCGCGCAGAAAATACGGAAGGTCGGCGCAGTCGGGGCGGATAATCAGACCTTTGCGGTCCTCGCCAAGCCCCAGATGATCGAACAGGACGTTCCGGGACTGATCGCGCAGCACATCGTGAAGCGCGGGCCATGACAGCGCTTCGTCGATCGGCGCATCGAAGAGCTTTTCGATCCACGCCGAGTACAGATTTTCAGTTTTGCGGTTCCACGCCTGACGCACAGGCCAAACACTTTTGTCCGAGCTTTGCGAAGCAGCCTTCGCGGTGTTGCCGACAACGATATCGCGCGTAATCTTGCTGCACGCTGAAGCGGACTCGTCTGACGTGAGTGTCGCGCGCCACGTTCCCGCCGTCGGCTTCGCAATCTCGGCGAACCAGAAATACGGCGGACCACCGTGACGTTCGCGCGATTTGGCGGCGACGCTGCCATCCGGCGCGATCAGCGACAGCTCACCTGCGAGCGGTTGCTCGACCGTAAAGACGACGCGCAGCGAAGTGCCCTTCCAGGGGGACAACGGTGACACGAGCAAAGCAGGTTGTGCCGACGCATCGCATCCGTCGGAAGCTTCTTTGGCGGAGGCTTGAATGGCCGGTGCCAGAAACAGGAAAAGCCCGGCGATCAACAGCGAACGCAGCGGCGCGGCAGCCAAATGGCGTCGATAAAACACGTACAATCCCCCCGATGCCGTTCGCTACGGTTCTGCGCGCGAAAGCCTTTGCCTCAACAATGGCAGAATTATCACGACATACAATCCCGCCAACCTGATGCCCCGCGGGGTCGGAGCCGCCATAGCATCTGACCACGGATCGGCGCCGATGGAGGAGGCTGAATCTCCTTTGGATCGCAAGGCTATCGCTCGCTGGAGGACTCCGGCGCACGCGTGATCCCGGATGTCTGAAACCGCGTCATAGGCGGGGTCTGGCGAAAAAGAACGGAGCGGCGGCTTCGATAAGCCCTGCGACGTCTTACATGCCGCTTTTCGGCTCATGTTGGCGTAGTAGAAGCGGCGTCCAGTTCAGCAGGACATTTCAGAGACAAAAATGGCTCAACTAGAGCGCGGCGACACCGTGCCCTCCTCGGCGGACTCGCCGCAAGCGCTTCACAACTTGTCGTTCGTCGAATTCGTCGTGTTGACCGCGGCGATGATGGCGCTGACGGCGATCTCGATCGACATCATGCTGCCGGCGCTGCCCGAGATCGGCGAAGCATTGGGTGTCGCGAGCGCCAACGATCGCCAGTTGGTCGTCATTCTCTACATGGTCGGCTTCGCGGCGGGACAGCTCTTCTTCGGCCCGTTATCCGACCACATCGGCCGCAAGCCGGCGCTCATGGCGGGGCTTGCGATCTTCATCGTCGGCACGGTTGCCGCGCTCGTATCGAACGAGTTCCCGACACTGCTTGCGGCGCGGTTCGTTCAGGGGATCGGCGCCGCATCGCCACGCGTGATTGCGATCGCGGTGGTGCGCGATCTCTATGGCGGGCGACAGATGGCGCGCGTGATGTCGTTCGCGATGATGGTGTTCATCGTTATTCCGGTTCTCGCGCCGTCGATCGGACAGGCCCTCATTCATCTCGGCAATTGGCATTGGACGTTTTATGCGCTGCTCGCGATGGCAATCTTGATCGCCGTCTGGGCGGGCTTTCGGTTGCCCGAAACGGCCGCTCCGGCATTAGGTCTCGAACGCCCGATGACTTTGCGCGCCTCGCTCAAGGCCGCGATTTTCGATCCTCAGACGATGGCGTATGGCGCAGCCGGCGGCTTCATGTTCGGATGCCTTCTCGCCTATGTCGCGAGTTCCCAGCAGGTCTTCGTCGAGGTCTTCGGCATTGGGGAGGCATTCCCGGTCGTCTTTGGGGCGATCGCGTCCGTGATGGCGCTTGCGTCGTTCGTTAATGCCCGGCTCGTCGGCCGCTTAGGGATGCGAAGGCTCTCGCACGCGTCGCTCCTAGGGTTCGTTGGGCTGTCGCTCTGCCTTGCCGGCGCCGCAGCGGCCGGCATTGTGGGCATCGTGGTTTACGCGATCCTCCTCGCCGGAGCCTTTTTCCTGTTCGGGCTCATCGCGCCGAATTTCAATGCCATCGCGATGGAACCGCAAGGCCACAACGCCGGCATGGCATCCTCCGTGACCGGGTCGCTCTCAACCGCGATCGGCGCTATGGCGGGCGGCCTAGTTGCGCACGCCTTCAACGGCACGGTATTTCCGATCGCCGCCGGTTTCGTCGCGTGCAGCCTCATCGCCACCCTCATCGTCTTCGCCGTTGAAGGTAAACGAAGCTTTTTCGGCCGCAATCGGCTGGCATGATGGCACGGCTCGTGACCGGCGCGCGCCGGTGTTCAGTTGTGCGCGCCTGGGAAGGCGTCATATGCTGAGCGGCAACGCAGATGTCATCGCGGTCGAGTATCTTATAAGCCCTACGCATCGGGTCGGCGAAAATGCGAATCTTGCTGCTTGAAGACGATGCCAATACGGCCGCCTACGTCTCGAAGGGCCTCGAGGAAGAAGGGCATACCGTCGATCATTTGGCCGACGGCCGCGATGCGGTTGCTCAAGCCGTCGGCGAGACCTACGACGTCGTCATCCTCGATCGCATGCTGCCCGGTCTCGATGGCCTGGCGATCATTAAAGAGATCCGCAGCGCCGGACGCCGCGTGCCCGTGCTGTTCCTGACGGCGCTCGGCGGCGTCGACGATCGCGTCGAAGGTCTCGATGCGGGTGGCGACGATTATCTCGTCAAGCCATTCGCATTCTCGGAATTACTCGCGCGCGTGAATGCGCTCGCACGCCGGCCCCATACCATTGGCGAAGAGACTCGGCTCAAGGTTGGCGATCTGGAGATCGATCTCGTCAGCCGCAAGGTCACGCGCGGCGGCGACACGATCGACCTCCAGCCTCGCGAGTTCCGGCTGCTTGAAGTTCTCATGCGCAACCGCGGCCGCGTCGTGACGCGCACGATGCTCCTCGAGCGCGTGTGGAGCTTCCATTTCGATCCGAAGACGAGCGTCGTCGAAACCCATATTTCGCGCCTGCGCGCAAAAATCGACAAGCCCTACGAGACGGAGCTTATCCATACGATCCGCGGCTGTGGTTACACCGTGAACGATGGTGCCTGACGTTGCGGGATCTTCTGAGACGCACGCCATTCCGTCTGGCAGCTGCCTTTTCGCTCTTCTTTATTACGACAGTCCTGGCGCTCTTCACCGTCATCTATCTCGTATCCAGCGCGCGCCTCGTGAGCGACATTCGCGATCGCGTACGAACGAACATCGAATCGCTCGCGATTTTGGATGGCGATAGAACCTTCGACGACCTGGTGGCGGTCGTAGCGGAGGAAAGCGAATCCGTCCGCGATCCGGATTTCATCATCGAACTCGTCGACAAGAACGGAAAGTTTCTCGCGGGCAATGTCCGCGACGTCCCCCAGTCGACCCAGTGGATGACGCTGAAGCGCTCGAGTCTCAATTTCTCGATGGATCGCGGCGAACCGACCGACGAGTTCCTGGCAATCTGGAAACCTCTGTCGAAGGGAAGTTTGCTGGTCGGTAGCGACAACAGCGAAGTCAAGCAAATGAAGTCGTTTTTGCTGAAGCTTCTGGCTTACGGCCTTGTCGCGACATCGATCGCAATTGCGCTGTGTGCGGTCTACTTTGCGCGCCAAACCCAGCACCGCATTGATGCCTTTGCAAATCCTTTGGCGCGCGTTTCGCGAGGCCAGATCTCCGCCCGCGTGCCGATCTCGGGCCTGCGCGATGACATCGATCAGATCGCGGGGCAGGTCAACGGCATGCTCGGAAATCTGCAGAAGCTCATCGAAAACGTAAACCAGTCGTCATCGGACATTGCGCACGACTTGAAGAAGCCGCTCGGGCGGCTGCGGCAACGCCTGGATGATGCGAGACGCAAAGCGCAAAGTCCGGCTGATTTTCAATCCGCGGTCGATGCCGCGTTGCTCGATATCGACTCCATCACGGAGACGTTTGATGCTCTTCTTCGGATCACACAGATCGAAGCCGGCGCGCGCAAGGACAAGTTCGTCGCCATTGATTTGCGCGTTCTGCTCGCCGATGTGCACGACGTCTATGACATCGTTGCCGAGGACGCAGGCGACAAGCTCAGTCTGATCAGTGAAGTCACACATCCCGCAATGGTGCAGGGTGATCCCGAGCTTCTGATGCAGGTGTTCGCCAACCTGGTCGAAAACGCCATCCGCCATTCGCCATCGGGAACTGCCATTGGATTGCGCCTTTATGCGGCTCCCGGCGTCTATCGGGTCGACGTGACGGACAGCGGCCCAGGCATTCCGGAATCGGAGCGCGAGAACGTGTTTCGCCGGCTTTATCGCCTGGAGCGCGCCCGCTCGACGGATGGCAGCGGATTGGGGCTGAGCCTCGTCGCGGCAATCGTCGATCTGCACGGCGCCAAGATCGCGCTCGCCGACAATGCGCCCGGTCTCAGGGTTGAAGTCAGTTTTCCCGCGAGGGTCTGAAGGAAGAGTAGACAGCGGGCCGGACGGCTGGGGTTTCATGCGGACCCGACCCGCTGTCGACGTGCGTAGAGCGGCGAGACGGGATGTCATGAGCTCTAACACGTTTCGGTAAGACCGAGCATGATCTCCGCTCGGCTTGTTCGTCAGCGGCGCGTCTGCACGCGCCGAAAAGCATTACTTGCTCAGGATGAGCTTTCCGGCCTCCGTGATGCGCAGTCGGTAATCTTGTCCGCGGTGCTCAAGAATGATCTCGCGCCCGCCCTGCATCAGCTCGCTCACGAGATATCTCGTGAGCGAGCTGCGCTTCTCGGCAGCGTCAGTTCCCCCCGTCGCGACCGGTGCAGGCATTTCCATCTTGTCCGACACATTCTTTTCGCATCGGCCGTGAGGCCGCCGCGCCCTACGAAACTTGCTCTAGTGAAGATAAAGCGCCTGAACGGTTTGCGATTCGAATTCAGCCGTTTGCTCCGGCTGCGGCACCGAGTGCTGCATCTGCGTATCGACGAGACAGCGCACGGCGAGCCGCGTGCGCTCCGTCGCCTGACCGTTGTTGAGCAGAAGCGCGATACCTTTTTCGAACGCGAGGCGGTCGCCCGTCCGCGCCGCCTTGAGCAGCCCCGTGACGGTCAGCTCGTCCGGAGACACGTGACGGCAGCCGACGCTGAGATAAGAAAATCCAGTGCCTCGTTCGAAACGCAGCGCGCGCATGAGCGCGGTGACGCGTGCGACGAGCAGCGGCCCGTCGACGGCGCCCAGATGCTCTTCCGCAAACCGGATCGCGACTTCCCAGCATTGCGCCGAGGCCGTCGCGTATACGTCGCAAATGCATCGGAAGACATCGAGCGTGACGTTCTCGGTGGGCGTGAATCCAAGTTCGCTCTGTAGCGGAAAGCCGAGAGCTTGTCCGGCGCACATTGGTTCTTCGTCCGGCCCGGCCGATGACGTCGCTTCGAGATTTTTGATCTTAAGCATCCGCCCGGCTCTCCATGTTCGAATAGAAACGCTGTGACGAATAGCGAGCAGCGGACCGCTCCGCGGTTTGTGGCGTGCGAATGTCGTCCGAAATGTTTGTGAGCATGCGATCGAAAACTGCGACGTGGCCCGTCGCCAGGTCCCAGATCATGCCGACGGATGCGGCAAACATCGACGCCGTATAGGCTGCATTCGATACGTCACGCGCATCGAATCGTTCACCGTCAAGGTGCGAACGCTTCATCCCAGTTCCCCAATGTAGCGGGGTTCAAGGCCCCGTAAATGGCAGATGCAGCATTCTAAACTAATCTATACTTATGGAGTCAAGTTTAAATTTGCGTGTTGCGATTGCGCCGATCGTTTTCTGGAATTCTGACATTGCCCCGATCACTTGAAAACGCTGAGTTTAATTCGCATTTCCCCGTTGCCATTTAATCGAGGGGAAGGGTGGCGGCCGTCATGTACATTCGTGACACATTGCAGGGTTACGGAATTGTCTCGCGCCTGTTCCATTGGAGCATGGCGATCGCGATCATCGGCATGTTCGCGCTTGGCGTATGGATGGTGACGCTCGATTATTATAGCCCCTACTATAACGCCGCTCCCAACTTCCATCGCAGCCTCGGAATTCTTCTGCTGATCGCGTTGCTCGTTCGGTGGCTCTGGCGCGCCGCCAACGTCAGGCCGTCGTCGGAGGAACTCTCGCCTTTTGAACGCAAGGCGGCGCACGTGACGCACGCGGGATTCTACGTACTCCTGCTTGCCTTGCTGATCAGCGGTTACCTGATATCAACTCCGGACGGGCAACCAATCGACGTTTTCGGATGGTTTGAAGTGCCCTCGATCGTCCAGGCACGTGGTCTTGAAAGCAGCGCCGGATATGTCCATCGCATCATCGCTTATGTCGTCATGGCGCTTGCAGTCCTTCACACGCTTGCCGCGCTGAAGCACCATTTTGTCAACAGAGACCGGATTTTGAATCGCATGTGGTCTGGGCCGGCGCGCCCTGCCATTAATCCAGAAGAGGAAAGTCACTGATGAAGATCGTAAAGACCGCCTTTGCCGTTGCAGCTCTTGCATCCGCGCTGTCGACGGTGGCGACGGCCGCGGACTATGTTGTCGACACGAAGAATGCGCACGCGTCGATCAATTTCCGCATCAAGCATTTGGGATTCAGCTGGCTTGCGGGCCGCTTCGACAAGTTTACCGGGACGTTCTCCTATGACGACAAGAACCCCGATGCCTCGAAAGTCAAAATCGAGATCGATACGGCGAGCGTCGATACCAATCACGCCGAGCGCGACAAGCATCTCCGCGCCGCTGATCTGCTCGATACCGATAGGTTCCCGACGGCGACTTTCGAAAGCACGAGCGTGAAATCGTCGGGCCAGGAAAAGGCGACGGTTTCCGGCAAGCTCACGCTGCACGGCGTGACCAAGGACATCGTGATCGAAGCACAGCGCGTCGGTGGCGGCAAAGATCCGTGGGGCGGCTATCGCGACGGCTTCACCGGAACGACGACGCTGAAGCTCGCCGACTTCGGCATCTCGCGCGACCTCGGACCGTTCTCGAAAGAAGTCGAGCTGACGCTCGATCTCGAAGGCATCAAGCAGTAGTCACCACCTGAAGACGGCGGCGCCGCCGGTCAGTCCGGCTCCCGCCGCCGTCATCAGAACGATATCGCCCGGCGCATACCGATGCTCTTGCGCCGACATCGACAGCGTCAGCGGGATGGTCGCCGCTGAACTATTCCCAAACATCGCAACGGTTGAGCGCGCGCGATCAGGGTCCACACCAATCTGATGCGCCACGGTGCCCATCATGCGAGCGTTCGCCTGATGCGGAATGAAGTGCGTAACGTCTGCCGCCGTGACACCGGCCTTGCGAAGTGCGATCTCCGCAGCATTTGACATCATCGCAACGGCTTTGCTGTAAACTGCCTGCCCGTCCGACAGGATCATCAGCGTTTCGCTGGCATCGAGATCGCGCGCGAATGGCCTGCGGCTGCCGCCGGCCGGTATCGAAATCAAATCGTAGTGCGCGCCTTGTGCCGCCAGATGCGCGCCGACGACCCCGCTATTCTGGCGAGCGCTCGGCGCCAGCAGCACCGCTCCAGCGCCATCCGCGAACAGAACGCTGCTTGCCCGTTCGGCTTCATTGATCCGGCGCGACAGGATGTTCGCCGCAATGACGAGAACCGTGACGCCCTGGCTGCGTACGAAGCTGTCTGCCAGCGTCAGTGCATACATGAACCCGGCGCACGCGCCCGCCATGTCGATGCCCCCGGCATTGCTGAGCCCGAGGCGATGCGCGACGAGCGGCGCAGTCGGCGGCAACAGATGATCGGGCGTCGAGGTCGCGAGCAGCAGCAGACCGATATCTTCACGTGCAAGCCCGGCGCGCGTGATCGCCATGTCGCCCGCGCGGATCGCGAGATCGGATAGTGCCTGATCGTTGGCGGCGTAGCGCCGCTCGTCGATTCCGGTGCGTCGCTTGATCCACCCGGCCTCGAGCCCTAGGCGCGCTTCGATTTCCGAGTTCGGAACGATGCGCTCCGGCGCATAGTGCCCAAGCCCGATGATCTCGACGCCGCTCATCGCCGAACCTCATCGACAACTTCGGAGATGGCCGCATAGACGCCATTCAAATCGTCGGCCGTAGCGCAATAGGGTGGCATGATGTAGATCGTCGCGCCGAGCGGCCGCAGTAGAACATTACGATCGAGAAGTTTTCGCCGCAGCGATAGCGCCACGTCAGCGAGATATCCCGTGCTCGCACCGCGCAATTCGAACGCCGCGATCGTTCCGATCTGGCGCGCATTTTCAAATCGCGGATCGTTTGCGATCTGAGCCAAGCACGCAGTCTGCGCTTTACTCACCGCATGGATACGTGACAAAACCGGTTCGCCCCTCCAGATGTCGAGGTTCGCAGCCGCTGCCGCGCACGCGATCGGATTGGCCGTGTACGAACTCGAATGAAAAAACATGCGCGAACGGTCTTGCGAATAATGTGCGTCGAAAATCGCTTCTGTGCATAGCGTTGCCGCGAGCGGGATCGAACCGCCCGTAATGCCCTTTGCAACGCAGATGATGTCCGGTGCAATCGTCGCCTGCTCTGAGGCAAACAGCGTTCCCGTGCGCCCGAACGCCGTCATTACTTCGTCGGCGATAAATACCACGTCGTGCCGCTTGCAGATGCGGTGCATTTCGGCGAGCGTTGCGGCGTCGTAAATCAGCATGCCGCCCGCGCCGAGGATCAGCGGCTCGCAAATGAACGCGGCGATGTCGCTCGCGCGGCAAGCACGTTCGAGCGCATCGAACGTCGTCTGCTCTGCGCCCGCAGTGGGAAACGGAATTCGTCCGACATCGAACAGCAGTGGCTCATAGGCCGCGTTGAACACGCCGCGCGCACCCGCCGACATCGTGCCGATCGTGTCGCCGTGATACGCGTGCTCGAGCGCCAGGATGCGCGTGCGCGGCTTGCCGATGTTCTTCCAGTATCCGAGCGCCATCTTCAGCGCGACTTCGACCGATGTCGAGCCGCTGTCGGAAAAGAAGACGTGGTCGAGGCCGGGCGGCGCAAGCTCGACGAGCCCGCGCGCGACCGCTTCCGCAGGCTCATGCGTGAAGCCCGCGAAGATCACCTGGTCGAGCTTTCCGGCCTGCTCTTGAATGGCGCGCACGATCTTCGGATGGCGGTGCCCGTGCGTAATCACCCACCAGGACGACACGCCGTCGAAGATGCGCCGGCCATCGGCGGTTTCGAGCCACGCACCGTCCGCCCGCGCGATCGCGAGCATGTCCGGTTCGAGGCCATGCTGCGTAAACGGATGCCAGACAGGAGAGCGGCTCATGGACCTGAGGCTCCGACGCCCAGAATATCCGGCACCGAAAAGTTCGCCGCAAAAGCCTTGCGCAACGTATTGCTATTCAACTCGGGAATCTGCGGCAGACGGCCGAGCCGTCGAACGCCGCCGAATGCCGGAATGATGCTTTCCGTGTCTGGAATTTCGTCACCGATGAACGCAATGCCGAGGATCGCTACGCCGCGCCGCTTCAGCGCTTCGATCGACAACAGCGAATGATTGATCGTGCCCAGGCGCGTTGAACTGCACAGCACGACGGGCAGCTTCCAGTCGGCGATCACGTCGATCTGTAACAGACGTCGCGTCAGCGGCACGTCGAGACCGCCGGCAAGCTCGATCACCAGCGGACCCGGGACGTCGCGTGGGCGCAAACGCAGAACGTCGATTTCAACGCCGTCGCGTTCCGCTGCGAAGTGCGGCGATGCCGGCGCGTTGAGCCTGTAGGCCTCGGGCAGAATGCGCAACGCCGAAAGCCCGCTCAGCCGCGCAACGGTCTTGGAATCCGTTTCGCCCGCAAGACCCGCCTGGATCGGCTTCCAGTAATATCCATCGAGCGCCTGCACCAGCGCAGCGGAAAAGATCGTTTTGCCGATATCCGTGTCGGTTCCGGCGACGACGATGCGCGTACTCATGCGGCGACCTCCGCTTCGGCAGTCACGAGATCGCCGATCAGGCGCGAAAGAACGGCTTCATCGGTGTTGAGCGTGATGGTGAGACGCAGCCGCGCGGTGCCTTCCGGCACGGTCGGCGGCCGGATGGCGCGGATATCGTAGCCACGTGCCTTCATCGCGGCCGCGAGCGCCAGCGCGGAATTGTCGGCGCCGATGATGATCGGCTGGATTTGCGATCCCGATGGCGCGAAGCGCGTCTTCGATTTCAATTCTCGTTCGGCGAACGCGATGAGTCCATGCAACCGTTCGCGCCGCTCCGGTTCATTCTGGCAAATCTGCAGCGCCGCGCGAACGGCCGCCGCGACGAGCGGCGATGGCGCGGTCGCGTAAATGAAAGCGCGCGCGCGATTGACCAGAAAATCCCGCATCGTCTTCGGCGCCAGCACCAGCGCACCCATGACGCCGAGCGCCTTGCCGCAGGTATGCAGCGTGATGACGTTGGCGGCACCTTCGAGGTGTGCCGCGAAACCTCGGCCCTCGGGACCGAATACTCCGGTCGCGTGCGCTTCGTCGACGATCAGCATCGCATCGTGGCGCGCCGCCAATTGCGCAAGCTTGTCGATCGGAGCCCGGTCGCCGTCCATGCTGTACAGGCTTTCGACGACGATCCAAGGCTGTCCGACGCCACCCGCCGCGCGCCAGGTTCTGATCGCGTCCTCGATGCTTTGCGGATCGTTGTGCCGCGCCGCCGTCGCTTCGGCTTTCGAAAGCCGCATGCCGTCGTGCACGCTGGCGTGAATGAGTTCATCATAGACGATCAGGTCGCCACGTGACGGCAGCGTCGCCATCAGCGCCGTGTTCGCGATGAAGCCGCCGCCGAAGAACAGCGCTGTCTCCGCGCCGAAGAACGCCGCCGCCTCCGCTTCGAGCGCTTCGTGCTCGGGATGATTGCCACGCAGCAGGCGCGACCCACCGGCGCCGATCGGCAAGCCGCGTTCGATCGCAGCAACGACCGCGTCCGCAAGCGCCTGCGATTGCGCGAGACCCAGATAGTCGTTCGACGTGAAGTCGATCCCGGCTGGCGTGTCGAGCGACCTCAGCCGCCCACGCCGCAGCAGGGCGTCGAGCGCACGCTCATGATTGGAGGGCATCCTGGCGACCCGCGCACGTCGCGGGCTCATGGTCTTGGGTTTGATCAGGTTCGAGTTCGAGCGGCGCGAGGCCGAGCTTGGCAAACAAGAGGCTGTCTTTGTCTTCGCCCGGGTTGTCGGCCGTCAGCAGCGTCTCGCCGACGAAGATCGAGTTGGCGCCGGCGAAGAAGCACAGCGCCTGCATTTCGTCGCTCATGTCGGTGCGGCCCGCCGAGAGACGAACGAACGACTTTGGCATCAGAATGCGCGCGACGGCGATGGTGCGAACGAAATCGATCGGATCGATGCGCTCGGCATTTTCGAGCGGCGTGCCGGGAATCGCGATCAGCATGTTGATCGGCACGCTTTCGGGATGCTCGTCGAGATTGGCGAGCGTGACCAGCATATCGACGCGGTCCTCGCGCTCTTCGCCCATACCGACGATACCGCCCGAGCAGACCTTCATCCCGGCATCGCGCACGCGCGCCAGGGTGTCGAGGCGGTCGGCGTAGGTGCGGGTCGTAATGACCTTGTTGTAATAGGCTTCGGAAGTGTCGACGTTGTGATTGTAATAGTCGAGGCCCGCATCGCGCAGCCGCACGATATCGTTGTCGGTCAGCATGCCGAGCGTCATGCACGTTTCCATGCCGAGCCCCTTCACGCCTTCGACCATCGCGACGACGGTATCCATGTCGCGCGCCTTCGGGCTGCGCCAGGCCGCGCCCATGCAATAGCGCGTCGCGCCCGCCGCCTTGGCTTTCTTGGCCTCGTTGATGACCCGCTCGACTTCCATCAACTTCGATGCCTTGAGCCCGGTCTTGTGATGGGCGGACTGGCTGCAATAGCCGCAGTCTTCCGCGCAGCCACCCGTCTTGATCGACAGCAGCCGGCTCATCTGGACCTTGTTGGGATCGAAGGAGGCCCGGTGCACCATCTGCGCCCGGAACAGCAAATCCATGAACGGCAGATCGTAGAGCGCCATCGCTTCTGCGCGTGTCCAATCGTGACGGGGCGCGGACGTCGCACGGGGTGACGGGCGCGCGGACGCATCGAGTCGGGTCACGTTTGACGTCATGTGCTGGGTGGTCTCCGCAGGATCGACAGGTCCTGATTGCTGAATGTTTCTAGCGCGTCACGCCCCGCTCGCAACCACCAAAATGCCTCTGCCTTTCGCAGCCGGTCCTTGAGGGCCGTCGCGCGCCGTCGCGGGATCGACCATATGACGCCGGGTCGGCGAAGTGATCGAAAATTTATCAATATGATCAATGGAATAAACCCGAAATTCGCGCAAAGGTTTATAGCCGGATGATCTCCGGGGCAGCGGCTGAGTTTGGAAAAATTTTAGATCACAGCAGGGAGCCAGCGCGCGTCCAACGGCGTTTATCGACCGCCGTTCTTTAAAATCCCCTCCCCGGTTGCAGGTCGATCCATGAAGAAAGCAGTCCGTTTAGGACTTCTGGCTGAAGCACTCCAAGGCGACGAAAGCTTTGTCCAACTCGGTTTCCTGGCGAAAAAATCCGCCGACAGGCTTCTGATCGAACGCGACGGGCACCTGCGGGGCATTTGGACGGCGGACAAGGAAGCCTACGTCTGGACGGCCGCGGGCTACACCCAGCCGAGCTTCAGGACGGCGTTGCTGCCGGAAGCACTGAAATACACGCTGATCGAAATTGCCCGGCATTGAGGGACGGAACCCCACCGCAGACCCAAGGCCCCGCCTAGTTGAGGTCTTCAGGCAACTCCGGCAGAATGCTGAAAGGAACGCCGTCCTGATGCAACGACTGCGCTTCCTCCGCGGTCGTGCTGCCGCGAATGTTGCGCTCTTCCGCCTCGCCGAAATGAATCTTCCGCGCTTCCTCCGCGAACCGCCCGCCGACGTCCTCGGAATTCTCCATGACGGCTTTTTTGAAAGCGCGCAGCGCGGTCGCCATGGCCGCGGGCGGCGCACTCGGCGCGGCGACAGCAGGCAGTTGCTCCGGCGCTGGAGCACCTTTGTTGCCCCGCGCGGACACGACAGCGGGCGCCATCGGCAGTTTGCTGATCTCCGTGGATGCGCACAGCGGGCAAGTCACAGCGCCTGAGCGCGACTGCTTATCGTAGTCGGCAATACTCCGGAACCAGCTTTCGAACTCGTGGCCGTCAGCGCAGCCCAGGCGATACTTGATCATCTATTTTCTTATGGTCTCGAGCCGCGACGCCCGCTCCTCGACGACGGAGAACGTTCGGTCATGCGTCAGAGATGGGATTTTGCGCCGGACTTCGTCAATACGCTGCGTATCGATGTCGCCGATCACGACGCCAGGCTCTGTTCCGCCTTCGCCTAGAATTTCGCCCCACGGCGAGATGATCAGGCTGTGCCCGAACGTCTCGCGGCCATTTTCATGACGGCCGCCTTGCGCTGCCGCCACGATGAACGTTTCGGTTTCGATCGCGCGTGCTCTGAGCAGCGTATGCCAATGCGCTTCGCCGGTGATGCGCGTGAAGGCGGCAGGTCCCGCAATGAACGACGCTCCGGCCTTGGCGAGTGCCCGGTGCAGCGCCGGAAAGCGAAGGTCGTAGCAAATCGTCAGGCCGAGGCGTCCCCAGGGCAATTCGGAAATCACCGCGTTGGAGCCTGCCTGATAGTTGACGCTTTCGCTGTAGACCTCGCCCTTGCCGAGATCGACGTCGAACATATGGATTTTATCGTAGCGGGCGCTGACATCGCCATTGGGCGCGAAGAGGTAGGAGCGGTTCGCAAGCCGCCGCTCTCCGATCTTCACCGCCATAGAGCCGATGTGCAGCCAGATTTTCTTGTCCGCTGCAGCTTGAGAAAACGCCGCGAGAGAGGCGTTGCCTGCTTCCGGCTTGGTTTCGGCCATCAGCCGCTCGGTATCGACTTCCATCAGCGTCGTGCATTCCGGTGTTTGCACGTATGCGGCCTGCTGCGCCGCGGCCTCGCCGATGAGCGCCACCGCGTCAGAGACGTTGCGGGCAACGTCGCGACCGGCGCACATCTGGACCAGCGCCGCCCGGAATACCGATTTGGACGCCGCCTGCGGTGATGATGTCATCGTCACGATGCCGACGTCGTCTGTGCCAGAAGCGCGTCGAGCTTGCCCGAGCGTTCGAGATCGAAAAGATCATCGCAACCGCCGACGTGAACGCTGCCGATCCAGATTTGCGGCACCGTGTTCCGCCCGCCCGCGCGCGCTCTCAAGTCCGCGCGCAAATCGCTTCGGCCCGTCAGATCGATCTCCTCGAACGCCGCTCCTTTGCGTCTCAGAAGATCCTTTGCCATATGGCAGTAACAGCAATTCCCAGCCGTGTAGACCGTCACCTTATGCATAACGTCGGCGCCTCTCCGTACGCCTCCCAAATCGTCCAACCCAAAACTACCGCGTTCGCGAGGTCATGCAACCTGCATTGCGACATTTGCGCGCCTTTGCCACGGTTTTTCGGCCTCAAGATGAACTGTTGGCAACGATCGCGAGCGCCAGCACGTCGACGCGCCGCGCACCGGCGCGCTTCAGCGTCAGAGCAGCAGCGGAAGCCGTAGCGCCTGTGGTGATGACATCGTCGATCAGAACGACGTTTTTCCCCGCGATCGACGCGATTTCGTTCGACGGCACACGAAAGACGCCGGATACGTTCCGCTGGCGCTGGGCGCGCGTAAGCCCAACCTGATGCGGCGTCGAGCGTGAACGGACAAGCGCGAACGGTCTCACCGGCTTATTCGCGAGCCGTCCCGTTTCGGCTGCAAGAATTTGGGCTTGATTGAACCGCCGCGAGAGTAGACGCCAGCGCGCGAGCGGCGCAGGGACCAGCAGGTCGGCGTCATCGAGCAGCTCGCGGCCGGCCTCCGCCAGCCAGCGTCCAAAAAGATGGCGCGCATGATGCGTATCGTGGAATTTGAACGCATGGATGAGCTCCCGCATCACCCCGTCGAAATTCGCGACAGCGCGGGCGCGGTCGAAGCCCGGAGGGTCTGCCACGGCGGCAGCCGAAACCATTCGCCCGCCGGTGTCGTAGGGTAATGGCAGGCCGAGCCGGTCGCAGAGCGGCGGCCTGACGAAATTCACCCGTCGCCAGCAGGCCGGACAAAGCGCATCATGCGCCGTAATGTGGGTCCGGCAGGCGAGGCAGAGCGGCGGAAGCAAGACATCGAGCGTGGCTCGTCCGGCGCGACCGAAAGCGCGAAAGAGTCGCGCAGCACGAGTCTCTGGCGCTGTGTCATCTTGCAGCGCAAAATTTTGCTCATCGGTCGTCGATCGTGCCGTCATTGCTGCAACTTAGCGCAAGGCCGCATCGGCAGCGAGACCTTCATGGACGGATTGCGATGGCTGGCGCGCCGCAGATTTTCGACCAGAAACTGATCCGGGAGCGGAGAAACCGCATCGCGGCCCAGGGCGATGCCGAGTTGCCGGATTTTCTCTTGTCTCGCGTTGCCGACGACTTTGCGGATCGCTTGAGCATCGTGCGCCGCGACTTCGCGGTGGCTGCGAGCGTTGGCGCATACCACGGCCTGCTCGCCGCGCGCCTTCGCCAGCTTCCGAACATTGGCGAGATCATCGATGTCGAGCCGTCCGAGCGCTGCGTCGAGCTTTCGACGGCACAAAAGGTAGCGGCCAAAGACGATGCCCTGCCGTTCGCACCGCAAAGCCTCGATCTCGTCGTGTCGGGCCTCTCGCTGCATCTGATCAACGATATCCCGGGCGTGCTCGCGCAGATCAACCGCGCCCTGAAACCCGACGGGCTTTTCCTCGGAGCGCTCCTCGGCGGCGAAACGCTGAGAGAATTGCGCGAGTCATGGTTGCTCGCCGAAGAGGAACTCTACGGCGGGGCCTCGCCCCGCGTCGCGCCGTTCGCCGATGTGCGCGAATTGGGGAGCCTGCTGCAGCGCGCCGGTTTCGCGCTTCCCGTCGCCGACAGCGATCCGGTGCGCGTGACGTATGGATCGCCCTTGGCGCTGATGCGCGATCTGAAGGCGATGGCGGCAAGCAACATGCTGATCGAGCGTAGCCGCAAACCCGTCTCGCGACGCCTGCTGCTGCGAGCCGCCGAAGTCTATCAGGAAAGCTTCGGCCTTCCCGACGGCCGCATTCCCGCAACCTTCGAGATCATCACGCTGACCGGCTGGGTGCCGCACGAAAGCCAGCAAAAACCGCTCGCGCCAGGATCGGCGAAAGTGCGGTTGTCCGACGTGCTGAAACCTAAGCCTAAGCCAGATAATCCCGGAGCCAAGGAATAAGGGGCTCGTCCGCAGGCGGCATGCGGTAGCGCGAAAGATGCAGCGCCCGGACCCACTCGATCGTCTGCCCTTCGCGTGGCGCGATCTCACCGTCCCACGTCCGGCAAACATACAGCGGCATCAGAAGGTGGAAGTCGTCGTAGGCGTGGCTCGCGAAGTTGAACGGCGCGAGGCACGTCCGGCAGAGATCGACGCTGAGCTCTTCCTTGATCTCGCGGCAGAGCGCGTCCTCGGGCGTCTCGCCGGGCTCGATCTTGCCGCCCGGAAACTCCCAGAACCCTGCCATCGGCTTGTTGGCGGGGCGCTGGGCGATCAGCACGCGTTTGTCGTCGTCGATCAATGCGACGGCGGCGACGAGAACGAGCCGCTTCGTCATCGCCGCCTCAGAACGTAGGCCGTTTCCTGGAGTGCAGAGACGCCGCGCCGGCGCAGATTGCCGCTGGCTTCCAGTCCGTCGCGCGCTTCGAGCACCTGAATGTCGAACGTATCGCCGTAAAGTCGCTCGACTTCCGCGCGCGGCACCGAGAATGGCGGTCCGGACATTTCATGCTCCGGGTATTCGAGCGCAACGAGGAAGACGATCGCCGAACTCGGAATGATGCTGGCGAGCTTTTTCGCGTAGCGCTCCCGAAGATCCGCGGGGAGCGCAATCAGCGCCGCCCGGTCGTAGACCGCAACGGCATCGCGCACCATGTCGGCCGACGTTTCGAAAAAGTCACCGCGGTAAAGATTGAACGGCCCGGCGGAATAGAGATCGAACGGCCCCTCCGAGCGAATTTCGGGTGTCTGACCGCCGTCCTTGAAGAATTCCCGAACCGCGACGTCCGAAAGCTCGACGCCGATGACGCGATGCCCCTGCGTCGCCAGCCAGACCATGTCGTAACTCTTGCCGGCCAGCGGCACGAAGACCGCGCTTGCGACCGGCAGATTGAGCGTTGACCAGAAGCGTTTCAGTTGCTCGTGAACGTGGGGCTGATGAAAACCAATGTCTCGCCGTTTCCAGCGCTCCGTCCAGAAAGCCTTTTCCATCCGTCTCTACGTTCAGCTCCGATAGTCTGCGTTGATCGACACATAGTCGTGTGTCAGGTCACAAGTCCAGACCGTCGCCGAAGCCTTGCCGACGCCGACCGCGATGCGGATCACGATTTCGCGATTCTTCATGTAGGCCGCCGCCGTCTTTTCATCGTAGTCGGGAGCCCGCTCGCCGTCGCGCGCCACGCAATGCGGTCCGAACCAGATAGAGAGTTTGTCGCGGTCGGCCGCTTCGCCGGATTTGCCGACAGCCATGACGACCCGGCCCCAGTTGGGATCTTCTCCCGCGATGGCGGTCTTGAGGATCGGTGAATTGGCACACGCGAGCGCGATAGTGCGTGCCGCCTCCCAGGACTTCGCACCCTCCACCTCGAACGTCACGAACTTCGACAGCCCTTCGCCGTCCTTGGCGACCTGAATGGCGAGGTCCTGCATCAGATCGTGCAGCGCGTCCGAAAACGCCGCGAGCTTCTTCGACTTCGCCTTCGTCACCAGCTTCTGACCGCGCTCGGCGGCATGTCCGGTCGCAAACACGAGGCACGTGTCGCTCGTGGACGTATCGCCGTCGACCGTCATGCAGTTGAAAGTCGTCTTGACGTGTTCGCTGACGAGGTCTTGCAGCGCGTCGGCGGGGATCGCCGCATCGGTAAAGATGAAGCACAGCATCGTCGCCATGTCGGGCGCGATCATGCCCGCGCCTTTGCAGAAGCCGTTGATCGTCACTTCCGTGTCGCCGATCAGCGCCGTGCGCGTGGCGAGCTTCGGATAAGTGTCGGTCGTCATGATGGCGCGCGCGGCGGCTTCAAAAGCATCGGCTTCTGCGTTTTTCGCGAGTTTCGTCAGCAAATGCGCGAATTTCGTCGCGTCGAGTGGTTCGCCGATGACGCCCGTCGAGGCGACGAAAACGTTATGCGGGCGGCAGCCGACCGCTTCGACCGCGTGCTCGACCGTGATGTCGACGGCATCGCTGCCCTTTTTCCCGGTGAAGGCGTTGGCGTTGCCCGAGTTGACGACAAGCGCCCGTGCCGAACCCTTCTTGAGATGCTTGCGGCAGAGAAGCACCGGCGCCGACGCCGTCTTCGATTGGGTCAACACGCCCGCGACCGACGTGCCTTCATCGAGCACGGCGAGCAGCAGATCGGTTCGCTTCTTGTAGCGGATGCCAGCTTCGGCCGTCGCGAAAGTCACGCCGTCGATGGGCGGAAGCTTGGCAAGAACCGATGGTGCGAACGGTGAAACGTCAGAGACTTTGCCCATGAAACCCTCCGCTATGGCATGCGGCTCCGTGAAACAGATCGGGCCGCCATAATCAAGCGGCCCGATCCAGAAAATCAAAAGGTTGCGTCTCGATGCGGCCGTTATGGCTTCGGCGCATCCTTCGGAGCGTCTGCAGGAGCCGCCGCCGGTGCGGTCGACGGCGCCGCGCTCGGAGCCGCCTGCTTGGCGATCATCGCGTTGCGCTCGTCGATGGACTTCTTGATCTCTGGATCGACGATCTCGATCTTGGCGTTGGCGCGAAGTTCCATCGCCGTTTTCTGAGCCTTCTGCAGGAGCAGCGACTGCGCGATGCGGTCCTTGACGATTTCAAAGGCGGGCGGCTGCTTCGTGCGGCTGTCTTCCAGCTTGACGAGATGCCATCCGAACTGGGTCTTCACCGGGTCGGAAACCTCGCCCTTCTTCAGCTTGAAGACGACCTCTTCGAACTGCGGAACCATCTGGCCGTGGCCGAAATAGCCGAGATTGCCGCCGTCGTCCTTTGAGCCCGGATCCTTCGAGTTTTCCTTCGCGAGCTGGGCGAAATCCGCACCTTTGTCGAGCTTCGCCTTGAGCTCTTTGGCCTGCTCTTCGGTTTCGACCAGGATATGGCGTGCCGAAACTTCCTCTTCCGGCTTCAGAAGCTTCACCTGATCGTCATAGATCTTGCGCGCATCCGCGTCGCTGACCGAACCCTTGATGACCTTCTCGAAATACAGCTCTCTCAGCGCCCGGCGCTTGAGATAGGCGAGGCGCGTTTCGAAGTCGGGGCCCTGATCAAGCTTGGCCTTTTCGCCCGCTTCGGCAAAAAGCTGGTTGTCGATGAGGAATTCAAGCAGCGAGGTGCGCTTCTGCGGCCCGGGCATCGTGCCCATGTCGCTGCCGATTTCGCTTTCCGCGACGGCGAGATCGCCCTCCGTGATCGGCTTCCCGTCGATGGTGGCGACGACCTTATCCTGCGCGAAGGCCTGCATGCCCGGCGCCCCCAGAAGCGCGACCGCAAATGCGACCGTAAAGGCGGTAGGGAAGATGCGCTTCATAGGTGTAAGCTCCGAAGTTGGGATGAGAAATGCCCGCCTGACCGATTTTCGGCGCATAGCTGCGTCAGTCCATACAGGCTGCAAGCAGACGGGCCTCGATAACGGCCTAGGGTTGGAAAACCAAGTTAATATTTGAACAGACCGGCAAAATTTGAACGCTGGGAGACACGCTTCTGAACATTGACAGTCGGGGGGACGAGTTCTTATGTCTGCCCCAGATCGGCGCGGGTTTCGGCCCGTTCGGACCACGTGAGATTGCCGAGGGAACGTGATGCAGGCGTGGCGGGGAGGCCCTTGCCGCGCATTTTCTGCTGAATGGAACCTCAGCTGAACGCAACCCTTGCCCGGGCGCACTGATGCGTGCGGGCTGATGCTGACGTTAGGACGGATTTCAAGATGCTCTCGTTCGGTGGCTTCGCTTCGAAAATCTTCGGTTCGTCGAATGAACGCAAGGTCAAGGGTTTCAGGGCCCGCGTCGCGGCGATCAACGCACTCGAAAGCGAAGTGCAGGCGCTGACCGATGAGCAACTGCGGGCGCGCACGGAAGAGTTTCGCAAGGAACTCGAGGCAGGCAAGACGCTCGACGATCTGCTCGTCCCCGCCTTCGCCACGGTTCGCGAAGCCGCCAAGCGCACGCTCGGCCAACGCCACTTCGATGTGCAGCTGATCGGCGGCATGGTTCTGCATCAGGGCGACATCGCCGAGATGCGAACCGGCGAAGGCAAGACTTTGGTCGCCACGCTTCCGGTTTATCTGAACGCCTTGAACGGCAAGGGCGTGCACGTCGTCACCGTCAACGACTACCTCGCCAAGCGCGACGCCGAATGGATGGGCCAGGTCTACAGCTTCCTCGGGCTGACCGTTGGCATCATCGTTCATGATATGTCGGATGAGCAACGCAAGCTCGCCTATGCCTGCGACGTGACTTACGCGACGAACAACGAACTCGGCTTCGATTATCTCCGTGACAACATGAAGATGGGTCGTGACGAGATGGTGCAGCGTCCGCACATCTACGCGATCGTCGACGAAGTCGACTCGATCCTGATCGACGAAGCACGTACCCCGCTGATCATTTCGGGCCCGCTCGAAGATCGCGCCGAGCTGTATCAGACGATCGACGAAATGATGAAAATCGTCGAGCCGGGTGACTTCGAGCTGGACGAAAAGCAGCGCCAGGTGTCGTTCACCGAAGTCGGCAACGAGAAGATGGAGAATGCTCTCGAGCAGGCCGGAATGCTCAAGGGCACGCTGTACGACATCGACAACGTCACGATCGTTCACCACCTCACGCAGGCGCTGAAGGCGCACAAGCTGTTCCAGCGCGATAAGGATTACATCGTCAAAGGCGGCGAAGTCGTCATCATCGACGAATTCACCGGCCGCATGATGCCGGGGCGGCGCTACTCGGAAGGTCTCCACCAGGCGCTCGAAGCCAAAGAGCACGTCGAGATCCAGCCTGAGAACCAGACGCTCGCCTCGATCACGTTCCAGAACTACTTCCGTCTTTACAAAAAGCTCGGCGGCATGACCGGCACGGCAATGACCGAAGCCGACGAGTTCATGGATATTTATGGCCTGCAGGTCGTCGATATTCCGACGAACCTTCCGGTGAGCCGTATCGACGAAGACGACGAAATCTACCGCACGCAAAAGGAAAAGCTTGCGGCGATCGTCCAGTCGATCGCGGAAGCCAAGGAGCGCGGCCAGCCGATCCTCGTCGGCACGACGTCGATCGAGAAGTCGGAGCAGCTTTCCGAGCTTCTCAAGGATCACAAATACCTGCGCGAACTCGCGCACTCGCTCGAGAAGAATGCGAGCGAGCTGAAGCCCGGCAAGGAAGACGAGCTGCGCAAGCACTTCACCGACATGGCGGCGCTGCTGACGAAGTTCGCAACCGAATCGAAGGGCAAGAAGCAGGCGATCGAGCATAGCGTTCTGAACGCCCGCTATCACGAGCAGGAAGCCAACATCGTCGCGCAGGCCGGCGTCCCGGGCGCCGTCACGATCGCGACGAACATGGCCGGCCGCGGCACCGACATTCAGCTTGGCGGCAACGCCGAGTTCCGGCTGCGCGATTGGATCGCGGAAGAAACCGCGAAAGGCGCAGCCCCGGCCGAGGACGCGATCAAGAGCAAGCGCGCCGAGCTTATCGCCGACGTCGCTCAGAAAAAGCAGAAGGCGCTCCAGGCCGGCGGCCTCTACGTGCTCGCGACCGAACGCCACGAAAGCCGCCGCATCGACAATCAGCTGCGCGGCCGCTCCGGCCGTCAGGGTGATCCGGGCCGCTCCAAATTCTATCTCGCGCTCGATGATGATCTGATGCGCATCTTCGGCTCGGAGCGCATGGACAAGGTGCTGCAGACCTTGGGCCTCAAGGAAGGCGAGGCGATCACGCATCCGTGGATGAACAAGTCGCTCGAGACCGCACAGAAGAAGGTCGAGCAGCGCAACTTCGACATCCGCAAGCAGATCCTGAAGTACGACGACGTGATGAATGACCAGCGCAAGGTCATCTTCGATCAGCGTCTCGAGATCATGGGCGAGGATGACGTCTCGGAGACGGTCGTCGAGCTTCGCAACGAACTCATCGATCAGCTCGTGACGCGCTTCATCCCGCCGACGGCCTACGCCGAGCAGTGGGATACGGCGGGCCTCAAGCAGCAGGTGCAGGAAATCTTCGCCCTCGATCTTCCGATCGACGCCTGGGCAGGCGAGGAAGGCATCGCCGACGAGGAAATCAGGGAGCGCATTCGCTCCGCGGTCGAAGCCAAGGTCGAGGAAAAGACGAAGGAGCTCGGACCGGAGCTTTATCGCCAGATCGAAAAGATGGTGCTGCTCCAGACGCTCGATCATCTCTGGCGTGAGCATCTCGTGACGCTCGAGCATTTGCGTCAGGTTATCGGCTTCCGCGCTTACGGTCAGAAAGACCCGCTCAACGAGTACAAGAGCGAAGGCTTCATCCTGTTCGAAAACATGCTCGGCCGCCTGCGCGAAAACGTGACGGGCCAGCTGATGCACGTCGAGCTTGCGCCGCCGGAGGATCAACCTGCGCTGCAGCCGGTCGATCTCCCGCCGATGGTGGCGCACCACGTCGACGCGACGACCGGACTGGATGAATTCGAACAGAATCCCGAGCTTGCGATGGCCGATGCCGCGATCGCTGGCGCTCGTGCCCGCCGCAATGCGCCGCCCGAGCCTGAGAAGCGTGCGCCGCTTCAGAGCCGCCGCGGCGAAGGCGCCGCCGATCCGAATGATCCGGCGACGTGGGGTCGCGTGTCTCGCAACGCCCTGTGCCCGTGCGGCTCAGGCAAGAAATACAAGCATTGCCACGGCAAGATGGATTGATTGAACGTGATGTCGATGGACTGATCTTGGATCAGTCCATCGACGTTCGTTTTCCGGCGACCGTCAGTGGCCGCTCGTCTTCGTTCCGGCTTCCGATGCGCTCGCCTCGGTGCTTCCGTGCCCGCCGCCCGCGATGCGGTCAGAGAGTGCAAGCAGCACGCTCGAGACGACGAACACGATGTGAATGATCACCAGCCAGAACAGCTCTTTCTCGCGCTCCGGCGTGACGGTTCCGAGTGACATGAACTGACGCAGCAGCTGCACGGCCGAGATCGCGACGATCGACGACAGCATCTTGAGCTTCAAGGCCGCGAAATCGATCGTGCCCATCCATTCCGGGCGGTCGCCGTGGGTCGAATGATCCATCCGCGACACGAAATTTTCGTAGCCCGAGAAGATCACGATAATCAGCAGCGATCCGGTCAGCGTCAGATCGACAAGCGTCAGCAGCCCGAGGATGACGTCGGATTCGGTCGAGACGAACGCAGTCTGCGCGAGATGCAGAAGTTCCATCAAGAACTTGATGAGCAGCACGAAGAGCGCCAGCGCCAGCCCGAAGTAAAACGGCGCCAGCAGCCAGCGTGAGCTGAACAGCATGCTCTCAAGAAAAATCTCTACCCGCTTGATGACGGTCTTCTCTGCCATGTGTTTCGAGCCTTTCGCAGTTGCGATATCACGCTTCTATCGCAAGCTCGTCCAGCTGAGGCAAGTTCCGTCGTGCGGGTGCGAAATCGGCGCCAGATCAGCGCCAGATCAACGGATCAGAGGCCAGGAAAACATCGGCACTGCTGGCGCTTCGCTGTCGAGGCTCGATTGCACCTGCGGGATCGGTCGCGCCGTCTCGGTCGATTGCGACGCGAGCCTTGGCGTGAACGGCGTCGGATACGGCACGTCGCGCAGCCACTGATCCTGTTCGCGGATCGCGGTCAGCGTCGGCCCGCAGGCTTCGAGCGGTCCGGCCGACTCCCGCGCCTGCGTCTCGCGGAAAATGTAGCGCCCGCTGCACACGCCGATGATGGGCGGACGTCTCGTCTGTTCGAAGAGGTCGTAGCCCTCCTTGAGATTCGTCCAGAACGCCTTCCACGGTGACGCGTCCTGCGCCGCCAGGTTTTTGTCGGTCATGCGAAACGGAAACACGTGCACAGGCACGATCTGCTCGCCGCCGTCCATCGCCGCGAGGGTCATTTGATGGATCTCGTCCGAGACCGGGTTCGTCATCGCGAAACAGCCGATGGAGGAGCAGCCGCCGTGCACCAGGATGCTCGACCCAGTGCGCGCCTGCGACTGATCGAGGATGTTCGGAAACCCGAGATCGAGCGACCTTGGCCAGCGCCCGACATGGCGCGTCTGCGAACGCGACAGCGTGTAATAGCCTTCCGGAGCCTGCCGGTCACCGTCGCGCAGCTTCGGCCCGAGCGTTCCGGACCAATGGCAGATCGGATAGGTCGCGAAGAGAATGTAGCCGCCGCCCTTCTGCTTCCAGATCTCAAGCTCCGACTCGGCTTTGAAGATGCGGATCAGAATTGGATCGGCGAGGGTGACGCCCTTGTCGCGCAGTCGCGCCTGCAGGAAAGCGACGTTCGGCGTGCCCGGCAGCGGCAGGGCTCCAGCGGCGGCGGCCCGCTGGCGCTCGACGCGGTCGGCCGCGACGTCCTTGAGTTCGATGGTCAGCGCCTGCGCAACGCCAACGCCGGCGATGGCAAAAGCCAATGCCGCGAAAGTCGTCCTGCGAAGTAAGTTTGGAAATGACATGGATGGTTCGCGACCGAATACCCGCCTGCGCGCTGCGGATAGTATCGCTCACCACCTTCAAATCGAAGTGTCTTTTTGAACACCGGCAGCGGAAATCCGGGTCGGCGGCGCCTTAAGCGGGGCGCCGCAACCCGTGCGATTACCAGCCGTAGTAGCGGCGGCGCCAGGGGCGGACGTAATATCCCGAATAGGGATAATAGGCTGGGCCGGGCACGTACCGTGGGGCAGGAACAGCGTAATAGACGACCGGAGGCGGATAGTAAGCGTAGTCGTAAGGAGACGCGTAATAAGCGTAATAGCCGGGGTCATAATAATACCGGCGGCGATGGGTGACCTTCTCGATCCCGCTGTCTTGTGGAGCCGCATTCTGTGCCGCGGACAGAAGTCCCGCAACGCCTGCGGACGCAGAGGTCGTTGTGCCTCCCAGTCCGGCCAAAGCGGCCGTCATCACGGCCGACGCAAGCCACGCCTTACGCATTACCATCTCCATCGTCATACGATCGCGGAGATATAGCTCATTTTGGTATTTTCGGCCATTCAATTGGTGGTCAGCGTAAAGCAAATATGGATTGCAATTAACAAATACGGAATTGGGAACATATTGATTCAATGCCGGATAAAAAATGAACCCATCCGATGGCGGGATTATCCATTCGGACAGCCGGCCTCGATCGGCTCGCTGTCCGGGCTCGCTCCCGTCCCAGCTTGGAATTGATAGCGTCCTTTGCAGACTGAAACCCTTGGCGGCACGGCGTTCACCTCAAAGAGATCGTGGCCTGCTTTGAGATCCCGCCAGAAGGCGATGTCCGGATCGTTCGCGTGCGCACTAAGCTCAGCCTCGGACATCCGGAACGGATAGACCTGGACCTGGAAGCGCTTTTGCCCGCCTCCGAGCGCTGCCGTGACGAGCCGCCAGATCTCCGCCATCTGCCCGTTGGTCATCGCGAAACAGCCGATCGAGCCGCAGCCGCCGTGCACCATGATCAGCGACCCCGTGCGCCCCTGCGCGCGATCGAAAGCGTTCGGATAACCAAGATTGAACGAGCGGAACCAGCGGCTATTCGGATTGAGCGCGGACGCCTCGACCGTATAGAAGCCTTCCGGCGCTTGCCGGTCGCCCTCAGCGAGCTTCGGCCCGAGCCAACCGGACCAGCGGCAGATCGGATACGTTGCGAAACGGCGGAACGCGCCATCCCGCTGCATCCAAAGCTCCAGTTCGAACTCCCGCTTGAAGATGCGGACGAGCACCGGGGCGCCCTCTTTCAAACCCTGGTCCTTCAGCCGCTCGGAAAACCTGGCGAGATCGGGCTGTCCGGGCATCGGCAAGTCATACTCCGCGCGCATGCGGCGCTGCGAGCGTTCGTAGCGGATCAGGCCGTCGTCGCCGAAAACGACCGGCATCCATTGCTGAGCAAATTGAATGGCAGCGACACCCGCTGCAACGAGCGTGAGCAGAAAGGCGAGCACCAGCACGCCGCCCCATCGTTTCCGGCGGCGTCTCGCGGCGGGCTGCTGCTGAGTGATGTCAGGCATCAATGGTCCGCCAAAATTCAGTTGGCGTTGGCAACGGGCATGCCGGGCATGCTTTGAATCGCCTGCGCGCTTTGCCGTTGCTTGGCGGCGTTGATGTCGGCGAGCGTCGGCTCGAGATCCGGATTGGCGATGCCCTTGAGCTTGTTGCCCTTCGCAACGTCGACCTCTGCCGGCTCGGGGAGCGGCGTGAATGCCGTCATCGCCGGACGCGAGAACGGCGGACACGGTCCATCCGCATCAGGCCGGCTTTGCGCCTGCACGCCGACGACATAGCGGCGCTCGCACACAACGACGTTCGGCGGCACGCGATACTTCTCGAAATAATCGTAGCCCTGTTTCAGCGTCTTCCAATAGCTCAGCCATTTGCTGTTTTTCTCGCGCGCCATGCGTGCGTCCGTCATGCGGAACGGCAGCGCTTGCACCTGGAAGCTCGATTGGCCGGCCTTCAGCGCTTCGCGCGACAGCCCGTAGATTTCTTCCATCAGGGCATCGGTCATGGCGTAGCAGCCCGCCGACCGGCAATTGCCATGCACCATCACTGAATCGCCCGTCCGATTCCACGATCGGTCATAGGCATTCGGATAGCCGAGATTGAACGACAGATAATATTTCGAATTCGGGTTCATCAGGCCCGGCGTCACGGAATAGAAGCCTTCCGGAGCCTGCCGGTCGCCATACGTCAGCTTCGGTCCGATCTCGCCGGACCAATTGCAGATCGGGTACGTCTTGAAATGATAGAAGCGCCCATCGTCGCGCTGCTTCCAGATTTCAAGCTCGGACTCTTCCTTGAAGATGCGGACAAAGATCGGCGAGCCGGACTGCATCCCCTTCTTAGCGAGTAGCGAAATAGTGTCCTTGGACAGGGGAACTTCCGACGGCGGCGGAATCGTGGGCGTGTTGGAGCAGGCCGCGAGCAAAACCGCGCCAGCCATCACCCCCGTCTGAACGGCAGACTTCCACGTCAGCGAGACGCGCGTCAGCACCAAAGCGCCTTTCCCGAACTAGATTTCCCCGTGCCGCGGGTTGGCGGACGAATAACGCAACAGACTCAACGACTACTGAAATTCAGCGAGCACGCTGTCAACTCAAGTATGGTGTCCGAATGCGGCGCCGACGGGACGGTTGCCCCAATTGCGGCCCAGAGTCTACCAGACGCTTATCGCCCGATCGACAGAAAGCGCTCGTGACGCTGAGCGCGAATGTCATCGGCCGATTTGCCGTCGAACTCGGACAGCATCCGCGCGATCGCGTTGCCGGTCGAGATAATCACCGATTCGCGGTCCCGATGCGCCCCGCCTGTCGGCTCCTTCACAATTGCGTCGATGACCCCGAGCTGATCGAGGTCCTGCGCCGTGATCTTCATATTGGTCGCGGCTTCTTCTTTCTTGTTGCTGTCGCGCCAGATGATCGACGCCGCGCCTTCGGGCGAGATCACAGAATAAATAGCGTGTTCGAGCATAAGAATGCGATTGGCCGTCGCGATCGCAATGGCGCCGCCCGACCCGCCTTCGCCGACGATGACTGTGACGATCGGCACGCCGAGGCGCAGGCAGCATTCGGTCGACCGCGCGATGGCTTCCGCCTGGCCGCGCTCTTCCGCGCCGATGCCGGGATAGGCGCCGGGCGTATCGACGAACGTGATGATCGGCAGGTTGAAGCGGTCGGCCAACTCCATCAGCCGCACGGCTTTGCGATAGCCTTCCGGCCGCGCCATGCCGAAGTTGTGCTTGATCCGCTGCTCGGTATCGGAGCCCTTTTCGTGCCCGAGAACCACGACCGAACGGTTGCGGAATTTGCCGATGCCGCCGACGATCGCCTCGTCCTCGGCGAAATAGCGGTCGCCCGCGAGCGGTGTGAAATCTTCGATCAGCCCGTTGACGAAATCGAGCGCGTGCGGACGTTCGGGATGGCGCGCGACGAGCGTCTTTTGCCAGGGCGTCAGCCGCGCATACGTATCGACGAGCGCCGCCTTGGCTTTCTGCTCGAGCTTGGCGATTTCGTCCGCGATCTGCGGACCTTTGCCTTCGACATGCAGCGCCTTGAGCTCCGCCACCTTGTTTTCGAGCTCCAGGATCGGCTTTTCGAAATCGAGATAGGTGCGAAGGGCGGTCGAGGCGTTCACTGGGCTGAGATCTCTCGAAGTTGCAACTGAAGCGTGCGGCGACCGGCTCGCGCATCCGGCGCGGGCGACATTCACCTTGGCTCCCGCGACCTGTCAAGGCGAAGCGGCATCTTGCGCTAACGCGTCGCCGCAGCAACCGCCATTCCGGGTTAATTATCGCCCTCGGACAGCCGTTTTACGACAGGCACCAAGGCAAACATAAGGGCGGCGGCCGCCGCCACAATCCCGGCCTGCGCCAAAAACGACAGAACGAGCGTGTCGGGATCGCTGGCCGTGAAGGCGCCGCCGATGTCGCCCGCGAGCTTGTTCCCGAGCGCCGCTGCCAGAAACCAGACGCCGAGGACGAGGCCTGTCATCCGCGCGGGCGCGATGCGCGTCATCGTCGAGAGCCCGACCGGGCTCAGCAACAGTTCGCCGACGGTAAACAGGAAGTAGAGGCCGATCAGCCAGAACGGCGACACGCGCCCTTCAGCAGCATAGTTCGCTGCCGGGATCATCAGCAGGAACCCGCCCGCGAGGAACACGAGCGCCAGTCCGAACTTTGCCGGCGCCGACGGCTGTTGCGCGCCGAGCTTCAGCCACAGCGCCGCGAAGAGCGGTGTCAGCAGAATGACGAAGATCGGATTGGCGGATTGAAACCACGCCGACGGAAACGAAAAGCCCGCCACGTCGTTGCGCGTCAGTTGATCGGCGAACAGCGCGAGGGTCGTTGCGGCCTGCTCGAAGATCGCCCAGAAGATCATCGCCGCAATGAAAAAGATTCCGACAGCAGCGAGACGGCGTGCGTCGGGGTCAGGCCGCGACGCACCGTACAGAACGGCGGCGAGCGGCACGATGATGAACAGCCAGCGCAGCCAGCGGAATCCTGAAACGTCCGACAAGAGCGCCAGCGCCAGCAGTCCGCCTGTCGCCAGAATGATGTAGAGCGTTTGGCGCTTGAAAATCGGGCCCTGTGCCTCGGGCACCGGATCGGGATTATTCAACTCCCGCATTTTGCGCGCAAACAGCAGCATCGAGATCGTCATGCCGACGCCGGCAGCGCCGAAGCCCCAATGCCAGCTGTTGACCGGATCGAACCCCGCCGCCGACAGCCAGCTTTTGAACGTCGCGCTCTGCGCCAGAAATCCTGTCACGATCGGAGCGAAGAACGCGCCGATGTTGATACCCATGTAGAACAGCGAAAAGCCGGAGTCGCGTCTGAGATCGTCGTGTGAATAGAGTGCGCCGACCAACGCCGAAATGTTCGGCTTGAACAGGCCAGTCCCGAGCGCGATCAGAATGAGACCGAGATAAAACGTCGAGAGCGTCGGGATCGCCAAGGCGTAATGACCCGCTGCGATCGCGAGCCCGCCGAAGAGAACGCTCCGCTTCGCGCCGAGCATGCGGTCGGCGATGAAGCCTCCGGGCACGGCCAGAAGATAAACGGCCATCGCATAGGAGCCGTAGATGCTTCCAGCGTTCGGCGTCGCGAACCCGAGCCCGCCCGCCTCGACCGGCGCGATCATGAACAGGACCAGAAGCGCCCGCATTCCGTAGTACGAAAACCGCTCCCACAGCTCTGTGAAATAGAGCGTCGTCAGACCCGGAGGATGCGCGGCAAACCCCAGGCCCCGGCTTTGCTTTTCGGGAATGGCGGAGGACATGAACCTATGACGCATGATGACGGCCTAAGCGCAAGACATCACGCGCTTCTGTCGCCAGACATGACCTTGCCCATCCAGTCGTCGATCGTCGTCGTGCCGAGTTGTTCGACTTTCTCGCGCTCATCGGGTCTGACGACATCCTGCATGGCGTCGATCCGCTTCCATTCACAAAACGGCGTTTCGTCTTCGACGCCGGGTGCGTAGCGCGAGGTCTCGATTTTCTTGAAGCGATGGACGTAGCGCGGGCAGTTCATCCAGACTTCGTGGATCGAAACCTTCACGACCATCTCGGCTTCCTTGAACGCCTTGACGTCCTCGCCGCCGACGATCAGCTCGGCGCGGCCCTGTGCGCGCAAGCGGAAGGGCTTTTCGAAATCGATGAAAAGCATTCCAATTTCGGCGTTCCCCGAGATGTTGCCCATCGACAGATACATGCCGTTGCCGTCGTAGCTCGGAAACATCAGTGTTGTCTGATCGACGACGCGAACAAAGCCCTTGGCGCCGCCCTTATACGAAACGGTCGGCCGCCCCATATGGTCGATGGTCGAGAGAAAAAACATCTCCCGGCTTTCGATGAACGCTTTCGCCATGTCATCGATCTCGGGCTTCAACGCGACGGCCTCGACGCGGTCGGCAAGTGCCCGCGTATCGAATGCCATCTGAAGAGCGCGGTGAATGTCCCCGAACAAGCGGCTCATGCTATCCTCCCTTGCGTTGTGCGCCTTGTTATTTCGCAAGCGGCATCGGGAAGTTCCAAGCCGCCTTATTTTGTTTTGGCTAGCGGATGATGCGTGTTGACGAGCGCCTTCAGACGCTCCTGCAAGACGTGCGTATAAATCTCCGTCGTCGAAATGTCAGCATGGCCGAGCAGTTGTTGAACGGTTCTGAGATCGGCGCCGCGGTCGAGCAGATGGCTGGCGAAGGCGTGGCGCAGCACATGCGGCGAAATCCGGTCGCCTCCGATCCCGGCTTCGGCGGCGACGTCTTTCAGATCCTGTGCAAACCTTTGCCGCGTCATGTGACCGGACGCCGACTTCGACGGAAAGAGCCACTGCGAATTGTCGAAACGTCCGGAAACTTCGAGAAAACGGTCGAGCGCCGCACGTGCTTCGGCGTTGAGCGGCACGAGCCGTTCGCGTCCACCCTTGCCCTTGATCGAGAAGACGCGCTTGTCGCCACGTAGAACAGTTCTAGGCAAGCCGACGAGTTCGGAAACGCGCATGCCCGTGGCGTAGAGCAGTTCGAGTAGGCAATGAAACCGCAACGCCCGGAACATGGCGCGCCCTTCGACGCCTTCGCAGCGCTTCTGCGACGCGTCGAGCAGGCGGTCGACTTCGGCGATGCTGAGAACTTTCGGCAGCGAGCGTTGCTTTTTCGGTCCTTGCAGCCCCGACGTCGGGTCCGCTTCGATCAGGCCTTCCGCGAACAGGAAACGATAGTACTGCTTGATCGCCGACAGCCGCCGCGAGCGTGATGTCGGCGCCTGACCGGCGTTTGCCATCGCCGCGATGTAGCCCTGGATGTTCTGTGTTCCGGCCGCGAGCGGGGCAACGCTCCCGTCCGAAAGATAATCCAGGAAACCTTCGAGATCGCCTCTGTAGGCGTCGATCGTATTGGGCGACGCGCCGCGCTCGGCCGTCAGCATGTCGAGAAACGCGGCGAGGTGGCTGTTTTGCGCTGAAGCGGACGCCATATCCGCCCTCAGTTCGTTGCGAGGCGCGGCCACGACGACAGCAACGCCTCGAGCCCGAGCCGCCGTGCATCCGGTTCGAGCCCGGCGCGCTTCAGCGCGCGAATGCTGTCGCCGAGCGCGATCAGGTTTGCGTCTTCCGCTCCGTTCGGTCCAAGCGCCTTCATGACCAGCAGAACGGTATGACCGAACTCCTGCTTCTTCGACGCGTCCTGCAACTCGGTTAGAACCCCGGTTTCCGGAAGATATCCGGAGGTCGGTTGCGGCGCTCTGTTGGCGGCTTCCCACAGCGGCAGCGGTACGACGTAGTCGAGCGCTTCGAGAACGGTGGTCAGCCGATAGAGCGCCGTCGCCGGAAACCGTCCGTTTGCGGCCAGGTCTTCGAGTGCTGAAAAACTGCGGCCGCGCTGGGGATCTCGCGGATCGGCGATATCGAGAAGAGCCCGCCAATGCCCGAGACTTCCGGCGCTGCCCGGCTCGTCGCCAAGCCTGATCCAATCGCGCGCCATGTCATAGCGGCCCGCTGCGAGACCGATTTCAACGCCGGTTTCCGAAAACCAGCTGAGTTCGGGCTGAGGCCGGATTTCCGCAGTGGCCGGAGCGACCATCTTCGCCGCGATCATTCCCATGTGCTGCCGGTTCGCGTCGTCGAGAAAGGCTCGGATCAGGCGCGTCTTGCGCATCGGCGTGCGTTCTTCGACGGCGGCTCTGAACAGAGCTGCGCGCCGCGCAACGCCTTGCGGTCCGCGCCCGGCGAGAAGATCATCGGGAGAAGCCGCCTCCGCGTTGACGCGATAGATGCTTGCCAGCGCTTCCGGAGCCAGCGCGTTGAGACGGGCCGCCGCTTCGGTCGACGGAAGGCCGAGGTCGACGGGCGTCGATGGATCGGTGGCCAGCGCAATCAGCAGCGCCGGCTCACCCTTGTCGAGGACGTCTTTATGAGATAGTCCGCCGACCCGCTCCGCGATCCGATAGTCGAGCAGCGAAATCTGTTTGACCGCCGTGTATTTGGGCTTGGCCTTGATCGACAGCGCATCGAGGGCTTCAAGCCCGAGCGACGCTTGCACGCCTTCCTCGCGCGCCATGTCGGCTGCGAGACCAGCGCCGGACGCGTCGTCGCGAATGGCCGAGCAATAGCCCGCCATCATGATTGCTTCGCCCTTGAGCCGCGCCGGAATGCTGCCTTTGGCGCGCACCGAACGCCCGACGAGTTCGCACGCCTGATCGGGTTTGCCGGAGGCGAGTTCGTTGCGCGCTTCGAGTGTCAGCAGAAGGGGGCTTTCGTCGGCGCCCTGCGGAGCAGCTTCGTTCGCGGCATCGCGTGCCAGACCCGAACGATACAGCGCTTCGAGCCTGAGCGCGCTGAAATCCGCATTCGAGGAGTCGCCGGATTGCGAGGTGATCAGCCGTTTCCAAAGCTCATGCAACGCCGCCGATCGCGGCGGAATCTCGATCGTTCCGATGAGCTTGTCGAGCTTGGCGACATCGAGCCCGCGCCAAAGCTCGTAGGGCAGGCCGGAGCCGTCCGACGACATGACGGGGGCGAGGTCGTCCTTTTCGACGGCCATCGGAAGCGCGCCGCGCACGACGGCATTTTGCGGAGCGGGACGGTTTGAGAAACCGCCGCCGGAATTGCCGCGCGTATCGCCCCGTCCGCCACCACCATTGTAGGGCGTGTCGAATCCGCGATCCGGCGGCGACCAGGCATTGCCGCTGTCGCCGCGTCCGGTGCTGCCCCCCGGCGCGCCCATCTGCGGGAAGTACGTTTGCTTATCGGGCGGCGGCGAATAGGCGTCGTTGCGGTCGGGACGCTTCTTCGACGATTTCGCGGGCGGCGGCGCGGAGGATTCTTCCTGCGCCAGAACGCCTCCGGTCTGCGCCGGCAACGCCAATGCAGCGAGCAGCGCAACGGTCGCGGCCATCGTTAAGCGTCGCGCGAAGGGGTGAGGGTTGCCCATGACTGTTCAAGGCCGGATTTTTACGCCCGAGACGGGCTTGCTGATCGTCTGCTGTTCAGGCTCGAAACGGGTCGCCAGAATGTAAAGCCCGCCGAGAACCAGCGCCGCCAGCATGCAAAGTACGAACAATAGCCGGAAAAGGCTCGGCATTTTTGCGTCCCCGTCTCCCCTGCTAGGTGGGCATCCTTATTGGCGCGATTATGACTCTCACCGGTACATCACGATAGATTTGCGTCCCGTGCCCGTCAGTCACGCTCCCGCGCAGGTGTTATCCGCGCGTTTCAGGTTTGCGGGGCTTTTCGGTTCGTGGCATGACGGCGCACAGCCCCACCATGGCACCCTGAGCCAAATTAGCCGATTCGCTCCCGCGACCGGCCACCGGAACCGACATGACGGAATCTGAAGCGATAGACACTGCCAAAAAGCGACTTGGCAAGCGCTCGATCGTGCTCGTCGGTTTGATGGGATGCGGCAAGTCTTCGATCGGCAAGCGTCTCGCGGCAAGGCTTGGCCTGCCGTTCATCGATGCGGACGAGGAAATCGAACGCGCCGCCGCCAAGACCATCAACGAAATCTTCGCCGATCACGGCGAGGCGCACTTCCGCGACGGCGAACGCAAAGTCATCTCGCGTCTCCTGAGCAATGGGCCCCAAGTGCTGGCGACCGGCGGCGGGGCTTATATGCATCCTGAAACCCGCCAGCGCATTCGCGAGAACGGCGTCTCGATCTGGCTGCGAGCCGATCTTCCCGTCCTGATGCGCCGTGTGATGAAGCGCGATACTCGGCCGCTATTGCGCGAGGGCAATCCCGAAGCCACGATGCGCAAACTGATTGAAGCCCGTTACCCGATCTATGCCGAGGCAGATATGACCGTTGATAGCCGCGACGAGCCGCACGATCTGGCCGTCAACGAAATTGTTAATCGCCTCGCGACCAGTTCCGCCGTGCCGACCGGCCCGGTTCAGCCGCCAAGCCCATCGCGCAGTGTGCGCATCGAACTCGGCGATCGCGCCTACGACGTTCTGATCGCAAACGGCCTGTTGTCTGATACCGGGGCTCTCATCAAATCGCGTTTGGGCGCGGTGAAATGCGGGATCGTGACCGACGAGAACGTCGCGCGGCATCACCTTGCGACCCTCGAAGAAAGCCTCAAATCGGAAGGTTTGTTCGCCGGCTCGATCGTCATGACGCCGGGCGAAGGAACGAAAAGCTTCCGCGATCTGGCGACGCTTTCGGAACGCCTCCTGGAACTCGGACTTGAGCGCGGCGATCTCGTCGTGCCGCTCGGCGGCGGCGTCATCGGCGACCTCGCGGGCTTCGCGGCGGGCATCCTGCGTCGCGGGATCCGCTTCGTGCAGATTCCGACATCGCTCCTGGCGCAGGTCGATAGCTCCGTCGGCGGTAAGACCGGCATCAATACGCCGCAGGGCAAGAACCTGATCGGCGTCTTCCATCAGCCGAGCCTCGTCATTGCTGATACATCGGTGCTGACGACCCTGCCGCCGCGCCAGATGCGCGCCGGTTATGCCGAGGTTGCGAAGTACGGCCTGCTCGGCGACGCGAAATTCTTCGCATGGCTCGAAAACAACTGGCAGGGCGTTTTCGGCAACAACGGCCCCGCCTTGACGAAGGCCATCGAAACGAGCGTCGCCGCCAAGGCCGCGATCGTCGCGCGTGACGAGACCGAGACGGGCGATCGCGCCCTGCTTAATCTCGGCCATACGTTCGGCCACGCATTCGAAGCCTGGACCGGCTATTCCGACAAGTTGCTACACGGCGAAGGCATCGCAATCGGCATGTGCCTCGCATTCCGCTTGTCGGAAGAGTTGGGCCTCTGTCCCGCTGGCAATGCCGATCGCGTCACCGCGCATTTCAAGGCCATCGGCTTGCCGACGAGGATCGCAGACATCCCGCAGACCGGCGCCGATGCGGATGAGTTGTGGCGACTGATGGGCCAGGACAAGAAAGTTCGGGGCGGCAAGCTCGCATTCATTCTGGTGCGTAGTATCGGCGACGCCTTCGTCTCGCGCGACGTGCCCCCAGAGACGGTAAAGGCCTTCTTGAAGCGGGAAATCGCCCGTTAACAAGCCGATACACATTCGTCTCTATGAGTGTGCTAGATTGACCGGCCATTGATTTCGGGATCAGGGACACCGGCAATCTCCATGTCCATAGTTTTCAGTATCGTCGCTATTTTCCTTCTCATCGTGCTTTCTGCCTTCTTCAACGGCAGCGAGACGTCGCTCACTGCCGCGTCCCGCGCCCGCATGCACGCTCTCGAGGAAGACGGCAACGCCAGCGCTGCGCTCGTCAATCGCGTGTTGTCGCGGCCGGAGAAGATGATCGGCACCGTGCTGCTCGGCAACACGCTCGTCGACGTCCTCGCCGCAGCGCTCGCCTCCAATGTTGCCGTGCACCTCTATGGCGAGGTCGGCGTCGCCTACGCGACGGGTCTGATCACTATTCTGATCGTGATTTTCGCGGCCGTGCTGCCGAAGACTTATGCGTTAGCGTACGCCGACCGCGTGGCGCTCATCGTCGCGCCACCGATGCGCGGCCTGATCTACATTCTGACGCCGTTCACGAAGGCGATCGAATACGTCGTCCGCAATCTCTTGAAGCTGACGCCGGGTAAGGCCGACGACGAAGCCAACATTCTTGCGGCGCATGAAGAGATTCGCGGCACCATCGACCTCCAGGCGAAGGAAGGCACCGTCGCGAAGGGCGACGCGGAAATGCTTGGCGGCGTTCTCGATCTCGGTGATCTGCAGGTCGCCGACATCATGGTTCACCGGACCAAGATGGAAACGGTGAATGCGGATGATCCGCCCGCCAAGATTCTCGACCAGCTGATGAAATCGCAGTTCACCCGCGTTCCGATTTGGAAGGAAGAGCCAGAGAACATCGTCGGCGTGCTCCACACCAAGGATCTGCTGCTCGCGCTCTCGCGCACCGGATGGGCGCCGGAAACGCTCGACATCATGAAGTCGGCGAGCACGCCCTGGTTCGTGCCGGATACGACGAGCCTCAAGGATCAGCTCAATCAGTTCCTGAAAAAGAAAACGCAGATGGCGCTCGTCGTCGACGAATATGGCGAGGTGCAGGGCCTCATCACGCTTGAGGACATCCTCGAGGAAATCGTCGGCCAGATCACCGACGAGCACGACAATCCCGACAGCCACATCCGCATGCAATCGGACGGCACAGTCAACGTCGACGGAACGGTTGCAATCCGCGATCTCAATCGCCATCTCGATTGGGACCTGCCGGACGATGAAGCGACGACCATCGCCGGTCTCGTCATTCACGAAGCGCAGACGATTCCGGAGCCGGGACAGGTGTTCACCTTCCACGGTTACCGTTTCGAAATTTTGCGCAAGAGCCGCAATAAAATCACGGCGATCCGCATCAAGTCGCTCGCCGCTGCGACGGCAAGCGCGACTGGCTCATCGCCGGCGGGCGCGACGCAGTCAAAAACCGCGCGCGGATAAGTTCGCGCCTATGGCTAAGGGCGTCCCGAGAAGCCGGGCGGAACAGGCTCGTCCGGAGCAAGCGTCGCGAGCGCCAGCGCGTGAATGCCGCCGCTGATCTCGCTTTTGAGCAGTTCATTGACGATGCGATGCCGTTCGACCCGCGATTTACCCGCAAACGCGCTGGAGACGACGAGAATGCGAAAATGACTTTCACCCGTGCCCGGCGAGTTGCGATGTCCGGCGTGAAGCTCCGACTCATTAATGACGTCGAGTCGCGTGGGACGCAGCTCGACCATCAATTTTTCGCGTAGGATTTCGGTGACGGACCGTCCCATGTTGCTCTCTTTGACTTCCCGATTCTTCGAATAAATATAAATGCGCCGTGAAACGACATGTTAAACGCTTGGCAGCACAGTCGTTGAAGAAATCAACCGGAATTCTTGACGCCTTGTTTCCAACGAAACGAACCATCATAATCACCGGCCCATGAAACTCGATTCAAAATACTTCGACAGCATTCGCGTGTCGTCCAAGCGCTCTCAAGGCGCCAAGAAGGAAACGCGTGCGCCGCTCTGCCAATGGAAGGGCTGCGAGAAGCCGGGCCCGCACAAGGCGCCGAAAGGTCGTGGGCGCGACGGCGAATATTTCCACTTCTGCGTGGATCACGTTCGTCAGTACAATCAGGATTACAATTATTTCGACGGCATGAGCGATGCCGAGGTCAACAGCTTCCGCAAGGATGCTCTGACCGGACATCGCCCGACGTGGAAGACCGGCGCCAACGCCTGGGCTCATGGGACCCGCGACGGCGCGCGAACCGAAGAAGCCGCTGCCCGCGTCGCCGAGAGCACGGTGAGAATGGCGCGGAAAGTCAGATCGTCGCGCACTGCGCCGTCGGCCTTCCGCCGTCAGCTGAAGCCGTTGGAGCGTAAAGCGCTCAAGACGCTCGATTTGGGCGACGATGCAACCCGCGAAGACATCAAGACCCGCTTCAAGGAGTTGGTGAAAGTTCACCATCCCGACGCCAACGGTGGCGATAGCCGGTCCGAGGAAAAGTTGCGTGAAATCCTGCAAGCCTATAACTATCTGAAGCAAGCGGGCCTGGTCTGATACCGGGCCGTTGAGCCGTGTGCGATTGTGCCTCCCAGGTCGCATCGGCCCGAAGCCCCTGAGGCGGCTGGGCGGCACTCATCGGGAATTGGATTTTGATGCGCACGACGACGAGCGCTCCGGGCGCGCAACCTGCGAACTTGCCGGACATGAAACTGTCCGTGCGCCAAGTGTTCGGCATAGACAGCGATCTTGAAGTTCCGGCCTACTCGAAGGCGGACGAGCACGTTCCCGATCTCGATCCGGATTATCTTTTCAATCGCGACGTGACGCTCGCGATCCTCGCGGGCTTCAAGCACAATCGCCGCGTGATGATCCAGGGCTATCACGGCACCGGCAAGTCGACGCACATCGAACAGGTTGCGGCGCGCCTCAATTGGCCGTGCGTGCGCGTCAACCTCGACAGCCACGTCTCGCGTATCGATCTCGTCGGCAAGGATGCGATCGTGCTGCGCGACGGCAAGCAGGTGACGGAATTCAAGGAAGGCATTCTTCCCTGGGCGCTGCAGACCAATACCGCGCTCGTGTTCGATGAATACGACGCCGGTCGTCCCGACGTCATGTTCGTCATTCAACGCGTGCTCGAAATCTCGGGCAAGCTGACGCTGCTCGATCAGTCGAAGGTCATTCGTCCGCACCCGGCATTTCGCCTGTTCGCGACGACGAACACGATCGGTCTCGGCGACACGTCCGGCCTCTATCACGGCACGCAGCAGATCAACCAGGGCCAGATGGACCGCTGGTCGATCGTCGCGACGCTCAACTATCTGCCGCACGACGATGAAGCGAAAATCGTGCTGTCCAAGGTCAAGGCCTTCGACAAGACGGACGCCAAGCGCAAGCAGGTCTCGCACATGGTCCGCGTCGCCGATCTGACGCGCTCGGCCTTCATCAACGGCGATCTCTCGACCGTGATGAGCCCGCGCACCGTGATGACGTGGGCGGAAAACGCCGAGATCTTCGGCGACATCGGCTTTGCATTCCGCGTGACGTTCCTGAACAAGTGCGATGATCTCGAAAAGCCGCTGGTCGCGGAATTCTATCAGCGCTGCTTCGGCGAGGAGCTTTCAGAGAGCACCGCCAACGTCGCGTTGAGCTGAGAAGGCTGATCGAAAGGCCGGCTTAGCGCCGGCGCGCCCTTACGTTCCTCTCCCCGGCGGGGAGGGGGCGGGGGGTGGCAGAACACCAAAATCGGATAGCCGCCGTGAGCCTACCTCCAATCAAGCGCCGCGAAGCTCCCTCCGAGCCGCTGAAACGCGTGCTTGGCCCGGCCGTGCGTGCGATCGCTGGAGACGGCGCGGTCGAGGTCGATTTCGGACCGGGTAAAGGCGACGTGTCCGGAAAGTCCGTCTACATCCCCGAGCCGCCGCGCGCGCCGACCGCTAAGGACATCGCACTGGCACGCGGTTGGGCGGATAGCCTTGCGCTGCAGATCGGTTGCCACGACGCCAAGATTCACCGGCGCATCGCGCCTCCGCCCGGACCGGCCCGCGCCGTGTTCGAAGCCTCAGAACGCGCTCGTGTCGAAGGGCTCGGCGCAATGCGCATGCCCGGCATGGCTGCGAACCTGACCGCTCGTCTCGAAGATCAGTACAGTCACGGTCGCTTCCGGGCGGTGTTCGATCGTGCCGAAGCGCCACTCGAAGATGCGCTCGCCTTGCTCATTCGCGAACGCCTGACCGGCCTTCCGCCGCCCGCGTCGACGAAGGGCCTCGTCGACATCTGGCGGCCGCTGATCGAAGCGCGCGGCAGCACGCTGCTCGATCGCCTCGAAGGTCTGTCGGAAAATCAGGAGCAGTTCGGCCGCCAGATTCGCGACCTGCTCAAGGTTCTCGATCTCGTCGATCTGACCGAGGAGCCGCAGCAGGGCGAAGAGGAAAACGAAGGCGACGACGGCGCCAAGGACGGCGCGACGGACGAGTCGGAA
This sequence comes from Hyphomicrobium sp. GJ21, assembly GCF_001006785.1. Lineage (NCBI taxonomy): Bacteria > Pseudomonadati > Pseudomonadota > Alphaproteobacteria > Hyphomicrobiales > Hyphomicrobiaceae > Hyphomicrobium > Hyphomicrobium sp. GJ21. Next base: position 35,749 of record NZ_CDHO01000001.1, on the reverse strand, counting down.
GACGCCAACGAGGAAGGCTCCGACGGCGAAGACAAGGAGAGCGAAGACCAATCGTCGGAAGGCGATCTCTCGGAAACCGAGGAGATGGTCGACTCGGGCGATACCGAACAGCAGGAGATGGACGAGGAAACGGTCGACGACAACGAGGCGCCCGCGCCTTGGCGTCCGAACATGACCGTCCTCGAGAACCCGGAAGCATTCGGCTACAAGGTTTACACTCGTGCTCACGACGAAGAGGTTGGCGCGGCCGAGCTTTCGACGCCCGAAGAATTGGAGCGCCTGCGCGCATTCCTCGACAAAGAGCTAAAAACGCTTTCGGCCGCAGTCGCGAAACTCGCCAACAAACTGCAGCGCAAGCTTCTCGCGCAACAAAACCGCGGCTGGGATTTCGATCTCGAAGAAGGCATGCTCGACGCCGCGCGCCTGACACGCGTCATCACCGATCCAACCGGCGCGCTGTCTTACAAGCGCGAGCGCGACACCGAATTCCGCGACACCGTGGTGACGCTGCTGCTCGACAATTCGGGCTCGATGCGCGGCCGTCCGATCATGGTCGCGGCGTGCTGTGCCGATATTCTCGCGCGTACCCTTGAACGCTGCGGCGTCAAAGTCGAGATCCTCGGATTTACGACGAAGGCGTGGAAAGGCGGGCAGGCGCGCGAGGAATGGCTCGCGGCCGGAAAGCCACCGGCCCCGGGACGGCTGAACGATCTGCGCCACATCATCTACAAGACGGCGGACGCGCCGTGGCGTCGCTCGAAGAATTCTTTGGCGCTGATGATGCGCGAAGGTCTGCTCAAGGAAAACATCGACGGCGAAGCGCTGGCGTGGGCGCATTCGCGTCTCGTCGGGCGTCCCGAGCAGCGCCGCATCCTGATGATGATTTCAGACGGCGCGCCGGTCGATGACTCGACGCTGTCGGTCAACAACGGCAGCTATCTCGAACAGCACTTGCGCCAGGTCATCAACGAGATCGAGAACCGATCGTCCGTTGAGTTGATCGCGATCGGCATCGGTCACGACGTCACGCGCTACTATCGCCGTGCGGTGACCATCACCGATGCGTCGGAGCTTGCGGGCGCGATGACCGAAAAACTCGTCGAGCTGTTCGAGGAAGATTCCAAAATCGAAAAAGCTTCCCGGCCCGTGCGACGGCGCGCGTCGCTGCACTGAACCATGGGCACGCTCGCCAACAGCATGCGCGCCGCTGTTTTCGCCGCGGCCTTCGGTCTTTACCCGCAGATCGTATTGGCCGATGCCAAGCCCGACATCGCCGCTCTGAAAGCTGGCCCGATTACGATTGATGCAGTCCTCATTCGCGATTTCGCGCGCGCAGAGATGGCCGGCGCGACGTCGACCTCAGCGCCGAACCCGGCGGTTGGCAAGCTGACGTTTCGCGGCGGATTGGTCCTGACGTCGCCGTCGCCGAACTTCGGCGGCTGGTCCGGACTCGTCGTCGGCAACGATGCGAAAACCCTGCTCGCGATTTCCGATTCCGGCGTCTGGATGACGGGCAAGATCGTCTACGATGGAACGCATCCGGCGGGCATTTCGGACGCGCGCCTAGGGCCTTTGCTCAATCGCGACGGCAGGCCCATCGGCCGCGAGCGCGACTCGGAAGCGATTGCTCTCGAAACCGGAACCCTTGAGCAAGGCTCCGTTCTCATCGCCTTCGAGCGCAAGCATCGCATCGATCGCTACGATTGGTCGTCGCAAGGCCTGGTGGCAGGCCGGAGCACGGTGCCTCTTCCTGCTGAGGCTCGGCGCATGCGGCCGAACGCGGGTCTCGAAGCCATGACGGTGATGCGTGGCGGCCCGTACAAAGGTTCGGTGATCGCGTTTTCGGAACGGCTTTACGATCGCGACCGCAATCACACAGGTTGGCTGTGGGCGCCGCAAGGCCCGGCGACGCTGCATCTGAAGAACATCGGCGACTTCGACATCACCGATATTTCGAGCCTGGACGACGGCACGCTGTTCGTTCTCGAACGCCGCTTTCGCTGGACGGAGGGTGTAAAGATGCGGCTGCGGCGCATTTCGCCCGATGAACTGAAGCCCGGCCGCGCCATCGAAGGCGAAACGCTCATCGAAGCCGATCTCACCTCGGAAATCGACAACATGGAGGGTTTGTCGGTGACGCGGCTCGAGACTGGCGAAGTGCTGGTCACGATGCTGTCCGACGACAACTTCAATCACATTCTGCAGCGAACGCTCCTGCTGCAGTTCATCGTCAATGATCGCGGACAAGCAAAAGCCCGGCCGCAGGACTGAACCCGGGCCGGGCAAAATTCTCATTCGTCAGAGGCTTGGCCTTAGGCCGCCTTCTCCGCCTGCGCCTTCTGAAGCTCACGCTTCAGCTTCAGGCAGGCCGCCGAAAGCTCGTCGTTCTTCGCCTTGAGCAGGAAGGCATCGAGACCGCCGCGGTGCTCGACCGACTTCAGCGCCCGCGCCGAGATGCGCAGACGGACCTTGCGGCCCAGAGCGTCGCTCAGCAGCGTGACGTTGTGCAGGTTCGGCCGGAACTTGCGCTTGGTCTTGTTCTCGGCGTGGCTCCTGAGTTGGCCTGACAGCGGCAAAGTGCCGGTCAGCTCGCAGCGCCTGGTCATGACGGTCTCCTACGCCGCACCCGGATGGGGCGGTCTATCGAATGTCTGCTGTTGCAGAAAAAATGCGCCCCGTCAGCAGGGCTCACGGGGTCTATGGGGCGCTGTATAATTGAGGGGCGGGATAGCCGTCAAGCATGCTGGCGGAATTGATCGCCCGATGCATCGTCCGCCACGACCGCGGGATCAGGAAGGTCCGGTCCCGCTGGATATACGGCCTGCGGCCGAAAGTCCAAGAATCGACGCAAAGGCGGCCTAACGCGGGACCTTGCTTTCGGGGCGCGCAGGGAAGAGCCTATGAACTACTCTAATGTCGTTGGGCGTCGGCGTTTGGCCCGCTCGGGCGCGCTTGCCGCCACCATCGCGGCTCTCGTCGCCGGACCCGCGGCCGGCGATCAGGCCCGGGATCAGGCTTGGCCGAACCAGGTGAGCGCCCGCTACAAGCTGACCTTCAACGGCTTCGAGGTAGGCGCCTACAACTTCACATCGAAATATAGCGGCGACACTTATTCTGCGACCGGCACGACGGAAATCTCGGCCCTGTTCGGTGCCTTCAAGTGGACCGGCACGTTCACCGGAAGCGGCTCGGTCGACAAAAGCGGCCCGCGCCCCGTCGCCTATCAGATGAGCTACAAGACAAAGAAGAAGCTGACGTCCGTCACGCTCGGGTTCGATCCGGCAGGCGTCAAGACGATCGCGCTGGTGCCGAACAAGCCGCCCAATCCGGAAACGATCAAGGTCACGCCCGACAACCTGAAGCACGTGTTCGACCCGATTTCTGCAACGCTTGCGATTTCGAACGCGACCGGCTCGGACGCCTGCAATCGAACCATTCCAGTCTTCGACGGCAAGGCCCGGTTCGACCTGCGCCTGTCGCTCAAGGGCCGCGAGGCCATCAAAGAACAGCGGCCGAGCGGCCAGCCCAAGGAACTTCTGATCTGCCGCGTCAAATACGTGCCGATCGCCGGGCATAAGCCGAAAGATTTCGAGAAACCCTGGATCGACTACGATCACATCGAGATCGCATTGCGCGCCATCCCGAGCGCGGGGATCTACGTACCCTACCGGATCTCGGTTCCGTCATCCGTCGGACCTGCGGTCATGACGGCGGACCAGATCAACATCATAGCGGCCGATAACGCACAGATTGCACTCAGGCAGTGAACTCCCCGGCAGGGCCGGTTCGATTAACGAGTGTGGAAGATCGGGGCTCCTGAAGGAGCACGCAATATCCCCTTGATCTCACGGCCCTGCTCTGTAATGCCAGGGTCTGATCGGAGTCAGGCACGACATGATAAGTGATCTCGAGGCCCGCATTCGCAACGTCACTGCGGTGCTCGGACCGACCAATACCGGCAAGACGCATCTCGCGATCGAGCGCATGCTTGGCCACAACAGCGGCATGATCGGCCTGCCGCTGCGTCTGCTCGCACGTGAGGTCTATGACAAGATCAAAGCGCGCGCCGGCGTCGAGAACGTCGCCCTCATCACGGGCGAGGAAAAAATCAAACCCGAGCGCGCCCGCTACTGGGTCTCGACCGTCGAAGCGATGCCGCGCGATATCGACGTCGACTTCCTGGCCATCGACGAAATCCAGCTTGCGGGCGACCCCGAGCGCGGCCACGTCTTCACGGATCGCCTGTTGCACGCACGCGGCCGCTCGGAAACGCTGCTGCTCGGCGCGCAGACGATGCGCGAGGCGATTTCCGATTTGATCCCTGGTGCGAATTTCATCTCCCGTCCGCGCTTGTCGAAGCTGACGTACACGGGCGAGAAGAAAATCACGCGCCTGCCCGCCCGTTCGGCGATCATCGCGTTCTCCGCGCAGGAAGTTTACGCCCTCGCCGAATTGATCCGCCGTCAGCGGGGCGGCGCCGCCGTGGTGCTCGGAGCGCTGTCGCCGCGCACGCGCAATGCCCAGGTCGCGCTCTATCAGTCGGGCGACGTGGAATTCATCGTCGCGACCGACGCCATCGGTATGGGTTTGAACCTCGATATCGATCACGTCGCATTCTCGGCGTTGAGAAAATTCGACGGCCAGAACCATCGCAATCTGACACCTGGCGAGATCGGCCAGATTGCCGGCCGCGCCGGTCGCCATATGAACGACGGAACGTTCGGCGTAACCGGCGGCGCCGAGCCGCTCGATGCCGACGCTGTCGAACGCCTCGAAACGCACAGCTTCGATAGCGTGCGCACGTTGCAGTGGCGCAATCGCAACCTCGATTTCAGTTCGCTTTCAGCCTTGCATGAGTCCTTGCGTCAGCTCCCGCGTGAGCAGCGCCTGGCGCGCGCCCGCACGGCCGACGACGTCGCCGCGCTCGAAGCGTTGAGCGCCGATCGCGAAATCGCCGATATCGCCTCGACGCGCGACAACGTCGCTCTGCTCTGGGATGTCTGCCAAGTTCCGGACTACCGCAAGATTTCCGGCCAAAGCCATGCCGAGCTGATTTCCAACCTCTACCGGCACTTGACCTCCGGCACGCACAAAATTCCGGAGGACTGGTTCGCCAAGCAGGTGGCATTGGCCGATCGCACTGACGGCGACATCGATACGCTCGCGACGCGCATTGCCCACATTCGTACGTGGACGTTCGTCGCCAACCGGCCGGCTTGGCTGAGCGACCCCGTGCAATGGCAGGAACGTACACGGGCGGTTGAGGATAGTCTTTCCGACGCACTTCACGAATGCTTGACTCAGCGTTTCGTTGACCGCCGGACCAGCGCACTGATGAAGGGCATGCGAGACAAGGAAGAATTGACGGCGGATATCGCCGAGGACGGCGCGATCACGGTGGAAAGCCACTTCGTCGGCCGATTGAAGGGTTTTTGCTTCACGCTGGATTCGGCCGGTGACGGCATCCACGAGCGCGCGACGCGGCAGGCCGCGATGCAGGTCGTGACCCGCGAGCTTGGCATGCGCGCACGGCGCGTATCGGCGGCACAGAGCGATGCGTTCAAGTTGACGCGCACCGGCGTTGTTGTCTGGCGCGACGACGAAATTGCGAAGCTTGAACGGTCCGAGGACCCGCTGCAGCCCGGCTTGTCGCTGATCGCCGACGAACACATGAGCGAGTCGGATCGCGAAAAGGTCCAGGCGCGTCTCAAAACCTGGCTCGATGATACGATCGCCGACAAGCTGAAGCCGCTCGTCGACATGTCGAAGAGCGGCGAGCTGCAGGGCCTCGCGCGCGGCATCGCGTTTCAGTTGAAGGAAAATCTCGGCGCTTTGAAGCGCGAGACCGTTGCTGACGATGTCAACTCGCTCGATCAGGCAGCGCGTGCCGAATTGCGCAAGTACGGACTGCGCTTTGGCGCGTTCAATATTTTCTTCCCGCTCCTTCTGAAGCCGGCCGCCGCCGACCTCGCGGCGACGCTCTGGCTTTTGAAGAACAGCGCGACCGTGAACGGCACGCCGCAGTTGCCGCGTCCGGGTTTGACGTCGGTCGTCACCGACCCGAGCGTACCGGAAGCACTCTATCGCGCGCACGGATTCCATGTGTGCGGACCGCGCGCCGTCCGTCTCGACATTCTCGAGCGTCTCGCGGATTTGATCCGTCCGTTGCTCGCCTGGCGCTCGTCTCCGGAACGGGCCGACGCGCCGCCCAAGGGCTCGACCGGCGACGGCGGCTTCAAGGCGACCGACGACATGATGTCGATCCTCGGCTGCTCGTCCGGAGAGCTGGGCGAAGTCCTGAAGTCGCTCGGCTTCCGGCTTGAACGGCGTCCGATCGCGCCCGCACCGGCAGCGGCACCGGCCGACGTTGCTGCCGATGCATCAACCTCGACTGCACCTGCTCCTGACGCAAATGCGGAAGGATCATCTGAAGCCGAGACGCAGCAGCCCGCGGAGGAAGCCGGAACAGCCGCAGTCGCGACAGCTCTGCCCGCCGAAACCTCCGAGGCTGAAGCTTCAGCGCCCGTGGCGGCCGAAAACGCCGAAACGCCTGCCGCAACGCAAGCCGAACCCGAAACCGAAAAATTCGAAGAGATCTGGCGGCCACGACGTCATCATCGTCGCGAAGGCGGGCATCGCGATCATCGCGAAGCGCATCACCGGCGTGGCAAGCCGCGTCACGATCGTGCTCCTGCCTCCGCTCTGGCATCCGACGCAAGCGCCGCGCCATCCGCAGCGCCCGCCAGCGATGCAAGCGCGCCGTCGGACCAGCAGTCTGCGCGCCCGCGCTTCGAGCGTCACGACGGCGGCAAGCCTCGGCGCGATCACGAGAAGCGCCCCAACCGGCAGGGCGATCACCGCCACGGCGACCAGCGCAAAGGCGATCATAGGCAAAGCGATCATCGCCATGGCGAAGGACGCCGCCGCGACGAGCCGCGCCGCGCGCCTCAGGTCATCACCGCAGCGCCGCCGAAGTCCGGCTCTGCCGACTCGTCGTCGCCCTTCGCGGCCCTCGCCGCGCTCAAGGCGCAAATGGAGAAGCGCAGCGAAGGCTCCGGTTCGACCTGATGGGCCCGGCGGGCGTCAGCTCAAGCCAGCGCGTGGATCAGTGGCTCTGGTTCGCGCGCCTCACGAAGTCCCGCACCCTCGCCCAAGACCTGATCTCCCGCGGCAAGGTCAGGTTGAACCGCGAAAAGATCGACAAGCCGAGCACGCTGGTGAAGCCGGGCGACGTGCTGACGCTCGTCGTCGGCCCAGCCGTGCGAAGCCTCGAGATCGTGGGGATCGGCCATCGGCGCGGGCCTGCCACCGAAGCCCAGTCGCTGTTTCTCGATCACACGCCGCCGAAGGTTCGGCCGGAGGCGGCCGATCTGGTCGCGCAGCCGGAGCAACCCGCCGTTCGCTCGGAAGGCTCAGGCCGGCCGACGAAGCGCGATCGCCGTCAGATCGACAAGCTCAAGGGTCGTTTGTAACTGTGACTCCTCTCCACCTAGGCAACGGGTTTGCCTATGCTAAAGAAGGCGCCGCCGATGATCGCGCGAACCGTCGATTCGCGGCCCGGCCATATCGCTCAGAATCGCGCGCAGCAAAGATCCGCCAGGAAAACGTATGACCTACGTCGTCAACGAGAAATGCATTAAGTGCAAATACACGGATTGCGTCGAGGTCTGTCCGGTCGATTGTTTTTACGAAGGCGAGAACATGCTCGTCATCCATCCCGACGAGTGCATCGATTGCGGCGTCTGCGAGCCTGAGTGCCCGGCGGACGCGATCAAGCCCGACACCGAGCCCGGAATGGAGCGCTGGCTCGAATTAAACCGGCAGTACGCGGACAATTGGCCGAACATCACGGCCAAAAAGGCCGCCCTTCCGGGCGCCGATGACATCCGGGATGAACCAGGAAAGTTCGAAAAATATTTCTCTCCAGATGCCGGTTCAGGAGATTGATTCTCTAATTTCCGGGTTTTTTGTATTTAAGTTGAGATAAATACGTCCGTTAAAAAAACGTTTTTCGTGCCTTTTTGGCGCGATTTTTAAGCTCGACCAGATTGTCTCATGAGGTCGGCCTTCATTTACGAGCAAGATTATGCTAGAGTCTTTCTCGATGGCATTAAGACAGCACAAATCCGAAACGGCTGTGAACAAAAGAAGGCCGCCCCGCTCTGAGGGCCGGTTTTCAATGAAACGTAATGGGGCGTCACACGGCCAGTTCAGAGTCGGATGGAGTTTGCAAAGCTAGGCCACAATGAGCGCGCAGGGGACGACCTTTTCCTTCGGGGACAAGGTTTGGCTCGATGCGCGCGTGTCGTCGGCTACCGCCAACGGCACTGATGCCCGCCTCCCAAGGCGGCCCGACGAGCCGGTCCCCCGGCCATGCTCAGTACGCGAGAGTGAGAAAAAATATGGCGCAGAAGAAGAAAGCTCCGGTCAGCCCCAAGTCCGCAGCGAAATCCGCGGTCCACAAGGCTGTCCCGTTGAAAGCGGCTGCGAGCGCGCAGAAATCCGCGAAGCCCGTTAAGGCCAAGACGGAAGCCGAGACTAAGCCTTCACTCAGCAAGCAGAAAAGCGCGCAACCCGTCGCATCGGCGAAGTCCGTCAAGAAACCGCAGCCGACCGCGAAAGTGGATCCGGTTTTGACGCGTAAACCCGTTTCACCCTCTCAGTTCGCAGCCAAGGCCGCGGCAGCTGCCCCGCAGCGCGCCATGACGGTCCCCGCAGGCACGCACAAACCGGCTGGCCAGAAGTTGACGACGTCGGTCGCTCCTGCGACTGCGCCTGCCGCGCATTCCGCGACCCCCAAGGCGATCGCAGAAAAGACGGCTGCTGCCCGCCAGCTCCTTGCGGTCCAGAAGAAGCCGGTCAACCAGCGTCACGGCTTCAAGGCCAACGAATTCGTTGTGTATCCCGCTCACGGCGTCGGCCGCATCGTCGGCATCGAGGAGCAGGAAATCGCCGGCATGTCGCTCGAGCTCTTTGTCATCACGTTCGACAAGGAAAAGCTGACGCTGCGCGTCCCGACCGGCAAGCTCGCAAGCGTCGGCATGCGCAAGCTCGCCGATGAAGGGCTCGTCAAGAAGGCGATGGAAACGCTCAAGGGCCGCGCGCGCATCAAGCGCACGATGTGGAGCCGCCGCGCGCAAGAGTACGTTGCGAAGATCAACTCCGGTGATCTGATCTCGATCGCCGAAGTGGTGCGCGACCTCTATCGCTCGGAAGCCCAGCCGGAGCAGTCTTACTCCGAACGCCAGCTGTACGAGGACGCCCTCGATCGCATGGCACGTGAGCTGGCCGCCGTCGAAAAGCTCGACGAGCGCGGCGCGGTCCAGCGCATCACGGAGATCTTGTCGAAGAGCGCGAAAGGCCGTCGCTTGGCCGATAGCGAGTCGGTCGGCGAAGCCGCCTGACGCTCGGCTTACGCCGTCAATTTCGGCTATAAATTTACAGCGCCCGGGTCCGCACCTTCCGTCGGATCCGGGCGCAACTTTTGTGCGCCATCGGGATCGACAGGAGCGCTCGCCGGTTGCGCGTCGTTCGGCGCCGTCACGGCGCTCACGCCAGCGGCACCCAGAGCATCGTCCTTGCCGTCGACGATCTCGATTTGTGAAACGTCGGCGACATCGATCAACGGGCCGTTGCGCCGCTCGATCCATCCGCGCACGACGACGGTTTTCGATTTGAGCGTATCGAGCGTCCGCGCGAATTCCGGATTGGCTGCAAGCACCACTTTGCTGATGCGCACCGTGAAATCGGATTTCCAGTCCGTTCCGAAGTTGAGATACGTCGTCGACTTGGTCTTGCCGACCGACGCGACAGTGCCGATCACCCGCTCGAATTTTCCGCGCTGCTTGAGAAGCGATCCTGGCTGCTCCGCCGGCATCGGCCGATACACGCCGTTGCTCCACAAACCAAGCCGTTTGCGGCGCGCCTCCGCTTCGTGCGCCAGAAGCTCACGCACGCACGCGAAGCTTTCCGGCACGCCATAGGCGCGCGCCTGCCCGGCGGCGAGCATCGTGCCTTGCACCCATTCGCTGCGGCCGTTCGCTTCGAGAAAAACCTGCGCCAGGAAACGGCCGTAGCGATCCTTTTGCCGGCCTCCGAAAGCGAGCTTGATCCGTTTGCCGAGCACCAAGTTTGAAAGCGTCTGCATCGCCTGCGTTTCAGGCGGCCACTCGCCAGCCTGAGCCCCGGCATCGCGCGCCCGCGGAGCCAGCGCTCCGATCAACCGCACGCCGCTCCCGTCATCGAGAACGAGCGTCTCGCCATCGAGCACGCGCGCGACGGTGCGAACCGGACCAGGTTCAAGAACGCAGGGCGCTGGGAGCGTGTCGTCCGCGATTGCAGGCAGGGCCGCGCTCGCGAGAGCGACGAGGCCCGCAAGCCCTGCAATGTTACTCGTGTTTGAACCCCGCCCCATGCCGGAAGAAAATCACAGACGCCGACGCCCGCCAAGCCTCCGGCCACGAGCTGTCCGCAGCGGTTGCATGCCGGGCGTGCGCCTCGGGGGAAAAGGGCGCGACCGCGAGCGGCCCTCGCGGAACCCCGCTGAGCTCGCAGCCTCCCGCGCACTCGCGGTCACAAGCTGACATACTTTAGGTTGAGCAATTATTCAATCATAAGTTGAACAAGTTTTATCTCGGTCGGCGGCAGCTTCGCCCGCGAAAGGCCTGGGACCTCGGCTCACAGTCCCTTGACCGGCCGCAACGCCCGCAGCATAGCTTGCGCGCTCGCCGAAATCGCAGCGTCAGGCGCCACGAACCGGCCTGGCCCCGTAGCTCAGCTGGATAGAGCAACGGTTTCCTAAACCGTAGGTCGCAGGTTCAAATCCTGCCGGGGTCGCCACTTTGCATTGTTCAGCAATTATGCCGTTCGCGCATCATTGCGGCCGGGCGTCCCGCGCCGCTTGGGCGATCTTATTTTGCTTCAGAACGCTCCCGACTTTTCCTCGAGGCAGAACGCGCCGCCGCCGGATACTTTCTTGCGGTTGCATGCCTGTCCCGGAGGTTCGGCTTGCCGGGACGGCCGGTCTGAAGTTCGATGCCCGGCGTTGCGCCAGCGCTTTATGCGCCGCTTCGACGTGCTCGACCCTGGCTTCGAGTTTGTTCAGCCGGGAGAGTTCCTTCTTCACCCGCTTTAATGCGGCTGCGAAAAGTTGCTTGCGCCGTTGCGGTTGTTCGACGAGCCCGGGAAAGCTTTTGCCGCGAGGCTCGGATTTGCCGCGGGTTTCACGTTGTTTCTGACGGGTCAAGGTCCGCGCCTTATCGCGCAGATCCCGCAAGCGGGTCTGCAGGTCCGTCAATTCCTTCCGGCCAAGCTCATAGATTTCCGGATGATGTGTTGAGCGAAGCACCACAATCTCATCGGAATTCAAGAGGGCGCGTTCTTGTTTCGCGGACATCGACATGACGAGCTTTCTCCGTCGCTGACACAACAAGCTTGTCCGACACTACGCCTTTCGGCGGGCAGTGAGTGAGGGTTGTCACCGAAATGAAGACGCGAGGTTAAGAATTTCATCGGCACTAAAGCGAAGGACGATCAACCGGCAATTGTTGTTTGCAACCGCCATTGTGCGCTGCAATTGGCGACCTTGCTTTTGCTGGAAAACAACCGTTATCTGATTTTGTGGTAGGCTAAGGCCCTATCCGAAAATGTAACTCACTGATTACAAAGCGGATTCAGAAGCTGGCTAAGAGCATCACAGTTTCACGCTCCTCGACGAGCGCTTCGGCTTTCGAGCGTTTCGGCCAAGCGCTCGGTCGGCGTTCGAGCGCAACTGCGTCTCGAGAGGCTTGGCGCTGATGGCCGGCAAGATCGAGGTCGCGATTGCCGATCAAAATCCGGTCGTGCGGGCCGGGTTGGAAACGCTTGTGCAACGCGACGGACGCTTCAGCGTCTGCGGCGTCTATGCGACGGGCGAAGCCCTGATCGAAGCACTGAAGGTCAAGCCGGTCGAAATCGCCATCGTCGGCTGGACGTTGCCCGACATGACGGGCGGCAACGTGCTGACGCGCCTGAAGCAGGAAAAGTGGCGCACACGTGTGGTCATCTATACGGGTGAACGCAGCAGCGAAGTCTTGCGGCAGGCGATCAAGGGCGGTGCCTGGGGCTTCGTCTCGAAAACGGAGGAGCCGCAGGTATTGCTTGAAGCCGTCGTCTCCGTTGCGCGCGGCCGCTTGTCGCTACCCTACGTCGACATCGATTTGCTCAATCACGATCCGCTCGAAGGTCTGACGGCGCGCGAACGTGAACTGTTGGCAGCGCTCGCCAACGGCTGGACGAATCTGCAGATCGCGGCGCGCACGGGCATCTCTCGCAACACCGTGAAATACCATCTGAAAAATTTGTACGATAAGCTCGGCGTGTCCAACCGCGCGATGGCTGTTGCACTGCACGTGTCGGTTAACCGTAACGATCACCACTGAGCGCGCGCGCTGAGCTGTCAGTGACGGCGGCGGCAATCGGCGCACACAAAGCCGCAGTGGTGGGTAGCCTATGCTGCCCAACGGGGTGTTGTTAGTTTTTCGTTCGCACCGTCACTGTCCCCCTGCTACTTAGGAACTTACGCCCGCATCTGCGATCGGGCGGAAGGATCAGCAAAAGCGCGCCGGATATCGGGTCCCCATAGTCGTAGGGGACCGTTCGGCTTGGCTCAACGCAGCGCGGAGAAACGCTCATGACCGTCACGCCCCACCTCTTTATTCCTGGCCCGACCAACGTCCCCGACGCTGTGCGCATCGCGATGAACCTTCCGATGGAAGACATGCGCTCGCCGGAATTTCCCAAGCTGACGCTGCCGATCTTCGAAGACCTCAAGAAGGTTTTCAAAATGAAGGATGGCCGCGTGTTCCTTTTCCCGTCGTCGGGAACGGGCGCATGGGAATCTGCGATCCAGAACACGCTCGCCGTCGGCGACAAGGTTCTGATGAGCCGCTTCGGCCAGTTCTCGCTGCTCTGGGTCGATATGGCCGAGCGCCTTGGCCTGAAGCCTGAGGTTTGCGACGAAGAGTGGGGCACCGGCGTTCCGGTCGAGAAGTACGCTGACATTCTCGCCAAGGACAAGAATCACGAAATCAAAGCCGTGTTCGTCACGCAGAACGAAACGGCGACCGGCGTCGCCAGCGACGTTGCGGGCGTCCGTAAGGCGCTCGACGCCGCGAAGCATCCCGCACTCCTGATGGTCGATGGCGTTTCGTCCGTCGGCTCGCTCGACATGCGCATGGGCGAATGGGGCGTCGACTGCTGCGTCTCCGGCTCGCAGAAGGGCTTCATGCTCCCGACCGGCCTCGGCATTCTCGCTGTCAGCCAGAAGGCGCTCGACGTCAACAAGAGCAAGAACGGCCGTATGAACCGCTGCTTCTTCTCGTTCGAAGACATGATCAAGACGAACGATCTCGGATACTTCCCCTATACGCCTGCAACGACGCTGATCCGCGGCCTGCGCGCCTCGATCGATCTTCTGCTCGCTGAAGGCATCGACAACGTCGTTGCTCGTCACCATCGCCTCGCCTCCGGCGTTCGCGCTGGCGTCGCAGCCTGGGGTCTGAAGCTCTGCGCGAAAGAGCCGAAGTGGTACTCCGACACCGTCTCGGCAATTCTCGTTCCCGAAGGCGTTGACAGCAACGCCGTCACGAAGACGGCCTACTATCGCTACAACACGTCGCTCGGCCTCGGCCTCAACAAGGTTGCCGGCAAGGTGTTCCGCATCGGTCACCTCGGTTCGCTCGACGAGTACATGGTCGGTGGCGTTCTGTTCGCCGTCGAGATGGCGCTCAAGGACAACGGCATCCCGGTCAAGCTCGGCTCGGGCACCGCTGCCGCCGCCGAATACTTCACCAGCAATCCGGTCAAGTCGGCGACGAGCAAAGAGCCGCTGAAGGCCTAATACGAAACAATGCCCAGCTGCTTAAGGCGGCTGGGCATTCTGGCGTCGTATCGCACTCGCTGGTTGAACGACGCTCCGCATTCTGATTTTTTCGCAAAGACAACAACGATCGTTCACTCCGCTAGGAAGGCGACCCCCAAATGAGCTATACCCTCTATCCGAACCGTAAGCAGCGTCTGCAGCGTTCGTATCTCGCTGTGCCGGGCTCCAACCCGACGATGATCGACCGCGCCCTCAAGAGCGCCGCCGACTATGTTTTCCTTGATTGCGAAGACGCCGTCGCGCCGCCCGAGAAAGAGCAGGCTCGCAAGAACATCATCCAGGCTCTGAACGATCTCGACTGGAAGGGCGCGGGCAAGAGCGTTTCGGTCCGCATCAACGGCCTCGACACGCACTATTGCTATCGCGACGTCGTCGACATCGTCGAGCAGGCAGGCGCCAAGCTCGACACGATCCTCATTCCGAAGGTCGGCGTCCCGGCCGACGTCTACGCCATCGAAAGCTTCGTCAGCCAGATCGAAGTCGCGAAGGGTCTCCCGCACCAGATCGGCATGGAAGCCCTCATCGAAACGCCGCTCGGCATGGCCAACGTCGAAGCCATCGCGTCCGCCAACAGCCGCCTCGAGTCGATGCACTTCGGCGTTGCCGACTACTCCGCATTCAACAAGGCCCGCACCGTCGTCATCGGCGGCTTGAACCCCGACTATCCGGGCGACCAGTGGCACTTCCCCCTGTCGCGCATGACGGTCGCCTGCCGCGCATTCGGCCTGCGTCCGATCGACGGCCCGTTCGGCGGCATCGACGATCCGGAAGGCTACAAGGCCGCTGCGCGCCGTGGCGCCGCTCTCGGCATGGAAGGCAAGTGGGCGATCCACCCCTCGCAGATCGAACTCGCCAACGAGATCTACTCTCCGACGGCGAAGGAAATCGAACGCGCCGAGCGCATCCTGGTCGCACTCAAGGAAGCCGAAGCGCAGGGCAAGGGCGCAGCATCGCTCGACGGCAAGATGATCGACGCGGCATCTGAAAAGATGGCGAAGAACCTGCTGGTGACGGCAGCGGCGATCAAGGCAGGCGAAGAAGCTCGCGCGAAGAGCAAATAATCAGAAGCCGGAAACGACAAGCCCAATCCCGAGGAGTCCAAAAACATGGACATTCATGAATACCAGGCCAAAGAGCTTCTTGCGAAGTTCGGCGTGCCGATCGCCCGCGGCGGACTTGCCTACAGCCCTGAACAGGCCACCTATCGCGCCAGCGAGCTTGGCGGCACGGTCGTCGTCAAGGCGCAGATTCACTCCGGCGCACGCGGCAAAGCCGGCGGCGTCAAAGTCTGCAAGACGGAAAAGGAAATCGAGGATGCAGCCGAGTTCATGCTCGGCCGCAAGCTCGTCACGCATCAGACGGGATCGGCCGGCAAGCTGGTCTCGCGCCTCTACATCGAAGAAGCGACGAATATCGATCGCGAAATCTATCTCGGTTTCGTGATGGACCGCGCTTCCGAGCGCATCGTCGTCGTGGCCTCGGCCGCGGGCGGCATGGACATCGAGGAAATCTCGGCGTCGCAGCCCGACACGATCATCCGCGTCGCGGTCGACCCGGCGGTCGGCATGCAGCAGTTCCAGGCACGTGAACTGGCATTCGGACTTGGCGTCGATCCTGAGATCGTCAACAAGCTCGTGCCCGCGATCATGGGCTGCTATCGCGCCTTCCGCGATCTCGATGCGATGATGGTTGAAATCAACCCGCTCGTCATCACCAAGGAAAAGCAGGTCGTTGCGCTCGACGCCAAGATGTCGTTCGACGACAACGCGCTGTTCCGTCGTCCGCACATCGCCGAGCTGCGCGACAAGAGCCAGGAAGATCCGCGCGAAACCTACGCGTCGGATCGTGGTCTCTCGTACGTCGGCCTCGACGGCGACATCGGCTGCATCGTCAACGGTGCCGGCCTCGCGATGGCGACGCTCGACATGATCAAGCTTGCGGGCGGCGAGCCTGCGAACTTCCTCGACATCGGCGGCGGCGCCTCTCCCGAGCGCGTCACCAAGTCGTTCAAGGCGGTTCTGCGCGACAAGAACGTCAAGGCCATCCTGGTCAACGTCTTCGCCGGCATCAACCGTTGCGACTGGGTTGCCAAGGGTGTCGTCGACGCCGTCAAGGAACTCGATATCAAGCTGCCGATCGTCGTCCGCCTCGCAGGCACCAACGTCGAAGAAGGCCGCAAGATCATCGACAACAGCGGCCTGACGGTCATCAGCGCGGAAACTCTCGCCGATGCTGCCAAGCAGGCGGTCGAAGCGGCCAAAAAAGCCTAAGCCCGGAGAAACGTACCAATGGCAATCTTTATCAATGAAAAGACGCCGATCCTGATCCAGGGCTTCACCGGTCGCATCGGCACGTTCCACGCCCAGGAAATGATCGACTACGGCTCCAACGTCGTTGGCGGCGTGACGCCCGGTAAAGGCGGCACCTCGCATCTCGGCCGTCCGGTGTTCAACACCGTCAAGGGCGCCGTCGACGAGACGGGCGCTGAAGCCTCCATCGTGTTCGTGCCGCCGCCGTTCGCGGCTGATGCGATCATGGAAGCGGCCGACGCTGGGATCAAATACTGCGTCTGCATCACGGACGGCATTCCTGCCCAGGATATGATCCGCGTGAAGCGCTACATGCGCCGCTACAAGAAAGAAGCGCGCATGATCCTGACCGGCCCGAACTGCGCCGGCACGATCTCGCCAGGCAAGGCGATGCTCGGCATCATGCCGGGACACATCTACCTTCCGGGCCGCGTCGGCATCGTCGGACGTTCCGGCACGCTCGGCTACGAAGCTGCTGCGCAGCTCAAGGCCCTTGGCATCGGCGTCTCGACGTCGGTTGGCATCGGCGGCGACCCGATCAACGGCTCGTCGCATCGTGACGTCCTCGAGCACTTCGAGAACGATCCCGAGACCGACGCCATCCTGATGATCGGCGAAATCGGTGGTCCGCAGGAAGCCGAAGCCGGCCTCTTCGCCAAAGAGCACATGAAGAAGCCTGTCATCGCCTACATCGCCGGTCTGTCGGCGCCGAAGGGCCGCCGCATGGGCCACGCTGGCGCCATCGTTTCGGCATTCGGCGAGTCGGCTGCTGAGAAGGTCGAGATCCTGAAGGGCTGCGGCGTCGCCATCGCGCCGACGCCGTCGGAAATGGGCTCGACCGTCGCGCAGGTTCTCGGCAAGCAGAAAAAAGTTGCCTGAACTCCGCGAAGACCGGGGCGGCCGCTCCGCTCCGGTCTTTGCACACTGAGCCAAATGATCTTACGTTTTGAACGCGGTCCCGCTCCGGGAACGCGGAGGCTTGTGGATGCAGGATACGACGCGCGTGGAACATTCAGCTGAACTCGACGAACTCGCGCTGATCGAAGAGTTGAAGCGTCTAAGGACGCAAATCCCCGACAATCCCTCGCTCAATCCAATTCTCAACGTCGCCTTTGATCTGTCGCGGCGTCTTGAATCGCAGGCGATCACCTTCGACGCCGTCAAGAATCTCGCCGCCCGCCTGATGGACCGCGCCTGTGTGCGCCGCGCTCGACGGTTGCGTGACAAGGTCGGCTACGTCGACCAGTCGTCGACGCTGAAGGATTTTACAGCCTACGTCGAAAAGACGGCGAACGAAGCGGCGGGCTCGATTGAAGCCTTCGCGCAGCGCTGGTCGCGCGCGCGTACCGGCATCGTCATGACCGCGCACCCGACCTTCGGACTCTCCGATGCGCTCTATCGCCGGATGGTCGAGATCGCCGTCGCCGACCCGTCGGCCAAAGAAGTTCAGATCGGTATTCCGCATCGCCCCGAGGAAACGCTGACGCTGCAGCACGAGCACAAGTGCGTGCAGGAGGCGATCCGCAATCTGCGCAACGCTTATGAAGAGCTGCTGCATGCGTTCTTCAGCGTCTCGTCGCAGAAGTTCGGCGAGGCCGCATTCAAGCTGCGTCCGAAGCTCGCGACGATGGCGTCGTGGGTCGGCTACGACCTCGACGGCCGCAACGATATTTCCTGGACGTTCTCGTTCCACGTGCGCCTGCTCGAAAAGCGCGCCGCTCTCGCCGACATTCGCGAGCGTTTCGTCGTCCTGAAGCACAAGCTCGACGACGCCGACGGCCCGCAGCGCATCGCACGCCAGATCGTCGGCAAGCTCGATCTCGGCATTGCCGCGGTCGACGAGCAGATCAAGGCGATCGAGCAGTTCGAGAACGACCACGACTATCTCTCGAAAGCAGCCAACGTCATCACCAAGTCGGACGGCTACAACCTGCTGACGGTCGAGCCGCTGCAGACGCTGTTCGAACAGCTGATCGATTCCGTCGAAGCTCCGCAGGTGAAGCGCGCTATCGCGGCGCTCTCGGGCCTCGTCGCCGCGACCGGACTCGGCACGTCGCACATTCACCTTCGCATCAACGCGCTGCAATTGAACAACGCCTTCCGCGCTTACGTCCACGAACCCTGGACGCGCGATCTGACTGAGCGTCAATCGCTGGCGCGCATTGTCGATATGATCAAGAATTGCCCGCAGGAAACGGTCAACTTCTCGACGCTCGATCTCGAGACCGCGACGGCCATCCGTCAGTTCGCATTGACCGCGCAAATTCAGAAGCATGTCGACCGCGAAACGCCGATCCGCTTCCTGATCGCCGAGGCGGAATCGCCCGCAACGATCCTGATCGCAGTCTTCTTTGCGAAGCTCTTCGGCGTCGATCACATCACCGATATTTCGCCGTTGTTCGAAACGCCGTCGGGCCTCGAGAACGGCGCGCGCATCATGGAGCGCCTCGTCGAAGAGGACACCTATCGCGATTACGTTCAGGGCCGGAAGCGTCTGAGCATCCAGACCGGCTTCTCGGATGCCGGCCGCTTCATCGGTCAAATTCCTGCGACGCTGGCGATCGAGCGCTACTACGACAGTCTGTCGGCGCTGGTCGCGAAGGCGAAGCTGCAGAACGTCGAGACGCTGATCTTCTCGACGCACGGCGAGTCGATGGGGCGCGGTGCACATCCGGGCGACCTGCATCAGCGCCTGCATTATCTGATGACGGACGAGTCGCGCCGCCGCTTCGCCGACGCCAAAATTCCGGTGAAGCACGAAACGAGCTTCCAGGGCGGCGACGGTTACATGACCTTCGGCAATCGCGCTTTGACCACGCGCGCCTTGGCGACGGTCGTCATGGACGGCGAGATCCCGGAAGAGACGATCGATCCGTTCTACACTGAGCAGAACTTCAACCTCGACTTCTTCCTCCGCCTGCGAGCCTTCCAGCAGAAGCTGTTCGCGCACGACGGCTATCGCGCCGTGCTTGGCGCGTTCGGCGCGAACCTGCTGTTCAAGACGGGCTCGCGGCCGGTGAAGCGCCAGGGCGAGCATACGTCCGATCGTGGCAACCCGGCGCGCATGCGTGCGATCCCGAACAATGCGATCCTGCAGCAGTTCGGGTATCTCGCGAACGTCGTCGCGGGTCTCGGTATCGCCGTCGGCAGCGAGGTCGATCACTTCAACAAGCTTGCCCGTTCATCAAAGCGCCTGCAGTCGATACTGGCGATGGTCGCGCACGCCAAGACCATCTCGAGCCTCAACGCGATGGGCGCCAACGCCAAGATCTTCGACGCTGGGTTCTGGGCGGCGCGCGCCTCATGGGGCCGCGAGCAGGCTTTGAACTCTGCATTCCGCACGCTGGCGACGCATCTCTTGCCCGACGATCGCGAAAGCGACATCGCGGAGCTCGTGCACCTTCTGCGTCTCGATGCGATCGATCTTCACGCCATCCTCACCGACCTCAACATCGAGGACGGCATGACGCCGGACGAGAACCGTCTGGAACTCGATCTGCTGCAAGCCATCCGTCTCGCGGTGATGATGCGCATCTTCATCCTCGCGGCGCAGCTCCCGCGCTTCACCCCGCAGGATGGCCTGTCGCATACGCAAGTTCTCGAAATGGCGCTCGGCCTCGATATTCCCGACGTGCTCGCGGTGTTGCGCAAGGCGTTCCCGCACTCGAACCGCACGATCGACGAGAAGAACGAGTTCAACGAGCCGGCAAGCTATCGTCCGCGCGGTGTGAATGACTATGGACGCCTCGAAACCGAAATCCTGACGCCGATGGAAAATTCGTACGAGTTCGTGCGTGAGATCGGCACCGGCATCTCGCATCACTTCGGCGCCTTCGGCTGACCCGAGACGCGATTGCGCGTTAGCTGCTTTTTCTGGCGCGGCGGCCCTGGTCGCCGCGCTTTTGTTTGAAGTCGCTGGCGTTCAGCGCAAACACTTCGCCTTCGCTCGTTTCGGTGTCGAGCCAGAGAAACGGCAGGTCCGGACGTGCGGCTTCGAGCGCGTCCTGCCCG
The DNA here is from genome assembly GCF_001006785.1 of Hyphomicrobium sp. GJ21. Lineage (NCBI taxonomy): Bacteria > Pseudomonadati > Pseudomonadota > Alphaproteobacteria > Hyphomicrobiales > Hyphomicrobiaceae > Hyphomicrobium > Hyphomicrobium sp. GJ21. The sequence goes on along the minus strand of NZ_CDHO01000001.1, from coordinate 15,508 downwards.
GTGCCGATTTCGACGATCAGATTGCCGTGCGGTTCGAGGCGTTCGCCGGCGCCGTCGAGGATGCGCTTGACGAGATCGAGTCCGTCAATGCCGCCGAGATGCGCAAGCTGCGGCTCGGCCTGATATTCGGGCGCAAAAGCTTCAACCTCGGCAGCCGCAACGTAAGGCGGGTTCGAGATGATGAGATCATAGGAACCGGCGGGAAGCCCGTCGAACAGGTCCGCCTTGAACGTGCGTACACGTTGATCCAGGCCGTAGTCGCGAATGTTGCGCGCGGCAACCGCGAGCGCGTCATCGGAAATATCGCTCGCGTGGATTTCGGCGTTCGGAAATGCTTCCGCCGCGAGGATCGCAATGCAACCAGAGCCGGTGCAAAGATCGAGCACCCGTCCGACTTCGGCCGCGTCCGGCACGATCGATCCAAGGCCATCGCGCGCAATGAGTTCGGCAATGAATGACCGCGGTATGATCACGCGTTCGTCGACGTAGAACTTGCGCCCCTGAATGTAGGCGGAGTTCGTCAGGTAGGCTGAGGGTTTGCGCGTCTCGATGCGGCGTCCGATGATGTCGCTGAGCGCGGATCGTTCATCCCGCGTCAGGCGGCAGTCGAGCCACGGATTGATGTCGTCGATCGGCAGCGCAAGCGTCGAAAGAATGAGAAATGCCGCCTCGTCGACAGCGGTCTCCGTCCCATGTCCGAACACGAGACCGGCGCGCGTCATCGCGGTCACGGCGTACCGCAGCCAATCCCGGATCGAAATGAGATCGTCTGTCGGCTGTGGGGCGCGGTCGGTCATGACATCCCGTGCCGGATAACCCGTTACCGCGTTGCCGGCAGCTCATCGAACCGGATCAGCCGGCGCTCGGTTTCGTCCCAGAGTTTGAGACGCGCGCATCTGAGGCTATCGCGCAAGGACAGCTGATTGATCGACTGCAATTCCGGGCTAGCGTTCAGGCACGCCATCAGGCGGTAGTTCGGAATCATGCTGTTCAGGTGATGAATGTGGTGCAGGCCGATATTGCCGGTGAACCAGTTCAGCACGCGCGGCAGCTTGTAGTAGGACGACCCAAGCAGCGCCGCGACCTGGAAGTCCCAGCCCTCGGCTTTATCCCAGGTCGTCTCCTCGAATTGATGCTGGATGAAGAACAGCCATCCGCCGGCGGCCGACGCGACGTGCAGCACCGGCAGGCCGACCCACAGCACGTTGCTCCATCCGAAAAAGTAGAACAGCGGCGCGTAGAACAGCACGAGACCGATATTCAGCCCGAGCACGCTGCGCCAGGTCTGGCTCGGCGGCAGCGCATGCATCCACGGTAAGCGCTGCAGAATGACGAAGTAAGCGGGCACGCCGATGCCGAACAGGAAAAGCGGATTGCGGTAGAGGCGGTAGCGCAATCTCTGCAGCAGCGGCAGTGCCAGATATTCGCTGACGGTGAACGTGTCGATATCGCCCGCGCCGCGCCGGTCGAGGTTGCCCGACGTCGCGTGATGCTGGGCATGTTCGCGCCGCCATAGCCCGTATGGGGCGAACGTCAGCACGCTCATGCAGCGTCCGACGAAATCATTGACGGGACGCGACGCGAAGAACGAGCCGTGTCCGCAATCGTGCTGGATGATGAAAGCGCGCACGAGAAGCCCTGCGGCAGGCAGCGCAAGAAGCAGCGTCGCCCAATAGGCATGCTCGACGGTCGCGAACATGGCCCCGATCACGAGGACGAGCGGCACCAGCGTTGTGACGAGCTGCTGGATTGCGAGTCGCGGCACCGAGCCACGATAGGTTTGACAATGAGCCGCCAGCCGGCGCACGCGCTGCTTCTGGCTTTCCGGCATGACGTCCGGAACCACCGCGCCCAGTCGCGCTCCGTGTGGATCGAGTTCGGCACGGCTTTCCGCGCGCAGCGGCTGCTTGAGGCTCAGGTTCAAGACGTAGGTCCCCCCAAAGTGGATCGGAAAGTCGTCCACTCGTAGATGTCGGGTAGCATATTCATCCAATGTCGCAAAACAGCGTTGACGTTGCGATCAGAAAAATTGCGTGCGTTTCCATCCACGAACCTGACCGTGGGCTCCAGTTTGCAGCTGCAAAAAAAAGGGAGCCGATCGTGACCGGCTCCCTCAATAGCGATTTTATGTCTTTTATGTGAGCATGGCCTTAGTGCTGGCCCCAGATCTCGACGATCGCCGAACCCTTGCCTTTGGCGGAGGAGTCGAAGAAGCGAGAGCGGTATTTGGCTTCGATGTGGTCGATCGGCTGGCGGCGCTGAGCGCCGAGGTCGATCGGTCCATAGGTGCCGCCCGCGTCGACGCGCGTCCGGATCGGAACCGTCTCATCGGAACCGTCGGTGTAGACGACTTTGATCTCGTTAAGGGTAATCGCACGGTCGCGCGCCGTCACACGAAGCCGCCGGAACCCGCCTTCGTTGCTGGCGACCGGAATGATGTCCTTGTCGAAGCCGACGAAGCCGGCCGTCTGGGCGCCAAGCAGCAGCCAGCCTTGATTGTACTTGCGTCCTTCACCGTTGGCTCCAAGCCAGCCCGCAGCATAGCGGCCGAAGATTTCGATGCGCGCCTGTCCGTTGAAATTCGGGCGCGAGCGATAAACGAGCTGGATTTCCTTGATGAAGCGGTCGCCACGCAGATCGATCCAGTTCGTGCGCGAGTTTTTGGGAATGTCGGCATTGACGGCCAGCGCATCGCTCTCGCCGTTGTTGTAGACGACCTTCATCTCGCTGATGTGGATGTCGTTATCGAGAACGCGCAGGCGAATTTTCGCGAACTTGCCCACCTCGTTGCCGACGCGGATGACGTCGCGGTCGGTCAGGAAGCCGACGTATTGCGCGCCGAACAGCACGTCGCCGCCGGCTGTCGCTTGGCCAGGAGTCGCCGGAGTGGCAACCGGCACCGTCGGACGGGCGCCGAGATCATCGCCGCGATCCCGGCGGCTGGACACCAGATGCTCGGAGCGATCGCGATTGTCCGAATATCGCCCGTCATCGCCGCCAGCGCGGTCCATGCGGCGGCCTTCGCGGTCTTGAATGCCGATGATCTGCAGGCGGCCGCGTCCGTATCCCGGCTCCTGCGTGATCTTGATCTGATCGATGAAGCGGCTCTCGTACGTCGGATTGATCGGACGGCTCCGCTCGCCCCAGTACATGTCGATCTGACGGTCCTCGCTCCAGACCGTTCCGTCGCTGTAGACGATTTCGACGCGGCGGATGTCGAAGAGCTTGCCCATCGAGTTCTTGATGCGAATGCCTTTGTAGGCGCCCTTCGCCTGACGCACGTCGATCGTATAGCGGTCGAGCGAAAGATCGACGTCCGACTCGGCAATGACGATGAGCTGATTGTTGTGATGCTGGTGGTAACGATGCCAGCGTCGCGCATCGGCGCTCGACAACATCCCCATCGCCAGGACTGCGGATAGCCCCAGTACCAGTCTACGAAACATAACTTGACCCCTCTGGTTCCTAAACGCCCGTGCCCCGATCGCGCGGGCACTTTAGCGTCGAAGAGTCAAAATGGCAGCGGGCCGAAGCCATTTCCCTGTTGCCACTACGCGTTCCGCCGCTCGATGGTGTGAATCTGCAACACAGACTTTATACCCGCGCGCCGGGGACTTAGGGCGCGCCACTCATTTCCCTTGAGAGCCGCGCGCGGCTCTTCGCGGGGCCTGGATGGCCTTCGCGTGAGGAGTCCAGCGCGGGAAGGAAAGCGATTCCAAGGGATCAAAAGACGACGTTGCAGTTTTGCCAGAGGCGCGGGCAAAACAGAGAAGTCTTGACTTAAAAGTACGAATCAGTTCCGGCGACAGCTTGAATTCTGCCGCCATATCAGGATTTAGTGGGCGAGATAGAGCTTTCGCCGTCCCATTCCCTTTTGGCGCCGGTTCTACGTTTGACGCCCACGGTCTTCCCCCGACCGTGGGCTTTTTGTTTTGGGCAGCCACCGTCGCTCACGAACGGCTGGAGAGCTGAAAGCCGGCGGCCTTCGCTTCGTCCTCGCTGCAGAACCAGCGTTCGCCCCTGTTGGTACGAACTTTCGCGCGCTCATAATCGGCAGACCACGGCAGCGTATACAGTTTGGATGACGCCCGCACGAAACCTTTGATCGGGCAGCCGTCGGGCGCTCCGCGCTTGGCGTCCTGCCATTGCTGATCCCGCCATTCCTGCGGCCGCTGGATTTCGCCTTGCCAGATACCCTTCTTCGCGGACCGTGCCGCCTCTTCCTCGCTGCCGAGCGAACTTAAGAACGAGCTGACGGCAAAAACGTAGCCATTGCGGACCAATTCTGCCGCCAGGTCAGCCTCGCCAACGGTGCATTGCGCGGAGACATAGCCGCTCGCGTCCTGCCCCGAGCCGGATGGCGTGCAGGTGATGCGTCGCCCGCGAACGACGTGCGCAAGCCCGGATTTCGCCGCCGCCGCACAATTCCAACGCCGGCCATCGGCGCGATAGCAAGGCTGGCGCGATTCCGGCGCCTCGACGTTGGCGATGCGCACCAGCGCGCCGTCGAGGCGCATCAGGTTGCCCGCAATCGCGATCGCGCGGCCCGACAACTCGGTACTCACCGAAACCTGTGACGGACGATCTGGAGAATATTCCGCGACGGCAATGCCATCGGCACTCCGGAGCATTGGACCGCCGAAATAAATCAGCCCGAGAGCCGCCGCCGCGCCTGCGATATGGCGAGGCTTGACCGGCGATCGCCGCGCGATGTCCGGCAGAAGACTTGCCTTCGAGCGCACCGCATCCGCCGGCCGTTTCAAGGCGTCGCCGAACGCGATGCCGAAACGCCCGGCAAGAGCGCGAAACGCATCGGCGATGACCGCGAACAAAAACTTCGACCAGCGCGTCACGAGATGAAATGCGGCCGCCGCAAAATCGAGAAGCGCTTCGACGATGATCGAAAGAAGCTTTGAGAACTGCGAACCGACGAACGATGCGCTGGCGCGGCCCGCTTCGGCTCCGGCATCGGCGGCATTCTTGACTTTCTCGACAGCCGCAAGCCGGGCATCTTCGATACGCCGCTGGCGATCGGCGCGCCGCACCAGAACGGTCGTGCGCACGTATTCCCGCCATTCGAAGCCTTCGCTGCGCCTGCGCCAGCCGAACATCCCGGCAATCCTCCCCACGCGATTCGCGTGCCAATATTTTGGAACGAAGTATGGCAGTCCTTTGTCGCGAGCGTGGATGCCCACATCCCGCGACGGATTGCGAACGGTTTTGCCGGGCTAACCCGGGATCAGTGGTAGCCTTCGCCGGCCCGTACTTTGCCGCGGAATGTCCAGTACACGAAAATCGTGTAGCTGAGAATGATCGGCAACATGATGAGCGTTCCGACGAGCATGAACAGCTGCGAGCTCGGTGCGGCCGCGGCCTCCCACACGGTCAGTGCGCCCGGTACGAGATAGGGCACGTTCGAAATCAACAGCCCGACAAAGCCCAGCAGGAACAGCGCGACAGCCGAGAGAAACGCTTCGGCGTCCTTGCCGATATTCTCGATGCCCTGCCAGCAGCGCCACGCAGCATAGAGCGACAGCAAAGGAACAGGCGCGAAGATCAGGAAATTCGGCCACGTGAACCAGCGCTCGGCGATGCGCGGCACCGAATACGGCGTCCACAGGCTGATGATCGCCATCGCGGCGAGCATGGCCAGCAGTGCGATCTTGGCGCTGTCGCGCGCCCACTCCTGCAGATCGCCGTCGGTCTTATAGATGAGCCACGTCGTCCCGAGCAGCGCGTAACCGACGAGCAGGCTAAGCCCGCAAAACAGCGAGAACGGCGTCAGCCAGTCGAACGTGCCGCCAGCGAAATGTCCGCCTTGGGTGGACAGCCCTTCCAGCAATCCGCCGAGCACGACGCCCTGCGCGAACGTCGCGACCACTGCACCCCACGAGAACGCGAGGTCCCAGAATTCCTGCCGCGGCTTCGCAACCCAGCGGAACTCGAACGCGACGCCGCGGAAGACGAGCGCCAGCAGCATCACGATGATCGGAATGTAGAGCCCCGACATCACGAGGGCGTAGGCCTTCGGAAACGCCGCCAGCAAACCGCCGCCGCCGAGCACCAGCCACGTCTGGTTGCCGTCCCAGAACGGCGCGATGGTGTTCATGATGACGTCGCGTTGGCTTTCGCGGCGTTCGAAGTGGAAGAGGATGCCGAGCCCGAGCCCGAACCCGTCCAGGATGACGTAAAGCGTCACGGCGGTCGCGAGGATTGCGGCCCAGATCAGCGGCAGCGCGTAAGCGAGCGTATCCATGATCCTAATCCTCCGATCCGAGCGCGCTTCTGGCCGCATCCTGCGCGGCTGCGATCGGACGCGCGCCGACGGAAGCGTTGCCTTCCGGCGCAATCGCCTTGCCTTCCGGCCCCTTATCGATCAGCCGATTGATGTAGAGAATGCCCATCGAGAACACGCTCGTATAGATGAGCACGAACAGGATGAGAGACGTCAGCACCGCGCCGAAGGCGACGGGCGACACCGCATCCATCGTCTTCAAAATTCCGTAGACGAGGTACGGCTGGCGGCCGGTCTCGGTCACCCACCATCCGCAGACGATCGCGATGAAACCGAGTGGCCACGCGTAGATGAGCGGCCTGAGATACCATTGCGCTGAAAACACTTTCCGACGCCACCACAGGAAAGCGCCGACGAAGCCGATCGCGATCAGCAGCATCCCGACGCCGACCATCACGCGGAACGCAAAGAAGACCGGCAGAATCGGCGGCCGTTCCTCGACTTTGAAATCCTTGAGCCCCTTGAAGAGCCCATCGTAGCTGTGCGTGATGATGAGGCTCGCGAGATGCGGAATTCCGATCTCGAAATGGTTCTTCTCGGCCTTTTCATCGGGCCACGCGAACAGCAGAAGCTCCCCCGGCTTGCTGCCGTCCCAATGTCCTTCCATCGCCGCGATTTTCGCTGGCTGATGTTCCGCCGTGTTGAGGCCGTGTGCGTCGCCGATCACAAGCTGCAGCGGCGCCAGGATCGCGACCATGCCGAGCCCCATGCGCACCATCGTCTTCGCTTCTTCGAGAAAGCGGCCCTGGACGAGGTAACGCGCGCCGACCGACAGCACGACGACCGATGTCGTCAGGTAGGCAGCGGTAAACATGTGCGCGAAGCGATAGGGGAAACTCGGATTGAAAACGATTTCGAACCAGCTGACGGGATAGACGATACCGTCCTTTATTTCGATGCCCGCCGGCGTCTGCATCCAGCTGTTGGCGGACAGAATCCAGAATGCGGAAAACGATGTGCCGACCGCGACGAGAACCGCCGACAGCACGTGCAGGTTCGGCGGCACGCGCTGCCAGCCGAACAGCATGATTCCGAGGAATGTCGCTTCGAGGAAGAACGCCGTCAGCACTTCATAGCCGAGCAGCGGTCCCATGATGTTTCCTGCGACGACCGAAAATTTCGCCCAGTTAGTGCCGAATTGGTAGGAAAGGACGATGCCGGAGACGACGCCCATCGCGAATGAAACGGCGAAAATTTTGGTCCAGAAGCGCGCCAGCCGGTGGAAGTGATCTTCGCCGGTCATCCGCCAGCGCACCAGCAGCGTCGCGATGAAGGCCGCTAGACCGATCGAGAAGCTCGGAAAGATGATGTGAAACGTAACCGTAAAGGCGAATTGGATACGTGCGAGCAGAATGGCATCGACGTCCATCAGCGGGGGTCCTCCGGCGACTCGATTGCGACGGCATCATGCCGCCAACCGTTCGCGCCGTCGAGGCTCCTGCCCATGTTTAGGATTGGGCTTTAGTTGCCCTGGGCGATTTGGGAATCCGGGAGCGACCAGAGCCGCACGGCGCCGTCTTGGCCGCCCGTCAATAAAGTGCGGCCGTCATTGGTAAACGCCACCGTTCTGGCCCCAGAAGCAAGTCCTGGCAAGGCGAGCAATTGACGCGAGCGCTTCAGACTTCTGATGCGCACGTTGCCGCCCTCGTCGGCGGACGCCAGCATGTCGTCGCCGTTTGCGAGCGCCAGCGACGTGATGCGTTTGTTCTGGCCTGCAAACGCGCGCTGAACTCTGTTGGAATTGACGGACAGCACTTTGATGGTGCCGTCGAGGCTGCCGACCGCCAGGGTCGCGCCATCGGGCGAAAACGCGAGGTTTGAAATAAAATCGGAATTATTGCGGTAGGTCCGCCGAGCGTCATGCGTTTCGACGTTCCAGATCTTGACGCTGCGATCGGCGCCGCCAGACGCGATCCATCGGCCCGAAGGATCGGCCGCGACCGCCTGCACCGCGTTCTCATGACCTTCGAGAATGGCGCTGGGCGCGCTTTCCGATGCCGTTTCCCAGATCGCCAGCATCCAGTCATGGCTCGCGGCGGCAACGCGATCCTCGGAGCCGACGAACGTCACGGACCAGATCCGCGCGTCATTGCGTTTGAAGCGATAAAGGCGGCGCTGGCTGTCGAGATCGTAGATCGCGACGGCGCCGTTGGCGTGCCCGGTGACGACGCGATTGTTGCGCACCGCGAACGATGTTGCCGGCCCATCTTCGAGCGCGACGACGCCTTTCAGCTGACGGGAATCGAACGACCAGATCTTGAGCTCGGGCTGATGCGAACTCGTGACCACCAACCGGCCGTCGCCACTCAGCGCCAGTTCTTCGATGGGCGCGTCGTGCGCCTTGATCTCCGCGATTTGCTTGAGCGCCGGTTCGGCCGTGGCGGATGTGCCGATCGCGCCAGTCGTTATTCGCGACTCTTGCACCCGCAGCACTTCCGGGATGCGATCGCTGAATGCGAAGCCGATGCCCGCGAGCGCCGCAGCAATGATGATCTTCGATTTGAGACCGCGCGTCAGCGGACGGCGGCCGACGTCCGGCTTCGGCCTGAGCTTGGATTTCGACCGCACTTTCTCCGGCGCGGGGCGCGGTGGAGGCGGCAGCGCAGCCGCTTTTTTCTCTGGCGCCTTCTTTTTCTCGGGCTTCGCCTTCTCCGGCTTTGCTTTCTCGGCGGCAGGCTTTTTCGCGGCCACCGGCTTTGCTGCCGGAGACGCGGGTGCGACCGGCGTGTTGGCCTCCGCAGGCTGCTTCAACGCGTCGAAGAAATCGAGAAGACCGCCCTTCGGACCCGGAGCATCCGGCGGCGGCGGAACCACCGTGTTCACGACAGCCTCGGCGGCTTGCTTTTCCTCGTCCTTGCGGCGATGAACTTCTGTCTTCTCTTTGAAGCGCTGGAAGATGCCGGGCTTCGGCGGCTCCGGAGCGAGCAGCGCGCCGCGCCAGGCTGCGACCGACTTCGGACGTCCGTCGACCGCGAGCGTCAGCGCCTGCTGGATGGCATCGAGAAATGTGCCGCGATATCCGCCGAGCGCCGCTTCGCGCACCGGCACCATCTCATCCTTCAGCATTCGTGACGGCGTGTCGGGAGGCCGCTTGCCGGTCACCGCATGATAGAGCGTCGCCGCGAACGCGTAGATATCTGTCCACGGACCTTGCTGGCGGCTCGTCTCCGCGTATTGCTCGTAGGGGCTGTAACCGGGCTTGACGAGAGCTGAGACTGTTTTCGTCTTCGAATGCGCGGCGATATCGCTACGGGCCGCGCCAAAATCGATGAGCACCGGATCGCCGCCGGTGCGAATGATGATGTTGTCGGGCGCGATGTCCCGATGCAGGAAGTCGGCGTTGTGAATGATCTCGAGCGCATCGAGCAGCGGTCCGACGATCGCATCGAGTTCTTTCTGGCGTGGCGCGCGGCCGAGATCCTTCAGCCACGTCTTGAGATTTTTTCCTTCCTCGAAGTGCAGTACCATGTAGGCGGTGTTGTTCGCGCGGAAGACGCGATGCACCTTGACGATATTGCTGTGATTGAACTTCGCGAGCGTCTGCGCCTCGTCGACGAAGCGGTCGAGGCCCCAATTGTAGTCGCTCGTCGAGCCTGCCGAGCGCGGCGTCGCCTCGAGGTTATCGGTCCGGCTCGCGAAATCGCTCGGAAAATATTCCTTGATGCTGACTTGCCGCGAGAGGTTCGGTTCTTCCGCGAGATACGTGACGCCGAACCCGCCCGCGCCGAGCACGCGCACGATTTTATAATCGCCCGCGAGTTCAGTTCCGTCAGGTAAAGCGACAAGCTGCGTCATGATCCCCACGCGCGATATCGCGCTTGCGGTTGTTATTTCCTGCGTGCTGGCGTCGTGGACGTCGAGAGACCAGCCCGGCTCCCTTGTCTCTGCTTCGCTCCCATGACGCAAGAATATGGCGTCTCGACGGGCGATGAACGCGGGATGAATAAATCTCTACGGTGTCGCTTTCCGGCCATGTTGCCGCCGCCATCCCTGCACCAGAGTGCATGAACGCGATTCGGGCTTAAATCATGAGATCGACGCAGGTGCGATCGGGCTTGTGGGCGATTGGAGCCGGTTCGGCTGTCGTCCTTTTACTCCTCTCGGCCCCTTCGGCTCAGCGGTTTGCGCCAGCATTTGTGTTTGATGCGAGCGCGCGGGGACTGCGTGCGACGAAAGCCGCGATCGTCGAAGGCTATCGCGTCGCTCCGGCGTTGATGCTGGGGCTCGGCCTCGCCATCGGCTTTCCGCTTCTGACCATCGCTTTTCGCGTTATCCGCGAAGTTCGCATGCCGGTCGATGCAACCCGCCTCTATCGCCCCGGTCACGACGACGTCGAGCCCGAATCCGAACTGGATGACGAAGCCATTCCGCACGCACACCAGCCATTTGTCGAGATCGCGTCACGCGGCAAGGGCGTGCGCTATGCGATTTCGGGCGACATGATCCGGATCGGGCGTGAGGATGACAACGACATTCGCATCGCGAGCAAGGCCGTTCACCGTTATCACGCCGCAATTTATCGCGAAGACTATAACGACTGGCACATCACCGATTTGTCGGGCGTCGAAAGCAATGGCCTGATCGTCAACGGACGGCGCTGCTGCGAAGCGCGCTTGCAGGACGGCGATCTGATTGAACTCGGGCCCGGCAAGCTGCGTTTTCGCTCCGGCTCCGCTTGAGCCGCTGGTTTCGGTCCCGTTCTGAGTTTCAGTTCTTGCGTTGAAGCACGAATTCCGCAGCACGGACATCACCGTGCGCGACCAACCATGAGGAGAGAAGCATGGCGATTGAGGGCGAAACGACAGCCGGACACGAAGCGAAAGCCGCAAAGGCCCACAAGTTCCTGGGCTCCCTGCGCGACGCCCTGATGGCGGCCGGCCGCGATGACGCTCCGATCGAAATGACGCCGAACGCACCCGCCGCCGCTGCCAAACCCGCTTCAGATGAAAAAGCCCCTCCGCCGCTGCCGCCCAAGCCCCAAAGCCTGAGCGCGGAAGAAGCGGCACGCCTGGCGCGTACGGCGCCCGAGCCGAAACCGGAAGCGGCCCAGCCGGCCGAAGCCGCGAAGGAGTCCGACGTCCCTCCGACCACACGCGTCGTCCGCCCCGAAGGCCGGGTAAAAAAGGTCGAGCCTGAACCCGAAGCCGAGGACGCACCTGCCCGCACCGTTCTGGTTCGCGGCCGCCGCCAGATCGAACGCGGCACTTTCGAGCGCGATCCGGTCGTCGGCTTCCTGATCGTCGTCGGCGGTCCGGGACTCGGCTCGTATCGCCCGATCTTCGAGGGCAACAACACCGTTGGACGCTCGAAAGACAACCGAATTCCCCTGGATTTCGGCGACGATGCCATTTCCAACGAAGCGCAGGCCTATTTGCGCTACGATTCGAGCGATCGGTCTTTCCTCTTTGTTCCAAACCTTGCTAAAACCAACGTCGTGTCCGTAAACGACAAGCGACCCGCAGGCCCCGTGCCATTGCAGCCAATGGACGTCATCACGTTCGGGCGTACGCAGGTCGCGTTCCTGCCGTTCTGCGGAAGCGAGTTTGACTGGTCCGAGATTTCCGAAGCCTAAGGATCGAATGCCGCCGTTCGAGCATGCAGTCGCCGCGACGCGCGGAGCCCGTGACTATCAGGAAGACTCCGCCGCCTTCCGTCCCGAGGGCGGCGAGCCCGTGGCGCTGGCGAGCGATGGTCCGAAATTCGATACCGCAGGATTCGCGGTTCTTGCAGATGGCATGGGCGGTCACACCGGAGGCGCGCTTGCGAGCCGCACCGTGTGCGAAGAATTCCTGGCGGCCGTCGGCGGCAACTCCGGCGCAGTGATCGATCGCATGATGGCGGCCTTGGAGGCCGCCAACGGCGCGCTTGCCACGAAGATTTCCGCGAACCCTCTGCTCGCAGGTATGGGATCGACGCTTGTCGGAACCGCATTCGGCCCGAAGGGCATCGAGTGGGTGAGCGTCGGCGACAGTCCGCTGTTCCTGTTCCGGCGCGGTGAGATCGCGCTGCTCAACGAAGATCATTCGCTCGCGCCCGAGCTTGATCGCATGGTCGCCGAAGGCAAGCTGACCGAAGTCGAAGCACGTCGCGATCCGCGCCGCCACATGCTGCGCTCAGCCGTAACCGGCGACGAAATCGACCTGCTCGATGTTTCGCAACGTCCCCTGGAACTCGAAGCGGGTGACTATGTCGTGCTCGCGAGCGACGGCATTGCGACGCTCGATCAGAATGAAATCGCGCGTGTCATTCGTGGCTATGCCGGCGATGGCGCCGCGGCTGTTGCGAAAGCTCTGATCCGCGCCGTCGAGCAGATGCGCGAGCCTTACCAGGATAACGCCACAGTTCTCGTCGTTCGCGCGCTGGGTTGAAAGGACGCGTACGCGCTATTGCGCGTCGGCGTCGCCGCTTTTCGCTGAGCGGCCGGTCGTCGAATACATGGCGATCGTGCCGTTCTGGAATGATCGCGCATCCCAAAATCTGAGTTCGGCTTTGTAGGAAACTTCAGTCGCTTGCGACGGCCACAGGCGATCGAGAAAACCGAAATCGTCCGCGCGCGCTTCGTCGATCTTGAGCTTGAACTCATAGATACCGGGCTCATGAATGAGCTGCTCCGGCTTTTCTTCCGGCGACTTCGGATAGAACAAAATCGATTCCGTCCGGCTTGCCTTTCCCGCGAGCGGTATAGGCGCGAAATGATCGAACCCTGCGCGCGCTTTATCCATCGTCCAGCGGCCTAAGTCGGCGGCATAGAAGTGTTTCGTTTCCTTGGTTTTCGGATTTGTTGCCGCGAGCTCCATCGAAAGGACGGTTCCCGTTCGTCCGCCGTCGTTCAGTAGCGTCACCGGAACTTCGATGACTTCGAAATTGCTGTTCTGATATGGCGAGCTGTATTGCGTGACCGGCGGGACGAATACTTTGATATCGGGAGCTTTGAGCGAGCTGTCCCACAAGCTATAGCCCGAAAAGATCAGCGCCAGAGCTGAGATGGCCGCAGCGAATTGTCCGCCGCTTCCGCCGGAAGATGCCGCGTGGCTGCCCGCTTCGATTGCAACCGCGGCGGGATCGTCTTCGCGCCTGCGCCGAAAGCTAAGCTGTGCCATGAGTATAATCCCCAACGTCGATGTGCGCTAACCCCAGGGAAAGGCAACCAGTCTCTGGGTTTTCAGTCAAGTGAGGTTGGCTGACACGCCGATGACGCCTTCCGCGTGAACAATAAATTTTCAGCATCGTGTCGGGATTCCGCATCGTCACACGTTCTGGAAGCAAACGGCTACACGCGCGTGTCCCGTACATGAAGCTGCAGGAGGAAGGACCCAAGCCATGGCCAATTCGAATGTGAAACCGATTCCGGAAGGCATGAGTACGGTAACGCCGCATATTGTGTGTGCGGGTGCGCTGGAAGCGATTGAATTCTATAAGAACGCATTTGGCGCGGTCGAGCTTGCGCGCCTTCTTATGCCAAACGGAGCGCTGCTGCACGCCGCTATTCGCATCGGCGATTCATGCGTAATGCTTGCGGAAGAAAATCCGCAATGGCGTTCATTCGGCCCGAAGTCGTTGAACGGAACGCCGGTCACGCTGCATCTCTATGTCGAAGACGCGGATAGCTTTGCTCAGAAAGCAGTCGACGCCGGAGCGAAACTGATAATGCCGGTCTCGGATGCGTTCTGGGGCGATCGCTATGGACAAGTTGAAGATCCTTTCGGCCACCGCTGGTCGATCGCAACGCATGTCCGGGACATGACAGCGGACGAGATCAGGAACGCGATTCCAGCGAACATGGACTGCGGCTCGCCATCGTAAGGCGGGCGGCATTTGAAAAGATCGAGTAACGAAAGTCGCAGCGAGATGGCTCTGCACGATCTCGCTGCGGCTCACGAAGTCGAAGGCGATCCTGCAAACAATGTCGTTGCCACAGCGCAGCATCCAGCCTCGATACGCTGCGAAAATCGGCGGGATTTCGCGCGCGAAAAACAGCATGCAAAAACGTGACTGTGTTTATAAGCGCGGCTTATGCGCCGGATTCGCGGAAAATCAGGCTCATCGCGTGATATCGGCCATATAATAGCCTTTCAGCTATATCGGATTTTTAGACGCAGGTCCTTGGCGCAATGCGCGCCGCAGTCCAATATCCGCCGCCCGAAAACCAATGCCGGGATCGCGAAAATTAGTTTCGCGAATTATTAGTTCCTTGGAGGAAGAGCCTGTGGCCGTGAAGTCCGATATCGAAGTTGCGCGCGAAGCCAAAACAAAGCCGATTGTGGATGTTGCTGCCAAAGTCGGCATCCCCGGAGACGCGCTGATCCCGTATGGCTGGACGAAGGCAAAAGTCTCCTCCGATTTCATCAATAAAGTTCAAGGCAACAAGAACGGCCACCTGATCCTCGTGACGGCGATCAGCCCGACGCCTGCGGGCGAAGGCAAGACGACGACGACGGTCGGCCTCGGCGACGGCCTGAACCGCATCGGCAAGAAGGCGATCATGGCCCTGCGCGAGCCGTCGCTCGGACCGTGCTTCGGCGTCAAGGGCGGCGCCGCCGGCGGCGGTTACGCCCAGGTCGTGCCGATGGAAGACATCAACCTGCATTTCACCGGCGACTTCCACGCCATCACCAGCGCCCACAACCTGCTTTCCGCGCTGATCGACAACCACATCTACTGGGGCAACGCCCTCGGCATCGACCAGCGCCGCGTCGGCTGGAAGCGCGTCCTCGACATGAACGATCGCGCGCTGCGCTCGATCGTCAACTCGCTGGGCGGCGTCTCGAACGGCTTCCCGCGTGAGGACGGCTTCGACATCACGGTTGCTTCCGAGGTCATGGCGATCCTCTGCTTGTCGAAGGATCTGAAGGACCTCGAAACCCGCCTCGGCAACATCATCGTCGGCTACACGCGCGACAAGAAGCCAGTCCGCGCCCGCGATCTCAAGGCCGATGGCGCCATGACGGTGCTCTTGAAAGACGCTCTGCAGCCGAACCTGGTGCAGACGCTCGAGAACAACCCCGTGTTCATTCACGGCGGTCCGTTCGCCAACATCGCCCACGGCTGCAACTCGGTGCTCGCGACGACGACGGCGCTGAAGCTCGCCGACTACGTCGTGACCGAAGCCGGCTTCGGTGCTGACCTCGGAGCCGAGAAGTTCTTCGACATCAAGTGCCGCAAGGCCGGCCTCGCGCCGTCGGCGGTCGTCATCGTCGCGACGGTGCGCGCGCT